>CAUJDF010000001.1 GCA_963169045.1 Myxococcota bacterium
CCCCGGCTACTTCCCGACGCCGCCGACGCTGGCGCGCCGCGCCGTCGCCGCCGCGGACATCCAGCCCGGGCACCGCGTCCTCGAACCGTCGGCCGGCTCCGGCCACATGGCGCGCGAGATCCGCGACGCGCACCCCGACGCGGACCTGCACGCGATCGAGTTCAACACGAAGCTGCAGGGCTACCTGCGCGAGCAGGGCTTCAACGTCGTGCACCACGACCACATGGCGCACGACGACCCCCACGGCTACGACCGGATCGTGATGAATCCGCCGTTCGAGCACGGCCAGGACGCCGAGCACGTCCGGCGCGCCTACGACAAGCTCCGCCCGGGCGGGCGTCTCGTCGCGATCACGTCCGAGGGGCCCTTCTTCCGCTCGGACAAGAAGTCGCAGGCGTTCCGCGACTGGCTCGACGAGGTCGGCGCCGACCACGACCGGCTCCCCGAGGGCAGCTTCGCCGGCAGCGACGCCGACCGGCAGACCGGCGTGAACACGCGGATGATCGTGATCGACAAGCCGCACGACCGCTCCGCCGAGGCCGGAAAGGCGCGCCCGCGGCGCGTCCGGCGCAACGTGATCGCGCTGGTGTGGGGGGCCGCCCATGCGTAACGTGTTCGTCCTGTGCTTCTCCCGCGAGGCCGCGAAAGCGCAGCTCGGCCTCTTCGGTGGCAGCGGCGGCGGAAGCCGCGGATCGAGCTCGAAGCCGACGTCGGCGCCGAAGCCGCGCCCAGCGGCGGCGCCCGCGGCGCAGCTCGGCCTCTTCTCGGCCCCGCCGCCGCGTCCAGAACCTGCGAGCACCGGGCCGGCACCCGGGGCGACGGCTTCGGCCGAAACGCCTCACTCGACGGTGCCGGCCCGGGCGCCCGCGGCTTCGACGGGCGCCAGCGGCCCGCCGCAGCTCGGCCTCTTCGGTGCGCTTCCGCTGCAGCCGGCGGCGAAGCCCGCCGACCACACCGCGGCCGGTGCCGCGCAGGACCCGAGCCACGGCGGCGCCCTGCACCGCGAGCAGCGCACCGACGCCACGGGCCGCACGCAAACGCGGTGGGTCGGCTCGCCGCGCCCGTCGCAGGGCAAGGGGTCGCGGCTCCGGCACAAGGTCGAGGCCGGCGAGCACGTCTTCGGCTCCCGCGCCGACCTCGCGGCGCGCAGCGTGTCCGATCTCGAGCGACTGAGCGCGGCCGAGGCGCGGAAGGCCGTGACGAAGGCGCGCCTGCTCCCCGACTTCGACGCTGAGGCGTTCCGCACCCAGGGCAAGAGCCCCGGCTACATCACGCTCCGCCACGCCGTCGAGCGCCTGGTGGCGGCGCAGCCGCCCGACTCGCACGAGGCCCGCGTCGAGTACATGAAGGGCCTGGACTTCCTGACCCGCTCGCTCGACGCCTGCACGACGGCGCAGGACGTCTCCGAGCTGCTGCAGGACTGGCACTTCCTCGCCCGAGGCTACCGCGCCGGCCGAGCGTTCGAGACCTACGCGCAGGCGCGCGACGAGCGCAGCCGAGACAGCTACCTCGCGACGGCTCCGTTTCAGCCGAAGCCCGGCGCGGAGCGCAGCCGCGAGTTCGTCCGCGACAAGGACCTGCCGTCGCAGGTCCGCGAGAACCCCTACGCCAAGATGGCGGCGATGCTCGGCCCGAGCTTCGCCCGCGCGATCTCGTCGCAGAACGTCTCCGAGAAGTACAGCGGCAAGACCTACGCGAACGCCGTCTGGATGGGGCGCGACCTCGACCGCGAGGGCTGGAACGAGAAGACCGAGCGGCTCGTCGAGGAGGCGACGGGCAAGAAGGCGACCCGGACCCGCGCCGAGGTCGACGACGCAGACAAGCCCGTCGCGTGGGGCGACTGGACCAAGGAGCGCGAGGCCGCCGGCAGGGCAGAGCGCGTCGGCGGGCGCGCCCTCGGCATGACGTCGTCGCACCAGATGGTCGCCGAGTTCGGGCTCAAGAACGTCCAGTTCGGCAATTGGGTCAACGACGACGACGCTCGCGAGCACGTCCGCAACGCCACCGGCGCCTTCCATGACCTCGCCGACGTGCTCGGCATCGAGCCCCGTGTCGTGTCGCTCAAGGGCCGCCTGTCGCTCGGCATCGGCGCGCGTGGCCACGGCGGCATGGCCCGCGCCCACTACGAGCCGAGCACGAAGGCGATCAACCTGACGCGGTGGGCCGGCGGCGGCTCGCTCGCCCACGAGTGGGGCCACGCCCTCGACAACCTGATGGCCGAGTTGCACCGCGGCGGCACGGCCGGCGCGGCGGGATGGGTCTCCGACTACACCGTCGCCGGCAACGCGCGGCAGTTCGGCGAGATGCCGGCGACCGTGCGTGAGGCGTTCGAGGACGTCATGGGGGCCATCTACGGCCCCCGATGGGCCACGCGCTCGAAGCTGACCCGTCTGTGGCGTGACTACCAGCTCGCCGAGGCGCAGCACGGCCGCTTCTCCGCCGAAGCGAAGGCCAAGGCGAAAGAGCTGGAAGAAGCGCAGAAGACGAAGACCAGCGGCGGTTACTCGAGGTTCTACCGGGACAGCGACGCCTTCAACGGCAAGAGCGCCCGCGGCGGCGACCCCGAGAAGAAAGAAGGGTACTGGACGCGCCCGCACGAGCTGTTCGCGCGCGCGTTCGAGACCTACGTCGAGCAGCGGCTCAAGAAGTCGGGGCGGCGGAATACCTACCTCGTCCGCGACCACGACCAGCCGCACCCGACGGGCCGCTTCCGCGACGACGAGGCGAAGAAGAAGGGCGAACACGCCTGGCCGTACCCGCTCGGCGAGGAGCGCGACCAGATCCACGCCGCCTTCGACCGCCTCTTCGACCTGTTGCGCGCCACCGGCGCGATCTACAAGGCGCTGGACGCGCTCGACGCGCGCGAGGGGGCAGTCATGGGCCGGCACGTCATCGCGTTGTGCTTCCGAGGTGAGGCCGGGAAGGGCGGCACGATCGCCGGACGTCCCGGCCTGCACCTCGACCCGCAGAAGCACCGATGGGTCAGTGACTTCCCGCAGAGCGACGACGTCGACGAGGTCGCCGAGCACATGGACAAGGCACCCGTCGGCGCCAAGGTCCGCGTCCACGACGTCACGAGCCCGCATCAAGGCGTGTGGGAGCACCACGGCAGCGGCCAGTGGGAGCGCGAAGGCGCGCAGTACGGGGCGTGGTTCAACCCCGGCGCGAACGCCGTCGACTCCTACACGCTGTCCGAGCACGGTGCCGAGGTCCACGACGAGCAGTCGGTGAAGACGGGGAGCTGACGCCGTGGCCCGTGACCCGCTCGCCTTCGAGACCCTGGCCGAGACCGCGAAGGCGGTGGAGATGGGCCCGCCGCCGGCCAGGAACCGCGCCCGCTTCCCGTTCAAGGGCACGATCGCGCTCCCCGGACTGCCCCTGATCCGCGTCGAGACACCGAAGGGCGACACGCGCAGCGGCACCGACCGCGACGGCAACCCGTGGAGCGTCGTGATGCCGGCGCACTACGGCGAGTTCGCGCGCACCGAGGGCGTGGACGGCGACCCCGTCGACGTGTTCGTCGGGCCGGACGAGCACGCCGCGCACGCCTACGTCGCCCACATGGCCGTGCCGGGCACGACCCGCTACGACGAGGACAAGGTGCTGTGCGGCTTCCGCACGCGCGACGAGGCCGAGGCGATCCTGCGCCGCGCCTACAACCGCCCCGGCCTCGTCCTCGGCCTGCGGAAGCTGACGATCCCGGCGCTGGCGGCGTGGCTCGCCGATCCGGCGCGGCGCGGCCGGAAGATCACGGCCGGCGCCGAGCTGGCCAAGGCCGCCGACGACGACGCGCCGCGCTGCTGCGGCGAGGCCATGACGCGGTGCCGCTGCAAAGACGCCTGGCACTGCAGCGCCTGCGGCCGGCGCGGTCGGCCCGAGACGGGGAAGTCCGCGATCGTCCTCATCTGGCGCCGGTAGCGGCCCGCGCGCGTCTCGCTGGACACCGCGCCGGCCTCGGCCAACGATCGAGCTCGAACCTGCACACCGAGGGGGTCCGTAGATGCGCCTGATGCTGGCGTCGCCGCGCCTGTTCGCCGCCATCGCCCAGGAGGCAGCGAAGGCCGAGAACCCTGGCGAACGGTGGATCACCGTTCACCCGCACGGCAAGGACGAGCCCGGCTACCCGGTGCTGATCAAGGTCGACCCGAACAACCCCCGCGTGGGCCGGATCATCGGCGGCGCCGGCGGGAAGTTGAACTACGTGCAGGTCCACCTCAAGACGCCGGAGGAGTACCGGCGCGAGGCCAGCGTGCGCCGCGCCGAGAAGCGCGCCCGCGCCGAGGCGATGCGGAAGGGGGAGATCGAATCGCCGAAGAAGGCGAAGTCGTTGGAGAAGCTCAAGGCCGACCGGGAAAAGACCGAGCAGGAGATCGTCAAGAAGCTCGCCGAGGTCCTCGGGTGGGGCAAGGGCGACGAGGTCATCCAGCCGGACCAGGACGCGACTCGAGGTCTCGACGACAAGGCCCGCGACAAGCTCCGCAAGGAGCACCTCAAGAGCCTCCTGCGCGACGCCAACCGGGCCGGCGAAGCCGCCAAGGAGTTGCTCCGCACCGACGCCCGCGCGCGCGCCGAAGCGGGCCTCGGCGAGCTGTCGATCAAGACCGACGACACGCGCCTCGGCGCCGAGGACCTGCTCACCGACAACGAGTTGAAGGAGGCGCCCGGCTACCAGAAGGAGGCCAGCGGCGTCGACAACGACGACCTGCGCGCCGAGCGCGTGCGAGCGTTGGAGAACCGGCTCAAGGACGCCACCGGCGGCGGCGCGCCAGAGGACGCCGCCCGCCTCGCGCAGCGCCTCGCGCGCTACCGCCCGATCGAGCAGCACGAGATCGAGACCGCGGACCCGTCCATGCTGTGCGGGTGGGCGCGGCAGGTCTGGCAGCGCTACGACCGCCTCGACAACCTGATCGCCGCTCGCCAGGACATCGAGAAGAAGCGGGACGGCGAGGTCAAGACCGAGCACCCGATGGACGACGGCGAGCGCGCCGAGCTGGACGGGCTCGGCAAGCTGGTCGCCGGGATGCCGATGTCCGAGGCGCTCAACAACGCGCACAGCAGCTTCGGCAAGAAGCACCTGCGCGAAGCGCTGACGATCGCGGCGAAGCACGGCCTGCTCGATCCCAAGGAGGCGAAGCGCATCGACCGCGAGCGCGAGGCGCTGCGCTTCGAGGAGGCGAACGCACCGAAGCCCGAGGAGATCACGCCGGAGAAGCTCGACGAGCTACCGAGCGAGGCCCTCGCGGTGCTGGTGGACGAGGCCGCCGGCCGGCTCCGCAACAACATCCTCCTGCCGGCCGAGGTCCGCGAGGAGGCGATGGTGGCGCAGACCGCGGCCCGCGTTGAGGTCGCCGGGACGCGCGCGCAGCAGGCCCAGGGCGACCGCCAGCAGACCCTGCCCGACGGCGGCGCCACCGGCACCGGCCCGCAGCAGGACCTCGCCGAAGAGTCCGAGGTCGCGAGCATCCAGATGGACGACGAGCAGAAGCGCGCGTTCTTGAAACGCGCGATCGAGCTCAAGGCCATCGGGACGAACGCGAAGCCGGAGCCGAGCAAGGAGGAGATGGACGAGCGCCGCGAGAACCGCGACGTGGCCATCGACGACGGCGCGAAGGCGGCGCAGGTCTACCACCTGGTCACGAAACTCAAGGAGGTCAAGCGCGCGGCGCAGCGGGCGAAGAAGAAGATCGAGGCCGGCGAGTCGGTGCCGGGGCTCGAATACGATCCGGGCCTCGACACGGCGCCGGCCGAGAAGGCGGGGCGCGGCGGCGCCGTCGACCTGCACATCGACCCCAAGGTCGCCGAGAAGCTGGTGGCCGATCTCGAGGACGACATCCGCACGCACACCGCGCGCAGCTTCCTCGACCAGCTCCACGACGCCTACAAGGACGTCGCGTCCCAGGACCACCTCAAGGCGGGCGAGGCCGAGCGCGACCTCTTCCACCACCTCGCGTTCGGCGCCGCGGACGCGATCAACAACCACGGCCAGACCATCCTCGGCGGGCCCGTCATCGACCGGCAGGCGATCGACACGCTCGGCGCCGAGGGCGCGGCGCAGCTCATGGCGTGGGCGGTGCACCAGCACCGCGGCGACGACGTCGAGGCCATCCACGGCGCCGTCGGCGACTACCACGCCGGCACGCAGAAGGATCAGGCCGAAGAGGCGATGTCCACGGCCCGGGAAGCCTACGAGACGGCCAACGAACTGCACCAGGGGATGCTGGCGAACGAGGCCGCCGACCTGCCGACGTGGCACGCGCTCAACCAGCAGCGGATCCAGCACCTGCACCGCGCGCGCGAGGCCCTCGGCCGCGCCCTCGGCGCGCTCGAATCGACGGCGGCGCTGCACCGCGCGCTCAAGAAGCCGCCGACGGACCAGATCCGCGTCTCGCTCGGCCAGACCGCCGTCGACACCGCGGCGTCGCAGGCGCGCGCGATCGGCCTGTCGCCGGACGACTACGAGATCCACCACGACGGCACGAACGCCTGGCTGCACGTCAAGGCCAGCGGCTTCCCGAAGCTGGTGCGGAAGGTCGACCCCGCCGACGCCGCCCTGCACGCCGACATGGAGGCGATCAAGGGCGGGCAGCACGACGAGCAGGGATGGCTCCCGCAGGGCTTCGCTCGGCGCACCGACGCCCCGGTCTACTCGGGCCCGGCGGCACCGTCGCACGCCGAGCCCTTCGACTACGGTCTCGCCAAGCACGGCAACGTCAAGGAGGCGCTCGCCAGCTACATCGGCCAGCGCGTCAACGACGGATGGAGCCCGGCGCAGATCCACCAGGACCTGCTCCGCGACTCGCACCGCCTCGCGTTCGACCAGCACGGCGGCGGCACGCCCGCGGCCGGCGGCGGTGAGCACCCCGAGCTGGCCGCGTGGGACCGCGACAACGTCGAGCCGCAGCGGATGGCGCCGTCGCTGTTCGGCGGCGAGGAGGAGACGGACGAGTGGCGGGCCTGGAAGCGGGCCCGCGACGAGCACGCGGCGCAGCTCGGCCCGGCTCCGGCGGCGGCCGGCGGCGGCGAGGGCGCTGGCGCGGCGCGCTTCAAGGAGTTCAACGACGCGCTCGACGAGCTCCTGCCCGGTCGCCACGAGGCCACCGGAACGAAGCAGATGGCCGAGAACTGGGGCCCCGCGATGCGGACGATGGCGGAGGAGTACATCCAGCGCCACCGCGGCGGCGACACGGCCGGCGCGCTGCACCACCAGAAGCTGCACCCCGACCACGCCCGCGACGCCGCGTTCCGCGCCCTGGCCCGGCACCCCGAGGCCACGGTGGCGTTCAAGCCCGTCGAGGAGTTGACCCACGCCGACCGCGAGGCGCTGCGGCTCGCCTACCACCGCTACCACGCCCGGAAGTCGAACGAGGGCGGCGCCGGAGATCCCGACGAGCGCATCGCGGCGTGGGAGCGCGCGAACGTTGAGCCCGAACGCTATGCGCCGTCGCTGTTCGGCGGCGAGGAGGAGACCGAGGGCTGGCGCGCGTGGAAGCGCGACCGCGACGCCGCGCACGCGAAGTTCAAGGAGGAGGCGCAGGCCGACGAGCCGCTCGATTGGGAGGGCTACAAGAACGCCCACCGCGGCAGCCGCAACGCCTACCGCGCCATGCAGGACATCGTCCGCGGGCGCTACCTCGCCGACTTCAAGGCGCAGTACGAGGGCCTCGCGGGCGAACCGCTCAAGGCCGGCGTGACCGCCATCGAGGGCTGGCGCCAGCACCGGCACGCGATGGATCCCGAGTGGAAGGAGTACGAGCAGCAGCGGCGCGCCGCCGCGCAGGGCTCGCTGCAGAAGCGCGACCGCGGCAAGTTCGCCGCCGACGCCGTCCGCGAGCGCATCGACAAGCGACTCGAGGACGAGGGCGCGCTGCAGCAGCGCCAGCGCACCGCGTTCGACGACGACCCCGGCGAGGGCCGCGCCCGCCCCGGCGGCGCCGGCACGCCCGCCGGCCACGAGCGCATCACGCTCGGCGATTCGCTCGAAGCGCAGCTCGCCGACCACGTCCGCGAGCACGCCGATCTCGTCGACCCCCGGCAGCCGTTCACGGCCCGCATGGGGATCACGATGGACGGCTCGAAGATCGACCAGCAGCGCGCCGTCAAGGCGTGGCTGCGCGCGAAGCGCATGGGCGTGTTCCTCGGCGCCGGATCCGGCAAGACCAACGTGAGCTTCGGCGCGTTCGGCGAGGCCCGCGCCCGCGGGCAGGCGCGGCGCGGCATGTACGCCGTGCCGTCGATCGTCCAGGGCCAGTTCGGATCCGAGGCGCTGGCCTACCTCGAACCGGGGAAGACGAAGTGGTGGGCCAAGGCCGGCGCGCCCAAGGAGGAGCGCTTCCGCGCCTACGGCGACCCCGGCAACCACATGGTCGTGGTCACGCACCAGGCGCTGCGCGACGACGTGACCGAGATGGTGTCGCGCCACCTCGGGATCCCGCCCGAGGAGGTCACGACCCGCATGACGGGCTACGACGCCGAGGGCAACGAGGCCCCCGGCGCGTGGAGCGAGGCCGACACCGACAAGCACGTCGCCGACGCGCTGCGGAAGCACGGCGCCGACGGCCTGCTCGACTTCATGGCCGTGGACGAGGGCCACACCGCCCTCAACCGCGCCGGCAAGCGTGACTCCCACATGGCCCGCGTGATCGACTCGCTCGGCCGCTTGTCGAAGCACATCGGGTACATGACCGGGAGCCCGGTGAAGAACGACGCCAGCGAAATCTTCGACCAGCTCAAAAAGGTCGCGCCGCACAAGTACGGCGACGGCGAGGGCAAGGTCGGCCGCGCCGAGTTCCTGCGACGATACGGCGTCGACACGACGGCGAACCGGGCCGCGCTCCGCCGCGAGCTGGGAAAGCACACGTTCCTCGGCCGCGTCGACCCCGGCACGAAGCCGAAGTACCACCACGAGCAGCTCCCCGCGAGCGAGGCGCAGCGCCAGCGGCTCGCCGAGGTCGAGACCGCCTACCTCGACGCGCGGCGCGCGCAGCAGCGTGGCGAGGTCGACATCGACGCGATGCGGAAGCTGTCTCCGGGCGCGTTCAAGGACGCCCCGCCGCACGAGCACCACGAGATCGCGAAGCGGCTGCAGGGGAGCGCCGGCATCATCCGCGAGGCCGCCTACAACCACGCGATCAACGTGCACGAGGGCTCGGCCAAGTTCGACCGCGTCGCCGAGATCGTCGGCAAGCACGCGGGCGAGAAGGACGCGAAGGGGCGCCCGAAGTCGGGCGTCGTCTTCGCTCGCAATCTCGACGCCGTCGAGGCGATTCGACGCCGGCTCGAGTCCGCAGGCCACAAGGTCGTCACCCTCACCGGCAAGGACGGCGCCGACAACAAGGCCAAGGCCAAGGAGGCGTTCCAGCGCGGCGAGGCCAACGTGATCGTGCTGTCCGACGCGGGCGCCACCGGCGCGAACCTGCAGCGTGGCTCCTACCTCGTCGAGCACGACATCCCGCAGACGTTCATGACGTGGGACCAGCGGCAGGCGCGCATCAACCGCATCGGGCAGGAGCACCAGGAGCCCGACATCTACACGCTCGGCGTCGATCACCCGTGGGAGCACGCCAACCGCGACCGCTTGGAACGTAAGCGGGCGCTCAACGACCTCTTCTTCGACGGGGCGACCGAGCGCCTCGACGACTCCGGGCTCGCGTACTATCTTCGGCAGCACCTGGCCAAGCGAGACGACGGGGCGGAGGCGAAGACGGCGTGAGCACGCGCCCGACGAGCCAGACGAGCGACGATCCGACTGCGACACACCGCGAGAACGTGCGCCGCAACCTCGCGCGCGTCGAGGGCGCGCTGCGCCTCGCCGAGCACCACCACGGCCAGATCCGCGCCGGCCTCATGCGGGAGCACGACGACATCGTGCGCGACATCCATCACCACCAGCGCCTGCTACTCGACCCGAAGGCGGGGCCCTGGACTGCCGAGGATCGCGCCGACTACGAGCGGCTCCTCGACCGCCGGCACCACATCGAGACCTTGCTGCAGGGAGGCGAGGAGCAGTGATCGAGCTCGAAACCGAGGAGCAGGCCGAGCAGCTCGTGACGGCGGCGCAGGCCGTCTCGCTGATCGCCGACGCCGACGAGGAGGCCATCGACCCCGAGGGCTTCCGCCGCCGCCGAGACCGCGAGCGACGGCGCGGGAAGTCGCTCGCGCTGGTGTGCGCGCTGGCGGGGCTCGGCGCGTCGGCGCCCAGGCCGGAGCCGGTGCGCCGCGCCGCGCCGGCACGGCCGCGCCAGCGGTCCAGCCACAGGGCGGCGGGGGGCTGACGATGCCGCTCTACGAGTACAAGTGCGACGAGGGCCACATCACCCTCGACCTGCGGAAGATCGACGCCCGCCACGACCCCCACGTCTGCGAGACCTGCGGCGCGCCAGCGGCGTTCACGCCGTCGGTGGCGCGCACGTACATGAAGGCCGACGGCTTCCAGAAGGCCATGCCGTCGCGGCCCGGCTTCGACAACTGCGACTACAAGAACCGGCGCTGGCCCGCCGAGCGCGCGGGCTGATCGAGTGCCCGCCGTCGCCTGCGACGGGTGTGGCGAGGTCCTCGGCGACCTCGACGGCCCGAACGGCGCGCTCAAGGCGCGTCGGGTCTCGATCAGCAACGGGCGGATGCGCGTGAAGTGCCCGAAGTGCCATCACCACCACGAGGTCGGCGGCGTGGCGGTGGTGCGGAGCGGCGAGGCGGGGAAGGCGACGGCGCCGCGGGGGAAGCTCGCCGTCGTGGTCGTGCACCGCGCTACGGGCGACAGCGGCGCAGGATGACGGCCCCGCCGTCGGTGCCGACCGGCTCCCACCCGTCGGGCACGGCGCAGCCCGAGACGAGCGCGGTGCAGCTCCGGTCCATCGTCGGCAGCCAGACCTTGACGTCCCAGGCCGCGCAGGCGCCCGCGGTCGTCTCGCTGGCGCTGGACTGAGACACCTTCCCGGCGGCAGCGCCCGTGACCCCCGCCACGAGCACGCCGACCGCCACGAGCATCGCCGTCCGGCGCCGCCGCTCGCCCTGCCTCACCTCCAACCGCTTCGCCATGATCCCTGCTCCCGTTGACTCTCGATGGTGGTGCCGCATAGCCTAGCGGCAAACAGGAACAAGGCGAAAGCCGGGCGTTGTCCACGCCCGCGGACCCGAGGGGGCTGATCCCTCCTCTCGGGCCCGCGGGGTCTCCGTGGATGGCGCCCGGCTTTTTTCGTTTCGGGGCCGGCGTGTACGCGGGTTGGCGCCAGCAGATTGCGTTCGGTGACGGGTACGCGGACTTCGTGCCCGCGCCCCCCGTGCGTCTCGGCTGGTACGACGAGGCCGCGAAGGCGGGCTCGGCCGGTTTCGCCTCGCCCGAGCTGGTCATCGAGAACGGGGTACGGAAGCGCAACGGCGTCACCGTCCCCGTCGGCGCCCGGTGGGTGTGGTTCCGGTTCTCGGACGAGCGTCCCGACCTCGAAGGCGAGGTCATGGACATCGAGTCGATCCGCAAGTTCGCGTCCTACGTGATCGCGCAGGCGGGCTGGATCGACCTGAACCACTGGTCCCGGCCGGGGAAACTCCCGCCGGAGATGCTCGCCGCCGGCCGGAGCCCCGAGGAGTACGTGATCGGGGCCCTCACGGGCATCCGCGTCTCTCCCGACGGCGTGGCCTACGCCGAGGGCTTCTTGTGGCCCAAGGGCGTCAACGCGCACGCCGATACGGCGTGGACGTGGCTGCAGATGGCGCCCGAGAAGGTGCACTGCAGCGTCGGCGGCCCGGCGATCAGCCGCGAGCGCGAGCGGCTCCCCGATGGCCGGTGGATCACGCGGCTCAAGCTGCTCATGAACCACCTGGCCGTCTGCAACCAGGGCGTGCACGTCGACACCGAGGTACGCACGGCCCCGTTCGGGGAGTTCACCAAGGCGCTACTCGGCGGCGTGCCGGACGAGCCCTGCGACGGCGAGGGCTGCGTGCCGTGCTTCATCCGTGGCCACCGTGAGCCCGGGAAGGGCGTGGTGTCGGCCGGCGGCACGGGCGGGATCAACAGCACGGGCGCGGTCCCCGAGGACCTCGAAGGCGCGCCGCGCCCGGGCAAGACCTCTGGTGGGGCGCGGAAGGCGTCTCGCCGTGAAGTGGGGCTCGAGGACGGGCCCCAGGACTGCGTGCACCTCCGGGGCCGTGGCACGTTCGCCAGCGACAAGGCGGCGATCGACCACATGACGGACTGCCTCGGATGGAGCGCCCAACGGGCGCGAGACACGCTTCGACTCGCCCGGAGCGGTGCGCCCGGCGCGAACAGAGGGAGTGAGGCGGCATGAACGCGATGGATCGGCTCCGGGCGCAGTCGGCGCGCCTGACCGCGATGCTTCCGGGCAACGAGCCCGGCAAGGCGATGGGCGCCCCCGAGCCCGGCGGCGCGATGGCGCCGGCACCGGCCGGCGGCGGCCCGACCCCGGGCGCGCCCGCCGCGCCCCCGGCGGCGCCCGCGCGCCCCGCCGCGCCGGCCGCCCCCGCGGCTCCGCCGCGCCGGCCCGCCGCCCCGCCGCCCGGCGGCGCGCCCGGTGGCGCCGCGCCGGGCCGCAGCGGCGACGACAACGGCGAGGAGCCCGACGACGACGAGAACCCCGACGAGCCCGGGAAGGCGCTGCAGCTCCCGCCCGGCACCGAGCAGGTCACGCTGCTCGACGGCGAGGCGTTCATGGCGCACATGGGCGCGCTCGTCGAGGAGCGCGTCAAGGCGCTGCTCGATCAGCACCTGGCGCCCGTCCACAAGGCGCTCGACACGATCGCCGAGGCCAACGTGGCGGCGCTGGCGGGCCTCGAAGAGACCGGCAAGGCGATCGGCGCCATGCGGGCCCTGCCGGCGGGCCACATGCCGACGCGCGGCGTCGCGGGCTCGAACGCTCTGCCGGCGACCGCGGGGCAGCGTCTCGGCGACCCGCCGCCCGTCCTCGACGGCATGGCTCAGGTCAACGAGAAGCTGAAGTCGCTGGACGCCACCGGCCGTGAGCGCGTGCTCATGCCGCTCGTCTACGAGGGCCAGATCGGCATGGGCGACGCGCAGTGGGCGGTGAACCACGGCGAGTTCCGCGCCGACACCACGTTCAAGAACCCGGACGCCGTCAAGGCGGCGCTCAAGGACGCCCGCTAACCGGGCATGGCGCTGGCGGGGCGTCCCGGCCGGCGGAGGTAGGTGTACTCGATGAGCGACCAGCAGTACCGGACGGAAGGCAACATCAGCGGCCTCGTCGTCCCCCTGAACAGCCAGATCATCGGCCAGCTCGGCGGCGTCGAGCGCGTCAAGGCGATGGTCAACGTCGGCGGCGCGACCGTGATCCCGCTGTCTGCCGACGTGCTCCGCATCATGGGCGGCGAGGAGCGCCTCAAGGCCGTCATGATGGCCGGCGGCGCGGACGGCATCAACGCGCAGGGCGCGGTGCCCGAGAACCTGGAGATGACGGCCCACGTCTATCTCTGGCGCCGCGAGCACCTGCAGTTCATGCGGATGATCCCGAACGTGCCCGCCGCGAGCATCAACCACGAGTACGACGTGGTGACGAGCTACGGCGACGTCGGCGGCCCGATCTTCACCGCCGAGGGCACGCTCGGGTCCAAGGAATCGCTGCGCGTCGAGCGGCACGTCAACCGCATCGTGACCCTGCAGCACGTCAACCAGGTCACGGGGACGGCCCAGGATCAGAAGACCGTCTCGATCCTCGGTGCCACCCGCGCGCTCGAGTCCAACCGCGAAGGCGTGATGCGCCTCCACCTGCTCAAGAAGTCGGTGGCGACCATCTTCGCCGACACGAGCACGACCGCGTCCGAGCTGCGCTTCAAGGGCGTCCTGCAGCTCTGGCGCGAGAAGCGGTCCAGCGCCGACTTCGCCGACGAGCCGTGGTCGATCGACGCCGACGTCTTCGTCGACCGTCGCGGCGGCCCGCTGCGCCGCTCCGACGTCCGCAGCGCCGGCACGCGCATGTTCGAGGAGGCGTGGGGCCAGGGCAACCTGCTGGTCATGGACCCGCAGACGTCCGAGGGCTTCCAGGGCGAGATCGAGAAGATCGGCTCGAACGGCGCCGTCATGGAGCGCATCGACGCCTCGAAGGTGAACGAGGGCATCATCCTCGGCACCACGATCGCCGGCATCCAGCACCAGGGCGGCGTCGCGAAGTTCGTCGTCGACAACACCCTGCACCCGTCCTTCCACAAGGCCGAGTGGAAGGGCCAGCCCGCCGTCGGCGCGCCGTCGCAGCCCGCGGTCCCGACCGTCACCGTGCTCAACGCGAACGCGAACAGCCGGTGGGAGGCCGCGGACCTCAACGGCGCGAACGCCGTGATCAAGTACAAGATCCAGGCGGTCAACGATCAGGGCTACTCGGAGTCGAGCGCCGCGACCGCCGCGATCGACGGCCTGGACGCCGGTGACTCGGTGCGGATCACCATCACGACCCGCGCCGACGCCCACAGCTACCGGATCCTCCGCAACACCGCCGAGAAGCCCAACGTCTTCTGGGAGGTCGCGGAGATCAAGAACACGGCCGCGACCGTCACCCACGACGACCACAACTACTTCCTGCCCGGTGGTCGGTGGGCGCTGTTCCTCGAGATGCTGGCGCCGCGCTCGAAGGAGAACCGCCTCGGTGCCAACCCCTACGACAACGCGATCCGCTACGCGACGCTGCGCGAGCTGACCGCGCGCAAGATGGCCGACATCGGCGACTTCGAGTGGGAGCGGCTGATCGAGCGCTTCTGCCCCGAGGTTCCGCAGCCGTTCCGCGTCATCGTGTACTACAACATCGGCACGCGCGGCCTGTAACCCGCGCCCCGGCCCGCCCAGGGCGCGCACCATCCGGCGCCCGGGCGGCTTCCACCACGCACCCGGAGCCTCACCGATGGCCGCACGTCACTGTTTCATCCGCCAGAAGCGCGTCGAGGGCCAGCCCTTCAACCGCGAAGTCGTCCTCGGCGGCGTCACGCTCGTCTTCGACGGCGACGGCGCCGCGCGCAACAAGGACACCAACCAGGCCGAGCTCCCGGAGATCGTCGGGCAGTTCGCCGAGAAGCGCCCGCAGCGCTACGAGGTCACGTACAAGGACGGACCCGTGCCCGGCCTCATGCCGACGCGCCTGCCCCGCGTGATCGTCGAGCGCCGGCCGGAGCCGCCGAACGTCGAGGAGCTGGTGGCCCTCGGTGTCGAGCGCAAGGCCGCCGCCGACGCCCGCGCCTACCAGCGCTACCTGCACGCGCAGGAGGTGTTCCCCTACGGCGCCCGCCCGATGCCCCCCGAGGGCAGCGAGGCGATGCTGCAGCGGTACATCAAGCAGGAGCGCGAGCGCGCCGCCGGCAAGGCGCAGGAGGCCGAGGCGCAGGCCGGCGACGAGAAGGCGGTCGAGAAGCGCGGCGCCGACGGCGACGAGAAGCGCCAGACGGGCGGCAACAAGAAGTCGCACTACGAGCGCCGCCGCGACGAGTTGCAGGAGCTGGCCCGGCCCGAGAACGAGGGCGGCGCCGACCGCCTGCGCCAGATCGTCGAGGGCCTCGGACTCGAGCCCTCGACGTCGAAGCGCGACATGCTCGACGCCATCCTCGGGCGCGAGTTCCCGCGCGAGCACGCCGCCGCGTCGAAGGCCACCGGCGGCGGCAAGAAGAAGGCCGCGGACGCGGAGGAGTAAGCCGCCATGCCGAACAGCCGCGGCACGATGCGCGTGACGGCGCGCGACGTATGGGAGTGGTTCCAGCGAGCGTTCTCCGCGCCCGGGCGCGACCCGCTGCACGTCAAGCTGCAGCGCGGCCAGGTCACGTTCGACCCGGCCGTCTCCGGCTTCGGCTTCGAGCGCGTGCCCGCCGCCGTCGACGACGACGAGGCGTTGCCGGCGGCGAGCGTCGCCGCCGCGTCGGCGGAGCCCCGGCTGTTCGACCTGCGGCCGTTCACCTCGGCGCGCTTCTTCGTCGAGTTCCTCGCCGACGACGGCAGCGTCGTCGCGCTCGACAACACCTCGACCGTCACCGTCGAGGCGTGGCGACGCCAGGACACCGGCGCGATGGTGAAGGGCGAGACGTGGGCCGGCGTCGGCCACCGCGTCGAGAAGCTCGACGACCACGTCGTCGGGCGCTTCACCCTCTACCGCCTCACGACCTTCAATTTCGTCGCCCCCGCTACCAACGTGCGCCTGCGCGTCGCTGGCGAGGGCCTCGGCTTCGTGGAGTAGGCCCGCGATGAACCTGCGACAGCTCCCCGAGGGCGTGCAGCCCTTCACGTTCTCGATCACGATCAACGACGGCGAGGAGGCCGTGATCGGGCCCGCCGGCTACTCGGGCGTCACGCACGCGATCGAGGGTCTGCCGGCGCACGCACAGATCGGCCACTGGCAGGTCTTCGCCGACGCCACCAACACCGTCGGCGTCGACTACAAGAAGCGCAGCGACGCCTTCGTCGCCGCTGGCGACGACAACACCGCGAACTACCTCACCCTCGCCGCCGACCTCGGCGACGTGGACGACACGTTCGCGATCGGGGCCTGGAACCAGACGATGCGGCTCCGGCCGTCCGGCGAGGCCAACGTGAAGGTCACGGGCCGCGTGCTGGCGAAGGTGACGCGGTAATGGGCTTCGAGCGCGGGAAGGGGCGCGGCGCAGCCCCCGTCGGCGGCGGAGGCGGCGGCGAGACGGAGACGCCGGTGGCCGCGACCGGGCTGCTCACCGTCGGCGGCGAGCCGTCCGGCTATATGTTCGGCGAGGGCTTCACGCTCCCCGACGGCATCGACGACCCCGTCAACTTCACCTGGACGAACACCGGCGGCATCGGCCCGAGCTACAACGGCACGCAGATCGACACCGGCGGCGGGCCATCGGCGGCGCAGCTCGCGGCGCGCATCACCGCCGCGATCAACGCGCACGCCATCCGCGTCACGGCCACCGACAACGGCGACGGCACGGTCTCACTCGAGAACGACGTGCCGGGCTCGCACGGCAACGCCGCGATCACGCTGATCGGCTCGTTCACCGAGGGCTTCGAGGTCGAGGGGATGTCCGGCGGCGCTGGCGACGCGGCGCCCCTCACGGCGATCACTGGCCTGCAGCGCTCGCAGAACCTCGCCGACCTGCCCGACCCCGAGGCCGCCCGCGTGGCGCTCGACGTCGGCTACGGCGTCGGGTCGACGAGCGGCGATCACGGCTTCGCCGTCGGCGACACGATCCGCGGGAACTTCGGCCTGTGGGAGAAAGCCACCGCGGACAGCCCCTCGAACGCGGCCGGCATCGTCGGCATCGTCGTCGAGGTGCCGACGTCCACGACGTTCCGGTGGGCCGAGGCGGGGCAGGAGATCGACCTGTCCGGCGCCAACGAGGGCACGCTCTACTGGCTCGACACCGTCGCCGCCGGAGCGCTTTCGCCGACCGAACCCACCGCGCCGGGCCAGGTCAAGAAGCTCATGGCCATCGGCGTCGGCGACGACCGCGCCGTGGTCGTGAACGGCCCCGCGATCCCGGTGCAGTCGGTCGCGGTGCAGGCCGGCGCGACGCTCTACAAGACCGGCGCCGCCCCGGCCGCCGCGGACCCCGACCACGTCATCCCAGGCTTCGCCGCGAACGGCGGCAACATGCACAACGGCGTCGGCTTCCAGAACCCCGACGTGCCGCGCACGCTGACCTGCACGTTCCCCGCGGATTGGGATGGCGGCGACGTCACCGTGCCGATCTATGACCAGTACGGCCTCTTCTCCAACGAGGTCTTCGTCGCCGCCGGGAACGAGGGCACCACCGTCGCCGGCACGAAAATCTGCGCCTCGCTGGCCGGCAACGTGACCAAGGCGCAGGTCGGGGCCTCGGCCAGCGAGGTCACGATCGGCACCGGCAACACGCTCGGCCTCTACTTCCCGTCGGCGGGCGGCCCGGGCGAGACGCTGGTCAACGACGCCAACGTCGCGTGGAGCAGCGCCCCGGCGCTGATCGGTGCCACCGTCGACACGCTCAAGGACGCCTTCACCCCCGACGTGGTGCCGAACGGCGCGCTGACGTATCGTCTCCTCCTGAACGTCTACCACCGCCACAACCTGACGTAGCCCGCAGCCCAGGAGGGTGACGCCGTGGCCCTCGAAACGCTCGTCGCCCTCGCTGGCGATCCGTTCCAAGTCGACGACGCGATGCAGGTCACGGTGTCGTTCCGCGCCGCCGCGACCCTCGCGCTCTACAACCCGTCCAGCGTCGTCGCGATCGAGCTGATCGACACCGACGGCGAGACCGTGCTGCAGACCCGCGAGGGCGCAGACATCCAGAACGTCGGCGTCGGCGCGCGGCGCGTGGTGTTCAACGCCGTCGACACCGTCGGCTTCTACTACGTCCGCACGACGTTCGTGCCGCAGCTCGGCGACGACGAGACGATCGACAACCACTCGATCCAGGTCGCGAACCTCGCCGCCGTCGCCGTCGCGGGCGTCCTGAGCGTGGACGAGATCCGCGGCGACTTCCTCGGCAGCTTCGGCGCCGACGACCTCTTCGACATGCTCGTCGAGGAGGACGAGGACGGCGTGCCGCAGCCGATCCTGCCCGACGCGACGATCGCGGCGCACATCCGCCAACAGGCCGCCTACGTCGAGCGCGCGCTCGAAGTGCACCTCAAGACCACGCGGTTCGCGTGTCGGCCGGAGCTGACGATCCCGGGCGGCACGCCGCTGGTGCACGGCGAGGACTACGACGAGGAGGTCGACCCGCTCGATATGCAGTGGCCGCACAGCGGCGGCCCCGCTGGCATCCTGACCCTGCCGCACAACCCCGTGTGGCGCATCACCAGGGCCCGGATCATCTACGGCCAGACGGTGCTCTATACGCTCCCGACGCGGTGGTTCAACCTCAACCGGAACCACGGCGTCGTCCGCATGATCGTGGACTCGGGCAGCTACGAGTTCGCTCAGAGCGCCATCGCCTACTCGGCCACGTTCGGCTGGATCCTCGGCGCGGCCGGGATGCGGGGCCAGAAGTGGCCGCTGGTGTGGGCCCTCGACTACGAGGGCGGGCTCCCGAGCGTGCCCGAGGACGTGAAGGCCCTGATCGGCTGGCGCGCGGTCTCGACGCTGCTCCCCGTCGCTGCCCGGCGTGCGAACCGCGCCGCGGTGCAGAGCCAGAGCACGAGCAAGGACGGCGTGTCGCGCTCCATGAGCGTCGCCGACTCGCAGCCCGGCGGGCGCTTCTCGGCGCTGCTGCAGGCCGACGCGATCAAGGAGTGGTGCAGCAAGGAGAAGATCGACGAGATGCGCCGCCTCGTCCGCGGCTCGGCCAAGGTCTTCTGAGATGGCGCTCGACGCCGACAACCCCCTCTTCGACGCCGCGTTCGAGCCCAGGCGCCCGATCTCGAGGTCGCCGGTGCACAGCTCGAACGTCGACAGCGTCGGGTACGACGAGGGCAACCGCGTCCTCGAAGTGGCCTTCACCGGCGGCACCGTCTACCGCTACGCCGCGGTCCCCTTCGAGACCTACCGGGCGCTGATGTCGTCGCCGAGCGTGGGGCGCGCGTTCGCCGGCATGGTGCGGGGTCACTTCCACGAGCGCCGGATGCCGCGGCAGGTCGAGGAGAAGCCGGAGCCGCCGCCGAAGCTCGAACAGCCGTCGTCGGACGTCGCGCCGGAGCCGCGCCCACGCCCGCCGCGGTCGCCGCGCGTGGGGCCGAAGCCGGGCCCCATCGAGGCCACCGTCGTCGCCGACGAGGAGATCGTCGAGCGCCTGGCCGACGGCCGCGTCGTCGTCGGCGGCAGGCCGTGTGATATGTGCGGCGGGCAGCTCGTCGCCGACGCGGACGCCGCGCGCGGCAAGGCCGGCGTGCTGCGCTGCACCCGGGGGCACGTCCAGATGTCGGCGGGCTTCAACGCTGACCGACTCGAGGTCGGATGATGGCGACGCGCCACGAGGTCGAGGACCTGGACGCCATCCGCCGCCCGTCGGAACCGGCACCGACGTCGCGCCCGCGCGCCGGCCGCCCCTGCGCCCGCTGCGGGCTCCCGGTCGCCGCCGACGGTCGATGCCCGTCCGGGCACGAGAACGGGCGCCAGCGCGGCGCAGAGCGCCCGCCGGAGGGCAAGAACTGATGCCGAAGCCGCTCCCGTGGCCGAAGATGCCGAAGCCGCCGCGACTGCGGCAGGCCGACATTGACCACCAGCTCAGGATCGAGGGCCAGCCGACGCTCGTGCGGAGGGGCGTGATCTGCTCCTGCTACGACGTCGAGACCCACAACCCCGACGAGACCTGCGAAGACTGCGACGGGTGGGGCTTCATCTACGACGCCGACGACGAGCTCGTCGACCTGCCCGTGCAGTGGACGGGGCACAACGCCCAGGCCGAGATGGCGCAGCGCCTCGGCCTCGGCGAGCCCGGCGCCTTCACCGTGACGTGGCCGAGCACACAGCCGCTCGGCCTCGGGGATATGTTCGTGCACCCGCTCGAAGAGGCGGTGTGCCCGAACGAACTGCTGCGCCGCGGCGAGCTGGCGCCCGGCGGCGCCGAGAGCCTCGAACGGCTGCGCTACCGGATGATCACCCGCGTCGAGGTCGTCCGCACGCGCGAGAAGCGCTACGTGCGGGGCGTCGACTGGCAGCTCAACGGCCAGACGATCGAATGGCTCCCGGACGGCGACTCGCCCGCCCTCGGCGAGCACTACGGCGTCCGCTACGGCTACCGGGCGCACTTCATCATCCGCGACGAGTTGCCGAAGCTGCGCGAGGACGGCGAGCGGCTCGCGTACACCTGCCAGGTCAAGCGCTTCATGGCCATCGCCCGACAGGCCAACGCGCTCGGCGGGGCGTGACCGATGCCGGGGCCGAACGACCGGAACCACGCCGGCTACCTGCTCAACGTCCCGATGCCGGTGGCGCCGGCGGGCGTCGACTTCCCCCGGCTCCGCGAGGCGGTGCGCCGCGCCGGCATCCTGCAGTTGGAGACGTGGGGCCGGCTCGCCGACGGCGAGGCCGTCAACCGCCTCACCGGCGCGTACCTCGCTGGCCTGCGGACGGAGGACAGCTTCCAGTACCCGTTCGACAAGGACCGGCTCGCCGTCGGGGTGTTCAACAACGCGCGCCACGCCGCCGCGATCGAGTACGGGCACCCGCCCTACAACCTCGCGTCGCGGATCCGGTGGGGCCGCACGCCGAAGTCGCGGTGGTCCAAGCGGCAAGGGCGCTGGTACATCCTGATCCCCTTCCGCCACTACACGCCCGCCCGGGCCGGCGAGGGCGCCAGCGTCGGCCGCGAGAAGGCGTCGATGCCGAAGGCGGTGCACGAGATCGCCAAGACGCTCCGCCCCGGCGAGCGCCTGACCGGGAAGCCGGGCCGGATCGTCGCCGAGCACGAGGACGTCGAGAAGACCGTCTTTCGGCGGCAGGTCGTGATCGGGACTCGAGGACGTGGCCCAGGGCGCCCTGCTGATCACCCGCTCGGCGAGCATCCAGGGGGGCGGTACGTCACGCCGAACAAGCGGGAGACGCAGGAGCTGATCGCACAGCCCCAGGCCAAGAGCGCGCCGAGCTTCGCCGCCGCCGTCGCCGCCGCGAAGGCCGGGAAGCGCGAGCCGCCGTCGCCGTTCCACGCCACGGGCCGCTACGAGGGCATGTTCAAGAGCGGCGCCCGCGGGCACACGCAGTACATGACGATCCGCACCATCACGCAGCACAGCCAGTGGTGGATCCCGGCGCGGCGCGGCGCCTTCGTCGCGAAGAAGGTGGCCGACGTCACTGACCCGATCATCCGGGGCATGTTCGAGGACGCCTTCGTCAAGGACGTCGAGGCCGCGATGATGAAGGCGCTCAAGGGCGGAGGGACCTGACCGTGCAGTACCTGATCCGGCGCCTGATCGACCGCGGGATCATCGCGCGACGCAACGACGCCGCGTGGCTCCGACGCGCCCTGTGCGACCGCTACGAGGTCTCGGGCCAGATCCGCGAGGTCGACGCCGACACCATCGTCGACCCCGAGCAGCACTTCCCGTTCAACGTCTACGGCCGCTTCGACGGCGAGGGGCACCACGAGGACGGCGAGCGCCTAGCCATCGTGACCGGCGCCGCCGCCGGCAAGTCGTGGGAGCTGCTCGACTCGACGGGGAGCCGCTTCCGCGTCGTCGGCGCCGTCGACCTCGCCGCCGAGGGCGTCGCCGTCGGCGACTCCTACGAGGTCCACCGCCGACAGGAGGACCGAGCGATCGAGTGGTTCGGGAAGATGGCGATCCGCACGATCATCGGCTTCCCGCAGACGGCCGGCGTCGCGCCCTGCTACGCCGTCACGTTCGAGGCCAGCGACGAGCAGGGGCGCCCCGTCGGGAACACCGGCCGCTACGTCACGCGCAGCGGCTCGCCGGAGGGCCCGATCGTGCGCGACCTGCGCTCGACGTGGCAGGAGCGCTATTCGGTCCAGTGCCACGCCGTCACACCAGACGCTTGCGACTGGATGGCGGAGGTGTTGCTGTACCTGTACCGAAACTCCATCCGCATGTTCGATCGTGCGTTCGACAGCGACGTCACGGCGCAGATGAGCGGCCTGACGTTCATCGACACGTACAAGACGTTCATGCGGGAGGTGACGATCGGTGGGCGAGTCGAGTTGAGCACCAAGGAGGAGGTCGCGTGGCACAAGGACGAAAGCGTGGGGGTGACGGTGGGAGCGAAGCGAGTGGATCTGCGGCGCTGATGCTCTCGATCGACGACTTCTGCACGGGGCGGCCGGCTGTGGACCGGGCCCTCTTGATCGGCTACTTTCGGCGAAACAGCGACACGGAACAGGCGGAGACGGCCCGCACGGCGGAGCAGTGGGAAGCGCTGCTCGCGGCCGAGCGCCGCCGGCCGACGCCGTAAGGGGGCGGTGCGATGGCCTTGGGGGTGCAGGACTTCTCCGGCCGGGAGCGTGTCGAGCCGAGCATCGACACCAAGTTCACGTTCACCGAGGGCGGACAGGCGATCCTCGCCAACCCCTTCGTGCCGACGCTGCTCGCCCGCTTCAACGCCGGCCCCATCGGCGAGGTCGTCGAGCACACGTCGCTGGCCGAGTTCCTCGAGTCCCGCGACCCCGAGGACCTGCGCGACGCCGCCTCGCTGTGCGGCCGATTCGCGCTCAACCCCGGCTTCAACGTCGCCGACATGCGTCGGCCGTCGAAGCTCCGCACCGTGCGCGTCGGCGCCGAGGACAACGCCCCGACGCCCGCGACGTGGGCGATCAAGGGCGCCGGGGACGTCACCGTCGCCACCGCGACCAGCCTCGATCTCGGCACCGGGCCGAACAACCTGTACGGGAAGATCACCGCCGGCACGACCGCCGGCCGGCGCGTGTACCTCAAGTACAAGGACAACCCCGCCTGGATCCTGAGCGGCGACAACCTCGGGCCGCTGTTCACCGTCGACTACAACGGCGACGCCGACACCGCGACGCTGGTGGTCACGCGCGCCGCCGACAAGGCGACGACCTTCGCGATCACCCTCGTCGGCGCCAGCGACGGCAGCGCCTCGATCAACATCGACCTGACCTCGCCGGACTTCGACACCGTCGAGAAGGTGGCGTCGTTCATCAACCGCCAGGTCGGCTACACCGCCACGCTGGCGACCACGGATCTCAACCTCTCGTCCTGCCCGAGCTACGAGTTCGACGCCGTCGCAGGTACGGAGCTGGTCGCCGCCGGGGCGACGGTCGTGACCGCCAACCTCGGCGCGATCATCGTCTGGCTCAACCAGAACGCGCGCCGCATCGGCCCCGTGCCGGGCGTCACCGTCGCCCGCGCCGCCGCCGCGGTCCTGCAACCCGCCGTCATGGCCGCGTACACCCGCTTCGCTGGCGGCACGCAGCCTGCGGTCGCGTCCTCGGACTGGACGGCCGCGCTCGACGAGCTCGAAGCCGCGGAGCTGACGTCCGGCGTGCTGTTCGTCGACACCTACGACAGCACCGTGCAGGAGCTGGTGCGGACCTGGATGCAGGAGCAGCTCGACGAGGGCAAGGTCTGGCGCGCCGTGTTCGGGATGCAGGCCTACACGCCCGCAGAGTCGGCCCGCAAGTACGCGGGCCAGATCGCCAACGAGCGCATCGCGATCTGGCACCAGCGCGTGCTGGACACGCGGAACACGCAGCGCGACCCGTTCCACGTCGCGGCGATGTTCGCGGGCGCGACGGGCGGCGTTGACGCGCCGGGCGACGTGCAGAGCGTCGTGCTGACCAACCGCCGGATCAACGCCAGCGCGATCGACCCCGCCGACCGGCAGAAGAAGTCGGTGCGCGAGAAGTCCCTGCTGGCCGGCGTGAACACGCTGCGCGAGGAGGGCGGCAAGGTCCTGATCTCCCTCGGCCGCAGCACCTACCAGGGCAACACGACGGCGCTGCAGAAGTGGTCGGAGACCGTGACCCTCGACTGGCTGCGAATCGCCGTCGAGGAGCGCGTCAGGCCGCAGATGGTGGCGTGGGGCACCGTCGAGTACGTGGCCAACGTCCGCGGGATCGTCATGGACGAGCTGCGGAAGTGGCGCGACGCGGGCGTCATCGCCGCCGGCCTCGACCCCGACACGGGCGCGGCCGTCCCGGCGTTCACGATCCCCGTCGTCGAGGTCCGCGGCGGGGCCGTCTACATCAGCTTCGAGGTCGGACTCGTGGGCGAGGTCGACCACGTCCGCATCCGGGGCAACATCCGGCGCGTGGCCCTGTCCACGTCGCTCGCCGCGTAACGGGAGGTCCGGCACATGGCACGCGACGCGCGCTCGCGCTCCTGCTCGCTTTGCCAGTTCATCGTCGTCACCGACGTCAACCCCAAGGGCTTCACCCTCGGGTACGTCGAACAGTTCTCGATCAACCAGACGCTCGCCACGGAGCTGATCCGCGCCGTCGGCAAGAAGAAGGCCGTCGAGAACGTCCTGCACGGCATCGACCGCGCCGACATTTCGTGGGGCCAGACCCTCACGGTGCCGGCCGACTCGCTGCAGGCCGTCGGCGCCGCGCCCGGCGAGAACAACATCGCCGCGTTCAATCCGATCGCGGTGCGGCTGTTCGACGAGGACCGCGGCGAGATCATCGCCGAGGTCCGCGGCGTGCTCCCGGCCAGCATCGGCATCAGCGGCTCGGCGATGGCCAAGATCACCAACAACTTCTCCGGCAGCGGTATCGAGGTCGTGTGGGCTGACGACCTCAACGCCGCGGCCTGATCTCGAGCCGCACCCACCAGCGGCTGCACACCCCGTCGAGGAGGTCCCCCGTGTTCAAGCCACCCGAGAAGGCCGTCACCGTCAACGACCGCGCGTTCACCCTGCGCCGGCCCGGCCGTGGCGGCATCGCCCGGATTCCGGCGCACATCGCCCGCGCGCTGGCCGCGGGCGGCATGTTCCCCGACGTCGTGGAGCAGATGGACGGCGACGGCGTCCGCATGGAGGCCGTGCTCCGCGAGTACCTCGTGGCGTGCCCGGACGACTGGAAGGCGAAGAACCAGCCCGACGGCGCGCCGCGCCCGCTGCTGGACTTCGAGAACGTCGACCCGGCCGAGTTCGAGGAGGTGGGGAGGGCGGCGCTCGCGTTCCACGACACGTTTCGCGACGTGGACACTCGCTTCCGCGCTCAGGACCGCAAGGGCTGAGGAGAACCGCGCGCGCTGGCGCGCCGTGCGGGCCCTGCCGCACCTCCTGACGCCCGGAGCCGACGGCCTCGACCCCGAGACCGAACTGCTGATCATCGCGCACACCGTCCTCGACGACGGCCTCGACTTCTGCGGGGCCTGCGAGGCGCTGGTGCGCGCCGGCCGCTTCTGCTGCGAGTGCGGCGGGGCCCTGGTCGCGAATGCGCCGCAGGCGGGGCAGTCGAGGCCGGTGCGGAAGTGCCCGAACGAGCGCTGCAACATCCCGACGACGTCGACCTGGTGCTCGGCGTGCGGCGCGCGTGTGATCCACCCCGAGCTGCAGGCCATCGAGGAGGGGCGCACGACCCTGATCGAGTCGCTGATCCGCGGGCGCCAGCGCTACCTCGCCGCGCTCGAACGCATGGAGGCGCAGGGCAAGCGCTTCCCGGGCATGGCCCCGCAGACCCCCGACGACGCCGAGCGCCGCGCCCTCTACAAGCTCACCGGGGACACCTGACCGATGCGGTCGCAGGGATCGACCCGCAACGGGCCCGTGGGGCTCGTGACGCGCGCGGACACGTCGCTTTCCGACCGCAACGTCGACCTGCTCAAGCAATGGGGCCAGGAGGCCGAGGAGCACATCGCGCAGATCCCCGACGCGGTGCTGGCCGGCGCGCGCGACGTCGAGGTCTTCGCGCGGTGGCACGAGCGCCAGGGCGGCATCCTGCGCCGGCACCGCGCTCTCTTCCACGAGCAGGTCGAGACCGTCCGGCAATACTACGAGCGCACGCTCGTCGAGCTGGCAGCGGAGATCGGGCAGGTTCACCCGACGTCGCTGGTCGGCGGCACGCCCCTCGCCGACCTCGCGCAGCGGCAGGAGCAGCACAACAAGGCGTACTCGCTGCGCCAGCGCGCCGCGTACCTGCGCCAGATCCTCGACCGCGCGCAGCGCGTCACCGTCGCATCCGCGGACTGGAACCCGATCCGCTGGTCGACGCCAGCCATCGGCGCCGTCGGGCTCCCGACGTTCGGCCCCGACGGCACCACGATCGCCATGCCGCCGACGCCCGTGGGCGTGCCCGATGCGCCGGGGCCCGGCTTCGCCGGCTCGCCCGGCGTCCGGTGGGGCCTGCGGATCCCGCCCGCGGCGCGCTTCTGGTTGTGGGGCCCGACCGGCACCGCGGGCGGCTTCGCGCAGGGGATGCTCCGGCGCGGCTACGCCCGCGTCACGGGCGCGGCGCAGATGCTGCGCGGGTACGGCGCGGCGTACCTCTTCGGCTTTCTCCACGAGGGCATGGGGAAGGCAGAGGCCAACACCGAGGAGCTGACCGCGCTGGCGGCGCAGCGCGCCATGTTGCGGCCGGGGAAGGGCGGCGTCGGAGTCGAGCGCGCTGGCGATCCGTGGTGGTCACGGCAGGTCGACGTCAACATCGGCATCCCTCGCGCGGCGCCGAAGTACGAGACCCTCTACCGGCGGCAGGGCGACGCGGCCGTCATTGAGCTCCGGGGCATGGCCGAGAAGGCGGCGTCGGCGTTCGCGTACACCAGCGGCGAGATGATCGCCGGCGCACGCGCCCTCGGCCCGTTCCTGACCGGGGGCCGCCTGCTCGCGGCGTCGCAGTTCTCGCGCCGCATGGGCCTCGCGCCGGCCGAGGCCAGCGCGCACTACCAGCGCCTGCTCACGCACGTCCACGAGTCGCTGGTGCTGCAGGTCCCGGTGAAGCGGGAGACGTGGCCCGCCGGCCTCGCGCCGAGCGGCGAGAAGGCGCACGCACTCGAGCACCGCACCGACGTCTGGCCCGAGGGGTCGCCCGAGGGCGCCATGACCAGCGGGTCGTTGCTGCTCGACGTCAACCGCGCCATGCACCAGGCCGGGATGCGCGACCGCCCGGAGCAGTTCATGGCCAACGTCGAGGCCGTCGCCGCCGCGATGTCGGCCGGCGTGGGGCTCGCCGACTCCCGCGACGCCATCGGCCTCGCCACCCTCTTCGGCGAAGCGGGGCTCGGCGGCGAGCGCTGGCAGGGGCTCATGGCGGGGAGCGTCGGCGCCAGCAGGGCGCGCTCCGGCGAGGCCGTCACGGCGGCGAAGATCGCGGCCGTGCGCCGGCACTTCGCGGCCCCGGTCACGCTCGGCGCCGGCCCGGCGGCGGAGGTCGTGGACCCCCGCACCTACCTCGGCGCGATGCGGCTGATCGACAGCGGCGACCCGCGCATCATGCAGGCGTTCGCGGCCTACGCGCGCGCCAAGAGCCCCGACGACGAGGAGTTCGCCCGCACGATCTTCCGCTCCATGATGCCGGGCCTGTCCCACCGCGACGCCCGGCTGGTGTGGGAGCGCGTCGTGCCGCAGCTCGGCCGCGTGCGGAGCGCGGGGAAGGGCTACGGCGCCGACGAGCCCACCGAGGGCCACCGGCCCGGGCGCGGCGTCGACCCCGCCACCGGGCGCCCGATCGCGTTCCTCGACCCGAACGAGCGCTGGCGTGAGGGCCCGATGATGAAGGGCCCGGACGGGACCTCGCGGCACAGCATCGCGCGCGAGAACGCAGGGATCGACTGGGCGCAGTACCGGATCGGCGTGCCGCTCGTCGAGATGGCCACCGACATCAAGGACGCGGTCGTCACCGCCGCCGAGGGCTTCGCCAACGGCGAGTCGATCTTCGACGCCGTGACCAAGGCGATCGGCGGGATGCCTGCCGAGGCGCAGCTCATCCTCGGGATGCAGATGCTGGCCGCGGGCGGCGACAACAACGGCCTGATGGCCGCCGCCATCTTCGGCGGCGCGACCTACGGCATGGCGCGCGACCTGTACCACGAGGCCGTGCGCGACGTGCGAGGCACGATCAACGCCGGCCGGCGGCGGCTCGGTCTGCCCGTGCTTGAGCCCGACTTCGGCGGCTCGGACGGCCCCGCGCCGCAGTTGCAGTTCCCCGTGGCCGGCGGGCGCGTCACCGGCCACGTCGGCGACGTCCGCGGCACGCACGTCCACCAGGGCCTCGACGTCGCGGCGCCGACGGGAACGCCCGTCGTGGCCACGACCGCCGGTACACTCGAGATCGCCGGCTTCGAGCCGAACGGCTACGGCGCCTATGGCAACGTCGTCGTCCTGCGCCACCGCACCAACCCGCGGCTGACGAGCCTGTACGCGCACCTCGACCACATCGATCCGCGGCTGCTCGACGACCAGGGACGCCCGCGGCAGGGCGTCCAAGTCGAGGCGGGGCAGGCGATCGGCGGCGTGGGGAGCACGGGCCGATCGACCGGGCCGCACCTGCACTACGAGCTGCGCCACGCTGGCCAAGCCATCGACCCGCGGCGATACTTCGGGGCACAGCGTCCATGACGAGCACGGCACACCTCCGGCTGCACCTCGACTCCGGCGACACGCAGCTACGGCTGGCGCGCTTCGCCCTCGACTCGGCGCAGGTCCGCACCGCCTGGCGCGAGCTGCCCGAGGACGTGCGTCTCGCACAGACGGAGATGAACCGGCTGGCGCAGACGCAGATCCGCGTCGGACACATGCGCCAGCGGGAGCGCGATCAGTTCGCGGTGTACCAGGACCGCGTCTCGCGCCACCACGAGCACCTCGTCCGCTCGATGGACCGCGTCCGGGGCCAGGCCGAGGCGAACCCGTATTACGGCTGGTACGGCGCGCTCAAGGCCCACGGCAACGCCCGCCAGTGGCGGCAGGCGATGCAGATGCCCGAGTTCGAGGAGCTGCACGGCCAGATGCAGATCCTGTCGCAGCTCGGCGCGCAGCGGGCCGCGATCATGGACTCGGACGCGATCCGGGCCCGCTACGGCGCCGACGGCCAACCGAACTTCGGGCAGGCCGCCGGGTACTGGATGCGGCGCGCCACGTTCGGCACTGGCCCCGACGGCGAGACGCCGCGCACCGCAGGCCAGTGGGCCAAGGACAGCGCCGTCGGCGGCTTCAATTGGGTCCGCAACAAGGCCAACCAGGTCGCGGGGCTGTTCACGATCTTCGAGGGCATCCGCATGGTGACGCGGAGCATGGAAGCCTACGAGGAGCACGCGGAGACCGTGCAGGACCTCGGGGCCCGGCTCGGCGGCAACTTCTCGACCGTCACCGCGTCGCTGGCGGGGCTCCGAAAGCAGTACGCCCTCACGCTGCACGACATCCGCAGCGGGCTCACCGACTACGCGCGCCTCACCGGCACCGTCGAGGGCTCCGAGGCCGCGGTGCGCTTCGCCCGCGCGACCGGCCTGTCTCCCAACGCCGTGCTCGGCCAGTTCGGGCACATGGCCATGTACGGGCCGATGAACGCTCAGATGGCCGAGCGCGCGATGGGCCTGATGGGCTTCAACGCGCGCCCGGAGACCTACCTCGGATGGCTCGGCGCGACGACGGCGCAGCTCGGCCACGGCATGTATCAGGTCGGGACCGACGCGCCGCTGCGGTACATGGGCCTCGTCGCGGGCGCGTTCGGCTCGCCCTACATGAACGAGCGCGGGCAGGACGTCACGCAGCGTCTGCTCGGCGGCATGATGGGCGCCGCGACGGGCGGCGATCCCGTCTCCGCGTCTCGCCTGCACGCCGTCCGGCGCATGGACCGCGGGAAGTTCAAGGAGAAGTACGGGATCGACATCGGCACGTATTGGGGGATGCAGGAGGCACTCGAGTCCGGCGCGCCCGAGGTCCTCGAAGCGCTCTACGGCGAGTCGGTGCGGCTCGGCGGCGGCGGCGAGATGGGCCAGATGGCGTTCAAGGCCCTCGCCGGCCGCGGGCTCAACTTCCACGAAAACCGCCGCGTCTTCCGCCACATGCGCGGCGCGGGCGGCAAGATGCTGACCGAGGGCGAGCTCATGTTCGGCCCCGACCTGAGCGACCAGCTCGCCGCGGTGCAGGGCACCGAAGCGTACAAGATGCAGGCGCTCAAGTCGGCGATGGAGACCGACGTCTACGAGCCGATCGGCGAGAAGCTCAAGCCGATCAGCATGGACTTCAAGGAGGCGGCGCGCCGGCTCGCGGTGCGCCTCGCCGAGTCCACCGACGCCTTCGACCTCGCCGGCAACGCGCTCCTCGGCATCGGCGACGCCGTGAACTACCTGCGCGGCGAGCGCACGGGGTCGGCGGCGCACTACCTCTTCGAGTTCAGTCTCTTCGGCGGCTCGATGGCCGAGATCGCCGCGAAGCAGGCCGCCATCGGCGCCGCGCAGGGCGCCGCCGCCGCGCAGGGGGCGAGACCTTGAGCAGCCGCACCACGTTCTGCCGGGTGAAGATCATCACCCCGCACCTACCCTGGCAGCCCACGGAGACCTTCGAGTGGGCGGGGCCCGTCGGCTCGCAGTCCCTGAGCGACCTGATGCGCGTCGAGGTCTCGTCGACCGTGGACGGCCCGGTCAACGGCTTCACGCTGCACCTGGCGCCCCACAACTTCGGGCAGGTCGACTCGCTGGCGGAGCGGATCCCCGCCTACTCGCTGGTGTTCATCGACATGGGCGTCGCTGGCGAGGACGAGGACCCGACCGTCATGGTCGGGCTCACCGAGCCCGCGGTGGAGTCCGAGCGCTGGACGCCCCAGGGCCCGCAACGCTCGATGGCGATCCGCGGCCGGGGCATCGAGGCCGTGCTGGTGGACGCGACCGTCTGGTGGGCGCCATACCTCGAGACCCACGCGCTCGAAGCGTCGGACCTCGACCGCACGATCACCGACTCGTTCCTCGAACAGCTCACCGGGCAGCTCGTGTGGGCGAAACAGATCGTCGGGGAGGACGTCGACCCGCGGCAGGCGCTGCTCTCGATCCTGTTCTACTACCTGTTGAACCACGGCAGCAGCTTCATGAACCTGCTCCTGCCGGGCGACAACAAGATCCGCGACCTGCTCCTGCCGGCGGAGTACACACCCGCCGACCTCGACGCGGCGCTGGCGAAGTTCCCGCCGAAGCCCGGCACCAAGTACAAGGTGCCCCGGTCGTGGACCTACGTCGGCGACAAGCTCGGGCTCACGAAGCTCCTGTTGCAGACCGGCTCGATCCACCCGCAGCCAGGCCCGATCCTGAACATGCTGTATCAGGTCATGGACCGCGTGTTCCACGAGCTGTTCGTGACCTACGAGCGCGACGGCGGGGGGAAGGGCGTGCCGCGGGCGCGCCTGCACCACCGGCTCAAGCCGTTCGCCCTGCCCGGCTTCGCCGAGGCGCTCGACGTCGTGGACTGGACCGTGCTCGGCCGGCGCCCGACGGCGTCGCGCTTCCTGCTCAACGAGGTCGAGACCGTCGAGATGACGGCCGACGACCTCATGGGCTCGACGCTGGCGCACGGGATGCGCGACGTGAAGAACGTGTTTTTCGTCTCGCCCGGCCAGGGCGCGTTCTTCGAGGAAGGCGGCTTCAAGGCGCTGCTTGCGCCGGAGTTCTGCGGGCGCCGGAGCCAGCCCGGCTACATCGGCCGCTACGGCATCCGGCCCTTGGAGCACACGAGCCCGCACATGGTCATCGGCACGCCCGGCGGCGACCAGCAGGCCGCCGTGATCAAGGCCGCCGAGGAGATGTCTCGCACGCTGCGCGTCTGGTACGAGCCGCAGCCGATCATGCTCGAAGGCACGATCCAGGTGCGCGGTCGGGCGAAGTACCGCGCCGGCCGGCGCCTCGTCTGGCACGGCCGCACCGACGACGGGCAGCAGGACGGGCGCCCGACGCGCGAGTTCTACATCCGCGGCGTCCAGCACAGCTACGACTTCGGGACCGGCGCGTTCCTGTCGACGCTGCAGGTCAACCGCGGCTGGCAGATCGGGCCCGGGCCGGCGGGCGCGCACCGAGCGGGGGCGGGATGAGCAACGAGAACATGGTCGGCGTCGGCGGCGGGCGCCTGTCGATCGTCCCGCAGTGGGCCAGCGTCGAGAAGGTCTACCGCAGCGACCCGAAGCGCGGCCCCGGATGGCTCTGCAGCGGCCGGATCAGCTCCGGCGCGCCCTACGAGAAGGCCCGCGTCGTCGGCGCCCGCCTGCCGCGCGTGGGGACGAAGAAGCGCCCCTCGTGGGGCGTGCTGATGTACCTCGCCGGCAACGTCTACGACCCGATCTTCTTCCCGTGCCCGTGGGTCTCGGCGACGCACCACGACATCGAGTCGCACGACCTCCTCGACGTGTTCGAGCGCTTCGAGATCCACATCGAGGGCGGCTTCTACTCGATCAAGAGCCCCAAGGAGAACGGCGGCGCGAAGTACCTGCAGATCGTCGCCGCCAGCGGCGAGGGCGACATCGGCCGCGTCGTGTTGCTCTCGGGCCTCAACCGCATCGCCCGCGGGCCGAGCGCCGAGGGCGCGCCCATCGGCGACTACATCGCGATCGACTCGATCACGTCGCCGCAGTTCGCGGCGTGGATGATCGCCGTGGATGCGTTCCTCCGCGCCATGCCCGGCGGCGGCGCCCTGCCGGCGCTCCCGATGGACGCGATCCCGCAGAAGGACGACCAGCCCCCGGTGGCCGCCGAGGCGGTGCAGGTCGTCGGCCAGATCGTGACCGGCTCCTCGTACTTGAAGGGGAGGTGACTCGTGCCGCTCCCGCCTGGACTCGACCCGAGCATCCCGCAGATCGGTGGCGTCGCGTCGCGCCTCGGGCCCGTCGTGCGCCCGCGCGCGTTCGACCCCGACGCGCCGAACCTGAGCGGCTACGACCTGCGGATGATCTTCCGCATCGTCGACCGCGACACGTTCGAGGTCCTGCGCGAGCTGGCGGTGCTCGGCCACGTCGAGTCCTACAACCGCCAGCCCGGCGTCCGCCTGGCCGTGCACCCGACGGCCGGCGGCTTCACCGTCGACCTGCCGGAGACGGACGCGCGCGGGCTCGAGTACCACACCATGCGCGGCTCGTCCGGCGTGTGGCCCGACGGGCGCGGCGCGGGCAAGCCCGACGGCATGGCGTGGCTCCGGGCCTTGGAGCTGTTCTTCGCCGAGATCCTGCAGCCCATCGTGGCGGGGCGACCACGCGAGCAGGTCGAGCTCGAATGGTTCAACCCCGACGCCCCGATCAGCGGCGACGATCCCGCCGGTGACTCGCTGTTCGTCGTGGTGCCGCACCAGAGCACGGTGCCGACGACGCGCAACGCGCGGCAGGCCAGCACCTACGGCTGGACGGTGTCGCTGTGCGCCTACAAGCGTCGGCAGGCCAGCGCGCGCGAGCTGCAGCGGCGCGCCGAGGCCGAGCTGGGCTTCTACGCGAAGCTGCTCCGGGGCGTGCAGGCGCTCAACCGCTACTCGTTCGACCAGATGTTCTCGCGCTACCAGCAGACGATCGCGCCGTTCACCCAGGGCGTCGCGGCCGTCGGCGACGTGCGGCACTTCCTCGAAGGGTACGCGCAGGGCGTCAACACGTTCGTCGCCTACAACGTCAACCTCTTCAACGACGCGGTGCAGGAGCTGGCGGCGCTGACGGTGAACCTCGACGAGACGCTCGGGGTGAACCAGGGCGACCGCTTCGGCCCCGACGGGCCCGTGCTGCGCGCGTTCGAGAACATGCGCCGGGACCTGACCCGGACGTGGGCCGCGGTGGCGCAGCGCGAGGGCGTGCGCGCGCCGAGCCTCGACGGCGACGACGCCATCGGCCCGACCGCCGGCACGGCCGCGCAGGGCCTGCGCCCGCCGACGGCGCTGGCGAACACGCGCGCCCGCCTCGGGCTCCCCGACCTCGACCGCGGCACCGGGCGCCAGGCGCTCGGCGCCCTGAGCCTCGGGGCGCGGCAGGCCGCCGTCACGCCCGGCGCGACGCTGGACCGGCTCCGGCCGTCGGGCTTCACCGACATCGACCTGATCCGACTCAACCGGCTCCGCTGGCCGTACATCGACAGCAGCCGCACGCGACCGAGCGACGACCCGCCGCCCCGGCCCGGCGATCGGTGGGTCGCCTACCTCGGCGAGACGGTGCTGATTCCGGCCCGGCACGATGCCGGCGGCGCGACCGGCGCCGCCGACGCCGTCGGCGGGCAGCTCGGCGCCGACCGCGACGAGCGCATCTTCGGCGTCGACATCTACGTCGACCCCGAGACGAGGGCGCTGGCGTGGGATCCCGACGTCGGCGACGTCCGCACCATCGGCGGCGTGCCGAATCTCCTGCAGGCGCTGTGGTCGTGCTGCGTCGTGCCGCTCGGCGCGCTGCACTACGCGCCCGACCTCGGGAGCCACCTGCACCGCGAGTCGCAAGGGAAGTGGGCCACCGACCTGCAGGTCCGTCTCAACGCCGTCGCAGCGAAGCGGACGTTGGAGCAGGACCCGCGCGTCCGCAGCGTCGACCGTGTTACCGTGGTGGCCCGAAGCGGCGTCTTCGACGTCGACTTCGAGCTAACCACGATCGACGGCGTGCCGCGGGGCCGGCTGGCGCTGACCTCGTAGGCAGGGGGCAGGGATGGCGGAGGACTTCCTCGTCCGCACCGAGGAGGAGATCGGCACCGACGGCATGAACGCCGTGGTGGCGCAGACGCGGGCGACCGACGTAGCGCGCGTCTCGATCCTCTCGGCCTTCTGCCGGGGCGTCTTCGCGCCGGAGCTGGCCCAGGTCTACGCCAGCGGCCTCATCATCGCCGAGGGCTTCTACGTCTCGACCGCGACCGGCGACGCGCTCCGGCGCCGCCTCGCCGACTTCGGCATCGACTGGCCCGAGGCCGTGGTCGCCTTCACGACGCTGCGCTTCGCGCGCGCGGCTGGCGTGGCCGGCGTGATCCCCATCCCCGCCGGCACCGTGGCGCGGTGCATCACCGCCGACGGCACCTTCCGCGACTTCGCGACGCGGGCCGACGCCGAGATGGCCGCGAACGAGAACGAGATCGACATCGTCGCCGACGCCAGCGAGGAGGGCAGCGGCTACAACGTCGGCGCCGGCACGATCACGACGCTCCCCAACCCGATCCCCGGCTTCGAGGATGGCGACGTCACCGTCACCAACGTCTACGCCGTCACGAGCGGGCGCGACGAGGGCAACGACGAGGAGGCGCGCCAGCGCTTCTACGACTGGCTGACGGCCCGGACCCGGGCGACGCCGGCCGCGCTCGAGTATGCGGCCATGACCTACGCCGAGACGGGCAGCGACGGCGTCGTGCGGCACCCGATCATGAGCGCCGCCGCCGAAGAGTTCCTCGACGAGCCCGGGCCCGACAACGCCGCGGTGCGGCTCTACATCTGCCAGCACGGCGGCGAGCTGGCCACCGACGAGCAGTTCGAGGGCGTCGAGCAGCGGATCGACGGCTACACCGACGGCGACGGCAACGAGGTCGAGGGCTGGCGCGCCGCGGGGATCAAGGTCATCTACGCCGACCCGGTCTTCCGCGACGTGGACGTCACGATCTCGCTCAAGCTGTCCACCCGCGGCAGCGCCGCGACCGTGCGCCGGCTGCAGTCCGACGTCACGCTCCGCACCGCCTCGCTCCCCATCGAGAACGGGCGCGGGCGCGGGATGCTCAAGGTCAAGACGCTGTTCGACGCGATCTGCAACCTCGGCGACGAGGTCGAGAACGCGCGGATCATCACCCCCGTCGAGGACGTGCAGCTCGCGGTGGGGCAGAAGATCGTCCTGCGCTCCCTGACCATCCTGACGGAGTAGGCGGCGATGGCTGCTCGCTGGCGACACCACGTCCGCAAGGGCGACGCCGACGCCGACCGCCGCGACCTGCAGGTCAACGGCAGCGCCCGCGCCATCGGGCCGTGGCGCGACGCGCACGGCGACTTCAACGCCCCGGCCGGCGTGTCGAAGTACGTCGGCTTCGGCGCCGACGGCCGCTGGTACGAGGACGGCGTCGTGGTCTCGACGGGCCTGACGGAGTCGTTCTCCTCGGACGTCTACGACCTCAACAGCCTCAAGTGGTCCGTCGCGGCCGAGACGATGGATTGGGACCAGCTCCCGGGCGGCATCGTCGCGTCGACCGCAGGCGGCGCCGCCGAGCGCTTCGAGGTCGACGGCCGCTTCCAGCTCCGCGGCGACTTCCACGTCCGGCTCACGGTGCAGAGCACCATGACGCCCGGCACCGACGACACCGGCGAGCTGGACAACGCGGTGTGGTTCGGCGTGCGGCGCCTCACCGACCTCGCCGACTACTGGCGCGTGAAGCACACCCGCAACGCCACCATCGACCACCCGGCCGGCTTCGCGGCCGAGGTCGGCGGCGTCGGCGAGCAAGAGGGCTACACGGGGTACGGCTTCGGCGCCACGGCGAAGTACGACCTGGTGATCCGGCGCGAGGCCGGCGTGCTCAAGCTCGACGCGGTGCCGACGAACGACGACCCGATCAACGTCTTCACCGGCGCGGTCTCGGGGATCCTCTTCATCGAGTTCGGCGTGCGCCAGAACGGCGCCGCCGCCTGGACGGCGACGATCGCGAAGTTCACCCACGTCGAGGGCTGGCACAGCTACACCGGCACGGCGTCGTGGTGGGCGGAGCAGGCGCGCGGCGTCGTGTTCGAGGAGTGGGTCGGGGACGAGCTCGATCCGCTCCTGTGGACGGCCTCGACGACCGGCGGCGGCTTCGCCACGCCCGGCGCCGACGACGAGGGACGCGGCCTCGAGATCGGCGTGGCCGTCGCTGGCGCGGGTGGCACGGCCAAGGTCGACGGCGTCACCGTCACCGGCGACTTCACGTCGCGGACCACGGTGCGCTGGACGCGGCCCGAGACCTACGACATGCCGGTCGAGACGCAAGACACCCTCGTCGCGCTCGACTGGCTGGCCGACGTCGGCGACGAGGAGGCGCGCGTCACCGTCGAGGTCACGGTCGACCACGTCGAGGGCGGCGCGTCGCCGGACTTCAAGCGCATCGTCGTCGACCTCTTCATCGACAAGGCCGACGGCGCGGGCCAGTCGGGCGTGGCGCAGTACGCGAACATGCCCGACGTGCCCGAGGACGGGCTCACCATCGAGTTCGAGCGCCGGGGCCTGGTCTGGAAGGTCAACGTCGACGACCTGAGCGGCAACCGCCTGATCTCGGCGACGGTGAACGCCGGCAACATCCCCACGGTGCCGATGCTCCCGCGGTTCCGCTGCGCCAGCGCGAACAGCGGCGCCGACTTCTCGACCGTCGTGGGGACCTTCACGATCGCGACGCCGCACGCGCTGCAGCACGTCGAGGCGTGGCCGTCCGACTACTACGGCGCCGGCGCCGGCGCCATCGCGACCTCGAACGAGGTCACGGCCGTCCCCGGCTCCGGCCTGACCCCGGTGCTCTCGCAGCTCGCGTTCATCGACATCGGCCTGCGGACGCCGGTGTGGCGGATCGTCGGCTACGGCACCGGCGCGGGCGTCTCGGGCCTGCAGGCGCTTCCGGGCGGGCGCGTCGGCGACGTCTACGTCGACCCCGACGCGGGGCGGTTCGTGATCCCGGTCGGCAGCACGGACCCCGCGAACGACGGCGGCTTCGTGTTCGTCGACCTGGTGAACGACCGGATCAAGCTGTACCGCACCGGGCCCGCGGTGCTGCAGTTCGACGGCGTCATCGGCCAGCGCCAGCTCGGCCTCGGGTACACCGCCCTCGCCGAGTCGACCGGCGGCAACATGCCGCAGGGCGGCTCCGCGCTCGGCTACGACGAGACGCACGGCACCGGCTCGGCCGGCGGCGACCTGCGGATCTGGACGAGCGAGAAGGGCATCACGGCGTTCAACGACTTCAGCAACGCCGCCGTGGCGCTGGTGAAGGACGACGATCCCGGCACCGACGGCACGACGCTGATCTTCCGCAGCGTCGTCTTGCAGCCGACCGGGGCGCAGCCCGCCGCGCTCGTGGTGGCGGCGCAGCGCCGCACCGACGTCGCGATCGTCGTGTACCGCTCGATCCCGGCCGCGATCCTCACCGGCGGGGAGGGCTTCCCGGGCGAGAAGGCCAGCGCCATCTACACCGGCACGGCGCCGGACCCCGACAACGACTTCACCGCCGGCAAGATCATCGGTGCCGCCGCGCTTGGCGTCGGCGAGGTGCCCGACGTGCACGCGCTGCGGCCGACGTCGGAGTGGGCGGCGGGCCTGCCGCTGATCGCCGTGGGGCGCGGCGTCAGCGGCGCGTGCGTGCTGCAGGACGCCGCGGTGGCCGCCGACGCGGTCACGATGGAGTGGGAGGTCGAGGGCGTCGTCTTCGCCGAGCCCGACGACGTGCCCGACCTGACGATGCTGCGGTGGGACCCGATCGGCGTGCGCCTCACGCCCGATGCGGACCTGACGCCGGGGGCGCGCACGGGCTGGTTGATCTGCAGCGAGGGCGCGGCGCGACTCGAGGTCGAGTTCACCTTCTACTTCGGCGGCATCGAGACCGTGTCGCTCGACAGTGGCCTCGCTCGCGACTTCGTCTCGACGCACGCGATCGACGCCGAGTTCGTCGGCAAGAACCCGCGCGCGACGGGCCAGGACGTGCTGGTCATCTACCCGCCGCCGGGCCTCGTCGCCGGCACCCGCGTCGTGTTCGGGCTCCGCGACTACCGGCTCGGCGTCGTCGAGTACGACACCATGACGATCGGCGGCGGGCCGTGGTCGGGGCCGCACATCGGCGGCACGCGCTTCGCGCTCGACGGGTGGGGCCTTGACAACGTCGTCGAGGTCACGGTCGGCGGCGTGGCGTGCTTCGGCCTGCAGCTCGACGTGCGCGGCGAGGTGCCGAGCCTCTCGGCCGTCAACCGTGCCCTCGGCTGGATCGAGCATCCCGAGGCCGAGTCGCCGGTAATGTCCGACGCCGAGCTGGAAGAGACGGCCGAGTGGCCGCACGACGTCGTGCTCCGGTTCCGCGACGGCTTCGAGGTCCTGCTCCCCGAGGCGTTCGTCTACGAGTCCGACCTCTGCATCGAGCGCAACTTGCGCCGCCTGCTCGGCCGACTCGACGAGGCGCGCTTCGATCAGGACCCGAAAGCCAACTGGCTGCAGCGGCACATCCTCGTCGCGCTGGCGTACCTGATCTGTCGCGTCCGGCGCTCGTTCCACACGCCGTTGGAGCGCGACACGTTCCGCGCCGAGGCCGTCGGCGATGGCCTTGAGCACCTGGCCGCGAGCTACGACGCCGCGGAGCCCTACGGTGGGATGTCGGACGCGCAGCTCCGGGCCTGGATTCTGGCCAAGGCGTTCGGCAACCGCGTCACGGTGAAGGCGATCAAGGACGTCCTCGAGCCCATCCTCGGCGTGCGCCCGACGATCACCGAGGGCTACCGGGAGTTCACCGTCCACGTCGAGGCGCTCCCCGAGGGCGAGGGCGACTTCCCGGCCAACTTCTTCGCGGACGAGGACGATCCCGACCTGACGACGGGCGCCTTCTACGACCGCGACTTCTGGGGCGGCGACGACCCGCGGATCGTCGCAGCGCGGCGCGTGCTGGACATCGTGCGGGCCGCTGGCGTGCGGGCGAATCTGGTGTTCGGGACCGAGGAGGTCGAGGCGTGAAGTTCCGTTTCCCGTGGGTCTGGCCCAACCAGCGCATCGTCCCCAAGGACTTCCTGCGCCTCGCCGAGATGGTCGAGGACCTGGTCGCGCACGTCGCGCAAGGCTTCTTCATCGACCCCGCCGACGCGACGATCAACAAGACCGGCGTGGTGCTGTGGGGCCTCAAGGTCACGAACACCACCGACGTCGGCGGCCCCAAGGTGACGATCGCGCCCGGCCTCGCGCTGGCGCCGGAGACCGGCGGCGAGCGGAAGTGGCGCCTGGTGCCGCTGCTCTCCGAGTACACCGTGAACCTCGCCTATCCAGGCGCCGGCACCCGCACCGACACGATCCAGATCGGGCTGGCCGCCGACGCCGACGCGCTCGACATCAACAGCGTGGAGCAGCGCGAGTTCCGGCGCGTGAACGCCGACGGCGCCCAGGAGGTCTATCAGGACGGGGTCAAGACCTACCGGATCCCCACCGGCGTCCCGTCGGCGAACGCCAACACGCTCGACGCCAACCCCGCCGCGTCGGCCGGCGCGGTGCGCCTCGCGGCGATCAAGCTCGACACCGACTCGGTGGTGTCGCTGACCGACTGGCGGAAGTTCATGTGGGCGCCGCCGGTGGCGTGGGGCGCGGCGTGGGACTCGACCGCCTACGAGGCCGGCACCTACTACCGGAGCGCGCGGCAGGCGTACAACCGCCTCGCCGCCGCCGTGGCGCAGGTCCTGACCATCGACGGGAAGCTCCGCACGGTGGTCTCGATCAACGACGGCGGCGCCGACCTCAACTTCTCGAACGCCGCCGGCAACGCCCTGATGCAGCTCGGCACCCGCGCCCTCACCACGCTCAAGACCGTCTCGGCGCGGCTGTTCGTCCTCGACCCGAGCAGCGACGACTCGTACAGCAACGACCACGCGACGCTCGACGTCGGCCGGCTGTGCCGCGCCTCGATCAACGTGCGTGTGGAGCGCGACGGCGGCGGTTCGATCACGGCCTGCGAGTGGACCGGCTTCGGCGTCGAGAAGGTCGTCGACTTCGGCACCCCAGGCACGGGCGTCTTCGAGGTCTACTTCGACTCGGCGATCTTCGACGACGCCCCCGACCTCACGAGCCAGCGGTATCAGCCGCTCGCGTGGCAGACGCCCTACGACGCCAACCGCGACACCCCGCCGGACGCCGACGACCCGATCTGGTGCAGGACGGTCGGCTACGCGCCCGACTCGGGCGTCGCGAACAAGGGCCGGCGCCTGCTCGTGTACGTGAGCGCGTGGGACACGACCGCCGCGGCCGGCGCTGGCGACGTCGTGACCTACGCCGTCGGTTTCTCGGTGCGCCTGTACGGACCCCTCGGCGTGCCCGACGAAGGCGCCTGGACGGCCTGCGTTCCCTGATCAGGGCGCGGCAGCGACGAGCGCCCCGGCCGGGCGCAACTGCCAGAAGACGTGGACGGTGTCGGTGGCGTGCAGCGGCTCGTAGCCGTTGCGCGACCACGCGGCGCGAACCTTCCCGAGCGCGTAGGGCGCGACGAAGGCCAGCGCGCGCGTCGCCCAGGCCGGCGGGCGCACGACCCCGAGGCGCACCCCGGCGAAGAGGGCCTCGAAGCGGCGGCGGTCGCGCAGCGGGCAGGCGGTGGCGAATTGCAGCGGGGCGAGCAGTTCGGCGCGGACGCTGCGACCCGAGCGGCGCGCGCGGTTGATCGCGACCTGCGCGATGGCGGCGAGCTCGTCCCGGCCGCCGGGCCGGTCGAGGAGGCCGCGCCCCTCGGCGCAGAGGACGGCGCCGCCCACGGCGACCTCGGCGCGGAAGGCCAGCAGGGCGGCGAGGAGGGCGGCGGTCACGGGGCGGGCGTTGGCGCCGGCGCGAGCTGCGCGCGGGCGGCCTGGACGGCTTCGAGGGCGCGCAGCAGGTTCGCCTCGGCGGCGCGCAGCAGCGGATCGGCGAGCGCCGGCAGCGCCTCGGGCGATGTGCGGATCGACGCCATGAGGACGCCGTCGGCGAGGCCGCCCGCGTCGCGCGCGAAGGCCGCGGTGCGCGCCAGCGCCGCGAGCAGCGCGTCCGGCGAGCCCGGTGCCGGAGGCGGCGCGCCAGCGGCCCGGCGCTCGGCGCCCTCGGTGGCGACGGCGAGGCCCTCGGGGCTCGCCACCAACTCGACGCGAGGGCTCCGCGTGCCAGCGCCGCGTCGGCGAGGCGGGCGCTCCGCCGGCCGCGGGTCGGGCAGCGCGTCGGGATCGCGCAGCGGCGACGCCTCGCCGTAGGTGTGCAGGATCGCGCCGGGCTTCGCCACGAGCGGGGGATCGCCGCCGTCGCGCGAGGTCACGACCTCGACGGCGCCGTCGCCGGCCGGCGTGGCGGCGGCCCACGCGACGATGCCGTCGGCGGGCGCGTCGGGCCGTGCCTCGGGCGTGGCCTCGGCCGGCGGCTCCGGGTCACGCGCAGGGCACGGCGCCGGC
>CAUJDF010000002.1 GCA_963169045.1 Myxococcota bacterium
GGCGGCGACGCCGGCTCCGGCGAGAACGGCGAGTCCGAGGAGTCCGGCTGCGCCTGCGACGCCAGCGGCTCGGCCAACCTCAGCCCGCTGCTCTTCGCGCTCGCCTTCGGCGCGCCCCTCCTCCGCCGCCGCCGCCGCTGACCGCCGCCGCCCGTATCCGCTAGGATGCGGCGCCCGTGCGCGACCCCCTCCCCATCGACGACGTCCTGCCGGCCCTGCTGGACGCGCTCCGCACCCACGGCTGCGCCGTGCTCGTCGCGCCGCCCGGCGCCGGCAAGACGACGCGCGTGCCCCCGGCCATCCTGGACGCCGGGCTGGCCGGCGACGGGCGCGTCGTCATGCTGCAGCCGCGTCGCGTGGCGGCGAGAGCGGCGGCGCAACGCATCGCGGCGGAGCGCGGCACGTCTGTGGGCGCAGAGGTCGGCTACAAGATCCGTTTCGAGGACCGCACGAGCGAAAAAACCCGCCTCGAAATTCTGACGGAGGGGCTGCTCACGCGGCGCCTGCAGTCGGACCCGTTCCTCGAAGGCGTCGGGTGCGTGGTGCTCGACGAGTTCCACGAGCGCAGCCTGCACGCCGATCTGGCGCTGGCACTGCTGCGTGAGGTCCGACGCGACGCGCGCCCCGACCTGTCACTGGTGGTGATGTCGGCGACGCTCGAGGCCGCGCCCGTCGCCGCCTTCCTCGACGGCTGCCCGGTGGTCGAGTCGAGAGGGCGCGCGTTCCCCGTGGAGATCGAGCACGCCGAGCGGCCGGACGACGGTCCGCTCGCCCCGCGCTGCGCCGCCGCCGTCCGCCGCGCGTTGCGCCAGGCGGGCGACGTCCTCGCCTTTCTGCCGGGCGTGGGCGACATCGAGCGCACGCGCGACCTGCTGAGCGACCTCGGCCCCTCGGTCGCGGTCCTGCCGCTGCACGGCCGCCTGTCCGACGCCGACCAGGACCGGGCGCTCGCGCCCTCGCCGCTCCGCAAGGTGGTGCTCGCGACGAACGTGGCCGAAACGTCGTTGACGATCGAGGGGATACGGACGGTCGTCGACGGTGGCCTGGCGAACGTGCCGCGGTTCGATCCGCGCCTCGGCCTCGAGCGCCTCGAACGGGTGCGCATCAGCCGCGCCTCGGCCGAGCAGCGCGCCGGCCGCGCCGGCCGCACGGGACCGGGCCGCTGTCTCCGTCTGTGGACAGCGGCGGAGCACCGCGGGCTGCTCGACGCCGATGTCCCGGAGATCCGCCGCGCGGACCTCGCGCGCACGGTGCTGGAGATCCGTGGCTGGGGCGCCGATCCCCGCGCGTTCGGGTGGTTCGAGGCGCCGGGCGCGGCGACGATCGACCGCGCCGAGGCGCTGCTGCGGCGCCTCGGCGCGCTCGGACCGTCGGGCGTGACCGCCATCGGGCACGCGCTGCTGGCGCTGCCCATCGATCCGCGGCCCGCGCGCGTGGTGGTGGCGGGTCATGCGGCCGGCTGCCTGACGGCGGCGGCGACGGCGGCGGCGCTCGCGACCGAGCGCGACGTGCTGCGGGAGGTGCCGGACCACGCCGACCGCAGCGATCTGGGGCTGCGCCTCGAGGTGCTGCGCGAGGTGGAGCGCTCGGCGTCGGCGCTGCGGCGCTGGAACGCCGACGGTCGCGCCGTCCGGCAGGTGGCAAAGGTGCGCGACCAGCTCGTCGCCGCCGCGCGCCGCGCGCTCGGCTCGCCGCGCCGCGATGACCCCGATCCGCCCGAGGAGGCAATCGTCCGCGCCCTGCTGACGGGCTTCCCCGACCGCGTCGCCCGGCGCCGGGCGCCCCGCAGCGATCGCTTCCGCCTGGCGGATGGCGGCGGCGCGCAGCTCGACCCGAAGAGCGTGGTGCGGGAGGCGGAGCTCGTCCTCGCCGTGGGCCTCGAGGCCGGTCAGCGCGGCGAGCGGGCCGAGCACCGCGTCCGCATCGCGTGCGCCGTCGACGCCGCCTGGCTGCCGCGCGAGGCGATCGAGGACGTCCTCGAGACGCGGTTCGACGCCGAGCGCGAGGCGGTCGTCCAGCGGCGCGTCACGCGCTTCTTCGACCTCACGCTCGCCGAACGCCCCGCGGACGAGGACGGCGAGGCGGTGACGGCGGCCCTCGTCGCCGCGGCGCGGCGGGATCCGCGCCGCGCGCTCGCTCCCGACGCCGAGGTCGACGCGTTCGTCGGCCGACTCCGCTGCCTGGCCGTCTGGATGTCGGAGCTCGAGCTGCCGACGTTCCCCGAGCTCGAGCCGAGCGAGGACGCGACGCCGACGCCGCTCTGGGAGATGCTCTGCAGCGGCCGCCGCAGCTTCGCCGAGCTGCGCCGCGCCCCCCTGCTCGACCTGCTGAAGGTCGCCGCCGGGCGTCAGGCTGTCGACGCCGTCGAGCGCCTCGCGCCGACACGCCTGGCGCTGCCGTACGGGCCGCCCGGCCAGGTGGTCTACACCCCGGGCGAGCCACCGGTGCTCGAGGCGCGCGTGCAACAGCTGTGGGGGCTGCGTGAAACACCGCGGGTCGGCGGCGGGCGGGTGCCCGTGATGCTGCACATCCTGGCGCCGAGCCGGCGCCCCGTGCAGATCACGAGTGATCTCGCGAGCTTCTGGACGAACACCTACGCGGAGGTGCGCAAGCAGCTCCGGGGGCGGTACCCCAAGCACGACTGGCCCGAGGACCCGATCAACTTCACACCATCCCCGCGATCTGGGCGTCGATGAGGCCGAACCGGCGCTGACGGCGGGCGTAGGTGGCGAGCGCCTCGTCGAGCTGCGCCTCGCCGAAGTCCGGCCAGTGGGTGTCGGTGAAGTAGAGCTCTGCATAACACGCCTCGAAGGGCAGGAAGCCCGAGAGGCGGATCTCGCCGGACGTGCGCACGAGCAGGTCCACGTCGGGGATGTGGGCGGTCGAGAGCGAGCGGGCGATCAGCTCCTCGGAGACGTCGGCGGGCAGCAGCTCGCCGCGCGACGCGAGGGCCGTGATCTGCCGTACCGCGCGCACGAGGTCGCGGCGACCGTCGTAGCTCACCGCGAGGACGAGGACCATGTCCTCGCAGTGCGCAGTGACCGCCTCGGTCTCCTCGAGCACCCGCCGCACCTGGGGCGGCAAGAGCTCCCGCTCGCCGATCGCCATCAGCCGGATGCCGTTCTCGAGCAGCTCCTCGCGCTCGTCCCGGAGGAAGCTCTCGAGCAACAGCATCAGCTCGTGGACCTCCTCCTGCGGGCGCGCCCAGTTCAGCGTGCTGAAGGCAAAGAGCGTCAGGTAGCGGATGCCCAGGCGGCGGGCGTGGCGGACGGTGCGCCGTACCGCCTCGGCGCCCTGCTCATGGCCCGAGGTGCGCGGCAGCTCGCGGCGCTGCGCCCAGCGCCCGTTGCCGTCCATGATGATCGCGACGTGTTCCGGAAGCATGGCCCCTTTTCCCGCAAGATCTTCTCGTTCATCGGACGCCCCCACGCTCTCAGAAGACGGTGAAACGTCGATGAAGACTTCATGAAATCCGAACGCGCAGGACGAATCGCGCGCCGCCGCCTTCCGGATCCTCGAGCCCGATGTCGCCGCCGTGGTGCTCCGCCACGGAGCGCACGATCGCGAGGCCGAGGCCCGTGCCGCCGGTGTCCGCCCGGTCGGTGACGAAGCGCTCGAAGATGCGCGCGCGGATCTGCGGGGCGACCCCGGGGCCGTGGTCGCGAACCTTGATGACCGCGAAGCGGTCGTCGCTGGCGAGGTCGATCTCGACCGCCGAGCCGTCGGGCGCATAGCGAGCGGCGTTCGAGACCAGGTTGTCGATGGCGCGACGCAGCCACCGCTCGCTGCCGCGCACGCGGAGCGCCTCGAGGCGGGTCTTCGTGGTGAGGCGGCGCGACTCGAGCTTCCCGGCATGGGCGGCGATGGCGGCGCGGACCACGTCGTCGAGCTGGACCATCTCGCCGGCGCCGACGATGCCCCGGGCCTCGAGCCGCGAGAGCGCGAGCAGGTCGTGCAGCAACACTTCGAGCCGCGTGCTGGCCTCGTCGATGCGACGCAGGAAGCGTCCGCGCGCGGCCTCGTCGTCGGCGGCCCCCTCGTCGATCAGCACCTCGCACGCCGCACGGATGGCCGAGACCGGGTTCTTGAGCTCATGGGACAGATCGGCGACGAACTGCTCGATGGCGTGGCGATCCTCGAGGGCGCGGCGCATGGACTCGAAGGCCGCCGTGAGGCGGCGGACCTCGCGGCCCTGGGGCGCCGGCAGCACGGCGTGCCGCTGGCCGTGCGCGATGACGTCGGCGGCGTGCGTCAGGCGCTCGAGCGGCTGGGCGACGCCGCGCCCGAGCAGGAAGGCCGAGAAGGCCGCCGCCGCGCCGAGCAGCACGGCGATGATCGAGAGGCGCGGCCCGAAGTCGCGCACGACCTCGGCCGTCCCCCCCACGATGCCGCGCTCGTCGAGCAGGTCGGTGATGCGCGCGGTGACCTCGTCGAACAGGAAGAGCCCGAACAGGCCCGTGCACAGGACGCTGGTCAGCGCGATGGCGAAGAACAGCTGCAGCCGGATGGAGAAGCCGTGCCGCAGCGAGCGCAGGACGCGGCTCGCGACGAAGGCGATGCCGACGAGGGCGAGGCCGCCCGAGACGAGGAAGGCCAGGTCGCGCCAGTCGAGACCGCCCACGGCGTCACGGCGCCTCGGCGAGCCGGTAGCCCACGCCGCGCACCGTCTCGATGGTCTCCGCCGGCAGGCCGGCCTCGACGAGCTTCTTGCGCAGCGTCTTCACGTGCACATCGACCGTGCGCTCCGCCACCACGACGTCGGGACCCCAGACCTTGTCGAGCAGGTGGTCGCGCTCGAACACGCGGCCCGGCGCGCCCACGAAGGCGGCGAGCAGGTCGAACTCCGTGCGCGAAAGTGGGACCTCGCGGCCGTTGGCCCAGGCGCGTCGCGTCTCCGGATCGACCGACAGACGCGGCCCGTCGGCGCGCGGACGCTCCCCCGGCGTCGCGCTGCGCCGCAGCACCGCCCGGACGCGGGCGACCACCTCGCGCGGCGAGAACGGCTTGCCCACATAGTCGTCGGCGCCCACTTCGAGACCGACGATGTGGTCGACGCTGTCGTCGTGGCTCGAGAGGATGATGACCGGCACGTCGCTGCGCGTCCGCAAGCTGCGCAGCCAGTCCAGACCGTTCCCGTCGGGCAACATCAGGTCGAGGATGATCAACGCCAGCCCGCCGTCGGCCGCCAGCGCGGCGTCGGCCGCCGCCAGGCTCGCCGCCGTGCGGGTCTGGTAACCGGCCCGCCCGAGCGCGTAGGCCAGGCTCTCGGTGATGGCCGGCTCGTCGTCGACCAGGAGGACCGTCGTCATGGCCGCGGTGTGTACCATGACGGTCGGCGCGCTTCACTCGACGTGCTGGTCGGCCCCCACGTCCCGGCGGTCGCCGCGTGCGTCGCCGTCGATGTCGTCCGCCGCGCCGTCGGTCGCGACGCCGGCGCCGATGGCGCGACTCCCGGCGCGTAGATGCGGGTCGGACGGCGAGACGAAGTCGCCGTCGCCCGCGTCCTCGATGTTGCCGCGCGCCTCGAACTGTGCGCCGCCGCGGTTGCGCAGGGGCGCGCTCAACAAGTTGTTATCGAAGCGCAGGTCCCTTCCGTCGCTGAACTCGATGGCGCCCGGATAGTCGCCCACCCGCACGGTGTTGTGCACGACCGCCACGCCGTTCGCCGAGCGCAGCTCGATGCCGGCGTCTCCCGACCCCTCGCGGAAGATGAAGTTGTTGCGCACGACACCGCCCTCGTGCCCGCGATCGAGGCCGAGCGCGATGTTGCGGAAGTTGTCGACGAGCATGTTGCGCTCGATGCGCGTGCCCCGCGCCCGGTTCCACACGAGAATGGCCGGGCCGCTGAGATATGAGCCGCAGTCGATGTCGACCTCGCAGCCGCTGCCGTCGCCTTGGATGTTGTAGATGTAGTTGTCGCGGATCACCCAGTCGACGCCGCCGTGCACGTCGATGGCGTTGACGTAGTCGCCGCGGACCCCGCCGGGCGAGTAGCCGATGCGCGAGCAGGCCACGACGCCTGCTTCGGCGCCGCCGTTCGGGCCCATGCTGCTCTTGACGTGCTGCGTGCCGATGTCGCGCAGGTCGAGCGCGTAGAGGTGCGGCGCGCGCGCGCCCGCCTCGGGCTTGATCGAGATCGCATGGTTGCGGATCTGCGTCATCGAGAGGTGGGCGATCGTCACGTTCGCCCCGGTGATCATCAGGCCTTCGGACTCGGGGCCGTAACCTCGCCCTCGGATGACCACGTCGCGCGCGTCGTCGGTCTCGCCGCGGACGGTCACGTCGTCGCGGACGGCGACCGCGTAGGTGTCGCCGAGCAGATATTCGCCGCGGCGCAGCACCACCTCGGTGCCCGGCGCCGCGTCGGCGATGGCCGACTGCCAGTCGTCGCGGGGGCCGACGACCACGCGCGCCGCGCGCCGCCGGAACAAGGGCGACTCGTCGTAGGGCGGACAGAAGGCCGCGTCGGCGGGCGCCTCTGGCGGCGGTGCGTCGCCGGGCGGCGGCTCGCGCGGCTCCGGATCGGGCGGCGGCGCGTCGTCTGGCGGCCCCTCGCCGGGGGGGGCCGCATCGGGGCCGGGCGCCTCTCCCGGCGGGAGGTCTTCGTCCCAGCCGGGCGAATCGGGCTTCGGCACTCGGACGCCGGGCGCCGCGCCGGGCGCCACGTCGGCATCGTCGCCGGGCGCGCCGCCCTGCCCGCCGGGGCCGGCGGACGACGACTCGAGCGTACCGTCGGGGGTGAGGCAACCGGTCAGCGCCCACGCCGTGAGCACGGCGGCACAAGGCGCGCGTCGCTTCCTCTTCATGGCGACTCCCTCGGTCAGACGCAGGACCGGCGGCGTGCCCCCCAGCGCACCGTCGTCCCGGGGATCGTGTCAGCGACGACTCATGATGCACACCGGCCCGCAGGTTGTCAGCGTCTTTTCACCGAGGCATCCCCGTGGCATGCTGGTCGACCATGTACTCGATCAATCACATTGTAATTCTCGACACCGAGACCGGCGGGCTCGACCCGCTCGAGCACAGCCTGATGTCGGTGGGGCTCGTCACCGGCGACGGCGAGCGGCGCCTGGAGCTGCACGTCGCCGAGCCCGACATCCGGACGACCCCGCGCGCGCTCGAAGTGAACCGGCTCGACCCCGCCTGGATCCGGGCGCACGGCTTGCCGCCGGCGGCAGCCGTCGAGGCGATCGAGGGCTTCCTGAACGCGCTCCCCGTTCCGCGGCCCGTCCTGGTGGCCGGCCACAACGTGGCCTTCGACGTCGCGTTCCTGCGGCGGTTGTACCGTCAAGCCGGGCGGCCGCTCCCCGAAGACTTCGGCCACCGGACGATCGACACGCACACGCTGCTCTGGGCCCTGACGACCCGCGGGCGCCTGCCGTCCGACGTCCGCGGCTCCGACCGCGCCTTCGCGCACTTCGGCATCGCGCCGCCCGACGAGGCGCGCCACACGGCGCTCGGCGACGCGCTGGCGACGCGCGAGCTGCTCCTCCGCCTGCTCGAGCTGTTCTGATTCAGTTCTTGCCGGTGCCGCGGGCGCGGCGGTACTCGGCGCCGACGAGGCCGGACACCTCGCCGAAGAACGACGGCAGGCCCGGATCGAACTCCCAGCGCAGCGCCTCTTCGATGCGGCGCGTGGCGTCGGCCTCGGAGTAGCCGAGGTTGAAGAAGAGGCGCGCGCGCTCGGCGATCGCCCGCTCGTGCTGCCGCCGGTCGGCGTCGGCCTGCTGCGGGGCGCGCTTCGGGTGCATCCAGTCGAACGGCATCGGGGGTCCTCCAGCTCCGGGTCGGGCGACGATAGACCAGGGTGGTGCGGTCCGCCAGCCCCCTGTGGCACCATGCACGGCATGAAGCGCTTCAAGAAGATCGACCACGTCGGCATCGCCGTGCCCCGCCTCGCCGAGGCCATCCCGCTGTACGAGGCGCTGCTCGGCGCCCTGTGCGAGCACGTCGAGGAGGTGGCCGACCAGAAGGTGCGCACCGCCTTCTTCAGCGTCGGCGAGAGCCACTTCGAGCTGCTCGAGCCCACGGCGGACGACAGCCCCATCGCCCAGTTCCTGGCGAAGGGGCGGCGCGGCATCCACCACCTGTGTGTCGAGGTGGACGACCTCGACGCCGTGCTCGCGGAGTACCGGGCGAAGGGCGTGCGCCTCATCGACGAGCAGCCGCGCGTCGGCGCCCACGGCAAGCGCATCGCGTTCGTCCACCCCGCCGGGACGGGCGGCCTGCTGCTCGAGCTCAGCGAGACCCCGAAGGATCACTGACGGGCGAGGCGGGCCATCAGGTCGGCGTCGGCGCGCTGGTCGGGCGTCAGGGCGTCGAACGGGTCGCGGCACAGCTTCGCGAAGGCCTCCGGGTCGCGCTCCCCCTCGACGACCCCGCCCGAGGCGAGCCACGCCTCGACCGCCGGCGCCGGCGGCAGATCGACGATCAGGTGCCAGCGCGCGGGGCCGTCGTTGATCGCGCCATGGGGGCGGCTGTTGTCGATGGCCCACATGGCGCCCGCCGCGAGATGCAGGAAGCGGCCCTCGACACACAGGCGCGCCCCGGGCGAGGTCACGAGCGGCACGTGCACGCGGTGATGCTCGTCCCAATGTCTCGTGTTGTCGACGTGCAGGTGGATCCACGATCCGGGCGGGCTCGACCCGACCCATGCCACGGTCGCCGGCACCGGGAAGGCCGTGTCGAGGAAGGCGCGAATCCGCGGCAGCGATGACAGGATGGGTAGATCGCATCCCGTGCCGGTGACGAGCTCGCTGGCCGGATAGGGGCCCGGCGGGCCGCCGCGCAGCACCAGGAAGTCGGTGCCGACGTGCCACTTCCACTGGCTCGGCGTCCACGCGGGCGAGGCCGCCCGCAGCTCGGCGGCCAGCGGCTCGGGCGCGACATCGCCGGGCAGGCGGACGAAGCGGTACCCCTTGACCGCTGGACGCGAACTGCTACGACCTTACCCATTTCTCCGGCCCGCTCGAACGCGCAATCTCAGGCGACCACTATCGCGCCCACGAAACATCGATCCGGTCGACGCAGAGGTAGAACTGCCGCTCCCACCAGACGCGAAACGCGATGCGGTGTCCTTGACCTGGACTGTCAAAGGGCACGACAAACGGCTGCCACACCTGCGGCGCACCGAACGCGTTCCGGAGGATCGGGTAGCCTCGGCCTTGTAGTTGCTGGTCGTTCTGGTCTGCGTCGATGATCTCAAGGCGCCCGTAGTTCGTCTCCGGCGAGAGGCCTGCGTCGTCACCGACGAGCAACCAGAACGTCGCAACGAGCCGACCTTGCGGCAAGCCGGCATAGGGTCCATGCACGATATGGCCGCCCAGGTCGTTCGGACTTGGGACGCCGCACCAGCGCCCGTCCTCAGGACGACCGGAATTGTGCTGGAACGCCGGTCCTTCGGCTTCGAAGACGAGCGGCGCCTCCTGGCAGCGTCCCTCGCGACACGCCTCGAAGATCGGGCACGGCGCGTTCTCGTCGACCTGGTCATCGCAGTTCTGGTCGACGCCGTCGCAGACTTCGGCCGCCTCGATCGGTCCGCACGCGTTGCAGGCGTTCAGCACGCCCTCGTCGCTCTGGCCGTCGCAATCATTGTCTTGGCCGTCGCACGCTTCGACCGGGACGGCGCCGCAGCTACCGCACGCGTTCTGCACGCCTTCGTCGGTGCGCCCATCGCAGTCGTTGTCCTGACCGTCGCAGAACTCGTCGGTACACTGCACAGCGTCGACGCGCGCATCTAGCACGCTCATATCTACCGACACGTTCGTGTCTGTCGACACGTTTGCGTCAGCACTCTGCGATCCATCGACTAGCGATCCACTGTCACGGTCGACCGCGCTGTCGGTCTCGTGCGTATTCGTGTCCGCTGCCACGTGGCTTGCGTCGTACGGGCGAACGGCATCGCCGGCGCTGACCGCGGCGTCGCGCGGGACGCCGCCATCGCGATCCACTTCGTGTGCGTCGGCGCGGCCGGCATCGAGCTGTCGTGAATCACTTCGTGCGCAGACGCCGCCGACGGCGCACACCTCGCCGGCGCCGCACTCATCGTTGATCGCGCATTCGTTTGCGACTTCGGGGGAGCAGGCGCCCGCAATCAACGCCGAAACCAGGGGCAACCAGCGAATGGGGTCCGGTGTACGGGGGCGCATGGGGCAAGTCCTCTCCTGCCGCGCACCGACATCTGGCGGTCGCAGTCCTCGGTCCAGGACTACATTCGTATCCCTTATAAAGGAAATCAGGCGCTACTACCACGCCCTACGGTGCGGTCCCCTCGGAGGGGGCCGGCGTGGACGACGATCTGCATCGGCGCGTTGCGGCGCGTATTCGTGAGCTCGCCAAGGCGCGTGGCTTACCGCTGTCGCACTTGGCTGACCGCGCAGGCGTTTCGCGCTCGCACTTCTGGGAAGTGCTGCGCTGCGGGCGCTCACCGACGCTGTCGTGGCTGAACGAAATCGCGAAAGTGCTCGAGGTGGACGTCGTCGCACTCTTGTCGACGAACGAGTCCGGCGCTGATGGGCAGCGCAGGCCGGGGAGCGCCTAGGGGACGCTCATCCGCTGAAGCGATCTCGCGCTCGCCAACGTCACCCAGGCGGGGGCCGCAGCGCCTGCGCGAGCGCTACGGGATCAGCCCTTGTGCGTACAGGTCAGAGACGAGCACTTCACCGGCAACATGTTCGCCTTGCCAGAGGGCACGAGGTTGAATCGCTCTTCCTGCAGCATTCCCTTGGCGGTGAGGCGCTCAACGACATCGAGTGCCTTCCGCAAACGTTCTCCCCTTGCGGCCATCTCGCGGCTCTGGACTTCCATCGCTGCGCTCTCGATGGAATTTTGGTGCATGGTCGTCATAGGGTACTCCGGTATGCTGAGTGCATGCAGTAGACCTGCTTCATTCGCTGCGCGTACTCGAACAGGGTGTCGTAGTACTCGCGAATGAGGCTGTGCTTTTCTGCATCGGCCTGAAAGTCGTCAATTTCCAGTCGCAAGTCGTTCGTCAGGGTCTTCATACCCAGATAGCGGCCGTGACTCAACCACAGCTTGTTGTCGTTCAGCTTCTTCGCGATCTCCTCCGCTCTTTCCTGTTTCTCTTCGACTGTTACTGGTTGCCCCTTTTTGAGGGGATCCGTGCGGTGGACGGTCCAGTCCTTAAACTTGTACTCCACGAGCCACTTCTTGAGAAAGTGGATCGACAGGTCGCGAGCCTGCTCGTATGCACGGATCGTACCAAGATGCTGCCGACTTAGCAACGCAAACTCAGCATCCGAAAGCGTCCCGGCGAGGCTCTTCGTGATCAGCTCGTTCATCTTGTCCAGAAACCCGAGGGCCGGGACGAACTGATGCGAATCGCCATCATGGACCTGGACCTGTGGATCAATGGGGCCGAGACTTGACGAGTAGTCCATCCAAATGCGGTCGCCAGACATGACGAGAATTGTTCCGGCGGACATCGCCGCATCCGGAACAACGAACCACAACTCGTCGTAGTGGTGCCGCATGATCTCGACCATCTTCTCCGCCGCCTCTGCACTCCCCCCATCCGTTTGTAGGAACATCGCGAGGCGGCGCCGCCGTCCAGGACGGTTGGCCAAGTGCTCAATGAAATCCCGGAACTCCCGAAGAAGGGCGTCGTGGATCGGCCCGATGAAGGTCGCCACGTCCGCTTCGAATGACGCCTCAAGCTTGGCGGCCTTCTCCGCCAAGAATGCAGCAACCGTAGAATCCAACAGGTGATACGTAGCCACGTTGAACCCGCCCAAGATCCACTTGACGTGCTTGCCCACTAACACGCCAAGGCGGCTGTCTCAATAGGGTTTCTCATTACCATCTTGGTGGTGACCACCCGTCGTTTCTGCTCCGCCGACGCGCCCAGTGCGTCAGCCGCCTGAGGGCGTCGCCGAGCCCGCGCACGAGCCGATAGCGGATATCCGCCGGCGGGCGGCCGAATGCTAGCACCGCTTCTGCGACCTTCGCCGCGACGCCTGCTGCCTTGTCGCGGAGCCAAGCCACGAAGCCGTAGGCGATTGTCGCGAGGAGCACCAGGCGGCGGACGCCCACGAAGGAGAGTGCGCGTAGGTCTTCCATGCGCACGCCCCAGCCGCGGCTGTCCTTCATGGAGCGGGTGGCCTCCTCGCATTTCCAGCGGCGGATGTACGCCTCGACGGCTTCGGCTGCAGCCGCACCGCTCGCCACATACTCGCTGGCCAACAGGACGGTCGGCTCCTTGCCGAAGCCGTGCACGACGAGCAGGCTCAGCACGGGCCCAACAGCGTGCCCTTCGCCGTCAACGAGGCGCACCTTCCGCACGCCGATGCCCAGTTTCACGTCACGGAACTTCCGGCGGCGCCCACCCCGGACCGTCATCTGGTGACGTACCGGTGTCCGCCACGCCATCGTCCAGGCCTCGTTCACGACGCCGTCGACGTCGGCGAGCCGGCGCGGGTAGTCGCCGCCGATCTTCAGGCGCGTGATCCACCGCAGCTGCAGACGCTCGAGGCCCAAGAACATCTCGAGCCGGTCGAAGCCGCGGTCCATCACCCACCAGGCCTCGCGGCCGACGTGCGGTGCCGCCGCTTCGATTCCGGCGAGGAACTCTGCCGTCTCGCCGCCTTTCCCGGCGGTTTTGTACGAGAATGCTCGGTACAGCACTGGGCACTGGTTGCCGTTCGGCAAGTGTGCTTCGACCTGCACGACGGGATACCCGATCGTCGGCCGGCCCTCGCTTCCGTCATACACCCAGCAAACGTCCTCCATGCCGTGCTCGAGGTTCGCGTACGGCTTCGAGAGGTCGGTACGGTCAACGGCGACAACGACACCCCGCCCGTTGTCGCGTGTCGTCATCGTGGCGACTTGCTGCAGGTGCCGTTGGAGGAGCGCCTCCTCATCGAGCCGACCCGAGTTCAGGTTTCTCGAGAGGCGCTTCTCCGTGTACAGCAGCTGCGTATCCTCGCGCAGCGCACGCCCGATCTCGGAGAGCATGAGCGAACGGGACTCGAAGATCCCGGAGACCATGTCCCAGAGCCATTTGCGCTGCGGCCGGTACTGGTCCTGGCCGAGCTGCCCGATGTACTCGCCCAGGAGCCGCAAAGTGGGCTCCACGGGCACAACTCCGTGTTGCGCCCCGCGTAGTTCGTGCTATGCTCGGTTTGCCGACGGAGCCTAGCCGACCCGCAAGGGCGGTTGGTTTCTGGCCAGCGGGGCTCGGTGTTGGTAGCACCGAGCCCCGCGGAACTTCGCCTCAGCTGCCGCTTTCCTAGTCTTGCTTCTCGCGCACCTCCACATCCGGCGCCAAGCGGTAGCGGCCATTCTCGAGCACGGCGAACCCCTTCTCGGACGCCCGGCGAAGAGCAATGTCGATCGTCCCACGCGGGAGTCCAAGCGCGGTCGCAACGTCCTTCGACGCCGCGGCGCCCCGCGCGTACAGGAACCTGAGCGCGCGAACGGTGGCGCTTTCGCCCTCCTTACCTGGTGTTGCGCGCGTAAGGAGCGGCGTCTCGCGAACCCTATCGCCTTCGAGGCGTTCGACACGCACGAAGGCGATTTCGCCGTCTACGCCGGGAGGTGACGCGGCGATCGTGCGCTCGTCCCGCAAGACGGGTGCAGTTGCCGACTGGGCACTTGCGCCGGGGACCGGTGCTGGAACTTCGCGCGCGACCAGCGCCTCGAGTCCCTCGACGACCCTTTCGTACGCCTTGGCCAGCTCCTCCGCGGCTTGCGCGGCGGCTTGTTCACGCGCCGCGATCGCGTAGTGCTCCTCGGCGCGTGCGCGATACTGCGCCGCGAGCGAGCGACTCCGCTCGACTTCCTCGCGATGCTGCTTGTGCACGTCCTTGCTCATGGACGCTCACGTTATTTTATGTAGCGGCCGCCACACAAGAGAAAACGCAAGTGAGTGTAGTGTAGCACCAAGCCGGAGGGGGTCTCGCCGACGCCCAATCCGATCTGCCCACACGACCTGGCGCTCTAGCGGCAACTACATCCTGATGAGGACGATCTGGCGGGCGCACTCGCCGCTACGTTGCAAAGGTGCCGACGATTCCGTTGAGAGTTGCTGATGCGAATGGCGCCGCGTTCAGCAACGGCCTATCCTCACGCCCGGGGTTGATGAGAGCGGTCGGGGGGAAGGGGTGAGCGGGTCTACGAGTGGTTGGACGCCCAGAAGTATCGAGACGATCGTCAGGTGCCTCGGCACCAGCACCGAATGCGCGGTTGTTGAAACGGACGACGGCGCCACCGCATACGCCAAGTTTGTCGGCAACGCCGAGGGGCCACACGTGCTCGCGTGCGAGTGGATCGCGGTGCATCTTGCGGCCCTGCTGGGGTTGCCTACGCTTCAGTTCGCCATCGTGGACCTGCCCGCCACACTGGCGTTTCGCTTCCCAAGTGGCGGTTTCGCAGAGGCCGGACCCGCGTTCGTAACGAAGGAGGCACTGGACGCGATCCCCTGGTCCGGGCAGACCGAGGATCTCCGGAAACTCGAAAACTTGGCCGACATCACCCGTATGGTGGTCCTGGACACGTGGATCCTGAACTGTGACCGGTACCGTCCATCAGGGCCTTCGCGCCTGGTCCGGCGAAACTGCGACAACGTCCTACTCGTCGGAGAAGGGGCGCGTGCCGGTCACTTCCGCCTCGTCGCTATGGATCACACTCACAGTTTCACCTGTGGGCGCTCGCTTGACGCGCGAATTGCCAACATTGGGCAGATCAAGTCGATGGACATCTTCGGGCTGTTCCCGGAGATCATCGAGTTCGTTCAAAAGGAAGTCGTTCTCGACTGCGCTGCGCGACTGGCGGCGGTCAGTGCAGGGGCCATTCTACCTGTGGTAGAAAGCGTTCCGAGCGCCTGGGGATTGGACGCAGCGACGCGAACTGCACTGGTGAGGTTTGTACACGAGCGTGCGCAGTTTCTTTCCACGACGATATTGGACTCACTTGGAACGATTTGCTGGCCGCAGACGACGATGATGGGGGTGTGCTGATGCAGGGCTTCTACTGCACTGTTCAGTTTTGCCCGGACATAGTTCGCGCAGAAGTGGTCAATGTGGGCGTCCTGTTGTTCGTGCCCACTCTCGCATTTCTCGACGTTCGGTTTGATTCGGAACTCGCGGGCCTTCGCAGGTTCTCGACAGGAGCGGCGTTCGACCTGGAACGTATCCGCTACATGGTCAAGAGCGTTGAGGCGCGGCTGAAGAAGTCCCCGTTAACAATCAACACGTTAGAAGACCTTCAGCGTTTTGTGGCGACACGCGGCAATCAACTTCAGCTTGCAGTGCCGCGTCTAGTCGCGGTGGACGAACCTGCATCGACGCTCAAGAGACTCTACGAGAGATTGGTCGTCACGAACGCACCGGCCCCCCGAACTCGTCCGAGTGCACGCGCGCTACGTAAGCGGCTGAAGGCGCAGCTCTCCCTCGCGGGTCTCCGCGACCGAATTGAATTCGATCGGCAGATTCGGATTCCTGTCATTGGTCTCGAGCGTACTGTGCCATTCGCGTATAAGAATGGTCACTGGAACTTGATTGATCCGATCGAGTTCCGTGGAGATCCGGCAATCGTTCTTCGCCGTGCCTTGGAGATATCGGCCGAAGGGCGTCTCTTGCACGAACACCCTGCCGAGGCTGAGAACGCGCAGTTGGTTGTTGTGTATCGGTTCGCCACTGACAGGTTGGAAACAGCAGTTGGCGACCGGATCAGAACCGTCTTGGAGTGCGAGGGAGGGATCCGGGCACTCCCCGAGCAGGAGATTGACACTCTAGTGGAGAGTGTACGTAAGGACGCGCACATCCTCCGCGAGGGGGTTCCTCTGCATTTACCACTTGGCGGATCCTGAAGAAGCCCTCAACGCAATCTGCGCCCACCATCTTGCTAGCGACGACGGCGTCCTGCGCCAACGAGCAGCGCCGGTCTGTCAGCGCGTAAATCTTGGGTAAGGTCCTAGCGAACTGCGTTCATGTTTTCGCTGATACATGTCTCGGCATTCTACGCGGGGAGGGGCAAGTGATCGAGCAGAGAGACTGTGTCGTCATCGGGGGCGGTCCCGCCGGGAGCGCGTTCTCGGCCGTCGTGCGCAAGTACTCGCCGGACGCGACGGTGACCGTCCTCGAGAAGTCCCGCTTCCCCCGATGGCATATCGGGGAGTCGACGATCCCCGTGGCCAACGCGGTCCTGCGTGACATGGGTGTCTTCGAGCAGCTCGAGAGCGACCCATCGGTCATCAAGAAGATGGGTGTCACCTACATCTGGGGCCGCGATCGCAAGCCGTGGAGCGCCGACTATCTGAAGCTGCGCGAGGCGCGCGACGCCGCGGGCGCGGCGGGCGGACAGACGGTGATCGACGTGTGCGGTCAGGACTTCAGTGAGCTGATGCGTCGCGCCGAGATCCGCGACACGCCGTTCACAGCGTTCCACGTCCGGCGCGACGAGTTCGATCACCTGCTGCTGAACCGGAGCCGCGAGCTCGGCACCGACGTCCGCGAAGGCACGCGCATGACCGAGGTCCTGCGCGACGGCGCGGGCGCCGTGTGCGGCGTGCGCTGGGAGGACGACGCCGGCCGGGAGGGCGTGATCGAGACGCCGTTCGTGCTCGACGCGAGCGGTCAGTCGTTCATGCTGACGCGCCAGCAGCGTGTGTACGACCCGGACATGAACAACTTCGCGGTGTTCGGCTACCTGCGCAACGCCGGCTGGAAGGTGGTGTTCAACGGCACGCGCGACCGGACGTCCGCCTTCATCAGCGCGGTCGAGAAGGGCTGGATCTGGTACTTCCCCGTCGCCGACGACGTGATGAGCGTCGGCGCCGTCACGAAGGCCGAACACTTCAAGGATCGCCTGAAGGACGTGGATCTCGAGTCGCTCTTCTGGGAGATGCTGCGCTCGTGTCCGGAGGTGGCCGACCTCGTGAAGGACGCCTCGCTGCGCGAAGACATCCTGCCGCGCGGCGAGCGGGTGGGCGCCATCCGCGACTGGTCTTCGTGGGCGCCGGATCCGGTCGGTCCCGGCTGGGCGGCCGCCGGCGACGCGGCGGTCTTCATCGATCCCATCCTGTCGACGGGGGTGACCATCGCGCTGCAGAGCGCTCACCGCGCGGCCTACACCTACAACACCGCTCGAAAGCGGCCCGAGATCGCGGGCGCCGACCTCTGGGGCGCCTATCGCGACTACCTGCGCGAGGAGGCGAGCGCCTTCCTGCAGATGGCGCGCTACTTCTATGGCAACAACAAGGCGGCCGAATCGTGGTGGTGGGAGGCGCATCGCGTGCTCCACGCGCGCGGGCGGCTCGATCTGTCCGACAAGCAGATCGCGTTCACTCTGGCGACGGCGGGGTTCTTCCCGCGCATGCGTTCGCTGAGCAGCGAGACGATCGCGCCGCTGCTGGCCCGCCTCGCGGGCGACGTCGAGGTGAGCGACGTCTGTGGCGTGATGCACGAAGACGGCGTGCCGCCCGCCGACCAGCTGCCGGGGCGGAGCTACGCGGTCGAGGCGCCCTTTCGCCTCGCGCTCCGCTCGCAGCCCGAGGTGGTGGAGGGGCAGCCCACCGGCCGCCTCGACCTGCACCACGACCTGATCAGCGATGATCCGCGCTTTCTGCACCGCCGCGCGGGCGCCCCGAGCCGCGTGTCGGCGGCGCTCGCGCCGATCGTCGACGCCGTGCCGCGACACCGCACGGTCGACGACCTCGTGGCGGCGGCGCCCGGCCTGCTCGCGGGCCATGCCCCGGACGCGGTGCGGCAGGCGACGCTGGCCATGCTGCGCGTCGCGGCGCTCAAGGGGTTCGTGACGGTGTGATGCAGGGTGTAGGTGGGCGGGTCAGAACCCGGGCTCGAAGTCGCTGAGCGGCGCGCGCTCCTGCTCCTGGACCTCGAGGGACTCGGGGCGGGCCGGGCGGGACTCCACGTCGCGGTTGCGGTCGGAGCGGTGCCGCCGCGCGTTCTCTCGCGGCTCGTTCCGACGGTCGATGTTCTCGCGCTGGCTCATGGGCGACCTCCTGCTGTGGCGGCGGCGGGCCGCAGGTGGCGGGGCGGCGGCAGCGAATGCAGCAGTCGCCCCAGGGACTCGTCGTCGAGATGGCCGCCGGCGGGCGGCGCGCAACACAACACGGCCGTCTCGTGCGCGGAGACGGCGACGGCGGCGCGCTCGGGTCCGGTGAGGCCGGCGACCAGCTCGATCGTCTCGCGCACGTGCTTCACGTCGCTGCCGACGGCGCTGTGGACGCGCAGGCAGCGCGTGGCGCGCACGCCGGTCGGGAGAGCGGCCTCGACGCGGGCGATGTAGTCGGCGCCGCGGGCCAGCGCGAGCCGCTCGAGTGCATAGGCATAGCCGACGCACCCGATGGGATCGTCCGCGGCGACGGCGGCGCGCAGCCGCGCGGCGAGCGCCAGGGCCGTCGGCGGGCGCAGCACGGCGAGCGCGGCGTCGGCGTCGTAGCCCAACGCCTCGAGGTCACGGCGGGCGAGGACATCGTGGCCGTCCTCCTCGACGGCCTTCGCCCGCGCCCACCCGGCCAGCGCACAGCGCCCGGCCGCGGCGAACCGATCGGCGGCGGCGGCCATGCAACCGGGCGTGACCGTCGTCGTGTGATGGTAGCCGGCCAGGCGCCACGCCCAGCGCGCCGGCGTCAGCGCCGGCGGTTCGCCCCCATGCGCGGCGCGCTGACCCAGCGCCACCGCACCGTCGAGGAGACGCGCCGTGGACGCGGGTGTCGCCGGCCCCTGCATGGGTCCCGCGGGGTCATCGACATCGGTGCCGGCGTGAATCCAGGCGCGTTCGTCGGATGCCATGAGCAGACGACCGTCGGCCAGCCACGCCCATTGTTGCGTCGCCATCATCCCGCTCCCGAGGGAGGGACTGGGATCGACGGTAACGAGGTGCCTCGGTGAGATCCAGGCCCGATTGAGTGAGTGAATCTCCCGATAGAGTGATGAGACTCAGAGGAGGGCGTGCAACTGCGCCAGCCCCGCCGCCGGGTCGGGGTTCTGGGTGCGGATCAAGGCTTCGAGCTGGGCGAGGGCGCGTCCATCGCGGACGGCGGCGCGTGCCATCTCGACCCCGTCGCGCAGCGTCGGCGCCTGGCCCATGAGGCGCAGGCATGCGGCGGCGTTCAGCGCGAAGAGATCCTGCAGCGGCTCTTCGCCCCGGCCGGCGAGCGCCCGTGCGGCGACGCGGGCGTTCTCCTCGCGGGTGGGTCGCGCGGCGATGGCGGCGAAGTCGACGGTCTCGAGACCGGCGTCGGCGGGCGTGACGACGTACTCCTCGATGCGGCCATCGGGGTGGAGCTCGGCCACGTGTGTCGGCCCGGCGTTGCTGAGCTCGTCCATGTAGCCGGCGCGCCCCTCGGCACCGCCGGCCATGCTCATGGCCCGCTCGTAGCCGATGCGCGCCATCAGCTCCACCTCGGTCCGCGCGAGCTCCGGCCGCGGCGCGCCGACGATCTTGTGGCGCTCGCCGGTGTGGCGGTCGGCGGGGCCGGCGATGTGCAGGCACGTGCCGATGCGGATCTGGCCGAGCACACGCAGCAGGCCGGATCCGTGGAGCGCGGCGCCGACCACGGAGGTGAAGCCGAGGCGGCACTCCCGCGTGGCGCTGACGCTGGCGGCGGGCGACACGTTCGGGTCGACGCCCCAGGCGGCGAACGCGTCGTGGCTGCCGCTGATGCCGGTGAGCGCCGGCGCGCCGACCTTGTGCACGTACAGGCCGCACGCGGCGGCGATCACCGCGGCGGCGCTGGTGACGTTGGGCGTCTTGAGGGCGTCCATGCCGACGCCGCACAGGCCGAGGTGCGGCACCGGCGCCTCGACGACGGCCGGGAACCAGCGCTGCCACTCCTCGTGGTGCGCGTCGGCGAGGCCGGCGAGCTCGTCGGGCGTGGCGCCCTTGCACACGTGCGCGGCGATCAGCGCACCTTGATGCAGCTCGGGCTGCTCGCCGCGAAAGATCTGGCGGTAGGCCGCCTGGCTCTCCGCCCGCGTGATGTCCTGGCCGTGCTGGAAGCGGACGACCCACTGGCCGAACGCCCGCAGCGCGCCTTCGTCGAACCCCTGCATGTTCCCTCCCCCTCCCGACCGACCGTGGGTCGGGCCCTCCTGAATGATGCCGTGCGCCGGCGTCCGCGCCTCAGCGCGGCCGCAGGGCGTCGAGGCGCGCCGCCAGCTCCGGCGCGGCGGCCTCGTCGAGGCGCCCACGGGCGGCGACGGCCACCGCCCCGGCGCGGGTGCGCTCGCCCCGCGCGACGAGCAGCTCGTGGATGCGCTCGACCGTCGCCACCCACGTGCCCGGCTCGACGCGGCTCTCACGCGCGAGGAACTCGGCGGCCTCGAGGTGCTCCAGTTCCTCTTCGGGGTGGCCCGCGCGGCGGGCGATCTGCGCCAGCAGCACGCGACACTTCATGGCGCGCACCGGCACGCCGCGCTCCCGGCACAGCTCGAGGGAGCGCAGCGCCAGCGCTCGGGCCTCGTCGCGGTCGGCCGGGCCGTCGCGGCCGACCCGGTGCGTCGCCAGATGATAGAGGATCGCCGCCTCGGCCATGCCGTGGCCGAGCTCCCGGGCGAAGTCCAGCGCGGCCTGCTGGTCGGCGATGGCCTCCTCGAAGCGACCCATCGCCGCCCAGGTCATGGCCCGGCCGGAGCGCGCCCCGAGGCGGCCGTAGTGCACGTCGCCGCGCTCGCCGCGGGCGTAGAGACGGTCGCCGGCCTCGATGGCGCACCCGAAGACGACGACCGCCTCGTCGTGCTCGCCGACGTCGCGCAGCAGGTTGCCGAGGTCGTGGCCGGCGCGGGCGATGGCGGCGAGGTCGTCGGTGCCGCGCAACACGGCCCAGCCGGCGCGCGCGTGCCGCAGTCCTTCCTCGAGGCGGCCGCGATCGCGCAGCTGGAAGCCGCGCCGGCTGCGGACCAGCGCCGCCTCGGCGTGCAGCCCGGCGCTCTCGAGCACCGCCGCGGCGCGGACGAGGTCGGCGTCGGACGCGTCCCAGCGACCGCGGTGGTAGAGCACCTCGCCGCGGACGAGCAGCGCGCGGCCGAGCAAACGCCTCGCCTCGCGCGGGTCGTCGTCGGCTGCGCCCTCGAGGACCGCGACGGCGGCGCCGAGCTGCTCGCCGGCCTCGTCCAGCCGGCTGCATTGATGGAGCGCGTACCCGAGCAGGACCAGCGTGCGCGCGGTGACGAGCCGCTCGGACGCCGGCACACGCGCGCGCAGGGCGGCCGCCGTGGAGAGGGCGTCGACCGCCTCGGCGAACGCGCCGACAGCGCACGCCTGGCGGCCGACGAGGTGCGCGTAGTGGGCGATGCGCTCGTGGTCGTCGGTCTGCGCGTAGTGCTGCAGGAGCTCCGCCGCGAGGACGCCCTTGCGCGCGGGGTACAGGCGCTCCATCGCCACGGCGGCGAGGCGATGCAGCAGGCGCCGGTTCTCGCTCAGCACCGTGGCGTACACCGCGTCGCGCACGAGGTTCTGGCGGAAACGGTAGACCGCCTCGCCCTCGCCGGCCTCGAGGACGAGCGCGCCGAGGCGCCGCAGCTGGTCGAGGTGCGCCCGGGCGGTCGTCGCGTCGGCCAGCGCCGTGCCCGCAAGGCGCGCGGTCACCGCGAAGAAGAGCCGCTCCGTGAAGCGGCCGCCGAGCACGCTCGCGCAGCGCAGCGCCTCGCGCGACACGGGCTCGAGCCGGTCGACGCGGCTGAGGATGAGGCCGTACAGCGTCGTGGGCAGCCCCAGCTCGCGCAGCTGGCTCTCGGGGGCGTGCGCGAGGCCGCGCTCGAGCAGCGACAGCGCGAGTTGTTCGACGACCAGCGGGTTGCCGGCGGCCCGATCGCGCACGAACTGGAGCAGCGAGGCCCCCGGCGCCGCCGCGCCCGTCAGCCCCTCGAGCAGCGCCGCCACCTCCTCGTCGGCCAGCGGCCCGAGGCGGAAGCGCTCCGCCCGCAGCGCGTCGGGGAACGCGGGCAGGTCGTGGTCGCGCGCCCCGAGCAGGACCAGCGGCGGCGTCGGCGCGCGCAGGCCGTCGAGCACCGGCGCGAGCAGCTCGAGGCTCGCGCGGTCGGCCCGCTGCAGATTGTCGAGCAGGATCAACAACTTGTGGCCGCCGTCCGCCGAAGCGCGCCGCGCGGCGGCCTCGAGGGCCAGCGTGAGGGAGAGGCGGACGCGATCCCGCAGCTCCATCCCGCGCGCGTCGATGCGGTCCTCGGTGGCGGCGCCCAGGAGCACCGCCACCACCGGGCTCTGCGCCAGCAGCTCGGTCCGCCGCGCCGGCTCGAGCGCGTCGGCGAGCGCCGGCAGCGCGGTCTCCGGCGGATCGCCGCCTTCGTCGTCGAGCAACCGTCGCAGCAGCGCGCCCCACAGGCCGAAGGGGCGCAGCGCCGGCGGCTCCACCCGGATGACCGTCACGTCGGGCGGCAGGCGCTGGACGAGCTCCTGCAGCACGCGCGTCTTGCCGATGCCCGCGGCGCCGGCGACCACGCCGACCCGCGGCAGCGCGCCGCCCGCCGCCGGGGTCTGCTCGACGAACGCCAGGAGCCTCGCGAGCTCGCCTGTGCGGCCGACGAGGGGCACCGAGGAGGCGGTGCGCGTCCAGGCCTCCGGGTCGTCCTCGCCGAGGCGCAGCACCTCGTACACGGTGACCGGGCGCGCGCGGGCGGCGAGCGGCGCCTCGCCCTGGGCGCGCACGATGTAGCGCCGGCCGAGCGGGTCGATCGTCTCGCGGCTCGCGAGGGTGCCATTCCGCGGCGCCGCCGCGGCGAGCGCGCGGGCGACGCTGACCGTCTCGCCGTCGAGCGCGCCTGCGCCGTCGGGCGCGTCCGCCCGGATGACGAACCCGGTGTGGATGCCGGTCCGCGTCATCACGTCGACGCCGACGGTTGCGAGCGCGGCGGCGACGGTCTCGCGGTCGCGCTCGAGGGCCAGCGCCCCGTGCACCGCCCGCTCCGCGTCGTCCTCGTGCGTGCGCTCGCGGCCGAACGCGGCGAGGACCGTCGCGCCCGGCAGGCGATCGACGTGGCCGCCGGCCTCGGTCAGGCGGTCCGCGAAGACCGGGACGACCTGCGCGAGGAGGCCGTCGAGCTCGTCGGCGCCGAGCGGCGTGCCGGGCGCGGCCTCGAGGCGCAACTCGAGCGTCACGACGGTGACGTGCCGCCGCTCGCCGGGGCGCAGGCGACCCTCGGGCGGGGCGTCGCCGGCGCGGCTCCGCAGGCCGGCGAGCTGGCGGCGGACGTCGTCGAGGGCGCGGTGGCCGTCGACGCGGCCGAGCGGCGGCGTGGCGGGCCCCCGTCCGCTGCGCCGCGGGGACAAGGGTCGGACCGCCGGCGTCGGCGTGGCGTGGCGCTCACGGCCCTGGCGCGCGCCGAACAGCGCGGCCCGCCCCAAAGCGAACGGCTCGAGGGCGTCGGCGAAGGCGGCGGCATCGGGGTGGCGCTCCTCGGGCCGGATGCGCACCGCGCGCATGACCGCGTCGGCGAGCCCCGGCTCGACATGCGGCGCCGCCTCGCGCAGCGGCCGCGGCGGCGCGCCCTCGGCGAGGCGCTGCAGGTAGGCGATCGGATCGCGCGCCGTCCACGGGCGCTGGCCGCCGCCGGCGAGACACTCGTAGAGCACGACGCCGGCGGCGAAGACGTCCGTCCACGGCCCGACCTCGCCGCCCGCCGTCCCCTGCTCCACCGCCATGTACATCGGCGTGCCCGTCAGCTCGCCGGGCCGCGTCCCGGCGCCGCCCGCGAAGTGGGCCACCCCGAAGTCGAGCAGCTTCGGCACCTCGCCGAGCACGTCGCTGCAGGCCAGGAAGATGTTCTGCGGCTTGATGTCGCGGTGGACGATGCCCAGGCGGTGCACGCGGTCGAGCACCTCGAGCACCTCGATCATCACCCGGGCCGCGTAGGCGGGCGGCAGCGGCCCGCCGGCAAGCCGCGCGGCGAGGTCCTCGCCCTCGAGGTACTCCATCACCATGTAGGGGCTGCCGTCGGGCAGGCGATCGACGTCGAAGATGCGCGGCAGGCGGTCGTCGCGCACGCGGCTCGCGGCGAGCGCCTCGTTGCGGAACCGGTCGGCGACGGACTGCTGGCCGGCGAGCTCGGGCCGCACCGCCTTGACGACGACGCGGCTGCCGAGGACCGGGTGCACCGCCTCGTACAGGACCCCCATGCCGCCCGTGCTGAGGACCCGCACGATCGGGTACTTGCCGACCGTCGTGCCTGGGGGAAGAATTCTCACCGTCGTCGCGCGCGCTTTCGCCTACTTTTCGCCCCGAAGGCGAGTGGCTTGCAACCCCACGCGTTCGGGCGCCTCTGGTATCTTGTCACGACTGGGCCGCGACAGGGCGTTCTCCGGCGGCCGACGGCGCTCAGGGGGCCGAGGCGTGGAAGCCGTGCTGACCGAGGGCATCCGCGAGACGGCGGAGAGGACGGAGGCGGCGCTCGTCGGGTGGCGCCTCGACCGGCTGCGTCGCGCGATCGAAGGGCCGCTGGCGGTCGTCGCCTCCGGCGGCTCGATGACCGCGGCGCGCCTGTGGGTGCTGCTGCATCGGCGCGCCGGCAACCCGGCCTGGGCGCTCACCCCCGACGGCCTGATCGAAGAGGGCGTCCCGCCCGGGACGAGCGTGCTCATCCTGTCCGCGGCGGGCCGACACCACGACGTGCTGCGGGCGGCGCGCCGGACGATCGACCTCGGGGTGCCGACGCACGCCGTCGTCGGCGACGGCGAGGCGCCGCTCGGGGCGCTCTTGCGCGGCCACGACGACTCGCACCAGGTCTTCGTGCTGCCGCGCCCGGAGCGCCGGGACCAGGTGCTCGCCGTGCACGCCCTCGTGCCGTTCCTCGTGCTCGCCGGACAGCTCTACGGCGAAGGCGAGCCCGTCTCGCCCGTATTCCAGGACGCCGAGCCGGCGGACCTGCCCGATCGGCGGCCCGAGATGCTCGTCGCGCTCGGCGCCGGCGTGGGCGGCCCCGCGGCGTCCGACTTCGCGTGGCGCACCCTCGAGAGCGGCTTCGCGCCGGCGTGGTCCACCGACGTCCGCAACTTCGCGCACGGAGCGTTCATGCCCTTCGTGCAGCGAGGCGGCGCGGGCATGGTGCTCAGCTTCGCGCCGCGGGCGCAGCGCAACTACCTCGACACCTACTTCCGCGCGTTCGACCCCGCCGTGCACGTGGTCCGCGTCGAGACGACGCTCGACGGCGCGCTCGGCGCCCTCGACCTGCTGGCCCGCGGCCTCGCGACCTTCGATCGGCTGTTGGCGCGGCACCGGGTGACGCCGCGCATCGAGGACCTGCCCGCCTGGGGCACGGCGATCTACTTCCTCGCCCGGCCGGGCTGAGACACCGCTCACTCGCAGACGACGGCGGCGGGCTCTCCCTCGGCGGTGAGCAGCGCCGAGACGTCCCAGGCGACGCACGCGACGCCCTCGACGGTCACCGGGCCGTCGGTGGTGCCGGCGATGCGGCCCGTGCCGCCGGTGAGGCGGGTGCCGCCGGCGTTGCGCAACAGGCGCGCGCCGCCGAGCGCCGCGTCGCCGCCGAGCGACAGGCCGACGTCCGCCGAGTCGGCGACGGTAAGCGCGGTGACGGCGCCGAGCGTGACGTCGGCGCGCAGCGCCGGGCCGTCGGCGCCGCCGTCGCGCAGCGTGAAGTGGTCGATGGCCGCGGTGGCGCCGGCCTCGATGCGCAGGCCGGCCCAGGTGCCGGGCGCCGCGGCGCCCTCCTCGACCGTCGGATCGGCGGCGAGGACGATCGGCGCGCCGCCCGCCCCCTGCGCGATGAGGGTGCCGCCCTCGCGGACGTCGATCACGCCGCCGTTCGCGACGCGCGCGCGCAGGCCCGGCGGCAGTGTGAGGGTGCCGCCGACCTCGATCGGCCCGTCGATGCGCAGCGGCGCCGCCGCGGCCAGCCCGAGCGCGCCGCCGGGCACGACGAGGATCGTGCCGCGCACGCCGTAGACGATGCCCGCCGGCTGGTTGGTCAGCGTGACCGCGCCGGTCACCTCGCCGGCGAGGCCGATGCCCTCGTGCGCGTTCTCGGTCCAGTCGTTGCCGGCGCCGAGCGGCAGGCGCCCGAACTGCACGGGGAACCCGGACAGCGGCCAGGCGGCGCGCCGGATGCGCGTCCCGCTCAGGCGCGCGACGGCGGCCTCGGCGGTGGCGAGGGCGATGGCGTCGCCGGCGAGATCCGCGAGCTGGCCGTCGACGAAGAGCAGGGCGCCGCCGGAGAGCACGCGCACGCCCTCGCCCGCGCCCTGTCGCACCACCACCTGCTCGAACGACGTCGCCTGGGCGGTCTCGACGCTGGGCGTCTCGCCGGCGCCCGCGTACTCGATGACGGCGCGGCGCAGCTCGCTGGCGGCGGCGTTCGCCGGGAAGCGCAGGCCGCCCCAGGCGCCCGCTGCGCGTCCCGCCGCCGAGAACACGACGCGCCCGGTGTCGCCGCCCGCGCGCAGCACGCCCGCGACGTTCAGCGTCCGGCCGTCGGCGAGGATGACCGTGCCCGGCGCGACGGTCGCCTCGGTGCCGGCGGGGATCTCGTCGATCTCGAGCCGCCAGGGGTTGCCGTCGGGGCCGATCGGACCGGCGAGCGCCGCCGCGTCGAGCGCGCGGCCCATCGCCACCGGCGGCGTGCGGACGAGCCCGGCGGTCAGCACGCCGAACGCGGCGCCCACCTCGACGCGGACGTCGAGCAGATCCCCCCCGTCGCCGGTGGCGGCGCCGCCCGCCCGGAGCGTGCCGCGGATGCGCCCCGCGTCGACGAGCTCGACGTCGGTCAGGGCGCGGTCGCCGATCCGCACCGCGTCGGGCGCCCGCTCGAACGGGCCGCCGTGGACGACGACCGCGACCTCCTCGTCGACGGGCGCCCACGCGGGCTCCACCGCGACGACGGCGAGGTCGCCGCGCGCGACCGCCCGGCCCCGCAACGTGACCTGGAAGTCGCCGGCGTCGGTGCCGACGGTGACCACGCGCTCGAAGTCGCCGGCCTCCGCGGGCTCGAACTGGACGAGCACCTGCCCCGTCTGGCCCGGCGCGACCACGGAGGGCACCTGCCCGGCGGGCACGGTGAACGGATCGCCGAGGTTGTCGACGCGCTGGATGTTCAGCGGCAGCGCCTCGCTCGTGTTCGTGAAGCGGATGAAGTCGGCGTCGGGCGTGCCCGGCTCCACGTCGCCGAAGTCGACCTCGGGCGTGTCGAGCGTGGCCGTCGGCGCGCCGCCGGTGGCGCGCAGGGTCACCGAGACGGGCGCGGCGGTCGGCGGCGTCGTCGGGAAGGTGACCGTGGCCTCGGCCACGCCGGCGGCGTCGGGCGCGAAGGTGACGACGAGCGTGCGCGACGCGCCCGGCGGGATGGTGACGGGCGGCGTGCGCGAGGCGGAGAACGGCGCGGCGAGCCCCTCGAACGCGACCACGTCGAGCGGCGCCTCGCCGGTGTTCGTCAGCGTCACCTCGGCCTCGGAGCGGCCGCCGGGGGCCGCGAGCGGGAACTCGACGACCGCCGGCTCGGCGGTGAGCGAGGCCTCGGTCTCGGGCGCGGCGTCGCCGGCCGCGTCCGGCGCGCCGCCGTCGGGGGCGCCGCCCGCCGCGTCCGGGGCCGGCGGTTCGTCGCCGCCGCCTCCGCCGTCGTCGCATCCGGCCGCGAAGGCCAACAGCATCGCCACCGCCCACATCCGTCGCATCACGATCGCCTCCCGAGCCGACTCGACGGGGCATCATAGCCGCGGTGCGGTGGGGCGACGCCACCCTGCGGATCGCCGGGCCGCACGTCGCAGATGCGGTCGCGCGGCGTCGCACGGTCTCCGCGACGTGTCGCGGGCCCGGTCCGGAGGGACCGTCCGCCCCCGGCGACGTGCGAAGGCCCGGTCCGGAGGCGCCGTTCACCCGCCGCGACGTGTCGCGGACACGGTCCGGAGGCGCCGCGCCCCCTCCGCGACACGTCGCGGACGCCGACGCACGGCGGGCGCCGCCTCCGCGACATGTCGCGGCGAGGATCGGGCGGCGCCGGACCGCCTCCGCGACGTGAGACGAGCGCCGGTGGAGCGCCCGGCGGAACCTCCCCGCCGCGACAGCGACCGATCCGGCGGCTTGCGTCGGCGTGCTCGCGCCGCGCCCGCTCCACCCGACGCGCCGCCTGCCGGGAGGACGCGGGGAGGGTGGCGGCCCGCGGACGCATTCGCTACACGTGCCCCATGCAGGTCTGGCGACGGCTGGTCTGGGCGCTGGCGCTCGTGGCGCTCGCGTGCGGGCTGTACCAGGGGCGACGCGCGTTCGTCCGGGCGATCTTCGTCGACGGCGCGGGCGCGCCGGCGGTGGCCGACGCAGTGGCGCCGGGCGCGCGCGTCCGCGTGGTGCTGATCGACGGCCTCGGCCTCGAGCCGGCGCGGTCGCTGCCGAACCTGAACGCGCTGTGCGCGCGGGGTCTCGACCTCGAGGTGGACGCCGGCTTCCCCACCGTCTCGCTACCGGTCCAGTCGGTCCTCTGGACGGGGCGGACGCAGCAACAGTCGGGCGTGCAGTACCGGCAGAAGGCCATCGATCCACCGCCGGCGGACGCGCTGCCGGCGCTCGTCCCAGGCAGCGAGGCGGTCGCGGAGTCGCACGCGTTCATCGTGCGCTCGTTCGGGTTCGCGACGGCGCGGCCCGCGCCCGAGGCGGAGACGACGTGGAGTGAAGCGGCCTTCGTGGACGCGGCCGAGGGCCTCGCCGGCGGCGACGCGCCGCTCGGGCTCGTGCACGTGCTGCGGGTCGACGACGCGGGCCACGCGCACGGCGGCGCCTCGGCGGCCTATCGCGAGGCGGCGGCGTGGTCCGACGCGCTGCTCGGGCGCCTGCTCGCCACGGACCGCGCCGCGCACGGCGAGGGCACGCGCTGGCTCGTGCTCTCGGATCACGGCCACCTGCCCGAGGGCGGCCACGGCGACGCCGAGCCGGCGCTGCGCCGGGTGCGCGCCTGCCTCGTCGGCGGCGTCGCGCCGGGGACGGCCGGTCCGGTGCCGCTCGCCTCGCTGGCGCGCGCGCTGCGGTCGGGGGGCGCGCCCGCCGCCGCCGAGACGGCGCTCCCCTCGCCCGGCGCGGCCCGCTGGACGCTCGCGGTCGCGCTGCTGGTCGCGGGGGTGGCCACCGGCGGGCGCCGCGCGTGGCTCGCGCTCTGGCTGCCGGTCGCGCTCGCGTCCGTGGTCGCGATCGCCGGCTGGCCGTCGCTCTCGCGGCGCTTCGTGTGGCCGCCGCTCGGCCTCGACGTCGCGAAGGCGGCGCTGCCGGGCCTCGTCCTGCTCGCCGCGGGGTCGTGGCGCGCGCTGCGGCGCGCGTCCGCCGGACAGGTCGTCGTCGCCGGGCTCGCGCCGGCGCTCGCCCTGGCCGCCGCCGCGGCCGCGCTCTGCTGGGGCGCGCCGCCGCTGATGCCCGTCTGGACCGCCTGGACCAGCGTCGCGCTCGTCGTCGCCGCCGCCGCGAGCCTCGCGGTGGCCGTCGCGCTCGTCGTGCCCGGCGGCCGCCGCCCCCGCTGACACGCCGGAGCCGGCGTCAGGGCGTGCGGGCGGCCTCGTCGCGCTGGCGGCGCGCCCGGGCGGTGCGGTCGACGCGCAGCGGCGGGAACGCCCGGTAGCGGGCCAGCAGCGCGCGGACGCGCTCGGGCTCGGCGGCGGCGCGGTTGCGCCGCTCGGCGAAGTCGGTCGAGAGGTCGTACAGCTCGGTCACGTTCTCGGCGCGGCGGACGAGCAGCTTGTCCGGCCACACGACCACGCCGAACTGGTCGCTCTCGTTCAGCGGGAGAGCGCGATCGGCGGGCCAGGCGTCGGGCGGCGCGCCGGGGAGGAGCAGCGGCAGCAGGTCGAGGCCGTCGCCCGCCCCGCCGGCGCCGGTGAGCGCGCCGAGCGTCGGGTACAGGTCGATGAGCGAGACCGGAGCGTCGATGGTCGCCGGCGGCACGCCCGGGACGCGGATGGCGAGCGGCACGTGCACGAGCGGGTTGTAGACGTACAGGCCGTGGTGGTCCGGCAGGCGCGGATCCTCGCCGAGCGACTCGCCGTGGTCGGCGGCGAGCACGACGATGGTCGAGTCGTACAGGCCGCGTTCGCGGAGCGCCGCGTCGAGGCGCCCGAGCTCGGCGTCGACGCGGCGGACCTGCGCCCGGTAGCGCCGCCGCTTGCGCGCCGCGGCGGTCTCCGCCCCGGGCCGTCCCGCGCCGTCGCGCGGATCGGCGTCCTCCGGCAGCTCGGCGTGCTCGTGCACGTCGAAGTAGTGGAGCCACAGGAAGAACGGGCGGTCCGTCGGGCGGCGGTCGAGGAACCGCAAGCCGAGGTCGGTGGTCTCCGCCGAGGTGGCGCGGTCGGCGACGTCGCGCCGCACGCGGTCGGCGACGACGCGGTCGTGGGCGTCGAACCCACGGCGGAGCAGCGTCTCGCCGGCCCAGCGCAGCACCTCCGCGGGGAACACCGCGTGCGTCGCGCGCCCCGCGTCGCGCTGCCGCTCCGGCAGCGTCTTGTCGATGCGCTCGAACGGGTTCACGCGCCCGGTGAGCAGCGAGGAGACGGAGACGTCGGTGCCGGCCGACGGGGCGAACGCGTGGCGGAAGTCGCGCGCCTCCGCGAGGAACTTCGCCAGGTGCGGGAGCTCGCGCGCGTCCTCGCCGCCGGCGCGCGGGACGACGTCGCCGCGCAGCGTGTCGACGAGCACCAGCACCACGTTGTGGGCGCGCCCGCGCTCGAGGACGGCGCGCACCTCCGGGTCCTCGCGCCAGGCGGTGGCGCTCGGCGGGGGCGGCGGCGGCGGCGCCGGCGCCACGGCGGCGATCCCGTCGCAGTCCTCGTCGACGGCGTCGCCGGGGTCGTCGATCGCGTCGGGGTGCACGCCCGGATCGAGGTCGTCGCAGTCCGGGCCGCCGAGGACCGCGGCGTGGCCGTCGCCGTCGAGGTCGACGAGGTCGCGCGCCACGTTCGTCAGGAGGCGGGCGTGGGTGCCGCGCGTCGCCACCACGAGGCGCGACGCCGGATCGCCCAGGCCGAGCGCGAGCGTGGCCGCGAAGGCCGCGGCGCCGAGCGCGATCGCGGCGCGCCGGGCCCGCGGCGCGACCCCGAAGCGCAGCGCCAGGCCGGCGGCGGCGGCGGCCACCACGGTCAGGAACGTGTGGACGGCGGGGTACTCGGTCCGCAGGACGTTGCGGTTCACGGCCTCGGCGACGAGCGCGAGCGCCACGAGGAGCGCCACCCGAAGGCGCGGCCCCAGTCGCGCGCCGAGCGCGATGGCGGCGGCCACCCCGAGCCAGCCCGCGACCGGCACCCACACCGGCGCCCACGCCGCGCCGGGCAGCGTGCTCGCGAAGCCGCCGTCGAAGAGGTGCCGCCCCACCGGCAGGAACGCCGGCAAGGCCGCCGCCGCCCGCACGAGCGCCCGACCGCGCGCCAGCCGCGACGCCAGCGCGTCGGTCGCGCCGACCGCGAGGCCGATCGACAGCCCGAGGCCCGCGAGCAGACCCGCCGCCGCCAGCGCCGCGCCCGCCGATCCCAGCGCCCACGCCTCGACCGGGAGCAGCAGCAGCGCCCCGAGAAGCCCCGTCAGCAGACTCGATCCCAGTCGCCTACTCCCGCGCGAGTGCCGGGAGCCTAACGCAGGCGGCGCGCGGCGGTCATTCTCCCCTCATTGCGCGAGCTTCGGACGCCGCGCGAGTCGTGGTAGAACCGACGGCGCCTTGGACGCGATCACGCACCACCCGCGCATCAACCTGCCCGCCGAGCTGCTGCGCCTCGGATACACGCTGCTCGCGCGGCTCGGCGACGGGGCCACGTCCGAGGTGTTCGAGGCCCGCCACATGGCGACGGGCCGGCGCGTGGCGATCAAGGTGAGCCGCGCCGACGTGCCCGAGGCCCAGGCCATCGTCCAGCGCATGCAGACGGAGTGGAACGTCGGCCGCGGCCTGCGCCACCCGCACCTCGTCGCCATCCTCGACGGCGGCACGTTCTCCGACGGCCGCGCCTGGCTGGTCATGGAGCGCCTCGTCGGCCACGACCTGCTGCAGGCGCTCGAGGAGGCGGGCTCGCTCGAGCCGCTGCGCGCGATCCACATCGCGCGGCAGATGTGCGAGGCGCTGCAGGTCCTGCACCGGCGCGGCGCCGTGCACCGCGACGTGAAGCCGGAGAACGTGTTCCTGCACGCCGAGGGGCGCGTGCCCGACCACGTCAAGCTGATCGACCTCGGCATCGTCTCGCTGCCCGAGGACGCGCCGGAGCGGGCCCACGATCCCACCGGCAGCTTCATCATGGGCACCCCACTGTACCTGGCGCCCGAGCAGGCGCGCGGCCAGACGCCCGATCCGCGGACGGACCTCTACGCCGTCGGCGGCGTGCTCTACCACATGCTCAGCGGCGTGCCGCCGTTCGATGGCGCCGATCCGACCGAGATCGTCGCCAAGCACGTCAACGCCGAGGTGGAGCCGCTCGACACGGTGGTGCCGGACCTCCTGCCGGCGCTGGTGGCGCTCGTGCACCGCTGCCTCGAGAAGGAGCGCGACGACCGGCCGGGGAGCGCCGCCGAGGTCATCGCCGCGCTCGACGCGTGCGCGCGGACGCTGGCCGGCGAGTTCGCGCCCCTGCCGTCGCTGCGGCGCGCGCCGGTGCCGGAGGTGCCGCCCGCGGGCCACGCCGCCGCCTGGCTGCGGCTCTCGGAGCACCTCGAGCACTGCGTGGACGCCTACTGGCGCGCCGAGGCGCGGCGCACGCCGCCGCCGCCGGTCCAGGCGGCGATGCGGACGGCGCTGGTGGCCCGCGGCGACTACGAGCAGGCGCGGGCCGACGCCGAGCAGCGCCGCGAGGTGGCCGACGTCGCCGCGCGCTTCCGCATCGAGCAGCGCGAGCGGCTGCAGCGCCGCGCGCGCCGCGTGGGGGCCGCGCTCGAGCGGGCGCGCGTCCGGTTCCGCGAGGCCGCGAAGCTCGCCGCCGAGGCGGCCGGGGCCGTCGACACCGTCGACGAGGGCTACGCACGCGAGCTCGAGGCGCTGCGCGCGCTCACCGCCGACCTGAGCCTGCCCGCGCTCGAGCAGCGCCACCGGCAGATCGAGGCGTGGCTCCGCCGGCGCGCCCAGTCGGTCGAGACGCTGACCGGGGCGCGCGCCGAGGAGCGCGCCGCCGCCGAGAAGCTCGCCGTGCTCCGCGCCGAGGAGATCGACGTCCAGCGCGAGTACGCCGACCAGGAGCTCGAGGAGCAGGACGACGGCTGGCGCCACGAGCAGGCCGCGGGGGACGCCGCCGACGTCGCCCTGGGCGCGCAGCGCGCGCTCGAACAGGCCTGTCTGAGGTTCTTCGTCGAGTACGTGAGGGCGGTGCAGCGTGAGTGAAGTGCGCAAGATTGCAGTGATTCCGGGGGACGGCATCGGGCCCGAGGTCGCCGACGCCGCGGTGCGCGTCCTCGACGCGGTCGCCGAGAAACATGGCCTGCCCGTCGACTTCGTGTGGTTCGATCTCGGCGCCGAGAAGTACCTGCGCGAAGGCGTCACGATGCCGCAGCCCGTCTTCGAGGCGCTCCGCGACGAGTACGCGGCGATCCTGCTCGGGGCGATGGGCGATCCGCGGGTGCCCGACAACAAGCACGCCGAGGACATCCTGCTCGGCCTGCGGATGCGGCTCGACCTCTACGTGAACGAGCGGCCGGTGCAGCTGTTCCACCCGCGCCTGACGCCGCTCAAGGACAAGACGGCGGCGCACCTCGACTTCGTGATCCTGCGGGAGAACACCGAGGACCTGTACGTCGGCATCGGCGGCAACTTCAAGCGCGACACCCCGGACGAGGTGGCGATCAACGAGATGATCGCCACACGCAAGGGCGTGGAGCGCATCGTGCGGTACGCGTTCGAGCTGTCGCGGACGCGGCGCCGGCGCGTGTGCATGTCCGACAAGTCCAACGTGCTGCGGGCGTCGCATGGGCTGTGGCGGCGGGTGTTCCAGCAGGTGGCGACCGAGTATCCGGACGTGGCGGCCGAGCACCTGTACGCCGACGTGTGCGCGATGGAGATGGTGAAGCGCCCGGAGCGCTTCGACGTGATCGTCACGTCCAACATGCTCGGCGACATCCTGAGCGACCTCGGCGCCGAGCTCGTCGGCGGCCTGGGCCTGGCCGCCAGCGCCAACATGCACCCCGGCCGCGTCAGCCTCTTCGAGCCGGTGCACGGCAGCGCGCCCACGATCGCAGGCAAGGACCAGGCGAACCCGATGGCGATGATCCTGACCGGCGCCCGGATGTTCGCGTACCTCGGCTTCGTCGAGGCGGCGGCGGGCGTCGAGCGCGCCGTGCGCGAGGCCGTCGCCCGCGAAGTCTGCACGCCCGACCTCGGCGGCAGCCACGGCACGAAGGCCGTCGGCGCCTTCGTCGGCGAGCTCGTCTCCGGCGACGCCTGACCCCCTCCCCGCTCCCTCCCGATGCCGGCGGCGGGGCCGTGGCGCCCGCCCCCGGAGCCATGCTATCAACTTCGCCGCATCGGCCGTTTGGTGGGGAGGGAGTGGGATGGCGCTCACGCGCAGGGGGATCTTCACGGTCCTGGTGTTGGTGCTCGTCGCGGGCGCGGCCCAGGCGGCGCGGCCGCCGAAGAAGGCGGAGCACGAGAAGCGCCTCGGCCAGCTCGTGAACAACGTCAAGCAGTCCCAGGACGTGGCCGCGCTCGGTTACCTCGACGGCGACGGCCAGGCGCAGTTCCTGCTCGGCGACGCGTACGAGAAGGGCACGCCCGAGCAGCGCGGCGAGTTCGTCAAGCTGTTCCACCACATCTTCGCGGGGGTGGCCTTCCCGAAGATGCGCAACAATTTCGAGCACCTGAAGACGATCACGTACGGCCCCGCCGAGGAGAAGGCGGGCCGACTGCACGTGCCGTCGGTCATCTTCATCCAGGCTGCCGGCGGGCTGAAGGAGCAGGAGATCAGCCTGACCTACGAGCTGGCGGCCGGCGCCGACAAGATGCCGCGGGTGGTCGACGTGACCGTCAAGGGCGACAAGTCGATGCTCACCAACATCCGAGACGACCAGATCCAGCCCATCCTGAAGGAAGGCGGCTGGCCGAAGCTCCTCGAGCTGCTGCGCGCCAAGGCGGCGGAGCTCCCGGCGCCCGCCGACAAGCCCCTCGCGAAGTGACGCGCGCCCGATGAAGCATCGTGTCGTCGAGGCGTGGACGCGCCTCCTCCTTCGCCGGCCCGGCGCCGTCGTCCTGGCGCTGCTGGCGCTGGCGATCGCCTCGGGCGTGCTCGCGCAGCGGCTGACGCTCAACACCAACCAGCTCGACCTGATCAGCCAGGACCTGCGCCAGGTGAAGGACGTCAAGCGCGTGGTCGACATGGTCGGCGGCGCCGGGCACCTCATCATGGCGCTGCGCGGCAGCGACGCCGCGAAGCTGAAGGGCGCCGCCGACGACGTCGCCGCGATGCTGCTCGCCGACAAGGAGCACGTGCGGGCCGTCACCTACAAGGTCGACACGGAGTTCCTGCGTCAGAACGCCGCCCTCTTCATGGAGACCGCCGACCTCGAGGAGGTCCGCAAGCGGGTCGACCTGAAGCTGAAGGACGCGCTCAAGCGCGCCAGCCCGTTCTACGTGGAGATCCGGCCGACGCCGCCGTACGAGCTGAAGCTCGACGACATCATCGAGAAGTACAAGCGCGTCGGGAAGAAGAGCATCGCCGACGATTACTACATCAGCGACGACCAGCAGATGGTGCTCGTGCTGATCAAGCCGATGTGGGACTCGAATCAGCTCGCCGAGACGGGTGAGCTGGTGGCGTCGATCCGCCAGCGGATGTCCGACTACTCGAAGAGCAACGCCCACGGGGTGAAGCTGGTCGAGGAGTACAGCGACCTGCCGGATGCCGACGCGTCGGTCATCGAGTACGGCTTCACGGGCAGCTACCAGACGAACTGGGACGACTCGTTCCAGATCCAGAACTCCCTGGCGCCGGTGAGCATCATCTCGTTCCTCGGCGTGCTGCTCAGCCTCGTCCTGTTCTACGGTCGCCACGTCAGCTCGATCCTGCTCATCGTGAGCGGGCTCGGCCTCGGCATCCTGCTGACGTTCGGCTTCACGTGGCTCGCGGTGGGCCAGCTCAACATGATCACGGCCATCCTGGCCGGCATCCTGATGGGCATCGGCATCGACTTCGGCATCCACTTCACGTTCCGACTGCGGCTCGAGCTCGGCCTCGGGCACGACCTGCCGACCGCCGTCACGCAGACGATCCGCGCCTCGGGGCCGGCGTCGCTGGCCTCGGCGGCGGGCACCGGCGCCGCCTTCCTCTCGCTGCTCTTCTCGGAGTTCCGCGGCTTCTCGCAGTTCGGGCTGCTGGCCGGCGTGGGCGTGTTCCTGATCGGCGCGGTGATGTACCTGTGGGTGCCGGCGCTGCTGTTGCTGCTCGAGCGCGCGAAGCCCGGGCTGCCGGCGCGGCTGATCGGTCGGCGCGCCCCCGCGGCCGAGGCCACGGGCGGGCCGCCGGCGCGGCTCAAGGCCCCGTGGGCGATGCTGGCCCTCTCCGCGGCGGGCGCGCTCGCCGTGATCGCCTTCGCGCCCCAGGTGAAGTTCGAGTACAACACGCGCGCGCTGATGGTCGAGGAGCAGCCCTCCGTCCGCCTGCAGGACGAAGTCGCGCGCCGCTTCCAGATCTCCGCCGATCCCGTCGCCGTCTACACGAAGACCATCGAAGAGGCGAAGAAGGTCTACGACCTGTTCCACCCGCTGGACCGGGAGAAGTTCAGCACGGTGGACCAGGTCGTCTCGATGTACTCGTTCGTGCCGCCGGCCGATCGACAGGCGCGCAACGCCGAGGTCCTGAAGGCGTGGCGGACGGACCTGGACCAGATCGACCGCAAGGCGCTCCCCGAAGACATCGAGAAGAAGTTCGACGAGGGGCTGAAGTACGTCTCGGTCGAGCCCTACGGTCTCGACCACGTGCCCGGCTTCCTGCGGGCGATGTTCACCCACCTGCCGTCGACGCGGCCGGAGAACCACGGCTTCCTGACGTTCCTGTACCCGGTCGTCGACCTGTGGGACGGCAAGCAGATGCTGAAGTTCGCCGACGAGGTGGAGACGATCCACACGCCGGACGGCGCGGAGTACCACGCGGCGGGGCTGCCCATCCTCTTCGCGAAGCTGGCGCGCATCGTGCTGTTCGACGGCAAGCTCACGGTGGCGCTGACCGGCGTGCTGCTGGTGCTGATCCTGCTGCTCGACTTCCGGTCGGTGCGCAGCACGCTGGCGGCGCTCGTGCCGCTGAGCGTGGGCATGGGCGTGATGCTGGGGATCATGGCCCTGTTCGACCACCAGCTGAACTTCATGAACGTGGTGTGTTTTCCCATCGTGCTGGGTTATGGCATCAGCCACGGCGTGTACCTGATGCACCGGTTCAACGAGGGCGTGAGCCCGATGGAGGCCCTGCGCTCGGTGGGGGCGGCGGTGGCATGCTCGACGCTGACGACGCTCGCGGGCTGGGCGGCGCTGCTGTGGGCGGCCCACCGCGGGCTGAAGTCGATGGGCGTCATCGCGTGCATCGGCATGAGCGCGACGCTGGTGGTGTCGTTCACGGTGATGCTGGCGCTGCTGCAGATCCTGCACGATCGGCGCATGCGCCGGGGCGAGGCGGAGGTGCGGCATGCGGCGTAGCCTGCCCCTGCTGCTGCTCGTCGCGTGCTCGCCGGTGCAGCAGAGCCGCGTGCGCGACGACTACCCCGCCGTCGACCGCACGCAGACGCTGCGGTTGAAGATCGTCGTGGCGCCGCTCCCTGACGGCAGCCAGGACGTGGGCGACCTCTGGGCCCTGATGGCGCGCAGCCACGTGAATCAGCACCGGGACTTCATCGCCGTCGAGGACGTGGCCGCCGCCGCGGTGCCGCCGGACGCCTGCAGCGAGGACATCGAGGGCCTGCTGCTGCTCGCGCCGCAGGTCGCGCGCGACGGCGACGGCGTCGAGGCGGCGGTGAACGCGCGGCTGACGCGGTGCCGCGACGGCGAGGAGGTCTGGGCGGCCGAGGCGGCGGGCTCGTGGGCCTCCGACGACGACGACCTCGCCGGCGTGCGCGCCCACTGGGTGAAGGCGCTGGGCGAGCCGGTGTCGGCCTACGTCGTGCCGAGCTTCCGGCTGCTCACCGCGACGCTCGACGAGCTGCCGCGGCCGGCGTTCCCGAACGAGGCATATGCCCGCGAGAAGATCAACCTGGGGGAGTGAGCGTCACCACGGTGACTCCGGGTCAGGATGACCCGGCCGCCCGTTTGCGGGTGTCAACCGATCCGCGTTGGTGGCGGACGCGTACTCGACTACACACGGGAGTCGTTCCACAAGATGGCCGAGTTCAACATCCACCGCTTTCTCGAGCTGGCGGGAGGCGTCCGCATCGACGACCTCGACTGGGCGCTGTGCCGGCGCATCGGGGTGTCCGACGTCGAGGAGCGCATCCTCAAGTACATGGGCGACACCGAGTCGCACACCATCATCTACATGCGCGACCTGCTCGCCGGGCACAGCACGCGCGACCCCGAGATCACGTCATTCCTGTCGGCGTGGGTGTACGAGGAGCTCTGCCACGGGCGCGCCATCAGCCGGCTGCTCGCCGAGTCCGGCCGGCCCGAGGAGGCCGACCGCTACACGCGCGTGACCGAGGGCTCGTCGCTGCGGGAGATCGTCGAGGCGGCGCTGTCGCAGGGCGCGGCCTACCTCACGCCCCGATTCATCGCGCTCCACATGACCTGGGGCGCCATCAACGAAGCGACGGCGGCGGCGGCGTACCAGACGCTCGAACGGCGGACGGCGAACCCGGTGCTCGCGAAGCTGCTCAACCGCATGGCCCGCCAGGAGCGGCGCCACTTCAGCTTCTACTGGCACCAGGCCAAGAAGCGCATGGAGAACGACCGCATCGCGCGGGCGCTCGTGAGCTTCGGCATCAAGCACTTCTGGACGCCGGTGGGCTCGGGCGTCGGCGGCGGCGACAACATGGGCTTCCTCGCCGCGCACCTGTTCCCCGACGAGGAGACGATGGTGCCGCTGAAGCAGGCGGAGCGCTCCATCCAGGATCTGCCCGGCATGGAGTGGTTCACGATGCTGACGACCGCCTCGCGGCAGGTCGCCGCGAACTACATCGCCATCCACGGCCCCGCACGCTTCGTCACGAACGACGCGCAGGCCGCCGAGGCCCTCGCCGTCGCGGGCTGACCCATCGATCAGTTGAGCGAGCCGAAGTCGAGGATGGTGGGCTCGGTGCCGTCCTCGGGCAGGCACACGTGGATCGGCGCCGGGCGGCCGACCGTGCCTTCCTTGACGTTGATGAAGTACTTGTCGCGGCGGCACTTCTGCGCCGTCTCCTTGAAGCCCACCGTCGACACGTTGCCCTTGTGCACCTCGAAGATGGTGACGGGCGAGGCGTAGTTCGGCGCGCCCACCGATGCCTTCTTGAACGAGAAGTCCTTGATGTTCCTGGTGAGATCGTCGCCCGCCGCGTTCTTGAGCGACTTGTGCACGAGCGGGAGAAGCGCCTTGACACGCGCCGCCTCGTCCTTCTCGTTGAGCGCCGTGAGCGTCTTGTTCACGAGCTCGAGCACCTTCGCGTCGGGCGGGATCTTCTCGATCGCGTTCGCCGGCGCGATGCCGCACAGCGAGAGCGCACAGAAGGCGAGCAGCCGCTGGATTCCCTGTCGCATGTAATGTCTCCCCACGTTGGTGCAGATTTCCATCGGCAGCGGCGTCGCGCGGGTTGAGGGAATCGGCTCACGGCCCATAGCAAATGAAGGCGTCCGAGAGGGTGCCCGGACAGCCGTCGGTGTACACGCACGAGGCGGGCTCGCGGCCGCAGAGCGCGAGGTCGCACGCCTCGTCGCAGCGCGCCTCCGGGCACTCGGACGTGAGCGGCTTGCAGAGCGGCCGCCCGCCGCTGCAGCCGCCGTCGAAGGACTGCACGCAGACCTCGTCCGGCCGGCAGGCGGCGCAGGGGTTCGCGGCGAGGCGCTCGCAGGCGGCCCGGCAACCCTCGGGCGATTGGTAGTCCGGCTGCGACGGGTCGCGTCCGAGCCGGCACAGCGCCGGCGGGATTCGTCCGCTCGGCGCGCATTCGCCGTCGACGATCCGCGTGCCGTCGTCGCAGACGCACTCGGAGCAGTCGGCGCACTCGACGCCGCCGCCCGACCCATCGGGCCCCGCCGCGTCGCCGGCGGGCGGCGCCGCGTCGGCGATCTCGCCCGCGTCGGCCTCCGGTGGGTCGTCGCCCGCCTCCTGGCAGCCCGCGAGCAGCGCCACACAGAGCATCCAGATCCGTCCCATCGCGCACCTCCCGCCCGCACCGGACGCGCCGCCGCGGCGTTCTTACACGCGACGGCGCCGCCTTTCCCTGCCCTTGCACGCCGATGCGCGCGTACAATGCCCGCGACGTCCCACGAACGCTCGCGAGAGGACCCGCCTGATGAGCAAGAAGCCCCTGTCCACCGAAATCGTCTTCCTGGCCGCGCGCCGCACCGCGTTCGGCACCTTCAGCGGCGCCCTCAAGGGCCTCACCGCCACCGATCTCGGCGTCCACGCGGCGACCGCGGCGATCGCCCAGTCGGGCGTGCCCGCCGACCAGTTCGGCCACGTCTACTTCGGCAATGTGCTCCAGACGTCGAAGGACGCCATCTACCTCGCGCGCCACGTCGGCCTGCGCGCCGGCCTGCCGCACAGCGTCCCGGCCCTGACGGTCAACCGCCTCTGCGGCTCGGGCTTCGAGGCGATCACCGGCGCCGCGCGCGAGCTGCTGCTCGGCGAGACCCAGGTGGCGCTCGTCGGCGGCACCGAGTCGATGAGCCAGGCCCCGCACGTCGTCCGCGGCGCGCGCGACGGCCTGCGATTCGGCGCCACGACCGAGTTCGAGGACACGCTGTGGACGTGCCTCACCGACTCCTACACCGGCCAGCCGATGGCGATCACCGCCGAGAACCTCGCCGAGAAGTACGGCATCAGCCGCCAGGCCTGCGACGAGTACGCGCTGCGCAGCCAGCAGACGTGGGCCGCCGCCCAGGCCGCCGGCGCCTTCAAGGACGAGATCGCCCCCATCGAGATGAAGTCCCGCAAGGGCACGGTGGTCTTCGACCGCGACGAGCACCCGCGCCCCGAGACGACGCTCGAGGGCCTCGCGAAGCTGGGACCCGTCTTCAAGAAGGACGGCACGGTGACCGCCGGCAACGCCTCGGGCATCTGCGACGGCGCGGCGGCGCTCGTGCTCGCCACCGGCGACTTCGCGAAGGCCCACGGCCTGAAGCCGCTCGGCCGCCTCGTGCAGTGGGGCGTCTCGGGCTGCGACCCGACGCTCATGGGCATCGGCCCGGTGCCGGCCTCGAAGATCGCGCTCGAGCGCGCCGGCCTGACCGTCGGCGACATGGACCTGATCGAGGTCAACGAGGCGTTCGCGCCGCAGTACCTCGCCGTCGAGAAGGCGCTCGAGCTGCCGCGCGACAAGACGAACACGAACGGCGGTGCCATCGCGCTCGGCCATCCGCTGGCCGCGTCGGGCGCGCGCATCACGTCGCACCTGCTGTACGCGCTCAAGCAGCGCGGCGGCCGCTACGGCCTCGGCACCGCCTGCATCGGCGGCGGCCAGGGCATCGCGGTGGTGGTGGAGGCGATCTGATGGGCCCGGCCGGACATCCGCCCGAGAGCGAGCTGATCTACGACTGGAACTCCAAGCGTCGGCGGTCGAGGCTCACCGACGGGCGGGTCCGGTTCTACGACGAGACGCTGCGCGACGGCATCCAGGGCCCGTCGGTCACCGACCCGCCCATCGAGGCCAAGAAGCGCATCGTGTCGCTGGCCGCCGAGGTCGGCATCGACTGCATCGACATCGGCCTGCCGGGCGCGGGGCCGCGCGCCGTTGACGACGTCACCGCCCTCGCCCGCCACATCATCGCGGAAAAGCTGAAGATCCTGCCGTCTTGCGCCGCGCGCACCCACGTGAACGACATCCGGCCGGTGGTCGAGATCAGCCAGAAGACGGGCCTCGAGATCGAGGTGATGGCGTTCCTCGGCACGAGCCCCATCCGGCAGTACGCCGAGGATTGGGACCTCGACCGCCTCGTGCGCCTCAGCGGCGAGGCGATCGCCTTCGCGGCGAAGGAGGGCCTGCCGGTCACGTTCGTCACCGAGGACACCGTCCGCAGCCGCCCCGACACGCTGCAGAAGCTCTTCCTGAACGCCATCGAGATGGGGGCGCGGCGCCTCTGCCTGTGCGACACGGTGGGCCACTGCACGCCCGACGGCGTCCGCAACCTCATCGAGTGGACACGGAACCTGATCGAGGGCACGGGGCAGACGATCGGCATCGACTGGCACGGCCACAACGATCGCGGCCTGGCGGTCGCCAACACGGTGTTCGCCGCGGAGTACGGCGCCGACCGTGTGCACGGCACCGCCCTCGGCATCGGCGAGCGCGTGGGCAACGCCGCGCTCGACCAGGTGCTGATCAACATGAAGCTGCTCGGTGAGATCGACCGCGACCTGTCCAAGCTCGGCGAGTGGGTCGCGACGGTGGCCGAGGCCTGCAACGTCCCGATTCCGTACAACTATCCGGTCTTCGGGAACGACGCCTTCCGCACGGCGACCGGCGTGCACGCCGCCGCCGTGATCAAGGCGCGCAAGAAGGGCGAGCACTGGCTGGCGGATCGCATCTACAGCGGCGTGCCCGCAGGCTGGTTCGGCAAGGAGCAGCGCATCGAGGTGGGCCACATGAGCGGCCTGTCCAACGTGGTGTGCTGGCTCGAGCACCATGGCTACGAGCCGAACGACGCCCTCGCCCAGCATGTCTTCGCCGCCGCCAAAGCGACGAACCACACCCTCACCGACGACGAGGTCCACACCCTCGTGCGCGACTTCCTCGGCAACTGACCCCTCGGTCGCTCGTGCCCCGCCGTCAGGCGGTGGCCGCCGTCAGCGCGATGCGCTCGAGACGCAGCTCGATCCGCCGGCGCACCAGATCGAGGTGCGTCCGGAAGGCGTAAAGCTTGTCGGAGTAGGCCAGCGGCGTCGGGATGCGCTTGACGGCGCGGTCGACGTCGTCGAGGCGCTGCAACATGGTGCGGAGGCGCTCGGCGTCGACGTCCTCCTGCTCAAGCTCGAGCTCGACCTCCTTGAGCCGCGCGTACCAGCGATAGATGCGCGAGCGCACGCGCCACTGGTAGATGGGCGGGACGAGCCGCATCAGCGGGATGAGCACCGCCAGCAACGGCACGAGCATGACCCACGTGCGGTCGATGAGGTTCGCCGCCCAGAAGGGCAGGTGCCGCTGCAGCAAGGGCGCGCCCGAGGTGTAGTACCGACGCGCCTCGTCGGACAGCGGGAGGCCGCTCTCGAACGGCGCCGGGAAGGTGCCCGCCGCCGAGACGAGGCGCGCCTCGTGGTGGATCTCGGTGGCCGCGCGCAGGAGCAGGTAGGCGAGCGCAGGGTGCAGCGAGTCGCGGATGGCCAGGTTGGCCGTCGGCGAGAGCAGCAGCACGTCTTGGCCCGGGACGTCGGCCGCCAGGTCGAACACGCCGCGCGGGAGCACGAGCTTCGTCAGGTACGGGAAGCGGCGCGCGTACGCGTCGGCGCGGGCGACGCTCAGCAGGCGCACGCCCGGCACGGCGGCGAGCTTGTGGATGCGCGGCGAGTTGGCCGTCGACACCAGGAACACCGCGTCGATCGCGCCCGCCGTGAGCTGCTCGATGCCCTTGTCGCGGCCCAGCGGCAGGAGCTCCGTCGGCGCCGCGTCCGACTTCGTGGCGCCGAGCAGCGCCAGCGCCAGCGACCGCGTGCCGCTGTTCTCCGGCCCCACGGCGATGCGCCGTCCCCTCAGCCCTGTGAAGTCGTCGATCGGCTCGCCTCGATAGAACACCCAGATCGGCGCGTAGTAGAGGCTGCCGAGCGATTGGATGTTCGCCGCCTTCTCCGGCGGCACCGGGCCACCCTCGACGAACGTGACGTCGACGCCGGCCTCCGTCTCCCGCAGTGGACCGAGGCCGTCCGTCGCGCCGTCCCAGTCGCGCACCTCGAGGTTCACGCCGTGCTTCGCGAGGAATGCCTTGTACTTCTTGGCGTAGTGGCCGTAGCCGCCTTCGTCGCGGCGCACCGACATCACGATCGTCGTCGGCGGCGCCGGCCGCAGGTACAGGAAGGTCAGCGCGAAGGCGCCGGCGACGAGGAGCAGCGCCGGCACGAGCGTCAGCCAGAGGTCGCGGCGCTGGGCGCGCCACGAGAGCGGGATCACCGCGTCGACCTGGACGCGCGGTCGGCGAAAGCGGAGCACCGCACAATCTCATGCCGCATCGGGGGGCGCGTCAACGTCCCTCGATCGGCTCGACCACCGTGCGCACCACCGACAGGCCCTCGCGCACGTAGCGGCGCAGGCGCGGCCCGGACGCGCGCACCGGCGCCGGCAGCGCCTGCAGTCCCAGCCGACGGGCGAGCAGCAGCGCGCGCGGCAGGTGCCAGTCGTCGCTGACGATCCAGAACGGAGCGCCGTCGAGCAGCGCGCTCGAGTACCGGAGGTTCTCGAGCGTGTTGCGCGCGCGGTCCTCAGCGGCGAGCGCGTCGGCGGGCAGCCCCGCGGCGAGCGCGCGCGCCACCCCGGCCGCCGCCTCCCCGGCGCCGCTCACCACGAGCCGCGAGGCCCGGCCCGCGCGCCACAGCGCGACGGCGCCGTCCACCCGGCGGTCGAGGCCGGGGCCGGGCCGGCAGCCGAGGACGAGCGCGGGGCGCGCGACGTCTGGGACGACAGGCGCGCGAGGGGGCGCGGCCCGGGTCGCGACCCAGCCGGCGGCGAGGACCCACGCCGCCCCGCCCGAGCCGGCGAGCACCGCCGCGGTGCGGATCACGCGCGCGTGAAGCGTTCGACGAGGCGCCAGGCGCTCGGGAAGAGGCCGGCGGCGAGGGCGGTCTTGAGGAGGTCGCCGGGCACGAACGGCAGCCAGCCGTGCTCGAGGGCCCAGCCGAGCGGCCTGCCGGTGGCGATGGCGAGGCCGGTCACGCCGAGGGCGAAGACGACCAGGCTGCCCACCTGAAAGGCGAGGAAGGCCGTCCACGGGCGACGGTCGGCGCGGCGCTCGGCGAGGCGGCCGACGATCCAGGCGGCGGGCACGAAGGCGACGAGGTACCCGGCGGTGGGGCCGAGCAGGTTCGCGACGCCCGCCTCACCGCCCGCGTAGAACGGCAGGCCGGCGGCCCCGAGCAGCAGGTACAGCGCCAACGACAGCGAGCCGCGGCGGGCGCCGAGCGCGGCGCCCGTCAGGGCCACGCCCAGCGTCTGGCCCGTGATCGGCACGGGCGTGAACCCGAGCGGGATCTGTACCTGCGCCAGCAGCGCCACGAACAGCGCGCCGCCGAGCACGACCGCCGCGTCACGCCAGCGCGCCGCCGGCACGATGCGGTCGATGAGCACCGGCGCGGTCAGGGTCCCCGTGGCCATGGACTCGCCTCCTCTTTCGCCTCGCGTCCGCGCCGTTCTACGCAGCTTCGCCCGCTCGCGCAACCCCGCCCCGCGCCCGAGCCCGCGCCGGGTCCCCGGTTCATGGGAACACCCTGTCAGTTCGTGGTGGCGGAGGCCTGGCTGGGCGGCGCCGGGACGGCGTCCTTGATGCGCGCGGTCACGTCGAGCTTCGCGTTCAGCAAGCCGTCGTCGAGCGCCGGGAAGAGGATGGAGAACTGCCGCAGATCGCCGGGCTCGAGGCGGAGCGCGATCGACGCGTCGCGATCCCGCGCGAAGTGCGGGTGGCGCGGGTCGCTGGCGGCGGCGACGGCGGCCTCGCGCTCGAGCGGCTCGCAGCACCAGACCTCGCGGCGCCGCTTCGGCACGTCGTCGGCCCGCAGCGTCGCCTCGAGGCGGATGGCCGTCTGGACGCGGTCGGTGCCGTTGAAGATCTGGCCGTGCACCACCGCCGCGTGGCGCTCGGGCAGCGGCTCGACCTGCTGGACCTCGACGTCGAGCGTGGTCGTCGCCGGCGGGATGGGCGCGGCGGCCCCGGGCGCGGCGGCGACGGTGGCGGGCGCCGCAGGCGCTGGGGCGGGGGTCACGGGGTCGACGGGTCGCGTCAGGACGAAGGCGAGCAGCGCCGACGCCGCGACGGCGCCAGCGCCTGCGAGCGCCATCCCGAGGCGTCGCCGAGTGCGCGGGGCCGGCGCGGCGGAGACCACGGCCACCTCGACCGGCGCGAGCGCCGGCTCGACCGGCGCCTCATCACCGTGGCGCGGCCTGCCGAACGTGGCGGGGATCGAGATGACGCGCGCCTGCGGACGCCGCGCCCCCGGCGGGAAGCGCGCGGCCAGCGTCACCTGCCGCCGGCGCACGCGCTGCCTCACGGGCGCGCCGCGCACGTAGAGGTAACCGTCGAGGCTCGGCTCGGCGGCGAGCGCTTCGTCGGGCGGCGCTTCCGACGCGGCCGGCAGGGGACGCGCCGGCGCGGCCGGTGCGCCGGGCATCGTCCGCGTCCGCGCGAAGATCGCCGCGCTCGGCGCCTCGCCGGCGGGCGCCCGCCGCTCGCCCGTGGGCACGACCGCCCCGCCCCGCTCGACGCGGAATTCACCGCCGCAACCCGGACACCGCGCCTCGAAGGCGGCGCCGGCGATGAGCTCTATCGGGAAGTCGTAGCCGGCCTCGCAGCCGGGACAAGCGATGCGCATGGACGCCGAATCCTAGCACCCGGGCAAAGCAGCGGTCCGCTTCTTCGCTCGGCGGACGAACCCCTGTACACTGTCCCGTCGATGTCCACCGTCGACGAACGTCGCCTGCTCGAGCTGCTGCGCGAGCGGCTCGGCGTCCCCGAATCGCTGCTGCGGGGCCTGCGCCGCAGCGCGTCCGCCGACCTGCCGCTGACCGAGGCGCTCCTCGTCGCCGGCATCGTCTCGCCGGAACAGCTGGCGACCTTCGACGCGGAGCTCGCCGCGCACACGGCGGCCGCCGCCGAGGCGCCCGCGCCCGAGCCTCCCCCCGCGCCCGAGCCTCCCCCCGCGCCGGCCGCGCCCCCCGCCGTTCCGAAGGGCCCGGTCCCGCACCTCGCCGACGGCCCCGAGCGCTTCCACCTCGGCGAGGAGATCGCCCGCGGCGGCATGGGACGCATCGTCGCGGCCACCGACGGCAACCTCGGGCGCGAGGTCGTCCTCAAGCTGCTGCTGCAGGACGTCGCCGAGCAGACCGGCCTGAAGCTGCGCTTCGTCGAAGAAGCGCAGATCACCGGGCAGCTGCAGCATCCCAACATCGTCCCCGTCTACGACCTCGGCACCCTCGAAGACGGCCAGCTCTACTTCGCGATGAAGCGCGTGCGCGGCCGGACGCTGCGCGACGTGCTCCGCGACCTGCGCCACCAGGTGCCCGACGCCGAGCGCACGTTCGGGCGCGCGCGCCTGCTGAACATCTTCCAGCAGGTGTGCATGGGCATCGCCTATGCCCACAGCCGCGGGGTCGTGCACCGCGACCTGAAGCCGTCGAACGTCATGCTCGGCGACTTCGGCGAGGTCCTGGTCATGGACTGGGGCCTCGCCAAGATCCTGTCGCGCGCCGCCGACGACCGCGTGCGCAGCCACCGCGAGGCGCTGCGCGAGTGGCAGACGCGGCACGGCGAGGTGATCGGCACGCCCGGCTACATGCCGCCGGAGCTGGCGCTCGGCCAGCTGGACGAGGTGGACGAGCGGTCCGACGTCTACAGCCTGGGCGCGATCCTCTACGAGATCCTGACGCTGCGGCCGCCGTATGGCGGGCGCGACGGCAAAGCCATCCTGCGCAAGCTGCTGCGCGACCCGGTGGTGCCGCCGCGGGAGCGCGCGCCGGACCGCGACGTCCCCCTGGCGCTCGAGCAGGTGTGCCTGCGCTGTCTCGCCAAGGACCGCGCCCAGCGCTTCTCCTCCGCGCTCGAGGTGCACGCCGCCGTCGAGGCGTGGCTCGAGGGCGCGCGCGAGGACGAACGTCGCCGCGCCGCCGCCCAGGTCCGCATCGCCGAGGGCCGCGAGCGCGCCGCCGAGCACCAGGCGGCCCGGCAGGCGGTGGAGCGGCTGAGCGCGGAGGTCGACGGACGCCGCCTGCTGCTGATGCCGTGGGCCGGCCCGGAACAGCGCCGCCCGCTGTGGACGGCCGAGGAGCGCCTCGCGCGCGCCGAGCGCGAGGCCATCGAGTCCTTCACGCGCGCCGTGCAGACGTTTCGCTCGGCGCTGAGCGACGATCCGAAGAGCGAAGAGGCGCGCGAGGGACTGTGCGGGCTCTACTGGGAGCGCTTCGTCGAGGCCGAGGCCGAGGGCGACCGCGCCGCGCTCATCCACTACGGGACGCTGCTGCGCGACGTCGACACGGGCGCGTACGCCGCCCGCCTGCGCGGCGACGGCCGGCTGCGCGTCGAGAGCGATCCGCCGGGCGCGCGCGCCATCCTCTTCAGCTACGAGGCCCGGGACCGGGTGCTCGTGCCCGTCCAGCCGCGGGACCTCGGCCGCACGCCCTGCGAGGTCGACCCGCTGCCCATGGGCAGCTATCTGCTCGTCCTGCGGGCGCCGGGCCTGCGCGACGCCCAGATGCCCGTCCGCATCGACCGGCTCGGCGACGTGGCGCTGAACGTCCGGCTGCTGCACGACGCGGCCATCGGCACCGGCTTCGTCTACGTCCCCGCGGGCGACGTGATGCTCGGCGGCGACGCGCAGGCCTCGTCGCCCCTGCCCGGCCAGCGCCAGTGGGTCGACGGGTTCTGCATCGCGCGACTGCCGGTGAGCTGCCGCCAGTATCTCGATTTCCTCAATGATCTCGCGAAGTCCGACCGCGAGGCGGCGCGGCGGCGCGCCCCGAGGCTGTTCAGCGGCGGTGGCGCGCTGTTCCGCGAGGACCACGGACGCTTCCACCTCCCCGCGCGCAGCCCGCAGGGCGATCCGTGGGATCCGAACTGGCCCGTGTTCGGCGTGAGCGCCCACGACGCCGAAGCCTACAGCGCGTGGCGCGGGGCGCTCGACGGCGTGCGCTACCGGCTGCCGACCGAGGCCGAGTGGGAGAAGGCCGCGCGCGGCGCCGACGGCCGCCGCTTCCCCTGGGGCGACCTGTGGGAGGCGACGTACTGCAAGTGCGCCCACGCGCGACCGGGTCCGCCGTCGCTCGAGCCGTGCGGCAGCTACCCGCACGACCGCAGCCCCTACGGGGTGATGGATCTCGCCGGCGGCGTGAAGGACTGGACGGTGGGCGTCGCCGTCCCCGGCGAGGACGGCGACTCCCTGCGCGTCGCCCGCGGCGGCAGTTGGAACCAGCTCGACCTGCACGCGCGCGCCGCGTCTCGCTACGTCGTCGCCAGCGACGGCGTGGCGCCCTCCATCGGCTTCCGGCTCGCGCACGACCTCCCCTGAAACGCGCCATCGCGCCGCGATTGCGCCAGAATGAGCGCGTGCTCCCCGCGTCCGAACCCCGGTCCGAGCCCGCGCCCGCGCCCCGCCGCCGGCCCTGGGCCGCGCACCTGCTCTGGCCGCTGCTGGCCGCCTGGGCCGGCTTCGTCTTCGTGCGCGCGCAGCGCGAGCTCACGGCGGACCTCGTCGTCCGCGGGCCGGAGCGCGAGTGGCGGTCTCCCGCCGCGGTCGCCGACGGCTGGATCCTCGACTCGCGACCGGGCCGCCTCGCGACGGAGCTCCGCGATCGGCTCCGCGCCGGCGCCCCAGTGCCCGCGAGCGACGATCCGCGCGCCGCGCTCGCCGCGCTGGACGTCGCCTTCACCGAAGGGCGCGGCGTGGGCGAGGGCCGTGAGCCGCGGGTGCTGCTCGCGCCGTCCGGTCCGCTGCTGCTCGTCGGCCTCTACGCGCGCGATCCCGTCGTGTTCGACCCGGCGCGGGGCATCGTGCGCCTCCACGCCGGCGTGCTCGCCGACGACGTGCCGGCGCTGGTGCTCGACGCACGCGAGGCGCCCTGGTGACGCGGTCCTTGCGCTGGGCCCTCGCGGCCGCCGCCGGTCTGATCAACGGCGTCGCCTTCGTCTTCTGGGGCCCGGCGGCGCTCGTCGCCAACGTGCCGCTGCTGCTGGCGCTGCGGCACGCGCCGACGGCCTGGGAGCGGGCGGGGCTCGGCGGCCTCGTCGGCTTCCTCGGCGGCGTCCACATCTACGGCGTGCTCGATTATGGCTGGCTGCTGTTCTGGGGCTTCGCCGCCTATACCGCCAGCCAGATGGTCGTGTACGCCCTGCTCCTGCGATGGCTGTGGGGCCGCGTGGGGCCGTGGTTCGACGTGGCGCTGCCGGCGCTCGTGTGGACGCTGACCGAGTGGATGCGCACGGTCGGTCCGCTCTCGATGCCCGCGAGCTACGCCGGTTGCCTGGCCGACGTGCCGTGGGTCGGCCCGTGGCTGGCGCTCGCCCCCTTCACCGGCGGGCTCGGCGTCAGCACCGTCGTCGCGCTCGTCCAGAGCCTGCTGTTCCACGCGATCGCCCACCCGCGCACGCACCGCGCGCCCCTGCTGGCGTTTGCGGGCCTGGTCGTGGCGATGGGGGTCTGGGGCGCGCTCTCTCCGCCCGACCTGGGCGGACGCGAGGTGACCGTCGCCGGCGTCCAGGGCGGCTTGCCCAACCACCGCTACGACACCGCGCGCGCCGATCCGGCGGCGCACCGCGAGAACATCCGGCTCTACGAGGCGCTGACGAAGCAGGCCTACGACGCCGGCGCCGACCTCGTCGTGTGGCCAGAGACCGCCGTGCGCGCGCCCGTGCTCGAGTCGGCGGCGCTGCGCGCGCGTCTCTTCCCGCCCGCCGGCGCGCGCAGCACCCTGCTCGCGGGCCTGCCCGTCGAGGAGCGTGGCGGCGTGCGACGCAACGCCGCCCTCGCCGTGGCCCCCGGCGGCCACGTCACCGGCGCGTACGCCAAGGTGCGCCTCGTCCCCGATCACGAGGCCATCTACACGCCGGGCGACGCCTGGCGGCCCCTGGATACCCCCGCGGGGCGGGTGGGCGTGCTCATCTGCCTCGAGTCGGTCTACCCGGAAGCCGGCCGCGCCGTCACCCTCGCCGGCGCCGAGCTGCTGGCGGTCATGAGCAACGACGCCGGCTTCAGGAAGAGCCCCATCGCGCAGCACATGACGAACCGCGCCATCGTGCAGGCCCTCGAGAACGGCCGCTGGCTCGTGCGCGTGGGACAGGCGGGCATCAGCACCCTGATCGACCCCCGCGGCCGTACGCACGCGCGTCTCGACCTGTTCGAGCACGGCCTGCTGACCGGGAGGGCGCGGCTGCGGAGCGATCTGACCTTCTACACGCGGTTCGGCGACTGGTGGATGGCCGTCTGCGGCGCGCTGCTCATCGTCGGCGCGCTCAGGCGGCGCGCCAGGACGTTGCCGACGACGTAGAGGAACCAGAACACGGGCAGGAAGAGCACGTACGCGCTGCCCGTGTGCCAGAAGCCCATCGCCAGGTCGTTCCCGCCGTAGTAGCCCATGAGGTAGATGGCGGCCACGCGCACGCCGTTGGCGAGCATGCTCACGGGGACGACGAGCAGACACAGCAGGACGCGACCCGCCATGCGCGGCTGCGTCGCCCAGGCGAAGATCAGCGTGTACATGGTCAGCGTGACGAGCATGTTCATGCCGCTGCAGGTCTCGTTGACCATCACGTAGTACTCGTAGGTGTAGATCGTCACGTCGTCCCACCACCGGACGGGCCAACCCGCGAGGTTCAGCAGCGTGTAGGCGATGGCCGCCGTCCAGGCCTGCAGCGGGTGATCGAGGGCGCGGAGGAAGTGCTCCCAGGGGAGCGCGAACCAGCCGAACAGCACCGGGAAGGACAGCGCCGTCGCGCGCTGCCAGCCGTGGGCGCCCCAGATCCAGGCGAAGACCGCCGGCGGCAGGGCGATGCCGCCGATCATCAGCGCCTCCCACTCGCCCCGAGCCAGGGCGAGCGCGGCGACCTGGACGAGCGCCAGCGCCAGCAGCGCGACGTCGGCGCCCCGCCGATCCGGGCGCGGCGCCGTCCACGCAGGCCGGCGACTCGCCAGCCACCCCAGCGCGACGCAGATGGGAAAGGTGAGCAGGCCGGCGGCGGCGCCGCCGAGGAGACCCTCGAGCCAGGTCTCGGCGATGAAAAAAAGCACCGGCAGGAAGGCGAGCGCGCCGAGCGCCGCGGTGGTGACGGATTGGACGGACGACCAGCGCAGGCCCCCTTTGCCCGGCATGGCCGTCCCCGTGTCACCGGGGCTCATGGGGTGCTCACCTCGCCTGCCGGTGTCGGCCGTTCAGGCGTGCGGGCGCTCAGGCCTCTTCGGTCGTCTCGCGACGCGCCGCCAGCGCCCGCCGAGCGAAGAACGCCCCCGGCAGCAGGCTGAACAACATGAGCGCGTACACCTCGGGCTCCGGGCCGGCCCCGCCGCCGCCACCGCCGGGCGGGGCCCCACCACCACCGGCCCAGGCCGTCCCGCCGAGCAGCACGACCGCGGCCACGGTCAGCCAACCGAGGGTCGATCGCATCGTTCTGGCCTCCTTCGTCGCTACACCTGTAACGGCTAAGGAGAAAGATAACGGAATCCACGGAGAGTGTAAACGCACACCAGCGGTGAAATATTCGGCACCTCAGGCGGGGCGGTCTCCGACGAGGCGCTCGAGCACCGCGACGATGCGCTCGCCGAGCTCCTTGACGTCGCCGCCCTCGGCCTTGCGGATGTACTTGGCGTTCTTCAGCTCGGCCAGCAGCGCCTTGAAGGGCTCGTCGCAGAGCACGCCCGAGAAGAAGAGGATCGGCGTGCGCTTGAGGCCGAAGCCGGCCTCGATGGCGCGCATGGCGAGCGCCGCCTCGCGCCCGTCCATGCCGGGCATGCGCACGTCGAGGACCACGAGGTCGGGCTTGTGGCCCGCGGCCGCTGAGCGCACGAAGTCCTCGAGGAAGGTGTTGCCGTCGGGCAGGTCGACGACCTCCCGGGCCAGCTTCTTCTCGAGGAGCAGGTCGCGGGTGACCTCGCGCAGGAACGTCGAGTCCTCGACGACGACCACGCGCCGCATCGCCCGGACGCCGCCGTCGCCGCTGTCGGCCTCGATGCTGTCGCCCGGCGTCAGCGTCTCGACGGACTCGATCGGCGCCGGCGCCGACGGCGGCGTGATCAGCAGCGGCGCGATCATCGCCTGCGTCTGGGTGATCGCCGGCGGCGGCGTCGAGGCCGACGCAGGGCGCTCGGGCGGCGGTGCGGTGCGCTCCACGATGGGCGGCACCGCCATCTCGCGACGCACGACGCCGACGCGCGCCAGCGCCGGTCCGCCGGGGGCGATCGCCTGCTGCAGCGCGGTGGTCGACATGATCGCCGGCGGCGGCGTGCTGAGGCCCTTCAGACGGCGCTGCTCCTCGGCGCTCGCCACCTTCAGGCCGAGGCCGAGGCCACACAGTGTGCACGCGGTGAGGATGTAGTCGCCCTCGAGCGCCTGTTCGACGGGCACGTCCTGACCGCACCCCGGGCAATAGCGGGTGGTCGCCATCACGCCCCTCCGAGCTTCGCCAGGAGGCGCTTGACCGCGATCGCCAGGCGCTTCGCCAGCTCCTCGGTCGGCAGGTCCGCCGCCTTCTGGAGGTGCACGGCGCGCCCGAGGCGCGACAGGAAGCCGCGCAGCTCGTCGTCGGCGGGCGCCGTCGTGTAGAACAGGATCGGCACCGGCGGCTGGCCGAGGCCCTTCTCGATGGCGCGCATGGCCTGTGCCGCCGCGCGTCCGTCGAGCGGACCGAGCCCCACCTCGAGCACCGACAGCACCGGCGGCTTCCTGGCCTTCGCCAGGCGCGCGTACACGCTCACGAGCTTCGTGCCGGAATCGCACCAGACCACCTCGGGCCCGGCCTCGGCACGCAGCGCCTCGATCGTGCGCTCGCCGAGCTTTGTGTCGGCGTCGGCGAGCAGCATGCGTCCTTCGGCCACTTCCGCCTCCTCGACCGCCCGCCTCAGTGGGACTGGTTCGCGATCGTCCGGATCATCATCGTGCCGTTGACGGCGAGGTGCGCGAGCAACGGCGCGGCCAGCCCGCCGGACCGCCACGCCAGCACGGCGTACGCGCCGCCCGCGAACGCGCCGATCTGCGCCACGTCGCGCAGGGCGTCGGCGGACGGCTGCCCGAAGATGTGCATGTACGTCAGGTGGTAGACGCCGAACAGCGCCGCCGTGAGCGCCACGCCGGCCGCCGGCTCGCCCAGGTTGCGCGTCAGCGTCCGGCAGAGGAACCAGATGAAGAACACCTGCTCGGCCAGCACGTGGAAGAACGTCATGCCGAGGACGGTGGCCGGCGGCGAGAGCACCACCTGCACCGGTGACAGGAAGCCGACCGCAACGCCGTAGGGGAGCGCGGCGAAGACCCAGCTCGCGTTCGGCCCGAAGATCTGGAGATCCTTGGGCTTCTGGCGCGCGATCGCGAAGACGCCGATCAGGCCGATGAGCAGGAGCGCGCCGCGCCGGGCCCACCACCAGAAGTCGCTCGAGAAGTAGAAGTACTCCTGGTTGCCGATCCGCTGCTGCTCCGGCGGCACCATGCGCGCCTTCGGATCGACCGCCACCTCGCCCGTGAGCGACCGGGGCACGGAGGCGCCGGCGCTCACCAGGTCGGGGTACTCGGTGGCGCCGCCGGGAACGAAGTTCGCGGCATAGAACAGGCCGCCGATCAACAGAAAGGCGACGACGAGCGACTGCAGGACCGGGCCGCCGACGCTGATCGTCACGTTGCTGCGGCGCGACGCGTTGATGTCGCGGGTGAAGATCAGGCGGAGCTCGCTCTGCGCCTCGCTGTTGTTCGGGTTGAGCTCGACCGCCTTGCGGAGGTTGGCCTCGGCCTCCTGCATGGTGCCGGCGAGCCGGTAGATCTTGCCGATGGTCAGGTAGGCCTGGTCGAGGTCGCTGGCGAGCTTGAGCGCGCGCTCCGCCTGCCGGACCGCCTCGCGCGCCGCGGTCGTGTCGCGGTTGCTGGCCAGGAACTGCGCCCAGCCGAGCTGCACGTAGACCATCGGCTCGTCGGCCATGCGCTCGGCGGCGCGCACGAAGCACTCGCGCGCCTCGGCGTACCTCTGGGCCGTGAGCAGCGCCCGGCCACGGCCGAGGAAGTGGTCGTACTCGAGCCGCTGGCGCGCCTCCGGCTGCTCGAAGTCGAGCCCGAGCATGAGCGCGCGGTCGTACATCGCCCGCTCGTCGGGATCGGCGAGCGTCTGCGCCGCCTGGTCGAGGAGCTGCTTGATGCGTTCGCGCAGGCGCGTCACCGCGGGGCTGTCGCCGGGCACGGCGAGCGCGCCGAGCTTGTCCAGACGCTCCTGGTAGGCGGCCTGCACCTTCGCCGTCTCATCGCTCCGGCCGACGCCGAGCACCTGGAAGCGGTCGAGCCCCTGCAACCGGGCCAGCGTCTCTTCGAGGTCGGCGATCGACTCCTCGCCGACGGCGATGACGCCCAGCTTGAGCAGGGTGAGGAGGCGCAGGCGCGTCTCCTCGGTCGTCAGCTTCAGCGTGCGCGCGATCTTCGGCAGCACGCCGCCGAGCGGCTGCGGCTGACGCAGCGCCTCGACCACCTGCCGGTCGTCGTCGGTCAGCGCCCGCGCCCAGTCCTCGTCGAGCGCCCGCGCGCGCGTCTGCAGGACGGGATCGCCGTAGGCCTTCAGCTCCTCGGCCACCTCGGTCGGCGCGAGCGACGCGTGCAGACCGGCCTCGACGATCTCGCGGGGATCCGCGAAGAGGAGGATGTCCTCCTGGGCGGCCGTGTCGTCGGAGACGAAGTGGAACGTGCCGGCGTGCTGGCGGAACGCGCGCAGCAGGCGCTCCATCGCCTGCTTCGCCAGCGTGCGGTGCAGGTCGCGCGGCGAGATCGCGTCGATGGCGACGAGCGCCGAGCCGATGCGCGAGCCCTTCTGCCGGCGGATCTCGACGGCCTGGTCGAACGTGTCGCGGTTGATGAGGCCCTGGTCGATGAGCAGCGCCCCGAGCTGCTCCTCGGCCACGTTCGACATGGCGTTCACGGGCATGCCGGAACGGAAGATGATGACCTGGTCGCCCTTGCGGTCGGGGCTGGCGAGGAAGAGGCGCCCGGTGCGCTTCTCTTTGAGGAGCCGGATGAACACCTCGGCGAGCGCGATGCGGTCGAGGGTGCCCGCCAGGTCGGGGCGCGGCCGGATGGGGTTGTGGTCGACGTGGAACTCGAGCGGCAGCACCTCGCGGAAGACGGCCTCGAACTCGAGGAGCTCGCCGAGCGCCTGAGGGAGCTGGCCGTTCTTGCAGATGCGATCGGTGCGGAAGAGGCGCCCCTGCCGGATGAGGTTCTGGAGCGTGGCGTAGGGGATCGGCCCCAGCGAGAGGCCTGTGCGGTCGGTCAGCTCGTAGCGATCGTCGAGGCGTGCCAGCGGTTGGTTCGTCGGATGCGGCGCGAGCCGCTCGGCGGAATCCCCCGGGCGAAATTCTCCGGCCACGCTGACTCCCTCTCCTGCCATCCCGCCGCGCGTGGCGCGCGCCGACGGACTGCGGCCCCACTCCGCCGTCCGGCTTGGCATCGTAACCTGAGTCTATGGGCTGACCAATGAATTCGCCATGATGGAGGTGGTCCCGTGCTCCCCCACGACCCGATCGAACTCACTGTCGAGCTGCCCGGGGGTCCCCTGAGGCTGGCGCGTCCACGTGACCCGAACGCGCTGGTCGACGCGGTGGCCGACCTCGACGCCGACGAGAAGCTCCCCTACTGGGCGGACGTCTGGCCGTCGGCGCTGGGGTTGGCGGAGGCGATCGCGGCGGGCGACGTGCCCGTGGCCGGGCGCGCGACGCTCGAGCTCGGGGCGGGCCTCGGCCTGGTGAGCCTCGCCGCGGCGCGCGCGGGCGCGCGGTCGTGCCTCGCCACCGACTGGTACGCCGAGGCGCTCGCGTACGCGGCCGAGAGCGCGCGGCGCAACGGCCTGACGGTCGAGACGGCGCCGCTCGATTGGCGCGCGCCGCCGCCGGGCCTGCGGGCCGACGTGGTGCTGGCCGCGGACGTGCTGTACGAACGCCGCAACGCCGAGCCGGTGGCGCGGGCGCTCGAGGCGCTCGTGGCGGAGGGCGGCGAGGCCTGGATCGCCGATCCCGGCCGGCGCTACGTGGACGAGTTCTTCGGCGCGCTCGCGGGCTGGGCGGCGACGCGCGCTTCGCGGCGGGTGACGAGCCCGCACCTGCCGGCGACGATGCGGGCGGGCATGGACGTGCTGCTCTACCGCCTGCGGCGCGTCAGTTCCTAGCGGTCGGCTCGACGGTGTCTTCGTCGGGGAGCAGCAGCCAGCCGCGCTTCTTCTCGATGAGGGCGCGGATCGGGGCGAGGTCCTCGTCGAGGGCGGCGGCGAGGTCGGCGCCGTCGGGACGGGCGCGCAGCGCCTCGAGCCGGACCTCGGCCCGGTTGAGGACGCGCTGCAGCGCCTCGACCTCCGCCGTGCGATCGGCGCGCAGCGTCTCGGCCATCTCGTTGATGTGGTTGTAGAGATTCTGGAACTCGTCGCCGCGGCGCAGCGGGCGCGCGTGCACGGCGCGGCCGTCCTTGATGCGGCGGATGTAGCGATCCATCACGTACAGCGGGCCGACGATGCGGTGCGTGGCCAGGATGCCCACCACGAACAGCGTCGACACGAGCGCCAGCCAGAAGCCCACCAGGACGAGCAGGACCTTGCGATCCTCGGCGAGCAGTTGCGCCTGCATGTCGGCGGCGAAGGCCGGATCCGCGAGCGCCAGCTCGCTGTTCTCCACGAACGCCAGCTCGCTGTTCTGCCGGACCTCGTCGTAGAAGAACGCCTCCATCGTGCCGAAGAGCACCCCGCCCGCGAGCACGATCGCCAGCGTGTACTTGAGCTGAAAGCGCCGATCGAGCAGCAGGTTGCGCAGGCTGCGCTTGTAGCGCGGGCGATCCTGGGACATCGCGTCACCTCTCCACGGGACCGCCCCGGCCGGCTTCAGAGCCGGTCGAGGTAGTCCGAGAACCCTTCGTAGACCACCGGCACGAGCGCCCCGAGGCACTCGCGCGCGTTCTGATCGGCGGCGGCGGCGCTCGCCGTCGGCGAGCCGAGGTCGATCTCCGCTCGCTGCGTCGCCGAGCCGCGCAGCGCCCGCAGGCGCAGGTCGTAGACCGACTGGAAGACCTCGCAGCGTACCTTCGTCGTCGTCGGCGAGCGCAGCACCGTGCGCGCGACCCGCAGCTTCAGCTCCACGCCCGGCAGCCGGCCGGCCTCGACCTCGGCGCGCGGATCGGGCCCGTCGGACGCCGCCGTCCCCGCGAGATCGAGCGCGCGCCCGAGCACGACGCGGCGGTCGCCGGCGCAACGCTCGAGCACGCGCGTCCGCACGAAGCCGGCGGTGGCCGCGTCCTCGCCGGACACCTCGACGGCGACGAAGACGCGCTTCGCCTCGCACTTCGACGGGCCCCCGAGGCCGGCGAGCGCGCCGTCGGCGGCCTTGCGGACGAAGGCCTCGGCGTCGGTGCGCAGCCGGCAGAGGTCGGGGATCGTGTCGGCGTTGCGATGCCGCCCGAGCGCGTTGACGGCGGCGGCGCGCACCAGCGGGTGCGGATCGCCGAGCGCGGCGATCAACGTGCGGAGGGCGTCGGGTCCCTGCACCTGCCCGAGCGCGGTCGCCGCCTTGAGCCGCACCTTGTAGTTCTCGCTGCGGAGGAGCGCGTCGGCGAGCGCGTCCACGTTGGCGGCGCCGGCGCCGGCCACCCCGAAGGCCAGGGTGGCCAGTACGGTGGCCACGAGGCGCCGCATCACGCGCGCGGCCCGACGGCGGGACTTCGGCGGCGGACCACTAGCGGACGGCGAAGACGCACCAGCGGCCCCACACGGGGGCCCGGTCGCGCTCGGCGAGGGCGTCTTCGATCGCGGGCAGGCGCGCGAAGGACGGCGGGGCGACGGCGTCGATCGCCTCGGGCTCGAGGCTGGCCAGGACGACGCGTCCACCGGGGCGCGTGGCGCGCGCCGCCTCGAGCAGCAGCCAGCGCCGCGACCCGTCGTCGAGGTAGTCGGGGACGTTGCCCAGGTCGACGCCGTCGAACGCGCCCCCGGGCTCGGAGGCGAGCGCGAGGCGCGGCGGATCGGCGCGCACCTCGAGGCGATCGAGCTGCGCCCGCAGGCGCTCGTGGCCCGAGGGCAGCAGATGGCGCGGCAGGGTGGCGAGCACGCCCGCGTCGTTGCAGAAGGCGCGCGACCACACCGGCGAGCCGGGCAGCCCGACGCGGACGAGCCGACGCAGCGCGTCCATCGGATCGCCGCGGGTGAACGTGCCGATGGCGTCGTCGCCGGGCTCGGCGAGGCGGCCGCGCAGGGCGCAGAGCCGCACGGCGTGGCGCCAGAAGCCCGGCCGGTCGAGCCGCGCGGCGAACGTGGCCTCGCGCTCGGCGCGGTCGCCGTAGAGCAGCGCGCGGTACGCGTCGCGCGGAAGGTGCGCACGCAAGAGGTCGCGCAGCAGTCTGCCCAGCGCGACCTCGGCGCCGACGCTGAAGAGGCCGTTGCCGAGCGCCTCGGCGTGGCGGTCCCAGAAGCGGCGGTCCTCGGCGGGGAGCGCGAGCGCGCCGAACAGCGCGAGACGCGACGCGAACGACGCGCGCAGGAGGCCGAGGAGACGGAGCGCGTCGAGCCGCGTCAACTGGCGGTGCGCGGCGACCTTCAGGCGCAGGATCGCGCCGAAAGCGTCCGGATCCTGGGAGCTTGCGACGACGACGCCCGCGGCGCCCGCCGCCAGGTGCGCCAGGGCCGACTCGGCGCCCCCGTGGGCGTCGGCCACGAAGATGCGGGCGCCCGGGCCGGCCTCCAGCGCCGCCACGGCCACCTCGGGGTCGTGGGTGAACCCCGCGTGCAGCAGGGCGGGCGACGGACGCCACGGCGCCTCGGGCAGCGGCGTCGTCGCGGCGTCGAAACAGGAATCACCGAGGTCGATCATGCTCGTTCCTCGCGCGGGCGGCGCGGCGGCCGGTGTGCAGGACCCGCGCCCGCCGCCGCCGGGTCCCCCGAGCCGCCGGGAAAGTTCGCGCGTCCGCCGGGCTCCGCGGGTATCCTGCGCGCCGTGTCGGCTTTTCCGCGAATTTTCCGCCGGGGCGCGCCCTTGCTCGTGCTGGCGTCGGCCTGCGCCGCGCCCCGGCCCCCACCGCTGCTCGCCGATGTGCCCACGGCCAGCGAGGTCCGTGCGCTCCCCGGCGACGCCGCGCGCGGGGGCCGCCATCTGACGGATCGGGCCTTCGGGCGGACGGGCTTGAGCTGCGGGTCCTGCCACACCCTCCGCCCCGAGGACGAAGCGGTCCGGCCGGCACCTCCTCTGGCGGGCGCGGCGGCGCGCGCCGCCCTGTGGAGCGGGCACGCGCCCGATCTTTCGACGGCGGTGGGCATGTGCGCCGAGCGATACCTGGCGGTGCCGCCGCCCGACGGCGAGGCGCTCGGCGATCTCGTCGCCGCGATCCGCGCGCTGCCCGCCGCCGCGGCGCCGGCGCGCACCTTCGCCCACGCGATCCCCGACCCGCTCGAGGGCGGCCGCGCCGAGGCCGGGGCGATGGTCTACCGGCGGGCCTGCGCCGGGTGCCACGAGACCGGCGCCGCGCCGCCGGCGAAGGACGCCGGCTGGCCCCCCCGCGTGGTGGCCGCCGCCGTGCGGGGGCTCGACCGTCCGCGGCACCCCGGCAGCCTGATGCCCCCCTTCCCGATCGAAGCGCTCTCCGACGCCGACGTGCGCGACCTCGCCGCCTGGGTTGATGCCGGCGCGCGCTGACTCGCGCCCGCGCGTCGCCGGTGCTAGGCTCGCCCCCGAAACGAGCGAGGAACCGCGCCGGATGCAGTGCCCGAGCTGTGCGAACGACATCCCGGAGCAGTCCAATTTCTGCGGCTTCTGCGGTCACCGTCTCGAGCGGCCCGCGCCGCCCCCGGCGGAGAGGCCCGCCGCGGCGCCAGCGTCGATCGAGGCGCCCGAATCGCCGGAGCTGACCGACGAGCTGATGCGGACGTCGATGGGCGCGACCCTGATCGGCGCGCCCGCCTTCCCCCCCGAAGAGCCGCCGGTGGAGAGCGAATCGCCGGGGGACGACATCAACGCGACCCAGGCGATGACCGCGCTCGGCGCGTTCGACCTCGAGGGGCAGGACACGGCGACGCACGGCACCGTCGAGACCGCCGCCGTCACCGCGCCCGAGCCGGCGGTCGTCGCCGTCGCGGCGCCGGCGGCTGCGGTGGCCTCCGCGCCCGCGCCGGCTCCGGTGGCCGCCACGCCGGTCGCCGCGGCGCCGGCGCGCGCGACGGGGCCGGAGCCGATCGCGTACCGCGCGGTGCCGGCAGCGATGCCCAGGCCGCAGCCACGGGTCGAAGAACCCTCGGTTATCGTCGACACGGCGGTCCAGCGGGAGGCGGCGGCGCTCGAGGAGGCGGTGGTGACGGCCCGCGACCTCGGCGACGGCGCGCCGGCCGCCGACCTCGCGCCCGCGGCGGCGCCGAAGGTCGAGGTCGCTGCGCCCGCACCCGCCCGCGCCGAACCGCCGAAGGCCGAGGTCGCTGCGCCCGCGCCCGCCCGCGCCGAACCGCCGAAGGCCGAGCCCGCGAAGAGGGCCGAGCCCGTCCGCGCCGAACCTCCGAAGGCCGAGCGCGCGAAGAAGGCCGAGCCCGCCCGCGCGGAGCCCGCGCAAAGGCCCGCAAGCAGCAGGAAATCCGAGACGACGCGCGCCGAGGCCTCGAAGAAGCCCGCTGCGGCGCCCGCACCGGCCGGCGGCGGCGACTTCCGCGAGACCGCCTGGTTCATGCAGGCCATCGATCCGGAGAAGCTCGGCGACATCGAGCGCGACGACCCCTCGGCACGCCAGGATCGCTACAAGGAAGGCAGCGAGATCGTCGACACGCAGCAGCGGCGCCAGTTCTCGCTCAACGCGAACGCGGCCCCGCCCGTCCGCGAAACCAACGTGCGGCAGGCGCGCCTCGAGCTCGAGAAGGCCGAGGGCGGCGGTGTCAACAAGGCGCTCGTGCTCGGGATCGTCGTCGCCGTGCTCGGGGGGCTCGGCGGCGCGGCCTGGTTCCTCTTCGCGGGCCGGTAGCGCCATGCGTCTCCGCGTCGTCGGCTTGCTCTGCGCGGCCCTCCTCGCCGGGTGCCGCGACTCGCCGCGCGAGGTGATGCAGAGCGCGACGGAGGCCGCCGCGCGCCGCGATCTCGTCGCGCTGCAGGAGTCGTTCAGCGCCGCGACGGTCCAGCGGCTCCAGCGCGCCTGGAACCAGGACCAGGTGCCGCCCGCCGATGGCTGGCAGGCGCTCGCCGAGCAGCTGCTCTTCCTGGGCAAGGCGCTCGAGGTCAAAGACGAGGAGATCCGCGGCGACTACGCGAAGGTCACGACGTTGGCCGGCGTCGAGCCGCGCGACTACTACCTCCGCAAGGAGGACGGCCGCTGGCGCCTCGAGATCGGGGCCGGGCAGCGCTTCGAGCAGGCGGCACCCGCCTCGGCGCCGGCCGAGCCGCCGCCGCCGGAGAGCAAGGGCGGGACGTGACCCTCGCCCGTCGTGCTACAGTCGAGCGACCATGATCGAAGTGGCCATCACCGCCGTCGCCACTGCCACGGCCGCCGCCCTGAGCACGACCCTCCTGCGTCGCCGCGGCCGCGCCGCCGAGGTCGCCCGCGCCGAGGCCGAGGCGCGCCGCGTGCGCGAGGCGGCGAGCAACGCCGCTCGGCAGGTTCAGTCCGCCGCCCTCGCCGAGGCCCGCGCCCGCGCCGAGGCGATACGGGCGAGCGTCCAGGCCGACCGGGAGGCGGTCGAAGCCGAGCTCGTGGCCGTCGAGGAGCGCATCGAGGCCCGCGCCCGCGCGCTCGAGGGCCGCGCCGAGCGCCTGCGGGACCGCGACGCCGAGATCGAGGGTCAGTTCGACGCGCTCAAGGCACGACGGGCCGAGCTACAGACGGTCGAGCGCCAGCTCGCCGAGCTCGCGACGCAGGCCGATCAGGCCGTCGAGCGGACGGCGGGCATCACCCGCGACACGGCGCGCGACGAGCTCCGACGCGACATGGTCGACGGCGCCCGGCTCGCGGCGCAGCGCGCTGCTCGAGAGATCGAGGAGCTGGCGCTGAGCGGGGCCGAGGCCGAGGCCCGCCGCGTGATCGACCTCGCCTGCGGCCGCTACGGCATTCCCCTGCCCGCCGAGCGCCTGGTCACCACCGTGACGCTGCCCACGGCGGCGGCGGCGCGCGAGCGCCTGCTCGGCGGCGGGCGCGAGGTGCTGCAGGTGGTCACCTCGCTCTCGTCGGTCGAGTTCCTGCCGGTCGACGGCGACGACGACACGCTGTACCTGCAGGCGCCCGATCCCTTCACGCGCGAGGTGGGCCGCCTGGCGTTCGAGCGGCTCGCCAAGGCGAAGAAGGCCGACGCAAGCGCGGCGAAGCGCTTCGTCGACGAGGCGCGGCAAGAGCTCGACCGCATCGCCCACACCGCCGGCAAGCGCGCGGCCGAGGTGCTCGGCCTGAAGGACGTCCACGCCGACATCCGTTACCTCGTCGGAAAGCTGCTGTATCGCACCAGCTACACACAGAACCAGTGGCAGCACGCGATCGAGACCGCCTTCCTCGCGGGGATGATGGCCGAGGACATGGGCATCGACGTGCACCTCGCGCGGCGCGCGGCGCTCCTGCACGACATCGGCAAGGTGCTGTGGGCCGAGACCGAGGCGGTCGGCAGCCACGCCGTCAGCGGCGCGGCCTTCGCGCGCGATCACGGCGAGCCGCCCGAGGTGGTCCACCCGATCGCCGCGCACCACAACGACGAGAAGCCGGCGAGCGCGCTTGCGCACCTCGTGGCCGCCGCCGACGCGCTCAGCGGCGCCCGACCCGGGGCCCGCCGCGAGACCGAGGAGGCCTTCAGCACCCGCGTCGAGGACCTCGAGCGCATCTGCGGCGACTTCGGCGGTATCGACAAGGCCTACGTCATTCAGGGAGGCCGCGAGGTGCGCGTCGTCGTCGATCCCCACCGGGTCGACGACCTCGGCGCCGCGCGCCTCTCCTTCGACATCGCCCGCCGCATCGAGGGCGAGATGGTCTACCCGGGCCAGATCAAGGTGACCGTCATCCGCGCCACGCGGGCCTCCGCCGTCGTCCGCTGAGCGAGTCATTACGGACCCTTCTAGATCCTCCATCCGCTGTCGATCCGTAGGAAGGGTGGTGACGCCTCCACGGAGCACGGCATGACCGGTCTCGATCCCAACGACGCCCTCCGCCTCGGCGGCCGCTACGCGGTGGAACGGATCCTCGGGGTCCAGCCCTCGGGCCGCTTCCTCGTCGCGGTGGACACTCAGGCGGGCGGGCGCGTGACGATCTTCCTGCCGGAGCTCGGCGGGTCGGGGTGGTCCGCCGACCGCTTCATGGCGCAGCTGGCGCCGGAGCGAGAGCGGGCGCGGCCGCTCGTCGACACCGGGTACTGCACGATCCGCGACCTCGGGCAGACCGACGACGGCCAGCCGTTCGTCGTCGTCGGCCGCCCCCAGGGCGTGAGCGTGGCGGCGCTGATCCAGGCCGAAGGCCGGCTCGGCACGGAGCGGGCGATCAACGTGGCGCTGCAGGTCTGCGATCTCGTCCGCCGCGCCCACGGCGCCGGCATCCTGCCGGCGGCGGCGACACCCGACGCGGTGATCGTCGACGCGCAGACGAACGGTCGCCTGCGCGTGTCGATCGTCGACCTCGGGCTGCATCGGGGCGCCTACGGCAGCGCGGTGGCGACGCCGCCGCCCGCCGAGCACTTCGAGTCGGCGCAGCGACGGCGCGGACAGACGCCCGACCCGCGTGACGACGTCTACGCCGTGACCGCGCTGCTGCACGCCATGCTCTACGGGGTCGCGCCGCCGCCGATGGCCGCGCACGGGCCCGCGGACGGCTCCGGCTGGGCGGTCCTGCCGAACGACGGCCGCGGTCTGGACCGCCGGCTCGAGGCCTGCCTGCACACGGTGCTCGTGCGCGGCCTGGCGCGCGAACGCGAGGAGCGGCTGCCCGACGTGGCGGCGCTTCAGCGCGCGCTGACCGGCCTGCGGCAGCTCATGGGCATCTCCGCGCCGGCCTTCGAGCTGCTCGCGGCGACGCGGAGCCGCCTCGGACGCGGCACCGATCCGCTCGACATGCCGGTGTCGAACCCGGCGCTCGACCGGGCGATGGAAGCACGGGCCCGCGTGCGGCGCGTCATCGAGCGGGCGATGGAGGGCGGGGCCAACCTGGCGTCGCTGCCGGCGCCCGAGCGCCGCCGCGCGAGCGTGGAGATCGTCGACATCCGCCAGGCCGCCGGGCGTGAGGGCGCCGAGGCGGAGTCACCCGCCGAGGACGGCGGACCGGGCCGCGCCCTCCGTCCGCTGAGTCGCGCCAACACGGGCGCGCTGGGCTTCGGTCCGCCCCGTTCGCCGCGCCGCGTCGAGTTTCGCCGCTGAAGGATCGTTGCCGAATCAAAGGCGAGGCGCCGTTCATCCGTCCGGGAGGGCTTCCAGGCTTTCGTGACCCGTTCGAAAGCCTCTGTTATGCTGCCCGAGCCGGGGAGACGGCCATCCGTCACGGGGAGACAGAGTGTCCGGGCGCCACTCCGAGCCACTACATCCGCAGCACGACGACGCGCGCCGCGAGACGCCCGCGCGCCGCAGCCGCGGGCCGGCCTCCGAGCCGCCGTCGCCCGCCCGCGGGGGGGCCTCGGCCGAGCTGAACAGCGACGCCGTCGTCGACGGGCGCTATCGCATCCTGCGGCGCCCCAGCCGCTGGGTCGTCGGCAATGCCTACCCCGCGCACGATGCCACCACGGGCGAGCCCGTCGTCGTCGTCCTGCCCGAGATCGCGCCCGACCAGGCCGCTGGCTTCGTCCAGCGCGCGCGGGTCGACGCCCAGCGCACGCGCGCGCTCCAGCCGCACCACGTCGTGACGATCCGCGACTGCGGGGTCCTCACCGAGGGGCTCGCGTGGTTCACGATCCGTCGTGTCGCGGGCACCTCGCTCCTCCGCCACCTGAAGGCGCAGGGCGCGCTCGGCACCGACGTGGCGCTCCACCTGTTCGAGAAGCTCTGCGAGCAGGTGACCGCCGCCCACGCCAGCGGCCTCGTGCTCGGCGATCTGCGGCCGGCGAACATCATCCTGGCGGGCGCCGACGACGCGCCCGAGGGCGAGGGCCTGCACCCCGAGGTCGTCGACATGGGGTTCGCGCGCGGCGTGTTCGACGGGCTGCTCGAGCTGCCGGCGCCGCCGGTGGCCTATCGCTCGCCCGAGCGCCGCCGCGGCATGCCGCTGACCCCCGCCGACGACGTGTATGCGCTCGGCGCCGTCCTCTACTTCATGCTCACCGCGCGACCGCCCGTCGCCGACGACGCCGAGCACGACCGGCCCATCCCCGCGCCGTCGCTGGTGCGCCCCGACCTCGACCTGTCGGCGTACGTCGACCGCGTCGTCCTGCGCGCGCTCGCGCCGCGTCCCGAGGAGCGGCACGCGCGCATCGGCGACCTGCTCGAGGCGGTCCGCGGCCTGCGCGAGCTGTTCCGGCTGTCGCCGGCGGCGCGCGAGATGTTGAAGCTCGGCGGCGACGACGTCGAGTCGCGGGTCGACGCCTTCGAGAGCGATCCGACGGCCGAGTTCGGCATGCAGGCGCTGCCGCGGCTCATGGCCAGCCGGCGCCCGCGTCCGGCGACCGCGCCGATGGGCCCGCCGGCGGACCAGGCCGGCACCGTCCCCTACTCGCCGGCGCCGCCGGTCCAGCCGACGCGGGCCACCGCGCCGAGCAACCGGCCGAGCTGGCAACCGCCGCCGCCCGAGTGGCAGCCGCCGCCCGCCGGCTCATGGCCGCCGCCGGGATCGGTGCCGCCGCCCGGGGGCGTGTGGCCGCCGGCGACCGGCCAGCAGCCGGTGGTGTCGCCTTCGGGGCCGCTGCCGCCGGTGCCCTTCGCCGGCCCCCCCGCCGCCGGCGGTCCCTTTCCGCCGCCCGCGTGGTCGCCCGCCGGTCTGCCGGTCGAGCCCACCGACCCGGGTCTGCCCGCCCGACGGGCCCTCCCCGGCCCGACCGGCAACCTGCCCGCCCTGGACATGGGCGGCTCGGTCCCGGGGCGCCACGGTCGCGTCGGCGGCCTCGGCATGGCGCCGCTGCGCCTCGAGGCCGAGCCGGGGCGGATCGCGCCGGCGATCGAGACGACCGCTCGCCCGGCCGGCGCGGGCGCCGGACGCTGGATCGCGTCGGTGGTGCTCGTCCTGCTCGTCTTCGGCGGGGTGATCGCGGTCGCCTGGACGCTGCAGGGCAGCCAGCCCTCCGTCCATCCGCCCGATCGCGTCGTCCAGGACCCGGCGGCCTTCGATCCCTTACCGCCACCGCAGCCCGCCGTGCCGGCGCCCGCGCCGACTCCCGTCATGGCGCCGCCGCCGGCGGACGCGCCGGCCCCGGTGGTTTCGCCGGCCTCGGTGGCGGCGCCGCCCTCGAGCGCGCCGCGCGCCGAGGCCGCGACGGCCCCCGAGCCCACCCACGGATCCGCCGTCGACGAAGATGCGCCGCCCGAGGGCGCGACGCCGCCTGCGCCGGGCTCGGTGGCCCGCGTCCGCCTTCAGCTGGCGACGGTGCCCGCAGGCGCCCGCGTCGTGCGCGCCAAGACCGGCGAGGTGCCGTGCGCCGCGACGCCGTGCGTGCTCGAGCACCAGGCGCTCGAGGCGGGCAAGGTCATGTGGCTGCGCATCGAGAAGGCCGGCTTCGCCTCGCGCGAGGTGTATCTGCCGGTCTCCGCCGACGGCGAGTTCAGCTTCGAGCTCCACCCGGCGGCCCCGCCGGCACCGGCCGAAGACGTCGCCCCGCCGGCGGCGGGCAATCCGCCGACGGCGGCGCCCAGCCTGCGCGATCCCTTCGGCGACTGAACCGCTCTCCAATCCCTCGAGACGACTGAAGGTCCTCCGTTCATCGCGTCGGCAGGACGAACGGCGAACGCAGCGCGTCCGGCGAGACCGGCGTGCGCGAGGGCGCGCGGCGGGGCGCCTCGCCGGCGGCCACGGAGACCGGCGCCGGTGAGGCGGGCGGGGGCACGTCCTCCGCGGCGAGCGCCGTCGGCGCGGGCAGTCGAGGCGGACGCTTCGCCGGCGGCGGCGCGCTCCGGCGCGGGGGCGCCGCGGTTGGCGGCGCCGGTGCCGCCGTCGGGGGCGGCGACCCGGGCGGCCTCGTGGCGGGCGCGGCGGGCGCCGGCTCGGGCCCGCGGACGGCGGCCCCGTGCGCGCCGGTGCGGGCGGGCGCGATGGCCGGCGACATCTCGCCCCCGGTCGCGGCCGGCGCCGCGCGCTCGGCGACCACGCGCTCGTCGGTGCCGGGCGACGGCGGCGCCGTGTCGCGCGTCGCCACGGCCCTCGACCCGGCGTGGGCGGACGGCACGCGAACGTCGGCGCCGCGGGTCGCCGCCGAACCGCCGGGCGCCTCCGGCGGCGATGTGTTCCGGGCGGCCCGCCACGTCAGCGCCAGGGCCAGCAGCCCCGTGGCGGCGACGAGCGACCGGCGCAGCCGCCGGCGACGCGATCCGTCGGGCGCCGACGTCGCGGCGGGCGGCACGGCCTGGCGGTCCGGGGCCGCGGCGGGCGCCCCGCGATGCTCGGCGAACGCCCCGCGAGACGCGGTGGGCGCCCCACGCTCCGACGGCATGCGGCGCGGCACGGCCCCCGCGGTCGCGGCCACCGGCGGACGCGCGGCGCGATCCGCGCTCGAGACCGTCCCGGTGGGCCCCCACACGTCGATCTCATCGCCGTCCGCCAGCACCGGCCCGCCGCCGGCCTCTGCCGTCGAGGCGCACGCGTCGATCGGCGCCGGCGGCGCGGTCCGCAGCGGGAAGGCGCGCGGCGGCGGCAGCTCGCCCAGGGCGCGCTGAAGGTCGTCGAGCGCGGCGCGCGCCGTCCCATAGCGTCGCGCGGGCTCGCGGGCGAGCAGCTTCGCGCACACCTGGCCGAGCGCGTAGGGCACGTCGGCGGGCGCCGCGACGTCCTCGTGGGTGATCTTGTGGATGATCTGCAGGGTGTCGCCGCCCGGCGCGTCGAAGGGGCGCCGCCCCGTCAGCAAGCGAAAGAACACCACGCCGACCGCGAACAGGTCGCTGCGCGGATCGTCGCGCACGCCGGAGAAGCGCTCCGGCGCCATGTACTGGATGGTCCCCACGAGGCCGGAGCCGGTGGCCGGCGCTTCGCCCGCGAGCGGCTCGAGGGAACGCGAGATGCCGAAGTCGCAGACCTTCACCCGCCCGGAGGCGCTGTCGACCAGGACGTTCGCGTCCTTCACGTCGCGGTGCACGATGCCGGCCCGGTGGGCCGCGTCGAGGCCGAGCAGGACCTGCGCCACCGCCGCGACCGCCACCTCCGGCGCCAGCGCGCACCCGTAGGGTGCCGCCGCGGAGAGCGCGCCGTCGCCGAACAGCTCCATCACCAGGAACGGATGCCCGCTCGCGAGGCGCCCGTAACGGTGCACGCGCACCACGTGCGCGTCGTCGATGCGCGCCAGGAGCCGCGCCTCGTCCCGGAAGCGGTCCAGCACGTGCGGGCGCCGGTCGCGCAGGACCTTGAACGCCACCTGTCGATCGAGGTCGAGGTCGATCGCCTCGTACACAGTGCCGAAGCCGCCGCCGCCGATGCGGCGCACAATGCGGTAGCCGGCCTGGACCGAGCCCGACGGCAGGGTCGGCTCGAACGGGAGCGGGGGTTCGTTCACGTTCGGGAATTCGGCGGGCGCGCGGGGGCGGGCGAGGCCGGGGGCGCGCCCGGACCCACCCTCTCAGCGGACGTCGAGGGTGACGCAGCGGCCGCCGGCTCCGCGCTCGCACACGCTCACGGCGAGATCGCCGTCGAGCAGTCGTTCGGCGGGGCCGAGCACGGCGAGGCCGCGGGGCTGGCCGTCGGGCGGCACGAAGGCGTCGGGGACCGAGAGCAGGACGTCCTGGACGGGCCGGTCGTCGACGCGGACCGTCACCTCGCCGACCGTGAACGCCGGCTGGCTGTGGTTGGTGACCTCGAGGTGCAGGACGGCGTCGCCGCCGACGCGCGCGAGGCCGTGGCTCGCGAGGTAGATGAAGTCACGCTTCGTCCGGCGCGCCGACGGCACGACCTCGAGGCCGCTCCGCGCGACGTTGCGCGCCAGCCAGTGCCGGCCGCGCTTCGCGAACAGCGGCTCGAGCGGCGCGAGGCGCTCGGCGACGGCGGGCTCGGCGCGATCGGGGTCCACCGAGAGCCAGCGGTGCAGCAGGCGCACCGCCGCCGCGGGGATGCCGGTGCTGAGGCCCTCCCCCCGCTCCACGCGCACCACGTCGATGGTGGCCTCTTCGGGGCGCGCGGCGACCCGCACGCGACAGGTCACCGCGGTGCCGTCCTCGGTGAGGATGGTGAGGTTGCTCACGGGGCGCTCGGCGCGCACGTACTCGCTCTCGACGAGGCTGGCGACGACGACGTTGTCCTTGACGTGCGCCGTCAGCACGTCGGGGCTGCCCGGCACGGCCATGCGCACCGACTCCGGCAAGATGAAGGTGAGGCGCTGCGTGAAGCCGAGCGCGATCTCGCCGGGGATCACCTGCGCCGGCTCGTCGAGCCGGACCACGCGCGTCCCCGCCATCGCCGGCGCGCCCCACAGCAGCATCGAGAGCAGCAGGCCAGTTCGTCGCATGCCGCACCATTCGGCACGGCGCGCCCACGGCCTTAGGCTTTCGCCATGCTCGGCTGCCTGCGGCCGGCCCCGACCGGTCGCCGCAGCTTGCTCCCCCAGGCGAAGCCGCCGTCTTGCGGTGGCGAGTCTGCCCGAAGGGGTCGGTCGCTTCGCTGCGCGGCGCACTTCGGTCTCGACGTGCATCAAGCACGCCTTCGACTGAGATTCGCCTTGCTCCTTGCTGCGACTCGGTCGTCGCTCGGCCTCGTCGACGCCGAAGGGGCGAAGCTTGAGCTCAGGACTCGGCCTCAGGGCGTCTCGCGCGCCTGGAGCTGCCGGCGCAGGGCCTCGACCTCGCGCTCGAGATCGCCCACGCGCGCGTCGACCTCGCGGAAGCGGCGCGCGAGCGCGGTGACGAAGCTGCCCATCCACGCGTTGAGGCCGAGCGCCTCGGTGAGCGCCGCCTCGCGGACCACCAGCAGCGTCACGTCGTCGACGGCGCGGATGCTCGCCGTGCGCGGCGCCCGCGTGAGGATGGCCGTCTCGCCGAACACCTCGCCGGGCCCCATGACCCGCAGCACGCGCGGCGCGCCGTCGGCGCCGCTCTTGAAGACCTCGCAGCGGCCCTTGCTGATGATGTACGCCGCTTCGCCGGGATCGCCCTCGTTCAGAATGACCGTGCCGGCCGCGAAGCTCTCGGCGGGCAGGTGCCAGCCGCCGCGCAGGAAGTCCTCGAGGGCGCGCTGCAGCTCGCCGGCGCCGGCGAAGCGGTCCGCCGGATCGGCGGCCATCGCGCGCATGGCGATGCGCGACAGCGCCGGCGGCACCCGCGGATCGATCTCCTCGGGCGTGAGGCAGCGCCGCTGCAGCGCCTGGATCAGGACGGCGTAGTAGGTGCGGCCGTCGTACGGCGGCCGCCCGACCAGCAGGTGGTAGAGCGTGGCGCCCAGCGTGAACACGTCGCTGCGCTCGTCGACGAGCTCGTGGGCGCCGCGCGCCTGCTCCGGGGACATGTACGCGGGCGTCCCGATGACGTCGCCCGGCGCGTCGGTCTCGGTGATGGAGCCGCCGTCGCCTGCGGACGGCGCCGCGCCACGGAGGCGGGCGACGCCCCAGTCCATCACGTAGACCTGCCCGAACTCGCCGACCATGATGTTCGACGGCTTCAGGTCGCGGTGGATCACGCCCTTGCTGTGCGCGAAGGCGATCGCCTCGCAGCACTTGACGAACACCTGGAGCAGGTCGGCCAGGGTGTCGGGCTCGAGCCGTTCGGGCCCGGCGCGCTCGATGATCTGCTGCAGCGTCACGCCCTGGACCAGCTTCATGCTGAAGTACCAGCAGGCGTCGCCGCCGCTGCCCAGGTCGTGCACGGGCACGATGTTCGGGTGCTCGAGCTGGCCGGTGACGCGCGCCTCCTCGAGGAAGCGCGCGAGGCGCCGCTCATGGCCGCCGTGGCGCGGGTCGAGCACCTTGATCGCCAGCTCGCGCAGCAGGCGCTGATCGAAGACGCGCTGGACGGTGCCCATGCCGCCGCGCCCGATCTCGCCCAGCGTCACGAACCGCTCGTCGAAGCGCTCGCCGCCGGTCTGCACATCCGCCGGCGGGCAGACCACCACCGTCGACGGGGCGTCGACGCTCGGGGGCGGCGGTTGCTGGCGGAGCAGCCCGAGCCAGCGTTCCAGTCCACGCGTCATGGCCCCCATGGAAACACGATTCCACTCACCGGTCGAGTCGTGGCATGGTCGCCGACCGATGTCACACACTCGTGAGCCGGATACCCGCCGCCACATGGTGGCCGGCGTCGACAAGCGCGCCGTCGCCGCCCTGCGGCGCTCGCCGTTCTTCGAGCACGCCAGTGTCCGCCACCTGCGCGAGCTGCTCTTCGGCGCGACCTCGCTGAGCCTCGCCACCGGGGACCGGCTCTTCGACGAGGGTGCGTCGGCGGATGCCTTCTACGTGCTGCTCGCGGGCCGCCTCCAGTCGTGGACGACCGCCGAACGCCAAGGCACGAGCGGTCACGGCCTGCTGCGCGACGTCGGTGCGCCGGCCTGCGTCGGCGAGTCCGACGTGGTGCTGCAGCATCGACGCAGCTGCACCGCCACCGCGCTCCAGCCCTCCCGCCTCGTTCGGATCGAGGCGAAGGCCTTCGCGGCGCTGCTCGATCGCTCGACGCCGTTCCGGCGCGCGGTGCGCGGCGTCCGCTTCGAGCAGGAGCGCGTGCGCGCCGTCACGCGCCACCACGACGCGACGAACGCCGAGCGCGTGGGCGTCCTCTCGCCGGCGCCGGACGTCCCCCTCGGCCCGCTCGTGGACCTGCTCGCCGCGGCGCTCGTCGCCCACCACCGCGAGCGGGTCCTCGTGATGCGCGCGCGGCGCGACGCCGACCCGCGCCTCGTCGACGGCGATCTCGCACCGCGGCCGGACGCGCCGACGATCGTCGACGTGGGGCCCGATCCCGCGTCGCTCTTCGACGGCCCCACGTGGAGCCGCATCGTCGACCGCTACGACTACGTCCTCGTCGACACCTCCGCGCTCCCCGCGGCGCAGGCCGCGCGGTTCCGGCCCCACTTCGACCGAGTCGTGACGGTGGTCCGCCGCGACGTCCCCGCGTACCGCGACCTGCGCGCGGGCTGCCGCCTGCAGCCGGTGGTCCTCGTCCCGCCGGAGGGCTGGGGCGCGTCGCCGCCGGCGCTCCCGGTTGGCGCGTGCCGGATCAAGCTGGAAACGGCGGAGCTCGTCGCTTCCGCGGGCCGGCTGGGGGCGCTCTCCGGGAGCGGCCGGGAAGCGATGGCCCGGTTCGCGCGGGGCGTGAGCGACCGGACCGTCGGCATCGCGCTCGGCGGCGGCGGCGCCTGGGGCTTCGCCCACGTGTCGCTCCTCCGGTTGCTCCGCGAGCGGGGCGTGCCGATCGACGTCGTCAGCGGCGCGAGCTTCGGCGCGGTCGTCGGCGCCTACTTCGCGCGTTACGCCGACGGGCTCGAGCGCCTGGAGCGCGGCGTCGCCGGGCTGCGTCGGGCCACCCTCCTGAGCGTCTTCGACTCCGGCGCCATCGAGCGCTTCATGCGCAGGGAGACGCCGGGCCATCTCTCGGACCTCGACACGACGTTCCTGCCGGTCGCGACCGACGTCTCCGACGGGCACCTGCACGTCTTCCGCGACACCACCATCGCCCGCGCCGTCCGGGCGAGCGGGTCGTTCCCCTTCGCCTTCGCGGCGACGGTCGCGCGGCGGCCCGACGGCGTGAGGCGCTACGTCGACGGCGGCATCGCCAGCAACGTGCCCGACTCGGTCCTGGTCGAGGAGGGGGCCGACTTCGTCATCGCGTCCAACGTGGTGCCGCCGCCCGAGTCGATCCCCGCGTCGAAGCCCTGGTTCGGGGGCCCGGTCGGCACCTGGCTCAACGAGGTCAACCCGATCCTGCGACTGCGGGACGGCGTGCGCTCCGCCTTCATCCTCATGCACGCCGCCGGCGCCTCCGACGCCAGCCTCGCCGACGCGGTCCACAACAACGGCCCGCTCGACGAGATGCCCGGCGACTTCCACCGCGGCCCCGAGATCATGCGGGCCGTCGCCGAGCAGGTGCGCGAGTCTGCCGAGGAGATCGCCCGGAAGTGGGGCGAACGGGTCTTCGCGGAGCCCCGGTGCTGACCCCCTCCCAGCTACACGATGACGGCCTCGACTGGCTGCTCGACCAGAGCTTCCTCGGCAAGCTCGCGCCCGAGGACCAGGCGGCGGTGCTGGCGGTGGCGGAGCTGCGCGACGTGCCCGAGGGCGCGGTGCTCATCGAGCCGGGCACGCGCGGGCGCGAGGTGCACCTCGTCGTCGCGGGGCAGGCCGAGGTGTCCGTCAGCGACAGCGGGCGTACGCAGGCGCTCGCGCGCGTCGGCCCCGGGCGCCTGCTCGGGGAGCGCGCCGTCCGGCGTGGCGAGACGACGCGGGCCCGAGTGCGCGCCATCAGCGCCATGCGCACGCTGACCCTGCCCGCGCCGGCCTTCGCGGAGCTCATGGGCCGCATCCCGGCGCTGGCGCGGTACGTCGACGACCTCATCGAGCTGCGCGACCGCAGCGGCCTGCTGATGAACCTGCTGCTGCGCGACCCGATCCTGCGCTCGCTGGGTCGCGAGGGCGTCGAGCGGCTGCTGCAGTCGGGCACCATCGTGCGCTGCGACGCGGGCCGGCGCATCGTCACCGCCGGCGAGCGCGGGGCCGACGTGTTCCTCGTCGTGAAGGGTCGGGTGGCGGTCTACGTGCCCGCGCCGGGCGGCCGGCGCGAGCAGGTCTCGACCCACACCGCCGGCTGGTTCTTCGGCCACGCCTCGCTGCTGCTCGACGTGCCGCGCACCGCCGACATCGAGGCCGTCGAGCCGACGGAGCTGCTGCAGGTCAGCGACCGCGCCTTCATGCAGCTGATCGCGCGCAACCCGCCGCTGTACCGGCGCCTGTACGAGTCGCTGGCCAGCCTGCGGCTGCACGCCGACGAGGCGCTGTCGCGCAGCCGCGGACCGATGGTCGTCGCACTCTGGAGCGCGCAGCGCGACATCGGCACGACGACGCTCGCCTACGGGATGGCCGCGCACCTGGCGCTCGAGAGCGAGGTCACGCTGCTCGACCTCGAGGGCGCGCGCAGCGCGCGTCGGCTCGGCCTGGCGGTGACCGCCGGCCGGGTGGCGGGCATCCCGGTGCGCCGCGCGTCCACGCCGCCCGAGTGGCGCGTCGACATGCTCTGGCCGGAGGACCGGGCGCGCACCGCCGATCTCATCTCGGCGCTGAAGCAGCGGGCCGACGATGGCGCGAGCATCGTGATCGCCCTGTCCGACGCCGAGCCGCCGGACGAGGCGACGGTGCGCGCGTCCGAGACGATCGTCTTCCTCCGGTGGGCCCACGACGTCTCCGCCGGCCTGCCGCTGGACCACCTCGGCTTCCACGTCGACGCCGTCCGGCTCGAGGACGGCGTCGAGCTGCCGATGGCGGCGAGCCGCAACGCGGTGCGCGTGCCGCACGACCCGGTGACGGGGCCGCGCTTCTGGCGGAGCGGCGACCTGCGGGCGCTGCGCGACGACGCCCGCCCGCTCGGCCGCGCCGCCGCGCGCCTCGTGCGCGTGCTGCGCGGCCGCACGGTCGGCGTGGCGCTCGGCGGCGGCGGCGCGCTCGGCTTCGCCCACGTCGCGCTGTTGCACGCCCTGGACGAGGCGAAGGTCCCCGTCGACTACGTGGCCGGCGTCTCGTTCGGCTCGCTCGTCGGCGCGCTGTACGCGAGCGGCGGCCTCGAGCTGTGCGAGAGCCTCATCCAGCGCCGGCGCGAGCTGCAGCGGCTCGTCAACCTCTGCTTCCTCTCGCTGACGCCGCTCGTGCGCTGGGTCGACGGCCTGACGCGCGGCCGGACGCTCGGCACCACCGAGGTGCCGTTCTTCCCCGTCTCGCTCGACGTCGTGACCGGCCAGGAGGTGGTGATCACCCGCGGCACCGTCGCCGAGGGCATGCGCGCGTCGTCGTCCTTCCCCGGCCTGTTCCCGGCGCTCGCGCGCGGCGTGACCCGGCTCGTCGACGGCGGCATCGTCAACAACGTCCCCGCGTCGGTGGTGTGGGACGCGGGCGCCAACTTCATCATCGCGTCCAACATCATCCCCGCGCATCCGGTGGGCCGGGAGCCGCGGCTGACCGACAGCGTGGCGGCGCGCCTGCGCGGCGTGACCGTCGGGCGCCTCGACGACATCCTGCGCTCGGTCTTCCTCTTGATGTCGCAGACCGGGCGCGATCGGGCGACCCTCGCCGACTTCGTCTTCGACCTCGACCTCGAGGGCTACACCATCTACGACTTCCAGCGCGGCCACGAGATCTACGCGCGCGCCCTGGACCAGGCGCGCGCCGCCCTGCCCGATATCGTCGAGTTGCGGCAGGCGGAGCGGTCGATCCGGCTCGGCCAGCGGTAGGCGCCACCCCGAGTCGTGCCGCCGTTGCGACGCGACGCCACAAGTGGCAGCCTCCGCCGAGTGGGAACCCCGCTCACCTTCGACGACGTGCGGCGCCTCGCGTGTCCGCGCTGCCGCGGCGCGCTCGCATACGACGGCCCGTCGCGTGACGGCCTCCGCTGCGGCGCCTGCGGTGGCGGCTGGCCTGTCGAGCGGGGGCTGCCGCGCCTGTTCGACGAGAGCGCCGTCCGCGGCACCGACCGGCTGATGCGCCTCTTCTACGACGGCCTGCCGGCGCTCCACGACCCGGTCGTGCGCCTGATGCTGCCGCTCATCCAGGGCGTCGGCGAGCGGGAGATGCGCGCGTTCTACGTGCGGCGCCTCGAGCTCGACCGGCTCGCGCCGCGCGCCGACGGCGGCCCCCCGCGGATCCTCGAGATCGGCGTCGGCTGCGGCGCCAACGTACCGCTCGTTCGGCAGGGGCTGCCGGTGGGTCTCGAGGCCGAGCTGTGGGGCTGCGACCTCAGCGCCGGCATGCTCGGGCAGCTGCGCCGCCGGCTGCCGCGGCGGGGCGTACCGGTGCCGCGGCTCGTGCAGGCCGACGCCCACGCGCTCCCCTTCCCCGACGGGGCGTTCGATCGCGTCTTTCATGTCGGCGGCATCGGCGCCTACCGCGACCCGCGCGCGGCGCTGGCCGAGATGGCGCGCGTCGCCGTCCCCGGCACGCCGATCGTCGTCGTCGACGAGCAGGTCGACGCGAACGCGCGGCTGAACCCCTTGCAGTACGCGCTGTTCCGCGCGTTCACGTTCTACGACCGGCGCCCGCACTGCCCGGTCGAGCACCTGCCGCGCGGCGCCACCGACGTGCGCGAGGAGCAGGCGGGGCCCGCGTTCTACTGCCTCACGTTCCGCGTGCCGGGGTGAGCGCCCCGCCGGCGCCCGGTCCCGTCGAACGCGAGGCGGTCCTCCGCGCGTTCGCGGCCGCCCGCGCCGAGCCGCTCCCACCCGGTCGGGGCGCCACCGGCAGCCTGCTCGTCACCCTCGCGCTGGCCGTCGTCATCGGCGTCGCGGCGACGGCGGGCGTCCTCGGCTTCGCGCTGCCCGGCGCCGTCGCCGCCGCCGTCTACGGCCTGCCCGCCGTCCTCTTCGCCGCCGGCGTCTGGATGATCATGTCCCGGCGTCCGCGGGAGCAGGTCCTCGAGGAGCGCGCCGAGGCCGCGCTGGGCGACCTGGCGGCGGTCGATCCCGCCGCCGATCCGCGCCGCACGCTCGAGTTGTCCGCCCGCGTCCTCGCCTTCGCGCTGCCGCGCGGCGACGACCCCGGCGCGCCGGCGCTCGACCCCGCCGAGGCCGCCGACCGCGCCGGCGCGGCGCTCTCCTGGCTCGAGGCCGCCGAGCGCGTCCTCATCGACGCCGGCCACGCGGAGCCCACCTTCAGCAGCCCCGCCGTCGGCGACACGATCTTCGAAGCCCCGCCCGGCGACACCGTCTTCGACATGCCGCCGCTCTCCGACGAAGGCCGCTCCTGAGCGGCCGGCCGCGCCCCCAGCCGAGTTGCCCGCCGCGCCCCCCCGTGGCACAGTGCGGGTCCTACGGGAAGAACCGGAAACGTGGCGTGCTGACCGCGGGGATCCTGGGGACGGCGACCGTGCTTCGCGGCCGCTTGCGCGGCACGGCCGAGGTCGGCGCGGAGGCGATGCCCGACCGTCCGGCCGCGGTCCTGCGGCGCCTCACCGGCATCGAGACGCGGTACTGGCTCGACGCGGAGACGACGGTCGCGGCGCTGGCCTGCGAGGCGCTCCGCGGCGCCCTCGACCGCGCCCGCCTCGCCCCCGAAGCCCTCGAGCGCGTCATCCTCGTCACCTCGACCGGCGGCGACACGCTCGTCCCCGCGAGCGTCAACGCGGTGATCGCCGGCCTCGGCCTCGACGGCCGCGCCGACGGCTTCGACCTCAACAACGCATGCACCGGCTTCCTCAGCGCCTTCGACGTGGCCGCGCGCTGTGTCGCCACCGGCAGCGGTCCGATCGGCATCGCGGTCGTCGAGACGCTGACGCGCTTCCTCTCGCCGGCGCACCCGCGCCCCTACATGGTGTTCGGCGACGCGGCGATGGCGGCGGTGGTCGGGCCGGCGGCTTCGGGCGGCGTCCACGCCACGCACTTCGGGAACGTCGGCGCCCACCGCGGCGCGGTCGTCCTCGGCCACCCCGGCTGGGCGGGCACCCTCACGTGCTTCGAGTTCGAGAGCTCGCGCGACGAGCTGCTCGACCTCGCGCGGGGCGCGCTGCAGAAGAGCGCCGACCGCGTGCTCGCCGCCGCCGGGCTGCGCCTCGACGAGGTGGAGTGGGTGGTGCTGCACCAGCCGAACGGATCGATGCTCCAGGCGCTCATCCGCGGCCTGGGCATCGACCCGGCCCGAGTCGTGCCCGTGGTCGAGGCCATCGGCAGCGTCGGCGCGGCGTCGGTGGCGGTGAGCCTCGACCGTCTGTTGCGCGAGCGCCCGGTGGCACCGGGCGATCGCATCCTGATGATGGCGGTGGGCGCCGGCATGTCCTACGGCGCCGTGCTCTACGAGGTGGGTCGATGACGCCGGGCGCCGCCGCCGCGCGCGAGGCCTGGCTGCGCTATTGGCGCCTGCAGCAGCGCTGGCACCGCTACACGGTCGAAGGCTTCGAGCACCTCACCGGACCGCCGGCGCTCATCGTCGGCTACCACGGTCGCTCGATCGCCCGCGACCTGTGCATGTTCACCGCCTACGCCCACGACCGCCTGGGATACCTGCCCCACGCCTTCTTCCATCGCGCCTTCGCCGAGAACCCGGTCCTGCGCGCCGTCCTCGAGGGGGTCGGAGGCGTGACGAGCGACGACGGGTCCGTTGCCGCCGCCGTCGCGCGCGGCGAGCACCTGATCGTGACGCCCGGCGGCACCCGCGAGGGCTGCCGCAGCTTCCGCGACCGCTACCGCGTCGACTGGGGCCGCCGCACCGGCTATCTCAAGCTCGCGCTGAAGTACGGGCTCGACGTCATCCCCGCCGCCGCCCACGGTACCGACGACACCTACGTCGGCCTCAACGACGGGGACGCGTGGAGCCGCCGGCTGCGCCTGCCGCTGGGCCTGCCGGTGTGGGTGGGCCTGGGACCGCTGGGACCCTGGCCGCTGTCGCCCCCCTTCCCCGTTCGCATCCGGCAGGTCCTGGGGCCGCGCATCGCCCTGCCCCGCGTCGCCGCCGGCGATCGGGACGCCCTCGCCGCGCTGCACGACGAGGTGGCGGGCGCCGTGCAGGGGCTGCTCGACGGCGCGAGGGGCGCCGCGTGAGCTGGGCCGTCGTCCTCGGCGCCACGTCGGGTGCCGGCGAAGCCATCGCGCGGGAGGTCGTGCGGCGACCCGGGCTCGATCTGTTCGGCGTGCACCGCGGCAACCACCTCTCGGCCGCCGAGGCGCTCGAGCAACACGCCGGAGACAGCGGCCGCGCCGTCCACCTGCGCCGCGCCGACGCCGGCACCGCCGCCGCCGCCGAAGCCGGCGCCGACGAGCTCCTCGCCGTCGCCGGACCCCACAGCGTGCGTCTGTTCGTCCACGCCATCGCCAACGCCTCGATCGGTCTGTTCGTGCACGGCGAGCAGTGGCTCCGGCCCGACCAGATCGAGCGCACCTTCGCCAGCATGGCGCACTCCTTCGTCTGGTGGGCACAGGCGCTCGTGAAGCGAGATCTGCTGCACCCGGGCGGCGCCCGCCTGCTGGGGCTCACGAGCCCGCTCGGCGAGTCGCTCATCCGCAACACCGGCGTCGTCTCGGCGGCGAAGGGCGCGCTCGAGGTCTACGTGCGCCACCTCGCGTTCGAGCTCGGCCCGCGCGGCCACCGCGTCAACCTGCTGAAGTACGGCGCGACCCGCACGACAGCGCTCGGCCGCGTGCTCGACGACGGCACGCTGGGACGCCTCGATCGCATGCTGCAGCGCATGACACCGGCGCGGCGCCCCTGCTCGCTCGAGGAGGTGGCGCGCTTCGTGACCGTGCTCGCCGGCGAGGAGGGCGCGTGGTTCAACGGCGCCACCATCGACTTCACCGGCGGCGAGGTCCAGAGCCTGTACGACCTGGTGGTGCACCCCGACGCGGAGGCGCTCGAGTGACGACCGACGACATGACCGGCTTCCTGACCGACGAGCAGCTCGACGCGCTCCGCCGTGGCTACGACCGCGACGTGATGCTGCGGGCGGCGGTCGGCAACGTGGCCATGCACTATGCAGGCATCGCCCCCCTGATGGACTTCTTCCGCAGCGAGATCTACGACCCCGACAAGATGGATCCCCAGCACCGGCAGCGTTGCCTGCTGGCCATCCTGGCGACGAAGCACCACCCGCTCACGCTGAGCGTGCACGTCTACTGGAGCCTCGCCGAGGGTCTGTCGCTGCGCGATGTGTATCAGGTGCTTCTCGTGGCGGCCGCATATGCCGGCATCGACGCGTTCGCCACGTCGGCGTTCACGCTGAAGGTACAGACGCTGCCTCTCTTGAAGCGGCTCATCGACGAGGGCGGCGACGCGATCGCGACCCCCAATGTGGTGCGGGCGCTGGTGGCGGCCTTCGCGTGACGCGTGCTTCTGCGGCCCGATTCGGCTAGAAGGCCGATCAAATGGATCTCAGCCGTTACACGCCCGAGCAGGTCCGCCGCCGCCTCGCCGTCGATCCGGCGGCGCCCCGCGAGCCGCAGGTCGAGGCCTTCACGGCGGCGGTGCTCTGGGCCGACATCTCCGGCTTCACGCCGCTGACCGAGCGCCTCGTCGCCGCGGGGCCCAGCGGCGTCGAAGCGCTCACCGAGATCCTCAACCGGTACTACGGTCGCCTGATCGACCTCGTCCACGCCGCCGGCGGCGACATCACCCAGTTCGAGGGCGACGCCATCCTGGCGGTCTGGCCGATCGGCGAGGGCGGCGACCTCGGCGAGGCCACGGTGCGGGCCGCCCAGTGCGCGCTCGCCATCCAGCGCGAGCTGCACGGCTTCGAGGTGGCCGAGGGCGTGCGCCTCTCGCAGCGTGTGGCGATCGCCGCCGGACCGATGCGCTTCCTTTGGGTCGGGGGGGTGCTCTCCCGCTGGACGTTCGTCGCCGCCGGCGAGCCGCTCGTCCAGGTGCAGGCCATCGACCATCAGGTCGATCCGGGCCAGGTCGTCGTCTCCATGCCGGCGTGGACGCGCATCTCGACGCGTTGCCGCGGTCGCCAGCTGCCCACGGGCGCCGTCCAGCTCGAGGCCGTGGAGCAGTCGGTCCCGCCGCGGGCCCTCGAGCGCGTCGACGTGCCCGAGGGGGCGCTGCCGGTGGTGCGCATGTTCCTGCCGGGCGCGGTGCTGTCGCGCATGCAGGGCCACAGCCGCTGGCTGGCCGAGCTGCGCACCATCTCGGTGCTGTTCGTGCAGCTGCCCGACCTCGACCCGCGGACCGACGACGTCGCCGCGCGCGCGCAGCAGGTCGTCGAGCAGGTCCAGCACGCGGTCTACCGGCTCGGCGGCTCCATCGACAAGCTGAGCATGGCCGACAAGGGCGCGACGCTGCTGGCCGGCTTCGGCCTGCCGCCGCTCGCCCACGAGGACGACCCCACGCGGGCCGTCCAGGCGGCCCAGGCCATCGTCGAGCGCCTGCAGGCCCTCGGCATGCGCGCCCACATCGGCGTGACGACGGGCCCGGTCTTCTGCGGGCTGCTCGGCAGCGAGCTGCGCTGTGAGTACGCGACGTTGGGACGCCCGGTGAACCTCGCGTCGCGGCTGATGCAGCTCGGCGAGCCGGTGCTCGTCGACGAGGCCACCTACCAGGCCTCGCGCAAGCGTCTCGGCTACGAGCCGCTCCCGCCGGTCCAGGTGAAGGGCGTGCCCGAGCCGGTCGCCGTTTTCCGGCCGACGGGCGAGGAGCGCGCCGTCGTGCGGCCGCCCACCGACATCATCGGCCGCGCCGCCGAGCTCGACGCGATCTCGGCGCGCCTGCAGGCCCTGGTGCGCGCTGGCGCCGACGGCGTGCTGATCGTCGAGGGCGAGGCGGGCATCGGCAAGTCGCGGCTCGTGGGCGAGGCCGTGAAGCGGGCGCGCGATCTCGGCGTGCGCGTGCTGTGGGCCGAGGCCCACGCCATCGAGCGCGACACCGCCTACTACCCGTGGCGCGCGGTGGTGCTCGATCTGCTCGACGTGCACGAAGCCCGCGATCCGCAGGTCATCCGCCGCGCCGTCGAGCGCGAGCTGTCACCGGAGCCGGCGCTGCTGCGCCTGGCGCCGCTGCTGAGTGCGCTGCTGCCGATCGACCTGCCCGACAACGCGGACACGGCGCAGATGCACGGCGAGGTGCGCGCCGCCAACACGCTGCACCTGCTCAGCCGTCTCGTGCAGCGCGCGGCCACCGACCGGCCCGTCCTGCTCGTCGTCGAGGACGCCCACTGGCTCGACTCGCCCTCGTGGGCCGTGACGGCGCGTGTCGTGCGCGACGTGCACCCGCTGCTGACGCTGGTCGCCACACGCCCCTTCGCCGAGGGCGTCCCCGCCGAGTTCGCCCAGCTCGTGGCGCGGCCCGACGCGACGCACCTGCGCCTCGAGAACCTCGACCCCGAGCAGACGATCCAGCTCGTGCGCCAGCGCCTCGGCGTCGTCCACCTGCCCGACGAGGTGGGCGCGATGCTCATCGCCAAGTCGGGGGGCAATCCGTTCTTCACCGAGGAGCTGGCGTTCGCGCTGCGCGACTCCGGCAAGCTGCTGATCGACAACGGCACCTGCGGCCTCGCGCCGGGCGAGGACCTCGAGAGCCTGTCGCTGCCGGCGACGGTGCAGGGCGCCATCATCAGCCGCGTCGATCGCCTCTCGCCGTCGCAGCAACTGCTGTTGAAGGTCGCCAGCGTCATCGGGCGCGAGTTCGCGCAGGCGACGCTCGAGGATGTCTATCCCAGCGAAGAGACGGGGGATCACGTCACGGACGTGCTCCCGTCGGTGCTGTATCTCGACATCATCCTGCGGGAGTCGCTCGGCGAGGCCGCCTGGTACATCTTCAAGCACGTGCTCAGCCAGGAGGCCATCTACGGCCTGATGCTGTTCGCGCAGCGACGCGAGCTGCACGGCCGCGTGGCGCGCTGGTACGAGCAGACGTCGGCGAGCGTCGAGGAGCTGGCCGCGCGCTATCCCCTGCTCGCGTACCACTGGTCGCGGGCCGAGGATCCCGCGCGCGCCGTCCACTACCTGCAGAAGGCCGGCGAGCAGGCGCTCAGCCGCTCCGCCAACCACGAGGCGGTGCGCTTCTTCGACCGCGGGCTGAAGCTGTGCGCGGCGCACCCCGCCGTGGCGACGCCCGAGCGCCTGCGCGTCATGCAGGAGGGCCTCGCCCTCGCGCACCACGGCGCAGGCGACATGGACGCGTGCATGGAGCACGGGCTCAAGGCGCTCGAGCTGCTGGGGCGCCCGTCGGCCGCCACGCGCGCCGAGCTCGCCGTGGGCTTGCTCGGCCAGGTGGCCCTCCGCACGCTGCAGGGAGCCTGGCCCGACCTCTTCGCCGAGCGCGATCCCGAGAACCGCGAGCGGCGGCTCGCCGCGGCGCGCCTCGAGAACAAGTTCAGCGAAATCGCGGTGTTCCGCGAAGAGAACGTCCGCTGCCTCTACTCGGCGCTCCGCCAGATCAACGTCGCGCACCCCGCCGGCCCCTCGGCGGAGCTCGGACGCGCCTACGCCGTGATGTCGACCATGCTCGGCACGGTGCCCCTGCCGCGCATCGCCGACGCATGGGTCGGGCGCGCGCTCGACATGGCGAACCGCATCGACTCGCAGCTCCACCGCGCCTACATCTACAACCGCGCGGCCTGCTACGAGCTCTACCGCGCCCGGTGGGACAACGTGTACCGGCTCATGGCCGAGATCATGGACACCACCGAGCGCCTCGGCGACACGCGGCTGCACGAGGAGAACCTCGTGGTGGTGGGCCTCGCCGACCAGTACACCGGCAAGCTCGCGTCGTCGATCGGGGTGATGGAGCGGCTCCGGTTCGCGGCGCGGTCGAGCGGCAACCACCAGACGCAGTTCTGGGGCCTCGTCGGCCGGGCCGAGTGCCTGGCGCGCCTCGGCCGCGCAGAAGAGGCGCTGGCCCACTGCGACGAGTTCGCGTCCTGGCTCGAGAGCGGCGCGCAGTCCTCGGAGCGCGTCTGGGGCTACGCGACGCGCGCCCTCGTCTGCCTGCGGCTCGGCCGCGACGACGACGCCCTGCGCTGGGCCGATCGCGTGCGCGACCTCTACCTCGGCGCGCGTCCGGTCGCCTTCTGGAACCAGCAGACGGCCCCCTGCTGCGCCGAGGTGTACGCCACGCTCCTGCGGCGCCGGGGCGACAGCGCGCTGCGCGGCCGGTTGCGCCTCGCGGTGAAGACGGCGCGCACCTTCGGCGGCATCTTCCCGTTCGGCGCCGCCGTCGGCGAGTACTGGAGCGCGGTCGAGGCGTGGCTCGACGGCCACCGCCGCCTGGCCTTCGCGCTCTGGAGAAGGGCGATCGCCGTTGCCGAGCGCAACGGACAGTCCTACGAGCAGGGCCTCGCCCACCGCGACCTCGGCCGCCACCTGCCCGACGGACCCGAGCGTGACGGCCACGCCGTCCGCGGGCGGGCCCTGCTGCAGCAGTGCGGCGCCACGCCCGACCTCGACGCGATCAACTGAGTGACGGGGCCGCGCGCGCTACCGGTTGCAGGCGCAGGCCAGGTGGCAGGCGTGGAAGCGGAAGTTGAGGTCGGGGTTGCCGTTGTTGGCACCCCAGTTGGTGTTGTTGTCGGTCGAGCAGCACTCGACCGAGACCCAGTTGCCGCCGTTTCGCTTCTGCGGGAAGAAGTTGCGGCAGATCGCGTTTCCGGAGTGTCGCATCGCGGCGACGTTCACCCCGCCGCGCGCGCCGCAGAACTGGTTGCACGACTGGTTCCGCGCCGACGTGTACCAGCAGCCGTTGATGCCATTGCCCGGGTTGAGCAGCCGCCCGGCGCACCGGTTCACACACACGTGGTTCTGGCACGTCTGGTTGGCCGCGCATCCCGCGTCGTTGCGGCACCCGTTGCGGCACGTGTGGGCCGCCACGTCGCACCACTGGTTCGCGGGGCAGCCGTTGTCGTTGCGGCACCCGTTGCGGCACGTGTGCGCGCCCACGTCGCACCACTGGTGGGCCGGACAGACGTTGTCGCTGCGACAGCCCGGGACGCACTGGTGGTTGTTGCACCACTCGTTCGCCGCGCAGTTGTTGTCGGTGCGGCAGCCGGGGACGCAGTAGCCCCGCCCGCCGTCGCACCACTTGTCGGCCGGGCAGTTCGCGTCGGCCGCGCAGTCGCAGATGATGCTGCCGTCGGCCGCGAGACCCACCATCTTGCGGCCCACGGCGCAGGCCTGTAGCTGCCCGCCGCCGCCGCCGACGACCCCGCAGGTCGTCACGCCGTTGGCGGCGATCGACACGAGTGCCTGCCCGTTGGGACAGCGCTGCGCCGGCAGGGCGCCGAGACCGATGTCGTCGACCTCGCAGACCGGGTTCAGGTTTGCGTCGAAGCCCCGGAAGCTCTGTCCCGCCGGGCACGTGACGTTGACGCAGCGGGCGTTGCCGTTGGCGTCGGTGCCGAACATCATCGAGCCGTTCGGGCAGGCGTACTGCGGGCGGCGCAGCAGGTTGCCGTTGCCGTCGAACACTTGCACGTTGCCGACGAAGATGCCGCCGAGCCCCGCGCGCACCGAGCCCTGGGCGCCGGCCTGCACGTTCCCGCCGGCGGTGACCGATCCCCCCGCGGTGAGGTTCTGCGCGGCGGCGATCGACGCGGCGGCGGAGATGCTCCCGCCCGACTGCAGGTCACCGGTGCGCATGGCGCCGATGAAGTCGGTGGCGTTGCTGAGGTTCACGTCCCCCCGCAGCGTCAGGTTGCCCGTGAAGACCACGTTGCCGTTCACGGTCGACAGGTTGGCGTTGGTGACCACGGCGTTCGTGCTGAAGAACGACGTGGACCGGACCGTGGTCGCCTGCACCTCCTGGGAGGAGACGACGTTGCCATCGGCGGACACGCGCCCGCTGACATCGAGGTCGCCGGTGACGATCGTGCGGCTCTCGAGGCTGATGGGGTCGTCGTTGCGCAAGCGCAGGTAGCCGTCGCGGTTGGCGCCGTCGGGCGGGGAGACGACGATCGATGCGCCCGTCCCGTCGAACGTGATGCCCTCGTTCGGCCCCGGATCATTGAAGCGGAGCTGGTTCACGCCGACGATGTTGCTGTTGTTCATCTCGAGCGCGTTGCGCGCGTCGGGGCCCGTCATCTGGACGCGCCCGCCCTGCATGATCACGTTGCCGCCGTTCATCGTGAGGTGGCCCACCTTGGTGTCGGCGGCGTCCTTGCGCACGTAGGTCAGCAGCGTGGGATCGGCCTGCAGGCGCTGGACGACCAGCGGCACCGCCTCGCCCGGATCGAGCGGCGGTCCCGCCGCCCCCGCGGGACCCTGGGGGCCCGCCGCCCCCCGCGGCCCGGCAGGACCCGCCGGTCCGGCCGGGCCGGCCGGGCCCTGCAACCCGGCCACCGGGCCCACCCAGCGACCGTTCGCGTCGATGACCACCCCGCCGCCGACGCTCACGGAGTGGGGCGTGATGTCGCCGACGACGTTGTCCGCCAGCATGGCGGCGGGCACCTTGCGCAGCATCGTGCGCGGCACGAGCTCGGGCCGACCGTCGATCGAGATGCCGAGGAAGACATCGCCCCGGAAGGCCGCCGCCGCGAGCGGGCGGGAGCTGCCGACACCGACGGCGTAGTAGCCCTCGACGAGGTCGACGTCGCGGAACGTCTCGTCGTGAATCACCATGCCGCCGGCGGCGCGGTCCCAGAGGCGCACCCGGAGGGTGTGCGCCCCCTCGAGCGGGTCGCCGTCCTCGTCGACGATCAGCCCCTCCTGCGCGAACTCGTTCGGGAGCGCCACCGCATCCGCCGGCCATCCCATCGCCAGCAGACAGACCAGGCCGAAGGCCCGTCCAATGAGATCGCGTCGCATCGGCCCCCCCTCAGATCTCGACCGCCACCGCGCATGCGGCGCCCCGCCCCGGCTCGGCCTCGTCCTGCCCCGCGTTCGGCGCGGACGGACAGTTGTCGTCGTCGTTCGGCACGCCGTCGCCGTCGAGGTCGAGCAGGCAGGGATCGTCCGGCGACTGGAAGTCATTGAAGACGAACGGGCAGAGGTCCTCGCCGTTCGACGCCCCGTCATCGTCGAGGTCGGCGGCCTCGAGCTCGTCGCAGCTCGGTCCACCCGTCCTCTCCGGGTCGATCGGCGTCGGCCAGCGACAGTCGTCGGCGAAGTCGGGGATCGCGTCGCCGTCGGCGTCGGCGTAGAAGAGCTGGCAGGCGTCGCCGCGGCCGTCGCCGTCGAGGTCGAGCTGGTCGGGGTTGCTCACCTCGACGCAGTTGTCGACGTCGTCGAGGAGCCCGTCGAGGTCGGTGTCGACCAGCACGACCTCGCACGAGTCGCCCACGCCGTTCTCGTCGGCGTCGGCCTGGTCGGCGTTGGGGGCGTTCGGGCAGTTGTCGCACGCGTCGCCCCGCCCGTCGCCGTCGGCGTCGGAGAGATCGAAGAGGGGCAGCGCGGGGCAGGGATCGACGTCGTTGGGCAGCCCGTCGCCGTCGGTGTCGTCGGGGCCGGCCTGGCAGGCGTCTCCCCGGCCGTCGTGGTCGGCGTCGTCCTGGCCGGCGTTCCCCACGTCGACGCAGTTGTCGGCGGCGTCGGCGACGCCGTCGCCGTCGCGGTCGAGCACCGGCATGCCGGCGCAGGCGTCGCCCCTGCCGTCCCCGTCCGCGTCGGCCTGGTCGGGGTTGGCGGTCTCCGGGCAGTTGTCGCAGACGTCCCCGAGGCCGTCGCGGTCGCTGTCGAGCTGGTTGGGGTTGGGCGCCTCCGGGCAGGTGTCTCCCTCGCGGATGCCGTCGCCGTCGGGATCCTGCCCGAGCGGATCGCCGTCACAGGCGTCCCCCAGCCCGTCCCCGTCCGCGTCGGCCTGGTCGCCGTTGGGGGCCTGCGGGCAGTTGTCGCGGTCGTCGGGCACCCCATCGCCGTCGACGTCGGCCGGCGGCGCCGGATCGTCGCAGACGTCGCCCCGGCCGTCCCGATCGGCGTCGGCCTGGTCGGGGTTGGCCGCCTCACGGCAGTTGTCGAGGTCGTCGGGGACGCCGTCGCGGTCGGCGTCCGCCGGCGCGGTCTCGTCGCAGGCGTCGCCCTGGCCGTCCGCGTCCGCGTCGGCCTGGTCGGCGTTGTCGTGCGCCGGGCAGTTGTCGATCGCGTCGAGGATGCCATCGCCGTCGCCATCGACGGGGGGCGCGGCGTCGGGCAACGCGCCGCCGACGCCGGCGTCGGCACCGCCCCCGGCGCCACCGCCGCCCCCGACGCCACCCGAGCCGGCATCAGCCAGGGTCGGGCCACCGCCCTGAGCGCCGGCGCCGCCCCCCTCGCCTCCCTCGCCGCCGCCTCCCTCGCCGCCGCCGCCTCCCTCGCCGCCCGCGCCGCCGGCTCCGCCGCCGCCTGCTCCCCCGAGACCGCCCGGATTCCCGGACGGATCGGCGCCGCCGGTCTCGCTGTTGCAGGCTCCGAGCGCGAGCAACAGCGCGGCGACGACAGCGACGGACGAGCGGCGGAACACCGACACGGGTACCTCCCCGGTGAAAAATTCCACCAGCACAAGATCAGCTTGTGCACGAAACATGTCAACACCAAACTTTTACCTACCTCGGACGGCGGGGAGAGGTCGGACGCGGGCGGTCAACCTGGCCGCGAACCGGCAGGGTGCGGTGACGTCGGACGGCTTCGAGGGGGCGGGGGCAGGAGGATGGGCGCCGCGAGGGGCATCACCGGGCCGCCGCGACGACGACGGACGCGCCGCGGTGCAGGACCGGTCGGCGCGCGCTACTCGTCGCCGTGGGGCTCGCGCTCGCGGTAGTCGCTGGCGAGCTCGGGCTCGCCGATCGCCTCGAGGAAGTCGACGAACTGCGACTGCACGAGCTGCGCCTGGGCGTCGGCGCCGAGCCCCAGCAGGTAGCGCTGCAGCGCCTCGTAGAAGCCGCGCACGGCGGGCAGCCGGGGATAGTCGAAGCCGGCGTCCGGGTCGTACTGCAGGTGTTCCTCGAAGAGGTACATCAGCTCGCCGACGTTGCCGACGGCGAACGAGAGCTCGCGACTCTCGGCGCGGGCGCGCAAGTACTCGTCGTACTCGCCCAGCCCGAGCAGGTCGTCGAACATCTCGTGGTACTCCTCGAACACCCGATGGAAGTTGCCGAGGCTGCGGTTGATGCGCGCCGCCGCCCGCACCGCCTCGAGCGAACGGCGCAGCCAGTCGCGGAACGCCGGCTCGGTCTGCGCCTCGTCGGCGCGCCGCCGGCAGATCTTGCTGATCTCGACGAAGCACTCGTCGATGCGCGTGGTGCTGTCGGGCATGCGCCCGAAGAGCTGGACGCAGCGCTCCACCATCTCGATGGCGCGCTCCTCGTCGGCCTCGTGGCGCGCCAGCGTCAGCAGGTGCTCGATGCGCAGCTCGAGGCCGAGCGGATCGACGCCGGGCACCGACGACGCCTCGAGCGCGCGGAAGCGCTCGCGCAGCATGCGGTAGCGGCCGAGGTCGCCCTGCTGACGGTACACGTCGCGCAGCGTCTCGCCCACGCTCTGCACGCGCTCCATGTCGCCGAGCTGGTCGTAGAGCCGGATGGCGTGCTCGAGGTGGTCGACGGCCTCCTCGGCGCTGCCCTTGCCGTCGACGAGCAGCAGCTCGCCGAAGCGCATGCGCACGTAGGCCCGCTGCTCGACGTTGAGCTCGTCGCCGCGCTCCTCGAAGAGCTTCACCGCCTGCCCGAGCACCGGCTTGCCGTCGTGGCCGGCCCGCAGGTGCAGACGGTGGTCCACGAGCAGCAGCGTGATCAGTCCGTAGGCGTCGCCGACGCGCTCGTAGGCCTGCGCCGCCGTGTCGAACAGCGTCTTGCGCCGGCGCAGCGCGCCGGGCAGCTCGCGGTCGAGCGCCTCGTAGAGCGTGTCGGCCACCACCTGGTCGAGGCCCAGGGACTGCGCCAGCGAGCAGGTGCGCTCGGTGAGGCGTTCGACGTGCTCGACGCCGAAGAAGCCGGACTCGAGCAGCTCCTCGAGCTCGCGCAGCCGCACCGGCGGCTCCTCTTCGGCGAGCGGGTGCCAGCGCTCGAGCAGCTCGCCCATGCGCTCGCGGACGTCGTACACGATGCCCAGCGTCGTCGTGAGCACCCGCAGCCGCGCGATGCGGTTCTCGGACTCGCGCGCCAGGCCCTCGGCGCGGTCGAGCAGATCGACCGGCCACTGCAGCCGCTCCGGCAGCGGCGTGGCGTGGGCGGTCGGCCCCTCGCCGTACAGATCGGGCGGGTAGAACTCGCCGCTCAGGCTGTCGTAGTGGGCGTCGACCATGCCCTGGATGATGTCGGCGGCGTAGGTGGCCATCTGCTCGGCCGCGTAGGGCAGCTGCCCCGTCGCCCGCGCCTCGTGGATGACCTCCTCGACCAGCGCAGGCGGCGTGGAGTTGCTCGCGTCGCTGTCGTTGGAGGCCGACAGCCGCTCCATCATCGCCTTGATGGCGGCGCGGTCGTCGCGCAGCGTGCGCAGCTGTCCGATGACGTACGGGTAGAGGCGGTCGTGCAGGCCGGCCCACTCCCAGCGTCCCATCGCCTCGGCGAGCCAGCCGTAGACGCGCACCGCCTCGTCCCGCGGCGCGCGCGCAAGCTCGGCGAGCAGCTCGACCGTGCTCTGTCGCCCGGCGTTGTGATCGCCGGCGGCGTAACACACCTCGACCCGCGATCGCATGGCTTCGAGCCGCAGGCCCGCGTCGTCGACGTGGCCGGCCATCTGCACCGCGGCGTCGGCCATCGCCCGCGCCTCGGAGAAGTCGCCCATGACCTCTTTGAAGCGCGCGCGCACCGTCTGCAGGCGGATGTCGATCGCCAGACGCTCCGGGTCGAGGCCGTCGTCGGCGTGGGCCGCCTTGGCCAGGCGCAGCTGGCTCGCCGCCTCGGTCAGCGCCACGTAGATGCGGTGCCGGCGCTCGCGGTCCTCGCGGCGGCCGTAGCGGCCCGCGAGGTAGGAGTATCCGCCGCTCGTCTCGAACAGCCGCTCGACGAGCGTGACCGCCGCCTCGGCAGCCGCCGTGTGCCGGCGGGCGCGCGCGAAGTGCTTCGACGCCGCCCAGAGCGACTCCTGCTCCTCGCGGATGCGGCGGTCGCGGCGCTTGGTCTCGGACCACGTCTCCGTCACGTCGAGGAAGGGCCGGCGCGGCTCCTCGAGCCCCGTCCCGCGGCGGCCGCTGGCGCGCAGCAGCGTCGCGACGCGCGCGTGCAGCGACTCGCGCGCCTGCTCCGAGAGCTCGTCGGCGAAGTGGAACGGCAGGTCGGCCGACAAGAACGCGTACAGGCCCTCGGCGGTCGATCCTTCCGGCTCGACCAGGCCGGTGGCCACCAGGGCCTGGATGCGGGCGCGCGCCGCCTCGAGCGGGACCTCCCAGAGGCGGGCCAGCAGGCCGGCCTCGAAACGTCGGCCGAGCACCGCCGCCGCCTGCAGATCGGCGCGCACGTGGGCCGGCATGTCGGGCACGAGGCCCGCGGCGAGCGCGCGCAGGCCCGCGGTCTCCGGGCGCTCCTCGAGCCGCGGATCGTCGATGGCGCGGCGGTTGGCCTGCCGGAACGCGCCCGCGCGCTCGGCCACGCCGATCAGGGCATCGACGAGACGCGGATTGCCGTGCGCCAGCTGCAGCACGCGGTCGACGAAGCGCGGCGCCGGCTCGCCGAACCGCGCCACCCGCGCCCGCACCCGCGCGCGCAGGACGTCGTCGTCGGGCGCCGGCAGCTGCCAGACGGCCTCGGGCACCGGCCGCCAGTCGGCCATCGGGCCGTCGCGGTCGGCGAGCGGGTCGGGGCTGGCGAGCACCAGCAGCAGCCGGAACGGCCCGCCGGCACGCAGCGCGCGCGCGACCAGCTCGAGCACGCGGCGCGAGGGCGGGTCGGCGCGGTGCGCGTCGTCGACGACGAGCAGCACCGGGTGCTCGCGGCTCACGTCCAGCAGCAGGTCGGCGAAGATCCGGTGGCGCGGCGGCGCGCCGCGCTCGTGGGGTCCGCTGCTGGGCAGCGCTGCGATGCCGGTGGCCGCGCTCAGGAAGTCGCTCGCCGGCAGCAGCCACGGCACCCGCCCGCCCGTGCCGTCGACCGCAGGCGCCTTGGCCGTGTCGGCGGCCTGCGGGGCGCGGCGCGGCCCCTCGCCCGTCGGTGGCTCGTCGCCGCTCACCTCGATGGCGCGCACGCCCTCGGCCACACGCACCACGAGCTCTTCGAGCGTCCCGCGCTCGGTCGTCACGAAGGTGTCATCGGTGCACCGGCAGCTCACGACCGCCGCCTGGTCGCCCGGCGTCGTCACGCTGTCGAGGAAGCCGGCGATCAGCGCGCTGCGGCCGCCGCCCGGCGGCGAGATGAGGTGCACGAGGCCGCCCTGCCCCGTCCGCGCCCGGGCCCAGGCCTCGCGAAGGCGCTCGAGCATCGCGGCGCGGCCGTTGCCGCCTTCGTGGAAGCCCGCCGGCTCTTCAGGGCCCATCGGGTGCTCTGGGGGGCGTTCGCTCATCGGCGCCAACGTCCTTCACGCAGCGGAAGCCGAGGTCGTTCGCCACCTCGTCGGGCGCCACGGGCTCGCGCCGGCTCACGCGCAGCTCGTAGGAGGGCGAGCGCCAGCCGCCGCCCATCACCGCCGGACCGCCGGCGGCCGTCGTCCACTCGCGCACGTTCCCGGCGAGGTTGACGACGCCGAAGGGGCTCTGGCCGCGCGTGGCGAACACGTCGACCGGCGCGGCGTAGGTGTGGCCGTCCTCGCGGTTGCCCATGGTGGCCGTGTTGCGGCCCGCGGCGCCGAAGTTGGCCTTGTGCTTGTCGTCGACGACCGGCGGCTCGTCGCCCCACGGGTAGAGGCGGGCGTCGTCGCCGCGGGCGGCGCGCAGCCACTCGTCGCCCGTCGGCAGGCGGCCGCCCGCCCAACGGCAGAACGCCGTCGCCGCGGCGAGATCGACGCCCACCGCCGGCTGTTCGGGGATCTCCCACCGCAGCGTGGCCGGCGGGCAGGCGCGCGCGCGCTCGCACTCGCCGTAGCGGCCCTGCGAGACCTCGTACACGTCGATGAAGAAGGCCGGCACCGCCACCGGCGGCCCGGCGGGCTCGAAGGCGTCGTCGGTGCAGCGCCTCTCGGCGTCGCCCCGCTTCGCGAGATCGGCCTTGCACTGGGCCGCGGCGAGCGCGCGCTGCGCCGGCGCCAGCCCCGGCGTCGCCGGCCCGGCGGTCACCAGGACCATGCCGGGCGGCGCGGCGACGACGGGCGGCGCGGCGGGGACGCTGGCCGGAGCGACGGCTGCGCTCGCGGGCACGGCGGGGGCGCTCGCCGGAGCGACGGCGCTCGTGGGAGCGACGGCCCTCGTCGGCGGCGCTGGCGTCGCCACGGGCGTCGGCGCGTCGGCCGGCGGCGTCGCGCGCGCGCCGGTCGCCGTCGACGTCGGCGCCTCGCCGTGCGTCAGCCACCAGGCCGCCGCGGCGACGCCGGCGATCGCGGCCACGGCGACGGTGACACCGACGACGCGGGCGCCCCGGCTCGCCGGGCGGAGCCGCGCTTCGGCGCCGGAGCGCGCGCGGCGCGGCCGCTCGTCCTCGATGCCGTGCATGGGCGCCGGCTCGGGGCGCTCGGCCGCTTCGGCGGGCGTCGCCCGGGGCGCCTCGGCCGCAGGCGCCTCCGCCGGGGCCTCTGCCCGCCGGGGCGGCGCGACCGGCAGTGGCGGCGCCGAGTCGGGGAGCGGCGGCGGCTCCACGCGCGGCTCGCGCAGCGACGGCGGCAGGGCGCGATCGAGCAACATCCCGAGCTCGAGCTCGAGGTGGCGGAGCCGCTGCGCCTCCGCGTCGCGGACCGTGGCCGCCGCCTCGGCCCGGTCGATGCGCTCGCCGTTCTCGCGCAGCCAGTTGCGGACCCAGCGCAGCTTGCTCTCGAGCTCCTGCAGGCGCTCGCGATGACGCGCCGTCTCGACCAGCAGGTCGCGGTCGATCGCGTGCCCCGCCGCCAGCTCCGCGTAACGCGTGTCGAGCAGCACGCGGAGGTGCGGGACGAGCGCGTCGATCACCGCGTCGGTCGTCGGGAACGCGGCGGCGTCGTTCATCACGCGCACCGCAAGCTCGCCGAGCCCGCCGAGGTCGCGCTCCGACTCGACGAAGTCCATCAGCACGTCGTCGAAGGCGCCGCCGCGGCCCTCGAGGCCCTCGAGCTCCGCCGCCGGCTTCGTCGAGGGCGGCGCGAGGCCGCTCAGTCCGAGGTAGAGCAGCTCGCCGACGCCGCGGACGTCGGCGCGGATGCCCGCCGCCGCGTCGCCCTCCACCGAGAGCGGCGCCCAGCCCACGAGCCGCACCGCCTCCGCCCCGCCCGGCCGCTCGACGAGCAGGACCGAACGCGCCGAGAGGCTGCCGTGGGCCACGCCCGCCCTGTGGACGGCGCGCAGCCCCGCCGCGACGTGCAGCGCGATCGTGGCGGCGTCGACCGGCGGCAGCGCCTCGCCGCGCAGCGCCAGGCGCGCCTCGAGATTCTGCCCCTCGACGTAGGCCTGGGCCACGTACGCCGGGAGCAGCTCGGTCTCGACGCGCACCACCTCGGGCACCACCGGGTGGCTGACGGCGCGCAGCCGCCGCGCCCACTCGAGGAAGCGCCCGCGATCGGTGCGTCCCGGCTGCTCGAGCAACAGCGACACGAGCGCCTCGGCATCGCCGAAGCGCGCCTTGAAGCGGCCCGCCCCCAGCCCGTCGCCCAGCCGCTCGAGGAACTGGACGTCCTCGACCGAGGGCTGCGGTCCGATCTCTAAAGAGGGGTGCGCCATGATCCGCGGCACCATAAGGCAGCGGGCCCCGCAGGGCAAGCGGGCCCCCGGCCGCCCGAACGGACGGCCGCAGCCCCCGGCCGGTCGCGGCCGAGGCGCGCCGGAACGTGCTTTCGGCAGCCATGCCCTTCCGTTTCCCCGGCGGTTCCCGCAGGATGCGCGCGCCATGTCCTCCCCCTCTCCGCGTTGGCGCGCCGTGGCCTGGGTCGCGGGCATCACCGTGCTCCTCGTCGTCGTCGCCGCGTTCACCGTGCGGGTCGCCGGCCCCAACGTGGTCGGCTCGGGGCAGAAAGCCACCGAGAAGGCCGCCATCTGGACGCTGCGCAACCTCATCTGGGCGCAGGACCTGTTGATCCGGCACCGCGGCCGCGCCGGCGTCTTCGCCGAGCTGGCCGGCACGCGCGGCGTCGACGGGCGCCCGCCGCTCGAGGCGCCGCTGGTGCGCGAGCCGTTCGCCGCCCTGCAGCGCGGCCCCCATGGCGAGGTGGCGGCGCTCAGCGGCTACCACTACGCCGTCTTCGTCGAGGCGGCGGGCGGCGCGCCGGCGACGGACGGCGCGGGCACCCCCGCCCCCGCCGCGCGCCGCTGGGTGGCCTACGCGTGGCCGTCGCGGCGCGGCGTCAGCGGCCTCGCCGCGTTCTGCATCGACCAGGACGAGAACATCCTCGAGACGGCCAACGACGCCCCCGGCCAGGGCTACGACGGCCTGGCCAGGGTCCCGGCCTGGGACGCGTGCCTCGCCGCGACCGGCGAGGGCCTGCCCGACGGCCTCGAGCCCGGCACCGGCCGCGACGGCGGCGCCTGGGCGCGATGGCGCGGCCGTCAGACGAAGCGCGCCCGCGAGTCGCACGCCGACGCACGATGAGCTCGAGCTTCGCCATTTCGGCGTGAGGCCGAGCAACGACCGAGTCGCAGCAAGGAGCAAGGCGAGTTCCGGTCGAAGGCGTGCTTGATGCGCGTCGAGACCGAAATGCGCCGCGCGACGCAGCGGCGGCCGGTCGGGGCCGGCCGCAGGCAGCCGAAGATGGCGAAACTCGAGGACAAGGCCGGCTGAACGATCGGAGGCGCGGCCGGGGTCCCACCGGCGCCGGCGGCCGGTCCGAAGCTCGCTTCGCCCGCGCCCGCTCGGCTAGACTGCCGCGGCAATCCGGATGGGCGGGCGATGCGCGTGAACCGACGTTGGACCTGTGTCCTCCTGCTCGCCGGGACGCCGGCGAGCGCGCAACCGGTGGCCGGCGAGGCGCCCGACGCGCGGCCGCCGGCACTGGCGGGCGCGCCGGCAGCCGTCCCGAAGCCGCCCGCGACCACGCCGCCGACCGAGGCCGCGAGCGCGCCGACGGCTGTCCCGAAGCCGCCCGCGACCACGCCGCCGACCGAGGCCGCGAGCGCGCCGATCGCCGCGGCGGCCCCCGTGGAGGCGCCGGCCGTCACCGAGAAGGCCCGCGAGAGCGATCGCGTGCCGCCCGACCGGCGCGCCCCCTCGCGGCTCGGCCTGCTCGGCCTCGACGAGGTGGTCTCGGCGGATCCGGGCCCGGCGGGCACCTACCGGCTCCGCCTGTCGGGCTTCCACTCCACCGCCGACGACTTCCCCGAGGCGGGCGGCGAGAACGCGTTCTCGGGGGCGCAGGTCGCCATCGCGGCCACGCCGCTGCCCTTCCTCGAGCTGGCGCTCGGCGTCCGCAACACCAGCAACAGCAACGCCGCGAGCTTTCCCGAGCTTCTGCAGACGCAGGGCGACCTCGACGTCGCCGTCAAGGGAGGCCACTTCGTCACCGAGATCGTGGGCCTCGGCGCGGCGGCGACGGTCCGCGTGACGAGCGGCCTCGGCGGGTCGGCCTACGGCGACGCGAGCGCCAGCGTCCACTTCCAGGGCCTGGCGACGTTCGACATGGCCCGCGCCGAGCGCGCGCCGGTCCGCGTGCACGTCAACCTCGGATATTTCCTCGAGAATTCGTCCGATGTCGGCGCGTCGCGCGACGGGAGCCTCGACCTCGTCCAGGAGTGGGGCCTGCAGGTGGCGGAGTACGACCGCATCACCTTCGGCCTCGGCATCGAGGCGCCGGTGGCCCCGGCCCTCGCGCCCTACGTCGAGTACCGCCTGGACGTCCCGCTCGAGGTGTCGGTGGTCCGCGGCGCGATCGACGCGCGGGAGTACTCGTTCGCCGCCTTCCCGCATGCGGTGACGCCGGGCCTGCGTGTCTTTCCGCTGCCGGCGCTCGCCATCGACGCCGGGGTGCGCATCGGCCTGAGCAGCGAAGCCTACCCGGGCGTGCCCGCGACGCCGCCGTGGCTGGCTCTGCTCGGCTTCAGCTACACGCTCGACCCGCGACCCGAGGTGATCGAGCGCGAGATCGTCCGTGCCGCGCCGCCGACGCCGCCCGCTCCGGTGGCCGCCGACGGCGCCGTGAAGGGGCGCGTGCTCGACGCGCGCACGGGTGAGCCGGTCCGCGGCGTCCACGTCGAGTACGTCACCGGCGGCCGCAACGCGCAGCTCGCCGACGACGCCGGCCGCTTCACGAGCTACCGCCTGCCGCCCGGCAAGATCGGCCTGCGCCTCGTCGCCGAGGGGTACGAGCCGCGCACGATCGACACCGTGATCGAGGCCGGCAAGGACGCCGCCGTCGAGGTCCGGCTCGAGCCGGGCGTGCGCGCGACCGGGCGCCTCGCCGTCCGCCTCGTCGACGAGCGCGGCCGCGCCCGCGCCGGCCGCGTCAACGTCGGCGGCAAGGCCGCCCAGTCCGGCGAGGCCGCGAAGGACCGCCCCTTCGAGGTCGACCTGCCCGTCGGTCGCTATCCGGTCAGCGCCAGCGCCGAGGGCCTCGCCGCCGAGACGCAGGACGTCGAGATCAAGGCCGGCGAGACGACGACGGTGCGCGTCGCCCTGAAGCGCGGCGGCCGGCCCGCCGACAAGGCCACGCTCGCGTCCGCGCCCGTGGCCGCGTCCACCGCGGGCGACGGCGGCGCTTCGGTCCGCGGCGACCGCATCCGCACGAAGGCGCCGATCCGGTTCGACGGCGCGGCGCTGACGGCGGCGTCGAAGGCCGCCCTCGACGGCGTCGCGGCGTTCCTCAAGGCCCACCCCGAGATCACCAAGGTGCGCATCGAGGCCCACACTGCGGCCGGCGAGGACCGCGCGGCGCTCGTTCGGGAAAGCGAGGAACAGGCGCGATCCGTACAATCGCACCTCGTCACCCGGGGTGTCGCGCCGGGACGTCTCGCCACCCGCGGCCGCGGGCCCGACCAGCCGGTCGCGCCCAACCTCACGGAGCGCGGGCGCGAGAAGAACCGGCGCGTCGAGTTGGTGATCGTGGAGCGCCAGTGATGCAGCGAGCGTCCCGACTCCTCTGGATCGCGTGCCTCACCGCCCTTCTCGGGGGGTGCGGCCGCTCGAGCCTCGACTGTCAGAGCCACGCCGACTGCGGCGAGGGCAACGCCTGCGCCGACGGCGTCTGCCGCACCGGGCCAGACTGCGTCGAGGGGCTCTGTCCCACCGGCCGCGTCTGTATCGCCGAGGTGTGCATCGACGTCGACGATCTCGGCGGCGATTGCCGCGGCGACGGCGACTGCGCCGCCGGCGAGCGCTGCTTCGAGGGCGCCTGTCTGCCGGCCGCGTGCGGCGGCGGCTGTCCGCCCGACCGCGTGTGCCACGACGATGCCTGCCTGCGCGTCTGCAGCGAGGACGCCCACTGCGAGGGCGAGGGCGTCTGCCGCGGCAACGTGTGCCTGCCCGCCTGCGACGGCGACGCCGCCTGCCCGCCCGGGGAACGCTGCCTCGACGGCGCGTGCGGTCCCGGCTGCGCGGCCGACGCCGACTGCGGCGATGGCATCTGCCGCGACGGGGCGTGCGTCTCGCCCTGCAATGGCGACGGTGACTGCCTCGGCGGCGAGCAGTGCCGCGACGGCGTCTGCGGGCCCGCGTGCCGGGCCGACGCGGACTGCGCCGTGGGCGAGCAGTGCGTCGGCGGCGCGTGCCTCGTCCGCTGCGGCGACGCGACGTGCCCCGAGGACAGCGTGTGCGAGGGCGGCGTCTGTCTGCCGACGTGCGACCGGGACGCCGACTGCGAGGGCGGCCGCTGCGTCGGCGACACCTGCACCCTGCCCTGCGCCCGGGACGCCGACTGCCCCGACGGGCAGAGCTGTCGCGACGGCGAGTGCGCCGCGCCCTGCGTCCGCGACGCCGACTGCGGCGACGACCGCCTGTGCCGCGCCGGCGCCTGCGTCCCCGCGTGCGAGGCCGACCGCGACTGCCCGCGTGGCCTCGTCTGCCTCGATCGCGTGTGCGGCGTCGCCTGCAACGTCGACCGCGACTGCCCCCCCGGCGACACGTGCGTCGGCGGCGCCTGCACCGGCGTGTGCGCCGCCGACCGCGACTGCCCCGCGGGGCTCGCCTGCCGCGACGGCCACTGCACGCAGCGCTGCGGGATCGACGACGACTGCCCGCGCGAGGACGTCTGCCGCGAGGGCGCGTGCGTCCCCGCCTGTCGCGGCGACCGCGACTGCCCCGCCGGCGACGTCTGCCGCGACGGCGCGTGCACATCCGCGTGCCGCCGAGACGCCGACTGCCCCGCCGGCGGCGTCTGCGCCGACGGCGCCTGCCGGCCCGGCTGCCGCGGCGACGAGGACTGCGGCCCGGGCGAAGCCTGCGATCGACAGGCGCGCGTGTGCGTGGCGCGCGAGTGCCGGTTCCACGACGAGTGCTCGCCGCCGCTGTTGTGCAGCCCGCGCGGCGAGTGCGTGCCATGCCTCGCCGACGTCGACTGCGGGATCGGCTTCGTCTGCGAGCAGGCGCAGTGCCGCCCCGCTCCGATGTGCCAGACGGACCTCGACTGCCCGGTCGAGCTCGTGTGTCAGGACGGCGTCTGCGTCCGCGGTGTCGGGTGCCGCGACGACCTCGACTGCCGCGCGGGCACGATCTGCGTCGGCGGCGAGTGCGTCGAGATCGGCTGCCGATTCGACGACGAGTGCCCGCGCGGCCGCGTCTGCGACCAGGGCCAGTGCGTTCCCGGCCCGCAGTGTCGCTTCGACGGGGATTGCCCGCCGGACTTCGCCTGCCGCGAGGGCGTCTGCCGCTTCGAGCCCCAGTGCCGCCGCGACGTCGACTGCCCGCCCGGGCTGGTGTGCCAGTTCAATCGCTGTGTCGAACGCATCCCGTGCATGGTCGGCGGCGAGTGTCCCGCCGGCAGCCAGTGCGTCGGCGGCGAATGCGTCCAGACGGGCGTGTGCCGCGACGACGCCGACTGCCCGCCGCGCTTCGTTTGCGACGGCGGCTTCTGCGCGCCCGCGCCCGAGTGCCGCGGCGACCTCGACTGCGGCCCCGGCCAGTCCTGCGACGGCGGCTTCTGCACTGCGCGGCCGGAGTGCCGCGACGACGTGGAGTGTCCGCTCGGGACGGCCTGCGTCGGCGAGCGCTGCGTCTCCCTCGGCGAGTGCCGCCGCGACGTCGACTGCCCGCGCGGCCGTCGCTGCGTCGACGAGCGCTGCCTGATCGCCGGCTGCCGAGGCGACGCCGAGTGCCCGCCGGACACCGCCTGCGTCGAGGGTGTCTGCGCGCCGGCGTCCTGCCGACGGGACGTCGACTGCCCGCCGCAGCAGACCTGCGTCGAGGGCGCCTGCGAGCCGCTTTTCTGCATCGACGACGCCGACTGCCCCGCCGGCAGCGAGTGCCGCGGCGACCGCTGCTTCCAGCCGCCGCGCTGCCAGGCGGACGCCGACTGCGCGCCCGGCAACCGCTGCCTCGGCGGCGCCTGCACGCCGGTCGGCTGCTTCGAGGACCGCGACTGCGCCGACGACGAGCAGTGCGAGTTCGGGCGCTGCGTCGCCGCCGCCTGCCGCGTCGACGGCGACTGCGGCCCCGGCGTGACGTGCATCGGCGGACGCTGCATCCCCGAGTTCCAGTGCCGCCGAGACGCCGACTGCCCGCAGCCGCTCACGTGCCTCGACGGCGAGTGCCGCGCCGGCGACGAGTGCCGCATCGACGCCGACTGCCCGCGCGGCCTCGAGTGCGCGTTCGGGCTCTGTCTGCCGGTGCCGCCCCCGCAGTGTCAGCGTGACGCCGAGTGCGCGCCCGGCGAGCGCTGCGAGCTCGGGCGGTGCGTTCCGGGCCTGCCGCCGCAGTGCCGCCGCGACTTCGACTGCGGCCCCGGCTTCGCGTGCGTCCGCGGCGTCTGCGAAGCGCAGGGCTGCGCCATCGACGCGCAGTGCGATCCGGGCGAGGTGTGCGAGGGCGGCCGCTGCCTGCCGGCGCCCGAGTGCCGCGGCGACGGCGACTGTGGGCCCGGCGAGGCCTGCCGCGGCGGGGTGTGTGTGTTCACGGGCGAGTGCCAGCGAGATCTCGACTGCCCCGGTGGCTTCGTCTGCGAGGACTTCCGCTGCATGCCGGCCGAGGCGTGCGGTCCCGGCCGCCCCTGTGAGGCCGGCCGCATCTGCCGCGACGGCGCCTGCGTGCCCGACGGCCGCTGCGAGTCCGACGAGCAGTGCGGCGCGGGCGCGGTCTGCCGCGACGGCGAGTGCCGGCCCGACGTCCAGTGCCGCGCCGACGTGGACTGCGGCGCCGGCGAGGCCTGCCGCGGGGGCCGCTGTGTGTTCGCCGGCGAGTGCCGCGCCGACGCGGACTGCCCGCCCGGGCTCGCGTGCCAGCAGTTCCAGTGCCTGCCCGCGCCACAGTGCCGCGCCGCCGTCGACTGCGGCGACGGCTTCGATTGCGTCCGCGGGCGCTGTGTGTTCACCGGCGAGTGCCGGATCGACGCCGACTGCCCGATGGGCCAGCGGTGCGCGGGCGGCCTCTGCCAGCCGATCGCCGTCTGCGACGCCGCGCGCCCCTGCCCCGACGGCCAGGGGTGCGTCGACGGCGCCTGCCGGCCGCTCGGCGAGTGCCGCGTGAACAGCGACTGCCCGCCGCTCTCCTCGTGCGTCGACTTCGCTTGCGTCGAGACGGGCCGCTGCGAGCGCGACGTCGACTGCGCGCCGCTCGGCCTCGTCTGCGATGGCTTCACGCGCCGGTGCGTGCCCGCGGGCGGATGCCAGGGCGACGGCGACTGCAATCGCGGCGAGCGCTGCATCGGCACGGAGTGCCGCCCGATCGACTTCTGCCGGCGCGACGCGGACTGCCGAGGCGACCAGTTCTGCCAGCCCGGCGGCCAGATCTGCCTGCCGCGCCCCGACTGCTTCCGCGACGCCGACTGCGGCGCCGCCGAGCGGTGCGACCAGGGCCGCTGCCTGCCGACCGTCTGCCGCGCCGACGCCGATTGCGCCGACGACTTCACCTGCGCCGGCGGCCGCTGCATCCCGCCGTTCTTCTGCGGCGACGACGGCGACTGCCCCCTCCCCGGCCAGATCTGCGTGAACAACGTGTGCCAGGTGCCCGGCGGCTGCGCCGGCGACGTGGACTGCCCGCGCGGGCAGTCCTGCGTGGCCGGAGCGTGCGTCCCGCTCCCGCCGCCCGAGTGCGCCCGCGACACGGACTGCGGCCGCGGCGCGATCTGCGAGTTCGGCTTCTGCGTGGCCGACCCCGGCTGCGAGGCCGACGCTCAGTGTCCGCAGGGCCAGATCTGTCAGGACCGCCAGTGCGTCCTCCCGCCGCAGTGCCGCGTCGACCGCGACTGCGGCGCGAACCGACGGTGCGACGCCGGGCGCTGCGTGGACGGACCGCCCGTGTGCGCCGGCGACCGCGACTGCCCCGGCGGCCAGCTCTGCCAGAACGGCGTGTGCGTCGAGGGGTGCCGCGACGACCGGACCTGCCCCGCGGGCCAGATCTGCCGCGAGGGCCGCTGCGCGGTGCCCGCCTGCCGCGTGAACGCCGACTGCCCGGGCGGACAGTTCTGCGACGCAGGCGTCTGCCGCGCCGGCTGCCGCGAATCGGCCGAGTGCCTGCCGGGCCTCGTGTGTCAGCAGGGCCAGTGCCGCGTCGCCGGCGCCTGCCGCGTCGATCGCGACTGCCGCCCCGGACAGCAGTGCATCAATCGCCAGTGCATCGGCCAGCCGGTCGATTGCCGCGGCGACGCCGACTGCGGCGCGGGCTTCCGTTGCGAGATGGGCCAGTGCGTGATCGACGGGTGCCGGGACGACGGCGAGTGCCCCGACGGCGCCGTGTGCGTCGACGGCCTGTGCCAGGACGCGCCCGTCTGTCGTGCCAACCCCGACGTGCTGCCCGTCGGCCGCAACGGCGGCGAGGTGCCGGTGGACACGCGCGGCGCCGTCGACGGCTACCGCAACTCGTGCGTCGCCGACAGCGCGTCGCCCGAGAGGGTGCTCGTGCTCGACCTCGCCGTCGCCTCCCGCGTCACCATCGACGTGACCGAGGCCGACTTCGACACCGTGCTCTTCGTGCGCTCCGCCTGCGACGACGCGCGCAGCGAGATCGGCTGCAACGACGACTTCGAAGCGGATCCCGTCAATCGCACGAACTCGCGGCTCGTGTTCGATCTGTTGCAGCCCGGCGTCTACTACGTGTTCGTCGACGGCTGGAACGGCCAGTCGGGCCGCGCGCGCGTGCTCTTCGAAGTCACGCCGGCCGGCTTCTGCCGCGGGCCCGACGACTGCGGCGGGCGCGCCTGCGTCAACGGCCGCTGTGTCGACGGCGAGTGCGCGATCGACGCCGACTGCGGCGAGGGGCGCATCTGCCGCAACGCCGCGTGCGTCGACGGTCCGCGCTGCCGCGCCGACGCCGAGTGCGGCGATGGCATCTGCGTCGGCGGCGAGTGTCGCGAGGCCCAGTGCCGCGCGGACGCCGACTGCGGCCGCGGCCTCTGCGAGGCGGGCCGGTGCGGCCCGGCGGAGTGCGCGCGCAACGCGGACTGTCCCGGCGGGGGTCTCTGTGTCGGCCGTCGCTGCGTGGCCCCGGAGTGCCGCCTCGACGCCGACTGCGGCGGCAACGACCTCTGCGAGGCCGGCGCCTGCGTCCCGCCGCAGTGCGTGCGCAACGACCAGTGCCAGCCGGGCAACGAGTGCCGCGGCGGCCGCTGCCGCGTCGCCGAGAACATCTGCGCGAACGACGCCGACTGCGGCGGCGGACAGATCTGCGAAGGCCAGCGCTGCCAGGCGATCGGCAACCGCTGCGCCGATGTGGACGCGTGCGCTGCCGGATCGGCGTGCGTGGGGGGCAACTGCGTCGCGCCCGTCCCCTGCCGGAACGACCAGGTCTGTCGACAGATCGTGCCGGTGTTCCGCTGCCAGCAGGGCACCTGCCGGGCGCCGTTCGACCAGTGCGAGCGCAACAGCGATTGCGCCGCGGGCGGCAGCTGCATCTTCGGCATCTGCGCCCCGCTGCAGAGCCCCGAGTGCGTCCGCGACATCGACTGCGGCGCCGGCGGCCTCTGCGAGGCCGGCGTCTGCCAGTGATCCTCAGCGATCCCGCCACCGGGGGATGACATCCTCGGCGCGGCCCCGCGCCTCGCGCACCTCGAACACACGGTTGGCGGGCTCGGATCCGTCGGCGGCCTTCTCGACCGTCTCCCAGCTGCCGCGCGTGTACTTGTATTCGAAGCGCGCGCCGGGCGGCAGCGAGGCCGTCCCCGCGAAGGCGCCGCCGGGCGTGGGCGCGAGGGGCATCGCCGCCGGATCCCACGGGCCGAACGACGCGTCGCTGCCGGTGAGGGTCACGGCGTCGGTGCCCGCCGGCGCCCGCGCGACGAACAGGACGGGGTGGCCGACCTCCTCGGCGACGACCAGCGGCAGGGCCGCCTCGAGCCCGCCGGCGCGGACGCTCAGCGCGGTGGCGCCCGCGGCGACGGGCCGGAGCAGGAGGCCGTCCACGTTGGCGAGCTCGCCGGCGCTCGCCTCGTACTCGTCGAGCCGCAGCGTCCGGACGCGCCCGTCGGCGCCCCAGCGGTCGACCGAGAAGGCCGTGACGCGGCGCAGCGGCCAGCCGAACGTCCGCGGCACCAGCGCGACCGCCGGGGACGGCGCGCCGTAGAGGTGCAGGAGGGCGTGCGCGAGCCGCCCGGCCCACGCCGGCTCGTCGTGGAACGCCGGGGGGTCCTCGAGGTAGCCGACGCCGGCGCCGGCGGGCAGCGCCTCGACGAGGGCGCGCGCGTCGCCGATCACGCTGGTGCGGCCGTCGTCGAGGGCGTCGCCCTCGGCGCCGCCGGCGTCCACCCACACGCGCGCGCCGGCGGCCACCGCGTCGCCGAGCGCCGGCGCCCAGCCCTGCGCCTCGCCGCCGTTCCACCAGAGCGACGGCGACAGCGCGCCGGCGCGGCCGAACACGTCCGGACGCCGGCGCAGCAGGTCGAGCGACACGAGGCCGCCGAGGGAGCTGCCCATCACGCCGGTGCTCGCCGGCCCGCACCGTGTCCGGAAGCGGAAGCGCACCCACGGGTCCAGCTCCTCGGCGAGGAAGCGGGCGTAGTCGCCCGCCCGGCCGCTGCCAGGGTGCGCAGGGTCCTCGCTCGGCGTGTACTCGGCGATGCGCGCCGCGGTGTTGTGGACGCCGACGAGGATCAGCGGCGGCACACGCCCGGCGTCGACGAGCGCGTCCAGCGTCTCGGCGACGTGCCAGGAACGGCCGAAGGCGGCCTCCTCGTCGAAGAAGAGGTTCTGGCCGTCGTGCAGGTAGAGCACGGCGAATTCCGCTTGCGGATCGGCGTCATACGCAGCGGGCAGGTAGACGGTCAGGCCGCGCGGGCGGCCGAGGAACGCCGACGGGAACGCGTCGGTCCGCACGAAGCGGCCCTCGCGGCGCGTCGGCACGTCCGGGCCGGGATCCGCCGCCGGCGTGCAGCCGGGCGGGCGCGCGGCGTCGGGGCCGGGCGCCGCGTCGGTGGCCGCGTCCGCACCGGGCGCCGCCGCGTCGGTGGCCGCGTCCGGCGCCGCCGCGTCGGTGGTCGCGTCCGCGCCGGGCGCCGCCGCGTCGCGCCCCGCCGACGCGCCGCCGCCGTCGTCGCAGGCCGCCAGGCACAGCCACCACACCCAGACCGCCGTCGTCCGCCGCACGCGTCCCCCCTGCGCTGCCGTCGCGCAGCATCCTGGGGCGGCGCGCGCCGGCCGGTCAACCCACGGCCGCGAGGCCGCCGCGCGCCGCTCGGGCGTGCGTGGAAGCGAGCGGCGAGCTAGGCAATTCGGCTTCGGATCGTGTACGAAGTCCGCTCCGCCCCCTCGCCAGGAGTCGCCCGCGTGCAAGCCGCCGGCCCCATCGTCGTCCTCGAAGACGTCCACAAGGACTACCCGCTCGGCCGCACCGTGGTCACCGCCGTCCGCGGCGTGAGCCTCACCGTGCAGCGCGGCGAGTTCATGGCGCTCGCCGGCCCATCCGGCAGCGGCAAGACGACGCTGCTCAACCTGATCGGCTGCGTCGACACGGCCACCAGCGGCCGCGTGACCGTCGACGGCCACGACACCGCGAGGCTCAAGGAGAAGGGGCTGACGAAGCTGCGCCTCGAGCGCCTCGGCTTCATCTTCCAGAGCTTCAACCTGGTGGCGGTGCTCGACGTCTTCCAGAACATCGAGTTCCCGCTGCTCCTCCAGAAGAAGCTCGGCAAGGCCGAGCGCGCGGCGCGGGTGAACGAGATCATGGAGCGCGTCGGCCTGTCGAAGCAGGCGAAGCAGCGCCCGGCGGAGCTCTCCGGCGGTCAGCGCCAGCGCGTCGCCATCGCGCGCGCCCTCGTCGCCCGTCCGGCGCTGGTGCTCGCCGACGAGCCCACCGCCAACCTCGACTCGGAGACGGGCGAGCGCATCATCGACCTCATGCGCGAGCTGAACCGCGCCGAGGGCACCACCTTCGTCTTCTCGACCCACGACCCGAAGATCATGAACCACGCCGACCGGCTGGTGCGCATCGCCGACGGGCGCGTCGTCGAAGGGACGAACTGAATGGTCGCCAGCGCCGCCGTCTTCTGGCGCATCGCGTTCCGCAACGTCTGGCGCCAGCGCACCAAGAGCCTGATCGTCGGCTTCATCCTCTTCCTCTGCACCGGCCTGATCGTGTTCGGGAACGCGCTCGTCGACGCCGTCGACGCCGGCATGGAGAAGAGCGTCACCCAGAGCGTCTCCGGCCACCTGCAGGTCTACAGCGCCGAGGCCCGCGACGCGCTGTCCGTCTTCGGCGACGAGTACGGGTCGATGCCCGACATCGGCGTCATCCCCGACTTCGCCGCGCTCGCGGCGGCGGTCCGCAAGGTCGAGAACGTCCGGGCGATCGTGCCGATGGGCATCAACTTCGCCATGGGACAGTCGGGCAACGAGCTCGACCGCTGGCTGGCGACGCTGCGCCAGGCCGTGCGCGAGGGCGACCCCGCGCGCATCGCCGAGCGCCGCGACGAGGTGCGCGCCGTCTGCGAGCGCCTCCTGCAGGAGCTGCAGAACACGCGCGACGTGGCCGCCGCCGACAGCGCCATCGCCCAGGACATCGAGCAGGCGAGGCGCGCCGCGAGCCCCGAGTTCTGGGCCGGCTTCGACGCCGACCCGCTCGGCAGCCTCGAGTTCCTCGAGAACAAGGTCGCCCCGCTCGAGGCGGCGATGAGCGAGCTGTGGCTGCAGTTCCTCGGCACCGACCTCGACGCGTTCGCCCAGAACTTCGACCGCTTCGAGATCGTCGAGGGCACGGCGGTGCCGAAGGGGCAGCGCGGCTTCCTCATGAACCACGGGTTCTACGAGGAGGCGGTCAAGCACCGCGTCGCCCGCGAGCTCGACAAGATGAAGAAGCTGCGGGCCGAGGGCGCCTCGTTCGAGAGCGACGCCGACCTGCGCAGCCGCCGCGACCAGCTCCCGACCCAGTACCGCCGCGTGCTCTACCAGCTCGACCGCAAGGCGTCGGCGGACCTGACGCAGCGCCTGCGCGCGCTCCTCGGCACGCCCGACACCGCGCTGCCGGACCTGCTGCAGTCGTTCCTCAAGGTGGACGACGCGAACTTCGACGCGCGCTACGCCTTCTTCTACGAGCACGTCGCGCCGCAACTGCAGCTCTACGCGGCGAAGGTGGGCGACGTCATCCCGCTGCAGGGCTACACGAAGTCCGGCTACTCGAAGTCGATCAACGTCAAGGTCTACGGGACGTTCCGGTTCAAGGGCCTCGAGGACTCGGACATCGGCAAGATGTTCAACCTCGTCGACCTCGTCACCTTCCGCGACCTGTACGGGATGATGACCCCCGAGCGCCGCGCCGAGGTGCAGGCGCTGCGCGAGCAGGCGGGCGTGAAGGACGTGAAGCGCGAGGACGCCGAGGCGGCCCTCTTCGGCGAAGCGGCGCCCGCCATCGAGCGCCAGGTCGAGACGGCCGAGATCGACGAGCTCGCCGGCCTCGCGAAGGTCGCCCGCGGCGAGGCGAACCAGGCCTTCGACCCGGCGGAGCTCGAGCGCGGCGTGGCCCTCAACGCCGCCGTCGTGCTCGCCGACCCCACCCGCCTGCACGAGACGAAGGCCGCCATCGAGGCGGCGCTGAAGGACGCCGGCCTGAAGATGCAGGTCATCGACTGGCAGGCGGCCTCGGGCATGGTCGGCATGCTCGTCGTCGTCGCCCGCGGCGTGCTGTGGGTCATCATCTTCGTCCTGCTGATCGTCGCCGCCGTCGTCATCAACAACTCGATGGTCATCGCGACGATGGAGCGCGTGAAGGAGATCGGCACCATGCGCGCCATCGGCGCCGGGCGCGGGTGGATCCGCCGCCTCTTCCTCGCCGAGACGGCGATGCTCGGCCTCGTCTCGGGCGGCCTCGGCGCCGCGTGCGCCGCCGGCGCCGTCGTCCTCTGGGGACGCGTCGGCCTGCCGGCGCCCAACGCCTTCATGCAGTTCCTGTTCGGCGGGCCGCGCCTGCACCCGTGGTTCGAGTCCGGCCACCTGGTGTCGGCGCTCGTGATCATCCTGCTCTTCGCGCTGATCTCGACGCTGTACCCGGCGGCGCTCGCCTCCCGGGTCTCCCCCCGCGCCGCCATGGCCTCGGACGGTTGAGGAGCACCACGATGGGCACCGCGATCCTCATGTCGCTCCGCAACCTGCGCCAGGGCGGCCGCCGCACGGTCCTGCTCATGGTCGCGCTGGCGATGGTCACGCTGCTGCTGGTGGTGCTGAACGCGCTCGCCGCCGGCCTCGAGGCCACGATGCTGCGCTCGGCGACGACGCTGAGCAGCGGCCACGTCAACGTCGGCGGCTTCTTCAAGACCACCGCCGGCCAGTCCGCCCCCGCCGTCGCCGAGGGCGCCCGCATCCGCGAGATCGTCGAGCGCGAGGTCGAGGGCGCCGACTACATCATCGACCGCGTGCGCGGCTTCGCGCGCATCGTGAGCGAGAACGCCTCGCTCTGGTGCGCGCTCTACGGCGTGGACATCGCCGAAGAGCGCGGCCTGCGCGACGTGCTGCAGATCACCGAGGGCACGCTCGACGAGATCGCGAAGCCCGATACGGTGCTGATCTTCGCCGGCCACGCGAAGCGCCTCGAGGTGAAGGTGGGCGACGTGGTCACCCTCTCGGCGCCGACCATGGGCGGCGTCAGCAACACCGTGGACGTGCGCGTGGGGGCCATCGCCCGCGACGTCGGCTGGATGAGCGCCTGGGCGATGTTCCTGCCGAAGGACACCATCCGGCGGCTGGGCCAGATGCGCCCCGACGCCACGGGCGCGGTGCAGATCTACCTGAAGGACCCGAACCGCGCCGCCGAGGTGATCGAGGCGCTGCGGCCGAAGCTCGCGGCCGCCGGCTTCCGCCTGATGGACCCCGATCCGCGCGCCTTCTGGATGAAGTTCGAGACGGTGAACGGGCAGGACTGGGTGAACCAGAAGCTCGACCTGACCACCTGGCGGGACGAGATCAGCATGATGCTGTGGATCCTCACCGGCTTCGCGACCATCCGGTTCTTCCTGCTGGGCCTGCTGATGCTGGTGATCGTCGTCGGCATCATGAACACGCTCTACATGGCCATCCGCGAGCGCACGCGCGAGATCGGCACGATGCGCGCCATCGGCATGTCCCGCGGCGGGGTGATGCGGCTCTTCCTGCTCGAGGCGGGCGGCCTCGGCCTGCTGGCGTCGACGCTCGGCGCGGCCGTCGGCTCCGCCCTCGCGCTCGGGCTCAACGCCGCGCGCGTGAGGATCCCGAGCGAGGCGTTCCAGGCCATCCTGATGAGCGACACGCTGCTGCTCGCGCTGAATCCGGTGAACGTCGTGACCGCCGTCGCCGTCATCACCGGCGTCACCTGCCTGGCCGCCATCGCCCCGGCGTGGCGGGCCGCGCGCATGCGGCCCGTCGGGGCGTTGCACCAGGTCGGTTGATTCTGCAAGGAGATCGTGATGTTGCGTGCCCTCTCGCTCCTCTTGCTGCTCGCCGCGCTGCCCCTGCCCGCGAGCGCGCAGCTCTCCGCCGAAGAGATGAAGGCCCTGCTCGGCCGCATCGACGACCGCCAGCGCAACACCGGCGATTACAAGGCGCTCGCCTACATCGAACAGCGCGAGAAGAACAAGAACGACGTCTTCTTCGAGACCGTCTTCTACCGCAGAGACAACTCCGAGCAGTTCCTGATCCTCTTCCTCAAGCCCAAGACCGAGGCCGGCAAGGGCTACCTGCGTATCGAGAAGAACCTGTGGATGTACGATCCGGCCACCGGCAAGTGGGAGCGCCGCACCGAGCGCGAGCGCATCGGCGGCACCAACTCGCGCTCCCAGGACTTCGACCCGCTCTACCTGGCCCGTGACTTCGAGCACGAATACAAGGGCAAGGAGAAGCTCGGGCAGTTCGACGTGCACCACATCAAGCTCACGCTGAAGCCCGGGGCGAAGGCGCCCGACCCCATCATCGAGCTCTGGATCGACGAGAAGACCGAGAACACCCTCAAGCAGCAGGACTTCGCCCTGAGCGGCCGCCTGATGCGCACCGCCTACTACCCGAAGTGGGAGAAGGTGTTCTCGGAGAGCAAGAAGGCCGAGGTCTACTACCCCAAGGAGATCCGCATCTTCGACGAAGTCGAGAAGGAGAACCGCACCACGGTGCTCATCGACAAGGTCGACCTGCGGCCCCTCGAGCCGAACATCTTCACGAAGGCCTGGCTCGAGGCGAAGAGCCGGTGATCCGCGCGACCGCGCTCCTCGTCCTGGCCGGGACGGGCGTCGCCCGGGCCCAGCCCGACGCTCGCCCCTCCGAGGACGAGATGTTCGGGGCGCCGGCGCCGGCGAGCGAGCCGCAGGCCCCGAGCGGCGAGACGGCGACGCCCACCGGCGATCCGACGCCCCTGCCGGCGGGCGGCGAGCGCGGCACCGTCGAGGAGGCGCTGTTCGGCGGCGGCGCGTCGCCCAACGTCACGCGCGACGCCGCCGGCCTCGAGGACAAGCTGGCCATCGGCGGCCGGCTGCTCCTGCGCGCCCAGGCCCAGGTCTACACCGACACCGACGCCGCCGAGCAACCGGTGGCGAGCCCGAACCTGCTCGACGTCTACCTCGACGCCCGCCCGGTGGAGCGCCTGCGCGGCTATGCCGAGCTCCGCGTCGCCTACGACCCGACGCTCGAGGGCGGCCGCGCCACCCTGCCCGAGCTGTGCGACGAGGACGATCCCGACGTCGCGCAGTGCCGCGCCACGAGCGACGCCATCGCCCGCGCGCTCGCCACGCCGGCCACCGACAGCGAGCTCAGCCAGCTCTGGATCAAGACCGACGTCGCGCAGCGCGTCTTCCTGACGATCGGCAAGCAGCCGATCCGCTGGGGCGCCGGCCACATCTGGAACCCGACCGACTTCCTCAACCGGACGAAACGCGACCCGCTGACCACGCTCGACCTGCGCACGGGCGTCTCGCTCGTGAAGGTGCACGTTCCCATCGAGACGACGGCGAGCAACGTGTACGCGATCGGGGTGTTCGACGGCGCCCGCGCGCTCGGCGACGTGGGTGGCGCCGCCCGTGCCGAGTTCGGCTTCAGCCAGGCGGAGCTGACGCTGTCCGCCGCGGCGCGCAGAGACGAGCCGCTCCTGCTCGGCGGCGACCTGTCCTTCGGCCTCGGGCCCTTCGATGTCATCGCCGAGGCGGCGGTGGCGCACGGCCACCACGATCCGCTGCCGGGCGACGAAGACCGCGACGACGACTGGATCCCGCAGGTCACCGCCGGCGCCTCCGTGCAGATCGACTACGGCGACGAGGACTCGCTCATCTTCGGCGTCGAGTACTTCCACAACGGCGACGGGGTCGACGACCCCGCCGAGTACTTCAGCGCGTTGCTCGCGGGCCGCAGCTTCATCGACCTGCCGCGCCACGCCGCCGGCGCGTTCCTGCTGCTCGCCGCGCCCGGCGCGTGGAACGACACCTCGATCTTCGCCACCGCCATCGGGAGCCTCGACGACCACAGCGTCACGTCCCGCGTCCAGTGGACGCAGCGCGTCGTGACCTGGCTCGACGTCATCGCGTACGCCGGCGGCTACTTCGGGGATCCCGGCGACCTCTTCCGCCCCTACGGCTTCGACGTCGCCACCCTGGCGACCACCGACGAGGCGCTGACGGCTGAAGCCGGGGTCTGGCTGCAGATGGCGCTCTGACCTAACGCGCGAAGTAGACGGTGGCGACGGCCAGGCCGATCGCGACCACCACCGCCCGCAGGACGACCGGCTTCAGGCGCGAAGCGAGGGAGCCGCCGAGGTGTCCGCCGGCGAGCGCGCCGAGCATCATCACCCCCGCCGCCGCCCACACGACCTGCCCGGAGAACAGAAAGAAGACCGCGGCGGTGACGTTGGTGGCCACCGAGATGGCCTGCTTCAGGGCGTTGACGCGCACGAGGTCGTCGTCGACCACCAGGCCGAGCACAGCGAGCATCAAGATGCCGAGGCCGGCGCCGAAGTAGCCGCCGTACACCCCGGCGAAGAAGACCGCCGCCACCGCCCCCGCGCCGACGTCGCGGCCCGTCGCGACGTGCCGCGCGACGAGGCGCCGGACGAGCCCCTGGGCGGCCAGCAGCCCGGTCGCGACGAGGATGAGCCACGGCACCAGCGCGCGGAACAGCGCCTCGTCGGTCGCCAGCAGCAGCCCGCCGCCCGCCACGCCCCCGAGCGCCGCCGCCGGCAGCAAGAGCAGCAGGCGCCGCCGCTGGCCCACGAGGTCGCGCCGCTGCGCGAACGTGCCGCCGAGGTAGCCGGGGCACAGCGCGACGGTGTTGGTCACGTTGGCCGCCACCGCCGGCACGCCCAGGAGCAGCAGCGCGGGAAACGACAGCAGCGTGCCGCCGCCCGCGAGCGCGTTGACCGCGCCCGCCAGCAGGGCTGCCGCGGCGGCGATGGCGAGGTCGGCGATCTCCATGCGGTGGCCACCCTCGTGCGCGCGACGATGGGGCGCCTCGGGGGACGGCCGAGGGCCTCGAACGCCCCGCGAAATTCCCGCGACGCGCGCGGAGCGTCACGTTTCTGACGGCCGACGGGACGCGGCGGAGGGGTCATGCAGAGCGACGTCCGACGACTGTTCCGGTCCCTGGGGCTGTCGGCGCACCCATACCACGAAGTCACCGCCGAGGCGGACCGCGCGGCGGCCTCGGCCCGCTGGCCGCTGCTCGAGGCCGTCGACCGGCTGCTCGGCACGCCGGCCTGCGGGCGGCGGGCCGTCGACGACCGCCCCGCGGCGCCGGGCGAAAAGGGGCCGTCGCGATGAGAGTGGTGGCGCTCGTCTCGATGAAGGGCGGCACGGGCCGCACCACGCTCACCGCCCTGCTGGCGACGCTGCTCTCGCGGCGCGGCGAGCGCGTCTGGGCGGTCGACCTCGACCCGCAGGGCGCCCTCGGGCTGCACCTCGGCATGCGGCCCGGCACGCCCGTCGGGCTCGCGCACCCCGAGGCCGACGTCGCGGCGTATCTGAAGCGGACGGGCGCCACCGTGCCGCACGTGCCGTTCGGCTGGTGCTCGCCCGAGGCGCTGGCGCGCCTCGAGGCCGACGCGACGCGCGACCCGGACTGGCTGGCGCGGCGCCTCGAGGCGGTCGCGCCCGACGCCCGCGACCTCGTGCTGCTCGACGTGGCCCCCGGGCCGTCCCCCTGGCTGCGGCAGGCCCTCCGCCTCGCGGGCGCCGCGCTGGTGGTGCTGCTGCCCGACGCCGCCTCCTACGCGACGCTGCCGGCCACGGAGGCCCTCTTCGCCGGCGCGCCGCCGCTCTACTACGTCGTCAACCAGGTGGACGGCCGCCGCCCGCTCTGCGCCGACATCGTCGCCGCGATGCGCCGCGCGCTCGGCGCGCGCCTGCTGCCCTTCGCCGTGCACGCCGACGAGCGCGTCCGCGAGGCGCTGGCCATGGGCACCACCCTGCTCGACGCGCCGGACGGCTCACAGGTGCTCCTCGACCTCGAGCCGCTCGCCGACTGGCTGGCGGCGCTGCCCGAAGCAACCCTCCCGGTGCCTTCGGAATTCGAGCATGTCAACTGAGCGCCTGGGCGGGCTCATCGCGTCGCTCGCGGCGGGTCTGGTCGTCGTCACGCCCCTCGATCTGCGCGCCCAGGCGATCTTCGGCGTCGGCGTCTTCTTCGCCTCGCTCCTGCTCGCGCGGCGCCGCGGCGCCGGCACGCGCCTGGCGCTCGTCGTCATCTCCGTCGTCGTCTCGGGGCGCTATCTGTGGTGGCGCATGACGACGACGATGGGATCCGAGCGGCCGCTGGACGCGGTGGCCGCCTGGCTCCTGCTCGGCGCCGAGCTGTACACGTTCGCCGTCCTGCTGCTCGGCTACGCGCAGACGGTGTGGCCGCTGCGGCGCAAGCCCGTGCCGCTGCCCGACGACCGCGCCCGCTGGCCGACGGTCGACGTCTTCATCCCGACGTACGGCGAGCCCCTCGAGGTGGTGCGCGCGACGGTGCTGGCCGCGCAGGCCCTCGACTGGCCGGCGGACAAGCTGGTCGTGCACCTGCTCGACGACGGCCGCCGCCCGGCTTTCCGCGACTTCGCGGCGAAGGCCGGCGTGCGCTACCACACGCGGCCCGGCAACGAGCACGCGAAGGCGGGCAACCTCAACGTCGCGCTCGGACGCTCCCACGGCGAGCTGGTCGCCGTGTTCGACTGCGACCACGTGCCGGTGCGGTCGTTCCTGCAGCTCGCCGCGGGTGGCTTCCTGCGGGACCCGCGGCTCGCTTTCGTCCAGACGCCGCACCACTTCCACTCGCCGGACCCGTTCGAGCGCAACCTCGGCACCTTCAGGCGCGTGCCGAACGAAGGCGATCTGTTCTACGGGCAGATCCAGCCCGGCAACGACGCCTGGAACGCCGCCTTCTTCTGCGGCTCGTGCGCCGTCATCCGGCGCGCCGCGCTCGCGGACATCGGCGGGTTCGCCGTCGAGACGGTCACCGAGGACGCGCACACCGCCCTGCGCATGCACCGTCGCGGCTGGCGCAGCGCCTACCTCGCCGTCCCGCAGGCGTCGGGCCTCGCCACCGAGAGCCTCGCCGCGCACGTGGGCCAGCGCATCCGCTGGGCGCGCGGCATGGCGCAGATCTTCCGCATCGACAACCCGCTGTTGGGGCGCGGGCTCGGGCTCATGCAGCGCCTCTGCTACGCGTCGGCGATGCTGCACTTCTTCTACGGGCTGCCGCGCCTCGTCTTCCTGACGGCGCCCGTGTTCTACCTGCTCTTCGGCGCCCACATCTTCAACGCCCCGCCGGCCACGGTCATGGCCTACGCGCTCCCGCACCTGGCGCACCTCGTCCTGACGAGCTCGCGCCTGTCGGGACGCTGGCGACACTCGTTCTGGGCGGAGGTGTACGAGGCCGCGCTGGCGGTGTACGTGCTCCTCCCCACCGCGCTGGCGCTCGTCGCGCCGAAGCTCGGCCACTTCAAGGTGACGGCGAAGGGCGGCCGCACCGAGAAGGGCTGGTTCGACCGGCGGATCGCGCTGCCGTACCTGATCCTGCTGGGCCTGAACCTGTGCGCCTTCGCCGCGGGTCTGTGGCGCTGGCGCGCCCACCCGCACGAGCACGACGTCGTGCTGATCAACCTGGTCTGGTGCGCCTACGACCTGCTGATCATCGGCGCGACGCTGGCGGTGGCGCGGGAGCGACGGCAGGTGCGGGCGGTCTGGCGCGTGCCGGTGGCCGAGCCGGCGGTGCTGCGCCTCGAGGGCGAACGCACGCTCGCGGCGACGACCGCGGACCTGTCGATGGGCGGGGCCGCGCTGCGGCCGTCGGCGCCGTGCGCGCTGCGGCCCGGCGACCGGCTCTCCGTCGGGTTCTTCCTCGACGGGATGGAGCGGCCCGTCCCCGCGCGGGTGGTCCGCGCCGACGGCGAGCTGCTGCGCGTCCGCTTCGAGGCGCACACGACCGACGAGGAGCGCTGGGTCGTGCGCTCGCTCTTCGGGCGCGCCGACGTCTGGGCGCGCGGCTGGACGCAGCGTGAGCCGGACCGTCCGCTGCGCGCCCTCGGCCGCATCGCCGGGCACGCGCTCGGCCTCGCCTTCCGGAGGAGGTCCGCGTGAACCTCGCGAAGCTCCTGTGGATCCTGGCGCTCGCCGGGCCCGCCGAGGCGACGGAGTGGACCGACGCGCCGCTCGAGCGCCTGGGACTGACCGACGACGTGCGCGCGGCCTCGACGCAGCCGGCGCTGACGCTGCCCTTCGCGGCGCGCGGGGACCGCGTGCTCGTCGGCGCCCGGCTGCGCCTCGACCTGGGCCCGGCGCCGGCGGGCGTGGACGGCCTCGAGGTGCGCGTCAACGACGAGCCGGTCGGCTTCGTGGAGGCCAGGCCCGGCCCGCACGTCCTGGACGTCGACGCGGACCTGCTCGGCGATCGCAACACGCTCACCCTGAAGCTGCTCGGCGCGGAGCGCGCCTGCGTGCCGCCGGGCACCTGGCGCTTCGTCGCCGGCGGGCGGCTGGCGCGGCGCAGCGTCCCGCTCGCCCTCCCGGACGACCTCGGCGCGCTGCCCCTCCCCTTCGTCGATCCGGACTTCGACACGGCGCCGGTCGTGCCGGTCGTCTTCGCCGTGCCGCCGTCGCCGGACGAGGTGCGCGCCGCCGCGCTCGTCGCCGGCTGGTTCGGCCTGCGCACGGAGCAGCCGATCGAATTCTCCATTGGTTACGGGGCGTTGCCCGACACGAGCGCCGTCGTCGTCGCCACGCGTGCCGGCGTGGCGGCGCTCGGCCTGCCGGCGGACGACCGCGCCGCCGTGCGCCTGTTGCCGCACCCGCGCGCGCCGGCCCACAAGGTGCTCGTCGTCTCCGGCGCCGGTGCGGCGGGGCTCGAGGCCGCCGCGCGAGGCTTCGCGCGCACGACGCCGCCGCTGTGGGGCGCCGTCCTCGCGTTCGGCAGCGCGGCGCCGCCGGCCCCCCGCGCGGCCTACGACGCGCCGCGCTGGGTGCCCGATCGGCGCGACCTGCGGCTCGGCGACCTCGGCGACCGGCTCGTCCACGCCGGGACCGCGGGCGGCACGCTGCGCGTCGCGTTCCGCGTGGCGCCCGACCTCTTCCCCTGGCCGGACGCCCACGTGCCGCTCGACCTCGTGTACCGCGTGCGCGCGCCCGCCGGCGCGCCCCCGCGCCTCGCCGTCCAGCTGGGCGATCGCTTCGTCGCCGCGCTGCCCGTCGAGGGGGACGCCTGGCGGACGGCCCGCCTGCGCCTGCAGGGCGTGCGCGGCCGCGCCGAGCTGCGCGTCCACGTGGAGCCCGCCGCCTGCGAAGGCCCCATCGAGGTGGAGATCTCGCCGGACTCGCGCCTGCGCCTCGCCGGCGTGCCGCACCTCACGCGCCTGCCCGACGTCGATCGCTTCGTCTTCGACGGCTTCCCGTTCACCCGGCGAGCCGACCTGGGCGAGACGGCGCTCGTGCTGCCCGACGCGCCGCGACCCGAGGAGGTGGGCGCCGCGCTCTCGTGGATCGCGCGTTTCGCCACCGTCACCGGCGTCGTCGCCGAGCGGCTGACGGTGCTGCCGGCCACCGGCGTCGAGCCCGGCCTCGACGCGGACCTGCTCGTCGTCGAGGCTGCCGACCGCGCCGGCGCGTGGCGCGGGGCCGTGCCGATCGAGCTGCGGGACGGGGCGCTCGCGCCGCAGGCGCCCGGGATCGCCGACTGGTGGTCGTCGCTCGCCGCTGCGCGCTGGCCCGCAGGCGACCGCGCCCGCGCCGCCCGTTGGCTCGAGGGCGTCGGTCCCGCCGGCGCGATCACCGGCGCCGAATCGCCGCTGCTGGCCGGCCGGGCGCTCGTGCTCGTCACCGCGGCGACCCCCGCCGCGCTGCCCGACGCGCCCTCGGCCACAGGCGTGACCGAGCGGACGGGCGCGCGCGGCGACCTGCTGCTGGTCGCCGGCGACCGCCGCGCCCTGTTCGCGCTCGGCGCCGGCCACGATGTGGGCGCGGTGCCGGGATGGACGCGCGTGCGCTGGTTCCTCGCCAGCCACTGGGTGCTCCTCTTCGCCGCGATCTTCGCCGCCGCGTTCGGCTCCTCGCTGGCGCTGCGGCGCCTGATCGCCCGCAACCACGCCAGACGGCTCGCGGATCCCGGCGAGGGCGGCCCATGTCCGCCGGCGTGACCGCGCTCGCCGTCGCCCTCTCGTGCGGTCCCTGGCCGCTGTGGGAGGCGTACGCGCGGCGCTTCGTGAGCGACGAGGGGCGCGTGATCGACCGGAGCGCCGGCGACCGCACCACGTCGGAGGGACAGGCGTACGCGCTGTTCTTCGCGCTCGTGGCGGGCGACGACGCGCGCTTCGACCGCGTGCTGTCGTGGACGCGGGACAACCTGGCCGCCGGCGACCTGCGCGCGAACCTGCCCGCGTGGTGGTGGGGGCGCGACGCGCAGGGCGCCTGGCGCGTGCTCGACACGAACGCGGCCAGCGACGCCGACCTCTGGATCGCCTACACGCTGCTCGAGGCGGGGCGCCTGCGGCGGGATCCGGCGCTGGCCGAGCTCGGCCGCGCCGTGTCCGCCACGATCGCCGCGCGGGAGGTGGCGGACCTGCCCGGCCTCGGGCCGATGCTGCTGCCGGGTCCCGTCGGCTTCGCGCTCGACGGCGGGCGCTGGCGCCTCAACCCCAGCTATCTGCCGCTGCCGGTGCTGCGCGGCCTCGCGGACGCGCGCGCGCCCGGTCCGTGGGCGGACGTCCGCCGCAGCACGCTCCGCCTGCTCCGCGAGGGCAGCCCGCGCGGCTACGCCCCCGACTGGATCGTGTGGGACGCCGCGCGCGGCTTCGTGGACGACCCCGTCTCCGGGCCGGTGGGCAGCTACGACGCCGTGCGCGCCTACCTCTGGGCGGCGATGGCCCCGCCGGGCGATGCGGCGGCCGAGGCCGTGCGGCGGGCCCTGACGGGGCCGTTCGCGCACTTCGCGCGGCACGGCCGGGTGCCGGAGCGCGTGGACGTCCGCACCGGCGCGGCGCAGGGCGCGGGACCCGTGGGCTTCGCCGGCGCGCTGCTGCCGGGCGCCGTGCGGCGCGGCGACGCGGCGGCGGCGGCGAGCCTGCGCGCCGCCCTCGCCGCCGCGCGGGCCGACGGCCTCTACGGGCAGCCCCCCGCCTACTACGACCAGAACCTCATCCTGTTCGCCACGGGCTACGGAGACGGATGGTACCGCTTCGACGAGAAGGGCCGGCTGCGGCTCCGGCGCGAGGGCTGCGCTCGGCGCTGACCGCCGCCGCGCAGGGAACGGGCGCCGCGTGGCTGCTGCTGGCCGGCGTCCTCGTCGCCGACCCCGCGGGCGCCGCGCCCCCACCCGGGGAGGGCGCCGCGAAATCGATGGACGCGGCGAGCCCGGCCTCCGCGGCGGGCGCGGCGCCCGCCGTTCCGGACGGGACCGCGTCCGGGGAGGGCGCGCCGCCGTCGCCCGGCGACGGGGCCGCGGCGCTCCTCGAGCGGGCGCGCCGCTGGGCCGCGCTCGGCCGCGAGGACCGCGCCGCCGAGGCTTGGCGGCAGCTGCTCCGCAGCGATCCGGCACAGCCCGACGCGCTCTTCGGGCTGGGCGTGATCGCGGCGCGCGCCGGGCGGAGCGACGAGGCGCGGCGCCTGCTCGCGAGGCTGCTCCCGGACGACCCACGCGCGCGGTCCCTCGCGAAAGCGATCGAGGTCGGCACCGACCGCGACCGCCACCTGGCGAAGGCGCGCGCGGCGGCGCGGGCCGGCGACGCGGAGGTCGCGGTCGCCGCGTACCGCGCGCTCTTCGGCGACGGCCCGCCCCCCGACGCGCTCGCCGTCGAGTTCTACGAGACGCTCGCCGGCACCGACGCCGGCTGGGAGGAGGCGCGCGACGGTCTGCGGCGCCTCGCGCCCGACGGCCTCGCCTACGCACGCGTGCTGACCTGGCGCGAGCCGACGCGCCGCGAGGGCCTCGACCGGCTCGCCGCCCTCGCGCGCCAGCCGGCGACGGCGGCGGCGGCGAAGCGCGACGGCCTCCAGGCGCTCCGCTGGCTCGATGTGCAGGCCGGCGAGGCCGAGCGGTTCCGCGCGTGGCTCGCGGTGTTCGGACCCGACGAGGCGCTCGCGCGGCGGCCGCGCCGGACGCCGCCGGACCTGGCGCCCGCGTGGGCCGCCCTCGCGCGCGGCGAGCTCGACCGCGCCGACGCGCTCTTCGCGCGCCACGACGGCGACGCGCAGGCGCTCGCCGGGCAGGCCGCGGTCGCGCTCCGGCGGGAGGACTTCGAGCGCGCGCGGACGCTCCTGCTGCGCGCGAAGGCGAAGGCGCCCGGACGCCCCGAGCTGTGGGCGCGCGCCCTGCGCGGCGCCGAGTTCTGGCTGAAGATGCGCGCCGCGGCGCTGGCCGCGCCCGCCCTGGCGCCGCGTCTGTACGAGGAGGCCGCCGCCCTCTCCCCCGAGGACCGCCACCACGCCGACGCCGCGCTCGGCCGCCACGCGCTCGCCACCGGTCGCCCCGCCGAGGCCGAAGCGCCGCTGCGGCGCGCCGTCGACGCGCGGCCGCGCGATCCCGACCTGCTGCGCGACCTGATCGAGGTCCTGCTGCGGACGCAGCGCGAGGCCGACGCGGCGGCGATCAACGCGCGGCTTCGGGCGCTCGACCCGAAAAAGGCCTTGTCGGACGCGCGGTTGCGGGCCGAGGTCCTGCGCCTGCGCGCCGCCGGCGCCGAGGACGAGGCGGCGCGCGCCCTCCTCCTCCGGGCGCGCGAGGCGGACCCCACCGATCCGCTGGTGCTGCTCGACCTCGTGTACGCCCACCTGCGTCTGGGCGAGGTGGCCGAGGCGCGCGCCCTCCTCGACGTGCTGCCGACGGGGAGCCCGGCGCGGGCGCTCGTCTTCGAAGCCGAGGGCCGCCACCGCGACGCCCTGCGGGCGCTGCCGAAGGACGCCGAGCCCGGCCTCCGCCGGCGGCTCGAGCTGCGCGTCGCCCTCGTGGGGGCGCGCGGCCGCGTCGAGCTGCTTCGTCTCTTGCGCGGCGTCGAGGACGACCCCGCGCTGATGGGCCTCGTCGCGTCGGCGTGGTCCGAACGGGGCGATCACCGCCGTGCGCTCGACACGTTCGAGGCGGCGCTGACGCGCGCGCCCTCGCCCCCGACCGCGCTCCGCCTGCAGTACGCGGCGGCGCTGCTGCGCGCCGGCCACGACACGGAGCTCGACGCCACGCTCGACGAGCTGGCGGGCGATCCGGCGACCACGGCCCGCGAGCGCCGCGACCTTGTCCGCCTGCGGATCGGCGCCGCCGTCCGGCGCGCGGACGCGCTGCGCGAGCGCGGCGAGCTCGAGGCCGCCTACGCCGCGCTCGCCCCCGCCCTCCGCGACCACCCCGGCGACCGGACCGTGCTCGGCGCGCTCGCCCGCCTCTTCCACGGCGCCGGCGCCTACGAGGACGCCGGCGCCGCCTGGGCGAAGGTGCTCGACGCGGCGCCCGACGACCTCGCGGCGCGGCAGGGCGCCGTCCTCACCGCCCTCGCCGCCGGGGAGCCCGAGGCGGCGGAGCGGCTCGTCGACGAGGGCCTGAAGCGCCGGCCCGATGACGCGGGCATGCAGCTGCTCGCCGGCCGCTACTTCGCGCGCATGGACGAGGACGAGCGCGCCCTCGACGCGCTCCGCCGCGCGCGCGCGCTGGCGCGGGCCCCGCAGCCGCTGGTCCAGGCCGCCGACGACCGCTTCGGCGGCGGCTCGCTGCCGTCCGAGATCCAGCGTGAGATCGACGTGTTGCGACGCCGGCAGCACGTGCAGGTCGGCGGCGCGACCGAGATCCGACGGCGCGACGGCGAGCCCGGCTTCGGCGCCGTCGACGGCCTGCGGACGCCGGCCCACGTCCGCGTCCCGCTCGGGGTCGCCACGCACGCCACCTTCACCGCCGAGCCCGTGCTGCTCGACGCCGGCACGCTGGCCCTCGACGACGCGAACGTCGCGCGGCGGTTCGGCTCGGTCGGCGCCCGCGGGCTGCGGGGCGGCGCGCCTCGGGACCAGGCCGCCGAGGGCGTCGCGATCGGACTGGCCTGGCGCTTCCGCGGCCTGACGCTCGACGTGGGCTCGACGCCGCTCGGCTTCCCCGCGCGCGCCATCGTCGGCGGCGTGCGCTGGGACGGGCGCCTGGGCCCGGTGGGCCTCGCCGTCGACGTCGCGCGCCGGCCGGTCGAGGACAGCCTGCTGTCGTTCGCCGGCGCCCGCGATCCCGCCACCGGCGACGTGTGGGGCGGCGTGGTGCGTCAGGGCGCTCGCCTCGAGGCGCGCGGCACCGTGCGGCGCCTCGACTGGCGCGCGTCCGGCGGCGCGCACCACGTCACGGGCCACGACGTCGCCGGCAACTGGCGGATCGAGGGCGGCGCCGGCGCCGACTGGCCGCTGTACGACCGCGACGCGGCGCGCTTCACCGCCGGCCTCGCCGTGTCCGGCATGGCCCACGAACACGACCTCGGCCACTTCACGCTCGGCCACGGCGGCTACTTCAGCCCGCAGCGCTTCCTGCGCGCCGGCGTGCCGTTCTCCTGGACCGGCGTCGCCCGCCGCCTGCGCTGGGAGGTGCGCGCCGCGCCCGGCGTGAACTGGTTCCGCGAGGCCGACGCCCCCTTCTACCCGGACGACGCGACCCTCCAGGCCGCCGCCGGCGACGTCCACCGCGGCCAGACGCGCAGCGGGTTCGCGTTCGACGGCCTCGCGGTCCTGGGGCACACCTTCGGCGAGGGCCTCGACGCCGGTCTCCGCGCCGGCGTCCACGGCGCCCGCGACTACGAGGAGTGGACCGCCGGGCTCTACCTCCGCCTCGACTTCCAGTCCCGCGCCCCGTGAGGCCCTCGGCCCCCTCGCCTTGACCCCCGCCCCCCGCCCGCCGACTATCGCCCCGTTCGTTTTGTGAGTTTTCATCACTCGAACGGGGGAAGCCATGCCCGATCGATCGCCGACCCGCCGCCAGTTCGTGGGCGGCGGCCTCGCCGCGCTGCTCGCGGCGCCGTTCGTGGCCCAGCTCGCCGCGCCCGCGAAGGCGCGCGCGCAGGGCCGCGTCGGCGCCCGCCGGCTGGTGGTGGTGTTCACGCCCAACGGCACCGTCCACCGGCACTGGCGTCCGGTCCCGCGCGGGGGCGGCTTCGAGCTCGCGCCGGGCTCCATCCTCGAGCCGCTCGCGCCCGTCCGCGACGATCTCGTCGTGCTCGACGGCGTCGACTACGTCGGCGTCTCCAACCACGAGGGCGGGATGGCCGCCATGCTCACCGGCGGCGCGGGCGGCGCGACGCAGGGCGCGTCGATCGACCAGTACGTCGCCGGCGTCATCGGCGGCGACGACCGCTTCCCGTCGCTCGAGATCGGGGTGCAGACGAGCGCCTGGGGGGGATCGACGCAGACGCGCATGAGCTACCGGCGCGCGGGCGAGATGGTGCCGCCCGAGGACGACCCCGCCGCGCTCTACCGCCGCCTGTTCGGCGCAGCGCGCGCCGCGGGTGGCGATCCGGCGACCCCCGACCGCGCGCTATTGCGCCGGCGCAGCGTGATCGACCACGTCCGCCGCGAGCTGCGCGCGCTCTCGCGGCGCCTGCCCTCCGAGGAGCGCCCCAAGCTCGACGCGCACCTCGCCTCGCTCCGTCAGATGGAGACGAGCCTGTCGGCGGACCCTGGCCTCGGGCGCGCGGGCTGTCCGCCGGCGGCACCGGACCTGCGCGGACACCTCGACAACGACCGGTTCCCGCACGTCGGCGAGGCGCAGATGGACCTCCTCGTCGCCGCGCTCGCCTGCGGGCAGACGCGCGTCACCTCGCTGCAGTGGGCGCACACGATCGCGCCGCAGGTCTTCTCGTGGACGGGCACCGGCGAGGGCCACCACGCGCTGTCGCACATGGCCGACGAGAACGTCGAGGGCGTGCGGCAGTTCGTCGCCGCCGAGCGCTGGTTCTCGGCGCAGATGCTCGCCCTCATCGAGAAGCTGAAGGCGCTGCCGGAGCCGGGCGGCGAGGGCACGCTCTTCGACCACACGCTCGTCGTGTGGGCCAAGGAGATGGGCGACAGCCGCCTGCACGACTGCCAGAGCGTGCCGTGGGTGCTGACCGGCGGCGCGTCCGGCGCGCTGCGCCGCGGGCGCTACGTGCGCCTCGACCACGCGCCGCACCAGAAGCTGCTCGTCTCGATCTGCCGGCTGATGGGCCTCGACAACCCGACGTTCGGCGATCCGTCCCACGGCACCGGGCCCCTGGCGGAGGTGGTCGGATGAAGCGCCTGCCCCTGCTCGCGGCGCTGCTCGCCGCGTGCGGCCAGACCGAGCCCGGCACGGACCCCGGCGGACTGCCGCCCCGGGACGGCGCCGATGGCGCCCCCGTCGCGGGCGACCACGAGCCGGCCCCCTGCGCCGACGAGCGCGACTGGTTCGTGCGCGAGCTGTACCGCCCCGTCCTCGCCGTCCAGTGCATCGGCTGCCACACCGAGGGCGGGACGGCGGCGGCCACGCGCCTGAACCTCGTCCCGGAGACCGAGCCCGGCTGGGAGGAGGCCAGCTTCGCCGCCGTCCGCCGCGTCGTGCGCGCCGAGCTCGCCGGCGAGCCGCTGCTCCTGCTCAAGCCCAGCCTGCGGCACCCGGACGGCCACACCGGCGGCCGGCTCGTCCCCGAGGGCAGCGCGGCCTACGGCGCGCTCGAGGCGTTCGTCGAGCGGGTGCGCGATCCCGCCTGCGCGCCCGACGTCGAGGACGGCGTCGTCGCCTGCGACGACGTCCGGCCGGGGCGCCCCCTCCTGCGGCGCCTCACGCCGGACGAGTACGACCGCACGGTCCGCGACCTGTTCGGCCTCGAGGCGGACTACGGCGACGGCTTCGCCGCCGATCCCGTGGTCGACGGCTTCCGCAACCGCGCCGAGGCGCTGACGGTGTCGCCGCTGCTCGCCGACCAGCTGCGCGTCGCCGCCGAGGACGTCGCTCGCCGGGTGGCGGCGTCGCCGGCGGCGCTGGGCGCGTGCGCGACCCGGCCGGACGCGGGCGAGGCGTGCGTGCGCGACCTCCTGGGCGGCTTCGGAACGCGCGTCTTCCGGCGCCCGCTCACATCCGAAGAGATCAATGAATACGCGGCGTTGTACGCGGCGGACGGCGGCACCTTCGCCGCGGGCCTCGAGCTTGTGCTGTCGGCGATGTTGCAGTCGCCGCACTTCCTTTACCGCGCCGAGCTCGGGGACGCCGACGGCGGCCTGTCGCCGTACGAGACGGCGACGGCGCTGGCGTACCTCGTGACCGGCACGACGCCCGACGACGCGCTGCTCGCTGCCGCGGCCGCGGGCGCCCTCGACGCGGCGGACGGCCGGGAGGCGCAGGCGCGCCGCCTCATGGCGCAGCCGGCCCACCGCGAGCGCGTGCGCCGCTTCGTCACCGCGTGGCTCGACCTCGACCGGCTCGCCGCCGTCCCCAAGGACACAGCGACGTTCCCCGAGCTCACGCCCGCCGTCCGCGAGGCGATGCGCCGCGAGCTCGACGCGTTCGTCGACCACGCCGTCTTCTCGGGGACCGGCAGGCTGCCCGAGCTGCTCACCGCCGGTTACACCTTCGTCGACGACACGCTCGCCACCTTCTACGGCCTCACCGACGACGGCCGGGTGACGCCGCAGGCGGGCGAGCGCGCCGGCCTGCTCACGCTCGGCGCGACGCTCACCGTGCACTCGCGGCCCAACGACACCTCGCCCATCCACCGCGGCAAGCTCGTGCGCGAGCGCCTGCTCTGCCAGGCCATCCCGCCGCCGCCGCCCGGCGTCGTCGCCGATCCGCCGCCGTTCGTGCCGGGCCAGCGCGTGCGCGACCGCTACGCCGCCCACAGCCAGGTGCAGCCGTGCGAGGGATGCCACCGCCTGATGGATCCGATCGGCTTCGCGTTCGAGCGGTTCGACGGCGTCGGGCGATGGCGCGACGACGTCGAGGACGCCGCCGGCGAGATCGTCGGCAGCGCCTCGAGCGACGGCGCGGTGGAGGGCGCCGCCGCCCTCGGCGCCCACCTCGGGGCGAGCGCCGAGGTGCACGACTGCTTCGCGCGCGAGGCCTTCCGGTTCGCCTACGGCATCGGCGAGGACGCGGGCACGCGCTGCATGCTGCGCGCCGTCCAGGACGAGTTCCGCGCCGGCGACCTGGCCGTCGAGGCGCTCTTCGTGGCGCTCGCGCGCTCGCCGCAGCTCGAGCGACGCGTCGTCGACGAGGCGCCGCCGCCCGATCCGGCGCCGGACGCGGGGCCGCCGGACGCGGGGCCGGCACCCGACGCCGCGCCGCCCCTCCCCGACCTCGTGGTCGCGGACACCGTCGAGTCCACCTGGGAGACCGGCGCCTGCCACCAGGTCACGGTGCGCAACGACGGCCCCTCGGCGGTCGCGTGGGCGGTCGAGCTCGACGTCGGCGGCACCCTGACCCAGCACTGGGAGTGCCAGCCCGCCGGAGAGGCCGGCGTCGTCACCTTCCGCGGCGCCGAGTGGAACGCCGACCTCGCCCCCGGCGGCGAGACCGGCTTCGGGTTCTGCGTCTCGCGTTGACCTGCCGCCGGCGCGCCCCCACGATGCGCGCATGCTGCGGATCCGCTTCGAGCTCCACCCCGATCCCGACGCCTCGGCCGAGGTCGAGGCGCTGCTGATCGACGAGATCCGCCGGCGCCTCCGCAAGGCGCTCGACCTCGTGTACTGCCAGCGTCACGGCGACTTCCCGACGATCACCGCCCGCGGGCGCGTCGGCGATCGCTTCGACTTCCATGTCACCGGCTGCTGCCACGAGTTCGTGCGGCAGGTGAAGTGGCGCATCGACGAGCTGTAGATCCTCGTCGGCGTCCGTTCAGCGGCTCACTTCGCGGCGGGCTTGCCGGCGTCGCCGCCCATCGTGTCGCCCCAGCCGGCTTCGGCCATCTGCTTGAAGCGCCACTTGCCGTCCTTCAGCGTGATCACGCTGAAGCCCGTCCACTTCGCCTTCTCCTTGCCCATCTGCATCGTGGTCTCCTCGACGACGACCGCCAGCGAGTCGGAGAGGAAGTGCGGGGTGTGCTTGTGCGTCATCTTGGCGTCCTTGGGCATCCCTTGCATCGCCGGCGCCATCTCGGCGATCCACTTCTCCTTCGTCCACTGCGCCTGCAGGTACTCGCCCTTCGCGTTGTCGGTCACCATCGTGACCGGGAAGTCGATCAGCTCGGCGGCGGCGTTCACGTCGCCCTTCTTCCACGCCTCGCCCGACGCCTTGAAGAGCTCGTCGACGCCCTTCTTGTCGGGCTTGCCGGGGGTGCGCGTCCAGGGACCGCCGGGGGGACCGCCGGGGGGACCGCCGGGGGGGCCGCCGGCGGCGGCGGCAGGCGGCGCGGCAGCCGGCGCCTCGCCCTGATCGGCGAGCGCGGGCGCGGCAAGGCAGCAGACCATCAGACCAATGAACAGACGCATGGGTGTCTCCCCTCCGATGTATCGACGAGACGCGGGCTCGTCGGGCGGAACATGCGCCCTCGATACGGACGCCGCAAGCGTCTCGAGCGGCGACCGGTGGTGCCCGCCGGCGGTTTCGGGCAACATGCCCCGCGATTCGCTGTCCGGGAGGCGCGCATGAGCGACAAGAAGCACGAGCAGCTCGCAGGCGAGGGCAACTTCCGCGAGTTCGCCGACGCGGCGGCCGAGGGCCTCGAGCCGCTGCGGCCGCTCGACCTGACGAACGTGACCGACTTCGACGAGCTGCTGCGGGCGATGGGCAACACCGCGTTCGGCGGGCGGGCCCTGGGGGAGGCCGCCGACACCCTCTACGAGATGGTGACCGATCCCGACTGCTTCGTGGTCGCCACCTTCTCGGGCGCGATGACGGTGGCCAAGCAGGGCCTGCTCATCTGCGAGATGATCGACCGCGGCATGATCAACGCGGTCGTCTCGACGGGCGCGCTCATGGCGCACGGCCTCGTCGAGGGCGCGGGCATGGCGCACTTCAAGCACCGGCCCGACATGGACGACCGCGAGCTGTACCACAAGGGCTACGACCGCGTGTACGACACGCTCGAGCTCGAGGCCAACCTCGACGGCGTCGAGGAGATCTTCGCCGCCGTCGCCGAGAAGTGGCCCACCGACCAGCCGGCGTGCTCGCACATGCTGGCCTGGGCCATCGGCCGCTACCTCGAGGCGAACAGCCCCGGGCGGGCCATCCTCAAGAGCGCCGTGCAGCGGGGGGTGCCGGTCTACATCCCCGCCTGGACGGACTCCGTCCTCGGCATGGACCTCGGCACGTTCAACCGCGGCCGCCGCGAGGACGGCGGCCAGCCGTTGCGCTACGACCCCTACCTCGACCTCGACGACTACTGCGAGCGCATCCTGTCGGCGAAGCGCCTCGGCATCTTCACCATCGGCGGCGGCGTGCCGCGCAACTGGGCGCAGCAGGTGGGTCCCTACATCGACTACATCCACAAGCGCGCCAAGCACGCCGGCTACCTGCAGCGCTTCCGCTACGCGGTCCGCATCTGTCCGGAGCCGGTGCACTGGGGCGGCCTCTCGGGCTGCACCTACTCCGAGGGCGTGTCGTGGGGCAAGTTCGTGCCGCCGTCCGAGGGCGGCCGCTTCGCCGAGGTCTACGCCGACGCGACGATCGCCTGGCCCCTGTTGCTCAAGGGCGTCGTTCAGCGCATCGAGAAGCGCAAGTAGCTACTGGCAGATCGAGGCCAGGGCGGCGAGCCCGGCGATCCAGATGTAGAGCGGCATGAAGCTCCCTCCTCCGCCCTTCTCGTCGGCCATTCGCGCCCGCGAACTTGAGTGAACCGCCGTCCGCGGGACGCGGGCGACCCGGGGGTGGTTGGGCGCAGGGCGCCGGTCGTGGTATTCATCGGCGCCGGACTCGGGACGGGAGGCGAAGCCGGGCATGGCCGCAGCGTCGATCCGCTGGACCCACTGGGCGGCGCTGGCCGTCTGGGCGCTGGCGCTCCTCATCGTCGCCGTCCGCGGGGCGCGCGGCGGCGACGGGCGCCGGACGCGCCGCCTGTACCGCCTCGTCGCCAACCCCGCGGCGTTCATCACGCTGGTGTCGCTGATCGCCATCCTCCACAAGACCCCGCAGCACCTCCTGAAACGCCCGACCCAGGCGGGAATCCTCGCGTTGGCCCTTCTGCTGGGGCTCGACCACCTGTGCGAGCGCGGGGTGGCGGGACGGCCGGCCCTCCTGGCGGCGGCGGGGATCGCGCTGACGGCGGCGGCGGTGGCGACGACGAGCGCCCTGGGCTGGGCGGGAGGGACGGCATGAGCGCGACGCGGCGGGAGGCCCTCGGCGCCCTGGCCGGCGCCCTCGCGCTCGCCTGGAGCGGCGGTCGCGCCGTCGCGAGCGTGGGCGCGCAGGCGATCGCCGACGTCGCCCGGGTGCGGCCCGGCGCGCGCCTCGGCCTGTCGTGCGCGGGCGCCGACGCGTTCGCCCTCGAGGGCCCCGGCCTGCCGCGCGTCGTGGTGCCGGCGCCCGGCGGCCGGGCCGAGGTCCGGGCGCCGCTCCTCGAGGCGCCCGGCTCGTGGGCCACGCTGCGCTGCGTGCCTCAGCGCGCCGGCGTGCCGTGCGGCGCCGCCGCGGAGGTCCAGGTCCTCACCGTGGCGACCTTCTTCGGCGCCTGACGACGATGACGCGCAAGCTGCTGATCTTGTTTGCGATTCTGTGGTGCGCGCCCGCGCTCGCCCGCATCAAGATCGATCGGTACGAGAAGGCGACGCTGCCCGAGGTGGTCCTGTGGGTGACGCTGCTCGACGGCACGCGCCCGCTCTCGCCCGCCGACGTCACCACCTGGACGGTCCTCGCCAACGGCCAGCTCCTGCCGGACGCGCCCGACGTGACGACCGCCGCCGAGCTCGGCCGGCCGGTGGCGGTCGCCGCGGTCATCGACGCGCGCGCTGCAGAGGCGTGGGCGGCGTCGCGCGTCGGCCTCGAGAAGGCGCTCGCGCGGGTGCCCCGGGGCTCCGTCGCCTTCGGCATCGCCACGGCCGCCGGCTTCACGCGCCTGCCGGAGAAGGGTTGGTCGAACCGGCCGGCGGACCTGGCGGGCTCGTTCATGCAGTACGACGCCGGCGGCGAGAAGCCGGCGCTGTACGTGGCCCTCTACGAGGCGCTCCACAGCTACCCGCTGGCGCCGGGCCTCGAGAAGGAGAAGTCCGACGGCTTCGTGCCGCCGCCACCCGGCGAGGACAAGCCGCCCTTCCCCGACGACCGCGTGCTGTACGTGGTGGGCGACGGCGAGATCGAGGTGGAGAACGTCGGCGCGTCCGCCGAAGAGCGCCTGCGCGAGCTCGTCCACCTCGCGCGGCGCCGCGGCGTACGCATCATGGCCGTCGGCGTGGCCGAGGACGGCACCGACCACATCTCCAACCTGCAGATCCTCGCCCGCAAGACGGGCGGCACGTTCCGCCTGGCCCCCGCGGGCGCCGACATCACCGACCTGCTCGACCAGGCGGCCGCCGAGATCGCCGGCCGCTTCGTGGTGACCGCCGAGGTGCCGGGCCTGCGCCTCGAAGAGCAGGTGACGCTCCAGGTGCGCGCCCGTGCGCGGGGCGAGGCGCACGAGTCGCGCGAGCTCCTCATCAAAGCCGAAAACGAGATGAGCTGGTTCGAGAAGGGCATGGACACGGTCGCCACCACGTGGGAGCACCTCCCGTGGTGGGCGCAGACGCTCATCATCGTCGGCGTGTGCCTCGTCGCGGCCGTGATCGTGCTGTTCGTCCTCGTGCGCAAGGCGCGCCGGGCCCGCGAGGAGCGCAAGGCCGCCGAGGGGGCGCGCTACGCCGCGCTCGCCGCGCGCAAGCCGTGCACGGTCTGCGGCCGCATGATGATGCCCGACTGGCCGTCCTGCCTCTTCTGCGCGCAGACGCGGGCCGCCGAGACGCCCAAGCGCTACCGCCTCACCGGCAAGTCGGGCGCGTGGGCGGGCCACGCCGTCCGCTTCGACAAGGAGCTCATCACGCTCGGATCCGGGCAGGACGTCGACGTGCAGGTGCCGGAGCGCGGCGTGGCGGCCCAGCACGCCGGGCTGCGCGACCGCGGCGGCAACGAGTTCGTGCTGACCGACTTCAACACGGACACCGGCACCTGGGTGAACGGCAGTCGCATCACACAGATCCGCGTCGGCGAGGGTGACACCATCCGCATCGGCGACACGGAGTTCGTTTTCGGCATCGAGGCGGACTGATCGATGGCAGGCACCTCGCTCATCTTCGGCCGGCGGACGCTCGACATCGACCGGCGGGTCGTCACCTACGAAGACACCGGCGGCTTCAGCTTCTACGACCTGCCGCCCGGCCCGCAGCGCTTCTCGAGCCGCGCCGACAACCTCGACGAGATGCAGCACGGCAAGCGGGTGGACACGGTCACGAAGGTCGTGCTGCACCACGATGGCTCGAACAGCAGCCGGGAGTGTTTCAGCACGCTCGTGCAGCGCAACCTGTCCACCCATCTCATGATCGACGGCGACGGCACCGTCTATCAGGTGCTCAACCTGAACGACGTGGCATGGCACTGCGCCGACGCCAACCCCGAGAGCATCGGCATCGATCTGAACAACCCGATCTCGCCGACGAAGCGGGCGTCGGCGGGCCGGCGCCTCTACAGCGGCGAGGTCAACGGCGGGCGCGTGACGAGCGTCGGCTACACCGAGGCGCAGTACACCTCGCTCATCGCCGTGCTGCAGAAGATCGTGGAGGTGTTCCCGAAGGTGCGCCCGGTCGCGCCCATCGGCATCGACGGCAAGGTGCTGCAGCGCCGCCTGGCGGAGCCGAGCGGGTTCAGCGGCATCGTCGGGCACCTGCACATCTCGGCGACCAAGTGGGATCCGGGTCCCGGCTTCGACTGGGAGCGCGTGCTCATCGGCATCCGCGGCAAGAGCATGTACTACCCGGTCACGCTGCCGGGGACGCAGAACCTCGCCTCGGTCCCCAAGCGCAAGGCGCTCTCGCTGGCGGCGCCCTACTTCCGCAACACCGAGACCGAGTCGACCGGCGGATACTTCCCGTTCGGCCTCAACCAGGCATGGCATACCGGGGTGCACCTGCACCTGCCCGAAGACAGCCCCGTCTACGCGCCCGCCGACGGCGTCGTCAAGGTGGCGCGGCAGGCCGAGCCGGGGAAGCGCGGCAGCGCCAACATGCTGCTGATCGAGCACGAGCTCGAGATCAACGAGTCGAAGCGCAAGTGCTGGACGGTGCTCTCGCACCTGCGCAAGGAGGATCTGAGCCCGACGAGCGCGGTGGAGTGGATCCGGCGCCTGTACCTCAAGTCCGAGGAGGCCGTCGAGCCCGAGGGGGAGACCGACGACGAGCCGCGACGCTCCGCGCTGGGCGCCCTGTCGAAGCCGGGACGCACGGCGCTGACGAACGGCCACGTCGCGCTGATCGAGGAGCCGGTCAAGGCCGGCGAGATCGTCGGCCACACCGCCACCTTCGCCGGCGACCTCCGCGGCGGCAAGCCCGTCCCGCTCGTCGACGTGGCGATCATCGCCGGTCGGCCGCTCGTGGACCGCACGGATCCCACCTTCGAGATCGTCCAGGAGGACAAAGACGAGGACATCCTCTGCAACGCGCGCGCGATCTGGAAGCGCTTCACCCGCGATCCCGAGATGATCCGGGGGCTGGTCGAGGGCTTCTATCCGCTGTCGGCCGAGGAGATCCGCGAGTTCTTCGCCTCGGAGCGGGACGCGCGCGAGATGCGGCGCCTCGTCCCCCGGCACGTGACGGAGTGGAGCGACGCCACCGACGTGAGCCAGCTCGTCAGCCGCGGCCTCGACTTCGAGTGGAGCGCGCGCGCCAAGGCGAAGGAATACATGAACGAGATCCGTCCCTTCCTCTGGTGGGACGACGGGGTGACCAGGCACGCCGGGCTGCCCGGGGACCGGATGGTCTTTGCCCACCACCCCATCTACCTGCTCGCCGTCCTCGCCGTCGCCGAGGCGCGCCGCGCCATGCGCTCGGCGGGCGAGCCGGACAAGGGACTCGAAGGCGAGGATCTGCGCCAGGCAAAGCTGGCCGACGCCGAGAAGGACCGCCTGTGGGGCCAGCACGAGGGTGGCTCGGGCCCGGGCGCGACCGAGGACTTCGGCGCCGAGGACATCGACCGCGCCGACGAGGGCGACGGTGACGACCTGTGGGAGTTCTGGGAGCCAGGCGAATGGGGACCGGATCAGGAGTGAAGCTCGGGCCCCACCCGCTCGAGCGCGGCATGCGCCGCCTCTGGCAGGTGCGCGGCTTCCGAACGGAGTGGCACGACACGCCCCTCGGCCGTCTGCACGGCCTCGCCGCGCCGGGCGCCGGTGAGCGGCCGGGCGTGGTGGCCGTGCACGGCATCGGATCGGGCGCCCTGCCCTTCCTGCCGGTGCTGCACCGGCTGCGGCCGCTGGTGCGGTTCGTGGCCGCGCTCGAGAGCCCGGGCCACGGCTTCAGCGATCCGCCCCGCGATGCGCTCACGCCGACCACCTGGCAGGCGGCGGTCCACGGCGCGCTCGACGCCCAGCCCGCGCCGTTCGTCCTGCTCGGCAACTCGCTGGGCGGCGCGCTGTCGCTGCGCTATGCGCTGCAGCGTCCCGAGCGCCTGGCCGGCCTGGTGCTCTGCGCGCCGGCGGGGGCCCCGCTCGACGAGGCCGGCCTCGAGCGCCTGCGCCGCCGGTTCGCGGTGCCGACCGACGCCGACGCCCGGCAGCTCGTCCGCGATCTGTTCGCGCGCCCCCCCTGGTACGCCGACATCGTGGGGGCGGAGCTCGGCCGGCGGCTGCGTCGTCCCTACCTGCAGGGCTTCCTGGCGGCGGTGGGCACCGGCGACTTCCTGACCGTCGACGAGGTGTCGGCGCTGCGCGTGCCGACGCTGCTCCTGTGGGGAACCGGCGAGCGACTGCTGCCGCCGGAGGTCGTCGCCTGGTATCGCGCGCACCTGCCTTCGAGCGTGCGCTTCGAGCAGCCCGACGCCGGTCACATCCCCCAGGTGGAGCGCCCGCGCTGGCTGGCCGAGCGCCTGCGTGCGTTCATCGCGAATCTGCCGAACTGAGAGCGACACTCGCCGGCGGCGGCGGCACGACGAGCGCCACGCTCGTCCCGCCGCCCGGCCGCGTGCGGATGGTCATGTCGCCGCCGACCGCGCGCAGGCGCTCCCGGATGCCGAAGAGGCCGAAGCCGGCGCGCGCGCCGGCGCCGGCGAGGTCGAAGCCGACGCCGCCGTCGGCCACCTCGAGGCGGATGCGGCGCCCGCGCGCCGCGCGCAGCGCCAATCGGGCCCGCGGCACGGCGGCGTGCTTGACGACGTTGAAGAGGAGCTCGCGGGCGGCGGTGAAGAGCAGCGCGCGGGTGCCCTCGTCCGGCGGCTCGGCGCCCTCCTCGATCGCGACGGACACCTCGAGCGCGTGCTGCTCGCGCATCCAGCCGGCGAGCCACTGCAGCGCGGCGCCGAGGCCGGCGTCGTAGAGCACGGGCGGCTGCAGATCGACCGCCAGCGAGCGCGACACCTCGGTGGCATCGGCGAGGATCGCCCCGGCGTCCTCGACGAGGCGCAGCGCGTCGTCGTCGCGCACGATCCGCTCGGCGCCGGCCAGGCGCATGCGCGCCGCGACGAGGAGCTGCTGCAGGTGGTCGTGCACCAGCTCGGCCATCCGCCGCCGCGCGCGCTGCTCGGCGCCCGCCAGCTCGGACGCGAGCAGCCGCAGGCGCACCGCCTGCTCCTCGAGGAGGGCGGTGCGCTCGGCCACGCGACCCTCGAGCGACCGATTGAGCTCGCGCAGCGCCGCCTCCGCCTGCTTCAGCGCCGTGATGTCGATCACGACCGCGTACAGACCGACCACGCGCCCGTCGGCGGCCCGGTGCGGCACGAGCCGCACATCGTGGACCCTCGCCTCGCCCCCGTCCGACGGCACGGGCCGCTCGAAGCGGACGGCCTCGCCTGCCAGGGCGCGCTCGGCGTACGGTTGGCACATCGCGTACCCGGCTTCGCCGAGGACCTCGCGGACATGGCATCCCAGGATACCTTCGCTCGAACGGCCGACCGCGCGCAGGAAGGCGCCGTTGGCGAAGCGGTAGCGCTGCTCGGCGTCGACGTGGGCGATCATCACCGGCACCGCGTCGGTGATCGCGCGCAGCTCGTCGGTGCGCCGCAGCAGCGCCTCCTGCGCGTCGATACGCTCGGTCACGTCGCGCACGTGCAGCGACATGCCTTCCGGTGACGGGTACACGCGCACCTCGTACCAGCGCCCCGAAAGAGACTCGAGGACCGTCTCGCGGGTCTGTTCGGCGAAGGCACGGTCGAGCGCCGCCTCGAGCCGCGTGCCCGCGATCTCGGGGAACAGCTCGACGGCGGTCCGGCCGAGCAGCGCCTCGGGCGCGACGCCCGCGACGGCGGCGGCGCGGCGGTTGGCGAAGGTGAGGCGACCCTCGCGGTCGAACGACAGGAAGCCGTCGCTCATGCGCTCGAGCATGCGTCCGAGCTCGTCGCGCGCCTGCTCGGCCGCCGCCCGGGCCGCGTCGGCCAGGGCGAGCAGGCGCTCGCGCTCCTCGGCGGCGCGGCGGCGCTCCGTCACGTCGAGCGTGATGCCCGTCAGGCGCACCGCGCGGCCCTCGGCGTCGCGGGTCACGTGGCCGAGCGCGGCGAGCCAGCGCAGGCCGTGCTCGGGGTGGACCACGCGGAACTCGACGTCGTACTCGCCGCCGTCCGCGGCGAGCCCCGGGAGGGGCGCCGTCAGCCCGGCGACGTCGTCGGGGACCACCAGCGCGAGCGCCTCGGCGACGCTCGTAGGCCCGTCGACGCACCCCACCAGCGCCACCAGCTCCGGCGACCACCAGACTCCGTCGTTCGCGAGGTCGATGTCCCAGGCCCCCGAGCCGGCGAGGCGGTGGGCCAGCGCGAGCCGCTCCTGCTCGCGACGCAGGGCGGCCTCGGCGCGGCGCCGCTCGGACACGTCGGTCATCGCGCCGACCATGCGCACCGGGCCCCCGGCGGCGTCGCGCACCACGTAGCCGCGGTCGAACACGTCGGCCCAGGTGCCGTCCGCCCGCGCGAAGCGATACTCCTCCTGCCAGTGCTCGGCGTTGCCAGCCAGGAAGCGCCGCAGCGAGGCTTCGACCCGGTCGCGGTCCTCGAGCCGGATGCGTTCGCGCCACCACGCATACGTGAAGCCTCCCGGCGGCGCCTCGTAGCCGAAGTGCTCGAGTGCCAGGCTGCTCCACTCGACCCGTCCCGAGTCGAGGCCCCAGTCCCAGATGGCATCCCGCGTGGCGCGCGCCGCGAGGCGACGGCGCTCCTCGCTCGCGGCCAGGGCCGCCTCCGCCGCGCGCGTGGCGGTCACGTCGTGGACGGTGATCACGAACAGCGGGCCGACGCCCCCGTGGCGCGGGACCCTCGCGCCCGTGAACAGGCCCGTCCAGCGACGTGCGCCACCGACCACGGTGATCTCGAGCTCGTGGAAGGGCTCGTCGCGCCTGGCGCGCGCCAGCGGCCACTGCGCGAACGGGAGCACGGCGCCGGTGTCGTCGAGGAGCGTGAGCTCGGGCGGCGGCGTGCCCTGCCGGAGGGCTGCCCAGAGTCGGCGGGCCGCATCGGCGTCGGCGAGGCCGGCCATGCGCAGCAGCGCGTCGTTCACCAGCAGGAGGCGGCCGTCGTCGCCGAGGACGTAGAGCCCCGCGGCCGTCGCCTGCAGCACGGCCTCGAGCTCCACCGCGGACAGATCGCGCTCGTCATCACTCATGGGCGCCCCCACGACGGACCCATAGCAGGCCGGCGCGCGGGCGTCGAGCGCGACGCGCCGCCGCCGTGCGCCGTCGTATGGGTGAACGGCCGGCACGGGTGGACGGGAGACGACGGATGACCATCAGGCAGGATCTGAATGGCCGCCGCATTGCAGTGCTCGCCGCCGATGGGTTCGAGAAGATCGAGCTCTCGGTGCCGGTGAAGGCCCTGCGCGCAGCCGGCGCCGAGGTCGAGGTGATCTCGCTGCGCCCGGGTCGCATCCGCGGCGTGAACCTCCACGAGCCGGCCGGCCGGGTGAAGGTCGATCGCACGATCGACGAGGCGGTGCCGGCGGCCTACGACGGCCTCTTCATCCCGGGCGGCTTCATCAGCCCCGACCTCTTGCGGCAGTCCGCCGAGGTGCGTGCCTTCGTGCGCGCGTTCGACAAGGCGCGCAAGCCGATCGCGACGATCTGCCACGGGCCGTGGCTCCTGGCATCGGCGGGCCTCGTCGAGGGCCGGACGCTGACCTCGTGGCCCGGCATCCGCGACGACATGGTCCACGCCGGCGGCACGTGGCTCGATGACGAGATCGTCCGCGACGGCAACTGGCTGTCGAGCCGGGGACCGCAAGACATGCGTCCCTTCGTCGGCGCCCTGCTCGAGCACTTCGTGCACACCGGACCCATCCGGGCGCGGGCGCCGCGCAAGGCGCGGTCGGCGCCGCAGATGGAAGAGCCGCCGGGCCTCGTGCTGAGCGCCATGCGTTGGCTGCCTCGGCCCTCGTTCCGGACGGGCATCGGCCTCGCGCTCGTGGCGCTCGGCGTCCTCGCGGCGCGGCAGCGGCGGCGCACGGGCTCGGTGCGACCGGGCTGGTGGCGGCGCGCGACGGACGAGGGCCGCCTGGGATTCGGCGCCGGCGATCGCGCGCAGGCGTGAGTCAGCCTCGAGTTCCGCCACTTCGGCGTCGACGAGGCCGCAGGCAGCCGAAGGTGGCGGACCTCGAGTCAGAGGTAGCGGTACGCGGTGACGGCGAGCCAGCCGCCGTAGCCGAAGCCGCCGGCGTGCTCGGCGAAGGCGCCGCCGCCGAGCCCGAAGAAGTCGGCGAAGCGCCACTCGATCGCCGCCGAGGCGCGCGCGGCGGGGGCCGGCTCGAGGGCCGCGCCCTCGTCCTCGGGGAAGCGGGCGCCGGTCTCGTCCACCCGGAAGTCCGCGCGGGACACGTGGCGCAAGACGGCCCCGGCCTCCACCGAGAGGACCGGCGTCAGCTCGTCGCTCGGGGCCCAGGCGACGCCCGCCAGCAGCGCGTGCCGGACCTCGCGCGTCTCGCGGGCCGTCCGCCGCGAGGCGTCCGTGACCGTCGGCGAGGCGTCGAGCCCGTAGCGCAGCGTGGCGGTGAGCGGGAACGACAGACCGTAGCCGAGGACGGCGCCGCCCCCGAACGACGTGACGGCGCTGCCCTCGACGTCCCCCCGGCGCGCCTCGCCGTACGGGCGGATCGAGGCCTCGCCGACGTCGGCGGCGGCGGCGAACGGGAGCAGCGAGAGGAGGACGACGGCGGGGATCGGCGCGGGTTCCATGCCGCCCCCATCGGCACGTCGGCCCCGCCGCTTCAGCGCCGGGTCAGGGGCACCGCAGGCGGCCGGCGGCCAGGTGCACGTCGTCCACCGGGGCGCCATCGTCGCTCCACGCGACGCCGATCACCGGGCCCGACGCGGCGACGGCGGGCTGCACCGAGCGCGCGACGTCGTCGGTGAGGCGCTCGGAAGGGTCGAGGCCGCCGTCGGAGGTCACGCGCGCGATGTAGATGTCCTGCTGCGCCCGTCCGTCCGCCCACACCACGGCGAAGACCCCACCCGCCGCCAGCAGCGAAGGGTGGCGCACCGCCGCCGGGCTCTCGTCGACGTGGAAGCCGCCGTTCCCGCCCGTCGGAAAAATCAAGGAAAACCGGATGCTGCGGTCGAAGCCGCGCCAGGCCACGCCGAAGAGCTCGCCGTTCCATGCGACCGAGGGCTCGTCGCCCAACGGCACGCCGCGGTCGGTCAGCCACTCGAAGTCCGCGGCGGCGGTGCCGTCGTCGCGCAGCCGCACGAAGAGCACCTCGGTCACGCCGTCGCGCGGATCCTCTTCCGTCCAGGCGAGGCCGTAGCCGCCGCCCCCGCGCGCCGCCGACGGACGCAGCATGGCATCGGGGCGCTCGAACAGCCGGCGCTCGGGCCCGGGCGTGCCATCCGCAGCCACCGTGGCGTGGTAGAGCTGGGCGAGCCCGTGACGGCGGTCGCTCCAGAACAGGCCCCAGCGATCGCCGTCCCAGGTGACCACCGGCGCCTCGGCGGCGGCGTTGCCTCGGCTCACGGTGACGATCTCGCCGCAGCGCGTGCCGTCGTGGGCCAGGCGGGCGAAGCGGATGGCGGCCGGGCGCCCCGCCAGGCGCTCCGTCCAGACGAGGCCGTACTCGGTGCCCGACCACGCCAGCGCCGGCTCGCGCGCGTCGTCGGCGCCGCCGCCCGCGACGACCACCTCGCCGCCGGCGGGGGTGCCGTCGAGCCCCCGCCGCGCGAACCGGACCGTCGCGCCGCCACCGTCGCGGACCTCGGCCCAGGCCAGGGCGAACCCGGCGGCGCCGCCCACGAGGGCGGCGGACTCGGCGTGGCCCGTCGTCGCCGTCACCGGCGCGCGCGCGAGGCGCCACTCGCCGCCACGGCACGCGAGCTCGGGCGGCGACGGGGGCGGCTCGGGCGCTGCCTGCGGACAGGCCGGGGCGGCGTCGGGCACCGCCGCGTCGGGCGCCGCCCCGTCGGGTACCGCCCCGTCGGGCGTCGTCGCGTCGGGCACCGCCCCGTCCGCCGCCGCCGCGTCGGGGCGCGCGTCGGCGACGCGCGCGTCGGAAGGCGCCGCCCCGTCGACGGGCAGCGGCGCCGCGTCGGGCGCCGCCGCGTCGGGCGCCGTCGCGTCGGCGGGGATGCAGAAGCCCTCGACGCAGCGCTCCCCTCGCCCGCACGCCCCGTCGTCGTCGCAGCCCGGCTGGACGTCGACCGTGCAGCCGGCGAGGACCGCGGCGAACCCCAGCGCGCCGGCACGGACCCACATCGATGCCTCCCGTGGAACCCCGGCATTCTGCGTGGGCGCCCCCGGTCGTCGCAACGACGCGCGTCTTGCGGTTCAATGGCGGCCGTGAAGCTCGCCGACCAGATCGCCCATGTGGTCGCCCGCGGCCCGGCGGCGCCCCTCCGCGTGCGCGCCCATACGCTGCGCTGGCTGCTGCTGTACGGGACGCTCGCCTGCGCGCTGCTCGCCCTCGTGGGCACGGCCGCCGTCGCCTGGCGCCACGATCTCAAGCGCCTGCTCTTCGACTACCTGCTGCCCGGCGGCTGGCACGCGCCCGCCGAGGTGCTGTTCGACCGCTTCCTCGCCGCCCAGGCGCGGGAGGTGCTCGTCAACGCGACCCTGTCCGGCGCGCTCCTCCTCGTGTCGGCGGTCCTCTTCCCGGTCAAGGAGAAGCTCTCCGCCACCTTCGAGCGCGAGGCCGACCTGACGAGCGCGCCGGGGCGCGAGCTCCCGCTGTGGATGCAGGCCTGGGAGGAGGGCAAGCTCGTCTTCCTCTACGCGACGGCGCAGATGAGCATCCTGTGGATCGGCTACCCGCCCGACGAGGACCGCCGGGCGCTGGCCTCGGCGCTCAGCTACGTCTACCTGTTCGGCACCTACGGCATCGACTTCCTGGCGCCGCTGCTGCAGCGCCACGGCCTGACCTACGCGACGGTCCTGCGCGTCCTGTTCGCACGGCCCGTGCTCACCTTCGGCTTCGGCGCCGTGTTCGCCCTGCCGCCGCTGCTGGCCGCGCGCGCGCTCGTGGCCCGGCCCGACGTGGAGCCGGCGACGCTCGTGGGGGTGGTGTTCGCGGTGCACCTGGTGATGCTCGTGTGGGCAGTGCTCGCCGGCACGCGCGTGGGCGCCGCGCTGCTGCCCGAGGCGCAGGCGACGCGCGTCCCGCCCTGGCCGGTGCGCGGCCTCGTCTGGTCGGGCGCCGTGGGCCTCTTCGCGGTGAACGCGTACCTGTTCGGCGCGGTCGGCCTCGCCGTGCACCACAAGAGCCAGGTCCTCAAGTGCGAGTGGAACGTCGACTGGCGCTCGTTCGCGTTCGAGCGGCCGTCGCTCGGCGGGCTGGCCTTCGACGCGCTCGTGCTCGGGGACGTCGAGGTCGGCGTGCGTTTCGACGTCGAGGTGCGCAATCCCACGCCGTTCGACCTCGTCTTCGAGGACAACCGCCTCGAGCTGAGCCATGACGGCGCGCCCGTCATGACGACCCGCCTCTCCCCGATGGCGGTGCGCGCCGGCGCGACCCTGCGCCAGCCCGTCGGCACGCGGCTGAGGCTGAAGACGGACGCCATCGCCAAGGGCATGGAGCTGCTCGAGGACCGCTGGGCCGCGACCCTCTTCGTGCAGGTGGCCCCCGGCGTCGAGTTCCCCGTCTACCTGCGGGCGCGCCCGTGAACGTGCTCTTCCGCGACGAGGCGCTGCTGGTGGTGAACAAGCCGTCGGGGCTGCTCGTGCACCGCGGCTGGGACGACGACGACGTGGTCGCCCTGACGCTCGTGCGCGACGTCGTCGGCCACCACGTCTGGCCCGCGCACCGCCTCGACCGCCCGACGAGCGGCGCCCTGCTCTTCGTGCTCGACCGCGCGCTGCTGCCCGGCGTGAACGACCAGTTCGCGCGCCACGCCGTCGACAAGACCTACGTCGCGCTGTGCCGCGGGCGCTTCCCCGATGGCGACGTGCGCGTCGACCACCCCGTCCCCAAGACCGAGGACGGCGAGCGCGTGCCCGCGGTGACCGACTTCCGCCGCCTCGCCACCTGGGAGCGCTTCTCGCTGGTGCAGGCGCGCCCGCGCACGGGCCGCTTTCACCAGATCCGCCGTCATCTCAAGCACTTGTCGCACCCGATCGTCGGCGACGTGAACTACGGGAAGGGCGACGTGAACCGCCTCTTCCGCGAACGCTTCGACCTGCGGCGCCTGTGCCTGCACGCCGTCGAGCTCGCCCTCGACCACCCGGTCAGCGGCGCGCGCCTGCGTGTGCGCGCCCCGCTGCCGGCCGACCTCGCGGCGCCGTTCGCCGCGATGGGCCTGCCCACCACGCTCGAGGCGCTGGCCCCGTGAGGATCGTGTTGCGCGAGGACGTGCGCCCGGGCGTGGTGCGCCTGCTCGCGGCGACGCGGGGCTGGGCGGAGGTGGTCGCCGTGCCCGCGGGCCCGGGCCGCGCCGCCGAGACGGTGTGGGCCATCGGCGACGGGCATCTGCACCTCCTCGAGCGCGACGACCTCGGGCTGTGCGTGCTGGTGCTCAAGGGCGACGCCGTCGCCGTTGCCGACGATGTGCGCGCCTCGCTGCACACGGTGGAGGCCGGCGGCCCGCTGCCCGCCGGGGCCGCCGAGGCGGCGCGCGCGCTGAACCGGGCGGCGGCCGCCGCGGGCCGCGAGCCCGATGCGGACCTGACCGCGCTGCTCGCGTCCGGCCTCGCCCACCGCGACGCCGACGTGCGCCGCGTGGCGCTCTACGCCATCGCCTGCGTCGGCTGGCCCGCGCTGCGCGACGCCGTCGCCGCGCGCGCCGCCGTCGAGCCGGACCTCGACGTCGCCGCCTACGCCGGCGACCTGCTCACCGCGTGGGGGCGAAGCGCGCCCTGAACGCGGCCAGGTCGAGCACCTCGCCGGCGAACGGCGCCGCCATGTCGACGAACCGCATCAGGTTGCTCGGGCGCCCGGCCCCGATCGGCGGCCACGGCGGCGGCGCCTGCTGCCAGCCGCCGGCCGCGTCGCGCATGTGCGCGCGGTCCGAGGCGAAGGTCGCGAGGAGCTCGTCACGCGCAACCACGCGGAACCACGGGCGAAATTCAGCCCGCAGCCCATCGTGGCCGGCGAAGGTCGCGTCGAGCCAGCGCCCGGCGGGCACCGGCATGCCGAGCGTGGAGTCGAGGTCCCAGACGTCCCAGGTCCCCTCGGCCGACGGCGCCAGCGCCACCACGTGGTAGTCCCACACCACCGGGTCGCCCGCGCGCTGGGCCCACATCGGGCACGCCCGCGCCGTGCTCGCCACGAACACCGCGAACGGGGCGCCCGCCTCGGCGCAGAGGTGCCAGACGTTCTCCTCGCACCAGAAGGGCTGGTACTTCGGCAGGGTCAGCCCTCGTCGTCCGCCGCCCACGAGGAGATGAGCTCGAAGCCGTCGACGACGCGGGAGTGGTAGTGGTCCCAGACGTCGCTGATGCAGACGAAGGCGCCCGCGTCCAGCCGGGGCGTGAGGTACAGCACGCGGTACTCGGCGCCGCTGCCGTCGCCGACGGCGCCCGCCGACGGCAGCGGCTCCCCCGAGACGGGGCAGAACAGCTCGCACTTCGTCCCGGGGGCGATGTCGGTGAAGCCCGCCTTGCGGCGGTCGCCGTGGATGGGGCTGAGGTGCACGAGGCCCTCGCGGTCGCCGGCGCGCACCTTCAGGGTGACGGCCGGGTGGCCGTCGAAGGTCACGTCGGAGAGACCCACGAGATCGTCGCCGCGCGGACCGAACGCCTGCGTCACGACGATCTCGACGCCGTCGACCACGCTCACGTTCGCCGGGTGGGCGCCGGTGATGTTGAGGTTCGCTTCGTCGATGTGCTGGCGGCTCATGCTGGACCTCCACGACGGATCATCGGCAAAGAGCCACACAAGCCTTCAGCGCGTCAACGAAGGAACTTCTGGAACCAGTCGGTGGCCAGCGCCGAGACGCGCTCGAGCGTGCCCGGCTCCTCGAAGAGGTGGGTGGCGCCGGGCACGACCTCGAGGCGCTTCTCGCAGCGCAGTTGGGCCAGCGCCTGCCGGTTGAGGTCGAGCACGGGCTCGTCGTGGCCGCCGACGACGAGCAACGTCGGGCTGCGCACCGAGGCGAGCGCCGGGCCCGCGAGGTCCGGCCGCCCGCCGCGGGAGACGACGGCGCCGCAGCGTTCGGGCGTGTCCGCCGCGGCCACCAACGCCGCCGCGCCGCCGGTGCTCGACCCGAAGTACCCGATCTTCAAGCCGTTCAGCGCCGGCTGCCGCTCCACCCAGGCCGCCCCCGCGCCCAGGCGCGCCGCCAGGAGGCCGATGTCGAAGCGCAGCTTCGCGTTCCGGCGGTCGATGAGCTCCTCCTCGGGGGTGAGCAGGTCGAACAACAGCGTGCCGAGGCCGCCGTCGCGCAGCGTGCGCGCCACCGCCTGGTTGCGCGGGCTGTGGCGCCCGCTGCCGCTGCCGTGGGCGAACAGCACGATCCCGCGCGCGCCCTCGGGCACGGCCAGAAAGCCGTCCAGCGTCACGTCTCCGGTGACGTCCATCCGGACCTCGCGGCCCGGCCCCATCTCGTCTCGTCGCTGCATGTTCCCGCCTCGCAAGGATCCGCGGGCGGGCGGCTGCAACGCCCGAGCCACGGGGACGCGGCGCGGGCGGGGCGCGGGGGTGGGGCGAAGCGCGTCAGGCGGGGCAATTCACCGCGCGACCGACGCGGAGCGCAGCAACTGCGCCTTCTCGGCGAGCTTCACGAAGTCGTAGCGGTAGCCTTCGGGGTCGTTCTCGGGTGTCGTCGCCCCGCGCGCCCGCTTGATGAGCGCGTCGAACGACGCCTTGCCCTTGTGCTCCGAGTCGCGCAGCAGCAGGCCGAGCTCCGCCACCGCCGACGCGAACCGGAAGTCGGCCGACGGCCCGCCCGACGCGTCGTTCACCGGCTGGCTCAGCAGCTTGCTCGTGTCGCCCTGCGGCGCCTTGTAGCGCAGCTTCACCGTCGCCAGCTCGCCCGACTTCGCCGCCTCGCTGACCTCGGTCGTCTGGTACTTCAGCGGGTCGACGCCGGGGATGGCCTCCTTGGAGTCGGCGGGGATGAGCTCATACAGCGCCGTCACCGAGTGCCCCGCGCCCATCTCGCCGGCGTCCTTGGTGTCGTCGTTGAAGTCCTGGTTGCGCAGCAGCCGATTCTCGTAGCCGATGAGCCGATACCCCTTGACTTTCGCAGGGTTGAATTCGATCTGGATCTTGACGTCCTTGGCGACGGTCAGCAGCGTGCCGCCCATCTCGGTGACGAGCACCTTCTTGGCCTCGAGCAGGCTGTCGATGTAGCCGTGGTTGCCGTTCCCGGCGTCGGCGATCTTCTGCATCTTGGCGTCCTGGTAGTTGCCGCGGCCGAAGCCGAGCACCGTCAGGAAGACGCCCTCCTTCCGCTTCTCCTCGATCAGCTGGACCATGTCCGAGTCGCTCGAGGCGCCGACGTTGAAGTCGCCGTCGGTGGCGAGGATGACGCGGTTGTTGCCGCCCTTCGCGAAGTTCTGTTTCGCCACCTCGTACGCCAGGCGGATGCCGGCGCCGCCCGCCGTCGAGCCGCCCGCCGAGAGCCGGTCGAGCGCCGCGAGGATGGCGCCCTTCTCGCCGCCCGGCGTCGACGGCAGCACCAGGCCCGCCGCGCCGGCGTAGACGACGATGGCCACCCGGTCCTGCTTGCGGAGGTTGTTCACCAGCAGCTTGAACGCGTTCTTGAGCAGCGGGAGCTTGTCGGGGGCGTTCATCGAGCCCGACACGTCGATCAGGAAGACGAGGTTGCTCGCCGGCAGCTTCGCGGTGTCGACGCGGCGCGCCTGCAGGCCGATGCGCAGCAGGCGGTGGGCCGGATTCCAGGGGGCGTCGGCCACCTCGGTCTCGACGGAGAACGGGTGCTCCCCGGTCGGCTCGGCGTAGCGGTACGGGAAGTAGTTGATCAGCTCCTCGATGCGGACGGCGTCGCGCGGCGGCAGCTGGCCCTGCTCGATGAAGCGGCGCACGTTCGCGTACGAGGCCGTGTCGACGTCGATCGAGAAGGTGGAGAGCGCCTGCTCGCGCACGGCGAGGAACGGGTTCTCCTTGATCGCGTCGTAGCCTTCGCGGTTGGCCTCCTCCTGCGGCGCGGGCTCCCCGACGGCGATCTGGGCCGGCCGTGGACCGGCGGGCATCGAGGCGACCGGACGCGGGGCCGGATGCCGGACCCGGGGCGGCGCCATCGCGCCGCTGCCCCGTCCCGCGCCCTGCCCGTATCCGCCGCCGACCGTGCCGAGGGGCGCCCGGGCCGCCGGAGCGCCCGACGCGCCGCTGAGGAGCGAGTCCACCTCGCCGCCGCGCGTCCCCGCCGACTCCGCCCGCTTGCCCTTGTGGGCGACGTCCTGCTTGGGCTGCGCCTCGGCCGGCTTCGACGCCTTGAGCCGGAGCTCGAGCGTCGTCGTCGCGCCCGCGGCCACCTTGACGCCCGGCCGCGTCTCCGTCACGTAGCCGCGCAACGTCGCGGTGAACGTGTGGTTGCCCGGCGCCAGGCCTTCGAGGCGGTACGCGCCGTCGGCGCCCGACGTCGCCGACTTGCCGGCGCCCGCCACCACCGCGCCCGGCAGGCCCTTGCCCGACGCGGCGTCGAGCACCTTGCCGGCCACCGTCCCCGTGCCCTGGGCGCTCGCCGCGAACGCCCACCCCCACAACATCAGTCCCACGATCGCGCGCATCGTCGTCGCCTCCCGTCCGTGACTACGCACCGAGCATCAACGAACGTCCGACATCTTCGGTCGATTTTCGTTCGCCCTCGCGGTTCATCGACGGGCGAGGACCGCGAACGCCGGGAGTGGTGGTAGGCTCGCGCCCATGCGCACCGTCCCGCCCGAGCTCTACCACCGCACGGACCCGTCCCCCGACAGCGCCCTGCGCCTGCGCTACCTCGGCACCGCCGGCTTCGTGCTCGAGCTGGCCGGGCGCACGCTGGTGCTCGATCCGTTCGTCACCCGCCCTTCGCTGTGGACGACGGCCGCGAGGCGCCTCGTGGCGAACGAGGCGCTCGTCGCGAAGCTCCTCCCGCGCGCCGACGACGTGCTGATCGGGCACGCGCACCACGACCACATCCTCGACGCGCCGGCGCTCTGCAAGCAGACGGGGGCGCGGCTCATCGGCTCGCGCGCCGCCTGCAACGTGGGCCGCGCCGCCGGCCTGCCCGAGGCGCAGCTCGTCGAGACCGCCGGCCGCGAGGACATCGCGAGCGGCGCGCTCACCCTGCGCGGCCTGCCCTCTCGCCACGGCCGCGTCTACTTCAACCGCGTCACGCTGCCCGGCGACATCCCCGCTCCGCCGCCGTGGCCGCCGAAGGTGCGCGAGCTGCGTCACGGCCTCGTCCTCAACTGGTACGTCGAGGGCGCGGGCGTCCGCGTGGTGCACGTCGACTCCGCCGACTTCATCGAAGAGGAGCTCGAGGGCCTGCAGGCCGACGTGCTCTGCCTCTGCGCCATCGGCCGCCACTACCGGCCCGGCTACACCGAGACCGTCATCCGCATGCTCCGGCCGGAGATCGTCGTGCCCTGCCACTGGGACTGGTTCTTCGCGCCGATCGACGCGGAGCCCAAACTGCTGCCGGGCGTGGATCTCCCCGGATTCATGGAGGAAATCCGGCAGGCGGGCGCCACGCCGGTCGTGCTGCCGTTCCTCGGCGACTACGGGTACGCCCGCGCCGCCGCTACCGCGCTTGCTCGATGAGGTGCTCGATCTCGTCGCGGCGGAAGTAATACTTCGTGCTGCAGAAGTGGCAGACGAGCTCGGTGACGGCCTGGGTGGCGGCCATGTCGCGCAGCTCGGCCTCGCCGAGGCCGAGCAGGAACCGTTCGAAGCGATCGCGCGCGCACGGACACGTGAACTGCACCGGGTAGGTCTCGAGCACCACCACCTCGAGCAGCAGCCGCTTGAGCAGGTCCTCGGGGGTGATGCCCGAAGCGAAGAGCTCGGAGAGCGGCGGCAGCTTCGCGATGCGCGCCTCGATGCGCTCGAGCGCCGCGTCCTTCGCCCCCGGCAGCGCCTGGATGAGGAAGCCACCCGCGGCGCGCACCCCTTCGGGCTCGACGCGCTCGCCGAGGCCCACCGCCGCCGGCTTCTGCTCGCTCGACACGAAGTACTGCGCGAGATCGCTGGCGATCTCGCCGTTCACGAGCGGGACGACGCCGCGGTACGGCTCCTTCATGCCGAGCGCGCGCGTGACCGTCAGCGTCCCCTCGCCGATGGCCTGCCCCACGTCGAAGCGGCCGTCGGGCCGCGGCGGCAGGTCCACGGCGGGGTTGCGCACCATGGCGCGCACGTTCCCGTGGGCGTCGGCCATGGCGTAGATCTCGCCGAGCGGACCGCTGCCCTTCAGCTCGATGGAGACCTGCTCGCGGCCCTTGATCGTGCCGCCGAGCAGCAGGGCCGCAGTGGCGGCGCGCGTGAGGGCGACGGCGGCGGTGGGCGCGGCCTCGTGGGCCTGCCGCAGCGCCTCGCCGACGCCGGTGGAGCGGACCGCCAGGGCCCGCACGGAGCCTTCGACGCCGATGGCGCGCACGAGCACGTCGCCGGAGGTCGCTTCTTCGTTGCGTTCGTTCGCCATGATGCCGGCAGAGGGTACCACACGGGGCGCGCCGGAGGCCGGCGGCGGCCCGCGCTCAGGGAAGCCCGCCGGCGCCGACGAGCCAGGCCTCGCGCTGCCGCACCTGCTCGGGCGTCGCCGACGGGAGCGGCTCGAGCTTCCAGCGGTCCGGCGGCGGCTCGGCGGCGAAGGTGACCGGCAGACGCAGCAGGCGCTGGCGGCGCGCGACGAGCAGCGTGGCCTTCGAGCCGGGCTTGTACTGCGCGCGGCGGTCCTTCCAGGAGCCGGCGGGCAGGCGATAGTCGTCGAGCCCGAGGATCTCGTCGTCCGCGTTCACCCCCGCGGCGAAGGCGGGCGTGTCGCGGCGCACGCGCTCGACGACGATGCGGCCGCCGTCCTCGCGCACGTCGACGCCGATCCAGCCGCGCACCGGCTCCGGCGGCTCCCCCGGCCGCGGCGTCGCGGTGCGGAACCGCAGGCCGAACCGCGCGAGCGCCGGCGCGTAGTCGAGGTCCGCGGTGGTCGTGACGGCGCGGTCGTGGAGCGCCCCCGCCGCCTCCCCTCCGACCTCGACGAGCAACGCGCGGAGCTCCTCGGGCGTGTAGCCCCGGGCGCCGGCGTAACGCGCGAACGCCAGGCGCATCACGTCGTCGAGCGAGCGCTGGCCCTCGGTCGCCGCGCGGATGTGGGCGTCGAGCAGCCAACCGACCGCCGCCCCCTTGGCGTAGTAGCTCACGCTGGTGTTCGCGGTGTTCTCGTCCGGCCGGTAGTACTTGATCCACGCGTCGAACGAGGCCTCGGCCAGCGAGCGCACGCGGCGCCCGGGCGCCTCCTCGACCGCCTCGATGCGCCGCGACAGGCCCTTCAGGTACTCGGCGTCGCTGATCAGCCCGGCGCGCCGCAGCATCAGGCCCTCGTAGTAGCTCGTCAGGCCCTCGGCCACCCACAGGCTCCGCGTGTAGTTCTCGTGCTCGTAGTCGAACGGACCGAGCTCGCGCGGGCGCAGCCGCTTGACGTTCCACGCGTGAAACAGCTCGTGCGAGGCGAGGCGCAGCCAGTCGACGTAGCTCTCGCGCACCCGAAAGTCCCACCGGCTCGCCATCAGCACCGTCGATGCCGCGTGTTCGAGGCCGCCGGACGCCTCGGTCAGCATGTTCAGGAAGACGAAGCGCTCGTACGGCAGCGACCCCCAGAAGCGGCGATGCTGCTCGACCACCTTCTCGAGATCGGCGGCGGCGCCGTCGACGTCCCAGAGCCCGCCCGATCCGTGGACGACGAGCACGTGCTCCTTCCCGTCCACGCGGAAGCGCCGGATCTCGGGCGCGCCCAGGTAGATCGGCGAGTCGACGAGCTCGTCGAAGTCCTTGGCGCGAAAGCGGAAATCGCCCGTGCCAGCCAGCGCGGTGACCGCCTGCGCGTAGGCGCGCGCCGGCTCGACGCGGACCTCGTACGGCCGCTGCGGATCGTCCACCGGCGCGAGGAACGTGGCGGCGCCGTTGATGAGCGCGAAGTCGGCCTCGATCCAGTTGGTGCGCACGCTCATCTCGCGCCCGTAGACGCGGTAGCGCAGCGTGACGGGATCGGCGCCGCCGGTGGTCACCGTCCAGCGGTTCTTGGCGGTCTTGCGGACGGGCAGCGCCGCGCCGCGGGCGTCACGCGCCTCGACGCTCTCCACGTGTCGCGAGAACTCGCGGACGAGGTACGAGCCGGGCGTCCAGACCGGCATCATGACGGTGAATTCGGTCCGGCCGGCGGTGGGATAGGTGCCCTCCACCCGGACCTGGTGGGTGTGCGGCTCGGGGAACCGCAAGGTGTATTTGACGGGGGGCGGCGGCCCTTCGGCCGCCATCGCCGCTGTCGCGAGCCCCCCCAGCATCGCGACGAGCGCCGCCAGTCTCCCCATCTGGCGCGCTCAGGCTGCGTCGACGTATTGGCGCAGGACCGCCAGTGTGTCGTCCGGGACGTAGACGAACTCGATGCCGGTGCCCGGGCCGTCGGTGCCCCAGCCGGCGCGGCGGGCGCGCCCGCAGGCCCAGAGCTGCCGCTGGTCGCCGGGCAGCTCGAACCGGATGATCACCGGGCCGTCCCAACGACCGAGGTCGGTGTCGACGGCGCGCGTGGAGCGCACGAACATGCCTCGCTCCGAGATGTCGGTGCCGAGGCACAGCGCGGCGCGGTCATCGAAGACGGCGGTGACGAAGTCGCCGAAGGCCAGGCGGTTCACGGCGCGACGTTCGCTCATGCGGTCCCCCTTTCGGACTCGGCGCAGGAGCGCGCCGATGGGTGGACAATCTCCCACATGTAGGTGCGCGTCAAATTCCGGTTCGGTTGATCCGCGGCGGCGCGCGGCCGCATGCTCGTGGGACGAGACCATGCGTCGCCTCCTCTCTCCCCTGCTGTTGGTGCTGCCTGCGTGCGCGGAGATCACGCCGCCACCCGACGGCGCCGTGTCGCGCCTGACGGACGACGCGCTGGTGGGCGGCGGGATGCCGAGGCGCGACGGCGGCGCCGCGGCCTTTGACGCCGCGCCTCCGCCGCCTCCGCCGCCCGAAGGCTGCGGGGCCGCCGACGCGCCGCTCTGCGCGGCGTGCGGCGCCGACGGGACGCCCCAGCCCCTCGCCGACGACCCCCGCTGCCCTGCCCTCGACTGCTCCATCTTCGACACGTTTGTTCGGACGACCGAGGGCGGCACCGAGATCTGCGTCCGCACCCGTTTCGCACCCGCCGGCGGTCGCTGCCTCGCCGTCGGCCGGTGTCGCGAGGCCGCCGACGCGGCGTGGTGCGCCGATCGCACCGCCGAGGAGGCCGCGCGCGCCGACCGCCCCTGCCAGGCGATGCAGGGCTGCGCCGGGAGCACGCCGCCGTCGTTCGCGCCCGCGCCGGAGGGCACGCCCTGCGAGGGCGGCCGCTGCGACGCGGAGGGCGCCTGCCTGCCCGTCGTGGACGACGACCGGTGCGATCCCTGGGCCGCCGGCACGGTCTGCCGCACCGGCGTGCACATCAACGGCGAGTCCTACTGCGAGGTCGCGACCGACGGCGGCAGCTGCTTCGACGCGTGCGGCGCCGGCGGGAGCTACTGCATCGCGGCGCGCGCCGCCGGCCCGGGCGTCTGCGAGGCGGGCGCCGAGCGGGGCTGCATCGAGGCCGGCGCAGCCCAGCTGTGCTGGTGCCGCGTCCGGAGCGAGCAGTAGCGCCGTCCGCGCGGACGGCCTCGCTACCGGCCGAGCCACCAGGTCAGCGCGCCCACCGCCAGCACGCCGCCGAACGCCACCACCACCGGCAGGCCGACGCGCGCGCCGCCGAGCGCCAGCGCCAGCGCCGCCTTGCTGACGGTGTTGCTGCCCGCGGCGAGCAGGACGGCCGCCGCGGCGTCGTCCATGGCGACGCGCCCGTCGCGGTACATGCCGGCCACCGACAGCGCGATGGCGTTGACATCCGCCAGGCCGGCGACCGCCGCCGAGAGCAGGAGGCCGCGTGTGCCGAACCAGTCGCTCGCCGCGGCCGCCGCGACACGCACCGCCGCGAACAGCAGGCCCAGCTTGATGGCCGACGTGAGGCTGAAGGGGTTCGCGAAGCGGGGCTCCTCGCCGGCCTCGGACGCGTCCCGCCGCGCGCGCCGGGCCAGCGCCCAGGCCGCCGCGGCGCTGGCCACGAGCATCGCCCCGAGCGCGAGCCCGGTCGGCGCCAGCAACGCCGGCGCGAAGAGCGCGAGCTCGACGGCCAGGCGCGGGAACATGACGCCGGACGCGAGCACGATGGCGAGCGCCGCCGTGCGCGCGATCGTCGGCGCCTCCCGCCCGCGCTGCGAGAACGTCAGCGTCACCGCCGTCGACGACGCGAGGCCGCCGAACAGGCCGGTCAGCCCCACGCCGCGCCGCGCGCCGAGCACGCGCACCGCCCCGTACCCGAAGAAGCTGATGGCGGCGACCACGACCACCACCAGGCCGACGGCGAACGGGTTCAACGCGCCGTAGGGCCCGAGGCGCTCGTCGGGCAGCAGCGGCAGCACCACCGCCGCCAGCAGGATGAACTGCGTCGTGGCGTAGACGTCTTCGGCGCTCAGGCGCTGCGCCCACACGTGCAGCGGACGGCGCATCGCCAGGGCCGCCATCGTGACGCCGCCGAGCGCCAGCGCGAGGACCTGGCGCGCCTCGAAGCCCAGCGGCAGGCCGGACGCGAACGGCACGAGGCCGATGAGCCACGTCACGATCGCTGCCACCGCGGTCGTCATGCCCACCGTGCGCTCGAGGCCGCTCGTGCGGTGGCGCCAGTGGAGCGCGACGCCCAACAGCAACAGCAGCCCCAGAAGCGGCACCGCGACGATCACCGCGCCGAAGCTCGGGTAGAGCAGCGCCGTGAGCGACGCGCCGAGCGAGATGAGCGGGAACGTACGCGCCCCCGCCATCGCGTACAGCGACTCGCTGCGCGAGCGCCGCTCCCGCTCCATGCCGACGAGCAGGCCGATGACGGCGCTGACCGTCAGGCCGAGGGCGATCTGCCGTGCGTCGAAGACGTCGTCCACCCGGTTTTCGATGCCCCGACGGACGGGCTTGTCGCCTCATCCGAAAACGGTAACATGCGGGGGTACCTGACGGTGCCGTGCGGCCTGGGAACCGCGCGGCGCCTGCGTGGCACGCCGCTTGCGAAGGGCGCCGCCGACATCCGCAACACGAGGACGCGCGCATGGACATCCTGCTGGTCGACGACGAGCCCACCATCCGCCTCTCGGTCGGCGACGCCCTGACCGAGGCCGGTCACCGCGTCACGCTCGCCTCCGACGGCGCGCAGGCGCTCGAGCTCGCCCGATCGCGCCGGTTCGACGTCGTCGTCACCGACATCGGCCTGCCGAAGGTCGACGGCCTGACCGTGTTCCGGACGGTGAAGCAGGAGTCCCCCGGCACGGACGTGATCCTCATCACGGCGTACGCCGCCGTCGCCGACGCGGTCGAGGCGCTCAAGGACGGCGCCCACGACTACCTCACCAAGCCCTTCGACGTCGACGAGCTGGTGGTGCGCGTCGGGCGTCTCGGCGACCGCCACGCGCTCAACAAGGAGCTGGCCGCCGCCCGCGCGATGCTGGCCGCCCGCGAGACGGCGCGCGCCATCATCGGCAAGTCGGCCCCGATGCTGCGGCTGCTCGACCGCATCGACGCGCTCGCCGGCAGCGACGCCAACGTGCTCATCCAGGGCGAGAGCGGCACCGGCAAGGAGCTCGTCGCCCGGCGCATCCACGACCTCTCGCCGCGCGCGGCCGCGCCCTTCGTGGCGGTGCACTGCGCGGCCTTCCCCGAGACGCTGATCGAGGCCGAGCTCTTCGGCCACGAGCGCGGCGCGTTCACCGGCGCCATCAAGAAGCGCGACGGCCGCTTCAAGGTGGCCGACGGCGGCACGCTCTTCCTCGACGAGGTGGGCGAGATCCCGCTGCCGGCGCAGGCCAAGCTCTTGCGCGTCCTACAGGACGGCGTCATCGAGCCGCTCGGCACGAGCACCTCGGTGAAGGTCGACGTGCGCGTGCTGTGCGCGACGCACCGCAACCTCAAGGAGTGCGTCTCCAAGGGCACGTTCCGCGAGGACCTCTACTACCGCCTGAACGTGCTCGACGTGATCGTTCCGCCGCTGCGCGACCGGCGCGGCGATCTGCCGATCCTCGTCGAGTACTTTCTGCAGCGCTTCGCGCCCGATCCCGACCGCCGGCCGCCGATCTCGCCGCGCGCCTGGGCCGCCATCAGCAACTACGCCTTCCCCGGCAACGTGCGCGAGCTCGAGCACGCCATCCAGCACGCGGTGGTGCTCGCGCGCGGCCGCGAGATCGACCTCGAGCACATGCCGCGCGACATCGTCGGCTCCGACGTCGAGGAGGCGGGCGGGTCGGCCGAGTCCATCCAGCCGCTGGGCACGGCGCTGAAGGCGTTCGAGAAGGAGTACCTGCTGCGCGCGCTGCGCCTCGCGGACGGGCGCAAGCTCAAGGCCGCGGAGATGCTGGGGATCTCGCGCAAGAACCTGTGGGAGAAGCTGCGGGCCCACGAGCTCGGCGACGACGAGCTCGGCGACCTCGTGCAGTGACCGTCAGCCCGCCGGCGCCTCGTCGCCCCGGACGATGATCACCGGGCAGGGCGCCTGGCGCGCCACCTGCTGCGCCACGCTGCCCATGATGAGATGCGACAGGCCCCGGCGCCCATGCGTGCCCATCACGATGGCGTCGGCGTCCTCCTCCTTCGCCTGGGCCAGGATGACCTGGTGCGGCACGCCGGACACGAGGTCGCGCGTCACGGGCACCGTCGACGTGCCGGCGATGCGCGCCACCATCTCGTCGAGCCGCACCAGCGCCTGCTCCCGGATGTACTCGTTCATGGGCATGCCGGGCCGCCCGGGCGCCTGCACCAGCACGTCGCCCACGTAGTAGGGCGGGTCGTAGACGTGCAGCACGCGGATGGACGCGCCGAACTTCCCCGCCAGGTAGATCGCGTACTCGACCGCCGCGACCGACGACTCCGAGAAATCCACCGGAACCAGGATCTTCTTGAGCTCTCTCATGCCGGCTCCTCCGCCCCTCGAAAGTTTCAATCGGCGTGCCATGGCCGGCCTGCGGGCGACCGCGCCCGCAGGTCACCGACCGGAAACATGTCTCATGGCCGTGTCACCGCGCCGCCCAGGCTGAGCAGGAAGGCGACCAGGTCGTCGAGCTGCGCGGGCGTCAGGTGGCTCGTGCGGCCGTGGCGGTCGGCGGCGTTGCGCGTCGTCAGCACGTCGCGCAGCGTCGGCGCGGAGCCGTCGTGCAGGTACGGCGGGTTGCGCCACAGGCCGTACAACGTCGGGGTGTCGAGGCCCGGCAGCGGCCCGCCGAGGCGCTGGCCGGAGCCCGCCCCGAGCGTGCCGACGTCGTGCAGGCGCGGTACGCCCGCGGCCTCGAAGGCGCTGTCGGTGAGGGCCGGGCCCGCGTGGCACCCGGCGCAGCCCACCTCGGGCGACTCGAAGAGAGCGCGGCCGCGCGCCGCTGAGTCGTCGTCGGGGTGCGGGCTCGGCGCGATCTCCGCGAGCGAGGCGACGTAGGCGGCGAGCGCGTCGAGGTCCGGGCTGAGGCCGGCCTTGGGCGCGCCCAGCGTCATGTCCCTGGAATCGCTGTGGAAATCGGGGTCGGTCAGCAGGCCGGTGCCGCCGAACGGCCCGCGGATGTCGTGCTCGAAGTCCTGCACCTCGTCGAAGTTGGCGCTCCAGTGCAGCGGCGCGGCGCCGGCGCGGCCGACGAGCGCGATGGTGTTGCGCAGGCCCTCGCCGCGGTCGGTGAAGTCCCAGACGAGATTGTCGCCGTCGCCGTCGAGGTGGCAGTGGGCGCACGCGACGTAGCCGGCCGCGGCGAGCCGCGTGTCGTAGGCGTCGTTGAACAGCTGCTTGCCGCGCAGCACGGCGGGCGGCAGCGGCTCGGCCTCGATCGTGCGGAGGCGCGCGACCGGCTCGGGCTGCCGATCGAAGCTCGAGACGTCGTAGACGACCACCTCGCGGGAGAGCGACGCGTCGACGAAGAGGAAGCGGTCGTCGTCGGAGAGCGCGAGGCCCGCCGGCGCGTAGCCGACGTCGCCGATCGAGCCGGAGGGCGTCCCGTCGTAGCGGTCGAGGCGGTCGACGCTGCGGCTGCCGAGGCCCGCGACGTAGAGGTAGTCACCGTGACGGCTGTAGACCGCCGCCGAGGCGAAGCCGCGCTCGTCGAACTGCTTGCGCTCGTCGAAGCGCTCCTCGAGCGAGGCGCCGTCGAGGAAGCTGACGACGGCGCGCACCGTCGTGTCGAAGCGCAGCGGCGTGCCGTCGCGGAAGAGCCCCTGCCCGATGTTCGCCTGGAGCGACGGGAGCGCGATCTCGCGGCCGTCCGGCGCCACGAGGACCTGGTCGAGGTAGCTCGGCACGCCGCCGATCTCGGTGTCGCTCGCCACCTGCGGATCGAACGCGAGCCGCCGTGTCTCGACGCCGCCGGTCGCCGGGTCGAGGACGTAGATCTCGCCGCCCTCCGGCGGAGAGCGCCAGCGCGAGACCAGCAGCCGTCCGCCGCGCTCGCCGGGCAGCCAGGCGATGCCGCGCGGATCCGGTCCGACCGGGAAGCGGTCCGGGCCCTCGGCATGGGCGCCGACGCGGGCGACCTCGCCGGTGGCGCCCAGCGTGACGAACCACTGTACGCCGTCGAAGGCGCCCACGATGCCGTGCGGCCGGCTGCCCACGGGCATCGGCACCCGGATCTCGTTCAGCGGGGTGGCCGGATCGCCGAGCGGCGCTCCGCCGGCGCCGGCGGGGGCGAAGAAGCGCACCTCGTCGGCCTCGCAGGCCACCGCCAGCGCGATGCCGCCCGCCGCCAGCGTGCGCGGGCCGCGGCACGTGGCGAGGCGTCGAGAGACGGCCCAGCCGTCGTCGACGCGGCGCAGCAGGACCACCTGGTCCGCGTCCGGCACGACGAGGGCCACCGTCGACGAGCCGTCCGGCTCGCGGAACGTCCGGATCGTGGCGCTGCTCGACGGCCCCGCGCCCCACTCGGGGGCCCCGGGCACCGCCGTGATCACCACGCCGGCCGTCCGGCGGGCGCCGTTCGCGCTGAACGCGGTCAGCGTCGCGCGATAGCGGCCCGGCCGGTCGTAAGCGACGGTGGCGGTCGGCTCGGGTCGCGGCGCGTCCCAGCCCCCGCCGTCCCCGAACGACCACTGGAAGGCGACGGCGCCCGTCGACGCGCTGCCGTCGAGGACGACCGGCTCGCCGACCTTCACGTAGCGGGACTCGCCGGCCCGCGGTACGAGCGGTACCGCGGAATCCGCAGCCGAGTCGGGCACTTGCGCGGCGTCCGCCGCCGTGGCGTCCTTGTCGGGCGCGTCGGCCGACGGCGTTCCGGGGTCGGCGCCGCACGCCGCGAGCGCCCACGCCGCCAGCCCCGACGCCCAGGCGCGCCGCATCAGCCGCCCGTCGTGAAGGTGAGGGTGAACGGCTCGGCGACGGCGTTCCCGTTGAAGTCGGCGACACCGCCCGCCGGCACCTCGAGCACGTAGCGCGTGCGCGGCTGCAGCGGCGCCCGCGGCCGGAAGTTCACGACGTTCTCCTGCGCCGACACGAAGCCGTCGACGCGTGTGCGCGCCGGGTCCGTCCCCGCCTCGTAGAGCCTCACCGAGCCCTCCCAGGCGGAGCGCACGTCGACCGGCTCGCCGAACGTGAGGCCGAGGGCCGAGGTCGGCGGCAGATCCGCGGCGCCCTCGGCGGGGAAGCTCCACGTGACCCGCGGCGGGGTCGTGTCGGGCGCCGCGGCCCACGGGGCGATGGCGCTGCCCTGGTCCGGCGCCGCCTTGTCGTCGACGCTGAGCACCGCCACGTTGCCGACGGGCGTGATCGTGTCGAGGTCGCCCTCGAGGCCCAGGCGCGCCACCGGCTGGATGTTCCCGAGGTCGCGGACGTCGTAGATCGCCGCGAAGTTCGACTCGCCGACGAAGGCGAGGCCCTCCTTCAGGAAGACATAGCCGCCGTTGCCGTCGGAGCGGTAGGCGCCGGCCCACGTGGGGCGCGTCGGGTCGCGCACGTCGTACACGATCAACCCGCCGCCGCCCTCCTTGCGCGCGTACCAGACGTAGCCGCCCTCCACGTTCGTGAAGTAGGCCTCGCGCCCGGGGCCGTCGGGCGTCTCGCGTGCGAGGAAGTCGCCGCCGGGGATGGGCTGCGGCGCGGTCGGATCGGAGATGTCGAGCAGCACCGTGCGCGCGCCCTCGGCGGCGGTCACGATCAGCAGGTTGCCCACGGCCTGCACCTGCCCGGCGCGCAGGACCGGCTCGAGCGAGTGGCGGGTCACCAGTCTCGGCGCCCGAGGATCGCTGGCGTCGACGACGTATACGCCGTTGTCGGCGCCGGCGACGTACACGTACGGCACCTGCCAGAACACGCTGAGCGTCACGCGCTGGTAGGCGTCCGGGTAGCGAAATCCTTCGAGATGCAGGGTACTTGCGACCGTCGGCGCCTCGACGTCGGCCACGTCCCAGAACATGATGCCGCCGCGGACGAACGACTCGAGGTGGTTCGTGACCGCCCAGCGGCCGCCCTCGTGCGAGAAGCCGATGCTGTGGGTCTCGCGCATCGCGGGCGACTCGCCGCCGCCGACGCGGACCGGCGCGCACGGATCGGCGATGTCCCAGAACGTGAGCCCGCCGCTCAGGCCGAACTCCGGCGACCAGGGCAGCAACAGGTAGCCGTCGTACATCGTCGCGAGGTTGTGGTGGTCGGTGCGGTCGCCCGGGCCGCCGTCGAGCCAGGCGCAGTTCTGCAGGAGCTGCTCGGGCGCGAACGTCACCGTGGGCGCGCCGGGGCCGCGGTTCGGCCCCCACGCGCCGGGCTCGGGGTACGGCCTCGGCGGAGGCCCCGCGTCCGCGGCCTCGCCCGCATCGGGCGGCTGCGCGTCCGCCATCCGGGCGTCCGGCGCAGCGTCGGCGGGGGCGTCGTCCGCCGGCGCGTCCCCGCAGCCGGCCGCGAGCACCGCCAGCCCCACCCCTCCGCGCATCGACCGAAGCCACGTCATGCGCCGAAGGTGCGCGATTCGCCTCGACATCGTCAACGTCGAGGCCCCCGCCGGCCGCGCGCGGCGTCGACGGTGGCTCCGCCACCTTCACGGGCGCGTCCGAGTGGCGTGGCGACGTCCCGGCGCGCCGTGATACAGCACGGACCCAAATTTCCAAGGACTGTCGTCATGTTGCACGCTCGCCGTCCGCGTGTCGCGCTGCTGTTCGCCCTCGCCCTCGCCGCCTGTGACGACGGTGCTGCCGGCGGGGACGAGCCGCCGCCGGACGCCGCGCCCGACGCCCTGATCGACGGCGCGCCGCCGGCCGAAGACGCCGCCGCCGATCCGGACGCCGCCGCGGACCCGGACGCCGGCGATGGCGCGGTCGACCCGGACGCGGCGCCCGATCCGGACGCCGCCCCGCCCGCCGTCGAGACGTGCCAGCAGGCCTGCGATCGTTTCGCCGCATGCGAGCGCCTGACCGAGGTCTTCGGCGACGAGGAGGGGTGCCTCGAGGACTGCGGCCGCGCCGACGCCGCCGGCGCGGCCGCGCAGTTCTTCCAGTGCGTGTCCGCCGAGGCGTGCAACACCCTGCGCCTCTGTCGCCTCCCCGCCCCGCCGCCGCCGACGTGCGAGGCCGTGTGCGCCGCCGCCGACGCGTGCGGCGCGACGCTGGCCTTCGACTGCGGCGCCACCTGCGCGGACGACCCGGATGCGCTCGTCGCTTGCGCCGCGCACGTGGACCCGGACGTCTGCGCCGTCGTCGACTTCTCGTCGTGCGTCGGCGAGGCGCTCTTCCCCGGCTGCACGCGCCGCTGCGAGGTCGCCACCGCCTGCACCGTCGAGGTGCCCGAAGACTGCGTGAACGCCTGCGTCGCCGAGGGCTTCGACGCCGACCCCCTCCGCCGCCTCCGCCAGGGGCAGCGCAACGCCTGCGTGAACCTGCACGCCGCCGACTGCCGGCGCGTCAATACGTGCCTGCACCCGGAGGAGGCGCCGCCCCCGCCCGCCGCCGACCGCGAGACGTTCTGCCGCCTGTGGGCCGCCTGCCCGCTCGGCGCGGAGCTCCCGTGCGACGCGATCTGGCCGAGCATCAGCCCGCCCGAGGCGCCCGAGGCGGTCACGCAGTGCGTCGTGGCCCGGCTCGCGGACGGTTGCCCGGGGGACCCGTTCCAGGCCCTCGAGGCGTGCTGGAACGGCGGCCCCGTCGTGAGCGGGCCCGGGTGCGTCGAGCTCTGCGAGGCGCTGGACGTCTGCGACGACGGCGGCGACCGCCAGGCGTGCAACGCCACGTGCGCCGAGGCGCTCGGCCGGGGCGGTGACGCCGCCGCGCGCCAGCGACTGTTCTTCCCGTGCGGCGCCGCGGAGACGTGCGACGACCTGGCCGCGTGCACGGCGTCGCGCGACCCCGACGGGGCCTGCGCCGGGCACTGCGCGGCCCTTCGGGCGTGCGGGCTCGCGGGCGACGAATGCGATGCCGACTGCGACGCCGGGTTCGTCCGCGACCGCCAGGCGGCGTGGCGCGAGTGTGTCCGCGCCGCCGGCGAGGCGTGCGACGCCGTCGCCGCCTGCGCGCCCGCGCCGCCGATCCCTTGCGATCTGCAGTGCGCCCGGCTCGCCGACTGCGGACGCCCCGTCGAGCACTGCGTCGGGACCTGCGACGACGCCCACTTCGCCGATCCCGAGCTGGCCGCGCGCCGCTTCGCCTGCATCCTCAGCGCGCCGGTCTGCGACGCCCGCGCCGGCGGCCACACCGTCGGCGAATGCGAGCGGGACGCCGCCGCCGGCGGCGCAGCCTGCGAGGGCTACTGCCGCGCCGTGAGCGACACCTGCGATCCGGGCGCGCCGCGCGTCCTCGCCGACTGCCTCGTGACCTGCGGGCGTGGCTTCACCGGCGACGAGGCCGTGCGCTTCCTCGCCGCGCGCGACTGCCTCGGCCACGTCGATCCCGCAGACGGGTGCGACGCGCTGACGGCGTGCGTCGCCCAGGCGCCGGCGCCCGACTGCGCGGCGTGGTGCGGCGGTCTCGTGGCCTGCGGCCTCGAGGACGAGGCCTGCGCAGCGCGCTGCGCCGCCGATCCCCTCGCGGCCACCCGGGCGCGCCCCCAGGCCGACTGCGTCCGCCGCGCCGCCGGCGACTGCGCCGACGTGGAGGCCTGCGTGAGCGTCGCCGTCGAGCCCCCGCCGCCGCCGGACCGCGCCACGTTCTGCGCCGTGTACGACCGCTGCCCCTTCGACGGACGGCCGTTCCCCTGCGACCTCGCCTACGACTTCCTCGAGCAGCAGGGCGGACTCGCCACCGTCCGCTGCGCCCTCGAGGCCCTCCACGAGGGGTGCCCCCCGGAGCCGTTCGAGATCCTCGAGCGCTGCCTCGGCGCCGATCCGGTCGGCCCGGAAGTCGTCGCCTGCAGCGCGCTGTGCGAGGCGCAGGCGGTGTGCGACGCGCTCGGCGATGTGACGCCGTACCAGTGCCAGTTCGAGTGCGCGGAGGCCTTCCGGGGCGACCGGGACGCGGCAGCGCGCCTCGCCCCCCGCCTCGCCTGCGCCGACGCCCGCGCCTGCGGCGCCCTCGCGGGCTGCCTCGAGCGCAGCGCGCCCGCCGCCCTGTGCGCCGCCCACTGCGACGCGCTCGCCGCCTGTGGCGCTGCCCCCGAAGACTGCGCCGCGGCCTGCGATGCCGGCTTCTCACGGGAGCGCCAGCGCGCCTCCCGGGTCTGCGTCGCCGCCGCCGAGGGCTGCGATGCCATCGCCGCCTGCGCGCCGGCGCCCGGCGTGCCCTGCGACCTGTATTGCGCTCGGCGTGATGCCTGCGGCCTCGGCGCTCCCGGGTGCGAAAACGCGTGTGACGACGAGCACTTCCGGGATCCGCTCGCCGCGGGCGCGCGCGTCGCCTGCGCCCTGACGGCGCCGGAATGCCACCAGGGCGAACACACCGTCCAGGCCTGCGTCGCCACGGCGGATCCCACCGCGCTCCCCGGCGCCGAGTGCCTGTCATGGTGCAACGCCGTCACCACCTGCGACGAGGGCGCCGGGCGCGACCTCGCCGCCTGCGTGACCGACTGCGCCGCCGGCTTCGCGGGCGACGAGGCGATCGCGTTCCACGCCGCGCGCGCCTGCCTGGCGCGCCTCGACGCCGACGCTGCATGCGACGCGCGGCTGGCCTGCGTGCCCGAAGCGCCCGTCGTCGACTGCGAGGCGCACGACGCCCGCCTGCTGGCCTGCGGCCTCCCCGCCGCCGACGCCTGCCCCGACGCCGCCGTCGCGGGCTGCGCCCTCGAGGCCGCTCGACTCGGCCGCGGCTGTGCCGCCGTCGCAGCCTGCGTCGGCTTCGAGGCCCCGGCGATCGCGCCGGCCTGCGCCGCGCTGTGCGAGCGGCGCGCCGGGTGCGACGACGCCACCGACGCGTTCGCGTGCGCCCTCGGGTGCGCCGACGCCGGGCCCGAGATCGCCGTCCGCGCCGCCTGCGCCGAGGTGACCGCCTGCGGCGATCTCGGCGCGTGCCTGCGCCTCGACGCCGAGCCCGACGCCGCCTGCGCCGCGCCGTGCGGCGACGCGGTCGCCTGCGGCGCCTTCGCCGACGAGGCCGCGTGCGGCGCCGTGTGCAACGGACGCCTCCGCAGCCCCGCGGCGCCCGCCGACTACGGTCCGGGCCTCGCGCCCTGCGTCCGCGACGCCGGCTGCGACCCCGCCGCGACCGCCGGCTGCTTCGCCTTCCCCGTGGCGAGCTGCGACGCCGCGTGCGGCTTCCTCTCCGCGTGCGGCGCGTTCCCGCCCGGCGACCCGGAGTGCGTCCTCGGCTGTCGTCAGGCCCAGATGGAGGACCCCGAGCGGACGCAGCACCAGATCGACTGCCTCGTCCGCCACCTCGGCGACGGACGTTGCGACCTCGATGCGGCGCAGCGCTGCGCCGACGAGGCCGTGCCGCCGCCCGACCGCCCCGACGAGCCGCCGCCGCGCTGACATCCTGTCGAGGCGCTGGCGGTGCTATGCTGCGCGGATGGCTCGACTCTACCTCCGCCAACTCCTGTCCGGCCGCGACTTCGCCCTCGAAGACCCCGTCGCCGGTCAGATGCAGAACTTCGTCTACCTCGTCGGCGACCGCGACGCCGGCGAGTGCCTCGTCATCGACCCCGCCTGGGACGTGCGCGACATCGTGCGCGTCGCCGAGGCCGATGGCCTCCGCATCGTCGGCGCGCTCGCCACCCACTACCACCCGGACCACGTCGGTGGGACGATGTTCGGCTTCACCGTCGAGGGCCTGCCCACCCTGATGCAGGTCAACCCCGTCCCCGTGCACGTCCACAAGCTCGAGGGCGAGGGCGTGCGCAAGGTGACCGGCCTCTCGCGCAGCGACCTGGTCGAGCATGACTCCGGCGACCGGGTGAAGGTGGGCGACATCGAGGTCGAGCTCCTGCACACCCCGGGACACACCCCCGGCTCGTGCTGCTTCCGCCTCGACGGCGCCCTGCTCGCGGGCGACACGCTATTCCTGCAGGGCTGCGGCCGCGTCGACCTGCCGGGCGGCGATCCGGACGAGATGTACCGCACGCTCACGCAGCGCCTGTCGACGCTGCCCGACGACATGGTGCTCCTGCCCGGCCACGCCTACGGCGGCGAGAGCGCCCCGATGGGCCACGTCCGCCGGACCAACCCCTACCTCGGCGTCAAGGACCTCGCGACCTGGCGCCGCGCCATGGGACGCTGACGGCCATCCCCGGGCCGCGCCGGGCCATCGAACCCTTCTCGCGGCGGCGCGGCTCCCAGCAGTCGGACGCATCAAGTGTGGAGCGGACCATGGACGCGACCGAACTGAAGACGTCCCTCGCGCTCTCGTTCGACCAGGCGCTCGAGCGCGTGCCCGAGGCGCTGCAGGCCGAGGGGTTCGGCATACTGACGCGCATCGACGTGCGCGACACCTTCGAGCGGAAGCTGGGCGTCGCCTTCCGGCGCTACCAGATCCTGGGCGCCTGCAACCCGGCCCTCGCCCACGAGGCGCTCACCGCGGACCTCGATCTCGGCCTGCTCCTGCCGTGCAACGTCATCGTGTACGAGGCGGACGACGGCGGGGCGGTCGTCGCCGCGGTCGACCCCGTGCAGACCATCGCCGGCCGTGGGCACCCGGAGATCGCCGCGGTCGCCCACCGCGTGCGGGAGAAGCTGGCGCGGGCGCTCCGCCGGCTCGTGGACGCGCCGTGAAGTTCCTGCTCTGGGTCGCGCTCGTCCTCGTCGTGAGCTACCTGCTCCTCGTCCGGCGCGGCGACGTCTCGGGCGCGGACGCCCGCCGCCTCGTCGAGAAGGGCGCGACGCTGCTCGACGTGCGGACGCCCGGCGAGTTCGCGGCGGGCCACCTCCCTGGCGCGGTCAACATCCCCGTCCAGTCGCTCTCGGCGCGCCTGGGCGAGGTGCCGAAGGACCGGCCCGTGATCGTCTACTGCCGCAGCGGCCAGCGGAGCAGCAGCGCCGCCCGCCAGCTCAAGCAGGCCGGCTTCGGCGCGGTGCACGATCTCGGCGCCATGAGCCGGTGGTGACGGTCCTGTGGCGGCGCTCGGGCGCAGAGGCTTGACGCGAACGGCGGCCGCGGGCCGCACGTGCGTCGGGGCCGTGCCGCGGCGATGAGGCGCCGATACCTGGCGATCGCCGCGGCGACTCTGCTCGCAGAGGTGGGCATCGCGCGCTTTTGCGCCGCCGGGACGTTCGTTCGCGGCAGCCTCGGCGACGTCCTCGCCGTCTTTTTCCTGTACTTCCTCGTGCGCGGCCTCTTCACGAAGGCCGGACCACGCCTCGCCGCCGCCGTGTCGATCGGCACGGGCGTCGCGCTCGAGCTCCTCCAGGGCGTCCACTTCGCGGACCGCCTCGGTCTGCCGCGCGGCAGCCTGCTGTCCATCGCCCTCGGCAACACGTTCAGCGTCGCCGACCTGGCGATGTATGCCGTCGGGGGGCTCGTCGCCTTGGCGCTCGATCGTTGCGCCCTCGGGCGACGGTCGGCCGCAGGCGCAGGGTGACGGTCGGCGACCGTCTCCGGCAGGGACGGCCGCGCGCCCGGGACACTCGGCGGCACGCCGCGACGGTGCCATGGCTTGGGACGAACGGAGGGCGAGGATGGTGGAGCGGCTGTCGGCGCCGGAAACGAAAAAGGCCGTGGATCTCGCGACCCACGGCCTTCGTCACCTCTGGGCTCCGGCAGCAGGACTCGAACCTGCGACCGAGCGGTTAACAGCCGCTTGCTCTACCGACTGAGCTATGCCGGACCAGTCGGGTGACGCGCGGGAAATTAGGGCAGGTCGGCGTGGGCGTCAAGTGGGCGGCGGCAATTTTCGAGCGGCCGGACGGCCCGCGGCGGTGTTAGGATGGCGCGCATGTCCAGGCGGGAACCGCTTTCGAAGCATCGGTTCGGGGTCGAGATCGACGGCATCCTCGTCGGGCGGTTCCACGCCGTCGGGGGGATCTCGGCCGAAGGCGAGGTCCTCGAGTTCCAGGAGGGCGGGCGCAACGACGCGTTGCTGAAGCTGCCCGGCCAGGGGCGCCTCGGCGTCTTGCGGCTCCAGCGGGGCTCGTCCGGCGAACCGGCGCTCTGGCGCTGGGCCAACGAAGGCCCGGCCGCCCGCAAGTCGGTCGACGTCGTGGTGCTGAACGACGCCGGCGCCGAGGTCGGGCGCTACTCGATGCGCCGCGCGTGGCCCGTCAAGTGGCAGGCCGAGGACTTCGACGCGAGCAGCGCCGCCCGGTTCGTCGAGTCGCTCGAGATCGCCTATGAGGGCATCACCTACTCGAAGGGCGCGGCGACGTTCGACGGCGGCGGGAGCCTGCCTGGAGGCGGTCTGGCGGCCATCGCCGGCCGGCTCGACCAGGCGCGGCAGGCGGCGCAAGCGGCGATCGCGGCGGCGAGGTCGGTCCAGCAGGCGCAGGCGCGCGCGGACGACGCCGTCGCCACCGCGAGCGGGCTCGCCGACCTCGCGAACGCGTCGCCGGCGACGGTCGCGGCCGGGGGGCTGGACGCGAGCTGGGCGGCCCGGCTGGGCGACCCGCCCGAGGTGGGGCCGCCGGCACCGCCTCAGCGGCCGGCCACGCCCCAGCGGCCGGCCCCGCCGCGACCGGACGCGGCGCTGCCACCGGCGTCGCCAGCGGCGAGCGCGACGATGACGGCCGGTGCAGGCGCGCGCGGCGCCACGTCCGGCGCCGGCGTACCGGCGCCCTTCCAGCCCACGGCCCAGGCGCCGGCGCAGCCACCGGCCCCGTTCCAGCCGCAGGCCGCCGCCGGCGCGCGCGGTTTCGCCCATGCGGGCACGGGGCCGCAGCCCGCCGCCGCCGGAGCGGCCCCCTGGTCCGACGGCGCCGCCCCCGTCCAGTCCGGCGCAGGCTTCCAGCAACCGCCCATGCGGCGGGGCGGCTTCTCGGTCGGCGCCTGAAGACGCCGGCCGGAGCCCCGTCCAGCTCGCGCCGCCCGCCCCGCGACACGCCGCCACCTTGCTCCCGAGCATGAACGCGCCGCCTGTGTCGGCTACGATGCGCGACGACGCGGCCCCGGACGGGCCGCCGCCGACCTCGCGCGAGGTGAGCGATGAAGAGGTATGCCGTGCTTGCGGTGCTGCTCCCCGCGTGCGGGATCGACGGCGGCGGAGGGCTCGACGGCGACGCCCTCGACGCGGCGCACGACGCCGGGGCACGCGACGCCTCCGTGCGCGTCGAGGACGCGGCCGCCCCGGACGCCGACCGCGAGGCGGATCCCATCACCGAAGCCATCAACGCGCTCCGCGCCGAGCGTCGTCTCCCCCGGGTGCCGTGGTCGCCCGAGCTGACGCGCGTCGCCGAGTTGCACGTGCTGGATCTCGAAGCACACTTCGCGGCCTTTGGGCCCGAGTGTAACGGTCACAGCTGGTCCGACGACGGTCCGTGGAGCGGCTGCTGCTATACGGACGACCATGCCGAGGCGGAGTGCATGTGGCACAAACCCGCCGAGCTGTCCGCGTACCCCGACTTCGGCTTCGAGATCATGGTGCGCGGCGGCGGCGCCGCGCTCGACGCCCAGGACGCGATGACCTTGTGGCTCGGCAGCCCGCCTCACCTCGCCGTGATCCTCAGCGAGCCGCCGTGGGACGACGAGCCCTGGCAGGCGCTCGGCGGGGCCCTGTCTCCGAACTTCGGCGCCGCCTGGTTCGGCAAGGTGCCCGATCCGTCCTCGCCGTGAGACGGGCCGCGGCGCCGTCGAACGATGGTTGACCTCGGGCACCCACTTCGCGGACGCTGACGTCCATGCCGGGACCCGCACCGAAGCGCGAAGAACGCCCCGCCCAATCGAATCCGGCGCCCGGCGCCGCCGCCGCCCACGCCGGCCCCGAGGCCGCCGGGTCGCAGCAGGCGTGGAAGGGTTACGTCCAGGGCCTGCAAGGCAAGCCGCCAGCCGGCGAGGGCGCGGGCGTCGAGCAGGCGCAGCAGCAGCTGCAACAGAAGACCGACAACGCCGGCATCACGGTCGGCGGGCAACTGCCGGCGAACCGCGTCCTGCACGAAGGCGGCGAGGGCGACCGCGTCTCCACCGGCGAAGCGACGCACTTCACCGTCGGCGTCGCGCGCACCGGCCTCTGGGCGACGTTCAGCCCCGGTCTGCTCATCCGCCCCGGCGACTGGCTGACGCGATGGGGCACCGGCGGCGTCGAGCTGTCGGGGCTGAACTACAGCTTCCAGAGCGGCAAGTGCAGCATCGACGCCGACACCGGCGTGGCCGGTGACGTGCTCGACTGGTTCATGGACGTGCAGGCCCGCGTCGAGACGACGATCGGCGACAAGTTCCGCGCGGCATTGCCTGCGCGCCTGCGCCAGCCCGGCTACGACCCCTACACCGACAAGGAGCTGCCGACCCTGCTGCAACAGATCGTCGGCAGCATGGGATCCCTGCCCGCGGCCGGCGGCGGGCCGTCCGGCGACGTGCTCAATGAGGTGCAGAAGCCGACCATCTCCGCCTTCTTCAACCTCAAGAAGAGCCGGCTGCCGCTCGACGAGAGCTACGAGCTGGTGGTCGACGAGCGTGCCAGCGTGAGCGTCACCGCGCATCTGTCGGGCACGGCGAAGCAGGCGCTGCAGGATCCGTTCATCCAGAAGCTCGATCTGTCGGCTCGCGAGATCAAGGTCGAACACAAGTCCGCCGGCATGATCGCCGGCATCCAAGTCCACGGCGCCGAGTTCGGCCCCGGGCTGGCACTGAACGACCTGCGCTACGACCTGGGGCTCGAGGGGGCGGCGAGCCTCGGGAAGCTGCTGCTCCTCATGGCGCAGCTGAGGACGGGGCAAGACCTCGGCGTGCGCGACCAGGACGCCGTGCGCCTCGAGGGCCTGCGCAAGGACATCGACGCCAAGGCAAAGGAGAAGCTGCCGGAGCTCTTGCGCCAGCAGGTCCGCGAGCACGACGGCGCCATCCCCGGCTACTCGCTGGCCCGCATGATGCGCGTCAAGGCAGAGGGGAGCTGAGCTCGCGCCCGACGCGCACCTGCACCGGCACGTGCCACTCGACACAGTCGCCGGCGCTGCCATCTTCCCAGGCCAGCATCACGAAGTCGGCCTCGTCGTCGAGCGCGACGATCGGATGGTGCCAGACGCCCACCTCGTAGTTGATGCCCTGCCCGGGGCGGCACTCGAAGGCACGCACGCCGTCGAGCGCGGGCAATCCGTCGGCGCCGGCGGGGGCGACGATCACCAGGTAGCGCACGCAGCGCATCGGCAGAAAGGCCTGGCTCGAATACGGATGCCGCTCGAGCACCCGCAGAGGGAACGGCAGCGGCTTGGGCGTCGATCGGAAGACGGCCAGGTTCGGCCGCGCGCCGGGTCGGAGGTTGGCGAGGCGCGCCGCCCAGTCGAAGCGACGCGCGGTGCCCTGGTTCGCCGCGATGCTCGCCCCTTCGGCGGCCACCACCTGTCCGAAGGGCGCGAACGCCGCCGCCGTCAGCGGCTCGGGCGAGACGACGAGGCTCACGAGCCGCGGTAGGTGGAGTAGCCGAACGGCGAGAGCAGCAGCGGCACGTGGTGGTGCTCGTCGGGCGCCGTCACCGTGAAGTCGATGGTCACCGACGGGAAGAACGACGGCTGGCCGAGGCGCGCGAAGTATTCGGCCACGGCGAACGTGACCCGGTACTGCCCGGCGGTGAGCGCCTCGCCCTCGGGCAGGAGGCTCTTCACGCGGCCGTCTTCGTTGGTCGTGCCGTCGCCCGCCGGCTGCCAACCGGCGGCCGTGCGGCGCTCGAGCGCGATCGCGACGCCCGACGCCGGACGCCCGCGGGCGGTGTCGAGGACGTGGGTCGAGAGTCCCATGTCAGATCCCCTTCTGGCGCAGCCACTTGCCGATGCGAAGGCGCGTGATCTTCGCCTGCTCGCGCGCCGCCGTCTCGATCTCGGCCTCGCGGTCGCGGCCGATGCGGGCCTCGAGCAGCGCGAGCATCTCGGCGGCGCTCTTGCCGGAGGCGCAGACGATGAAGATGAAGCCGAATCTGTCGAAGTACGCGTCGTTGAGCTCGGCGAGGCGCGCCTTCACGGCGTCGTCGGCGCCGCGGACCCCCGCCTGCTCACCGACGGACCAGCTCGCCGAACGCTCGGTCTGCGTCTCCGCCCGCTGCGACGAGCCGATGCGCGGATGGGCGGCGAACGCCTCGAGTCGGTCGTCGGTGGTGCAACGCCACCACGCCTGTTCGGCGGCGGCGAACAGCGCCCGTACCGACGGGAACGGCCGACCCTCGAGCAGGCCCTCGGCGAAGGCGCGCGCGCCATTGAACGACGCGAAGAGGGCGCGCACGTCGTCGCCCGCCATCTCGTTCAGGGCCGCCAGCGCGCGGCCCTCGCCCGCCGTGTCGACGGCGTGCCCGTACAGCCGCAGGCGGTTCACGCCGCCGTGCGGAAAGATGTGGACGCGCAGGTGCGTGACCGTGAGCGGCCGGTCCGGCTGCAGAACGTGCCGGCGGTGCTGCACGAGCGGCGCGCGCTCGAGCAGCAGGTCCCACCCGTCGCCGCCCGCGAGGCGCGCCTTCAGCGTCTCGTCGTCGATGGCGCTGGCGTCGAGCGCCTCGATGACCGTCGCCTGCGGCGCGTTTCCCTTGAAGAAGTGCGTGTCCAGCTCGATGCGCTCGACCACGCCGCGCCGGCCGAGCCGGATGACCGCCCAGTCGGAGCCCGGCGTGCGCCGCCGCTTGGTCTCCCACCCGTCGCCCATGTTCACGCCGCGGCCCGGCAGCAGCAGGTTCGAGGGGGGGCCGAAGAACTGGTCGCTGACCGCGGCGACGGTGCCACCGTTCTCGACCGCGGCCAGGTCGATGGAGGCCGGCTGCCAGTAGATCGCGTCGTCCGGCTCGACCGACCCGTACACGCGCAGCCGCGCGACGCCGCCGTCGGGGTAGATGCGCAGGCGGACGTGGGTCGCCCGGCCCGCGCCCTCGAGCGGGATCACGTTCGGAAAGTCGGGGCGGACGGGCGTCTCAGGCAGGACCTCGCGCCAGCCCACGGGGCGCTCCCCGGCGACGGGCGCCGCGAGCAGCCTCGCCGGCGTCCAGTCGTCGGGCGCCTCGATGACCTCGAGGGACACCGCCTGAGGCGCGTTCCCCTTGAAGTGCGTCGTGTCGACGAGCAGCCCCTCGAGCCGGCCCGGCACGCCGAGGCGCACGATGACGAAGTCGTGGCCGGGCTCGCGCTTTCGCTGTGACTCCCAGCCGTCCATCCACTTGCCGCGATCGGTGTACTTCCCCTCGAGCCACTGCGGAGCGCCGGGCTTGAGCAGGTTCTCCTTCTCGGCGAAGTAGTCGTCGGTCGCGTAGACCACGAACGTGCCGAGCACGTCGTCGGCCAGGTTCACGAGGTGCGCGAACTCCGCGGGAACGAACGCTTTTTCAGCCACGGGTTCCTCGCTCGACGGGCAGGAAGCGGCCGAACGGGCCGGCCACGGTGTCGGTCTCGGCGTCGTAGATGCGGCGGCCGCGCAGGTATGTGGCCAGGACGCGTCCGCGCGCCCGTATGCCCTCGTACGGCGTCAGCGGATGCCGGTGTCGCAGCGTGCGCGCCGCGATCGGCGCCTCGGCGTGGTCGTCCCACACCACGAAGTCGGCGTCGTGGCCCGGGGCCAGGCGTCCCTTGCGCCCCGCGAGCCCGGCCAGGCGCGCTGGCGCGGCGGCGTTCCACTCGAAGACCCGCGTCGGGTCGATGCCGCGCTGCGCCGCCAGCGTCAAGAGCAGCGTGCCGCCGAGCTGCAGCGACGAGATGCCGCCCCACGCGCCGAGGAAGTCGCCCTGGTCCATCCGCTTGAGCTGCGGCGTGCAGGGCGAGTGGTCGCTGACGACCATGCTCAACACGCCGCGGCGGAGGCCCTCCCACAGCGCCTCGCGGTTCGCCGCCTCGCGGATCGGCGGCGCGCACTTGAAGTGCGTAGCCCCGTCGGCGATGTGCTCCGCCTCGAACGTGAGGTAGTGCAGGCACGTCTCGGCGCTGACCGGCAGCCCCTCCGCCTGCGCGGCCTCGAGGAGCGGCAGCGCCGTCGCGCTCGACAGGTGCACGATGTGCGTCCGCGTCCCGTGCCGGCGGACGAGGTCGATCACCATCGTGATGGCGTCGTCCTCGGCGGCATTGGGCCGCGATCGCAGGTAGGTCGCGTACTTGCGCGGATCGGCCCCCTCGCGGGCCAGCGCCGCCTCGGCCGCGTCGATCGGGCCGGGGAGCTCGGCGTGCACGAGCAGCACGAGGCCCAGGTCGCGCAGCACCGGCATGACCGCGTCCAGATCGGCGCGCGTGACGTGCGGGAACTCGTCGACGCCGGACGGCACGAGGAAGCACTTCGCGCCCGGCACACCGAAGGCCGCGAGCCCCGGAAGCTCAGGCGCATTGCCGGGCACCACCCCGCCCCAGAACGCCACGTCCACCGACAGCTGACCGGCCAGCGCCGCGCGCTTTGCCTCGGCCGCCGCGCGCGTCGTCGTGGCGGGGATGCAGTTGAGGGGCATGTCGACGACGGTGGTGATGCCGCCCGCCGCCGCCGCCTGGGTGGCGGTCGCGAAGCCCTCCCACTCGGTGCGGCCCGGCTCGTTGATGTGCACATGGCTGTCGACGAGGCCGGGCGTCACGAGCCGGTCGCCGACATCCGACGCGGCGGGGTGCGCATCGTAGGCCCCGACGTCGCGGATGACGCCGTCCTCGACGACCAGCGCCGCCGGCCGCACGCCGTCGGGCGTCAGGACGCGGCGGCCGCGGACGACCAACGTGTCGTTCACGGGGCTCACTCCTTGGCGGCGAAGCCGCGCACGGTGCGCACGAGGGCGTCGACGACGGCGGGCTTGTCCTTCAGATCGGGGTTCGGCGGCATCAGCGGGTTCAGGCCGACGGCCCCGCCGCCGCCGACCACGATCTGGCGCAGATGGTCGTCGGTGACGCGCGACTGCCACGCCGGGTCGACGAAACTGCGCGGCTTCGGATCGAGCGCCTGCGCCGTCGGCGTGTCGGCGAGGCCGCGCGCCCCGTGGCAGGCCGCGCAGCGGCTCTCATAGACGTGCGCCGCCTCGTCGTCGGGCCCGGCGAAGGACGGCGGGGCCGCCGGAGGGGGCGCGGAGGCCACGTCAACCGCGCCCTCGATCGAGGCGCCCTGGGCGACCCACGCGCCGAGCTGGGCGCGCTCCTCGTCGGTCATGCCGGTGAGGTTGCCGAGCGGCATCGTCCGGGTGGTCACCGCACGCACCAGCATGCGGTCCGCCCACTGGCGCATGGCGGCGGGCGTGTCGAGCGCGACGCCGCCGGGCGGCTGCGGGAACGCCGGATTCGTCGGCTGCTGCGCGTGACACGTGACGCAGCGCGCCTGGACGATGCCGTGCACCGTCGCGAAGGCCACCGGCGGCGCCCCCTGCAGGCCCGCCGGGACCGCGACCGGCGCCGGCCAGGTCATCGCCACCACGCCGGCGAGCGAGGCGCCGAAGCCCGCCCAGACGAGCGGGGGCGTACGCCTGCGGAAGTTCATGACGTACTTGAGGCCTACCCCGAAGACGACCAGCAGCGCCAGCACGGCCCACGCCTGCGGATGGCCGTACGTGCTCGGGAAGTGGTTGCTCAACATGGTGAAGAGTACGGGCAGCGTCAGGTAGTGGTTGTGCGTGGAGCGTTGCTTGGCGCGGAGGCCGTAGCTGACGTCGACCTGGGTGCCCGCGCGCGTGGCGGCAAGCATGTGCCGCTGGGCAGGGATGATGCGGAAGAACACGTTCGAAGCCATGATCGTGCCGAGCATGGCGCCGACCTGCAGGAAGGCGGCGCGCGGGCTGAACAGGCGCAGCGACACGTAGGCGACGCCGACGATGAGCGGCAGGCCGATCGCCGCCATCAGCCGATTGTTCTTCACGAGCGGCGTGCGGCAGAGCAGGTCGTAGAGCACGACGCCGGTCACCAGCATGCCGAGGCTGATGCCGATGGTCGTGCCCACCGAGAGCGAGGTCAGCCCGGGGTGGACCAGGTACGCACCGCCACCGAGGTAGTACACGATGACCAGCAACAGGAAGCCGCTGATCCAGGTGGTGTAGCTCTCCCACTTGAACCAATACAGCGTGGGCGGCATCTCGTCAGGCGCGAGGTACTTGCGCTTGACGACTTCGTAGAACCCGCCGCTGTGCGTCATCCACAGCTCGCCGACGACCGCCCCCTCGCGCGGCTTCGTGGGCTGCGAGAGGTGGCTGTCCATCCACATGAAGAGGAAGGAGTCGCCGATCCACATGATCGCGGCGATCACGTGGACCCAACGGACGACGAGGTTCGACCACTCCTGCAGCGAGGCTTCCATCGTCGCGGTTCTACGCGATACTTCGGCCCGGGGTAAAGGACGTCGAGGACCGGAGGGCGAGGACGGGCCCGAGCGCCGCCCGGAGGCCGACCGACTCCATGGCCGGCGCCGCGCCATCACGAAAAGTTCCGGTGAGGAGCGCCGGAACGGGCACGAGGCGCATCCTCATGGGGCGCCGTCATCGCCCGGCGGGGTTTCTCGCGCCACGGCGCGATTCGAGCTTGACCCGACGTGATGAACCCTCTAGGTTGCTGCATTCAAGGGTGCCCAGGCTGGCAAGCCAGCCGCAGCGAGGCGCTCCCAACACCAGCCTCTACGCTGGCCGACGAAGGAATTCTCCGGAGGCTCCTCGTGACCTCCGCTCCGGCGACCCGGGGGACGCCGGTTCTCATACGCTCTCCTCGACGAAGAGCTCAGACCCGCCAAGTTTCCGACCCGTACGCTCACGCCCGGCTCGGCTCCCCTGATTGGCACCCAGAAGACCTCCGCTGCGACGCAACCCGATTCGCGCGAGAGGCCCGTCGCACGGCGACGAAGAAGAATTCTTGAAGCAATTCAAAGATCTCGACCTCATCCCTCCCTTGCAGCGCGCTCTGGACGACGAAGGCTATACGACGCCCACGCCCGTCCAGCAGATGGCCATCCCGCACGTGGTCGCGGGCCGTGACCTCCTCGGCTGCGCCCAGACTGGCACCGGCAAGACGGCGGCGTTCGCGCTGCCCACGCTCCAGCGCCTCGACGCCTCGAAGAAGGTGGCGGCGCCGAAGAGCTGCCGGGCGCTGGTGCTCACGCCGACGCGCGAACTGGCGATCCAGGTGGAGGAGCGCTTTCGCGCCTACGGACGCTTCCTCACGATGCGCAGCGCCGTCATCTTCGGGGGCGTCGGCCAGAATCCCCAGGTCGCGGCCCTCGCCCGCGGCCTCGACGTGCTCGTGGCGACGCCGGGCCGTCTGCTCGACCTCATGAACCAGGGGCACGCGCGCTTCGACTCGGTCGAGGTGTTCGTCCTCGACGAGGCCGATCGCATGCTCGACATGGGCTTCATCCATGACGTGCGCAAGGTCATCGAGCGGCTGCCGAAGAAGCGCCAGACGCTGTTCTTCTCGGCCACGATGCCTCCGCCCATCGTCGAGCTGTCGTCGCGCATCCTGACGAATCCGTTCCGGGTCGACGTCAGCCCCGAGCAGACGACCGTCGAGCGCATCGAGCAGCAGCTGATCCACACGGCGAAGGCCGAGAAGCCGGCGCTCCTGCGCACGCTGCTCCAGGACGCCGCCATCGAGCGCGCCATCGTGTTCACCCGCACCAAGCACGGCGCGAACAAGGTGGTCAAGCAGCTCGCCCCGGCGATCGAGGCGCTCGCGATCCACGGCAACAAGAGCCAGAACGCCCGCCAGGCCGCGCTCGAGAGCTTCCGCACCGGTCGCGTGCGCGTGCTGATCGCCACCGACATCGCGGCGCGCGGCATCGACGTCGACGGCATCAGCCACGTGTTCAACTTCGACCTTCCCGACGTGCCGGAGAGCTACGTCCACCGCATCGGCCGCACGGCGCGCGCCGGCGCCTCGGGCCGGGCGATCTCGTTCTGCGATGTCGAGGAGCGCGCGGAGCTGTCGGCGATCGAGCGGTTCATCGGGCGGCGCATCCCCGTCGTCAAGGCGCCGGCCACGCTGGTCCAGGCACCTGCCCAGCTGGTCGAGTCCCGACCGGCGCCGGCCGCGTCGCGGGCGTCCGCCCGCCGGCCGCGGCCCGCGACCGCCTCGAACGACCAGGTCGGCCAGGTGGTATGGCATTCCGGCGGCGCCCCGAAGCGGCCTTCGAACATCACATCAGGCATGACGGGCGCGCCGGCGCGCACGGCGCCCCATGTGGTGCCCGCACCGGGCACGGGGGCGAACAACCCGAGCGCCGCAGCGGGCGGAGAGGCCCGGCGGTCGCGCCGGCGTCGCCGCCGTCGAGGCGGCCGGAGCGAAGGCGCGTCCGAGCGCCCCTGACAACCATCGATTCGAGCGGCGAGTTCCGCCGCTCCACCGTCCCGCCCCTCGCGCGACGGATTTTTGCGAAAGGCGGGCGCCGCTCGACGTGGGCCCGCGAGAAGGAAGATAGACGATGTCCAAGAAGCTCTTCATCGGCGGCCTCAGCTGGGGCACCAGCGACGACAGCCTGCGCGACGCCTTCGAGCAGTTCGGCGAGGTCAGCGAAGCCAAGGTCATCACCGACCGCGAGACGGGCCGTTCGCGCGGCTTCGGCTTCGTGACGTTCGCCGACGGCTCCGCCGCCGATGACGCCATCAGCCAGATGGACGGCGCGACCCTCGACGGCCGCAGCATCCGCGTCAACGAGGCCAACGAGCGCCCGAGCAACGGCGGCGGCGGCGGTGGCCGTGGCGGCTTCGGCGGCGGCGGCGGCGGCGGCGGCGGCCGTGGCGGCTTCGGCGGCGGCCGCGGCGGCGATCGCTGGTAAGCGTCCGCGACGGCGCGAGCCATCGAGAGACGCGCGCGCTCCTGAGTGCGGGCGTCTCTGATCGGTGATTCACCGACCCTCCCCAGGGTGGGTGACGAGGAAAGTGGAACGGAGCAGTGAAAACACTGCTCGAAAGCCGCGCCAAATGCGCGCGGCGCGGCTATGGTGGGATTCCGTGTCCGAACGAGCGGGCACGGTTGACTTGATGGGGGCGACCTCGGACGAGGCGCCCGATTGCCAGAGAGAAGTGAGATGTCGAAGAAGCTCTTCGTCGGCGGCCTCAGCTGGGGCACGGACGACAACAGCCTGCGTGATGCCTTCGAGCAGTTCGGCGAGGTCACGGACGCCAAGGTCATCACCGATCGCGACACCGGCCGCTCGCGCGGCTTCGGGTTCGTGACCTTCGCCGACGATTCCGCCGCCGAGGAAGCGATCCAGCAGATGGACGGCAAGCAGCTCGACGGGCGCGCGATCCGCGTCAACGAGGCCAACGAGCGTCCGGCCGGCGGCGGCGGCGGCGGCGGCGGTGGCCGCGGCGGCTTCGGCGGCGGCGGCGGCGGTGGCCGCGGCGGCTTCGGCGGCGGCGGCGGCGGCGGCGGCGGCCGTGGCGGCTTCGGCGGCGGCGGCGGCGGTGGCCGCGGCGGCCGCAGCGGTGGCGGCGACCGCTGGTAATCGAGGAGCAGCAGCGCCGGCCTCTCACGACCGGTGCTGCCCTCCGACCCCCCCCGAAATGCACGGCCTCGCCTTGAATGGCTCGCCGTCCCCCGGTATAGTCGCCGCCTTGATTTGTCGACCCCGGGGGACGCCGTCCGGCCCCACCCCTCAGGCCGGAGACGGCGATTCGATTGCCCGCCAGACGCTCCCGATTCGATTCCAACGCCCCGCGCCGGCGCATCGAAGGCGCGAGTCTGCGCGCCGTCGCCGCCGGGCCGCGCGGTGGTCCCTGCAGTTCGGTTGCAATGTCCGTCGCCCAGCGGCGGCACCCTGCCCGTCCGGTCGCGACCGTCGGGCACCTGACCAGGAAGCGCCGCTCTGGCGGCGCACGAACGAGTGAGTAGAGCAGAGATGTCGAAGAAGCTTTTCGTTGGCGGCCTCAGCTGGGGCACCGACGACCACGGTCTCCGCCAGGCGTTCGAACCGTTCGGCGACGTCCTCGACGCCAAGGTGATCACCGACCGCGAGACGGGCCGCTCCCGCGGCTTCGGCTTCGTCACGTTCGCCGACGCGAGCGCCGCCGACGACGCCATGGACCAGATGAACGAGTCGCAGCTCGACGGGCGCAGCATCCGCGTCACCGAGGCCAACGAGCGCCCCGCGGGCGGCGGTGGTGGCGGCGGCCGCGGCGGCTTCGGCGGCGGCGGCGGCGGTGGCCGCGGCGGCTTCGGCGGCGGCGGCGGTGGTTTCGGCGGCGGCGGTGGCCGCGGCGGCTTCGGCGGCGGCGGCGATCGCGGCGGCTTCGGCGGCGGCGGTGGCGGCCGTGGTGGTGACCGCGGTGGCCGCGGGCGCCGCGGCGGCGACGACGAAGGCGGCTGGTAAGGCCGACCCGGGGACGCGACGTTCTCGCGGCGCGCCCCCTCCGCTCGGCTCGCCGGCTCCCGAACGGACCGGCGGGGATGGTTCATGTTGACGCGCGGCTATTTGACTCGAACACAACTGGAGGCGCAGCCGCCCGGTACACGCGTCGTCGACGAAGACGGCGACACGCTCGAGCGCCAGGCCGACGGCCGCTGGGTCGTCGTCGCGGTGCCCGAGGGCGCCGACCCTTCGCTCATCGGCGACGTCTGGCCCGCCCACCTCCTGCGAGCGCGCATCCTTCCCCGCCGCTGAAGCCTTGGCCGCCCCGGACCGACGGTCCGCGGTTCCCCCATTCGTTCGGCGACACGCTACCCTGCCTGGGCAATCCAATATCCAAGACGATGGAGGTCTCACCATGGCGAAGCCCCGCCCGACCATCACCAAGCGCATCCGCGAGAAGGCGCGCCTCGAGAAGCGGATGAAGAAGGAAGAGAAGAAGGCCGAGCGCGACGCCCAGAAGGAGTACGAACGCCAGGACAGACCGGCGGACGCGCATCACGATCCCGACATCGCCGACATCGTGCCGGGTCCGCAGCGCCCCGTGTGGCACGACGGCAGCTGCTGATCCGCATCGCCGAGGCGTGCCGACACTCGCGCCGTGTCGACAGCGACCATCCGAGCGGCTACGATGGGGTGTCTTGCGAGTTCCAGTCGAGCGAATGAACGAGCCCGAACAGCGCCGTCCTCTGGCGCAACTTCCCGAAATCATACTGTTGTGGACGAGCGATCCCGACGATCGCTCATCGCGTGCCCGCGGTGACGGCGGGCTCTTGGCCAGGAAGCGCCGAACGGACGGCGCACGAACGAGTGGGTAGAGAGATGTCGAAGAAGCTTTTCGTGGGCGGCCTCAGCTGGGGCACCGACGACCATGGCCTCCGCGAGGCCTTCGAGCAGTTCGGCGAGGTCATCGACGCCAAGGTGATCACCGATCGCGAGACGGGCCGCTCCCGCGGGTTCGGTTTTGTCACCTTCGCCGACGCCAACGCAGCGGAAGACGCGATCGGGCAGATGGACGGGCAGCAGCTCGACGGGCGCAACATCCGGGTCACGGAGGCCAACGAGCGTCCCGGCGGCGGCGGCGGCGGCGGTGGCGGTCGCGGCGGCTTCGGCGGCGGCGGCGGTGGGTACGGCGGCGGCGGTGGCGGCGGCCGGGGTGGCGACCGTGGCGGCTACGGCGGCGGCGGCGGTGGTGGCCGGGGTGGCGACCGCGGCGGCTACGGCGGCGGCGGTGGTCGCGGCGGCCGCGGCGGCTACAGCGACGACGGCGGCGGCGGCGAGTGGTAGACCACGCCCGCGCCTGACGCGGCGGGCCCCTGCCGGCCCGCCGCCCGTCCTCCGAACTCTCCCCTCTTGAATTCCGGCCGCGGACGCGCGAAACGACGCGCCATGAAGGCATCAGCAGCGAAGTGGCGGGTGATGGCCACGGTCGTCGCCCTCGGTCTCACGGTCGCCGCCGGCGCCCCGGCCCGCGAGGTCGCGCCGCGACCCATCGCGCCGCGCGGGGCCCTCCTGCCCGACGAAGAGGCGACCATCCGCCTCTTCCGCGAGCTCTCCCCGTCGGTGGTCTACATCACGAGCCTGGCCGTCGTCCGCGACTACTTCACGCTCGATGCGACCCAGGTGCCGCGGGGCACCGGCAGCGGCTTCGTGTGGGACGACGAGGGGCACGTCGTCACCAACTTCCACGTCATCGCCAACGCCAGCGCCGTCCAGGTGACGCTCCAGGACCAGACGGTCCTGCCGGCGGAGCTCGTCGGCGTGGCGCCCGAGAAGGACCTGGCGGTGCTGCGCATCCGGGCGCCCCGCGAGAGGCTGCGGCCCATCCCGGTCGGCACCTCCCACGATCTGCAGGTGGGACAGCGCGTCCTGGCGATCGGCAACCCGTTCGGCCTCGACCAGACGCTCACCACCGGCGTCGTGAGCGCGCTCGGCCGGTCGATCACGTCGGTGGCCGGGCGGCGCATCGAGAACGTCGTCCAGACCGACGCGGCGATCAACCCGGGCAACTCGGGCGGTCCGCTCCTCGACAGCTCCGGGCGACTGATCGGCGTCAACACCGCGATCCAGAGCCCGTCCGGCGCCAGCGCCGGTATCGGTTTCGCCGTCCCGGTCGACACCGTGAACCGCGTGGTGCCGCAGCTCATCGGCCACGGCCGGCTGGTGCGTCCATCGCTCGGCGTGAGCATCGCCGACGACCGCATCGCGCGGCGCCTCGGCCTCTCCGGCGTGCTCGTCGTCGACGTGGCGCCGCGCAGCGGGGCCGCCGCCGCCGGCCTCCGGCCCACGCGCCAGCGCCGCGACGGCCGCGTCGTCCTCGGCGACGTCATCGTCGGGGTCGGCGAGCGCGAGGTGAAGGACGGAAGCGACCTGTTCGCGAGCCTCGAGCTGCTGGCGCCGGGGCAGGTCGTCCCCGTGCGCGTGCGTCGCGACGGGCAGGAGATGGTGCTGCAGGTGAAGCTCGGCGCGCCCGCCGCCGATCGCTGATCGCCGTCAGCGGACGAGGACGACCAGTTTGCCGCCCTCGAACGGGCGCAGGACGCGCACGCCGGGCGGCTCCTTGCGGCCCGTGGCGCGGCCGACCTGGCCGTGCAGGCGCACCGTGTCGCCGGCCTGCAGGTAGTGGGCGACGTAGCGTTTCCTGCCGTCCTTGCCGACGGGGCCGCCGGCGCGCCTGCCGCCGCGGACGTCGAGGTGCGGGGCGGCGTCCTCGGGGACCCAGACCTTGCCGGAGGCGTCCTCGACGAAGAAGCCGGCGCACTTCGTCTCGGCGCGCTCGGGCATCCAGAGCAGCCGGCCGCCCCGGCTGCCGCTGCCGAAGGCCTCGTACAGCGCGTCGTACCACACGCACCTCGGCCCGCCCTCGGGCACGGCCAGCTCGGTCTTCGCCGTGATCTGGCCCTCGACGATCGCCGCGGCGCCCTCGGCCACCTCGGCCGCCGGTGTCGGGCGGCGGAATCGCAGGAACATCGCCGCGTCTCCCTGGGAAGTCCGGAACGGCCGCGGATTCTACTCCGGCGCCGCGGACCCCGGAAGTGGCTGCGCGGCGCCGGCATGGTGCCCGGCTCCGGCCGGTCGTGTTAGCCTCCGCGTCTCGAAGCGGGGAGGTCGGGGATGCGGAATCGAGGCCTGTGGCTGGCGCTCGCGCTGGTGGCGTCCGCCGGATGCGACGACGGTGGAGGCGGCGGGGGCGGCGAGGTCGACGGCGCGGTGACGCCCGACGGGATGGTCGCGCCGCCCGACGCCGGCGCCGATGGCGCGCCGCCCCCGACCGACGCGGGGGGCGACGCTGCGCCACCGCCCGACGCGGGGGGCGACGCCGCGGTGGACGAGGCGCAGGCCGCCCTGCTCGGCGTGCCCGAGTCCGAGCGCTGGCCGCTGCCCGGCCTGAGCGCCCCGGTGCAGGTCATCCGGACCGAGGCCGGCATCCCGCACGTCTACGCCCGCAACCGCACCGATCTCGCGCGGACGCTCGGCTTCGTCCTCGCGCGCGATCGCTACTTCGTCATGGATCTGCAGCGTCGCCTCGGTCTCGGTCAGCTGAGCGATCTGCTGGGCGACGTCGCGCTCGAGAACGACCTCGAGGCCCGCGGCAACGGCATCACCTTCGTGGCCGACCGCCTGCTCGCGAACCTCTCGCCCGAGCTCGGCGCGTACTTCGACGCCTTCGCCGAGGGCGTGAACACGTACATCGAGGCGGTGCGCGCCGGCGAGGTGCCCGCGCCGAGCGAGCTCAACATCGCCCGCGGTCTGCTGGGGGCGACCCGGGTCGCCGACCTGATGAAGCCGTGGGATCGCCGCAGCCTGGCCGGCATGGTCGCGGTCGTGCTCTACGAGACGAACTTCGAGGGCGACGACATCGGCCGCACCGACGCCGCCGCGCGCCTCGACGGCCTGTTCGCCGAGGCCCCGGACGAGGCGCTGCGCCGCGAGGGCTTCCGGCGCGACATCTGGGAGGACCAGCGCCCGCTCTTCGACGCATCGTCGGCGGCGGGGCTCGGCCTCGAGACCGCCGAGGGCCTCCAGCCGCCGGGGCCCCGCCCGGACCGCTTCGTACCGGGGCAGGGCGGCTTCGGGCCGCGCCGCATGGCGGTGCCGAGCGAGATGCTCCGCGACCTCGCCGCGCGCGTGACCGACTTCGAGAACCGCATGGGCCGCGACGACATCGCCGGCTTCGGCTCCAACGCGTGGGCCGTCGCCGGCACGCACACCGAGTCCGGCGGCGCGCTCGTCGCCGGCGACGGGCACCTGCAGCTCTCGGTGCCCGCGCTGATGTACCAGATCGGCCTCGACACCTCGGTCTTCGGCGGCGGCGACACCCACCAGACGGGACTGTTGCTCACCGGTCTGCCGCTACTGGCGGTCGGCACCAACGGGCTCGTGGCGTGGAGCCAGGTGAACCCGGTCGTCGACATCACCGACTGGTACCGCGAGGAGATCCGCCTCGACGCCGACGGCAAGCCCGAGGCGAGCTTCTTCCGGGGCGAGTGGCGGCCGCTCGAGCAGGTCGACGAGCAATACGTCGTCGCCAACGTGCCGATCCTCGGCAGCCGCGGCCGCACCGAGACGTGGACGCGCTTCGCGACGTTCGACGGCCGCTTCCTCGCGCAGATCGAGGGCCGCGCGGTCGACCCCGAGGTCGGGCCCGCCCCTGGCGAGAGCATCGTCAACCTGCGCGGCGCGGCGATCATCCCGGCCGACGTCGACGGCGATGGCAAGGTCACCGCCATCTCCTTTGATTACGGCGCCTTCGACGTGACGAAGTGGATCGACGCCCTCGACGCGATGGGCCACGCCACCGACATGGCGAGCTTCCGCGAGGCCACGAAGGGCATCGTCGGCGGCGGTCTGTTCAGCGCCGCGGGCGACAGCGCCGGCGACATCCTGTTCTCGAGCTACCAGGCCATCCCCTGCCGCAGCTACCTCGAGCGCGGCGAGGACGGCCGCTGGGTCCCGGGCGCGGACCCGACGATGCTGCTCGACGGCACCGTCTACGGCGGCTTCACGCTCCCCACGGGCGCGAATGGCAAGGTGGACGAGTCCCAGGGGGCCGCCGATCCGTACCGCTGCGTGATCCCGTTCGAGGAGACGCCGCAGGCGCTCAGCCCCTCGGCCGGCTTCGTGTTCACCGCCAACAATGACCCCGGGAACCTCACGACCGACGGGGCGCTGCACGACGACCGGTGGTACCTCGGCGGCGTCTGGGATCCGGTGCGCGCCGACACCATCCGCCGCGGCCTTCGGCGAGCCACGTCGGGCGAGCGGGGCGCCACCGTGGCCGACATGGCGGACATCCAGGCGAACATCGACTCGCGCCTCGGCGAGGTGTTCACCGAGACGCTGCTCGGCGCGATCACCGCGGGGCGCGCCGTCGCCGCGGAGGACGCGTCGCCCGAGGACCAGCGCCTGCGCGCGCTCTACGCCGCGGACGCCGCCGCGTTCGACGAGGTCGAGCAGCGCCTGCGCGCCTGGGCCGCTGCCGGGTATCACACGCCGTCGGGCGTCGAGACCTTCTACCACCAGCCCGCCGAGGGCGAGGCGGACCTGGCCGTCGCCACCATGATCTTCAACGCGTGGTTCCCCCGCGTGATCCAGAGGATCTGGGACGACGAGCCCACCCAGGGCGCGTGGCGCTACAGCGGCGACCGCCAGCGCGTCAACGCGTTGCGCCGCATGTTCGCCTCCCGTGGCGGCGCCAACGCCGAGGACCTCGCGTCGTTCAACCCGGCCACCGGCGAGTCGGTGTTCTTCGACATCGTCGGCACGGAGACCGTCGAGCGCAGCGACGAGGTCGTGCTGATGGCCCTGACCGAGGCGCTGGCCTTCCTGCGCGCCGCGCCGGACGGCCCCGGCGAGGGCGGCTTCGGCACCGGCGACATGTCTCAGTGGCTGTGGGGCCTGCGCCACCAGGTGAAGTTCGAGTCGCTGCTCGGCGGCTTCCTCGGCCAGGACTCGGAGTTCGCCGCCATCACCGACCAGTTCTCGATCACGACCCGCACGCTGCCGCTCGCCGAAGGCCTCGGCGAGGGCGATCCGCGCCGCGGCCTGAAGTGGTTCCCGCGCGGCGGCGACCAGTGGAACGTCGACGCGGCCAACCCCGGCCTCGGCGGCACGCGCTTCACGCACGGCAATGGGCCGGTCATGCGCATGGTCATCGAGCTGAAGGACGGGCGCGTCAGCGGGCAGAACATCGTGCCCGGCGGCCAGTCCGGCCTCACCGACTCGCCCCACTTCTCCGACCAGGCCCGCCTGTGGCTCGCCAACGAGACGGTGCCGCTGCGCTTCCATCCCGAGGACGTGGCCGAGGGCGCCACGGGCCGCGAAGTCTACGAGCCCTGAGCCACGCGCACGACCTCCCCCGCCGGCTCGAGCAGATCGGGCCGCTCGTTCCGCGCGTCGTTGACGCCCTTCGACACCGGCACCGCCTGCATCTGGTCCGCGGAGAACGGCGCCAGCAGCGCCTTGACCGCCGCGGGCTCGGCGTGTGGATCGAGCCACGCCGCCCAGGCCTCGGGCGGCAGGATGGCCGGCATGCGGTCGTGGACCGTCGCCGCCAGCGGGTTGGCGGCCACGGTGATCACGGCGAACGTCTCGAGCGGCTCCTCGGCGAGCTTCTCGTTCCACTCCCAGAGGCCGGCGAGCGCGAGCAGACTGCCGTCGCGGCGCTCGAAGCGCCACGGCTGCTTGCCCGGCCCCCACTCGTAGAAGCCGCGCGCCGGCACGAGGCACCGCCGCGAGCGGAAGGCCGGCGCGAAGTACCGGTTCTTCTCGATGCCCTCGTTGCGCTCGGCGGAGCCCTCGGCACGCGCGTTGATGGGCGGGCGCGCGCCGTCCTTCTTCCAGGCGGGGACGAGGCCCCAGCGCAGCATGGTCAGCTCGCGGCGGCCCTCGGCGTCGAGGCGCACGACCGCGGCCTCGTTCGTCGGCGCGATGTTGTAGCGCCGGCGCCCCTCGTCGAGACGGGCGATGCGATCGATCTCGAAGCGGAGCTGTAGCTCCTGGGCGTCGGCGTCCTGGACGAAGCGTCCGCACATGGTCAGGCGTCCCGGTGCATGGTCGGCATCTCGATGTTCCCCTCGAATCCCTCGGCTGGCCTACCATGTCGCGTCGAGCGACGGGGAGGCGAAATGCGGATGCGCGCGTCTTGGGGGCTGGTGCTGGCGATCGGGTGGTGCGGATGCGGCGGCACGGAGGGGGACGGGGACGGCCCGGCCACGGACGCCGCCTCGCCCGACGCGGCGACACCGGACGCGGCCGCGCCCGACGGCGCCGCCCCCGATGCCGCGCCCGATGCGGCGCCCGACGCCGCCGCGCCCGACGCCACGGCGCCCACCCTCGACGAGAACTTCGGCGTGGTCGAGACCGAGGGTGATCCGCAGTGCGACAACCTGCTGACCACGCACTGCCTCCTGCCCTTCCCCAGCGACTACTTCCTGAAGCGCGACGGCGACGGCCGCCACTTCGAGTTCGGGCCCGAGACGCTGCCCGTGCGCAAGTTCAATCGCCACCTCGCGCCCGACATGCTCGCCGGCTTCGACGGGTGGGGCCCCTCATCGCCGATCATGGTCCAGTGGCCCGGCGCGACGCTGACCGGGCAGGTGCCCGTCTTCCAGCCCGAGCGGTCGCTGGACGCGGACGCGAAGACGCTCATCCTCGACGCGGAGACGGGCGAGCGCGTGCCCCACTGGGCCGAGCTCGACCATCTCACCATGAACCAGGAGACGCCGGTGATCGCCCTGCGGCCCGCCGTCCCCTTCGCGCGCGACCGCCGCTACGTCGTCGCCTTCCGCGGGATCGTCGACGCCGGCGGCCAGCCCCTGCCGGCGACCCCGGGCTTCGCCGCCCTCCGCGACCGCACCGCGAGCACCGTGGTCGGCATCCACGCCCGCCGCGACCGCTTCGAGGCCGAGGTGTTCCCCGTGCTCGAGCGCGCCGGCGTCGACCGCGCCAGCGTGCAGTTGGCCTGGGACTTCACGACGGCCACCGAGGACCGGGCGCTCGACGAGCCGCTCGCCGCCCGCGACGCCGTGCTCGCCGCCATCGGCGCCGACGGCCCCGAGCACCGCATCGACCGCGTCGTCGAGACGCCCGACGACCGCAACCTCGCTTTTATCGTCGAGGCCACCGCGTTCGTGCCCAGCATCCTCGAGCCGGCACCCGCCGCCACCGAGCCGCGCCGCCTGCGCCGCGACGGCCGGGGCGGCGTCGTGGCCGTGGGCACCGAAGAGGTGCCGTTCTCGCTCCAGGTGCCCCGCTCCGCGCTCGAGGCCGAGGGCCCGGCGGCGGTGATGCAGTACGGGCACGGCTTCCTCGGGACCCGCGAGGAGGCCAACAACGGCTGGCTCCGCGAGATGGCCAACCGCTACCGCTTCCTCATCCTCGCCGCGGACATGCAGGGCATGTCCTCCTACGACGCGGTGGGCTGGGCGAGCGTGCTGACGCGGAACCCCTCGCTGTTCCCGGTCCTCTCCGAGGCGCCGCTGCAGGGCGTCGTCAACCACCTCGCGCTCGTGCGCCTGCTGAAGGGCCGCTTCCTGCGCGAGGCCGATCCGCGGCTGCAGCGCGAGGGGGCGCCGCTCTACGACCCGGCCCGCATCTACTACTACGGCAACTCCCAGGGCGGCACGATGGGCACCGTGGTGACGACGCTCTCGACCGACCTCGAGCGCGGCGTCCTCGGCGTGCCCGGCTGCGGCTACCCGCTCCTGTTGCAGCGCAGCGTGGTCTTCATGAGCTGGACGCGTCTGCTCGACAACGTCATGGCGACGCGCACCGACCTGGCGCTCGTGCTGGCGCTGCTCGGCACGGGCTTCGACCGCCTCGACCCGCTCTCGTACGCGCCGCACCTCGTCCGCGACCCGTTGCCCGGCGCGCCCGCCAAGCGCGTCCTGCTCCACGTGGCGCGCAACGACGCCCAGGTGCACAACGAGGTGTCGTTCATCCTCGGCCGTCAGATCGGCGTGCCGCTGCTCGTGCCCGCCGTACGCCCGGTGTTCGGTTACGAAGAGCAGCCCTACCCGTTCGAGGGCAGCGGCCTCGTCGAGTACGACTTCAGCGTGCCCTCGCCCGCCGATCCGCAGCTGCCGCCCGCCGAGGAGACGGACACGCACGGCGCCTTGCGCCGCCAACCCGAGGGCCAGGACCAGATGATGCACTTCCTGTTCACGGGGGAGCTGCGGAACTTCTGCGGTGGGGCCTGCGTGTTCGAGAGCCGCCCCTGACGGGGTCGCGGCGACCGGACGTCTGCCGGCCGCGCCGGTCAGCTTCGCCCAGCCCGCGAGCGCGCCCACAGGCGAAGCCGCAGACTTGCGGCGGCGAGCCTGCCCGAAGGGCGAGCGACGCAGGCGTACCCCAATACGCCGAGGAGCGAGCGAGGACACGGCGAAGCGACCGTCTCGCGGGAGCGAGATGGCCGGCGGGTCAGGCCTTCTTCGGCTCGGGCGGGTTCCCCTCGTAGACCCAGGTGTAGAGCTTCTGGAACTCGTCGCCGGTGAGCTTGTCGGGGTGCTTGGTGCCCCAGGGGTTGTAGAGCTCGACCGTGCCCGCCTTGCCGTCGGCCTTGGTGATGACGTAGGCGTGCCAGGGCACGACCTTCTTCTTGTCGGCGAGGTCGGCGAGGCTCGCATCCTTCTGGTAGGCGTCCTTGCCGAGGCTGCCGGCGGCCAGCGGCTTGCCGGTGCCGTGCAGCTTCTCGAGCTCCTCGACGAGCTGCTTGGCCGGCTTGCTCGTCGTCGGGAAGCTGGTCGACGGCGCGCCGAGCATGCCCTGCATGGCCTCGCCGACGCTGCCGCCCGAGTTGGCGCCCTGGTACTTCCCGCCCATGTTGAGCGCGATGTACGCCTTCTCGATGAGCGCCGGCCACAGCTGCTTGTCGGCGCCGCGCGCGTACGCCGGGTTCGCGCCGTCCTTCGACGGCAGCTCGGTCGTGATGCGCACCTTGACCGGCGCGCCCTCGCCGGGCGCCGCGTAGAACCCGCCGACCTTGTACAGCGTGACCGTCACCGTGCCGTCGCCGTGGTCCTCGATCATCTGCTCGATGAGGTCGGGTCGCTGCTGCGCGATCGACGACATCGCGGCGATGAGGAAGCAGTCCGCCAGGTAGCCCTGGTTGGCGTCGGTGTGCTTGGGGGCGCCCTTGAAGACGGGGCCCTCCATCTTCTTGTACTCGGGGGTGTAGTCCTTGCTGTCGTGGACCGTCTTCGGCTCGGGGTTCGTCGTGACCGGGGTGTTCGTGTCGCCGCCGGTCGTGTAGCCGCCCTCGGCGTTCGTCTTCGCCCCGCCCCCCTCGCCGGCGCCGACCTTCTGCTCCTCGCCGGCCTTCTGCTCGCCGCCGAGCCCCTTGACGTAGTTCGCCCAGGAGCTGTGCAGCTTGATCTGGACCTGCCCGGACGAATAGCCGGGGTCCTGCTTCTTCTGCTCTCCCTGGGCGCCTTCGGCCTGCGTCTTCTCGGCTCGAGTGCTCACGGCGTCACCTTTGCGAGGGTCACGGAGCCCAGGGCGCCCTGGGGGTTGTTCACGGCCTCGACGACCCACGTCGCCTCGCCGATGCGCACCTGCTGGCCGGGGTGCACGCGCTCGTCGAAGACCTCGCGCCCGCCGGCGTCGGCGATGGTGAGGATGGCCGTGGGGCCGCGGTGCTCGACGCCCGCGGCGGTCGTGTACGTGGTCGCGCGAATGCCACCCACGCCCACGCGCAGGTCGCCGACGTCCACCATCGTCGTTTCGGTGATCGAGATCGACATGCCCCCGGCTCCTCGTCGCGGGCCACCCGACGCGGCCGCGGCATCATGATGTACCGGGCCGGCGTCGGCGCGCAACGGCGCCTGTGCGGGCGTCGGCGCAGGCTCGCTCGCCGAGACACATCCGGGCGTCATCACCAGCCACATCAGCCAGGCCCACGTCGGTGCGCGCATCGTCCCTCCCCTCTCCCGGGCGGCGCCGGGACGTCGAGCGGCGGCGGTCGTCAGGCCGGCTGGGGTCCGGCGTCGGTGGGCACGTAGGGCGCGTCCTCCTCGAGGATCACCACCGGCTGCGGCTCGCCGCGCGCCGCGCTCCAGTAGAGCAGCTCCGCCTCCGTCCCGCGCACGCGCAGGAACGTCAGCTGGACGCGCTCCCGCGGCAGGAAGACGTCGTGGGTGAACACCGCGATCCAGGTGCCGGTATTGAAGTACCAGGCGCGCTCGCCGCCCGGCCGCCGGAGGCGCCAGACCACTTCGTCGTGCGTGTGCCCGAACGTGACGAGCGGCACGTCGACCAGGTCGACGATGCGTTGCGCCGAGTCGCGCAAGGGGCGCGGCGCCACGGAGGCCGGCGTCTTCAGCAGCGCGTAGCCCACCGCCACGAACCCGGCGATCATCAGCACGAAGTTCAGCAGCAGGAACAGGAAGGTCTTCAGGCCGAAGCCGCCGTCCATGTGCTGGATGCCGAGCTGCGCCAGGAACAGCAGGCTCACGGCGATCAGCGAGATGGAGACGAACGCGGCGACGAACTTCACGAGCTGCCAGCCGATGGCGCGGACCGCCTGCTCGAGCTCCGCGCCCGCCTCCTTCATGGCGTCGATCCGGTACAGGCGCTCGCCGAGCCCCGACGACTCCGCCAGCGCCGCCAGCTCGCGCCGGTGGATGGCCTGCAGGTGCTCGCGGCGGCCGATCGCCTCGGCGAGGCGCCGCACCACCTGCCACGCGAACGGCACGTGCCGCGCGATCACGCGCGCCAGGAACCGCGGCTGGTTCACGAGCAGCCACTTCGTGTAGCGCAGGTTCGCGCGCGTGCTCGGCACGATGAAGGTGATGTGTCCGAAGCCGTTGTAGAGGTAGCGCTGGATGAAGTTGCCGAGCGGCAGGTCCGCCTCGTGGCTCTTCTCGGCGTCGGCCAGCTCGATCCACCCCTGCCGCAGCGGATACCGGAAGGCATTCTCCGGGTCGTACTGGCACCCGTGCTCGATCCAGACGCGGCCCGGCTCGTAGTAGAACCACGGGCGGAACTCGAGGCCGGCGATCGTCTCCTCGGCGGCGCGCTCGCGCAGCCGCGCCGCGATGCGGCCGCGCACGACTTCCTGCACCGTCGACCACTGCATCTCGTTGTCGTGGTTGCCGGGCAGGAAGACGACGCCGTGGCCCGCCTGCAGCACCGTCGCCACGCCGTCCACCCAGCGCGGGTGGCCGTCGAGGATCTGGCCGGCGACGCGGGCCGCCATCTCCGGCGTCGTCGAGGCGCCGTAGCGCCGCTCGCGCAGGCTGGCGTTGGGGCCCGGATCCTCGGGCTCGATGCGCAGGAAGTCGAACACGTCGCCGTTCAGGATCAGCTTGAACGGCACGCCGCGGCTGGCCGCGTCGTCGCACAGGTAGCGGCAGAACCGCGCGAAGTCCTCGTCGTAGAAGAACGCCTCGAGGTTGTAATAGCGGCCGCTCTCGGGGTTGCGACCGCGACCGAGGTGCAGATCGGAGATGACGACGAGGTCGTGGTGCATCACTCGCAGTCGGGCGGCGTCATCGAGAGGCGCTCGGCGGCGAACGTGGCGTCGATGCAGACGGCCTCCTCGCCTTCGGGAGTGCGGCAACCGTACTGCAGCGACATGCCGCCGCCGAACATCTCGAGGTAGGTCAACAGATTGCGATAGCTGCCGGGGCAGCCGCCGCAGCCCTCGGCCACGTCGTCGGTGGTGACGCACTGCTCGGCGAAGGCGTTCGGCGCCGTCGCGCAGGTGCAGACCTTGCCCAGCGCGCTCTTCGGGAGGGCGGCGCCGACGACCTTGGCCTCGAGGATGTGGCCGCAGTCCGCGTCGTGCTTGCCGGACAGGCGGACGTTGCGGATGGGGATGGTGTGCGGGAACTCGAGGTCCGGCGCGCAGTTCTTCGGGACGTAGCCGCTCGGCTCGTCGGACTTCACCGCCCCGGCGTAGATGTTGATGCCGGCGGGCTCGGCCATGCAGAAGCCGCAGCCGTCGCGCAGGAGCGTCATCTCGACCGACGTGGCGGGCAGCAGACAGAAGGTGCCGTCGTGCGGCTCGTTGCGCGCCCCGTTGAGCGCGCGCAGGCGGACCCTCGGCCCGTCCACCTCGAGGATCTCGAACAGGACGTTGAGCTCGGCACGCTCGATGTCCGCCGCCCAGAGCGCGTTCAGCAGCGGCCGCAGCGGGTGGTTGCGGCCGTCGAGCAGGTCCACCTGCAGCAGGGTGAAGCGGTACCAGTCGCCGGCGACCGGACAGTCGCCGCAGCCCGCCGCCTCGGGCCCGGTGCACGTCGCGCCGCCGTCGCCGCCGCCCCCGTCGGCGGGCGGCGCATCGGCGTCGGCGCGCGCCGCGTCGGGCACGGCCGCGTCCTGGACGGGGAGGTTGTTCGGCGTCTCGTCCAGCTCGTTCTCGCAGCCGGTCGCCAGCAGCGCCACGCACAGCAGCCAGGAGGCCCTCATGTCTCTTTCTCCCCTCGAGCGACGTCGGTGGAGTTTGCACCGGACGCCCCGATCGTTCAAAACATCCGGAACACTGAAGCTCTGGCGGGGGCGATCCATGAAGGCGCGCTGTGCAGTGGCGGTGCTGGGGCTGGGGTTCGCGTCGACGGCGCACGCCGGCGGCCTCGAGATCCCCGATCGCGGCGCGCGGGCGATGTCTCGCGGCGGCGCGTTCACCGCCAAGGCGGACGACGGCACCGCGGTCGATTACAACCCCGGCGCGCTGTCGAAACAGAAGGGCCTCCGTCTCACCTACAACCACGACCTCATCTGGTCGCACGCGAAGTTCACGCGCGCGGCGAGCAGCATCCCGTCGGAGCTCGACCCGGCGGCCTACGGCGTCGACCCGCTCGCGCCGGTCGAGAACGAGGAACCGCTGTTCCCGCTCGGCGCCTTCCTCGCCGTGAGCCACGACTTCGGCCTGCCCGACTGGACGTTCGCCTTCTCGGCGTACGGGCCGCACGCCTCCGGCAAGCAGAAGTTCCCGGTGAAGGGCGGCCAGCGCTACATGCTGACCGAGGTCGAGGCGCTGCTGGCCTACATCGGCCCGTCGGCGGCGTGGGGCGGCGAGGACTTCGGCGTCGGCGCCACGCTGCAGTACGTGGTCATGCCCTCGATGAAGTACAGCCTGGTGGCCGACGGCCAGCCCGGCGGCGCGCTGAACCCGTACGTGAGCAGCTCCGACGTCGAGGCCACGCTCGACCTGCACGACTACTTCGCCTACACCGCCATCGTCGGCGGCTGGTGGCGCCCCACGAACAGCCTCGAGCTGGGCCTGTCCGGGCGCGTGATCCCGGTGCGCCTCGACGCCGAGGGCGAGATCTCGCTGCGCAACGTGCCCGACCAGACGCAGTTCTCGGCCGAGCAGCTCGAGGTGCCGGGCTCGAAGGCCAACCTCGAGATCGTGCTGCCGCCGACGGCGCGGTTCGGCGCGCGCTACCGCCACCTCGACGAGCAGAACCGCGAGCAGTTCGACGTCGAGCTCGACGTCGTCTACGAGGCCTGGCACATGACCGAGGCCTACGAGGCCGACCTGTCGGGCCAGATCATCCTGCTCGCCAACGAGCCGGTGCAGGACGTCACCATCGAAAAGCGCTGGCAGGACACGGTCAGCGTGCGCCTCGGTTCGACTTGGGCAGTGGTGCCGGAGCGCTTTCGCGTTTCGATCGGCGGCTATTGGGAGCGCGGGGCCAGCCCCGAGAACTACACGAGCCTCGACTTTCTGTCCGTCGACCGCTTCGGCGTGGGCGGCGGCGTCGAATACACGCTCGGCGACCTGAACGGCATGCACTTCGACCTGGCGGTGGCCTATAGCCACGTCTTCCAGGAGGACCGCGAGGTCGCCGAGCGCTTCGGCAAGGTCACCCAGCAGCGCCCCGTCGCCCAGTGCCCCGACGAGTGCGACGGCTACACGGGCGTGCCCGCCAACGCCGGCACGTTCGAGTCCTCGTTCGACACGCTGGCGTTCGGCGTCACCGCCCACTTCTGACCGCCGCCGGTCGCGGCCTCACCCCGCCCGCCGGGACCGCGTCCCAGACCGACCCCCGGCGCCGTCCCCCGCCGCCGAGCCCCCGCGCCGGGACCGCGTCCCGCGCCGTCCCTCGGCGCCGCCCCCTCGCACAAGGACCGCGTCACGGGCCAACCTCCGACGCCGCCCGCTCGCGCCGGGACCGCGTCCCGTCGCGCAGGCCACGCGAGCCATGTCTCGCCGGCGCGCGCGGCCCCGCACTTCGGTTAGGATGCGCGCGATGCGACGCTTCCTCCTCGCGCTCCTCCTCGTCGCCTGCGCCGAAGACGCGCCGCCCGCGGGCGACGGTTGCGGCGAGGCCTGCCCTTCCGGCCAGGCCTGCGAGGCCGGCGCCTGTGTCGCCGCCGCCTGCGACGCGAACGCCGCGTGCCCGATCGGCCTCGAGTGCGTCGACGGGCGCTGCGCCCGCCCCGCCGCCGAGTGCGCCGTCGACGGCGACTGCGCCGGCGGCCGCTGCGTCGAGGGGCAGTGCTTCGACAACCAGTGCGCCGAGGGCGCCCTGCGCGCCTGCGACTCCGCGTGCGGCGAGGGCACGCAGCAATGCCGCGGCGGCGTGTGGCGCGCCTGCACCGCGCCCCCGCCCGCCGAGGGCGAGATCTGCGGCGACGGGCGCGACGACGACTGCGACGGCGCCGTGGACGAGGGCTGCTCCGGCTGCGACGACGGCGCCCAGCGCCCATGCGAGACGGCCTGCGGCCGCGGGACCGAGTACTGCGCCGGCGATGCCTGGACGGGGTGCGACGCCCGCGTCCCCGGCGTCGAGCAGTGCGACGACGGCGTGGACGGCGACTGCGACGGGACCGTCGACGAGGGCTGCGTGGCCTGCAACGACGGGCAGCGCCGCCCCTGCGACACCGAGTGCGGCGCCGGCGAGCAGGTCTGCGCCGATCTCGCGTGGGGCGTCTGCTCCGCGCCGGCGCCCGTCGACGGCATGTGCCCGGCGCCGCCCGTGGTGTGCGATGCCGACGACCGCAAGCCCGGCGGGGACGTCCGCCTGAGCGCGCCCGGCGGCCGCGCCTGGTTCCCCCGCGTCACCTGGAACGGCGACGAGTTCGCGGTCTTCTGGGGCGATCGCCGCGGCGGCGAGGGGCTCACGCGCATGCGGCGGATCGGCGCCGGCGGCGTCGTCGACCTCGTGGCGCGCAACTTCCACGACGCGGACTGGACGGGCGACGGCTATCTCGTCCTGTCGGTGTCCGTCGGCCGCCTCGCCGTGAGCCGCGTCTCGTCGCTCGGCACCGTGCGCGGCACGATCGAGCACCCCGACCTCACGCGCTCCGGCCTCGACGCGGTCGTGGCCTGGAACGGCCAGTCCCTCGGCGCGATCTGGTCCGACAACCTCGAGGAGCTGCACTTCGTCCGCTTCGGCGCCGACGGGCGCCAGGTGGGTGTGCCGCGGCAGCTCACGAGCGCGCCCGGGCGCTCGATGCAGCCGTCGCTCGTCGCCGACGGCGCGGGCTGGGCGGTGGCCTGGCGCGACGAGCGCGACGCCCCCGACGACCGTTTCAACGGCCGTGTGTACTTCGTCCGGCTCGACGCCGAGGGTCGCAAGCGCGGCACGGAGGCCCCCGTCGCCGAAGGCGAGGATCCCGCGCTGACCCGCACCGCCGCCGGCTTCGGCCTCGCGTTCGCCGACGCGCGATCCGGCCCCGATGCGGTGTGGTTCGCGGCCCTCGACGCCGACGGCCGCCGGCAGGGCGGCGACGTGGCGATCTCCGACTCGCCGTCCAACGCGCGGGCGCCGGCCATCGCCGCCACGGGCGACGGCTTCGGCGTCGTGTGGACGGACAGCCGCCACCCCGAGGGCGCCGAGCTGTACTTCGCCCGCGTCGGGGCCGACGGGAAGCGGCAGGGCGCGCCCGTCCGCGTGACCGCGGCGCCCGCCGACTCGGGCCAGAGCGCGCTGGTCTGGGCCGGCGACCGCTTCGGTGTCGCCTGGTCCGACGAGCGCGACGCCGCCGATCCGGCCGAGCAGGCGGACCTGTACTTCGCCGCCGGTCCCCTCACCTGCCCCTGACGAGGACGCCGATGCGCCGCCTGCTCCCCCTGCTTCTCCTCTTCGCGGCCTGCGACGACGGCGCGAAGAAGTCCACGCGGGCGCTGGCCGACGCGGCGACGCCGGACGCCGCCCTGGCCGCCGACGCCGGCCCCGTGCCCTTCGATGCCACCCCCCCGCCCCCCGACGGCGCCCCGTGCGGCGAGGGCTGCGTCACGCCGCCACCGGACGCCGCCGTTCCCGACGCCGCCCCCGCCGCGCGCGACCAGTGCGGCGATCTGCGCACCGCGCCGAAGGTCTATTACGGCACGCGGGAGCCGACCCACCTGCCGCTCACGCCCGAGCAGGTCCTGGCCGTCGGCAGCTTCGACGGGTGCAGCGGCCTGCTCGTCACGCCCACCTGGGTGCTCACCGCCGCCCACTGCGGTCTCGGCGGCCGCGCCCGCTTCTGCATGGGCCGCGACCCCGACCGCCCGGACCGCTGCGTCCGCGCGCGCCGCGGCGTCGCCCATCCGCAAGGCGACATCGCGCTCGTCGAGCTCGACCGCGACGCCCGAGACGTCGCGCCCGGCGTCGTGCCCGTGGCCCTCCTCACCGAGGAGCTCGACCGCAGCTGGATCGGGCGCACCGCCGAGGCCGCCGGCTACGGCCAGACGGAGACCGACGACTTCAACAAGCGCCGCTTCACCGCGGAGCCCATCGTCGGCGTCTATCGCGACCGCGTCTCCATCGACGGCCGCGGCGAGCGCGGCGTGTGCTTCGGCGACTCGGGCGGCCCGCTCATGGTCCTCGCCGGCGACGGCTCCGTCCGCGTGGCGGGGGCGCTCAGCGAGGGCGACGGCTCCTGCGTCGGCGTCGACCACTTCACGCGCGTCGACGTCTACCGCGAGTGGATCGAGCGCTACACGGGCCCCACGATCGTCGCGGGGGCGGGCTGCGGCCCCGTCGACGCCGAGGGCCGCTGCCTGAGCGGCGATCCGGTGTGGTGCGCCGACGGCGCCCTGCGCACGGCGCGCTGCGGCGACGGGTCGACGTGCGGCTGGGACGCCGCCGCAGTCGGCTTCCGCTGTGTGCCCGAAGGGAACGCGTGCGCCGGCCTCGACCGCGTCGGCGCCTGCGACGGCGCCGTCGCGCGCTGGTGCGACGGCGGCGACGCGAAGGCGCGCGACTGCGCGCTCTGTGGCGAGCGCTGCGAGCTCGTGCCGGGGGTGGGCGCCGACTGTCGGCCCGACCCGTGCCAGGGCCTCGACTTCGGCGGCCGCTGCAACGGCGACGTCGCCGAGTGGTGCGAGGACGGGCAGCTCCGGTCGTTCGACTGCGCCGCCGAGGGCAGCACCTGCCGCTACATCAACCGGCGCATCGGCTACTACTGCGAGTAACCCTCACGCGTTGGCCAGGAAGATCTGCACCAGCGTCCACTCGTCCTCGTTCCGGTCGTGCCGGAGCAGGTACTGGTGCCCGTCGTCGGCGCGGACCTTGAAGTAGGTGGCCGCCGGGTCGTACCACCGGTCCGCGATGCCGAGCACCGGATGACGGACGCCCTCGAGCGTGAACGCCCGCGGCTCCTGGTCGGCCTTGTAGCCGGCGTGGCACTCGACTCGGATGCCCACCTTCGACTCCTTCCTACCTACCCTTGTGGACGACGAAGGCAGGCGGGCCGATTCGGGCGCGTCACCGGGCGCCCTTGTCGAATATCCGCAGGAATTCCAGTGGGATGGGGAAGAGGGTCGTCGAGTTGTTCTCGGCGGCTATCTCGACGAGCGTCTGCAGGTAGCGCAGCTGGAGCGTGGCCGGCTCGGCGGCGAGGATGCCGGCGGCCTCGGCGAGCTTCCGTGACGCCTGCAGCTCGCCCTCGGCGGAGATGATCTTCGCGCGGCGCTCGCGCTCGGCCTCCGCCTGCCGGGCCATGGCGCGCCGCATCTCCTGCGGCACCTCGACGTGCTTGATCTCGACGCTCGCCACCTTCACGCCCCAGGGCTCCGACGACTCGTCGATGATCTCCTGCAGCCGGCGGTTCAGCCGCTCGCGGTCCGTCAGCAGGTCGTCGAGCTCGTGGGCGCCGGTGACGGAGCGCAGCGTGGTCTGCGCCAGCTGGCTCGTCGCCCAGAGGTAGTTCACCACGTTGAGCACCGCCTTGTCGGGGTGCAGCACGCGGAAGTAAAGGACGGCGCTGACCTTCGCCGTCACGTTGTCGCGGGTGATGACGTCCTGGGGCGGCACGTCCTCGACGATGGTGCGCAGGTCGACGATCTGCATGCGCTGGAACGGCGGGAAGACCAGGCGCAGCCCGGGCCCCTTCAGGCCCGTGTACTTGCCGAGGAAGAACATCACGCCGCGCTGGTACTCCCTCACGATGCGGACGCTGGCGGCGAGGTAGAGCAGCGCCAGCGCCGCGGCCACCAGAATTCCGAGCGGCAGGCCCAGGTCCATCAGCGCACCTCCGTTTCGATGGGCACCACATCCAGCGTGAGGTCGCGGACGGCGACGACGCGGACCGCGGCCCCCGCGGGGGCGGCCGCCGTGCATCGAGCCCGCCAGCGCTCGCCGGCGACGCGCACCCAGCCGCCGTCCGGCCCGAGGGGTTCGTCGGCGTGGCCCACGCAGCCGACGAGCCCCTCCGCGCCGGTCACGGGCGCCCGCTTGCGGATCCGGGCGGCGTGCCACGCCAGCGCCACCGTGCCGGCCCCGACCGCGGCCGCGAGGGGCACGACGAGCCCCCACGAGACGCGCACCGAGGCGTCGGCGAAGAACTCGGGATCGTCGGTGTCGATGAGCAGCACGGAGCCGATCGCCAGCGTCACGATGCCGCCCAGCGCGAGCAGGCCGTGGCTCACCACGAAGAGCTCGGCCACGAAGAGCCCGAAGGCGACCACCAGCAGCACGATGGCGCCCGCGTCCACCGGCAGCAGGCGCAGACCGATGCCGGCCAGCAGCAGCAGGAAGAGGCCGAGCGCCCCCGCGATGCCGATGCCGGGCGTGTACAGCTCAATCATGAGCAGGAACATCCCCAGCATCATCAACAGCCAGGCGACGTTCGGATCGCCGAGGACGCCCAGCGCGCGGTGGCGCAGGCTCGGCGCGAACGGCCGCACCTCGGCGCCGGCGGTCCGCAGCGTCACCTCGCGGTCGCCGACGCGCACCACGCGGCCGTCGAGGCGCTCGAGCAGCGCGCGGACCGACGGCGCGACGACCTCCACGACGCCCTTCTCGAGGGCCTCGTCCGCCGTGGCCGACGCGGACTCGCGCACCGCTGCCTCGGCCCACTCCACGTCGCGTCCGCGCTGTTGGGCGAGCGCCCGGGCGAAGGCGGCCGCGTCGTTCTCCACTTTCTTCGCCATCGTGGGATCGGGCGCCTCGCCGCCGAGGCTCACCGGGTACGCGGCGCCAACGTGCGTCCCCGGCGCCATCGCCGCCACGTGGGAGGCGAGCACCAGGAACGCCCCCGCCGAGCCGGCACGCGCCCCGGCCGGCCCCACCCAGACGACGACGGGCACCGGCGCCTCGAGGAAGGCCTTCGCGATGTCTCGCGTGGCGTCGAGGAAGCCGCCGGGCGTGTCGATGACCACGAGGAGCGCCTGACAACCGCGCTCCCCAGCCTCCTGCACGGCGCTCGTCAGGTGCTCGGCGGCGCCCCCGGTGACGACGCCGTCGAGGTCCGCCCGCAGCAGGCACGGCTGTCCGGCCGCCGGCGCGGCGACGCCGAGCGCCAGGAGCGCGAGCCCAAGTCCCCAGAGCGGCTTCGCCATGCGACCTACCAACACGGGCACGCCCGCACGCCGTCGTGCGATACTCCCCGACTTCGATGCCTGGGGGAGAGATGCGATACCCGAGAACGCTCGTCGCGCTGTCGCTCGTGCAGACGCTCGCCGCCTGCGCCGGGCCGCAGGACGAGGCCGAGGCGAACGCCGCGTCGGTCGTGCTCTCGGGCGCGCCGCTCGACGTCCCGCGCGAGTTTCCCACGCTCCAGGCGGCGCTCGCCGCCGCCCGGCCCGGCGAGACGGTCGAGCTGGCCGCCGGCGACTACGCCGCCGGCGCAGTCACGCTGCCGGCGGGCGTGACCGTCCGCGGCGCGGGCGCGACGACGACGACGGTCCGCGGCGCCTTCACCGTCGGCGGCGCCGGCGCGCGCCTCGCCGACCTGGCGCTCGTCGGCGCCAACGCCGGCACCGGCATCGCGGGCGCCGCCGGCGGGCTCGTCGTGGAGCGAGCCCGGATCCAGGGCTTCCAGCGCGCGATCGCCGTCACCGGCGACATCACCGTCCGAGGCAGCACCCTCGCCGGCAACGGCTGGGGCGTGGAGGCCCGCGACGGCCGCCTCGCCGTCCACAGCAGCGTCGTCGCCCACAACACCCAGGCAGGCATCGTGACGCGCGGCAACGTCGTCGCCGACGTGCTGCACGTCACGGTCGTCGGCAACGGCTTCGCCGGCCGGCTCGAGGACGGCGCGGGCGGCATCACGCTGGGCTCCGGCGGCGGCCGCGTGATGAACAACGTCGTGGTCGGCAACCGCCAGGGCATCGCCTGCCACCAGTGCGGCGCCGAGTTCGGCCACGACGACGTCTGGGGCAACCCGGCGAACTACGCCGGCGAAGCGGGGCGCGCCCCCGGCGACCTGTCGGTCGATCCGGGCTTCGTCGACCCAGCGGGGCAGGACTTCCGCCTGACCGCCCGCTCGCCGTGCATCGACGCCGGCGTGGACCTCGGCCTCGCCACGGACGCCGACGGGCGGCCACGCCGGTCGTGGGTCGCCCCGGACCTCGGCGCGTACGAGCTGCAGCGGGTGCTCACCGGCCTCGTCCTCAACGAGGTGATGGCGAACCCGCTCGACGAAGCCACGGGCGAGTACGTCGAGATCTACAACGCGATGCAGGAGCCGGTGGACCTCGCCGGCTTCGTGCTCGACGACGGGGACGCGCCCGACGTCCTGCGCGGCCAGGGCGGGAGCCCCACCGTCCTCGCGCCCGGCGGCTACGCGGTCGTGCTGGACCCGGACTACGCCGGCCAGTACGCCCTCCCCGCCGGCACGCTCCGGCTGTCGGTCGCCGACCGCACGCTCGGCAACGGCCTCGCGCTCGGCGACCCGCTGCGCCTGCTCTCGCCCGACGGCACGACCGTCGCGTCGACGTTCTCGCGGCCGTTCGATCCGGGCAACGGCGTCTCCGCCGAGCGCACCGCCCCGCTCGCGCCCGACGAGCCGGCCAGCTGGGTGCCGTCGCCCTGCGGAGCCAGCCCGGGCGCCGTGAACTGCGCGGCGGCGCCGCCCGCGCCCGAGCCGCTGCGCCGCTCTCTGTCAATCAACGAGGTGATGGCCAACCCGCTCGACGAGGACACCGGCGAGTTCGTAGAGCTCCTCAACGACGGCGAGGTGCCCATCGACGCCAAGGACCTCGTCTTCTCCGACGGCGACGCGCGCGACGTGCTGCGGGCGTTCGGCGACGGCTCCACGGTCGTCCCGCCCGGCGGTCTCGCGCTCGTCCTCGACCCTGAGTACGCCGGCGAGTACCCCATCCCGGCCGGCGTCGTCCTGCTGCGCCCGGCCGACACCACCCTGGGCTCCGGCCTCGCGACGGATGACGCGCTCGAGCTGCGCGCCCCCGACGGCGAGGAGGTGTTGAGCACGTTCCGCTTCCCGTCGAACCCCGGAAACGGCGTGTCGATCGAGCGCGTGACCGACCGCGGCGACGTGGCGGGCAACTGGATCGCCTCCCCCTGCCCCGCGCGCTCGTCGCCGGGCCGCCCCAACTGCGCCACCCCCGCCCCGCCCGCGCCGCCCGAATTGCCGCGCCTCGCGCTCACCGAGGTGATGGCCAACCCGCGCAACGAGTCCACCGGCGAGTTCGTCGAGGTCCACAACCGCGGCGAGGCGCCCGTCGACCTCGCCGGCCTGTTCCTGTTCGACGGCGACGCCGCCGACCGCCTCGTCGCGCACCGCGGCGGGCCGACCCTGCTGCCGCCCGGCGGCTACGCGGTCGTCGTCGATCCCGACTACGACGGCGCCTACGCCATCGCCGAAGGCGCAATCCGCCTGACGGTGGCGGACCGCGCGCTCGGCTCCGGCCTCTCGACGGGGGACGCGATCCACCTGCTGATGCCGGACCAGAGTACGGCGATCGACCGTTGGCTCGAGCCGTTCGATCCGGGCGACGGCCGCAGCGCCGAGCGCGTGGACCGCGAGGACGGCAGCGTGGCGTGGGTCCCGGCCGCCTGCGAGGGCGCCCAGCGGAGCAGCCCCGGACGCGCCAACTGCGCCGACGGGCCCGCGCCGCCCCCACCCCCGCCGGAGCGGCTGCCCGACATCCTCACGAACGCCGACCTCATCGCGAGCAGCGCCTACGTCGACGAGCGCGAGTTCCCCGAGGGCAGCTGCGCCATCGTCGAGGGCTGCGTCGGCGGCCCGGGCCTGCGCAAGCTGCTGCGATTCTCCATCGAGACCGCCAACATCGGCGACGCGGATCTCGTGATGGGCAACCCCGCGCAGCGCCCCGAGCTCTTCGAGTTCAGCCCCTGCCACGGCCACTACCACTTCAACGACTACGCCCGGTACTCGCTGCGCGACGCCGTCGGGAACGTGGTCGCGCCGGGCCACAAGCAGTCGTTCTGCCTGCTCGACAGCCGCCGCGTGCAGGACGGCCCCGACATCCCGCAGTTCGGCCAGTACGGCTGCGGCAACCAGGGCATCAGCCGCGGCTGGGCCGACATCTACGCCGCCGGCCTCGACTGCCAGTGGATCGACATCACCGGCGTCGCGCCCGGCACCTACTCGATGCGGATCGAGGTCAACTTCAACCAGGTCCTGCGCGAGTCGAACTACGAGAACAACGTGATCGAAGTGCCGTTCACGGTCGTGAACGACGACATCACCACGCCTTGCGAAGCGGGCGCGGTGCGGGGCACGAACGCCGAGTGCGGCTGGACGCCGACGGCGGTCGTCGCCTGCAATCCCGGGGAGCGCGTCGACATCGGGTGCACGGGCGCGGCCGAGTGCGGCGGCCTCGGCGCGTGCGAGGGCAACCCGGCGCTGCGCGTCTGCGCGGGCGATGGCATCGCCTGCCACGCCGACCGCGCGCTGGCGGCCGGTGACGACGCCTGCGGCACGAACTGCCCGCACACCCAGGTGGTCTGCCCGCCCGGCGGCGCGCTCACGCTGTACACCAGCGCCGCCGATGGTGCCGCCTTCCGGTGCGAGCTGGGCATCCACGCCGCGCCGCCCCCGCCGCCGACGGAAGCCTGTCCCGCGCCCGCCGTCGGCATCTCTCGCGATTGCGGATGGCAGGTCGCCGTCGACCCCGAGGGACCCGTCCGCGCCCGCGCCTGCGTCCCCGGCAGCCGCTACGTCGTCGGCTGTAGCCCGGCGCCCGCAGCCTGCGGCGCCGGCGTCGGCACCACCTGTGCCGGCGACCCGATGCTGCGGATCTGCGCCGGCGACACCGAGTGCCGCGACGCGGCAGCGCTCGCCCGGAACGACGACGTGTGTGCCGGCCGCCTCTGCGCCGAGGCGACCTTCGTGTGCCCTGCCGAAGGCGCGTTCACGGTGCTCTCGGCGTCCTACGGCGGAAACGCCTACGAGTGCGGCGTGGCGATCGCCCCCGCACAGAGCAGCGACAATTAGGGCGTGTTTGGCAACCTCGGTGATGTGCCCATCTTCTGGGCATGTACCGAGGAGACCTCACCAACGAAGAATGGGAGCGGCTGAGGCCGTTGCTTCCGCCGCAGGCGCCGGGCCCAAAGGGCGGCAGGCCGCCCCTGGACCACCGGCGCATCATCAACGGCATTCTGTGGGTGCTGCGGACGGGGGCTCCGTGGCGCGACCTGCCGAAGCGCTACGGCAAGTGGGCCACGGTCGCGGGCCGCTTCTACGACTGGCAGAAGCGAGGCGTATGGAGCCAGGTGCTGCAGGGGCTGCAGCAGCAGGCGGACAAGCGAGGCGAGTACGGCTGAAGGACGCACTTCGTCGATTCGACGGTCGTCCGCGCCCATCAGCACGCCGCCGGCGCCAGGGCGAGTAGCGCTGACGCCGAGGCGCTCGGCCGCAGCCGCGGCGGATTCTCCACGAAGGTGCACATCCGAGCTGAGGAGCACGGCCGCCCGGCAGTTCTCCTCGTCACCCCGGGCCAGCGCCACGACTCGGTGATGTTCGAGCCGCTCCTCGACGGCGGCGCCGTGCGCCAGCCGACTGGGCGGATGCGCTTGCGTCCTGGTTGCGTCGTGGGTGACCGGGCCTACAGCAGCCCGAAGAACCGCCGAATGCTGCAGCGGCGGCACATCCGAACGGTGAGTCCTTGGCGGTGGAACCAGCGCAACAAACGCCGGCTCGACCGCGAGACCTACCGCCAGCGGAACCGCGTCGAGCGCTGTGTGAACCGGCTGAAGCAGTTCCGACGCGTCGCCACGCGCAACGAAAAGCGCGCGCACAACTACCTGGCCATGCTGCTCATCGCCGCCGCCATGATCTGGCTGCGGTTGCCAAACACGCCCTAGTCTCGAGTTTCGCCATTTCGGCGTCGACGAGGCCGAGCAACGACCGAGTCGCAGCAAGGAGCAAGGCGAATTTCGGTCGAAGGCGGCCTGATGCACGTCGAGACCGAAATGCGCCGCGCGACGCAGCGGCGGCCGGTCGGGGCCGGCCGCAGGCAGCCGAAACTGGTGAAACTCGAGCCTAACGCGAAGGCCAACGACCCCGAGGCCGCCGACGTCATCGAGCTCATCGACAGACTCTACACAGCATCGAATCCGATATCGCCGGCCGCGGTCTGCTTGCGACCCCCACCCACGCTGCGACGCGCGACACCCACAGCCGCCCCATCGTCGATGCCATCGAGAAGTGGATCGACGATCACACCGACATCCCCGTCCAAGTCGCGTTCGCCGAGGCCATCGGCCACGCGACCAACCAGCGCCAGCACCTGCGCCACTTCCTTGCCAACCCCAAGCTCAGCCTCGACAACAACGCCTCCGAACGCGCGCTGCGGATCATCGCCCTGGGCCGGAAGAACTTTCCGTTCGTCGGCCACGAGGCCGCGGGACGCAACCTGGCGATCCTCCAGTCCTTTGTCGCCACGTGACGGCTGAGCGAGGTTGCCGACTCCCACACTCCTCCGCCGAGCTGATCCCGCGCTCGTCCGTGGCGGTGAAGTGTGGCAGGTCGTCGGCGATCGCTCTTGCCCGCCGGCGGCGTGGTGCGGCCACGGCGGAGGGCGGAACGGCTCGCCACCAGGCTGGCGCGCCGGCGGATCAGAACGGCAGCGGCAGAGTGCGGAGATGGCCGAGGCGCAGGCCGAGCGGATGGGCGCGGTGGTCGAGAGCAACCCGGGCAACATAGGCGACGCGCCGCGTTGGCTACGCGCGGAAGGTGGCGCAGCCAGGTCGCCGGGACGGTGAGCAGATCGGCGCGATCGAGGATGGTGTCGACGTACCAGTCGGTGTGACGGTCGCCGACGAGGACGACGAGATCGGGGCAATCGATGCGCGCGAACCGGTGGTGGAGCTCGCGCGGGTGGCGCACGAAGCCACAGTGACGCATGCGGCCGGCGCGGCGCTCGTAGAGATACAGCCCTTCGGGCGTGGGCAGGATGACGAGGAGCCTCACGAGCGCACCTCCTCGGCGGCGCGGGCGACGTGCTCGGCGTCGACGAGGCGGGCGCGAGCGGCGGCAGCGGCGAGCAGGGCGTGGTGGGCGAGCATGTCGATGCGGCGCATGATGCCGCCGGAGGCGCCGAACAGGGCTTCGAGGGCGGGGTCGGTGAACAGCGGCCGGTCGACGCCGGCGACGCGCAGGCGGTGCTCGACGTAGGCGCGAGTGGTGTCGCGATCGAAGCCGCGCAGGGCGTAGCGCAGGATGATGCGCTGGTTGAGCGCTTCGAGCGCGGCGAGCTTGAGGCGGGCGCGCAGGCCGGTGTGACCGACGAGCAGGAGACACAGGCGGCCTCTGGCATCCCACTCGAAGTGGCACAGCGAGGGCAGCTCGGCGAGGACGTCGGGCCGCAGGCGGTGGGTATCCGCCGCACGAACCGGTGGTCGCGCCGCGTGACCGTTGAATCACGATCACGCGCATGGACACAGCGCGATCAGCCCGACGACTGCTGCTCGGTCGCCGCCTCGGGCGGCGGCGGCACGGTGAGCGGCCCGAGCTCCATCTCGAGCT
>CAUJDF010000003.1 GCA_963169045.1 Myxococcota bacterium
GCGCGTGAAGCGCTCGCATGCGCTGTGGAACGGTCCGATCGAATGCCGGCTGCTGCGCATCGATCTCGGCGCTGCCGGTGCGCGGCGCGCGGCACCCGGTCCCGGCCTGCGCGCGCCGGATCCACTGCTCGCCGACACCGAGGGCGCGCGCATGTTCGCGAACCGGCTGCGCAAGAACATCGAGCGCCTGGACAAGCGCGCCCGGCGCGAGGACGTGAGCTGCCTGCGCCTCTACGACGCCGACATGCCCGAGTACGCCTTCGCGATCGACCGCTACCTCGAGGCTGACGGCGCTTCGCAGCACCTCTACGTGCAGGAGTACGAGGCGCCGGCCAGCATCGAGGCCGCTGCCGTGCGCAAACGGCGCGGCGAGGTGCTGGCGGTGCTGCCGGCGGCCGCCGGGGTGCCGCCGGAGCGCATCCACCTGCGCACCCGCCGGCGCCAGCGCGGCACGGCGCAGTATGAGAAGGAGGCCGAGCGCGGGGCGAGCTGCATCGTGCAGGAGGGCGGTTGCCGCTTCGAGGTGAACTTCAGCGATTACCTCGACACCGGCCTGTTCCTCGACCATCGCCCCCTGCGGCTGCACGTCGGGCGGGAGGCGGCGGGTCGGCGCTTCCTCAATCTGTTCTGCTACACGGCGGCGTTCACGGTGCACGCGGCGGCGGGGGGCGCGCGCGCCACCACGAGCGTGGATCTCTCGAACACATACCTCGATTGGGCGCGCGACAACCTGTCGCTCAACGGCCTCACGGGGCCCGAGCACCGGCTCGTGCGCGCCGACGTGCGGCAGTTCCTCGACGAGGCCGCGCGTCGCGGAGAGACCTACGATCGGGTGGTGATCGATCCGCCGACGTTCTCGCGCAGCAAGAAGACCGAGACCGATCTCGACCTGCAGCGCGACCACGTGGCGCTGCTCCAGGCGGTGCTGCGCCTCGTGCCGGCGGGCGGGGTGGTCTGGTTCTCGACGAACAACCGGCGTTTCCGCCTCGACGAAGCCGCGTTCGCCGGCGCGGTCGCCGAGGACGTCAGCGAGTGGAGCATCCCGCCCGACTTCCGCGACCGCCGCATCCACCGGTGCTTCCGGCTCCTGCGGCCTACTTGAGGAACGTCGGCACGTTCTGGGCGCAGGCGGTCTTGAACGCCGGCAGCAGGTCCACGGCCTCGGCGTCGAGCGTCGCGTGGCAGGTGAAGTACTTCTCGGCGCCGTCCTTCCAGCGCGCGGCGGCGAGATAGACCTTCTTGTCGTCCTTGGGCTTCGCGACGAGCAGCTTGCCGGTGGGGGCGGTGAGCGCCTGCTCCTCGAGGATCTCCCAGCGCGTGGCGTCGCGGAACTGACCCAGGTCGACCTTCTCGGCGACGGCGGCCCAGTCCTTCGGCTCGCACATGCCGTCGCAGTTCGTGCCGACCTTGTACTTCGTCATGAAGCCGAGGTTCGACCCTTCGGGCGGCTCGAAGGAGCCGGGGATGAAGCCCGCCTTCCAGCCCTTGGGGACGGCGGCGACGATCTTCTCTTTGTCGAGCGTCTGTGCCTCGAACTCGATCGTGGCGCCGGCGGGGCGGGCGGCGTTGACGGCGGCGAGCGCCTGCGTGAAGTCGGTCGCGGGGGCTTCGGCCTGCTTCTCGGCCTTCTTCTCGCCGCCGGCGGGGGCGGCGCCCCGGTCACAGCCGGCGACACAGCCGGCGACGGCGAGCAACGCGATCAGGGGTAGCGTGCGCATCGGGTCCTCCTTGGGCGCGACACACTGACAGCGGGGGTCGGGGGGCGCAAGGGCGCGGTGACGGTTTTTGCACCCTGGCAGGCGTGCGGCGGATGCCAAGAAGCCTGACAGAAGGAGGACGCATGGCACGCTCGTGGGGCGGAGTTCTCGTGGCGGCCGCGACGCTCGCGCTGGCCGGATGCATCGAATCGGTCGAGTCGGAGGCAGGCGCCGTCGACGCCGACGCGGCGGTCGCGCTGCTGGCGCCCGACGCGGCGTGGGCGATGCCCGACGCGGCGCGGGCGTCCGACGCCGCGCCGGCGTCCGACGCGGGCGCGCCGGATGACATCGACGCGGCGGGGTCGGGCGGCGACGGGCAGGCCGCCCGGCCCTGTCTCGTCGTCGCGCCGGAGCGCCTGGACTTCGCCGCGACGCGCATCGGCTCCACCTCCGGCCGGACGATCCGACTCGAGGGCTGCGGCGGCCGGGGCGTCGTCGTCGACGAGGTGCGCGTCGAGGGCGATCCGCTCGGCGTGTTCGCGGTCGGCGCGGCGACGCCGATCCAGGTGTTGCCCGGCGGCGCCGCCGAGCTCGACGTGCGCTTCACGCCGGTGGCGACCGAGCCGTTCGCGGCGCGCCTCGTCCTGCGACACGACGCCTGCGACGACCCGGCCGGGTGCCTCGCCGAGGTGGCGCTCGCCGGGCGAGGGTCGGGGGCGCGTCCACCGGAACCCCGCGTCGAGCAAGGCGAAATGGACGTGGCCCCGCTCGACGTCGTCACGCTCGACGGCAGCGCGTCGGTCCCCGGCGAGCTGGGCATCACCGCCTGGCACTGGACGGTCGTCGCGCGACCGGCGGGCTCGACGTCGCAGCCGGCGGAGCGCTTCACGACCCCGCGCCGCCCGCAGGACGGCCGCGTCGACGACGATCCCGCCACGCCCACCGCGCAGTTCTTCGTCGACCTGGCCGGCGAGTACACGATCGAGCTGCGCGTCGGGGACGCCGCCGGCATGCCAACCGACGCGGCGTTCGCGACGCTGCTCATCCGCGCCCGCCCGGGCGAGGACATCCACGTGCAGCTCGTCTGGAATACGCCGGGCGACGCGGACCAGACCGACCCGGAAGGCACCGACGTCGACCTGCACTTCCTGCATCCGACGGCGCGCGGCTGGGGCGTCTCGCCGCTCGACACCTACTTCGCCAACTGGAGCCCCGACTGGGGGCGGCAGGGGGATCCCCTGGACGATCCGTCGCTCGACATCGACGACGTCGACGGCGCCGGTCCCGAGAACATCAACCTCGACAACCCCGAGGACACGTCGCAGTTCGACGCGTGCTACCGCGTCGGCGCGCACTACTTCCGCGGCGAGAACCACGTCGGCGGGGGCACGTACGGGCCGTCCGACGCCACGGTGCGCATCTACCTCGGCGGCGAGCTCGCCTACGAGAAGACGCGCACGCTCGACGCGACCGACAACTTCTGGTTCGCGGCCGAGGTGTGCTGGACCGACGCGGAGCGGCGCGTGATCGACGTCGACCGCTTCTATGAGACGGTCCCGATCGAGATGCCGTGAACGGGCTTGTCGGCGTCCGCTTCGCGGAGTCATGATGCGCGGCTCCGGAGGGATTGTCATGCGTGTGTCCGTGCCTGCCATCCTTGTGCTGCTGGTCGCGGCGTGCACCGCCGACAACGAGGGGCAGCGGCTGTCCGCGGTCGGGCAGTCGTGCGCGCGCACCGCCGATTGTGTCGCGGAGGCGGTGTGCCTCGGCGCAGTCTGCGTGGTCGAAGGGGACGTCGACGGTGGCCCCGACGAGGAGGACGGCGGCGGCGCAGGCGCTGACGCGGGTGGCGGCGGCGGCGCGGGCGGCGGCGGCGGCGGTGCGGGTGGCGGCGCTGACAGTGGCATCAGCGGCGCGGGTGGCGGCGGCGGCGCGGGCGGCGGCGGTGGCGGCGGCGCCGGTGGCGGCGCGGGCGGCGGCGGCGCGGTCGAGCCGGGGCGGCCCTGCCTCCGCGTGACCCCGGAGTCGCGCGAGTACCCCGCCACCATGGTCGGCCGCACCGACCGGCGGCCCTTGGCGCTCGAGAGCTGCGGCGGCGCGCCGGTCGAGATCCGCCGCGTCTACCTCAAGGAAGGCACGAGCCCCGCGTTCGGCCTGCCCGACGCGCCCGACCTCCCGTTGGTGCTGCCGCCGGCCACGCCGGGCGAGCCGCTTCCGTCCCGCAACTTCGACGTCTCGTTCACGCCGCCCGACCGCGAGGTCTACGGCGGCACCGTCGTCATCGAGAGCGACGACCCGGCGACGTGCACCGACGCCGCGCGCCCCGAGTCGTGCGTCGTCGAGGTGCCGCTCGTCGGCCGCGGCGTCCACAACCGGTGCCCCGTGCCGGTCGCCGCCGAGACCGAGCTCGACGTCCTGCCGCTCGATGTCGTGACGCTCGACGGCAGCGAGTCCCACGACCCCGACGGCCAGGTGGTGCGATACCGCTGGGTGGTGGTGGCGAGGCCCGCGGGGTCGACGCAGGCGCCCGCCGAGGGCTTCCAGAATCCGCGACGGCCGCAGGACGGCCATCGCCCCGACGACGAGGCGACGCCCGAGGCGCAGCTCTTCATCGACCTCGCCGGCGAGTACGTCGTCGAGCTGCACGTCACCGACAACCTCGAGACGGAGGCGCCGTCCGACGTGTGCCCCGAACCGCTGGCGCGGGTCACGATCCGCGCGGTGCCCGGCGAGGACATCCACGTCCAGCTCGTCTGGGACACGCCGGGCGATCCGAACCAGACCGACCACGAAGGCGCCGACGTCGACCTGCACTTCCTGCATCCGCAGGCGCGCGCCTGGGCCGTCGCGCCGCTCGACTGCTACTTCGCCAATGCCCAGCCCGACTGGGGGCGGCGCGGGGTCCCCGACGACGACCCGTCGCTCGACATCGACGACATCGACGGCGCGGGGCCCGAGAACGTCAACCTCGACAACCCCGAGGACACCAGCGCGTTCGGGAACGGCTACCACGTCGGCGCCCACTACTTCCGGGCGGAGAACTTCATCAACGGTCGCGGCTGGGGGCCGAGCGACGTCACCGCCCGCATCTACCTCGGCGGCCAGCTCGCCTACGAGAAGGCCCGCCGCCTGGAGACCACCGAGAACTTCTGGCACGCGGCCCAGATCCGCTGGACGGCGGCCGAGCGCGTGGTCGTCGACATCGACCGCTTCTACCAGATGGTCCCCCGGATGGTCCCCGGCGCGCCCTGACGGCGCCGGAAATCCACCCCCGCCCTCCACGAAAAACCGTCGGTGCCCCGCGAGACATGCCGATGGGCTGGGCCGCGCGCCGGCGGCACGGAACTTGCGGATGCCGCGCGCAGTGGCGGCAACGGTGGAGGCACGGCCATGAGACGGTGGTGGCTGGGGGTGGCGATGGCGGCGCTCGGCGCCTGTGACGACGGCAGCAGCGTGGGCGGAGGCGGCGCGCCGCCGCCCGACGAGAAGCCGGCCGCCGGGACGCTGCGCCTCGAGGAGCGCGAGATCGCCGCCCGCCCCGACGGCGCGCGCACCCACGTCGACCTCGTGCTGCACCGCACCGGCGGCGTCACCATCGAGGGACGCGCGAAGGTCGAAGTGCTCCGACTCTCGGACGGCGCCGTCGTCGCCACCGGTGACGCCCCGTTCACCGCCGACGCCGCCGCGAACCCCGTCACGATCCCCGTCGACTTCCAGCCCGACGCGGCGACGCCCGGCGGCCGCGCCGACTACGTCCTGCTGTACCGCGTGGAGTGGGACGACGACGCGCTCTGGGGCCGCCGCTCGCTCTTCACCGCCCAGCCGCCGAGCGAGGCCCAGCTCGTCGGTCCGGACCACTTCCGCACGGGCGCGGCGTCGTTCGTGCGCGTGATCGCCCGCGATCCGCGCACCGGCCGCGCGCTGCCCGACGTGCCCGTCTCGCTCTCGCTCGAGCGCGAGGACGCCGAGCCGGTCGCGCTGCCGGGGGGCGTGACCGACGCCATCGGCCAGGCGGCGCTGCCGGTGCAGTTCGACGACGCGCAGGTGGGCGACGCCCGCCTCGTCGTACGGCTCGAGGCGCCCGACGGCCCGCAGGAGATCCGCGCCAACGTCGCCGTCGAGCGCGCGACGAAGGTGCTGCTGACCACCGACAAGCCGCTCTACCAGCCCGGCCAGACGATCCACCTGCGCGCGCTGGCGCTGCGCCGCCCGGCGCTCACGCCCGACGCGGACCAGCCGCTCGTCTTCGAGGTCTACGACGGCAAGGGCAACACGCTCGACCGCCAGACGATCGAGACCGACGGCCATGGCATCGCGGCGACGACGTTCCGCATCGCGGGCGAGGTCAACACGGGCGCGTGGCGGCTCGTGGCGAAGATCGGCGACATCACGACGGAGAAGACCGTCACCGTCGATCGCTACGCCCTGCCGAAGTACGACGTCGACGTGAACCTCGACCAGGAGGTCTACCTCGCCGGCAGCCAGCTCGAGGGCAGCATCGCGCTGCGTTACTTCTTCGGCGAGCCGGTGCGCGGCGGCCACGTGACCGTCGTCGGCGCGACGCTCGACACCGGGCGCACGCCGTTCGCCGAGGTGCAGGGCGCGACGAACGACGACGGCCTCTTCCGGTTCACGATGCGCCTGCCCGACTACGTCGTCGGGCTGCCGCTCGAGCAGGGCGGCGGGCTCGTCGAGCTCGGCATCACCGCCACCGATACCGCCGGCCAGGAGCGCCAGGTCGCGCGCACGCTGCGCATCGCCAAGGCCGCGCTCGAGGTGGCGGTCGTGCCGGAGAGCGGCGAGATCGCGCCCGGCCTCGTCAACGAGCTGCTCGTGCGCAGCCTCGACGCGACGGGGCGGCCGGTAGCGGCGCGGCACGAGCTCTCCATCCTCGACGGCGGCGGCAACGCCTTGCCCGCCAAGGAGTTCGAGACCGATCGCGACGGCCTCGCGCGCGTCGCCATCCCGGTGGCGGGCGAGCGTCTGCAGCTGCGCGTGGTGAGCACCGACGCCGACGGCCACCGCGTCGAGAACGCCTTCGAGTTCTTCGCCGGCGTCGGCCGGGCCGAGGGCGCGGTGCTCGTGCGCCCCGAGCGCGCGCTGTACCGCGTCGGCGAGACGCTGAACGTCGACGTGCTGGTCGACGGGGCGCCCGACCGCGTCTATCTCGACGTGGTCCGCGCGGGGCAGACGGTGCTGACGAGCATCCTGACGCCGGACGCGCAGGGGCGGGCCCGCTACGCGCTCGACCTGGCCGCCGACCACGCGGGCGCGCTCGAGATCGACGCCTACTACCTCGCGCAGGGCAGCTCGCTGCGGCGCGACCGCGCGAGCGTGTACGTGGAGCCCGCCGACGCGCTGCGCATCGCCGTGCGGACGGACCGGCCGCAGTACGCGCCCGGCGAGGAGGCGCGGCTCACCTTCGAGGTGACCGACGGCCAGGGCCAAGGAAGCGCCGCCGCGCTCGGCCTGAACATCGTCGACGAGGCCGTGTTCGGGCTCATGGAGTTCCGGCCGGGCCTCGAGAAGGCCTACTTCCAGATCGAGTCGGAGCTGGCGCAGCCGCGGTACCAGATCGGCGTCCCGGACCTCGCCACGCTGGCGTCGGACCCGGCGGCGGCCGACGACCCGGTGCGGCAGGCGGAGGCGAAGCTGCTGTTCGCCGCCGGCGGCCTGCCGCCCGCGGGCCTCTCGATCAACACCTTCGCGCTGGCGCAGTCGGAGGCGCAGGCGCTGGTGAAGCCCGCGGTGCAGCGGCTCGCGACGGCCTTCGTCGAGGCGCTGCGCGGCGAGGTGAGCGCCGGGCGCGTCGACGCGGCGGGCCTCGGCGACCTCGTGGCCTCCGGGTTCGCGTCGTCCTACGACCCGTGGGGCAAGCCGATCGAGGCGCGGCTCATGGGCGACCAGCTCGTCGTCACGTCGCTCGGCCCCGACGAGGCCGCGGGCACGCCCGACGACATCCGCTTCGAGTTCCCGCTGTACCTGGTGCTGTACGGCGAGCAGGTGGACCGGGACTTCGACGACGACGGTGCCAACGGCCCGTTCCCGGCGCCGCCCGAGGCGGGGGGCGGCGGCGGCGCGGGCGGCGGTCCGGCGGGCAACGGCGGCGGCGCGCCGCGGGTGCGCCGCAACTTCCCGGAGACGCTCTTCGTCGAGCCGGCGCTGATCACCGACGGCCAGGGCCGCGCCGAGATCACGGTGCCGCTCGCCGACAGCATCACGACGTGGCGCCTCTCGGCGATGGCCAACTCCGCCGAGGGCCTGCTCGGCTCGACGGACGCGGGCGTGCGCGTGTTCCAGGACTTCTTCGTCGACCTCGACGTGCCGGCGACGCTGACGCGCGGCGACGAGTACGGCGTGCCGGTGGCCCTCTACAACTACGCCGACGCGCCGCAGACCGTGCGCCTCCAGGTGCAGGCGGGCGACTGGTACGAGCTGCTCGGACCGGTGGAGCAGGAGGTGGACCTCGGTCCGGGCGAGGTGCGCGGCGTGCGCCTGCCCATCCGCGTGCAGCGCGTCGGCCTGCACGAGCTCACCGTGTTCGCCATCGGCGACCGCCTGCAGGACGCGGTGGCGCGCGCCGTCCGCGTCGAGCCCGACGGGCAGAAGGTCGAGACGGCCACCACCGGCCGCCTCGAGGGCAACATCTCGCGCGCGGTCACCCTGCCGGCGGACGCCGTCGAAGGATCGGGCCGCCTGATCGTGAAGCTGTACCCCGGTCTGTTCGCGACGGTGGTCGAGGGCCTCGACGGTCTGTTGTCGATGCCGTCGGGCTGCTTCGAGCAGACCTCGGCGACGACGTGGCCCAACGTGCTCGTCACGAAGTACATGCGCGAGAGCGGCACGGTCACGCCGGAGATCGACGTCCGCGCCAGCGAGTTCATCAACACCGGCTACCAGCGCCTGCTCACGTTCGAGGTGCAGGGCGGCGGCTTCGAGTGGTTCGGCAGCCCGCCGGCCCACGTGGTGCTCACCGCCTACGGCCTGCTCGAGTTCACCGACATGGCGACGGTGCGCACGGTGGACGCGGCGATGATCGATCGCACGCGGGCGTGGCTGCTGGCGCAGCAGAAGGCCGACGGGCACTGGGAGATCGCGCAGCGCGGCCTCGACGAGACGGGCAACCTCACCGACCCCGTGGCCGTGACCGCGTACGTGGCGTTCGCGCTGGCGGCGGCCGGCGAGCGCGGCGAGCCGCTCGACCGCGCGCGCGGCTACCTCGAGGCGCGGCTCGAAGGGATGGGCACCTACACGCTGGCGCTGTTCGCGAACTTCATGGCCGCCTACCAGCCGAACGGCCCGCTGACGGGACGCATCATCGCCGAGCTGGCGCGGCGGGTGTCGGAGACGGTCGAGGGCGATCTGTCGCGCTGGGAGACCGACGAACAGACGACGACCTACGGCGGCGGCGAGTACGCGTGGATCGAGACGACGGCGCTCGCGACGCACGCGCTGCTCGTGGTCGGCGCCCACCCCGACGTGGCGCAGGCGGCGCTCAACTGGCTCGTGTCGAAGAAGAGCCCGGGCGGCAACTGGGGCTCGACGGCGGGCACGGTGTGGACGATCAAGTGCATGCTGCGCGCGCTCTCCGGCGGGCGCGACGAGCGCGCCGACGCCACGATCACCGTGCGCTTCGACGGCCAGCAGCAGGCGAGCTTCCGCGTGACGCCCGACAACGCGGATGTCATGCGTCAGGCGGATCTGTCGGCGCTGCTGGTCCCCGGCCAGGAGCACCTCGTCGAGATCGCGATCGAGGGCCAGGGCAACCTGCAGTACGGCATCGTCGAGGGCCACCATCAGCCGTGGGCCGAGGCGCCGCCCGCCGAGGGGCCGCTCAGCATCACGGTGGAGTACGACCGCACGCAGCTCGCGGTCGACGACACCGTGATGGCCACGGTCACCATCGCCAACAACGACCTCGCGTTCGCCGACATGGTGATGGTCGACCTGGGCATCCCGCCCGGCTTCGACCTGATGACGGCCGATCTCGACGCGCTGCGCGACGCGGGGGTGTTCCGCCGTCACGAGCACACCGAGCGGCAGCTGCTGCTCTACTTCGACGTGGTGCGCCCCGAGCGCCCGCTCACCTTCCAGTACCGCCTCGTCGCGCGGGATCCCATCCGCGCGCAGGCGCCGCGCAGCCGGATCTACAGCTACTACAACGCCGACGTGGGCGCCGACGCCGAGCCGATCGAGTTCGAGGTGCAGTGACGCGCCGGGAGGCCCTCGGGGGCCGACCGGCGGGGCGCAGCCCGGTGCCCAGAGGCGCGCCGGGAACGCGCGGCGGGGCGCGGGGTGCCGTCGGAAGGCACGCCGGGGGTGCCACGTGGTGCGCGTGGTGGCCGCGGAAGCATTGCGGCGGCGCCCCGCGATGCGCGTGGGGCGCTCGGAAGGCCCTCGCGGCGCACCCCGTGGCGCGCGTGGCGGCGCCGTAAGCACTGCGGCGGCGCCCCGCGAGGCGCGGGGTGCCGTCGGGAGGCCTTCGCAGCGCACCCCGCGCGGGTTTTTCGGGGATCGAGCGCCTTCGCGTCAGGGCATGGCGGCGGGGGGCGCCGCCCGAGGGCGCTCGGCGGTGCACGCGCGGCGCAGCTCGGCGGCGAGGTCGCGCGGCATCGCGCGCGGGCGCTGCGGGAAGGCGTCGAAGTAGTCGTCGGCGGCGCAGGCGCCGAGCTGGCGGCCGAAGGCGGCGCCGCTCGGGCGGCCCGCGTGGCGGCGGCTGGCCATGCCGAGCAGGCGCGGGACCAGCTCGAGCGCGGCGCGCTCCCGCTCGTCGCCCATGAGCGCGAAGGCCCAGAGCGAGGTGGCGAAGCGGTCGCGCGAGAGCGCCGCCTCCTCGAGCACGTGCGTCGCGAACGTCGCCGGCCAGCACCCGGCGGCGGGCGGCGCGTCGTCCGGCCAGGGCGTCCGCCCGTCGGCCAGCGCGTCGAGCCAGGGCGCGAACGCCGTGCCCGGACCGCAGGCCAGCGGCGAGGCCAATGCCGCGCCACGCAGGCGCGTCGCGTCGAGCACCGCGCGGCCGTGCACGTCGCGCGAGAGGCTGACGTGCCACGCGAGCCCGGTGGCGCGGACGGCGGCGCCCACCGAGGTCATCCACGCCTCGCCCTTCGCGACGCGCAGCGCGATCTCCGGCCCCTCGCTCGGGCGGGCGACGCAGTCCGTGAAGCGCAGGCCGGCGTTCGTCGCCAGGCCGATCAGGACCGCGCACAGCGGACCGCGCACCTCGGTCGTCTTCGTCGCCTTCGCCTCGATCCGGGCGACGTTCTCCGCGGCGGCGATCGTCAGCAGGCGGTGTTTCGCGTCCCAGGACCAGCGGTGGCCGTCGCGCGCCTTGGGGTTGCCGCCGGAGACCTCGGCCACGCGCGGATCGGCGAAGGACCGCGCGGGGCCGTCGCGCGACTGGCGGTCGAGCTGCGGGGCGAACTCGGCGGGATCCGTCCACGCCTCGTCCCAGAAGTAGATGAAGTCCGAGGCGGCCGTCCGGGTGAGGGTGAACGTCGACCACGGCGTCGCCGCGGTGTCCCGGAGGTGGTCGACGCGCTGTCGCGTCTGCAGCGCCCCGAGCGGGACGGTGTCGGCGCGCGCGGCCGACCAGGCCAGCGCGAGGGTGGCGACGAGGGCGGCGCGGGTCAGCATCCTTGCACCAGGAGCGTCGTCCAGTTGTTGCGCTCGGCGCACTCGGCGTTGCGGTCCATCACTGCGCCGACGCCGGGGTTGGTGTCGACGAGGACGTGGACCACCGTCGGTGCCATGGGCGGCATGAGCCAGTCGCAGGCGACGACCTCCGCCTCGCCCGGCACGAGGCGGCGGGTGGTGCGCGTCGAGCAGACCTCCGTGCCGCCGGCGGCGGGGTCGCCGGCGAAGAACGAGACGACGATGCCGCCGGAGACCGGCTGCGCGCCGCGGTTCTGCACGCTGGCCGCGAGGCGCGCCGGGCCGCAGGCGTCGCGGGCGGTCGACGCGTCGGCGCGCACCGTCACGTCCGGCGCCTCGAGAGCCTTGTCCTGGGGCTGGGCGTTCTCGCGGAAGCTGTTGAACTTCTCCCAGTTGGCCTCCGGCCGCGCCGGCAGCGTGCCGTCGTCCTCGACGTTGGTGATCGAGTAGGCGTTCTGGTTCCAGATGGGACGGCTGTGCACCCAGCGGTCGGTGATGTCGCGCACGACGGTGATGCCCGACGTCTGTCGCGGGAGCGTGCCGGTGTCGGGATCGGGGTCGACACACGCGAACCCGGGGTCGGATCCCACCACGATCTCCGAGTTGTAGTCGCCGTCGACGTCGAGGACGATCGGCGCCTCGATCAGCGTGCCGGTGGTGTTGGGCAGGGCGAGCAACACATCGCCGGTGGTGCCGTCGTACACCCGCAGGAAGCACTCGTCGTTGTAGACCACCTCGACCTTGCCGTCGCCCTCGAAGTCGAAGGTGGTCGAGCCGGTCGAGCCCGAGGACGTGTCGCGGACGGCCTTCGTCCAGCGGATGCCTTCGGCCTCGCAGTCGGCGGGCGGCGGATCACCGACGCAGTCCTGGTCGAAGACCGCGTAGTTGTGGGAGCCGGCGCTGCCGATCTCGGGGCGGCCGTCGCCGTCGAAGTCGGCGACGTTCGGCGCGCCGCCGCCCCACATCGAGCCGGGGATGGCATACGGCCCGAAGATGACCGTGCCGTCGGTGCGCTGGATGCGGACGCGCGAGGTGCCGTGCACCACGGCCAGCTCGGGGCCCGGCGACTCGGGGTCGAAGTCGGCGACGGCGACGTGGCCCGCGCTCAGGCGGCGCATGGCCTCCGGGGTGACGTCGCGCATCTGGCTGTCGAAGATGCGGTTGCCGTAGAGGACCTCCTGCTGGCCGTCGCCGTCGATGTCGGCCACCACGGGGATGGGGCCGAAGCCCTGGGCGGGGCCGAGCGGCGACTGGCCGTGCAGGGAGCCGTCCTCGCCGTTGTAGGCGGTCGCGCCGACGATGACCTCGCCGCGGCCGTCGCCGTCGAGGTCGGCCACCGCGGGCGCCGAGGCGAGGCCGAGGACGCCGGCGGGCGCCGTCCACTGCAGCTCGAGGCTCTCGTCGAGCACGAAGAGCTGGCCGATGCCGCCGATGACGACGACCTCGTTCAGGCCGTCGCCGTCGACGTCGCCGGCGGCGATCGACGACTCGCCGCTCATCAGGACCGGCACCTCGGAGCGCATCTCGACGGTGCAGTCGTCGCCGCGGATGGCGACGACGCGGCCGCCGCTGACGAAGAGGATCGACGGCACCTCGTCGCCGTCGAGGTCGATGGCGATCGGCTGCATGCTGACGTCGCCCGAGCGCCACTGGCACTGCACCTCGGGGGAGAAGTCGCCCACCTGGATGGCGAGGCGGCAGCCGCCGTTGTTCTCGCCGCGGGGCTCGGCGGGGTAGGGCACGCAGCGGCCGTCGGCGCAGAAGGTGTCGCTGTGGCAGTCGTCGTCCGCGTCGCAGGCCGGCTCGCCGCAGACGCCGTCGGCGCACCACAGGCCGGCGGGGCAGGCCTCCACGCCGTCGCACAGCCGGACGTGGTGCGGGCCCTCGCAGCCGACGACGGTGCCGGGGACGCAGCCGCAGGCGCCGTCGGTGCAGACCTCGCCGGCCGGGCAGGCCTCGCTCGTCCAGGCGCCGTCCTCGCCGCAGGTGGCGCGCGTCGTCCCGTCGTCGCAGCGGACCTCGCCCGCGGCGCAGCGCGGCGCGCCGTCGGGCAGCGCGCCGTCGAGGAACGCGACGTCGGGCGCGGCCATGTCGGGCGGCGGGGCCGCGTCGGAGAGGCCGACGGCGGCGTCGGCCGGGACGTCGTCGGACGACGTGGAAGCGTCGTCGCAGGCCGAGGCGAGCAGGGCGGCGGCTGCCGCCACGAGGTACGGGCGCATCGAGGACTCCCCGGGAACTTCGGAGACGAGGCTGCGACGTGAGACGGCACCGACGCAAGTCCTGCGGTTCCCTTGGACTTCCGGGGCCGTCGCACCGAGAATCCGCGGGACCGTACGGGACCATTCGGTCGAGGAGGGGACATGAAGTCGGCGAAGGAGATGGCGACGCTCGGCGGCGCGACGCTGGCGCTGCTCGCGGGGCGCAAGGTGACGGCGGCGACGCTGCTCGGCCGCGCGATGTGGTCGCTCGAGAAGCAGTGGCGGGCCAACCACCCGGAGTTCGAGGGCGGCATGAAGGCGCGCTGGGACGAGGCGGTGCGCTTCTACGAGCAGACCCACCAGGACCCGACCAACCGCCTGCTGCACCAGATCGGCATCCCGATGATCGTCGGCGGCGCCGCCGGCCTCTTCATCTCGGCGCCGCTGCGGCCGCTGTGGGCCGTCTCCGCGAGCGCGTTCACCGTGGGCTGGGTGCTGAACTTCGTCGGGCACGGCATCTACGAGAAGAAGGCGCCGGCGTTCGCCGACGACCCGCTCGCCTTCGTCGCCGGACCGGCGTGGGACCTGATGCAGATGAAGGAGAAGCTCGCCGGCAAGAAGGCGCCCGCTGCGTCCGCCGGCACCGCCGACTGGGCCGCCTCCGCGAAGCTGCACGCCGTCGTCAACTGACGTGGCGGCCCTCGAAGGACAGGTCGCCATCGTCACCGGCGCGTCGCGCGGCATCGGGCGCGTCGTCGCCGAGCGGCTCGTGGCGCGCGGCGTCCGCGTCACGCTCGTCGGGCGCTCCGACGAGGTGGTGCAGGCCGCCCACGCGCTCGGCCCCGCCACGTTCGGCGCCCGCGCCGACGTGGCGGACGAGGCCGCCGTGCAGGCGGTGGTGCACGACACGATCGCGCGCTGGGGCGCCGTCGACCTGCTCGTGAACAACGCCGGCGCCGGCGTCTTCCGGCCCGTCGAGGAGACGGACCTCGCCACGTGGCGGCGCCTCTTCGACGTGAACGTCGTGGGCACGTTCCTGTGCGCGCGCGCCGTCGTCCCGCACATGAAGGCGCGCGGCCGCGGCACCATCGTCAACGTCGCGTCCGATGTCGGCCGGCGCACGTTCGCGAACGGCGCCGCCTACGTGGCCTCGAAGTACGCGGTGCGCGGCTTCAGCGGCTGCCTCGCCCAGGAGCTGCGGCCCCACGGCGTCCGCGTCACCACGCTGTGCCCCGGCCTCGTCGACACCTGGTTCAACGACGCGCAGCCCGGCGGCCCCGAGCGCGCGTGGTGGCTCCGCCCCGAGGACGTCGCCGAGGCCGTCTTGTACGTGGCCTCGGCGCCGCCGCACGTCGTCGTCGACGAGCTCGAGCTGCACCCCCTCCGGCAGGACTACCCCCGCTCCTAGTGGGTTGCCCCCGAAGTTCGCGCGCCCGAGGCGCGAGCCATCGGCCCCCAGGGCAAGGCGGGCCGACGAACGCGTCGCCTTGTCCTACGCGGAGGAGGTCCAACGCAGACCTGGGGGCCGAGGGCCGCGACGAAGCGTGCGGAACTTCGGGGGCACCCCACTAGAGGATCCTCTTCAGCCAGCGCTGCTTGGTGGGCGTGTAGGGCGGGTACATCAGCGTCGGGTCGATGAGGGTCGGCTTGCGCAGCACCGCCTTGCGGTGGCTGAAGAGCTCGAACGAGTGGCGGCCGTGGTAGGCGCCCATGCCGCTCGGGCCGACGCCGCCGAAGGGCAGGCCGGGCACGGCGAGGTGCAGCCAGATGTGATTCACCGCGGCGCCGCCCGACGAGGTGCGCTCGAGCACGCGGTCCTGCGCGGCGCGGTCGGTCGAGAACACGTACAGCGCGAGCGGCTTGGGGCGTGCGTTGACGAACGCGATCGCCTCGTCGAGGTCGTCGACCGGCAGCACGGGCAGGATGGGGCCGAAGATCTCGTCGGCCATCACCGGCGAGTCGGCGGCGACGTCGCGCAGCACGGTCGGCGCCAGGTAGCGGTCGGCCTCGTCGTGCCGGCCGCCGGTGACGACGCGGCCGCTCGGCAGCAGCGCCGTGAGGCGGCGATGGTGGCGCGCGTTGACGATGCGGCCGTAGTCCGGGCTCCGCTGCGGGTCCTCGCCGTAGAACTCGCGGATCGTGCGCGACAGCGCGTCGAGCAGGTCGTCGTGCCGCTTGCGGTGCACGAGCACGTAGTCGGGCGCCACGCACGTCTGGCCGGCGTTGTACCACTTGCCGAGCGCGATGCGGCGCGCCGCGACGTCCAGGTCGACCGCGTCGTCGACGAGGCACGGGCTCTTGCCGCCGAGCTCCAGCGTGACCGGCGTGAGGTGCTTCGCCGCCGCCTCCATGACGATGCGGCCGACCGCGCCGTTGCCGGTGTAGAAGACGTGGTCGAAGCGCTCGGCCAGCAGCGCGGTCGAGACGGAGACGCCGCCCTCGACGACCTTCACCGCGTCGGGGTCGAGGTACTCGGGCAGGCGGCGCGCGAGCAGCGCCGAGGTGGCCGGCGCGACCTCGGACGGCTTGACCACGGCGCAGTTGCCGGCGGCGAGGGCGCCGACGAGCGGTCCCACCGCCAGCTGGAAGGGGTAGTTCCACGGCGCGATGACGAGCACGACGCCGAGCGGCTCGCGCACGATGCGGCTCGTGCCGGGCTGCACCAGCATCGTCGTCGGCACGCGCTCCGGCTTCATCCACGCGGCGAGCTGCTTGCGCGTGTGGGACGCCTCGTTGGCGGTGAACGAGATCTCGGCGCTGTAGGCCTCGATGTGCGGCTTGCCGAGGTCCTCGCGGAGCGCCTCGGCGATCTCGTCCTCGCGCTCCTTGCACAGGCGCGCGATGCCGTCGAGCTGGCGCAGGCGCCAGGCGATCGGGCGCGTCGCGCCGCTCTCGAACCGCGCGCGTGTCTCGCGGACGAGGCCGGGGACGGCGTCGACCGCGGCGGCGTCGGGGTTGGGTGTGATGCTGCGGCGGGGCTTCGGTGCCATGGCGGGGTCCCTCCCGGACGAAGTCGAACGAACCGCGCGGATGCTACTGCGCGTGATGGGCGGGCGCGAGCGGGGAACGCCCGATCCGGCGGGCCTGCACGCGACCCTGGAAATCCTCGCCCGAGCCGGTAAGGTGCGGGGCGTGAACGACGTCGTCGACCCCCGCGGCACCGCCTTCGAGCTCTACCGACTCCTGCGCGACATCGATCCGGCGCGAATGCGCGTGCAGCTCGAGACGGGCGTGCGGCAGCGCGTCGACGCCCTCCGGGCGCGCGTCCGGGCGCTCGCCGAAGCGGCGCCGAGCGGCGCGGTGCGCGAGCGCTTCCGCGAGCTGGCCCACCTGCTCGAGAGCGGCGCGCCGTCGCTGGCGAACGGCGGCGAGCGGTTCGCCGCGGCGTGCCACGAGCTGCGCGCCGCGCTCGTGCCGGCCTACGAGCGCCTCGCCGCGAGCCTGGCCAACCTCGACATCCACGTGCCGTCGCTGCGGCCGACCAACTACAAGCGCAACGCGTTCCACGTGCTGACGGGGCTGGCGATCCTCGTGCTCATCCAGCACGGGCTGGGTCCGACCGGTCTCATCGTCGCCGCGGGCCTGTTCGCCGGCACGTTCTGGTCGCTCGAGATCGGGCGCCGGTTCTCGCCGCGGCTCAACGCGGCGCTGCTGCGGTTCTTCCGCCACGTGGCGCACCCGCACGAAGCGTGGCGCGTGAACTCGAGCACCTGGTTCGGCACCGCCATGGTGGTGCTGGCGCTGATGCGCGAGCCGATGGCGGCCTCCGTGGCGGTCGTGGTGATGGGCTTCGGCGATCCGGCGGCGGCGCTCGTCGGCCGGCGCTACGGCCGCGTCAAGCTGCTGAACGGGCGCTCGCTCGAGGGCTCGCTCACGTTCTTCGCGGTGGGCTTCGCCGCCGGGCTCGCGGTGCTCACGGCCTACGCCGACTTCCCCTGGGGCCCGCGCCTCGCGCTCGCCGCCGCGGCGGCGCTCACCGGCGCGGTCGCCGAGCTCGTCAGCCGCCGCGTCGACGACAACCTGAGCGTGCCGATCTCGGCGGCGCTCGGCTTCCTCGCCGTGCGGTCCGTCCTGCTCTGAACGACGTCAGTCCTCCGCGAAGGGACGAAGACCGCGGGCGCGCGCGGGGTGGCGCAGCTTGGCGAGGGCCTGGGCCTCGATCTGACGGATGCGCTCGCGCGTCACGCCGAAGCGCCGGCCGATCTCCTCGAGCGTCAGCGCCTCGTCGCGGTCGATGCCGAAACGGAGCGAGAGCACCTCGCGCTCGCGCGGCGACAGCGCGGCCATCTGGTCGCGCGTCTGCTCGGCGAGCTCGCGCGCGATCAGCGCCGCCGACGGCGCCTCCGACTCGGGATCGGCGATGAGATCGCCGAGGGTGGCGTCCTTGTCCTCGCCGACCGGCGCCTCGAGCGACAGCACGCCGCGCGCCCAGTCCGCGACCTCGTCGATCCGCGCCACCGGCACGTCCATGTCGGCGGCGATCTCCGCGTTCGTCGGCTCGCGGTGCAGCCGCTGGGCGAGCCCGGCGCGGACGCGGGCGACCCGGCCGACGAGATCGACCGTGTGCACCGGCAGGCGGATGGTGCGCGCGTGGTGCGCGAGCGCGCGGGTGATCGCCTGGCGGATCCACCACACCGCGTACGTCGAGAACTTGTTGCCGAGCGCGTAATCGAACTTGCTCGCCGCCGTCATCAGGCCGAGGTTGCCCTCCTGGACGAGGTCGAGGAAGGGCATACCGCGATCGCGGTACCGGCGCGCCATCCAGAGCACGAGCCGCAGGTTGCGCTGGACGAGGTCGGCGCGCGCGGCGGCGACCTTGCGCTCGCCGCGGCGGACGGCGACGTGCAGGGCGCGCAGCGCGGCGGCCGTCATGCCGGCTTCGGCTTCGATCTCGCGGACGCGCGCGGGATCGCCGCGCGCGTCGTCCAGGCCGCGGGCGAGCACGTCGATCCGGCTCGCGACGGCGTCGACGTCCTCGGGGCGGACCTCGGCGTCGCGCCCGAGACCCATTCGCTCCGCGATCGGCGTGCCTTCGACCGCCGCGGTCACCTCGCGCGTGCCCGCCTCGATGCGCCGCCCGGCGCGAGCCTCGTCCTCGCGGGTCATCCGCGGGAACGACGCCACCATGCGCCGGTAGTCGGCGACGCTGTCCGCCGGCGCGTCGGGATCGCGCGCCTTCGGCACGTCGGCGAGCCAGCGGGCGTCGCGCGCGACGGGGGGCGGGAGGGTCCTTTCCACAGGGTTCATGCGCTCGACCTGGAAGGATGAATGATCGGAGGTCGCGCGGGGTGACCCTCGGGCGACCTCCTGGTGGGATTCCCGACGGCGAGGATGGGTTGCCCCTACTCCTCGCAGGCGCCGCCCCGCTTGGGGGTGCCGCCGCGCCACAGGTCGATCAAGAGGCGCTTCCAGCCCGGCTTCGCGACGTCGAGCAGGCGCCGGAAGGGGGTCTTCTTGGTCTCGGGGCACCGGTCGCAGGCGTCGCCGATGCCATCGCCGTCGGTGTCGCGCTGGTCCGGATCCACGACCTTCTTGCAGACGTCACAGGCGTCGCCGACGCCGTCGCCGTCGAGCTGGTGGTGATCCCCGTCGCCGTCGCGTCCCGGCGCCCCCTTGCAGTCGACGACGCGGGGACCCTCGCCGTCCACCTCCCCCGCCGTTCGATGGCGGTGAGGCAGTGGCGGTCGTGACCGCGATGGGCAGATCTGCGGAATGTGGAGACACCGATGGGCCCTCGGTGGATGCCATCGGGGAGGTATCGTGGGGATGGCATCACCGGGGACCGTCGCGCATCCTCCGCTGTGCGACGGACGTCCGCTTCCCGTGACGATTCTGCGCACGATCGGACACGGCACGCTCTCCGCCGAGGACTTCCTCGCGCTCGTCCGCGGCGCGGGCGTCGAGGTCGTCGCCGACGTGCGCCGCTTTCCCGGCAGCCGGCGCCATCCCCACTTCGCGCGCGACGCGATGGAGGCGTGGCTGCCCGCCGGAGACGTCGCCTACCGCTGGATGCCCGACCTCGGCGGTCGGCGCCGGCCCTCCGCGGACTCCCCCCACGTCGCCTTGCGGAACGCGCAGTTCCGCGCCTACGCCGACCACATGGCGTCGCCGGCGTTCCGCGCCGCGCTCGCCGAGCTGCTGGCGCTCGCGGACGCGCGCCCGACCGCGATGCTGTGCGCCGAGTCGCTGTGGTGGCGGTGCCACCGCCGCCTCGTCGCCGACCACGTCACGCTCGTCGACGGCGGGACGATCGAGCACCTGCTCCACGACGGCCGCCTCGCGCCGCACGCGGTCACGCCGGGCGCGCGCCGCGAGGGCGACCGCGTCGTCTACGACGGCTGACGCAGGACGCGGTGCACCGCCCAGATGGCCCAGAAGTCGAAGGCGCGCTCGGGGCTGCACGTCGCGAGCGCGCGCGGCTCGAGCGTCTCCCGGTAGAGGGCGCCGAGGTGGCCGCCGGCGGCCCCCAGGCGGTCGAGCGCGGCGGTGACACGCTTGTCGTAGGCGACGATCTGCGGCAGCGGGAGCGCGCGCCAGCGGTCCTCGGCCTGCGCGTGCAGGTCGTCGAAGTCCCGCTGAAGCTGTTGGGCGCGTGCGCGGTCGACGGCGCCGAGGCGGCCGCGCTCCTCCTCGAAGTCGAAGACGGTCAGTTCGAGCGCCCAGTCGTTGAGGCGCGCGGCCGCGGCGAGGATCTCGTCCATCGGGGGAGCGTCGCACGAGCGGGCGCTCGACGTCGCGGGGCGGCGGTGGCATACCATGCCGTTCGATGAGCGACGAGGCACCGGACCGTCCCCGCGAGGGCGCACGAGGGGCAGGGTCAGCGGTCGTCGGCGTCGTCGAGCACGGCAACTCGGCGGTGCTCGTCACGCTGGCGTCAGGCGGCGCCCTCCTCGATCGCCGACGCGTCGACCTCACCGTCGGCCTGCCGACGCACCCGCACCACCACGAGGGGTCGTGGGCGGTCGGCCGCTACCTGAACACGCCCGGCGCGCGGCCGATCTCGCTGGCGGAGGCGGTGGCGCTCGTCGAGCGCGTGCGCGCGTCCGCCGCGGAGGGCGCGCGCGCAGCGCTCGAGGCGCTCGCCGGCGCGGTGGCGGCGCCGATCGGCGGCATCGCCCTGCGCGGATGCCCCGCGCTGCCGCCGACGACGGCGCAGCGCATCGCCGACAACCGCGCGCAGACGTACGCCGACTCCGTCATGTACCGGCAGGCGCTGGCGACCGCGGCCGAGGCCCGCGGCTGGACCGTGCGCTGGTACGACCGCGACGCCGTGTTCCGGGAGGCGGCCGCCGCGCTCGGCGGCGAAGACGTCGACGCCGTCCTGCGCGCGATGGGGCGGTCGATCGGGCCGCCGTGGCAGGCCGCCCACAAGCTGGCGGCGGCGGCAGCGCTCGCGGCCTTTCGGTAGGCGGCGGCCGGCGGCGCGGGCGTGGCTCGCCGTCGAGAGCCCGGCGCTGCCGGCGGAGGTCGCGGCGGCGCTCGCGAGCCATCCTCGCTTCGGGCGTGTCGAGGGGTGGGAGGCGCATCCCGAGGCGCGGCTGCGCTTCGACGGGCGGCGTGGAGAGCCACGCAACACGGACCTGCTCGTCCGGGCGCGCGACGCGCACGGGCCCTTCTCGATGGCGGTCGAAGCCAAGGCCGACGAGCCGTTCGACCGGCCCGTGTCGGCGGTCCTGGCCTCCGCGGTGAAGCGCCGCGCGGCGAACGAACGCTCCGGCGGCGTCGCGCGCGTCGAGTGGCTGCTGGCGACGCTGTTCGGCGGCTCGCCGGCGGAGGCGGCGCTCGCGGCCCTGCGGTACCAGCTGCTCACGGCGACCGCCGGGGCCGTCGCCGAGGCGGCGCGCGCGGGCGTCGGGCGCGTCGTGGTGCTCGTCCACGAGCTCCGGACGCCGAAGACGATCGGCGCGCGGCTCGCGCGCAACCAGGCCGACCTCGACGCGTTCGTGCGGCGCCTGTCGAACGGCGCCGTCCCATCGGTCGGGGCACGCGAGGTGCGCGGTCCGATTCGCTTGCCGGCGCCGTCGGCGTCGGGGGTGGAGCTGTTCGTCGGGAAGGCGCGGCGCGACGTCGTCTGACCGGGCGCTCCGATGCAGCGGGGGTCGCGAGCGGACGTCGTCGCCGCCGCGGGCTTGAGCGGGACCTCGAGGCCCCATATCGTCAAGGGACACGGAGGTCCCATGTCTGCACGCGTGGTCGTCGCCCTGTGGGTGTTGCTCGCGGGGTGCGCCGCCGACGAGCCGGCGCGCCAGATCGCGGCGGACGCCGCCGCGTCGGACGGCGACGCGGCGCGCGGAGACGCGACGCCCCTCGACGCGCCGCCCGACGCTGCGCTCGCAGACGCCGCGCCGCCCGACGCTGCGCTCGCAGACGCCGCGCCGCCCGACGCCGCCGCGCCGGCCTGCGCGACGCCCGTCCGCGCCGCGCCGATCGCCAGCGCGACCGGCGTCTGGCAGTGGGTGCCGATCGGCGGCATGCGGTGCGCCGACGGCAGCGCGACGGGCATCGGCCTGAACCGCGCGCCCGACGGCGCCCGCCGGCTCTTCGTCTACCTCGCCGGCGGCGGCGCGTGCTGGGACGAGGCGAGCTGCTACCGGAACGGCAGCGCCGCGTTCATCGAGGGCGGCTTCGACGCCGGCGACTTCGCGCAGCTCGGGCTCACCGGCTCGTGGTTCTTCGACCGCGCGAACCGCGACAACCCGTTCGCGGACCACCACCACGTCTTCGTGCCGTACTGCACGGGCGACCTGCACGCGGGCGACCGCGTGGCAGCCTACGGCGGCCGGGCGACGCACCACGTGGGCGCGGTCAACTACGAGGTGCTGCTGGCGCGGCTGGCGGCGACGTTCCCCGACGTCGAGCGCGTGGTCGTCTCGGGCGGCAGCGCCGGCGGCTACGGCGCGCTGTTCAACGCCGCGCGGACGCGGGCGGCCTTCCCGTGCGCCCGGGTCGACGTCGTCGACGATTCGGGGCCGCCGCTGCCGCCGCCGCACCTGCCGCCGGCGTTGCAGGCGACGTGGAGCGAGGCCTGGAACCTGCCCGCCACGCTCCCGCCCGGCTGTCCCGGGTGCGTCGCCGACTGGTCGCGCCTCGTGCCGGAGCACCTCGCGGCGCAGCCGGCCGCGCGCGTCGCCTTGCTCACGACCATGCGCGACGGCGTGATCGCGGCCTACATGGGGCTGACCGGCGACGCGACGGAGCGCGGCGTCCGCGGGCTCGTCGACGCGGTGGCGGCGCCGCGCTTCGGCGCGTTCCTCGTCGAGGGCGACGGGCACGTCCTCCTCGGCTCGCATGCGGTCTCCGACGGGCAGAGCGTGCCCGCGTGGCTGCGGGCGATGCAGGCCGACGAGCCCGCGTGGGGCACGGTCGGCCCCGATCCGCTGCCTGCGTGCAGCACCCTCGCCGATTGCGGCGCGTGCGCCGTGTGCGCGGCCCAGGGGCCGTGCCAGCCGCAGTTCCGCGCCTGCGAGGCCCGGGGCGGCTGCGTCGACGCCGTCGTCTGCGCGCTCCAGTGCCCCGGCGAAGACGCGACGTGCATCACGCGGTGCGCCGCGCTGGCGCCCGACGCCGGCGACCAGGCGGCCGCCCTCTACGTGTGCGCGCGCTGCCAGCAGTGCCCCGACGACTGTGGGCGCTGCCCATAGGGGGGGGCGCCGGCTCGACACGGCGGCGGCGATTCTGCGACCCTGCCGCGTATGCGTTGGATTTGGTTGCGGAATCTGGCAGCGCCGTGCGCCGTGCTGTGCGCCACCCTCACGCTCCCGGCATGCGGCGGGGACGACGCGGGCGGCGCGGGGGCCGACGCGGCGCCGGTGACGCTGGACGCGGCGGCGCCCGATGGTGCGGCACCCGATGGCGCGGCGCCGGACGCGGCGGCGCTCGATGGCGCGGCGCCGGACGCGGCAGCGCCCGACGCCGCTCTCGCGGACGCGGCGGCGCCCGACGCCGCCGTCCCCGCCTGCGCCTTTCCGGCGCCGCGGCTCGGCGACTCGCCCGAAGCGGTGGCGCTCGCGGCCGCGCCGGCCCGCTGCGGACAGCCGGCGCACGCGTGGCTCGACGATCCCGCGGCCGGCGAGATCACGGGCACCGCCGACGTGCTCCGCTTCCCGGCCGCGCTGCTGCAGGGCGTCCTCGCGCAGCAGGGCATCCCGGTGCCGCGCCCGCTCGCGCACGACGTCGTCGCCCGGCAGATCGCCTACCGCACGCAGGACCGCGGCGCGCCCATCGTCGCCACCGCGCTCGTCGCCACGCCCACGGACCTGCCGGCGGGGGCGTCGCCGCCGATCATGCTCGTCCTGCACGGGACGACGGGCTTCAACGACAGCTGCGCGGCGACCGACACGATCGAGTGGCGCGCGCTCGCGGCGTTCTGGGCCTCGCTCGGCTACATCGCGGTCGCCCCGGACTTCATCGGCATGCGCGCGTTCGGGGAGCCGACGGGCTTCCCGCACCCGTACCTCGTCGGGCAGCCGACGGCGATCGCCTCGCTCGACGCGGTGCGCGCGGTCGGCCGCATGGCCGCCGCCGGCGACCTCGAGGGCGTCTGCCCGTCGCCGCGCGTCCTGCTCTTCGGCGGCTCCCAGGGTGGCCACGCCGCCCTCTGGGTCGACCGCCTGGCCCCCTACTATGCGCCGGAGCTCGAGATGCTCGGCGGCGCCGCCACCGTGCCGCCCGCCGATCTGCTCGGCGAGATCGACCGGGCGCTCGGCGTCTTCGTGGACGCCACCGCCAACACCCTGGCGTACCTCGCGACCGCCGCGCCCTGGTACGGCGCCGGCGACCGCCTCGACGAGGTGCTGACGCCCGCCGCCCGGGACCTCGCGGCGCGGGCCCTGGCGGCGGACTGCCGCGACGGCATCGACATCGACCTCGATCAGTACGACGAGCTGGCCGAGGTGTACACGCAGCCCCTGCTCGACGCCGCCGCCGGGGACGTCCTCGGATCGTTCGGCGACTGGGGCTGCATGATCGCGGAGGACGGCTTGACGACCACGTCGATCGCTCGCCTCGGGCGCGACTCGCCCTCCTACGGCGTGCTGTTCGTCGTCGGCAGCGAAGACGACCTCGTCCACACGCCCACCGAGCGCGCCGCCTACGAGACGCTGTGCGCGATGGGCGCACCGCTCCAGTTCCTCGAGTGCGCCGACGCGGGCCACGGCCCGGCCACGTTCTACGCCCTCCCGGAGATCGTGCGCTTCGTCGACGCGCGCGCGGCGGGGGCGCCGTTCACCCGCCCGGCGTGCGTCGCGCCGGCGCCCGTCCGCTGCGAGGGCACCCCCGCCGCTCCCTGACCGGCGGTCGCCGTCGAGCGGTGGTGCTGATACGCTCGCGCGATGAAACGAAAGCTGGCGATCGCCGTGTGGCTCGCGCTGGCGCCGGGGGCGGCGTCGGCGTGCTTGTGGGACTACGACACCCTGAAGACGGAGCGGGCGCGCTTCCCCGACGCGCTCGAGCTGATCACGGGACGATTCCCGAGGCACTCCAAGGCGTTCTACGAGTGGCGCGCCGCCGACCGCCGCGCGCGCCTCGAGAAGACGCCGGACGATCCCGCGCTGTACGACGACCTGTCGGTGGCGCTCGAGAAGCTCGGCCGCGGCGAAGAGGCGATCGAGGTGGCGCGGCAGGCGGAGGCGAAGTGGCCCGACCGCTACGAGGTGCAGGCGAACCTGGGGACGTTCCTGCTCCACGCCGGCCGCTTCGAGGAGGGACTGAGACACATCGACCGCGCGCTGCAGATCAATCCCGACGCGCACTTCGGCCGCGAGGTGTATCAGAAGGCGCTCGTCGAGTACCTGATCGCGAAGGGCGGCCCGAAGCCGTCGCTGCCGCTGGCGACGGCGGACGAGATGGGCAGATTGTCGGGTGATTTCGCGAAGTTCCTCGCCGCGCGGCTGCCGGGCGCGCCGGCGAAGCTGCCGGCGGCGGCGCGCAAGCGCGCGCTGAAGGGCGTGCTCGGCATGATGCGCTTCGGCAACCACGACTCGCCGATCCTGCTCGAGGCGGCGGCGCACCTGCTGAGCGACGACCCCTTCCAGCACAAGGAGGACGCGAAGCAGCTGGCGGCGCGCGCCTACCTGCGGGCGGCGCAGGCGCGGCCCGAGTCGGCGGAGGCCTACCGCGCGCTGGCCGCGGCGGTGATGAAGACGCAGACCGCGCGCCGCGAGCAGCCGATGCCGCTCGCCCGGATCGAAGAGGCCCTCGCTGCCGAGCTCGTCGTGGCCGAGCGCGAGGCCGCGGCGGTGGTCGCCGACGAGGCGAGGTGGATCGCCGAGGGCGTCGACGTCGACGCGGCGTTCGCGCGCAAGTATCTGCGCAAGCGCTGACGCCCGGAGCGATTGCGCTTGCCGGCTGCGCCCGCTTTGCGATTCAGTCGCGCCATGCATGTCTCGATGGGACGCCGGCGCGGGGCGCCGCTCCACGGCGCGCCGCGCCGGACGGCGACGACGTCGATGCGCGCGGCTCTCCTCGCGCTCGGCCTGCTCGGGTGCGACGACGGCGCGTCCGGGGACGCGGCGGCTGCCGACGCGGCGCCTGGGGACGCGGCGGCTGCCGACGCGGCGCCCGGGGACGCGGCGCCCGCCGACGCGGCGCCCGCCGACGCGGCGCCCGCCGACGCGGCGCCCGCCGACGCGGCGCCCGACGCCCACGTGGAGCCGGCGCGCGGCGCACCCTGCGAGGAGGCCGACGTCGCGGCGCGCCGACCGGTCCGCCCCGCGCCGACGTGCTTCTGCCGGGTGCCCGCGCAGTGTCCGACGATCGAGGACGCGCTCGGCCGCCTGCCACCCGGCGACGCGGCGGCGACCGTCTGTCTCGCGGCGGGTGACCACGCCGCGCCGCGACACATCCCCGGCTCGGTCGTCCTGCAGGGCGCCGGCGCCGACGCGACGCGGTTGCTCGCGGGCGGATGCGGCGGCGCCGACGACGTGGGCACGCGCCTCGCCATCGGCGCGACCATCCGGTTCGCCGATCTCGCCCTCGTGCCGAGCGAGGGCGGCGGGGCGTGCGGGCGCGGGATCCTCGACGCGCGGACGGACGGCCGGCTCGAGCTGTCCGGCGTGCGCGTGTCGGGTTTCGCCACCGCCGTCGCCACCGACTTCGCGCGTCCGGCAGCGGCGGCGACCACGCTCGTCGTGGAGGCGTCGGTGTTCGCGGGCAACGGGGCGCCGCCGGTCGCGGGCCGGCGGCCGCAGGTGGCCGACCTCGCCAACCGGGGGGCGATCCTCTGGACGCGGGGCGACGTCGAGATCACCGACTCGCTCGTGTACGGCAGCGGCTGGGGGCGTCCGCTGGCCACGGACGGCGCCGCGGCCGTGGGCCTCACCCGGACGTGCGTGCGCGACAACGCGGCCGGCGCCTCCGTCCGCGGGGGGCTTGGCGGGGCGGTCCCGACGGTCCTCGAGGTCGCCGCGTCGGTCTTCCGCGGCCACGTCGACGTGCGCGAGGCCGCCGACGGCAGCGAGGTGCCGAACGCCGCGCTCGAGGCGGTGAACGCGACGGCGGGCGTTCGCGGGAGCGCCTTCCTCGACAACCGCCTGGCGGTCTTCGCGGGCGACGGCCGCCTCGAGCTCGAGTCCGACAACGTCCTGGCCGTCGACGCGGGCAGGCTCGGCGCCGAGACCCTGGGCATCGCCAGCCGGTGCGCCGACGTCACGGTGCGCGCCGGCGGCCTGCGCCTCTCCGGCACTTCGCTGGCCGGACTGCTCGCGTCGGGCATGGTGAGCCGCGAGCCCGCGCGGCCGTGCCCGCAGCCGCCGCTGCTCGACGTCCGCGGCGCCGACCTGTGCCCCGCCGCGGGCGCCGCGATCGCCGTGGGGCAGGGGCGCGCGCTGATCGTGATGAACGGCTTCTGCCCGACGACCGACTTCGGCGTGCTGTCCTGGGGGGGCCAGGTCGTGCTGGCCGGTGGGAACACGTTCGCGCCGGACATCCCCGAGGCTCTCCACGTCGAGGCCGACGACGTCGCGTCGCTGCCCGGCTTCGGCGCGGAGGTGCTCGTCGGTGCGGCGTCGCGCCCCGACGCGGCCGTGCGCGCGGGGCTCTCCGGCGCCGGGGCCGAGGCCGTGCGCGCGTGCGACGCGGACTGCGCGGCGGCGCTCGCGGCGGCGTGGCAGCTCGATCCCGCGGCGCTACAGGCGCCCGGCCTCGCCGGGGACGTGCTGCCCGTCACCCAGGCGAGCGACTTCCGCGCCACGGCGCTGTTCGAGGCCGCGTTGGCCGGCGCGGCCGGGGCGCCGTGAGCGGGCCGCGCGCTCCTGAGGGCGCGGGCCGGTGCGGCGCAGACGCCACGAACGCGCGCTGGGCGCTCCTGCTGGCGCTCGCGGGCTGTGGCGTGAACGACCCCGCGCCGGCGGACGCCGTGCGGACGGACGCCGGGTCCGTCGACGCGTCGCCCGCCGACGCGTCGCCCACCGACGCGTCGCCCACCGACGCTTCGCCCGCCGACATGGCCCCGGCAGACGCGGCCCCAGTCGATGCGTCGCCACCGGACGCGTTCCCGCCGCCACCCGGCGTGGGCGACGACTGCCGCGACGATCGGGACTGCGCCGCCACGGGTCTGACCTGCCTCGGCCCGGAGCGCACCACGTTCGGCGCGCCGCTCGGTCGCGGCCGCTGCGCGAGGCCGTGCGCGGGCGACGACGCCGACTGTCCGCTCGGCGCCGTCTGCGGGCTGCCGATCGACGGCGCCGCGCTCTGGTGCACGCCGCAGTGCCTGCCCGCGGCCGACGGCCCCGGAGACTGCCGCGCGCCCGATGACCAGTGCCACGCTTCGGGCGCCTGTCGGCCTCGCTGCGCCGACGACGCGACGTGCCGCCTCGACGGCTCGGGCGACGTCTGCGATCCGGTCCTGCAGGCGTGCGTTAACCCCGGCGGCCCGGGCGGCGACGGCGAGGCGTGCGCCGGCGACGGCGACTGCGGCCGCTTGCGCCGCTGCGTCCAGGGGTTCTGCACGATCGGCGGGTGCGCGCTCGGCGGCGATCGGGCGTGCGGTCCCGCGAGCGTCTGCGTCCCGGTGACCTACCCGGGCGACGGCCGCCGCCACGGATCCGAGTGCCGGCCGCGCTGCGATCTCGCCGCGCCCGCGAGCTGCCGGGCGTTCGGCATGCGTTGCCTCGCGCCCGAGTCGAACGGGCTCGGCGAAGCGGCGGACGCCGCGTGCGGCGGGACCGCCGTCGCCTTTTCGGGCCGCGTCGCCGTCGGCGACCCGGGCTGCGTGCGCGACGCCGACTGCGCGCCCGCCCTCGACCAGGGCGCCTGCGTCGAGGGCCGCTGCGGCACGCTGCCCGGCGCCTGCCGCAACCCGGCGCTGCGCGCGGCGGGCGTGTGTGGCGACGAGGGCCTCTGCGCCTCGCCCGGGGGCGCGTTCGGGCCGGTGACGTTCACCTGCGCGCGCCGCTGTTCGGTCGAGGCGGCGCGGGACGGCGCGTCCGGCTGCGCGGCGGGTGACGGCTGCCACCCGCTGCTCGCCGGCGGCGACGTCGGCGTGTGCCGGCCGAGCTGCGTCCTCGACGCGGACGCGGCGCAGGTCTGCGCGAGCGGGCCGGGCGCGTTGGCGGGCGGCTGCGACGTGGACGCCGGGGGCTGCGCCGTCAACGTCCCGTGCGACCCGGACCGCCCGGACGAGTGCCTCGCGGCGGGACTGCGCTGCCATCCGGTCCGCAGCGACGTCGCGAGCCTCGGGGCGCGTGGCGTGTGCCGCGAGCCGTGCACCGTCCTGCCCGAGGCGATGTGCCCCGAGGGCGCCGCCGCCTGCGATCCCGTCACCGGCACCTGCCCCGTGGATCTCTGAGGCGCGATGGCCACGTCGCCCCCGAAGGATCGGTTCTGCCCGCGCTGCGGCGCCTCCGCGGCCGACGCCCGCGGCCGCTGCCCCACCGACGGCGCCTGGCTGGTCGAGCCCGGCGTGCGCGCGCTCCGCCAGTGGCGCGATCTCGCCCCGCGGCTCGGCGAGGCGCTCGACGGCCGCTACGCGCTCGTCGGCTTCCTCGGCGCCGGCGGCATGGGCGTGGTCTACGAGGGGCGGGACCTGATCCTCGATCGCCGCGTCGCGATCAAGACGATCCGACCGGATCCGCCCGGCGCCGAGCCGGCGAGCGCCCGCACCGAGGAGCGCTTCTGTCGCGAGGCGCGCACGCTCGCCCGCCTCGCCCACCCGGGCATCGTCACCGTGTACGACTTCGGCATGGGCGAGGATGGCGGGTTCTTCCTCGTGATGGAGCGGCTCGAGGGCGTGACCCTCGCCGAGCGCATCGACGCGCTCGGGTCGATGCCGCCGGACCGTGCCCTGCCCATCGCGGTCCAAGCGGCGCGCGCCGTGGCCTTCGCGAACGCCGCCGGCGTCCTGCACCGTGACCTCAAGCCGCTCAACATCTTCCTCGCGTCCGACGGCGTCGGCGGCGAGATCGTGAAGCTGCTGGACTTCGGGCTGGCGCGCCCGGCCGAGGCCGAGGGCGCGTCAGCGGCGCAGTACGCCGGCACGCCGCCGTACATGGCGCCCGAGCAGTTCCCGCCCGCGCCGCCGGAGGCCGCCGGCCCGTGGACCGACCAGTACGCGCTGGCCCTCACCGTCTACCGCATGCTCGCCGGCACGCATCCGCTCGGCGGCGCGGACGGGCCGTGGGCCTACCGGCACCGCGTCGCGCCGCCGGCGCCGCTGCCGGGCGCGGCGTCATCGCGCCGCCTCGCGGCCCTCACCGAGGTGCTGCACCGCGCGCTCGCCAAGTCGCCGCGCGAGCGCTTCCCCGACGTCAACGCCTTCGCCGACGCGCTCCTGGCCGCCGCCGCCGGCGCCGACGGGCCGACGCCGGGCGCGTCCGAAGAGGTGACCGTGGCCCCAAGCGACGCCGGCGAGCCGTTGACGCCCGGTCGCGTGGTGGGCGCGTGGCGCGTCGAGGCGCCGACGTCGGTCGAGGGCGAGGACGCCTGGGTCGTCGAGAACGCGCACACGGGCGCGCGCGGCGCCCTGCGGGTCGTGCCGCTGGGGGCGGCGAACGGCGCGGCGGCCGTGGCGCGGCTCGACGCGCTGTCGCGGCTCGGGCATCCCGCCGTCGCCGCGCCGCTCGACGCGGGCCTCGTGACCGAAGACGTCGCCTACGTCGTCGAGCCGCTCGAGCGCTGGCGGTCGCTCGCGCAGGGCGCGCCCGCGGACCGGTGGGCGGAGCCGACGGCGGGCGTGGCCGCGCTCGCGCAGGGCGCGCCCGCGGACCGGTGGGCGGAGCTGGCGGCGGGCGTGGCCGCGCTCCACGCCGCCGGCATCGTGCACGGCGCCATCTCTCCCGCCGCCGTGCGCGTTCGCCCCGACGGCGGGCTGCGCCTCGTCGGCGCCGAGGTCGCCGCCGCCCGCGGCCGCGCGGAGCGGGCCGGCGATGACGCGCGCGCGCTCGGCCGCCTCGCGCTGGCCCACGCCGGCTCCCTGACGCCGCCGCAGCGCGCCGGCCTCTCGGCGCTCGTCGCCGGCGAGGCGCCCGACGCGACCGCCCTGACCGCGGCCCTCTCGGGCGACGGCGCGGACGCTTCGCCGCCGGCATCGATGCGGATCGCCACGTACGTCCTCGTCGCGTTCGACGACGGCGACGAGGCCTCGACGGCCGACGCCCTCCGCGCCGGCCGGGAGCGCGCGCGCTGGGAGGCCGCGCTCGCGTCCGTGGCCGACGCGATCGAGCGATGGCCCGACGGCAGCCTCGCGTTCGTCGTCGGGCTCGATCCGGCGCGGGAGCCGGCACAGCTGCCGCGGCTCGTGGCGCTGACCACCGCGGCGGGCGAGGGGACGGGGCGGGCCGCGGTCCTCACGCGGCGTCTGCGGGTCGAGCGCCGGCCGGGGAGGCTGCGCGTCGGGGGACAAGCGCTCCGCCTGGCGACGACGCTCCTCTCGCGCGCCGGACCCGGCGAGATCGTCCTCGACGGCGCCTCCTGGCGGCTGCTGGGCGCGCCGCCTGCGCGGACGGACCGCGTCGTGGGCGGCGGGCGCGGCGAGCGCGTGCGCATCCTCCCGGCCCACGGCGAGGTCGCCATCGCCGCCTCTCCGGAGGCGCCGCTGCTGGCGCGCGACGCGCAGGTGGCGCAGCTCCTCGACGTCGTCGAGCGGTGCGGCACCGGCGGCCGCGCCACCGCGGCGTTCGTCGTCGGACCGGCCGGCGTGGGCAAGACGCGGCTCCTCGAGGCGGTGCAGGCGCGCCTCGAGACGATGCGCGGGGCGCCGCAGGTGCTCGAGGCGACGGCGCTGCCCGACGAGCGCAGCCACGGCCTGTTGCGCCGGCTGCTCGGCGACGTTGCGCCGCTCGCGATCGATGGCGGCGATGCGCCGGAGGCGGTGCGCGACGATCTGTGCCTCGCCGGGCAGCTCCTCGGGCAGCCGTGGGCCGCCGAGCGCCGCGCGCGCTTCGCCCACCTGGACGCCCGCTCGCTGGAGCGCCGCCAGCGGACGGCGGTCCTGCGCCTCGTGGGCGCGATGGCCGCGCGGCGGCCGCTGCTGCTGGTGGTGGACGCCTTCGCCGACGCGGACGCGGCCTCCGCGGCGCTCCTGCGCGAGCTGCTCGTCGACGCGCGCACGCGGCCGGTGTGCCTGCTCGCCGCGGCGTCCGACGCCGCCGCCGCGGCCGGCGAGGCCGCCGAGCTGGCGCGCCGCGGGCTCGAGCCGGTGACCGTCCACCTCGGCCCGCTGCCGCCGGACGCGGCGCAGCGCCTGTGCCTCGCCCTGATGCCCGAGCTCGACGCGCGGCCCGACCTGCGGCGCGCGCTCGAGCAGCGCGCCGAGGGCAACCCGCGCTTTCTGGCGGGCCTGATCGAGGACCTGCGCGAGCGCGGCCTGCCGGATCCGGGCGCGTCCTGGGATCCCGAGCGCCTGCTCGCGCTGCCCGCCACCCTCGAGAAGGTCGTGGAGCGCCGCCTGCTGGCCCTGCCCGACGCGCGCGTCGCCTGCGCCGCCGCCGCGTGCAGCCCGACCGGCCTCGCGGCGCCGACGTACGTGGCCGCGATGCTCGGCGGGACGCCTACGCAGGCCCTGGCGGCCCTCGAGCGGCTCGTCTGGCCCGCCGGCCTCCTGGTCGCCACGAGCGAGCCGTTCCTGCCCGACCTCGACGAGCCCGCGTTCGCGTTCGCGAGCGACGCCTTGCGCCGGGCGGCGCTGGCGCTGCTGGTGCCCGACGAGCGGCTGCAGTGGGCGACCTCCGGCGAGCGCTGCCTCGGCGCCGCGGCGCCCTCGGCGGAGGCGGCGACGCTCCGCGGCTGGTTCGCCGAGCAGGCGGGCCGGACGGCCGCCGCCGCCGAGGCCTACGCCGACGCCGCCGCGCGCCACGGCGACGAGGGCCGCCCCGCCGAGGCGATCCGGTTGTTGCGCCTCGCGCTGTCGCTGGGCGAGGCCGGCGACGAGGTCACCGCGGCCCGCCGCGAGCGCCTCGCCGACCACCTGCTCGCCCTCGGCCGCTACCCCGAGGCGGGCGAAGCGCTCGACCCGCTCGTCGCCGCGTCCGACGGCGACGCGCGTCTCCGGCGGGCCTTGAAGGCGGCGCGCGCGTGGGGGTTCGCCCGCGACAACGCGCGCTGCCGCGCCGCGCTCGAGATCGGCCGGGCGCAGCCGAGCGCCGACGCGCCGGTGGCCCTGCGCCTCGCCCTCGCGGCCTGGAGCGCGTGGTCCGCGCTCTCCGACGGCGACCTCGCCTGCGCCGCCGGCCACCTCGCCCCCGCGCTCGTCGCCGAGGCGGAGCGCGGCGAGCCCGACCCGGCCTGTCGCCGCCAGATCGCCATCCACCACAACGTCGAGGCGATGCTGCGGCTGCGCCTCGACCGGCCCGCAGAAGCGCTGCCGCACATCGAAGCCTGCTTGCGCGAGAACGAGGCGCTGGGCGATCTCTTCGGCATGGCGACGGCGCTCAACAACCTGGCCGAGGTGCGGCGCGTCCTCGGCGACGCCGCCGGCGCGCGACGGGCGCTCGAGCGCGCGATCGACCTGGCGGACGGGCCGCTGCGCCATCCGCAGAACGCCGCGATCTTCTTGTCGAATCTGGCGCGCAGCCACATCGACGCCGGCGACGCGGCGGCCGCGAGCGCCGCCCTCGCGGCCGCCGCGGCGCGCGAGCGCGAGCACCCGCTGCCGGCGCTCCGGGCGGAGCTGCTCGTGCGCGAGGCCGCGGTCTGGGCGCTTCGGCCCGGCGACGCCGCCGCGGAGAGGGCGCGTTCGCTCGCGGAGCGGGGCGTGGTGGCCGCCAGCTCCGGACGCGTCGACGAGGACGACCGGCGCGGCATCCTCGAGGAGGCGCGCGCCGTCATCCAGCGCCTGGTCGACGCATGACCGACCACAGCCTCACCTGCGATCAGCTGGAGCGGGACGCTCCGGTCGAGCTGCTGCACCCCGAGCCGCTCGTCCACGTCCTGTTCCATCCGCACCTCGACCGCTGGGGCGCGCTGACGCCCCCCGCCGCCTTGCCGCGGGGCCGCGCGGTGCGCCTCGGACGCGCGACGCCGTTCGTCCAGGCGTGGGCGCCGGGCGCGTCGGCGTCGCTCGGCGATCCCTGCATCAGCCGCGAGCTGCTCGAGCTCACCTGGACGGGCGCCGCCTTCCGCGTGCGCGTGCTCAGCGACCGACGCCCCGTCTCGCTGCACCGCCCCGACGGCGCCGTCGTGACGGAGGGCGACGCCACGCTCCCCCCGGGCAGCCGCGTCGTCGTCGAGGACCGCCTGGTGCTCGCCCTCGAGCACCGCGTGCACCCCGTCGCCTGGCGCGCCTGGTACCGCGACCGCCACCCCGCCGTCGCCGCGCGCGACGCCTCGCCCGACGCGCCGCTGGACCTCGTCGGCGACAGCGAGCCGATGTGGCGACTGCGACAGGCGCTGCTCGCGCTGCCGCGGGCGGCGGGCGACGTGTTCCTGCACGGCGAGACGGGCGCCGGCAAGGAGCTGGTCGCCGCGGTCGCCCACCGCGTCGTCCGCGGCGCCGACGCGCCGATGGCGGTGGTCAACTGCGCCGCCATTCCGACGCACCTCTTCGAGAGCGAGCTGTTCGGGCACACCGTCGGCGCGTTCACCGGCGCGGCGAAGGAGGGACGCCGCGGCGCCTTCCGCGAGGCCGACGGCGGCACCCTGTTCCTCGACGAGATCGCCGAGCTCCCGCTCGAGGTGCAGGCGCGCCTCAACCGCGCGCTCGAGGCGCGCGCCGTGCAGCCGGTCGGCGGACCGCACGCGCGCCCGGAGCCGGTCGACGTCCTCGTCCTCTACGCCACCTGGCGCGACCTGCCCGCGCTCGTGGCCGAGGGGCGCTTCCGCCTGGACCTGCTGAACCGCTGCCAGCGCCTCTGCCTCGAGGTGCCGTCGCTGCGCGACCGCGCCGGCGACGTGCCCGCGCTCACGCGACACCTGCTGCGCCGTCTGCTGCCGGTGTACGCGGGGCAGGCGGCGGGCGGTCGCGCGCTCGCCGATCTGTGGGCCGACCCCGGCAGCCTGCGACCGCCGGTCGCGCTCGACGTCCTGCGGCGGTTCGTCGACCACGGTTGGGACGAGGGCAACGTCCGCGCCCTGTACAACGCGGTCCAGCGGGCGGCGTTCGCCTACATGGCCGGCGGCGCCTTCGACCCGGGGCCGCTCGCCGGCGGCCGCGCCGCGCCGCCCGAGCGCGCCCCCCGCGAGCGCGCGCCCGACAGCATCCCGCCCGAGGAGTGGCGCGACGCCTACGCGACGCTCGGCAGCGTCCGCAAGGTCGCCGCGCGCTTCGGCGTCTCGGTGTCGACCGCCGACAAGTACCTCAAGATGGCCGGGGCGCAGCGCGCGTCCGAAACCTGAAGCGAATCAATCGTCTTCGGAGAGCGACCCCTCGCCCGCGGTGAGGCGGATGGCGACGAACGAGGCGGCGGCGAGCAGCGCCACGCCGGCGATCAGCGCGGTCGTGCGCCCGGGGCTGAAGGTCTGGACCTCGGCGACGACGACCTCGTTGCGGTCGAGCAGCACGCCCTGCTCCGGCCCCACGATGCGGTCGTCGACGATCTGGAACGCGAACGGCGTGAGGCGGTGGCGCTCGCCCGCGGTCGACGTGAGCAACAGCGGCGTCGTCGGATCGACCGTCACCTCGCACCCGGCGCACGCCTCGCCGGCCACCGTCCGCTCGCTCCGCCGGCCGGGGGCCGCCGTCAGCGCGTCGAGTTGCGCCAGCGGGAGCTGTTGCGTGCTGTAGCACCCCGTGAGCAGGGCCGCGCAAAGGACGCCTCGCCACCTCATCGCCCACCTCCCGCGGTGACCTCGAACGGAACCTCGATCGACGGTCGGCTCGAGCCCGGCGAGCCGGTCAGGCGCGCGGTGTCGACCACGAGCCGTCCCGTCAGGCGCAGCAGGCCGTCGGGCAGCCCCTCGCCGGGCACATCGACCGTCAGCCAGCCGGCCGCCATCGCCGGCACGCCGGTGCGCGCGACGTCCGTGACGGCGTCGTCGTCGGGCAGGCGCAGGTACGCGCCGCCCGAGGCGCAGGCCGCCTCGCCGAAGGCGGCGTCGTCGGCCGCGGTGAGCGCGCTCGTCGCGAGCACGGCGAACACCAGCGGCTCGTCGGCGTCGATGGTGGCGTCGGGGCCCGGACGCAGCGCCCAGACCAGGCGCGCCCCCGCGTCGTCCGGCACCTTCTGCAGCGCGCCGAGCAGGCCCGGCGCGCCGAACGGCGCGTTGAGCGCCTGCTCGAGCGCCCGCCGCGCCGGGGCGAAGTCGGCCACCGGCTCCGGCGCCAGCGGGTACACGCCGCCGCGCAGCGCCACGTACGACCACGCCTGCGCGGGCTCCCGGCCCTCGTCGCGCCCGACGAGCGCCCCGAGCGTCTCGGCGTAGAGCCCGACGAGGCGATCGCCGGGATCGGCGGCCCCCCAGAGGCGCGGAAGGCAAGAGCCGTCGTCGCACACCTGGTCGCGCCCGCAGCGGCCGCCGCAGTCGTCCGACGGATCGACGCACGCGGGCGCGCCGCTGGTGTCGGCGACGCACACCGCGCCCTCGTCGCAGCAGCCGGAGGCCGCCGTGCAACGCCCGGATCCGGGACCGGCGCACGGCCGCGCATTGCAGTGCCCGTCCCAGCGCGCCACCGGCGCCGCCCCGCAGGCCGCGGCGGAGCGGTCGAGGACGGCGGCCGGCAGGCCCTCGGGCGTGGCGCGCCAGGCGACGTCGACGGTGTCCGTCTCGACGTCCGCTCCGTCGGCCCGCAGCGCGAGCAGGCGCACCGCGCCGTCGGGCAGCGACGCCTCGCGCGCGTCGGAGAGGCGGAATCCGCGCCGGTGCTGGTCGTACAGCGCCACGAACAGGCGGACGCCCCCGCCGTCGCACGTCCGCTGCGCCCCCGTGACGACCGCGCCGCCGAGCACCGGCGCCTCGACGTCGAAGACGGCGGCGGTCTGGCAGCCGGCCGCGAGGGCGGCGGCGCCCAGGATCCAACGCATCGCTCACTCCTTCCCGACGCAGTCGTAGCGGGCCTGCTCGACGTCGAAGGCGCAGCGAAGGCCGCGGGCCGCGCAGTCGGCCTCCATCACGCGCTGGTCGTTGCAGTACCGCAGGACGTTCGCATCGCACTGCCCGCCGACGGAGACGAGGCCGCAGCCGGCGCGCTCCTCGCAGTCGGGATCGCAGTCGCTGCCATGGGTGCACGCCGGTGAGACGTCGGTGTCACAGCCGTCCGCCGGCCGGAACTCGGGCACGGGATCGAACGGCGGCGGGTCGCGCAGGGCGGACGCGTCGCGAAACGCGCAGGCGCCGAAGGAGTTGCCGTCCGCGCCCGTCGCCTCCCCGCAGAAGAACCCTTGGGGGCAGTCGCGGTCGTCGTCGCAGGACTCGCTGCAGTAACGTTGCCCGCGATCCCCCAGCTGGAATCCGACGCAGCCGGCGGCCTGCTCGGCGGTGACGCGGGTGCCGGTCCGGAACTGCAGCGACGGGAAACACGCGATGCCGGTCTCCTCGTTCGTGCGCCTCGCGACGCTTCCCCTGCACGAGAACCCTGACGGGCAGCTGCGGTCGGCGCACCTGCTTCCCTCGGGAATCGGCGAGCACTGATAGCGGGACCTGGTGCCCAGGACGTGGTTGCAGCGCAGGCCGGGGCCGCAGTGGAGATTGGACTCGCACTGGTCGCCGGCGCGGCCGCCGACGATCGGCATGCAGTAGCCGTCCAGGCGTCCGGTCAAGCTCTCGAGCGGCTCCCGGTAGAGAAGCGCGCACACCTCGCCGCGCCCGCAGGGGTCCCTCAGGTTGCAGCGCGCCTGGCACAGATGCCCGCCCTCGGGCGGGGGGACGGCGTTCACGCACACGCGCTTGTCGCTGTCCTTGGTGCAGGTGACGAGCTCGATGGTCCGCCCGTCGTCGCGCCTGCAGACCGTGGTCCGATGCTCGAGGCGGTAGGGCACCCGCTCGTTGGTCTGCACGTCGCGGACGGTGCCCTCCTCGACGAGCTCGCGCCCCGCGCCGCAGGCGACCACCGCGATCTCGCCTTCGCCGCACGGCCGCTGGCACGCGTCGGAGCACCCGTCGCCGTCGTCGCCGTTGGCGCCGTCGTCGCACTCCTCGCCGTCCTCGACCTCGGCGTTGCCGCACACGGGCCGCAGGCGCACCACCACGCCGCCCGCGTCGGCCACCTCGACGCCGCCCACGCTCAGGTCGTCCTTGCAGCCGACGAGCGCGACGAGCGCGCCGGCGGCGATCCTCACTCGCATCGTCCCGTCTCCTCGTCGCAGGCCAGGTATCGGCAGTCCTCGGGGCCGGCGCAGCGGGCGCCCTCGTCGCCGCGGCCGCGCCGATGGCACACCCGGCTCCACCCCGTGTCCCAGCAGCCCTCGCCGTCGCCGCACCCGTCGTCGCACGCGGGGCGCGTGGCCGCGGCCACGCACGCCGACATGCACGAGCCCGGCGCGCCTGCGAGCCGGCCGTCGGCCATCGCCGGCAGCGGCGTGCTCTCGAAGACCGCGGCGGGGAAGGTCGCCCGCACGCGATCGTCGTCGTCGAAGAGCAGGAGCGCGTCCGGGCCGCATTCGACCCGTGCCGACGTCGTGCGCGCGCTGCAGTCGCGGCCGCCGAAGGCGTTGCGCGGGCACTCCACCCACGTCAGCTCGCCCACCGAGGCATCCAGGCGCGCGGCCGCCGACGGCGTGAACGTCGCCTGGCCGATGAAGCGCAGCAGCGCGGCGTGCGGCTCGAACGCGCGCGCGCTCTCGCGGCCGCACGTCAGCGCGCAGCCGAGCGCCTCGGCGTACGCCCCCTCGACGCACCGCAGGTAGAAGCGCTGCGCCGCCGTCGGCGGCGCATCGTAGGTGTCGGGCGCCTCCACGACGACGCAGCCGCCGAGCGCGAGCAGCCCCGAGAGGGCGGCGCGTCGTGCGATGGCTCGCCGGGCGCTCACGGCGCACCGCCCGGGATGACCGGCGCCGGGCCGAAGTACGGCCGCGGCTGCACGGGATCGTCGTCGCCGCCGAGGGCCGCCCACAGCACCGACGTCAGGAGCAGCGCGCCGCCGCCCGCGGCGAGCCCCCACGCGACGTGCTGGTGCTGCGTGTAGTCGTCGCGCGCCCGGCCGTGGGCGACGCGATCGCCGCGCGCCTCCGCCTCGGCCATCGCGCGCCGCGGATCGTCGGCGAGCTCGTCGACCACCAGCACCCCGGCGAGCGCCCCGGCGCCGAGCGCGCCGACGATCCACGGTCCCGCGCCCGGTCCGGTGGGCTCGACCGGCAGCAGCACCGGCGCGTCGATGCGCGCGGGCAGCGGCGCCATCTCCGGCACGTCGAGCACCGGATCGCAGCGCAGGTCGAGACGGACGGCCAGCAGACGCCGCTCGGCGGCCCACAGCGCGTCGGCGTCCGCCGGCTGGATCCGCGCTTCCGCGGCGAGCGCGTCGGCGGCGACGCACCGGCGCGGCTTCGCGGGGGTGGGGGGGGCCACGTCCACGGGCACCGCCCCCGGCGGCATCCCATCGGCGCCGGACGACTCATCGGGCATCCCGTCGTCAACGGCCGGCGCCGCCTCCTCGGCCGCCGGCATGTCCTCGGCCGCCGGCATGTCCTCGGCCGCGGGTTCCGTTGCCGGCTGCGCGGCGGCGACGACCGGCAGCGCGAGCGCCGCCAGCCACGCGGACGGTCGCAAGAGGCGCCGGGCCATCACGGCGCCTCCGGCGCCGCGGGCGCCTCCGCCGGGCGCGCCGTCTGCTGCAGCTCGGGCAACAGCGAGCGTCGCAGCGCGAACAGACGGTCGAACACCGCCCGCTGCCGCGCCGACACCCACTCCGCCGACGGCTTCACCTTGGCGCCGGTCACGTCCAGCTCGCCGAAGTCGTAGAACTTCGTGCGCGTGGTCTCCGCGGCTGGCGCCTCCTGCGCGCGCGCCGCGGCGCAGGTCGAAGCGAGGACCAGGAGCGCGAACAGAGGCTTCATGGCGTGTCTCCTGCCTTGGGCGCGTCGTCCGCGGGACAGACCGCGGAGAGCGTGCTGCGGAACGAGGTGATCTCATCGCCGTACCAGGTGCCGTCGAAGGCCCAGCGCTGCCACTCCTGTCCCATCGAAGGCAGGCGCAGCTCGGGCGGCGTCTCGTCGGACGCGCCGGCGAGGATGGCATCCTCCAGCCGCTCGCCCTGGGCCTCGAGCACGTCGATCTGCAGCTCGGACGCGGCGACGTCGAGCCGCGCGAGGTCGGTGGCCACCGCGCGCACCGCCGCCCGCAGGCCGCTCGCGAGGCGCACGTCGGCGACGGCCTCGAGCCGCCCGGCCAGCGCCGCCACCGGCGCCGCCTCGCCCACGCGCCGGGCCTCGGCCCGCAGGGCCTCGAGCGCCCGAGCCTCCCGCCGCACCGCCGGATGCCGCAGCACGAGCGCCGCCACGTCGACCGGCAGCGTCCGCACCCGCGCCCGCACCTCGGCGGCGTCGAGGCCCGGCTCCGCGTCGAGCGCCGCCGCCAGGCGCGTCACCGGCGCCAGGTGGGCCAGGTACTGGTGCCGCAGCTCGTCGAGCGCGACGCGGCTCTCGGCGTAGCGGCACAGCGACTGGTACGCCGCCGCCTCGACGAGCCGCAGCTCCGGCCCCGCCGGGTGCAGGACCGCCGGCGCCCGCGCCGCGTGCACGGCCCCGAGCGCCCGCTGCGGCTCGCCGGCCATCAGGAACACCCAGGCCGTCTCGAACGCCCCGGCGACCTGCTCCTGCGCCTCGAGCGGCAGCCGGCGGTAGTAGTACTGCGCCACCGCCAGCTGCTGCAGCTCGCCGGTCGCCGTGCCCACCTCGTAGAACACGCGCCCGAGCCCGAGCAGCGCCACGCGCCGCGCCTGCCGCACGACGTCGTGACGGTGGTGGGGCGAGACGTCGGCCTCCTCGATCGCCTGCTGGAAGTCGCGGGCGGCGCGCGTGAAGTCGCGGCTCCTGCCGGAGACCGCCGCCACGCCGAGCAGCACGCGCGCCGCCGGGAAGACCACCGTGCCCGGCGGCACGAGTTGCAGTTGCACCGTGGCGGCCACCGGATCGCCCGCCTGCAGGAACGCCGCGCCCGCCAGCCACGCCTTCAGGGCGCGCTGGTTGTCGGTCAGCCCCAGGTCGGGCACCGCGGCCAGCTTGACGAGGCTCGCCGGCACCGGCGGCCGCGCGTCGAGGGACAGCGGGAACGCCTCGAGCGCGGCGCCGAAGTCCTCGGGGCGGCCGTTCTCGAGCAGCAACGCCTCCACGAGGGCGCCCGTGGCCAGCGTCGGCGCGTCCGCCTCCGACAGCGCGCGGGCCAGCTCGAGGCGCGTGCCGGGCGACGCGCTCCACCGCTCGAGGCGCGCGGGATCGGCGCCGAGCAGACCGACGACGACGCTCAACAACGCCGCGAGGCTCACAGCCGCGCCCCCAGGCCGAGGCGCAGCTCCGCGCCGAGGTTGACGGCGTCGTCGCGCCGCATCGTGACCACCCCGCGGCCATCGAGCCGCGCGAAGAACACCGCGCCGAAGAGCACGTCGAAGCCGGCCACCGCGAAGCCCGAGGGCGAGGTGGAGGCGCCGCCGTCCCGGGACGCGAAGCCGCGCGCGCCCGCGCCCAGGCCGGCCGACGCCGCGAAGCCGCCCGCCGGCAGGTGCAGCAGCGCCGTCTTGCCTTCGAGGAAGACATGCCGCGCCGCGAGCTCCGCCGTCCACGTCGTGCGGTCGGCGATGGGATCGTCCGGGTCGACCAATGCCTCGTCCTGCATGAACTCGAAGAGGCTCGAGGACGTGCTCAGATCGCGGCGGTACGTCCCATCGAGCTCGAGCGACCAGCGTCGCCCGACCGGCACCGACAGGAAGCCGCCGACCATGTATTCGGTGTGCAGCGGTCGCGAGGGCTCGATGCCGCCGTACGCGCCGAAGCGCCAGGGCTCGGCCGCCGCCACCGTCGGCGCCAGCAGCGCCGCGAACACCAGCGCCCTCATCGCACACCTCCCAGCGGACCGCCGAAGTAGTGAGCGATCCCGATCGAAAGCTCCGTCGGCATCAGGACGCCGCCCCCCGTTCGCTGGAACATGCTTTGCCGCACCTCGAGCCGCAGGCTGTGCGCCTCGCCCGTGTGCGCCTCGAGGCCGAAGCCGAACATGGCTTCCGCGCGCGGCGCGATGGCATCGTCCGCGTCGCGCGCCGCCAGCGCCCCGAAGCCCGCCAGGAGCGCCCCGCGCACGTGCAGGACCGAGCCGTCGGCGACGCGTCCCTTCAGCGACAGCAGCGTCCACGCCGTGTCGAGCTGCGCGCGGGCCACCGGATGGTCCGTGAGCGCCACGCGCGCGCCGCCCGCGTCGGCGGTGGCCGCGCGCAGGTCGCGGTCGACGGACAGCCGGTCCATGTAGGACAGCGACAGCTCGAGGTCGAACGCTTCGTTCAGGAAGCGTCCCACGCGCAACCCCATCGGAAAGAACGCGACGAACGGATCGTTGGGGACCATCGCCGCGAACGCCGTCAGCCGCCAGCGTCCGGCGCGCTCGTACGGCAGTTGCTGCACCACCTCGAGATCGGGGGCCGCCGTCCAGGGCCGGGGCGGCGTCGGCTCCGCGTCGTCGGCCTGCTGCGCGGCGGCGAGGCCGGACCAGGCGAGCGCGAGCGAGAGCGGGAGGGCGAACCGGACGCTCATGTCGTTCTCCGGTGAAGGGGCGGCACGCTCAGTCTTCCTGGCAGACCCGGCAGGAGTCGTCGCGGCAGTGATAGATGGCGAGCAGGTCGTCGACGCCCTGGCTCCACATGCGACCGCAGTCCTGGAAGCACGCCTCGCTGCCGTCGCACTCGCCGATGCACTCGAGCAGGCTGCCGCACGAGGCGTTCTCGCCGCAGGCCTGCAGCTCGTCCGCGCACTCCGCGCGCATGCAGGCGTTGCATTCGTTCTCGGGCGGCGCCTGGGACGAGTGCGCCTCGAGCCACGCCTCGCGGCCGGCGCCGCACGCCTCGACCGACTGGTAGAGCACGGTCGGGCCGTCGTCGATGTCCGCCGAGAGGACGTACGCGCCGCCCGACTCGAATGGCACCGATCCTTCGAGCACGACCTGGCCGTCGTGGCGGAGCTCGATGTCCTCCGCGGCGCGGACCGACGTGCACGACGTGCACTCCGCGGTCTCGGCCCGGAGCTCGCGGCCGCCGACGACGAGCGTGAGCTCGATCGACTGCCCCTCGAGCTCGAGGTTGTTGCAGAACGTGACGGTGACCCCGCCGTCGTCGCTGCCGCCGGCACCGCCGCCGAAGCCGCCGGCGCCGCCGTCGCGGCCGCCGCCGCCGAAGCCGCCGGCGCGGCCGCCACGGCTGCGACCGTCGTCGTCGCGGGAGCCGCCGCCGCCCGCCGGCGGGTCCGCGGGACAATACGAGACACACGCGCCGAGGTTGTTCCGGTTCAGCGTGGAGACGCACTCGTCGTGGGGCGACGCCGCCGTGGCGCTGATCTCCCCGCACTGGACGTAGCAGTCATCGGCGGCCTGGGCGCCCGCCAGGTCGCCGACGCAGCCGCAGACGGCGGCGCACTGCCCGCCGCCCCCGTCGTCGTCGGCCGCGCAACCACCGGCGACGAACGCGAACATGATGCACGCGAACACGGGGACGAGTCCCCGCGAGGACCGACGACCAGCCATGAGCCACCCCCAGCGATGAGCGTTGAGACAACACGCCGCGACTTCGTTGTCAACGGACGACGAACGGACGCATTGCGGGCGGCGTGCCAACGCCCCACGGACGCCCCGGCCCGCGTGCTGCGGCGGCGGGCGGACCCGCGACCGGGCGTTCGAACGCCGCCCCGAACGTTCGAGGGCGTTCGGGGTGACCGCGCGCGCGGCCGCGCATCCCATCCCCGGAGGCGCCGATGGACGTGGAGCGGCTGATCGGCTGGACCGGCGTGGCGGTCGACGTCGCCGGCGTGGCGGTGATGGTGGCCGGCGCGGCGGTCGCGATGGCGCTCTATGCGCGGGCGCTCGTGTCCGGCGCGCCCCGCGAGGACGCGTACCGCCGCCTCCGCGAGAACGTCGGCCGCGCCATCCTGCTCGGCCTCGAGCTGCTGGTCGCCGCCGACATCATCGAGACGGTGGCCGTGCACCCCGACCTGAACAGCGTCGCCGTGCTCGGCGGCCTCGTGATCATCCGGACGTTCCTGAGCGTGGCGCTGGCGGTCGAGCTGGAAGGGACGTGGCCGTGGCGGCGGGCCGGCAAGCGGACCGCGCCGCCGCCCTGATCACTCCTCGGCAGGCATGTCGCGCAGCCAGCGCGCGGCGAGCGGCGAGAGCGACAGCGCGTCGAGTCGCGCGCGGACCTCCGCGGGCGGGCGCTCCTGCCGCCTCCAGAGCCCGGTGAGGGTCTGGGTGGCGCGCAGGCGGTTGAGCGGGTCGAGCGCGGTGTCCTCGGCGAGCGCCTTCAGGTCGGCCTCGAACACGCCGGCGCGCCCGCTCTCGTTCATGGCGCGCGCGAGGCGCCACGGATCGATCTCGCGCGCCCGCGCCGGCTCGCTCTCGTAGCGGAGCACCAGCCCGCGCAGGAAGCGGCGCGTGTCGATGCCCGCCTCGTCGAGCGCGCGCACCTCGGTCGGGTGCGCGGCCTCGCCGAAGCTCGAGTAGACCATCCGTGGGAACTGGTCGCCCATGATGTCGACCTGCAGCTGCAGGAAGCAGCCGATGCGCCCCTCGCGGAAGCACAGCGCCGCGTACTCGCGTGCGACCTGGCTCGGCGCCGAGTCCATCGAGCAGCGCGCGACGGGCCGGAATCGCCGGTACAGCTCGATGGCGCGGTCGCCCCGGCCGTGATCGGCGAGGAAGCGCGCCGCCTCGCCGAGGCGCCAGTCCGAGTTGCCCAGCTTCTCGAGCGGGAAGGCCAACAGCGCCGCCACGCCGGCCTTCGGATCGCGCCGCATCGCCGCCTCGACCTCGCGCCACGCCGCGTCGGTGGCCGCGTCGGCCTCGCCCCCGCCGAAGTCGGCCTCGCCCGCATACACCGGCGGGTCGGCGGCGAGCAGCGCCGTCGCGTACACCCAGTCGAGCCGCGCCTCGCCCGACGGCGCCGCGGACGCCGACGACGGCGCGGCGAGGGCCACCGCGACGTCGTCGGTCACGAACAGCCCCGGCGCGGGCCGCTGCCAGTCGCGATGCCACTGCAGCGCCTTCAGCGCGGGCGACCGGATGGGCACCGGCGCGCCGCGGTCGATCACGAGCCAGGCATCGTCGGCCTGCGTCGTCGCTGACTTCGCCAGCCACGCGAACACTTCGCCCGCGTCCTGCCCTGCCGCGAGGCGCTTTGCCACCTGCGCGCCGATGCCGCGCCGCTCGACGACGTACACGCGCCCGCTCAGCAAGTCGTGCGGCCGCGCCCGCGCCTCCCAGTAGGCGCGGAACGCCTCCGGCGCCGGCCACCGCCACGGCACCTTCTCGCCGCCGCCCGACGGCGGCAGCTGCACGAACGAAGCCGCCGGGAACGGCGCCGGACCGCCCGCCGCGACCGCCGGCGCCAGCGCCAGCCACAGAGCGACGATGCGTCGCATCGACCACCTCCTCTCTCCGCCCGGAGAGGAGACAACGCGCGGCGCGCGAGGTTCCGTCTGCCTGCGACAGGTCGAAGTCCCGCGCGGCGACGGCGCGCCCGGCGACGCCTCCGTCGGAACCGGTGGAGCGCGCGGTCCGCGTCGACGCGACCCCGCGCCGCCGGATCGCCGTCTGCCGGATCGCCGTCTGCCGGATCGCCGTCTGCCGGATTGTCCGGCACGCCTGCCGGACCGCCCGGGAGGCCTGCCGGATCGCCCGGGAGGTCTGCCGGACGGCCCGGAACGTCTGCCGGATCGCCCGGAACGTCTGCCGGATCGCCCGGGAGGTCTGCCGGATCGCCCGGGAGGTCTGCCGGACGACAACCAGGCTTGCCGAGCCGGCGGGCGCCTGCCGGATGCAGCCGGCACGTCGATCTTCCAGCCCGGCTGAAATCGACGGCGGCGCGTCGGGGCCCGACCGCCGCCCGGCAGGCGTCGACCGCGGCGCGACAGCCTCCGCGGCCGGCGCGGCAGACGTTTCTTGCCGTCCGACAGACCCGGGCCCCGTCCGACAGACCCACACCGGCCCGGCAAGGCCTCACCCACCAAACGCCCCGGCGTCGCCCGGCACGCCGTTCCATCCCGCGCCGTGGGGGTCCGCTGATCGCAGTGCGCACGAATCTCGGCCCAGGACCTGCGCGGCGAGCTCCATCCACGTCCACGTTCTCGGCCGGCGGACTCCGCCCGCCATGGCGGCGGCGCACCCTCGCCGTGTGCACACCCGCGGCCGTTCGCGTGTTGAATCGCGCGTGTCCCGGCAGGCGGGGAGGGGGTCCCATGCACAGGGTGCTCGAAGGGGAGCGGCTCGGACGCATCGCCGCGCGCGTGACGGTGGGTGTCTCGCTGGCGCTGGCGGGCTGCTTCGCCTCGGAGACCGCCGGCGACGCCGCGCAGGCGCCCGATGGCGGGATGCCGGACGCCGCGGTCGACGCGGCACGCGGTGATGCGTTCGTCGCGGGCGACGCGGCCGGACCCCGCGATGGGCACGTGTCGACGGACGCCGGCGCGTCCGATGGGGCGCCGGCCGACGTGACGCCGAGGCCGTCCGACGCGGCGGCGCCCGACGCATCCGGCTGTCCATCCCCCGCGCGGATCTCGTGGGCCTGTTCGGCAGCCGGCCCGACGAGCTCTCGTGGCTCGGCCCCTTCGCCGCCGTCCACGCGCTCGAGCTCGAGGTCGCCGCCGACTGGACGGCGACGCGCGGCGGCGTCACCACCCGGCTCCGGGCCCGCACCGCACGCCGCTCCGGCTTCGCCCTTGCCGAAGAGCGCGCCCCGATCACGCTCGAGCATGCCAGCGCCACCGACGGCCGCTGGCACGCGACGGCGCCGCCCGACGCGCTCGCCCTCGACGACTACGTCTTCCGCCTGGACGGACCGGCGGCCCTCGTGGCCCACGTCGAGAAGGAGAGCGGCACGGTGCGCGTCGACGTCGCCTGCGCCCGCGACTGATCCCGCGCGGCCGGCGGGCGGTCGGCCGGACGCCCGATGAGTCGCGTGCCAGCATGACTCGCTCGGGCGCGCACATGACATGCCGCCCGCCGACATCGTGTTAGAGTCGCCGCCACCGACGGTCCTGCGGGAGGACGACATGTCGATTCGGGCGGCGGCCCTCGCCGCAGCGTGGGTCCTGATCGCCTTCGCCTCGCCGGCGAAGGCGAGCTCCCAACAGGGGGAGTGGTCCGAGTGGCGCGTCATCTACGGCGACGACGAGGCCGGGCTCGACGTGAGCCTGCGGTGGGGCTCCTTCGAGTACGACGGCGGGATGCATTCCGTCCACGCGCGCTTCCGCAAGCGCGGCCTCGGCGACGAGAAGTTCGAGGTCACGATCGAGTGCCTCCACGCCGACGGCAAGACGCAGAACTGGTGGATGTTGGCCGACGTGCCGCCGGGGGAGGTGGTCACGAGCGGTGGCTGGTTCTCGATCTGCGCGGATCTCGGCCGCGTCCGGGTGAAGAAGGTGGAGCCACCCGCCTCGCCCTCCGGCGGCGCCGGGATGCCCGGCACGGGCGTCGGGACGCTGACGTTCGAGGGCAAGAAGCCGCCTCCGCCCGATCGCACGCAGGCGCTGACGAAGGAGCTCGAAGCGCTGCGCCGCCAGCAGGAAGAGCTGAAGAAGCGGCAGGAGGAGCATCGGCGCCAGCAGGAGCAGCGCCGGCAGCAGGAGGCGCGGGAGCGCGCCGATCGGCAGGCGGCGCAGCAGGCCGAGGAGGCGCGGCGGCGGGCCCAGGCGGAGGCGACGGCGCGCGCGGAGGCCGAACACCGGTACCGGGCGCACGTGGTCGCGGCGGAGCGATACGACGCGCGCGCGCAGGCGGCGTTGCGCACCGGCCGCGGCGACGCGGTCCAGGTCCAGCTGCAGGCGGAGCTCGCGCGCATCCAGGCCGCGGGGGCGCGGGGTCGGCCGGCGACCGCGCAGGAGATGCTGGCCGAGCAGCAGGCCGGCCAGGCGCGCATCCAGCAGACCATGCAGGCCGGCGCCGAAGGGCTGCAGCGCATCTTCGACGAGCAGGCCGCGCGCGACGCACGCCGCGAGGCGCTCGAGGAGGCGGAGGCGGCGCATCGGGCGCGGGCCGAGGACGACCGCGCCGCGCGGCGCGCGGTGGCGGCCGACGCGCGGGCGCGGGCCGAGGCGGCGCGGGAGGGGAGCCGCGACCAGGCGGCGCTCCGGCCGACCGGACCGGCGACCGCGCTGCTGCTCCCCGTGTACGACGCCACCGGCGCCGCGCCCTCCGCGCGTCTGTCGCGGATCTCCGCGGTGCTGGCATCCGACGCCGGCGGCGACCTCCGCGTGCTCGGGCCGGCGGGCAGCGCCTGCGCCGACGCGACCTGCGCGCTCGCGGCGGGTGGCGCGATCGGGGCCGAGAAGGTGTTGTGGACGGCGCTCTCCGGCGCGGGCGCGCGGTGCGTGCTCGCCGCGGCGCTCTACGACGTGTCCGCGTTCACCGTCCAGCGCGCGCGCTCCGCGGAGGTGGCGTGCACCGACGAGGCGCTCGAAGCCGGCGCGCGCGAGATCGCCCGGGGGCTGACGGCCGGGCTGGCGGAGGGCGGCCCGTGATCGGTGTGTGGGCCGCGATGGCGATCGTCCTCGGGGCGCCGACGACGCTCGAGTGCCTGCCGCGGGGCGCGACGGTCCGCCTGCCCGGCGGCGCGGCGCAGAAGTGCGGCGGCGCGGTGGCGCTCCCGGGGAGCGGCGCGCTGCGCGTCGAGGCGCCGGGCTACGAGACCGTCGAGCGACCGGCGACCCCGCCGCCGGATGGGGCGCTGCGCGTCGCGCTGTCGCCCGAGCTGGCGCGCCTCGACATCGAGGTCGGCGGGCCGGGCGAGGCGCGCGTCGGCGGCGACCTGCGGTACCCGCTGCCGGTCCGCGACGTCGCGCTGCTGCCGGGTCGCGTCGACCTCGTCGTCAAGCGACCGGGCTGCCCCGACTGGCGCGAGCACGTGGCCGTCGATCCCGGCGGCCGGGTGCGCGTCGAGGCGGGGAAGGACTGCGCGCTGGAACTGACCGAATCCGGCGCCGAGGGCCGACCGCTGGGCGGCGTCTCGATCCTGACGTCGTCGCCCGCCCAGGTGGTCTTCCGCGGGGCCGTGGTGGCGCGCACGCCGCTCACGACGCGCGCGGTCCCAGAAGGCGAGTACGCCTTCACGTTGCGCTTCGAGGGACACCCCGACGAGCGGCTCGAGATGGTGGTGCGGCGCGGAGAGTCGGTGACCGAAACCGTGGAGCTGGTGCCGGTCGAAGCCGGGCCGTCGGTGGCCAAGGCCGAGGACGCCGCGGACGAGGACGCCGCCGCGACGGCGGGCGCGGCGGCAACCGCGGTGAGCGTGGCGGCACCGGCGGCGGCGGCCGCGGGCGCGGCGGCACCGGCGGCGAAGGCGACCGCGGCGGCGCCCGCGCCGGCGCCAGGCGCGGCGGCGCCCACGGCGGCGCCAGGCGCGGCGGCACCGGGCGCGAAACCGAGCGCGGGCGCGACGGCGACCGCGCCGGCGCCCGTCAATGCCTGCGTGGCCTTCGACGCGCCGGTGCGACGCTCCACCGCCGCGCGTCTGGCGCGTCTCGAGTGCGGCGAGGCCGAGGGCGCGAGCGAGGCGGAGCGGGCCGCCTGCGAGCGAGCGCGGGCCGCCGTCGACGACGCGATCGCCCGGGGCGATCTGGCCGCCGCCTACGCGGCGTGGTGGACCGAAGCACCGCGCAAGGGCGCCGGCGCCCCCCTGCCGCGCGGCGCGGATCGCGCCTTCGCGCGCGAGGCCGAAGCGACCCGGCGCGAGGCCGCTTCGCCACGGGTCGTCGCCTACGGCGCGCTGGCGAAGCGCGCGGTCCTCGGCGACGGCCGCGGGGCGGCGGCCCTCGTGCCCGACCTCGAGGCCGCCTTGTGCGCGAGCGGCCAGCGACTGAACGAGCGCGCCGCCGCCGCGCGGGACTGGAACGCCCTCGGCGAGGTCGCGGGCGCCCTCGCGTGGATCGAGCGGGCGAGGCGCGGCCCCGATCCGTCGCCCGAGCCCGCGCCCGTCGCCGCGCTCGCCCGGCGCGGCGCCCGCGGCGGATACGCCCGCGACGCGACGGCGTGGGCGGACCTCGAGCGGAGCGGACCCGAGAGCCTGCGGGTCGTCGCCGGGCGCGCCCGGACGCTGGCCGCCCTCGAAGCGGTGCGCGCGGCGCAGCAGGAGGTCGCCTCCGGCCGGCACGCGGCAGCGGCGGGGACGCTCGCGCGCGCGCGCGCCCTCGATCCGGAGACGCCGGAGGTGGCCGCGGCGGTCGAGGCGCTCGCGCCGAAGATCGCGTCGGCGCGCGCCCGTCACCTGAAGGCCCTCGCGACCGCCGCCGATCCGAGGGCCCTGCACCGCGAGACGCTCGCCATCGACGCCATCGACGCGATCTGCGGCGGACCGGCGTCCTCCCTGGCACCCGAGGTCCGCGCGGCGTCGCTCGCCGACCTCGAGGCCGTCGCCACGGGGGGCCTGGCCGCGGCGTGGGAGCGCGCGGCGGGCCTGCGCACCGAGGGGGCCGACCACCTCGAGGCCGCGAAGGCGCGTCTGTCGAGGCTCGTATGGGACTGGGCGCTGCGCGAGGTAAAGCGCCTGCGGGGCGCGCGCGCGTTCGTCGAAGCCGAGTCGCGCGCCCGCGCCGTCCTCGAGCGGCTCCCCGGCGACGAGGCGCTACAGGCCGCGGCCGACGACGTCGCGTCGCTGGCCCGCGCCGAGCGGGTCGCGCGCGCCGAGGCGCTGCTGCGCGCCGGCCACGTGGCCCTCGGCCTGCTCACCCTGCGCTTCGACGCGCGCATCACCCAGGCCGACCGGGACCACGTGCTCGCGATGGCGGCGCCGCTCGTCGCCGCGTACGAGGCGCGCCTGCGCCCGGCGCCGGTACTCGTCGCGGTCGACCCCTTCGCGGCGCGGACGGCGGCGGTGATCGACCTCGAGGCGCTCCCCACCGGCGGCATCCGCGTCGGCGCCGGCGCGCCGGAGGCCGCGCCCCTGCATCCGGTGACGCTGCGGGTGCGCGTCGTCGAGCTCCGCAACGATCCCGCGCGGCGGACCCAGGTCGAGTCGGCGACGTCGCGCTACGTGGCCGGGCGCATCCAGGTGTCGAACCCGGCGAAGGCCGAGTGCGAGCAGCGGGTCATGGAGCTCGAGGGGCAGCTCGCCGAGGCGAGGTCGTCCTACGACGAGGCCTATTACGAGTACACCCAGTGCATGGAGTCGGCGCGCAACGCCGCGAGCGCTGGCGCCGGGTGGGCGGCCCTGGCCGGTGCCACGGTCTGCACGGCGGCCCACACGGCCTTGGGAACGATGGTGGAGGACACCGCCCGCGAGCTGCGCGACGAGCGCGGCGAGTGCGGGCGCACGCCCGACGTCATCCAGGAGGAGCAGTGGGCCGAGATGCCGTACTCGGTCGAGACGTGGGGCCTCGACGCCGCAGCGCACCTCGAGGTGACGCTCCTCGACGGGGACCACGTGCTGTGGACGAAATCCATCGACGCGCGCATCGCCGAGACCGACCGCGTCGTCGCCGGACAGCCCCAGTTCGACATCCCGGAGGACACCAACGACCTGCCGGGGACCGCCCGGGTCGAGGCCCGTCTGCTGGAGTCGCTGCGGGCGGGGCTGGCGGCGGCCCTGGCCGAGGGGGCGGGGCAGGCGTGGCGCGCGATCCGCCGGTCCGCCGACGCGGCGCCCGACGAGACGGCGCGTCGCGAGCGGCTCGCGCGGCTCGTCCTCCTCGCGGAGGGGCTCGACACGCCCGGCCCGGAGCTCGAGGCGCAGGTGCGCGAAGTGCTCGCCGCCGTCCCGTCCTGGACGTCGGGCGCGCAGGAGGCCGCGGCCGCCCCGCCGAAGTGATGCGGCCACGCGGCTTGCTGCCGCCGCCGCCTGCTCGTGGTACCGCATCGCGTCAGCCGGTGGCCCGCGCGCCGTCGCCGCGACCGTTCCCCGCGGCGCTGGCCGACCCCGCCTGAGGCCGGCGCGCCCGGCGACGAGCGCTCACCGACGCGATCGTGCGATGCCTGGAGGGCGTCGCTCGGGACCGTGTAGAAAGCGGACGCGCATCGGCGTCGAGTCGGCGAAGATGCGCCGATTGCGCGTCGACGAAGAGGAGAGATCCTTGCCCCTGCTGACGGTCAGAACGCTGTGCGAAGAAGCGCACGCGTTCTCCAAGGCCGAGAGCGTCCATCCCGAGCCCTCGCTGTACGGAACCACCGACGGAAAGGCGATCGGAACGTACCTGGAGCACAAGTTCCGCGCCTATCTCACCGCATGCGGCTACGTCTACGAGCTCGGAAATGCCGCCAGCGGGCTCGACTTCCCCGGCCTGGCGGTCGACCTCAAGGTCACGAGCATCAGGCAACCGCAGTCGTCCTGTCCCTTTCGTTCGATCAGACAGAAGGTGTTCGGTCTCGGCTACTCCCTCCTCGTCTTCGTCTATGAGAAGTCCGACGACCACGCGAACCGTTCCGCCCTCCTGCGCATGACGGACACGATCTTCGTCGAGGCATCGCGCACGGCCGACTTCCAGATGACCCGGGGCCTTCGCCGGATCCTCGACGAAGAGGGGAACGAAGATGATCTCATGGCCTTCATGGCCGAGCGCTCGCTGACGACCGATGAGCACGAGCTGAGGGCGCTGGCAGCGGAGATCCTCGTGAGGAGACCCGAGCAGGGCTACCTGACGATCTCGCCCGCGCTCCAGTGGCGACTTCAGTACAAGCGCGTCATCGACCACGCGGGCGCCGTGGACGGCGTCCAGTCCGTCTTCAGGGGGTGAGCGCGATGAGCGCCCAGGCGCGCCGGATCGAGTTCGGGGACTTTCAGACGTCGGACGTCCTCGCGCTCGAGGTCTGCCGACGGGTGGCGGCCATGGGCATCCGCCCCGAAGTCGTCGTCGAGCCGACCTGTGGCGTCGGCGCGTTCGTCCTCGCCGCCTCGGAGGTGTTCCCGACCGCTCGGGAGATCCTCGGTGTCGAGATCAACGAGCAGTCCCTCGACGTCCTTCGACAGCGGCTGGCCGTGCATCCGACGAGGGCACGGGTCAGCCTGTCGCGCGCGGACTTCTTCGCGACCGACTGGAGAAGCGAGCTCGCACAGCGCCCGGGTCGGGTCCTGGTCGTCGGCAATCTTCCGTGGGTGACGAACTCCGCGCAGGGACTCATCGGCGGCACGAACCTCCCCGAGAAGCGGAACTTCCTCGGACGCAGCGGCCTGGACGCGATCACGGGGAAGGCCAACTTCGACATTTCAGAGTGGATGCTGTTGGAAGTGATGGAGTGGCTGAGGGCGCGCGAGGGCGACGTCGCCGTTCTCGTCAAGACCGCCGTCGCTCGCAAGGTCCTGGCGCACGCCGAACGGAGGCGGGTGGGCCTCCGCGACGCATCCATCATCGGCATCGACGCGAAGCGGGAGTTCGGCGTCTCCGTCGACGCCTCTCTCCTCGTCATGCGTTTTTCGACCGCCGGCACGAACTGCTACGACTACTCCGTCCTTCCAGGCCTCGACTCGGAGTCGGGACGGCGGATGGGGCACAGAATGGGCCTGAGCGTCGGCGATCTCGAAGCCTTCGAGGGGCATCGGCACCTCGTCGGGCAGGCCCCGCAGAAGTGGCGTTCCGGAGTGAAGCACGATGCTTCGGCAGTGATGGAGCTGACTCGGACGCCTCGAGGTCTCGAGAATGGCCTCGGAGAGCCGGTTCGACTCGAGCCGGATCACCTGTTTCCCCTGCTCAAAGGGTCCGACATCGGGTCCGGCAAGGCGTGGCGCGGGCGATTCGTTCTCGTCCCGCAGCGACGGGTCGGCGAGTCGACGGAACCTCTCCGCGCATCGGCGCCGCTGACGTGGAGTTACCTCGAGCGCCACGCCGACCGATTGGACGGCAGGGCGAGCAGGGTCTACGCGAAGAACCCGCGCTTCTCGATCTTCGGCGTCGGCGACTATGCCTTCCGACCTTGGCGGATCGCGATCTGCGGTCTCTACAAGCACTTGCGGTTCCGCAAGGTCGGTCCCATCGAAGGCCGGCCCGTGATGTTCGACGATACGGTCTACTACATCTCCTTCGACGATGAGGCAGATGCCTCACGCGCGTGGGATGCACTGACGTCGAAGCCTGCGCAGTCTCTCCTCTCCTCGCTCGTCTTCTGGGACGAGAAGCGGCCCGTGAAGGCCTCGGTCCTGAACCTCGTGAACTGGACGAAGGTCGGGGCCGCGCGCGACTGACCCTGCCCGCGCCGGCGGCGCCCGCCGCCGACGACGGCTGATCCCGCCTTCGCCCCCCGCCTCACCGCCACGCGGGCCGCGAGGATCACCGCGGCGAACGCGGCCCCGCCGCATCCGTGCGCGAAACGCTTGCGCCGAGTCGCCCCGCGTGCCACTCACCGCCCCCGTCGTCGCCCCACGCGCTCGACTCGGGAAGGTGCTCCATGAAGCGTTGCGCCCTGACCCTCGCGCTCGCCGCCTGCGGCGCCCCTACCGAAGAGAAGCCCGCCGGCAGCGTCGAGGGCCTCGCCTTCGACCCCGGCAAGGCGGACCAGGCCGGCCCGTTCCAGGGCGACCTGGCGCTCGGCCAGGCCGTCCGCGGCACGCTGTCGCGTCGCGCGCCCTTCCACGTCTGGCGCCTCGAGCTGCCCGACGGCGGCGATCTGCGCCTCGACCTCCAGGGCGGGCGCCGGGACGACACCTTCGTCGCCTTCTTCAAGGTCGTGCAGGGCGTGGCGATCGAGGTCGACGCGAGCGACCACTGCGAGGGCGGCCGCAACAGTGACGCATGCCTCGACGCGTCGGTGGACGGCGGGACGTACTTCGTCCTCGCGACGACCTGGCAGTTCGCGGCGCTCCGCCGGCCCGACAACGCGCGCTACGGGCTCGAGGCGCGCTGCGTCGGCGGGGCCTGCGCCGGCCCGGTGACCTGCGGCATCCGTGGCCTCGCGCCGTGCCCCGAGGGCGAGTACTGCGACTTCGACGACGCGGCCTGCGGCGCCGCCGGCGTGCCCGGCGTCTGCCGTCCGCGCCCCGAGCTCTGCGATGCGTCGAATGCGCCGGTCTGCGGCTGCGACGGCCGGTCGTACGACAGCGACTGCGCGGCGGCGGCCGCCGGCGTCGACGCGGGGGCTTGCGGCGGCGGCGAGGGGGCGACGTGCGGTGGCATCGCCGCCCTCGTCTGCGCGCCGGGCCTCGCCTGCGACTACAGCCGCAATGTCGGCTGCTTCATCGCCGACGTGGCGGGCGTCTGCGTGGCCGAGCGCGAGATCCTCTGCACGGCCCACTACGCGCCGGTGTGCGGCTGTGACGGCCTGACCTACCGCAATGACTGCCTGCGGCGCGCCGCGGGCGTCGCCCTGGACCACGCGGGGGCTTGCGGGTAGGGTCGCGGCGCAGGTCGTGAGACGCTGCGCCCGGGCATTTCGGGCGGATTCGGAGGCGTTCGCCCCGTCATGTCGCTCTTCGCGCTGCTGCTCCTCCCGTTCGCCGGCAGCCTGCTCACCGCGGTGCTGCCGACGCGCGCCCGCACCGCGCTCGCGGCCTGCGCGGGGCTCGTCGCGGCCGTCGCCGCGGCCCGGGTCGTCAGCCTCTATCCGCAGATCCGCGACGGCGGCGTGATCCGCGAGACGGTGTCGTGGGTGCCTTCGCTCGGCCTCGACCTGACCCTGCGCGTCGACGGCTTCGCGTGGATGTTCGCCCTGCTCGTCACCGTCATCGGGGCGCTCGTCTGTCTCTACGCGCGCTACTACATGTCGCCCGACGACCCGGTGGCCCGCTTCTACGCGTTCTTCCTCGCCTTCATGGGGGCGATGCTCGGCGTCGTCTTCTCGGGCAACCTGGTGCAGCTCGTCGTCTTCTGGGAGCTGACGAGCGTCGTCTCGTTCCTGCTCATCGGCTATTGGCACCACCACGTGGACGCGCGCCGCGGCGCGCGCATGGCGCTGACGGTGACCGGCGCGGGCGGGCTCGCGCTGCTCGGCGGCGTCCTCGTCCTCGGCCACATCGTCGGCAGCTACGACCTCGACGTCGTCCTCGGCTCCGGCGCCCTCATCCGCAGCCACGCGCTCTATCCGGTGGCGCTCGTGCTCGTCGTCGTCGGCGCGCTGACGAAGAGCGCCCAGTTCCCGTTCCACTTCTGGCTGCCGCGGGCGATGGCGGCGCCGACGCCGGTGTCCGCCTATCTGCACTCGGCGACGATGGTGAAGGCCGGCGTCTTCCTGCTCGCGCGACTCTGGCCGGTGCTCTCGGGCACGGAGTGGTGGTTCTGGCTACTGTGCGGCGCGGGGGCCTCGACGCTCCTGCTCGGCGCCTTCATCGCCATGTTCCAGAACGATCTCAAGCGGGTCCTCGCGTTCTCGACGATCAGCCACCTCGGGCTGATCACGCTGCTCTTCGGGCTCAACAGCCCGCTCGCGGCGGTCGCGGGTGTCTTTCACATCATGAACCACGCGACGTTCAAGGCCTCGCTGTTCATGGCGGCGGGCATCGTCGACCACGAGACGGGCACGCGCGACATCCGCCGGCTCAACGGCCTGATGCGGTCGATGCCGCGCACGGGGACGCTGGCGCTCGTGGCGAGCGGCGCGATGGCCGGCGTCCCGCTCCTCAACGGCTTCCTCTCGAAGGAGATGTTCTTCGCCGAGGCCGTCTTCCTGACGGCGCACCCGACGGTCGAGGTGGGACTGCCGCTGCTCGCCACCCTCGCCGGGGTCTTCGCCGTCGTGTACTCGCTGCGCTTCGGCTACGAGATCTTCTTCGGCGAGCCGTCGACCGACCTGCCCCGGCACCCCGAGGAGCCGCCCGGGTGGATGCTCAAGCCCGTCGAGCTGCTCGTCGTCGCGTGCCTCGTCGTCGGCGTCGCGCCTTCGATCTCGATCGGGCCGTTGCTCGCGGCGGCGGCGCGCCCCGTCGTCGGCGGCGACCTGCCCGAGTACCACCTCGCCGTCTGGCACGGTTTCGGCGCGCCGCTCGTCATGAGCCTGCTCGCCATCGTCGGCGGCGTCGTCGGCTACCTCTGGCTGCGCAGCCACCAGCGCAGCGGCCGCCTCAACGAGACGCCGTTCTTCGAGCGCTTCAACGGCCGGCGGCTGTTCGAGAGCGGGCTCGTGACGGCCACGCGCCTCGCCCGCCGGGCCCTGCGCCTCGTCAGCTCCCGGCGGCTGCAGGCGCAGATGTTCACCATCATCGGAGTGGCGATCCTGCTCGCGCTGCTCGCGGCCCGCGGCGTCCCGCTCGTCTGGGGCGACCGGGAGCGCCTGCCGGCGTCCCACGAGTTCGTGCTGCTGTGGGTCATCGGCATGGTGTGCGCGGTCGGCGCCGCGGTCATGGCGAAGTTCCACCGCCTCGTCGCGACCACGCTGATGGGCGGCGCCGGCCTCGTCACCGCGCTGACGTTCCTGTGGTTCTCGGCGCCCGACCTGGCGCTGACGCAGCTCGTCGTCGAGGTCGTCACGACCATCCTGTTCCTGCTCGGGCTGCGCTGGCTGCCGATGCGACTGCACGACCCGTCGCGGCGGACGACGATGCGCGACCGCGTCCGGCGCGGCCGCGACCTGCTGCTCGCCGTCGGCGCCGGCGCCGGTCTCGCGGCGCTCTCCTATGCGCTGCTGACCCGGCCCGCGCCGCAGAGCATCTCGCCGTTCTTCCTCGACCGCGCGCTGCCCGAGGGCGGCGGGACGAACGTGGTCAACGTGATGCTCGTCGACTTCCGCGCGTTCGACACCATCGGCGAGATCACCGTCCTCGGCGCCGTCGCGCTCACCGTCTACGCGCTCCTGCGCCGCTTCCGGCCCCCCGCCGAGAGCATCGGACGGCCGCAACAGCAGCGGGTGCTGCCGTCGGACGTCGTGACCGACCTCGTCAAGCCGCGGGCCACCGGCGAGCGGGCCGGCGGCTACATGATGGTGCCGGCGACCATCGCGCGCCTCCTGCTGCCGTTCTCGTTCGTGGTCGCCGCGCACTTCCTGCTGCGCGGGCACAACGAGCCGGGCGGCGGCTTCGTGGCGGGCCTGGTGGTCGCGATCGCGTACCTCACGCAGTACGTCTTCTCCGGGACGCGCTGGGCGGAGGGGCGCGCGCACCTGTTGCCGCCGCGCTGGATCGCCGTCGGGCTGCTGCTCGCGGCGACGACCGGCCTCGGGGCGGTCGCGGTCGGCTATCCCTTCCTGACGTCCCACACCGCCCACTTCACGCTGCCGCTCGTCGGCGAGGTGCACCTGCCGAGCGCCATGTTCTTCGACCTCGGCGTCTTCGCGGTGGTCGTGGGGGCGACGCTCCTCATCCTCACCGCGCTCGCGCACCAGTCGATCCGCGCGCACCGGCCGCCCGCCCCGAACAAGCGCACGGAGGCGTCCTAGATGGAGGCCCTGCTCGCGCTCGTCATCGGCGTCCTCGGCGGCGCGGCGGTCTGGCTCGTCCTGCGCCCGCGCACCTTCCAGGTGATCATGGGCCTGGCGCTGCTGTCGTACGCGGTGAACCTCTTCATCTTCAGCGTCGGCAGCCTCTTCCTCGACCGCCCGCCGATCGTGCGACCCGGCGTGCCCACCGATCTCGGCCACTACACCGACCCCATGCCGCAGTCGCTCGTCCTGACGGCAATCGTCATCGGCTTCGCGACGACGGCGCTCTTCCTCGTCGTGTTGCTGGCCTCGCGCGGCCTCGCCGGCACGGACCACGTCGACGGGCCGAGGGGGGAGCCGTGAGCCTGGGGCACCTCGTCGCCGTGCCCGTCGTCCTGCCGCTCGTGACGGCGGCGCTGCTCGTGCTGCTCGGCGAGAAGCGGCGGCGCGCCCGGACGCTCCTCAACGTCGGTGCGACGCTGGCCGGCCTCGCCGTGGCGGCGACCCTGTTGTGGCGCATCGACGCGGGCGGCGTGCCGGGCGCGATCGGCGTGTACCTCGGCTCGAACTGGGAGGCGCCGTTCGGCGTCGTGCTCGTCGCCGACCGGCTCACGGCGCTCATGCTGGCGCTCGTGGGCGTCGTCGGCTTCGGCGTCGCCCTCTACGCCGAGGCCGGCTGGCACCGCGCGGGCGTGTACTTCCACCCGCTCTTCCAGATCCAGCTGATGGGGCTCAACGGCGCGTTCCTCACCGGAGATCTGTTCAACCTCTTCGTGTTCTTCGAGGTGATGCTCGCCGCCTCGTACGGCCTGCAGCTCCACGGGTCCGGCGGACCGCGGGTGGCGTCGGGTCTGCACTACATCGCGGTGAACCTGCTCGCGTCGTCGCTGTTCCTGGTCGGGCTCGCGACGATCTACGGCGTCATGGGCACGCTCACGATGGCCGACATCGCCGCGAAGCTCCCGTCCGTGCCCGCCGACGACCGCGGGCTCCTGCACGCGGGCATGGCCATCCTCGCGGTGGCGTTCCTCGTGAAGGCGGCGACCTGGCCGCTCAACGCCTGGCTCGTGCCCGCCTACACGGCGGCGAGCGCCCCGATCGCGGCGCTCTTCGCGCTGATGACGAAGGTGGGCGTCTATGTGCTGGTGCGCCTGTGGACGCTGTTCTTCTCGCACGGCGGCCCCTCCGACGACTTCGGCGGCCCCGTCCTGCTCTGCGGCGGCCTCGCGACCGTCGTGTTCGGCGCCCTCGGCCTCTTGTCCTCGCTGAGCCTCGGCCGCATCGCCGCCTTCTCGATCGTGGTGTCCTCGGGCACGCTGCTCTCGGCGCTCGGGATGGGGACCGCCGCCGTCACGTCGGCGGCGCTCTTCTATCTGGTGAGCGCGACGCTCGCGGTGAGCGCGCTCTTCCTGCTCGTCGAGCTCGTCGGACGCATGGGCGTCGACGGCCAGGGGCGGCTGTCCGACGTCGAGCCCGGCGAGGACACCAACCTCGACGACGAGGAGGTGCCGCTCGTCGGCCGCGCCTTCCCCGTCTCGATCGCGCTGCTGGGGCTGGCCTTCGTGTGCGCGGCGCTGATCGTCGCCGGCCTGCCGCCGCTCGCGGGCTTCCTCGCGAAGGTCGCGCTGCTGAGCGCCGTCCTGCAGGCCGAGGCGCCCACCGCCGGCGCCTGGTGGATCCTCGCGCTGCTGCTCCTCTCGGGCTTCGTCGCCACGCTCTCCCTCTCGAGGGCGGGCATCCGGCACTTCTGGTCGACGGGCAACCGCCTCCCGCCCGACGTGAAGCTCGTCGAGGCGGTCCCGGTCGTCGCGCTCCTCGGCGCCTGCGTGCTGCTCACGGTGTACGCCGAGCCCGTCCTGCGCTTCACGGGCGCCACCGCCTCGGGGCTGCACGCGCCGGGGGCCTACATCGAAGCGGTGCTGACGACGAAACCCCGCCCGGGACCGACGCGCCCCGGGCCGGAGGGCGCGCCGTGACCGCCCTCGCGAAGCTGGCGCCCGCCCCGCTGCTCTCGGCGGCGCTGCTTGGCCTGTGGCTCGTGCTGGCGCGCTCCGCGAGCCTCGGCCACCTGCTCGTGGGGCTGGCGATCGCGCTCGCCGTGCCGCACCTCACCGCGAACCTGCGCCTGAAGGTGGTCGCGCGGCGCCCGCTGGTGGTCGTGCGCTACGTCCTGCGGGTCGGCGGCGACGTGGTGCGCTCGAACCTCGAGGTGGGGAGGGGCGTCCTCGTGTGGCGTTGGCGTCGCCCGCAGTCGAGGTTCGTCGTGGTGCCGCTCGACCTGCGCGACCCGTTCGGCCTGGCGGTGCTGTCGATGGTGACGACGATCGTCCCGGGCACGGTCTGGTCGGAGCTGGCGATCGACCGCAGCGCCCTCTTGCTGCACGTGTGGGACGTCGACGAGGAGCGCGCCTTCATAGAGCGCTTCAAGGCGCGCTACGAGAGGCCGCTCATGGAGATCTTCGAGTGAGCCCGCTGCTGTCCGGCGCCATCGTCTTCACGCTCGGCTGCTATGCCGTCGCGTCGGTCTTGGTGCTCGTGCGGCTCGTCCGGGGACCCCGCGCCCAGGACCGCGTGTTCGCGCTCGACCTGCTCTACTTCCACGCGATGCTCGTCATGCTGGTCCTCGGCATCCGCCACCAGAGCGACGTGTACTTCGAGGCCGCCCTGCTGATCGCGCTCTTCAGCTTCGTGAGCTCTTCGGCGATGGCGAAGTTCATCCTGCGCGGCGAGGTGATCGAATGAGCCTCTGGGCCGAGGTGGCGGTCGCCGTGCTGCTCGTGTCGAGCGGGCTCTTCGTCCTCGTGTCGGCGCTCGGGTTCGCGCGCCTGCCCGACTTCTTCCTGCGCATGCACCCCCCGGCGCTCGCGTACACCGTCGGCAGCTGGTGCGTGAGCTTCGCCGGCGCGCTGTACTTCTCGCTGCTCGAGGGGCGTCTCGCGCTGCACCCGCTGCTGGTCATCGCCGCGCTCGGCGTCACGGTCCCCGTCACGACGCTGCTGCTGGCGCGCGTCGCGCTGTTCCGCCGCCGCGCCGCCGGCGCGCCCGACACGCCGCCGCCGCTCACGCCGCCGCGGGCGCCCTGACGGACCCGCCCGGCGGACGATCGGTTCGCGCGCTGCCGCGGATCGTGCCTATCCTGCGCCGATGCGCCTCACCGTCCAGGTCTTCGTGCGCGCGCACCACGGCGGCCTCTTCACGATGGAGGTCGTCGGCGAGCCCGCGCTCTGCCTGCACACGCCCGACCTGGAGAAGGGCCGCGAGGAGCTGGCGCTCGCGCTCTGTGACCGCGTCGAGCGCACGCACCCGCGGCTGCTCGGGCGCTACGCCGCGCCGGCGGGGCTCGCGCTGGAGACGGTCGAGGTGCCCGGCACGCTGCCGGTGGAGGGGCGCGAGGAGGCGCTGCCCGCGCCGGTCTCGGTGCTCGTCGCCCGCGACCGGCAGTGGCAGCGCCTGTGGCTGCCGCGATGGGACGTCCGACACTGGATCCCGGTCGGCGAGCCGCCCGCGGAGGCCGTGATCGCCTTCCTGCGGAAGCACTTCGAGCGCCTCGGCCCCGCCGAGCGGCTGGCGCGCCGCGTCGAGCGCCGCGAGTGGATCGAGACGCTCGAGATCGAGGCCGACCCGGCGCCGGCCGAGCGTTTCACCGGCAAGCGCCTCGGCGCCGACATGCTGCCCGAGCCGGCGCCGAAGGACGACGAGCCGCCCGAGGACGAGGCGCCGAAGAAGAAGAAGCGCCCGCCGACGCCGACGCTCGGGCGCGTCGGCGTGAACCTCTCGAAGCAGGCGGCGGCGCACGACCTCGACCATGCCTTCGGCCGCGACGCGCCGCTGGCCGATCTCATCGCCCGGCTGCGCGCCCCGGGCGGCCTGGCGCTGGTGATCATCGGCGAGTCCGGCGTGGGCAAGACGGCGCTGCTCGACGAGCTCGTCCATCGCCTGCGCGCCGACGAGCACCTGAAGGACCGCCCGGTGTGGTTCGCCGATGCCAACCGCCTCGTGGCCGGCGACGGTGGCTTCGGCGAATGGCAGCGACAATGCCTCGACATCGCCCGCGAAGCCATCGACGCCGAAGCCATCTGGTACCTCGGCAATCCGCTGGCCCTGCTCGACGCCGGCAAGTCCGAGCACTCGGACCAGAACGTGGCGCAGGTGCTCAAGCCGTACCTCTCGGGCCGCGAGCTCACGGTCATCGCCGAGTGCACGCCGCGCGCGTGGGCGCAGGTGGAGCTGCGCGAGGCGGGCTTCGCGCGCCTGTTCGTGCCGTACCGTCTCGAGGAGCCGCCCCCGGCCGAGGCGCACGACATCCTGGCCGCCGTCGCCCGCCAGCTGCGCGAGGACACCGGCGTCGAGCTGCGCCCCGACGGCCTGCGCGCGGTGGAGGATCTGGCCGAGCGCTTCCGCGGCGACCAGAGCCGCCTCGGCCACGCCGCCCACTTCCTGCGACGCGTCGTCGACGAGGCCGCGCTGCGCGCCGAGGGCCGCACCGTCGCGCTCGACCGCGGCGCCGTCGTCGACCGCTTCTGCGCCGAGACCGGCATGCCCGCGTTCCTGGTGCGCGACGACCTGCCGCTCGACCCCGACGCCCTGCACGCTCACTTCCGCGGCCGCCTCATCGGTCAGGACGAGGCCGTCCGCCGCATGACCGACCTCGTGGCGCTCGTGAAGGCCGGCCTCTCCGACGTGCGACGCCCGCTCGGCTCGTTCCTCTTCGTCGGCCCCACCGGCGTCGGCAAGACCGAGATGGCCAAGGCGCTCGCCGAGCTGCTCTTCGGCCGCGGGCGCGAGCATCTGTTGCGCTTCGACATGGGCGAGTTCGTGACCGCCGACAGCGTGCACCGCTTCCTCGGGGACGCCGGCCAGCCCGGCTCGCTGATCGCCCAGGTGCGCCGCTCGCCCTTCGCGGTGCTGCTGCTCGACGAGATCGAGAAGGCGCACCCGGCGCTCTTCGACGTGCTGCTGCAGGTGCTCGGCGAGGCGCGGTTGACCGACCAGGCCGGCCGCACCGCGGACTTCCGCAACACCGTGGTCCTGATGACCTCGAACCTCGGCGTGGAGACGTTCCGGCGCAGCCCCGGCTTCGGCGGCGAGGCGCCCGGCTCGCTCACCGAGCACTTCGTCGGCGAGGCGCGCCGCTTCTTCCGGCCCGAGCTGTTCAACCGCATCGACCACGTCGTGCCGTTCATGCCCCTCGAGCGGCAGGCCATCGATCGCATCACCACGCGCGAGCTCGATGCCTTCCTCGGGCGTGAAGGCATCCGCCAGCGCGGCCTCGACGTGAGCCTCGAAGAGGGACTGCCCGACTGGCTGGCCGAGCGTGGCGTGGACCCGCGCTACGGCGCGCGGCCGCTGAAGCGCGTCATCGAGGCGCGGCTCGCGGCGCCGCTGGCGCGGTATCTGTCGGGCGCCGAGGCGACGCCGGCGGTGCGCGTGGAGACGGCGGACGACGCGCTGCGGTTCGTCGGACGGGACGCGCGCGCCGGCAGGGCGGCCGGCCGCGAGAAGCTGCGCCGGCAGCTGGCCGAGGTGGGCCGCGTGCGCCAGCAGCTCCAGCAGTGGCGCGCCTCGCAGCCCTACACCGACCTCGCCCACGGCCTGCGCCTGCTCGACCGCCTGACGCAGACGCGCGGCTTCTGGGACGACGCCGCCGCCGCCGACGCCCGCATGCGTCGCGCCGAGCCCGGCCGGCAGCTGCACCATGCCTTCGAGGCGCTGTGGACGCGGGTCGGCTCCCTCGAGGACATGGCGTACGAGGCGTGGTACGAAGGCAAGGACGACCCCCTCCCGCTGCTCGAGCAGGAGCTGGCCGCGGTGACCGAGACGCTCCGCGGCCTCGAGCTCGACCTCTATGGTCGCCGGTTCCGGCGCCCCGACGCCGCGATGCTCTACCTCGAGGGGCCCGGGGCCGCGCTGCGGGCGATGGTCGACCTCTATCTGCGGCTCGCCGTCGAGCGGCAGTGGGCGGTGGCCGGCTGGTTCGCCGACGAGCGCGCCGCCGAGACGCGCAAGCCGCGCAACGAAGAAGCGGCACGCCGCGGGCGCCCTCGCCGCAGCAAGGACCCGGAGGCGTGGCTCTGGTACGTGCGCGGCGGGATCGACGCCGCGTCCGACAACCCGATGAAGCAGCAGGAGCGGCTGCTGCGGGCGCTGACCGACGAGGCCCCCGGGCAGCCGCGCGCGCTGCGCTTCACGGGGCCGCACGCGGCCGCGCTGTTGTCCCGCGAGACCGGCGTGCACCTCGTCGTCAACGCGGGCAGCGACGACGTGAAGGTCCGCTTCGCCGACGACCCGGAGCCCACCCACCCGCTCGATGTCATGCGCGCCTGGGACCTGAAGCGGCGGCGCGTCATCCACCATGGGAGACACACCGTCGAGGACCTCGAGCTGAGTCAATCGCTGCCGCTGGAGCCGCGGGTGCACCGCCTCTACGAGCGCTTCATGCAGCAGGGGTTCTACGCGGCGGTCTTCGGGGAGATGCACGCCCTCTTCACCGCGCGGGGGCCGGCATGATCCTGCGCGTCCCGGTGATGGTGTCGGTGAACGAGCGCGGCGTGCACGACGTGACGCTGCCGGGCTGGTCGCTGCGCAGCTTCCACGGCACGAGCCTGTCGGAGCTGCTCGACGACGTGGCGCTGCACCTGATGGAGACGCTGCCGCAGGCCTCGCCGCGCGGCCTCGAGCGCCTGCGCGTGTGCCCCGACCTGGAGCTGCGGCGCGTGAGCGTCACCGTCGAGCTGCCCGGCCCCGACAAGAAGAAGCCGACGTGGACGGGCCGGCTGGCGGTGGTGGTCACGCGCTGGCGCGACGAGGACTTCGACGAGGTGTTCGTGCCGCGCCTGTCGACGGCGGCCTTCGCGGTGGCCTCCGGCGCCGAGCTGACGGCGGGCCTGACCGGCTTCGTCGAGGAGCTCGCGAAGGGCGTCCCGCGCGCGGTCCTCGACGCCGCCGTCTGCCGCAAGGACGACTACCTCGACGTGCTCGAGGTCGACGCCGAGCTGCCCACGGTGCTGCCGAGCCGCCCGGCGAAGAAGCGCCGCGAGAAGAAGAAGGTTTCGCGGCCCGACGAGCCGAAGAAGCCGCGCAAGCGCGAGCTCGTGATGCCGCGCACGCTGCGCGAGGTGGGCGCCGACCTCACGCACCAGGCGCTCGACGGTCGGCTCCCGCAGGCCCACGGCCGGGATGCCATCGTCGAGCAGGTGCTGCGTCAGATCCGGCGCCCCGGGGCGGCGGTGCTGCTCGTCGGCCCGCCGGGCGTGGGCAAGACCGCCATCGTGCACGAGGTCGTGCGGCGCATGGCCGCCGAGGGCCTGCCGCTGCACGAGCGCACCGACGTGTGGTCGGTCGAGAGCAACCGCTTCATCGCCGGCATGATGTACGTCGGCGCCTGGGAGCAACGCTGCCATCAGATGGTCGAGGAGCTCGAGCAGCGCAACGACGTCGTCTACGTGCCCGACCTGCCATCGCTCGTCTACACCGGCCGCTCGGCGCACTCGGACGCCAACGTCGCGCTCTTCCTCGAGCCGCATCTGCGCCGCGGGGCGCTGCGCATCCTCGGCGAGTGCACGGCCGAGCGCCTGGAAGCCACCCGCGCCGAGGCGCCCGGCTTCTTCGCGCGCTTCCAGGTCGTGCCGGTGCCGGCGCTCGACGAGCGACACACGCTGCAGGTGCTCGTGCAGACGACGCGGGCCCTCGAGGCGCGCGAGCCGGTGGTCGTCGAGCCGGAGGTGCTCGAGGGCGTGCTCGCGCTCACCCGCCGGTTCCTGCCGCGCCAGCCGCACCCGGGCAAGGCGGTCACGCTGCTGCGCGGCCTCGTCGACGACCACCAGAAGGTCGAGCACGACGCGTTCGGCCGGCGGCGCGTCGCCCGCGACCACCTCGTCGATCACTTCGGGAGACAGACGGGGCTGCCTGCCTTCGTGCTCTGGGAGAAGCAGGCGCGCCCCTGGGAGGAGGTCGCCGCCCACTTCGCGCGCCGCATCATCGGCCAGCCGCTCGCCAGCCAGGCGGCGGCCGAGGTCGTCTGCACGCTCCAGCAGGGCCTCAACGACCCGGAGAAGCCCCTGGCGACGATGCTCTTCGTGGGACCGACCGGCGTCGGCAAGACCGAGACCGCCAAGGCGCTCGCCGAGTATCTGTTCGGCCACGCCGACCGGCTCGTGCGCTTCGACATGAGCGAGCTTCGCGATCCCTGGTCGGCGGCGCGTCTGTTCGGCGATCGGCTGCAGCCGGAGGGCGAGCTCACGCGCCGCGTGCAGCAGCACCCGTTCTCGGTCGTGCTCTTCGACGAGATCGAGAAGGGCCACCCGCGTGTCTTCGACGCGCTGCTGCAGGTGCTCGGCGAGGGCCGGCTGACCAACGCCGCCGGGCGCACCACCGACTTCTGCAACACGATCCTGGTGATGACGAGCAACCTCGGCGTGCGCGACGCGCAGCACGGGCTGGGCTTCATGGGGACGTCGGAGGCCGCCGAGGGTCAGCACTACCGCAAGGCCGCCGAGGCCTTCTTCCGCCCCGAATTCTTCAATCGAATCGACCGGATCGTGGCCTTTCGCAGCCTCGGCCGCGAGGACCTCGCGCCGCTCGTCGCGCGCACGCTGGAGGGCCTGCTCGGCCGGCGCGGGCTGCGGCGCAGCGGCGTGCTCGTCGAGGTCGAGCCGGCGCTGCCCGACCTGCTCGTGGCGCAGGGCTTCGATGCGCGCTACGGAGCGCGCTCGCTGCGGCGCGCGCTGGAGCAGCGCCTCACCGTGCCGCTCGCGCGGCAGCTCGTGTCGCAGCCGGTGGATCGCACCACGCGGGTGGAGCTGTATCGCAGCGGGGACGACGTGGGCATGCGCCTCGAGGCGCTCGAGGACGCGCCCGCCGAGCCGGGCCTGCCACCGCCGGCCGCGGACTGGGCGACGTTCCTGGCCGGCTACCACGCGGCGCGGGCCGTGGCGACGGCGCTGGCGTCCCACCCCACGCTGGCCGCGCTGCGCGAGGAGCACGCGGCGCTGCTCGAACGCTTCAACGCCGGCGCCCTGGCGCCCGACGGTCTCGACCGGCTCGGTGTGACCGGGGAGGCGATCGACGGCGTCGCCGGTCTGTTCGAGGATCTGGACGATCTCTACGAGACCTGGCTGTTGCCCTACGAGGTGGTCGAACAGACCGAGCTCGTGCCTTTCGACGGCCGATACATCCGCAACGAGGACGCGCGCCGGCAACGGCCGCAGCTCGTGGTGCAGTCGATGATCGCGACCGCCGACCGCGAGGCGCAGCTGCCGCAGGCGGCGGCCGCCCTGGCGTCGCTGGAACATCGCGTCGCGTGGGTGCGCCGCCTCCTCCTGGTGCTCGTCGAGCCGGTCGAGGCGGTCGTGCTGCGGCTGCTGCCGGTGACCGAAGGCGCCGGATCCCGCGCCCTCGCGCGCCGCCTGATGAGCGCCATGGCCTCCACGTGGCACCCCTGGGGGCACGTGACGCTGTGGGTCCGCATCGCCGGCGAATGGCAGGTCGGCCCGGATGAACCCGCGGATGCCCTGGTGGCCGGCGATCCCGAGCTGCAAGACCGCTCGCGGTTCGGCAAGCCGCCGGAGGTGGCCGCCTGGGAGGCCTGCGCCGTCGAGGTGCGCGGCCACGGCGTGCGCCGACTGGTCGAGGCCGAGGTCGGCTACCACCTGCAGTCCCGGCACGCGGGACCGGACCTGGTGCTCGATCTGGTGCGCGCCGAGACGGTCGGTGACGCGCCGGCACGACTGACCGGGCTCGACCGCGAGCTGGCCGACTTCCGCGAGGCGCGCCGCGCGGGCGCGCCGTGTGCCGATCCCTTGCCCGCGCTGCTCGTCCGCCGCCGCTACGCGGGCAGCGAGTCCCTGGCGGACGTCGCGGCCGAGGCGCTGCTGGCGCGCCTGGTGGGAGGCTGACGTGATCGAGCGCTTCCATCTGTTCGTGCGCCAGCATGCCAACGACTGGCTCACCGCGTCGGTGCTCACGCACCCCGACTACGCCGCGTTCGGCCCGTCGATCGGCCCGCTGCGCGAAGAGCTGGCCGCGGTGCTGGCCGACGAGCTGGCCGCGGGCGCCATCGCGCCGGGCGAGCACTTCTTCCCGGAGCTCCGGCGGCGCACGCTGACGCTCGACCTGAAGGCGGTGCAGCACGACCGGCTGATCCACGTGCCGATGCGCTTCACCCTGCTCTGGCGGCCGCTGTCCGAGACGGACGATCTGTTCGAGGTGCGCATCCCGCGCATCGGCGAGACCTTCCGCATCCTCGGCGAGGACAACGTCGAGCCCTGGGCCGAGGAGGTGCTGCGCGGGCGCTTCCACCTCGCGTCCGTGGAGACGCTGCTCGGCTACCTTCACGAGCGGGGCGAGCGCGTCGAGCCGCTCGACGTCACGTGGTCGCGCGGACAGTCCCGCGTCTCGCGCAAGCGCCGCGAGCGCGACACGCACCTCGACCTCGAGCCGCCGGACGCCACCCCGCTGGCCACGGTGGGCACGAACCTCGTCGCCGCCGCCCGCGACGGCCGCCTGCCGCGCGCGCACTTCCGCGACGCCGAGCTGCGCCAGCTCGCCAGCATCCTCGCCGGGGGCAGCGCGCTGCTCGTCGGCGCCTCCGGCGTCGGCAAGACCGCGCTCGTGCACGAGCTCGCGCACCGGGTCGCGCGTGGCCTCGTGCCCGGGGCGCTCGAGGACGCCCCGCTGTGGCACGTGACCGGCGGTCGCATCATCGCCGGCATGAAGTACCTGGGACAGTGGCAGGCGCGGTGCCTCGCCGTGATCGAAGAGATCCGCCGCGAGCGAGGCATCCTCTTCGTCGACCACCTGCTCGAGCTCGTGAGCGCCGGCCACGGCGAGGACGGCCTGGGCGTGGCGCAGATGCTCCTGCCGCCCGTCGCGAGCGGCGAGCTGACGGTCGTCGCCGAGGCCACGCCCGACGCGCTGCTGCTCGCCGAGCAGAAGGCGCCGGCGTTCGTGCGCGCCCTCCGCCGCCTGCCGGTGCCGCCCTTGGACGCGGAGCGGGCCTACGAGGTGCTCGCCCTCTCTGCCGCCGCGCTCGAGAAGCCCAACAAGGTGCAGTTCACGCCGCCGGCGCTGTCGCGCGCGCTGGATCTCATCGCGCGGTTCGGCGACGCCGACGCGCTGCCCGGCGCCGGCCTCGCCCTCATCGAACAGATGGCGCGCCTGCCCGGCGGCCGCCGCACGCTGCACCCGGCCGACGCCGTGACGGCGTTCTCGCGCGCGAGCGGCTTCTCGCGCGTGCTGGTCGACCCCGAGGAGCGCCTCGACCCCGACGCCGTGCGCGCCTGGTTCGAGGCCCGCCTCATCGGCCAGCCGGATGCCACCGAGCGGCTCGCCGACCTCGTGCTGCTGCTGAAGTCCGGCCTCAACGACCCGGACCGCCCCCTCGGCTCGTTCCTCTTCATGGGACCCACCGGCGTCGGCAAGACCGAGTCGGCGCTCACGCTCGCCGAGCATCTGTTCGGCGACCGCGATCGGCTCGTGCGCTTCGACATGAGCGAGTACGGCTACCCCGGCAGCGCCACGCGCCTGGTCGACGGCCCCCGCGGCGAGGGCGACCTCACGCGGCGCGTGCGCGAGCAGCCGTTCTGCGTGCTGCTGCTCGACGAGATCGAGAAGGCCGATCCCGAAGTGTTCGACGTGCTGCTGCAGGTGCTCGGCGAGGGCCGCCTCACCGATGCCACCGGGCGCACCGTGCGCTTCCGCCATGCCATCGTCGTCATGACCAGCAACCTCGGCGCCGGCGCCGACCGCCGCCCCGGCCTCGTGCGCGGCCCCGACGTGCCCGCCGCCGACCACTACCGCCAGGCGGCGCGCGCCTTCTTCCGCCCCGAGCTCGTCAACCGCATCGACTTCCTCGTGCCCTTCCGCCCGCTCGACCGCAAGGCCCTGCGCGACATCGCCCGCCGCATGCTCGACGACGCGCTCGGCCGCGAAGGCTTCGCCCGCCGCGGCCTCGCCGTCACCTACGACGACAGCGTCCTCGACCTGCTCCTGTCCCACGGCCACGACCCGCGCTACGGCGCCCGCCCCATGAAGCGCGCCATCGAGCAGCACGTCCTCGTGCCGCTGTCGCGCCGCCTCGTGCGCGGTGAGGCCGCGCGCCGCCTCGCGCTGACCGCGCGCGACGGGGCGGTGCTCGCCGACGCCCCCTGAGCGCGTGCATCCCATCGGCACGCAGTGGCTTCGGCGGCAGGCGGTCGGCGCGCCCGGGACGTACTCGGCGTCGCTCGGCGCGCTCGCGTTCGTGCTCACGCTCGGCGCCGGCGCGGTGACCGCCGCCGGCTTCCTCGGCGAGCTGCACTGGCTGCTCGATCTCTGGAGCCATTTCCGCGTCCACGCAGCGGCGACGCTGGCGGTCGCGACGCTGCTCGCGATGCTCGCCGGCCGCAAGCGCCTGGCGGCGACGGCGTTCGCGCTCGCCGTCGCGAACGCGGCGGTCGTCGCGCCGCTGTTCGCGGGGCGGCGCGAGGCGCCCGCCGGCGCGCGCACGCTGAAGATCGTCGTCGCGAACGTGCTGACGGAGAACACGGACGCCGCGGGCCTCGCCGCGTTCATCCGCGCGCGCGACCCGGACGTCGTCGGCCTCGTCGAGGTGAGCGACCGCTGGCTGCGCGACCTGGCGCCGCTGTTCGCCGGCTGGCCGGAGCCCGTCGCGGAGCCGCGCCCGGACAACTTCGGCGTCGCGCTGTTCTCGCGCGTCCCGATGACGGGACGCATCGAGCGCTTCGGTCCGATCGGCGAGCCGACCGTCGTCGCGCGCCTCGAGTCCGCCGCCGGACCGCTCACCGTCGTCGTCACGCACCCCATCCCGCCGATGTCGCGCGAGACGGCCGCCGCGCGCGACGCGCACCTCGACGCGCTGGCGGCGGCGCGCCCGGCGTGGGGGCGCTCGGCGGTGGTGATGGGCGATCTGAACGCGACGCCGTGGTCGGCGCCGTTCCGCCGCCTCGTCGCCCGCGCCGGCCTGCTGGACGCGCGCCGCGGCTTCGGCGTCGTGCCGACGTGGCCGGCGAACCTGCCCGTCCCGGGCATCCCGATCGACCACGTCCTGCTCACCCCGGAGCTCGTCCCGCTGCGCTTCGAGCGCGGCCCCGCGATCGGCTCGGACCACTTCCCGCTGTTCGTCGAGATCGCGCTGCCTTGACCCCCACTGGCCGCGTACGGCCGCGTGCTATCCTGGCAGCGGAGGTGTCGCGATGTCGGTCCGAGCCGAGCGCGAGGTTCGGCGTTTCACCGTGGACGAGGTGGAGCGGATGGTCGAGGCCGGGATCATCCGCGAAGATGAGCCGCTCGAGCTCCTCGAAGGAGAGCTTGTCGTCGTGAGCCCGCAGGGACCACCCCACGCCAGCGTCACCAGTCTTCTGCACGACGCCGTCCGCGACGCGTACCGTGGCGCGTTCGCCGTGCGCGAAGCGAAGCCGATGGTGGCGGGGCCGCGCGGCCTCCCCGAGCCGGACATCGCCGTCTTCCGCGGGACGCAGCGCGACTTCCTCTCGCGGCACCCCCGCGGCGACGAGGCGGTGCTCGTCGTCGAGGTCGCCCACACCTCCCATGCCGAGGACCACGAGAAGGCGGCGGTCTACGCGCGCGCCGGGGTGCCGGTGTACTGGCTGCTCGACCTCCCGAACCGGCGCCTCGAGGTCTACGCGGCGCCGCTGGCGGACGAGGGTCGCTACGCACTCGTCCGGCTGCTGCGCGAGGACGAAGAGGTCGAGCTGCCGGCGCTCGACGTCCGCTGGCGCGTCGCCACGCTCCTGCCCTGATCAGCGACCCCAGACGAGCAGGTGCCCGGTGCGGTTGCTCGCGCCGAAGAGCAGGCCGTCGGCGGCGGTGAGCGGGCCCCAGGCGTGGGTGGCGCCGAAGAGGACGTGGCGCGCGCCCCGCAACGCGGCGCCGTCGAGCGTCCAGACGTTGGCGGCGCCGTCGTGATCGCGGACGCCGACCGCCTCGTGGCGGCCGTCGCCGTCGAGGTCGGGGCAGGCGACGGCGGCCCAGCGCGAGGCGGGGCCGTAGCTGTCGATCTCGGCGACGACGTCGAGCGACGCCCCGTTCGGGCGCAGCACGAGGACGTGGGCGTCGCGGTTGCGCACGGCGACGATCTCGGCCAGGTCGTCGCCGTCCAGGTCCGCCGCGCAGACGCCGGCCCAGGCGGCGTCGGCGCCGAACGCGCGCTCGGCCAGGGTTCGGCCGCCGGCGCGCACGAGGATCGCGCCGTCCGGCGCGTTGCGGGCGACGACGAGCGCCAGGCCGCCGGCGAAGCGGCCCGCGGCGAGGCCGGCGAAGCGCGAGCCGGCGAGGCGCTCGGTGGCGGCGAGCACGAGGCGGCCGTCGTCGCCGCGGACGAGCGTGCGGAGCGTCGCGTCGTCGTTCCGGGCGGCGACGACCTCGTCGCGGCCGTCGCCGTCGAGGTCGACCGCGGCCATGCCGGACCACGCCGCACCCTCATCGGCGCCGAGCCCGCCCCCGCCGCCGCCGAGCGTGCCGTCCGCCGCCATCGCGTACTGGAACACCTGGCCGTCGAAGCGGCGCGCGGCGACGAGGGTCGGCGGCGCGTCCGGGCCGCCGAAGCGCGCGACCGCCAGGCCGCCCCAGTCCGAGCTGCGCCCGGGGACGAGCGTCAGGCCGCGGAGCGCCAGCGGCGACTCGTGCTGCGCGAGCAGCGCGACGCCGAGCAGGGTGCTGCCGTTCGCGCGCTCCCAGCCCAGCGCCTCGTCGAAGCGCCCCTGGATGGTGAAGTACAGGGCGCCGGCGCGGTCCCACGGCGCGAGCTCGAGCCAGCGCGCGGCCTGCAGGTCGTAGTCGCCGCTGGCGCCGGTGCCGTCGACGCGGTCGTGCACGGCGGCCTCGCCGGCGGCGACGAGGTCGGTGAACGTGGCGACGAAGCGCGCCATCGCCTCGTCGCCGAAGACCGCGCCGGCGCGGCGGGCGCGCGCCGCGAACTGCACGTTGATCGCGGCGTGGGAGATGTCCTCGCCGGGGCCGTCGTAGTCGCGGTCGTCGGGAAGGCGGTCCCAGTAGTCCCAGACGTAGGCGTCGCCGCGCGTGGCGAGCGCGCGGGCGAAGAGGCGCGCGAGGCGCGTGGCGCGGTCGAGGTACGCGGCCTCGCCCGTGAGGGCGTGCAGGCCGAAGTAGACGCTGCCGAGCACGTTCTGCTGGTTGGCGGGCTGGTTGCCGCGCGGGACGCCGGCGGGCGCGTCGGCGGGGAAGACGTAGTGGCCCTCGTCGGCGCGCGGTCCGGCGCGCCACTCGTGGTCGTGGGCCGCGACCGACGCGCGCGCGGCGGCGACGTAGCGTTCGGCCTTGGCGCCGAGCGTCTCGCCGTCGGGACCGGGAAGCGCGGCGAGCGCGGCGTCGGTGGCGACCACGCGCGCGAAGTCGACGAGCGGCAGCAGGATCTGGCCGGTGTGGACGGCGTAGCAGTAGGGCTCGCGCCGATCCTGGTAGTGCAGGTTGCGCCAGCACGGGCGCGCGCCGACGCCGCGCACGTCGTCGCGCTGCAGGAGGACGGCGTCGGCGTGCTCGGCGAGCTTGATCAGGTAACGCGGCTCGCCGGTGGCGGCGTACATCGCGAGGTAGCCCTGCTGGACGTAGGACTCGCCCCAGGCGAGGCCGGCGCTCTCGTTGTCGCCGTCGGAGAGGCCGCGGCCGCCGTTGAGCGCGGCGTCGAGCGCGTCGAAGAGGGCGACGAGGCGGCGCGGCGGCGGGGCGGGGCGCGGCGGGCCGGCGTCGGATGCCGCGTCGGCTGCGCCGGCGTCAAGCGCGGTCGCGCCGTCGGGCGCGGCGGCGTCGGCGGCCGCGGCGTCGAGCGCGGCGGCGTCTGCCGCCGCGTCGGCGTCGGCTGCCGCCGCGTCGGCGTCCGGCTCCGCGTCGCGCCCCGGCGCGCCGTCGGGCGCCTGCGCGTCCGCCCCTGCCGTCGCCGCGTCGCCCGCGCGGTCCGTCGCGTCCGCGCACCCGAGCAGCGCCGCCAGCACCCAGAGTCGTCGCCAGGCCATGCGCGAGAGACTCCCAGAGCCGGCGCGCGCGCGCCAGCCCGGACGCGACCCCGGGCCCCGAAACCTCGCGCTCCGGGTTCCGGCGCACGTCCCCCCTCGAGCGGTGGGCGAAGGCGGGCCAAGAGGCCCGTCGAGCTCGTCTCGAGGCGCCCCGGCGGGGAGCGCCCCGGAAGGCGGCCTCGCAGCCGGCGGCTCCTTTCAGCCGACCCTCTCAATCGATGTCGACCTCGGTCGCGACGAGGACGCCGTCGGCGCCCTTCGTGCCTTCGACCTCGACCTTCTTCGCCTTGGCCACGTCGGCGCACGTGCCGTCGTCGAACTCGGTCTTGTCGTTGGTGACGACCTTCGTGCCCGCCACCTCGAAGGCGAGCGCAGGGCACGTGCCGGCGGGCTGCGTGACGGGGCCTTCCACCTCGACCTCGCCCTTGTCGCCCGCCCATGCCACGCCGGCGAGGAGGAGAGAGGCCAATGCTGTGATGCGTACCAACATGGGGGCACCTCCTGATGTCCACCCCGAGGGGAAGCATCGGGCGTGCCCGGCGGTCAGTCGACGCGGCCGTCGCAGTCGTCGTCGACGTCGTTGTCAGGCGCTTCCGGCGACTCGTCGGGCTCGCAGCGGCGCGAGTCGCAGGCGAGGCGGCCCGTGCGGCAGCGCGTCTCGAACGTGGAGAAAGTGAGGGTGGCGCGCTGCAGGCCGCTCCCGCCACGGTCCGCACGGCCGTTCGACACCGTGTCGAGGCCGAGGAAGAGCAGGCGGTCGGGCGCGCCCTCGACCTCGCCTGCCGCCTCGTCGAGCTGGAACATGTGCGGGCTGACCAGCTCGAGGCGCGAGCCGGCGGGGTCGGCGGCGTGCTCGAAGCGCACGCGGCCGTTGGCGTAGGCGACGGTGACGGTCGTGCACTGTCCCGGCGCGAGCGCGGGCAGCCAATCCTGCCACTCCTGGACGGCGACGCCGTGGCCGCGCGCCACGTCGCCGGGGTACACGCCGACGCGCCGGTCCGCCACGAGCACCTCGGTGTCGTAGCTGTTGTCGCCGCCGTCGCCGCCGAAGCCGTCGTTCGAGGGGGAGTTGCCGATCGCGAGCAGCACGCCCTGCGCGGGGCCGCACACCTCGGCGTCGACGCGCAGCTCGGCGTGGGCGGCGAGGTCGAGGCGGCCGAAGGCGCGGGTCGCGTCCTGGACGAGGCCGGCGGCGGGCGTGCCGGCGCAGTCGTTGCGGCCGGCGGCGATGTCGACGGTGCACGCGACGTGCGCGTCGCGGCCGGGGACCGCGCACGCGACGCCGCACGGCGCCGCGGCGTCGGCCGGAGGCGGGGTGGCGTCTGGGGGCGGCGCCACGTCGTCGGGCGGAGTGGCGTCTGGGGGCGGCGCCGCGTCGTCGGGCGGGGTGGCGTCTGGGGGCGGCGCCGCGTCGTCGGGCGGGGTGGCGTCTGGGGGCGGCGCCGCGTCGTCGGGCGGGTTCGCGTCCGCCGCGGCCGGGCCGGTGTCGGGAGGCGGCGGCTCCGCGTCGCGGCCGTCGGCCGCCAGCGCGTCGCCGGCGCCGCCGTCCCGCGGGGCGAGCGTCACCTGCGCGTCTCGCGCGCGCCCCGCCGGGATGAGCCGCCGCTCCGGCGCCTGCTCGTCGGCGCACCCCGCCACCCAAACGCTCAGGACCATCGCCGCGCGCACGCCTGTCTGCCCCATGGCGCGACATTAACCGATTCGCGCGCGAGCGCACGAACGGCGGTCACGCGCCGCGGATCACCAGGACCGGCGCTCCGGCGTGTGACCGCCGTGCCGCAGCGGCGCGCCGCCGAAGCCGCCGCGCAGGTCGCCGATCAGACCGCCGAGGCCGCCGCGCCGGCTGCCGAGGCCGACGCCGCGCCGGCCGCCGGTCATCCGCTTGCGGTACCAGAGCGCGCCGATGCCGAAGGCGATGGCCAGCAACGGATGACGGGCGAGCGTGCGCAGGCCGAACTTGCCCGCCTTGTAGTGTGCGAGACCGCGGGCCATGTTCCCGATGGGCATGAGGGTCCTCCTCGGCTGGTGTGTCTCCGCGAAACCGGTTGCACGCCCGATGCCAGCCTCCGGAGAATGCCCCATCCATTCCGGGGGTCGACATGCGCTGGGGACGAGCCTTCCTGTGCCTGCTGTTGTGGGGCTGCGGCGGCGGCGAAGACGGGGGGGCGACCTGCACGCCGGGCGAGATCCGGCCGTGCGTGTGCTTTCCGTCGGAGGCGCGCGGCGAGGCCATCTGCGGGCCCGACGGCGTGCTGCGGGCGTGCGCGTGCGGCGCCGACGCGGGCGCGCCGGGGGCGGACGGCGGTACGCCCGGGGACTGCCGCCCCGACTGCGCCGGCCGCGCCTGCGGCGACGACGGCTGCGGCGGCACCTGCGGCGCGTGCGCGGGAGGCCGCGTCTGCGACGTCCTCGGCGCGTGCGTCGAGCCGCCGGCCACCTGCGGGAACGGCGAGTGCGGCGCCGGCGAGGACTGCGGCAACTGCCCCGGCGACTGCGGCCAGTGTTGCGGCGACGGGCGCTGCGCGCGCGACGAGGACTGCGGCACCTGCGCCGCCGACTGCGGCTGCGCCCAGGGGCGCGAGTGCCGCGCCGGCGCCTGCGAGCCCACCGGCTGCGAGGGCCCGCAGTGCGGCGCGCCGCCCCGCTTCCTGGTGTTCAACGTGGACGTCCGCACCCTCACCGAGGGCGGCGCCGTGACGTTCACCGCCGTCGTCACCGATCCCGACGGCATCGGCGACCTGATCGGCGGCGTGCTCGAGGACCCGGCCGGCGCCTCCTACGGCGCGTTCGCCACCCAGGGCGAGGAGGGCGCCTACAGCCTCGCGCTCACGTGGGGGGCCATCCACGCCGTGCGCACCATCGAGTTCCGCAACGGCGAGGACCGCGTCTTCGTCGGCGCCTTCTTCGACCAGGCCGGCAACCGCGTCACGAGCGAGATCACGCTCACGCTGCACTGCGACGACCGCGGCGGCGCCGCCTGCGGGGGCGCCTGCACCTCGCTCGACAGCGAGGCGAACTGCGGCGGTTGCGGCCGGATTTGCGAGGAGATCTGCGACGATGGCGAGTGCCGGTGCCCCGACGGGCTGACGCGCTGCGGCGACGAGTGCGTCGACGTGCGCGCCGACGTGGCGCACTGCGGGCGCTGCGACAACGCGTGCCCCGGCGCCGAGGGCGGCGCGCCGCGGTGCGACGGGGGCGAGTGCGCCGATCCGTGCGCGGCGGGGGGCGAGCGGGCGTGCGGCGGGGCGTGCACGGACGTGTCGAGCGACGTCGACCACTGCGGTCGGTGTGGCAACGACTGCCCCGCGCCGGACGACGGCCGCGCCACGTGCGGCGGCGGGCGCTGCGGCGTCGAGTGCGACCGCGGCTTCCGGCTCTGCGACGAGGCGTGCGCGTCCTGCCCGGACGAGGGCGTGGCCGCGACCGAATGCGCCGGCGCCGCGTGCGTGGCCACCGCCTGCGACGCGGACTTCCTGCTCTGCGACGGCGCCTGCGCGCGCTGCCCGGCCGACCGCAACGTCGTCGCCACCGGCTGCGCCGGCGACCGCTGCGTCGCGACCGCCTGCATCGCCGGCACGCACCCGTGCGCCGAGGGCTGCTGCCCCTGGCGCGGCGAGGACCTCGAGCCGTCGGCGTACTTCCGCGCCGACGTGGCCGTCGGCCCCGACGGCGCGCCCCACGTCGCCTTCGGACGGCCGCAGGCGGTCGCCTACGGGCGCCGCCAGGGCCCCGACCGCTGGACGTTCGAGTCCGTCCGCGAGCTCGGCGAGCGGCCGCAGCACCCGCCCGAGGTGGCCCTCGCGGTCGCCGGCGAGCGCGTCCACGTCGCCTGGTCGGCCATCTACCCGCCGCCTCCGGGCGGCAGCGCCGTCGGCGAGGTCGAGTATCAGGTGCGCAACAACGGCCGATGGAGCGAGCCCCAGGGGCGCAACGGCTTCGGCCTCGCGGCGCCCTCGAGCCCGGCCATCGCCATCGACGCCGCCGGCGGCGTCCACGTCTGCTACGACAGGGACGCGGTGGAGTGCGTGGAGATCGGCCGCAACGGCTGGAACCCGGTCGCGATCTCCGGCAACGAGGGCTGGTCGCCGTCGATCTTCGCCGTCGGCCGCGATCTGCACGTCGCCTGGTGGTACCTCGGCGCCCGCAACCTCGGCTACGCCACGCGGATCGGCGGCGTCTGGTCCATGCCCGAGCGGCCGTCGGTGAACGCGGGCACCGGCCTGTCGCCGCGCGTCGTCGTCGAGGCCGACGGCGAGGCGCTGTTCGTGCACATGGACGAGAACCAGAGTCGCCTGTCGATGACCTACCGCGAGGACGGCGCCTGGCGCACCGGCGGCATGCCGCGCTCGGCCCCGCCCGGGCGCAGCGGCGACATGACCCTCACCCCCGCCGGCTGGGCCGCCGTCTGCGTCGTGCACGAGAACATCGTCGCCTACGGCCAGTTCGACGGCCGCGCCTGGACGTTCGGCACCGCCGCCGAGGACGCCGACGGCTACGGCTGCGCGCTGGCCGTCGACCCCGCCGGCGGCGCGCACCTCCTGTACCGCCAGGCCGGCACCGGCATGCTCCGCTACCTCTACTGAACGCGGTTCAGGCCGCGGCCTCGTCGTCGCCGCCGATCAGGACGTCGGCGGAGATGCCGAGCGCGCGCCGCAGCCGCCGGATCATCCCGAGCGTGAGCGGCCGCCTGCGGTTCAGGACCTCCGAGACGCGTGCCCGGCTGCCGAGGATCGGCACGAGGTCGGCGCGGGTCAGCCCCTGCTGCTCGACGCGGAAGAGGATCGCCTCGATGGGATCGGGCGGATCGATGCGGTGGTGCTTCGTCTCGTAGGCGTCGACGAGCGTCACGAGCACCTCCAGCGCCTCCGCCTCGGCCGATCCCTCCGGTGCGCCCCACAGCCGTTCGATCTCGGCGAGCGCGCGCGCGTGGTCCTCGTCGTTGCGGATCGGATGAATCGGATTCATGACGTCGACCGCGTCGTACTCGCGATGGGTGCCCACGAACTTGATCCAGACGGTCTGTCCCGGGAACCACACCTACTGCTGGACGGCTTCGCTGCTGATGCTGATGCCGATCTCGATGGGGTCCTGGGAGCCGTCGGCGGCGGCGCTCACCTCGAGGAAGTAGCCGCGGCCGACGAAGGGCGTGGCGCCGCGCACGCCGGGGGTGACGTACTGGGCGCCGGCGGCGGGCGTGAAGTCGTACTGCATCAGGAAGCCGCGGCCGGTGCGGCCGACGCGCTCGCCGCGGTCGACCACGTTGCCGAGCTGGTCGACGATGCGGATGGAGTGGGACGGCGGCACCTCGAGGATGACCTGCGTGCGGATGTCGTCGAAGAACCAGCCGCCGCAGTCGATGCACGCGGGGATGGCCACCATGTCGAGCGGGTGCACGAAGGTGTGGGCCTCCTCGGGGATCTCGGGGCCGCACGCGCTGCCCGGGATCGGGATCTCGAGGTCGTCGCAGGCGCTGCCGATGCCGTCGCCGTCGCAGTCCTCCTGGTCGGGGTTGGCGACGCGCACGCAGTTGTCGCAGACGTCGCCCACGCGGTCGCGATCGCCGTCGCGCTGGTCGGGGTTGCCCTCGAGCGGGCAGTTGTCGTTCGCGTCGAGGTCGCCGTCGCCGTCGTCGTCGTTGTCGCAGGCGTCGCCGGCGCCGTCGCCGTCGGTGTCCTCCTGCCCGTAGTTGCGCACGCCGGGGCAGTTGTCGTTCACGTCGAGGTGGCCGTCGCCGTCGCCGTCGTCGCAGGCGTTGCCCACGCCGTCGCCGTCCGCGTCGGCCTGGTTGCCGTTGGCCACCGTCGGGCAGTTGTCGTCGGCGTCGAGGTCGCCGTCGTTGTCGTCGTCTTCATCGCAGGCGTCGCCCTGGGCGTCGCCGTCGGCGTTCTGTTGCAGCACGTTCGCGTGGAGCGGGCAGTTGTCGTAGCCGTCGGTCACCGAGTCGCCGTCGTTGTCCCCGTCGTCGGCGTCCTCCTCCCCGTCGCAGTCGGTGTCGGCGCCGCTCGTGCGCACGCCCACCGACGCCCACGCGTTGCGGATCTGGCACACGTCGTTCGCCGTGAAGCCGTGCTTGTCGACGGCGTCCCAGTAGATCGCCCGGCCGACGAAGAGGTCGCGCGCGTCGGCGAAGCTGCTGTTCGACGTCACGCCGCTGCGCAGCACGCTCAGGTACAGGCGCGCGACCTTGTTGCGGCCGATCGCCTGGATCTGCCGGCCGGCGTGCGTGTCGCCCTGCATCAGCAGGTACGCGACCTTGTTGGGGATTCCGCTGTTCGTGTGGACGAAGCCCTCGTCGTTGCAGTCCTGCGGGGTCGAGCCGCACCCGGCCGGGTTGTTCGCCGCGATGGTGCGCAGGCCGACGCCGTCGCCGCTGAGCGCCGCGGTCATGTGGTCCGGCTGGCCGCGGTCCGGCGGGTTCTGGAAGTCGCGGATGGGGTTCTGGCGGATGTCGTTGGGGATGTCCTCGCCGAGGTCCCAGTCGTCGGGGTCGATCAGCGCGCCGAACACGTCGGCGAAGCTCTCGTCGAGCGCGCCCGACTGGTTGCGGTAGGCGAGGTTCGCCGCGTAGTTGTCGATGCCGTGAGTGAACTCGTGGGCGACGATGTCGTCGGTGACGTAGCCCTCGCCGAACGCCGTCAGGCCGCACCCGGGCCGGAACTGCGCGTTGCGCCAGTTGTTGCCGACGTAGACGGTGATCTCCCACTGCCCCTCGTCGCCGTCCCACGAGTGCAGGCCGCGCGCGTGGAAGAAGTCGAACACCTCGTGCGCGATCTGGTACGCGTGGATGCCGTCGTCGCGCGGGTCGTCGCCCGGCTCGTAGCCGTCGTTGCCGTCCTCGTCGAACCAGTCGTCGTCCTGCGTCTCCCCCGGCGCCGCCCAGCACGTGTCGCTCTCGGTGAAGGCGGCGGTCTCGACGAGCAGGTCCTTCCAGTCGCCGTGGGTGGGATCCTCGCGCACGGCGTCCACCACGGTGCCGTCGTGCGCGTCGACGTACACCGTCCACTGGCGCACGCCGAGGCGCTCGGGCGAGACGGCGGAGAAGCGCCAGACGAGGCGCGGGTCCGGCGCCGCGTCGTGGGCCGCGCCGGCGTCGAGGATGCCGAGCTGCGGCACGCCGGCGGGGCGCGCGCCGCGGCCGATCCAGAGCGCCGCGGCCTGCTGCGCCGCGACCGGTGTCACGCGCGGCGGCGGGAACGCCGGGATGCGGGGCATCCAGCGGCCGTTCGTCATGTAGATGCGCTCGGCGTCCATGTGCACGACGAGCTCGCTGTCGAAGACCGGCAGGCCCTCGTGGCGCTGGCGGAAGACGAGGTGCCGCTCGCCCTCCTCGCCAAGGCTCGACGCCCGGTCGAGGAAGAGCTCCCGCGCCGGGTCCTCGAGCGCGTAGAAGTTCTTGAATTCGCTCAGGAACGCAAGCGCGTTCGGCACGGCGTCGATCGGGCGCGCGCCGGGGACGGGCACGTCGAGGATGACCGTCGCCGGCACGCCGCGCTCGGTGCGCACCCGCGGGGGGATGCGCGACGTGGTCGTCAACAGGGCGAGCTCGGCCGAGGCCGGGTCGTCCGGGGGCGGCGGCGGGCCCGCGTCGGGATCGGGGCCGGCGTCCGCGGCGACGTCGCCGTCCGGCGCCGCGCCGTCGGGCTCCACCGCGCCGTCCGCGTCACCGGCGTCCGCGGCGACCGCGCCGTCCGGGTCGACCGCGCCGTCGGGCGCCGCGCCGTCCGCGGCGACCGCACCGTCCGGCGCCGCCGCGTCCGGGCGCGCCGCGCCGTCGGGCGTCGCACTCATGTCGACCGCCGGCGCCGCGTCGCCCTGAGGCGTCTCGTCACCGTTCCCCGCATCGCATGCGCCCAGCGCGAGCAGCGCCAGCGCGAGTCCAGCTCGTCGCATCGTTTCCTCCCCGAAGTTCGCTGACAGTATGGGCGACGGCCGGGGCGCCGCCACGACAGACGCGCCCCCGAAACGAGGGGAGGGGCCTCAGCGGGGCGACGGGCGCCGACGGGCGCGTGCGAGGCCGAGCGCCAGCAGGAGCGCGGCGACGGCGCCGCCCGGCGCCCGCGACGCCGCGCAGCCGCCGCCGTCGCCGCCCGCCGCGGCGTCGGGGTGCGCCGCCGCGGCGTCGGCGAGCGCCGCATCGGGCAGGCTCGACGACGCAGCGTCTGCGGCTTCGCCTGTCGCATCGGGCACCGCGGCGTCGGCGAGCGCCGCGTCGGGCACCGCGGCGTCGGGCGGCGTCTCGGGCACCCCCGTCGCGCGGCGGATGGCCCGCGCCGGGTCGACGATGCCCCAGCCGTAGGTGCGATCGTGGCCGCGCGCGTCGGGCTGCGCGTACGGCGCCGGGCGCGCCGTCTCGATCAGGATGCGCTCGAGCTCGGACGCCCGCAGGGCCGGCGCGGCGCTCACGAGCAGCCCCGCCACGCCCGCGGCCACGGGCGCCGCCGAGGACGTCCCGCCGAAATGTGTCGTGTAATCGCCGGGATCCCCGCCGCCGGGTCCCGAGACGTCCGTCGTGATCGTGCCGGCGGGCGCGCTCACGTCGACCGTCGCGCCGTGGTTCGTGAAGACCGTCGCCTCGTCGAAGATGTTGAGCGCGCCGACGCCGATGACGCCCCGCACGCCGAGGAGCTCGTCGTCGCGGACCTCGCGGTCCTCGTTGCCGGCGGCGAACAGCACGAGCGCGCCTTTGCCGCCGCGCCCGCGGTCGTAGACCTCGCCGATCGCCGTGGCGAGCGGGCCGGGCGCGGGGATGGCCTCGACGAAGCCCCAGCTGTTCGACACGACGGCGGCGTCCGTCTCGAGCGCGAACGTGAACGCCTCCACGTCGGCGGAGATGGGCGTGGGGCGCTCGTCGTCGGGCAGCAGGCGCACGCAGCGCAGGCGGCACTCCGGACACGTGCCGGCGATGCCCTCGCCGTTGTCGGTGGCGGCGGCGACGAGGCCGGCGCAGGCGGTCCCGTGCTCGGTGCCGGGGCCGCCGCGGACGGCGGACGGGTCGTCGTCGCCGTCGAGCGTGTCGCGGCCGGGATCGAGCTTCGCGGCGAGGTCCGGGTGGACGAGGTCGCAGCCGTTGTCGACGACGACCACCGTCACCGACGGATCGCCGTCGGAGAGCGACCAGGCGTCGGCGATGTCGATGCGGTCGAGGTACCACTGCCCGCGGTAGCGCGGGTCGTCGGGCGGCGTCTCGCGGCGGCCGGCGGCGCGGTGGACGAGCCGCAGATCGGGGACCGCCTCGCGCAGCGGTCCCGCGGGGCCGACGAGCGGGGCGAGGCGCGCGGCCGTGTCGAGGCCGTCTCCGCCGCGGGCGTCGCGCACGCGCCACAGGCCGGCGGAGGGCATGAGCGCGCGGTCGGGCACGAGGCCCAGCCTCGCCATCTCCGCGCGCGCCGCCGCCTCGTCCGCCGGCAGCTGGACGATGGCCCAGGCGTCGACGCCGGCGCGCACCCGCACGCCGAGCGCCGGGTACTCGAGCGTCACGGCGGTGGGCGACAGGCGCCGGGCGTGCACCACGCGCCCCGCGTCGCGGTACTCCAACGCGGGCGGCGGTGGCGGCGGTGGCGGCGCGAGCATTCCCAATCCTCCGATTGCCGCGAATCCGGCAGTTGCGTACGTTTCGGGCCACAACATAACCGGAGAGAACGGACCATGAGGAGAGGCATCGGCCGCGCCGCGATCTGCGCGGGACTGCTGGCGCTCGCGGCGGCGGGCTGCGACGACGGCGGCGGCGAGGGGGGCGCGGGCGGTGCCGGTGGCGCCGGCGGCATGGGCGCCGCGGGCGGTCAGGGCGGCGAAGGCGGCGCGGGCGGCGCGGGCGGGGCCGGCGGGGCCGGCGGCGCAGGCGGGGCCGGCGGTGAAGGTGGCGCGGGCGGGGCCGGCGGCGCCGGCGGTGAAGGTGGCGCGGGCGGGGCCGGCGGCGCCGGCGGTGAAGGTGGCGCGGGCGGGGCCGGCGGGGCCGGCGGCGCGGGCGGCGCGGGCGGCGCCGGCGGCGAAGGCGGCGCGGGCGGCGGCCCGGCGCCGCTCTGTAGCGAGCCGACCGAGGTCCCCTGCGAGGACCAGATGATCCAGGAGATGCAGCTCCAGGACAGCGTCGCCGCGGGCGACATCGAGAACACGGCCGAGGGCGACACGTGGCACAGCCTCGTCGACGCCACCGCCGGCGGCTTCGAGGCCAACCCGCCCGACGCCTACGTGTATGCGCGCTTCACGCCCGACGGCCTCGAGAAGGTCGAGATCTCCGACGAGGACGCCCTCTACTCGATGGAATGGGACGTGGCGTTCCGGCGCTACGTCATCCGGCTGAACGGCGGCGCCTCGGGGCCGTCGTGCGTCACGGCGGCGCGCACCCCGCCGGACACGACGTTCGAGACGGCCGCGGCGCCGGCCGACGAGCACCTGTACCGCGTCGACTCGCAGTACACCGAGGCGTGCGACTTCGTCGGCGACGGCTCGGGCCTGCCGACGTCGCCGGCCACGGCCCTGTCGAGCTACTACACGTACAGCGGCTGCGTGCAGATGTCGGGCAACGTCTATGTGATCCGCCTCGCCGACACGCGCCTCGTCAAGCTGCGCGTCGACGGGTACTACCACCCGCTCGACCGCCAGCGGGTCTGCGACGAGACCGGCTCGGCGCCGATGCCCTCGGGCTCGGGGCGGGTCAACGTGACCTGGGCCTTCCTGCCCACCCCATGAGAACGCGCCTGACGTGGGCCGTCGCCGTGGCGGCCGGCTGCGCCTCGCCGTCCGAGGCGCCGCCGTTCGCCGCGCGCGAGCTGGCGGTCCGTCCCACCGAGGGGGAGCGCGCGCCGCTGTGGCGCTACGACGCCGACGACGTGGTCGAGCACCACGACTCGGCGCGCTTCCGCGTCCACTTCACGCGCGAAGGCAGGCACCGGGTCCCCGCCGCCGACGAGGACGCCGACGGCGTGCCCGACTTCGTCCAGCAGGTCGCGGCCACCTACGAGGAGGTGCTGACCTTCTACACGGGGCTCGGCTTCCGGGCGCCGCTCTCCGACGCCGATCTGCGGGGCGACAACGGCGGCGACGGCCGCTTCGACGTGTACCTCATCGACTTCGCGCGGGCGGCCGACGGCAACTTCGGCGTCGACGCGTGCGACGGCCAGCGCTGCCTCGGCCACGTGGTGCAGGAGAACGACTTCGCGGGCTACGGCTACCCGAACCGCCTCTTCGGGACGCGCGTCCTCGCGAGCCACGAGTTCTTCCACGCCATCCAGGCGGCCTACGACCACGACCAGGGTGTGATCCCTTCCGAGGGCTCGGCGGTCTGGGCCAGCGAGGCGTTCGACCCGACGTTGCGCGAGGTGGAGGCCTTCGCCGCCGGCTACCTCGACGATCCGGGCCGCTCCCTCGACGTGTCGCCGGGCGGCCCCGTGCCGCGCTTCGCCTACGGCGCCGGGCTGTTCTTCCAGTTCCTCGCGGAGCGCTACGACCGCGATCTGATCCGCACGTTGTGGGAGCGCCTCGAGGACGGCCGCGGCGCCGGCGCGAACCCCGCCGATCCGCAGTGGCTCGACGAGCTCGCGACGCTGCTGTCCGGCGAGTATGCGTCGTCCTTCGCCGAGGCGCTCACCGACTTCGCGCGCTGGAACCTCTTCACCGGCCGGCGCGCGGACGCGGAGGGGGCCTATGCGCGCGGCGAGCGCTATCCGGACGTGGCGATGGAGGCCGTCGAGGCGCCGTTCTCGGACGAGCGGCTGCGCGTCTTCCACGCGTCGACGCAGTACTTCGCCGCCGTGCCCGCCGGCCGCGCGCAGATGACCGCGGCGCTCGTGGCCGACGACCCCGAGAAGTTGAATGGTCTCGCGCTCTTCCTGACGACGGAGCGCGACGGACGGTGGACGCCGGTCGAGCGCGCGGATCCCGCGGCGGGCACGACCGCCGTCGACACGGACGGCGCCACGCGCTTCGTCGCGTACGTCGTGAACACGGCGATCGAGGGGGAGAGCCGCCGGCCGGGGCTGTGCCTCGGCAGCCCGGACGAGGTCGTCGCGTGCCGGCGCATCCTGACCGGCGCCGTCGACGCCGGCGCGCCGGACGCCGCGCCCGAGCCGGACGCCGCGCCCGACGCCGCGCCGCTGCACGACGCCGCGCCCGCACCGGACGCGGCGGCCGAGGCCGACGCCGCGCCCCCCGACGAGGACGGGGGCGGCGGCGGCTGCGTGATCGCCGGCGACGTCGCCCCGCTCTGGCTCGCGCTCCCCGCGCTCGCCCTGCGCCGCCGCCGTCGCTGCACGCAGGGATGACGCGGCCACCACGTCGGACCCCTCGAGCGCCGAGCCTCGACGCGGCGGACGCCCGCGCGAACGGTGACCGCGTCGGCGCTCGGCCGAACGTCCGTGCGCTTCCCCCCGCGTCGTCGCGTAGACTCGCCGCCATGCGTTCGATGGCCGCCTGTCTGTTCTCCCTGACCCTCACCGCCTGCGGAGCGGCGCCGTCGCCGGCCCCCGATCCCGGCCACGCCGCCCGCGTCGAGGCGCTCGCGCGCCCCGTGGTCGAGGCGGAGCACGCCGCCGCGCTCGCCATCGGCCTCGTGACGCCGAACGGCAACGAGATCCACACGTTCGGCGTCGCCGCGCCGCCGGCGGAGGCCCCGCACGGCGGCACGACGTTCGAGATCGGCTCGGTCACGAAGGTCTTCACGGCGCTCGCGCTGGCGCTGGCCATCGAGCGAGGCGAGGTGACGCCCGAGACGACGGTGGACGCGCTGCTGCCGTGTCCCGCGCCGCCGCTGAAGCTCGTCGACCTCGCGTCGCACACGGCGGGCCTGCCGCGCCTCCCGCCGAACTTCGCCCCGGCGGACCGCGCCGATCCGTACGCCGACTACGACGGGACGAAGCTGTGCGCCGCGCTCGCGACGCTGACGCCCGCGGCGGGGGCCTACGACTACAGCAACCTGGGCGCGGGCCTGCTCGGCCACGCGCTGGCGGCGAAGGCGGGCGCGGCGTACCCGGACCTCGTGCGCGACCGCATCGCCGCGCCGCTCGGCCTGCCCTCGGTGAGCGCCGCCGATCCTGCCGCGCGGGGGCACGACGCGGACGGCCGGCCCGTGCCGCCCTGGCATCTCGACGCGCTGGCCGGCGCCGGCGCGCTCCGGGCAAGCGCCGCCGACCTCGTCCGCTTCGTCGAGGCCAACCTCCGCCCGCCCGAGGGCCCGCTCGGCGCCGCCCTGCGCGCGACCCACGCGCCCCGCGCCGACCGTCGCGGCGGGCGGATCGGGCTCGGCTGGCACATCGGCCTCGGCGCCGATCCCGAGGTCCGCTGGCACAACGGCGCCACCGCCGGCGCGTCCAGCTTCGTCGCCTTCGACGCGGCGGCGGGCGTGGGCGTGGTCGTCCTCGCCAACCAGTCGACGCCGCTGACCGACGCGCTCGGCGCCGCGCTGCTCGACATGCTGCGCGGCCGGCCCTACGCGCTCGACGTCCCCAAGACGGTCGCCGTCGACGAAGCCGCGCTCGAGGGTTACGTCGGCGAGTACGCCGCCGACGTCGGAGGCCAGCCGCTCGTCTTCACGGTGACGCGCGACGGCCCGCGCCTCTCCGTGCAGCTCACCGGCCAGCCGGCCTTCCGCGTGTACGCCGAGTCGCCGACGCGCTTCCGCTACCGGGTCGTCGAGGCCGCGATCACCTTCGAGCCGGGCGCCCTCGTCCTGCACCAGGGCGGGCGCGACCTGCGCGCCGTCCGCCGATAGCGCCGCGCGCCGACGTCCGGTCCCGCCACGACGACGGATCGCGCGAACCCCCTTGCTTCCGCCGCCTCTGGGCCGGCCGTCTCGCCACCGTCTCCGCCGTCCAGGTTCAGGGGGCGGCGCTGGCGTGACAGGTCGACGACCTGGCGCGGCGCGAGCACGGCGTCCAACGAGCTCGGCGAGCTCGAGAGCGGCCTCGCCGCGCGCTTCCTCGGCCCGGTCGGGGCCGCCGTCTTCGGCGGCGTCGGATCGCTCGCCGCCACGCGCGAACGGGCTCGCGGCGGGCGGCCTCGGCCTCGTCGCCGCCGTCACGCTGCTGACCGCCGACTCCCCGGCGCTGCGCCTGCCGGCCCTGCTGTGCTTCGCGTCGCTGGCGGCGCCGCAGAACGCCGTGTTCGTGTCGGCGCTCGACACGCGCACGGACCCGGCGTTCCGGGCGACGATCCTCTCCGCCGAGAACCAGGCGCACGCTGGACCTACGCGCTGAGCGCGCTCGGCGTCGGCCTGCCCGCCGCCTTCCCCGGCATGGCGGCGGTGGTGGCCGCCGGCCTGCCGATCGCGAGGCTGACGCGGCGCCGGGCCGCTGCCGCCGTCGCCTGATCAGCGCCCGTACGTCTCGCGGAACGCGCCGAGGCTGTCGCCGATGGCGTCGACCTCCGCGCCGTCGGGCGTCAGCAGCCAGTACCAGTCGTAGGACCCGCCGCCGAGGAAGTACTTGTGCTTCTGCACGACGAGGTGGCCCGCGTAGCGGCCCTTCTGCAACACCTCGAGCGAGTTGCCGGCGGAGACGAAGCGCACCGCGCCCGTGGCGAGGTCGACGCGGTGGATGGCGCCCGACGTCGCCCACGCGGCGCTCGTGAAGTAAACGCGCCTGCCGTCGGGCGAGAACTGCGGGTCGGACAGGCCGCCGAGCAGCCTCTCCGGCTCGGCGTGCGTCGCCGATTTCACCAGTAGTTTCGAGTCTTTGCCGCCGACGTCGGCGATGCGCAGCTCGTTCGCCTCGACGTCGCCGCTGCCCGCCGCGACCTTGCCGTCGCCGCCGCGGACGAACACGACGTGGCGCCCGTCCGGCGACAGGACCGCCTGGGAGTCGCGGCCGCCGCCGGGGAGGCGGCGCCCGTCGACGACGACATGCCCCGCGGAGACGGAGACGGTCGCCAGGAGGGCGACCCACAGGAGCGCTGCGTGCATCGCCGGAAGGTGGATCAGCCGCCGGCGTCGACGGCCGCGTCGGCGCCGCCCGCGTCGATGGCGCCCGCGTCGATGGCGCCCGCGTCGGCCGCGCCCGCGTCGCTCGCGCCGCCCGCCGTGAACACGCCGGGGCACTCCTGCTGGACCTGCACGCAGGCCTCGGTCATCGGCGCCTCGTCGCCGACGGCGATGCGCCCCGAGTCCGCCAGGCCCTCGAGCGACAGCGTCTCGCAGCTCACGGCGCGCAGCGAGCCCACCGCCACCTGCGCCACGTCGTTGAGGCAGGTGCGCAGCGTCGCCGCCGTCGTGGCGCACGCGGAGAGGTCGCCGCCGAACAGCGCGCAGTCGCCCGTCGGGATCGCGGGGATCTCGTCCTCGGCCGCGCCGCCCACCGCCGCCGCCGCCTGGCACGGATCGACGATGTCGGCGCAGCGGTCGCGCACGGCGTCGAGGCCCTCCATCGCCGCCGAGGCCGAGCCGAGCAGGCCCGCCACGTCGCACTTGTCGGTGGCCGGCACCGCGCGCTGCACGGCGTCGGCGACCGCGCCGCACATCGCCGTCTTCTGCTCGGCGGTGAGCGACGACACCGGCGCGTCGTCCGCGATGGGCAACCGCACGTCGACCGGGCCGGCGTCCTCGCCGCCCAGGGCCTCTTCGGCCGCCTTCTTCGCCTCGTCGCAGCCGCCCGCGAGCAGCGCGAGCGCGAGCAGCGTTCCCGTCCGGGTCATGTCTTCCTCCGTGTGCGCGGCACTCTACTTCGGACGGGGCGGACGCGCCCGCGCTTTCGGATCTTCAGTGGGGCGCGCGGGCGGCGAGCAGGAGGGTGCCGGTGGCGAAGCGCGGCCAGACGGCGCCGACGCGGTAGCGCAGGAAGGCGAGCGCGCGCTCGGCGGCGGCGCGGCCGGCGACGACGCGCTCCGCGTCGGCGGCGCGGCCCCCCGCCACCGGCGGCGCGGCAGGGCGACGGCGCAGGGTGCGGATCGCGCGCAGGGCGAGGATGTACGGCGCGAGGTCGAACTCGGCGCGCGCGACCTCGTCGAGGCCGGCGCGGGCGAGCGTCCGGCGCAGCGCGGCGTCGGTGTAGAACCAGCGGTGCGCGTCGAGGCCCGGGTTGCGGTTCCAGCGAGCCCACGCGTGCGGGCCGCCAGTGAGCAGGCCCACCTCGAAGCACACGAGGCCGCCGGGACGGGCGATGCGGGCCATCGCGCGCAAGGCGCCGACCGGGTCGACGAAGTGGCTCAACAGATCGGTGTGATACACGACGTCGTGGCGCGCGTCGGGCACGAAATCCTCGAGCGAGATCGCGGGGATGGACAGACCGAGGCGCTCGGCGGCGGCGTTGGCGTGGTCCGGATCGGCGTCGATGCCGGCGACGCCGTAGCCGAGGCGGCCGAAGGCCTCGAGCTGGGATCCGCGGCCGCAGCCGACCTCGAAGACGCGGGCGGGCGGCGGCGCGACGCCGGCGAGCCAGCGCGCGCGGTAGTCGGCCGGCGCGGCGTAGAACGGCTCGGCGTGCTTGTGGCGCAGGTCGCCCGCGACCTCGGGCGGCGGCGCGGGCGTGGTGTACACGACGCCGCACGGGCACCTGCGGGCCTCGTACGGGGCCTCGCGCCAGACGACCTCGCCGGACGTGCCGCCGCAGAGAAAGCAGCTCACGGCAGCCTCCAGCGCGGCCGCTCGACCGCCTCCGCGAACACGTCCTCGAGCGTCCGGGTCATGCGCTCCGGCGTGTGCCGCGCCGCGTAGCGCGCGCGGGCCCCGTCGCCGAGCCGGCGCGCCTCCGCCGGATCGAGCAGCAGGTCGGCGACCGCCTCCGCGACGAGGTCCGGCCTCCCCGGCGGCAGCACGCGCCCGGTCACGCCGTCCGCGACGAGCTCGGGGATGCCGCCGATCGCGGTCGTCACCACCGGCCGCCCCAGCGCCATGCCTTCGAGGATGGCGATCGGCGACGAGTCCAACAGCGTGGGGTGGCAGTGCAGGTCGGTCAGCGTCCACACGTCGGCCGACGGCCCGGGGTAGGGGGCGATGCGCACGCGGTCGCGCAGCCCGAGGCGCGCCACGTCGTCGCGCAGCCGCCGCGCGTAGTCGTCGGAGAGCTGCGCGTAGCCGCAGATCAGGAAGTGCGCGTCGGGCGCGCGCTCGAGGATGCGCGGCGCGGCCTCGAGCAGCAGGTGCTGCCCCTTGAACGGCTGCAGGCGCGCGATCTGGCCGACGATCGGGACGTCGTGCGGCAGCCCGAAGTGCGCGGCCATCTCGCGGCGCGCGCGGCGCGCGACCGGCACCGGGATGCCGTTCGGCACCATCGCCCCGCGCGGCGGCCAGCGGAAGCACGCCAGGATCTCGTCGAGCCGCGCCTGCGAGTCGCAGACGAACGTGTCGAGGCCCGCGTGCAGCGCGCTGCCGAGCGGCCGGAAGGCGGGCTTCGCCCAGTGATGCGCCATGTAGTCGGTGCCGACGACGGCGCGCACGCCCGCCATCCGGCCCGCCACCGTGCCGAGCGCGATGCCGCGCCACAGCCGGGCGTCGACGACGTCGATACGGCGGTCGCGCAGGAGGCGCGCGAGCCGCGTCACGACCTCCGCCGCCGTGACGCCCGCGCGCGCTTTCGCCAGCGGCGCAGGCAGCCGGCGCCGAAGCCGGAACGGCGTCTGCTCCAGGTCGACGACCTCGATGCCCGCCTCCTCGAAGCGCCAGCGCATGGGACCGCCCTTCGCCTCGCTCTCTTCCGTCGGCGGGACGACGGTCACCACGATGTGCTGAAATCGGCGCCGGTCGAAGGTGGTCAGATAGCTCAACAGGCGGTTCTCGTCGCCGCCGATGTGCAGCGCGGTGATGACGGATGCGACGCGGATGGTCGACACGGCGAAGGGTGCCTTCCTCGATGAACGGACGTTGGACCACCGGGGCGCGATGACTATCCCGACCAAAGCCATCCCGACGAAAGACTATGCGCGACAGTACCGGGCGCTGTGGCCCGAGATCTCGGCGGCGCTCGAGCGCTGCTTCTTCGAGGACGAGCCGGTGCTCGGCGCGGCGGTCGAGCGCTTCGAGCGGGCGCTGGCGGCGTGGCACGGCGCGCGCGCGGCGGTCGGTCTCAACTCGGGGACGGACGCCGCGCTGCTGCTGTACCGCGCGCTCGACCTCGGACCCGGCGACGAGGTCGTGACGTGCGCCCACACGTTCAGCGGCGTGGTGAGCGCGATCCTGCTGGCGGGGCTGAGACCGGTGCTCGTCGACGCCGATCCCGCGACCGGGCTGCTCGCGCCGGCGGCGGTGGAGCGGGCGATCGGACCGCGCACACGCGCCGTCCTGGCGGTCCATCTGTACGGGCACCCGGTCGACGTGGACGCGCTGGCGCCGCTGTGCGCGTCGCGCGGCGTGCACCTGATCGAGGACACGGCCCAGGCCCACGGCGCGACGCTGCGCGGCCGTCGCCTCGGCTGCCACGGCGCGGGCACGATCCTGAGCTTCCATCCGAGCAAGAACCTGGGGGCGTTCGGCGACGGCGGGGCCGTGCTGACGAACGACGAGGCGCTGGCGGCGCGCCTGCGCGTCCTCCGCAACCTCGGCAAGGACGGCAAGTACGCCTTCGCCGAGGTCGGCACCAACAGCAAGCTCGACACGATCCAGGCGGCGCTGCTCGAGGTGAAGCTGCGCCACCTCGAGGTCTGGGTCGCGCGGCGCCGCGCGCTCGCGAGGCGGTATCTCGAAGGATTGCACGGACTTCCGGACCTCGAGCTGCCGGCGGACGACCCCGGACACGCATGGCACCTGTTCGTGGTCCGCACGCCGCGGCGCGACGCGCTCCGCGAGTCGCTGGCCGCCGCGGGCGTGAAGACCGGCCTGCACTACCCCATCGCGCCGCACCGGCAGCCGGGGCTCGCGCCGCACTTCGCCGGCGCCTCGTTCCCGGTGGCCGAGGCGTGGGCCGACACCGTCGTGACGCTGCCGCTCTCGCACGAGCACACCGACGACGAGATCGATCGCGCGATCGCGGCCGTGCGCCGCTTCTTCGGGGCGTGATGCGGCTCGCGGTGCTCGGGGGCGGCGCGTACGTCCCGAAGATGTGCGACGTGCTGGCCGACGCCGTGCCGGGGCCGGTGTCGGTGACGCTCGCCGCCCGCGACGCGGACCGGCTCGCCGCCGTCGCGCGGCACGCGGCGGCGCGCGTGGCGGCGCGCGGCTGGACGGTGCGCGGCACGACCGACACCGGCACGGCGCTCGACGGCGCCGACGTCGTCGTGCTGCTCGTGCGCGTCGGCGGCCTGGCGGCGCGCGCGCACGACGAGGCGTTCCCGCGCCGGTTCGGCCTCGCCGGCGACGAGGGCCTCGGCCCCGGCGGGATCGCGAACGCGTGGCGCACCGTGCCGTGGCTCTCGGCGATCGCGCCGCGGCTGCGCGGCGCGCGCGTGCTCAACCTGATGGCGCCGCTCGGCATCACCACGCGCGTGCTGCTCGACGGCGGCGTCGACGCCGTCGGCCTGTGCGAGCTGCCGCTCGTGACGCTGCGCGCGCACGGCGCGACGTCGTTCCGCTACGGCGGCCTCAACCACCTCGGCTGGTTCTGGGACATGCCCGGACGGCCGGGCGTCCATCCGCTGAAGTACCTCGAGCGGGTGTTCGCGCCCGCGTCGCTGCCGCCCGCGGGGCGCGCCGAGGCGCTGCGCGCCCTCTCCGACCGCCTCGTCGCCGCGTTCGCGGCGGGCGACGCGCCGCCGGCCGCCGAGGCGGAGCGCCCGACGCCGTGGTTCGACGACGCGCTGGCGCCCTTCCTGGCGGCGCGCGCCGGCGGTCCGCCCTGGGACGGCTTCGTGAACGTCGCCAACGACGGCCTGCTGCCGGAGTTGCCCGGCGACGCGGTGGTCGAGGTGGCCGCGCGCGTCTCCGCGCAGGGCGCGCGGCCGGTCGCGCCGGGCCCGCTGCCGGCGGAGATCGTGCCGTTCCTGCAGGCGGTCGCGCGCGCCGACGCGCTCGCGCTCGCCGCCGCCCGCGCCCGCGATCCGCGCCTCGTCGCCGAGGCGATGGCCGCGCTGCCGTTGCCGATCGGCGACGCCGAAGGGCTCGCCCGCGAAGCCATCCGGGAGGTGTCATGAAGCTGGGAGTCTGCGCGCAGGTGCTCTACCACCTGCCCTTCGAAGAGGCGCTGCGCACGGTGGCTGAGCTCGGCCTCGAGGCCATCGAGCTGCCGCTGCACGCCGGCAACCCGTTCGTCGACGTCGAGGGGGCGCTCGAGGGCGGCTGGCGCGCGCTCTTGCGCCAGGTGAGCGACGCGGGCCTGACGATCTCGGCGCTGTCGATCCACCAGGAGTCGCAGCTGCTCCTGGGACCGCACGGCGAGGACACCGATGGCATCTTCCGCGGCACGCCGGACGAGAAGTCCGCGTGGGCGGCGGCGCGCGTGGCCCGCGCGGCGGCGCTGGCAGAGCGTCTCGAGGTGCCGACGCTCATCGGCTTCACCGGGTGCGCCGACTACTCGCGGTGGTTCCCCTGGCCGCTGAGCGACGGTTACGAGCGCATGGCGCCGCGCCTCCGCGAGGCGCTGCTGCCGGTGCTCGACGACTGCGCGCGGCGGGGCGTGACCTTCGCGCACGAGTGCCACCCGCGGCAGTTCGCCTACGACCTCGAGACGGCGCAGTGGGCGGTGCGGCTCGTCGACGGCCACCCGGCCTTCGGCTTCAACTTCGATCCGGCGAACCTCATGCTCTCGGGCATGGATCCCGTCGTCTTCATCGCGGAATTGGGGGACCGCATCCGCCACGTGCACGCGAAGGACGGCGAGCGCGTCGCGCACCACGTCGCGCGCAGCGGCCTGCTCGCCCACGGCGCCTGGGACCGCCCGGACCGCGGCTTCCGCTTCCGCGTCGCCGGCTGGGGCGATCTGTCGTGGAGGCGCATCGTCACCGAGCTGCAGATCGCCGGCTACCGCGGCGTCCTCGCCATCGAGCACGAGGATCCCACGATGAGCCGCATGGAGGGCCTGCGGCAGGCCGTCGCCCATCTGTCGCCGATCGTGCTGCGCGACCCGCCGGAGCCGCGCTGGTGGTAGACGTCGTCCGCGATCCGGCGGCGCATCAGGTGAACCTGCGGCCGCCCGTCCATCCCACCCGCACGGCGGTGCTCGCGCTGCCGCGGCCCGCGCTCTGTCGACGTCTCGTGCCGGATGTGTTCGCGGCGAGGCGCGCGGCCGAGCTGGCGTCGCTGGCCGCCGAGGTGGGCGGCGGCGACGGGCCGGCGCCCATCGTCGACCTCGAGGAGGGGACCGTCGAAGAGACGCTCGCCGGCCTCGGAGGCGTCCGGCGCCTCGTCGTCTACGGCGCGGTGGACCAGCCGGGCTTCGCGCGCGCGATCGCCTGCCGCTGGCCGGGCGGCCTCGAGCTGCGCGGCAGCCTGCTCTCGCCCCTCATGGACGACCCGGCGCCGGTGGTGTGGCTCGCGCCGGACGTGGCGCGCGTCTCCGGCGGACCGCGCCCCGACGCGCGCGTCGTGCTGACGGCCTGCGTCGACGGGCCGCAGGGGACGCACCCGTACGCGCTCGACCCGTCGCGGACCCGCGGCCCGTGGAGCGGCTGCGTCCCGCCGCGCGGCGCGCACGCGCCGTGGGCCGAGGTGTTCGGCCACGAGGTCGTGCGCGACGCGGTGCTCGGCCTCGACCCCGAGCTCGAGCGCCGCCTCGCGCCGCCGCGCGACGCGCGCGCCCCGATCGCCGCGCGCGTCTACGTCGTGACCGGCATGGACGGCAGCGGGAAGTCGACCCACGCGCGCCGCCTCGCCGACACGCTCGAGGCGCGCGGCGTCCGCACCGCCGTGCTGAAGATCTACCGGCAGGGGGCGTTCCTCGAGCTCGCCGACGAGCTGAGCGGCCGGACGCGCCGCGGCGCGCCGCTCTCGAACTTCCGGCTGTCGCGCGTCGTGAAGCTCGTCGACTCGCTGCGCGCGCTGCGGGACGCGGTGCTGCCGGCGGGGCAGGCGTGCGGCGCGCTCGTGATGGACCGCTACCTCGAGACGCACATCGCCGCCGCGGAGACGCAGCTCGGCTGGGACCTGCGCGCCCACGCCGCGCTGCGCGCCTTCCCGCCCGCGGACCGGGTGTGCTGGCTCGAGCTGCCGTTCGGGCAGGCGCTGGCCCGGCTGGCCGATCGCGGCGAGCGCCTCAGCGCCGACGAGCACCCCGCCGGCCTCGCGGGTTACGCGGAGAGCTTCGCGGCGCAGGCCGGCGGCCCCGGCCACCTGCGCCTCGACGCGCGCGCGCCGTTCGCGGCCAACGCCGCGTCCATCGCCGCGCACGTCCTCGACGCCGCGCCGCCCGGCGGCCGCGCGGTCGACGTGCCCATCGCGTCCGCGCCGTCGCGCCCGCGCCCCGGGCCGACGCGCGTCGTCGTCGGCCGTTTCCCCGACCGCCCGCAGCTCGGCGCCGGCGTGCTCGCGCTGCGCGCCCTCGTCGACGCCGCCGCCGTCCCCGAGCAGCTCTGGATCGAGGCCTACGCCGCCCAGCTCGTCCTCGACCTGCGCGCCGGCGCGCCCGACGGCGCCTGCGTGCCGGTCTGGCCCGCCGCGCTGCGCCGCCTCTGGCCCGACCTCGAGTCGCTCGCCGAGCTCACCCGCCTGCTCGAGGCCGAGGCCGAGGTCGAGTCGTGGACGCCGGAGCCCGGCCCGTTTTTCGAGTCGTTCTGCGCGGTTGCGGCCGCGCGCCGCCTCGCCGAGGCCACCGCGCGCGCCACGCGCGACGTCGCGCTCGCCGACGCCTGGCCCGCCTGACGCGCGCCGCGCTCCCGAGTCTTCGGGGCGCGAGCTCGAATCTTCACCGCGCGAGCGGGACACCTCGCGCCGGCACGAGGAGGGCGGCGCCCAGCGCGCCCGCTTCGTAGCCGGCGCGCGCGAGCTCCACGCGGCAGGCGGCGACGGCCTCGGGGAACGCGACCGACTCCAGGCCGGCGCGCACGTGGTCGAGCAGCGCCGGACCGACGGACGCGAGGCCGCCGCCGATCACGACGAGCGACGGGTTGAGCAGGTTGACGACGTTGCCGAGGCCGACGCCGAGCGTCTCCGCCGCCGCGGCCCAGTCCACGCCCGCCCGCCCCGCGGCGAACGCGTTCAGCGTGCCGCGGCGGCCGGCCCAGTCCCGCGGCCCCGCGCGGAAGTCGACCGTCGTGTTGCCGATCTCGCCCGCGAGGCCCGCGGCGCCGCGCCACAGCCGTCCGCCGAGCACGATCGCGCCGCCGACCCCGGTGCCCGCCGCGACGAACACCATGCTGTGCACTTCGCCGCGCTGCCGGACCTCGGCGAGCGCGTGCGCGTTCACGTCGTTGTCGACCGCGCAGGGCACGCCGAAGCGGTCGGCCATCTGCGCCGCCAGCGGCACCTCGGACCAGCCGTCCAGCATGATCGACGAGCGCACGAGGCCGCGCTCGCCGTCGACGAGCCCGGGGAAGCCGAGCCCGATGCCGCGGACGGGCGCGTCGAGCTCGGACAACGCGTCGGCGACGAGGTCGAGGACGCGCGCCGGTCCGGTGCCGGCGCCGGTCGGGCGGCGCACGGCGCGCACGAGGCCGCCGGCGTCGTCGACGAGCGCCGCGAGCAGCTTCGTCCCGCCGAGGTCGACGCCGAGCTTCACGCGAACCGCGCCTCGGCCGCCACGGCGCCTCGCGCCACCGCGTCCATCGCCCGCGCCAGCTCGTCGATGCCCACCTCGGGCACGATGCGCACGCGGTCGATCGCCGCGGGCATCACGAAGTGCAGGTGCCCGCCGCGCACGAGCCGGATCTCGCGCAGCCGCGCCAGCGACGCGAGGCGCCGCGCCCGCGGGATCTCCGGCGGCAGGCCGTACGCGTCCAGCAGGCGCCGGATGCGCGACGCCACCGACGGCGGACACACCCCGCGCGCCCGCGCCACCTCGGTGGCGACGGCGATGCCGAAGCCGACGGCCTCTCCGTGCAGCAGCCCGGCGTACTCCATCTCCGTCTCGAGCGGGTGCGCGAGCGTGTGCCCGAGGTTGAGCGCGCGGCGCAGGTCGACCTCGTACGGATCGGGGTCGAGCAGCGCGATCTTCCGACGCGCGGCGCGGCGCACGATGGTCGCGAGCAGCGCGGCGTCCTGCCCCGCGAGCACGTCCTCGGCGTGCGCCTCGAGCAGGCCGAACAGCGTCGCGTCGCCCGTCAGCGCCACCTTGATCGCCTCGGCGACGCCGGCGGCCAGGTTTCGACGGTCCAGCGTCGCCAGCACGCCCGGATCGCAATACACCGCCCTGGGATGGTGGAACGCGCCGACGAACTTCTTCGCCCACGGCGCATTGACGGCCACCTTGCCGCCGATGCCGCTGTCGTGCTGCGCCAGCAGCGTCGTCGGCACGTTCACGTACGGCACGCTGCGCATGTACGTGGCGGCCACGAACCCGCCGACGTCGGTGATGAGACCGCCGCCGAGGCACACCAGGACGGAGCGGCGCCCGAACCCGGCGGCGTGCATCCGCTCGATGACCTCCTGGTAGGGATCCATCGCCTTGGAGCGCTCGCCCGCAGCCAGCACGACGACCGAGGTGTCGATGCCGGCGTCGCGCATGGCATCGTGCAGCGCGCGGCCGTACAGACAGTGCACGACGTCGTCGGTCAGCACGGTCATCGACACGCCGGGGAAGCGGCCGCGCAGTCGCTCGGGCAGCCGGCTCAACAGACCGGGCTCCACCTCGATCGGATAGCTCCACGTGGCGCGGACCTCGACGCCCAGCGGCTCTTCGTCTTCGCCGTCGTGCGCGGCGGCGGCGGCCACCTCGTCGCGGTACCAGGCGACGAGGTCGGCGAGCGCGTCGGCGAGCGCGTGTCGCGGCGCCCAGCCGAGCGCGCGCAGGCGTTCGATCGCCGCGAAATGACGGGGGATGTCGCCGGCGCGCCCCGGCAGCCGGTGGATCTCGACGTCGCCGAACAGCGTCTGCAGCAACGCCTCGCCGCTCGTCTCGACGCCGCTGCCCACGTTGTACGCGCGCCCCGGCTCGCCGGCGATCGCGAGCGTGCGCAGCGCGTCCGCCACGTCGCGGACGTCGACGAAGTCGCGCGTCGTGTCGAGCGGTCCGACCTCGACGCGCGGCGGCGTCAGGCCGTCGGCGATCTCCGCGGCCTGGCGCGCGAGGTGCCCCGCGAGGTGGCGCTCGTCCTGACCGGGCCCGACCGGGTTGAAGATGCGCGCGACGACGATCGGCAGGCCGTCGCGCGCGGCCAGCACCGCGGCGGCGTCCTCGGCGGCGCGCTTGCTGACCGCGTAGAGGTCTGCGGGCGCGCCGGCCATCGCTTCGTCGAGCGGCAGCGCCGTAGGACGGCCGTACACCGCGCCGGTCGATCCGAGCACGACGCGCGGCGGCGCCACGCCCGCGCCGGCGATCGCCTCGAGCAGCGAGACCACGGCCTCGACGTTGTTGCGCATGAGCGCCGCCGGCGGCTCGTCCCGCAGCGACGTCGCCAGGTGCACGACGACGTCGGGCCGCACCGAGCGCAGCAGGTCCATGAGCGCCGGCCGGTCCAGCATGTCGACGCGCTCGTAGCGGTGGCGCGCGTCGGCGAGCGGCGCGCGCAGGGCGTGCGGCAGCGGCGCGCGGACCCGCGTCGAGCCGCGGTGCACGAAGTGCGTGAAGCCGTCGAGCCGCGGCGAGCGCCCGACGCCGACGATCTCGACCTGCGGATCGGCGGCCAGCCAGCGCGCGACCGTGTACCGCCCGATGAACCCCTGCGCCCCCGTGACGAGCACCCTCATGACCGCAACCCCTCCTCGAGCCCGATGCGGGCGCGCCAGCCGAGCGCCCGTTCGATGTGGCCCACGTCCGCCACCATCTCCATCACGTCCGCCGCGCGGCGCCGCTCCGGCCGCTCGACGATCGGCAGCGGCCGGCCGGCGGCGCGGACGGCGGCCTCGGCCAGCGCGCCGATCGACACGCCGCGGCCGCTGCCCACGTTGAACGCGCCGCGCGCCTCGCCCTCGACGGCGGCGCGGATCGCCGCCGCCACGTCGTCCACGTGGCAGAAGTCGCGCACCGGCCGCAGGTCGGCGAGCTCGACCGCCCGCGCCGCCGGATCGGCCAGCTGCCGCAGCACGTGCCCGACGACGCCGGCGCCGCGCGGCCCGTACACGCAGAAAGGCCGCAGAACGACTGCCGAAACGCCGGCGGCGCCGATCACCGCCTCGGCGCCGACCTTCGCCGCGCCGTAGGGCGACACGGGCCGCAGCGGCGCGTCCTCGGCCACCGGGTTGCGCGCGGGCCGGCCATAGACCTCGGCCGACGACACGTAGACCAGTCGCGTCCCCGCCGGGAGCGCGGCCACGAGCGCCGCCGTCCCGACGACGTGCGCGCGCGCGTGCTCCACCGGCCGCGCGAAGGAGTCGGCCACCGACGGCGGCCCGGCGAGGTGCACCACCGCGTCGACGCCCGAGACCAGCGATCCGATCGCCTCGACGTCGGCCCGCGCCCAGTCCGCCGGACCCGGCGCCCCCGGCGGTCCGGCATGGGCGCGGATCGCATGATCGCGGAGCGCCCGCACCACCGCCCGCCCGAGGAACCCGCCCGCCCCCGTGACCAGCACCCTCATTCGTCGTCGACCACCCACGGATAGTCGCAGCCGGCGCAGATGGAGCCCGCCCCGAAGTCGTCGCGTAGGTGCGCGCGCCGGACGGCGCGATAGCGCGCGCCCTGCCAGATCTGTTCGACGGTGCGTTCGCCGATGCGACCGAGCGACACACGCCGCCGCCAGTCGCAGTTGCACAACACGCACTCGCCGTCGTGCATGACATAGAGCTTCACGAACGGGCGCTGGCACAGCGGCCGGCGCGGGCGCGGCTTGTGGCGCGAGCTGCCGAGCCCCTGTGTCACCTCGGCGACGGTGCGCTCGTTCGAGAACCCCTTGAGCAGCACGTACGGCCCGAGCTCCGATGGCATGTGCGGCAGCGTCGCCACGACCTCGGGCACGTCGCCGGTCACGATCTGCAGGTGCAGGCGACCGAGCTCGCCGCGGGCGTGCGCCGGCACGACCGCGCGCAGGTTGCCGAGCACGCGCTCGAACGACAGGCCGCCCATCACGCGCTCGTACGTCGTCCGCTCGAAGCCGTGGACGGAGACGCAGAGCTCGTCGAGGCCGGCGTCGGCGAGGCGGCGGGCCAGGTCGGGCGTCAGCGCCGCGCCGTTGCTGAACAGCCCGATCTTCGTCGACGGCAGCGCGGCGCGGGCGCGCGCGATCCAGTCCGGCAGCCGCTTGTCGAGCAGCGGCTCGTTCATCAGGAACGGCGAGAGACGCTCGACGCCGCGACCCGCGAGCTCGCCGAGGATGCGATCGAACATCGCCTCGCTCATGCGTTCGTGCACGAAGCCCGGCTCGGCGGTGACCCCGGGGTAGGGGCACATCTCGCAGGCCGCGTTGCAGCGCGTGTACGTCTGCAGCTGCACCTTGAGCGGGAAGGGCGGCACCTCGGCGTCGAGCACGGTGTCGAGGAAGGCATCCGTCGCGTCCGGCCGCTCGCGCAGGGCGGAGAGCGTGCGCAGCGAGTCGGCCTCGCGCGCGCCGGTCGTGCGCTGGTCGAAGGCGCGCATCAGACTCGAGTTCCGCCACTTCGGCGTCGCCGAGGCCGAGCAACGACCGAGGCGCGGCAAGGAGCGAAGCGAATTGGCGTGCTCGACGCACGTCGAGACCGAGATTCGTCGAGCGACGCGGCCGCGACCGGTCGGGGCCGGCCGCAGGCAGCCGAAGATGGCGAAGTCATGGGGCTCCGTAGGCGAGCGCGCGCGCCGCCGGGACGGCGAGCGGGCCCGGTGCGTCGCCCGACCAGGCGAGGCGCTGGCCGAGGCGGGGGACGACGGCGAGCTCGCCGAGCGCGGCGGTGAACACGTGATGCCGGAAGCGGCGGCCGCTCGTGGGATCGACGTCGTCGAACACAGCGAGCGGGCGCAGCTCGGCGTCGCCCAGGCCCAGCTCCTCGTCGAGCTCGCGCCGGATGGCGTCGCCCGCCGTCTCGCCGGGCTCGATCTTGCCGCCCGGCGTGTCCCAGAGACCGGCGTAGCAGCGCGCGCCGGCGGGGCGCGCCTCGAGCAGCGCGCCGCGCGGCCCGGTGAGCAGCGCGCCGACGACCTCGACCTCGGGCGCGAACCAGCGCTCGAACACCGCCGCATGGTCGCGGACGAGCGCCGCCGCACGGGCGACCGCCGAGGCGTCGTTCACGTCGATCCACGGCGCGGCGTGCCCGAAGGCGCGCACCTCCTCGCCCGACTCGAGGAGCGCGCGCACCAGGTCCGGCGCGTCGACGCGCCCGGACGCGGGCAGGCGCGCGAGCGCGGCGCGACCGAGCACGTACGTGCCGCTGCACACGCGCACGGGCAGCGCCGGCTTCTCGCGATACGCGGTGAGGCGCCCGCCCTCGACGTCGACCGCGCCGAACGGCACGCGGAACGGCTCGACGTGCGTCGCCACCGTCATCGTCGCGCCGTCGTGGTGCGCGACGAGCGCGGCGAGGTCGAGCGCCGTCAGGTTGTCGGCGTTGACCACCAGCACGTCGCCCCCGTCCCGCAGCTCGGCGGCGGCGCCGATCGTGCCGCGCGGCGCCGGCTCCTCGTAGACGGCGACCGCGCCGCCGAACGCGCGCGCGATCACCGAACGTTCAACGAATTCGCGGATCTCGGGGCGCGCCGCCGGCGTGACGACCGTCACGTCGCGCAGGCCGGCGGCGAAGAGGAGCGCCAGGTTGCGCTCGAGCAGCGGCAGCCCCAGCACCGGCACCAGCGGCTTCGGCGTCGCGCCGCCCATGCGCTCGCCGCGCCCGCCCGCCTGCACCAGCGCGCGCACGTTCACGCGCCGACCTCGAACACGAAGATCGTCAGGTCGACGTCGCCGGTGTTCTCGAGGCCGTGCTCGCCGCCGGGCCGGTTGCGCACGAGGTCGCCAGCCCGCACGTCGAAGGACTCGCCGTCGCGCCACATGCGCCCGCGCCCCGCGAGGACGAGGTAGTACTCCTCCTCGTCGTCGGCGTGCCGGTGCCGGCCGATGCTCGCGCCCGGCGGCAGGACGGCCACGTCGATGAAGTGACACGTGCCGCTGCCTTCGACGAGCCGCCGGAACCGGATCTCCCCCGCGCCGCCGTGCGCCCGGACGAGCGCGAGCGGTTCGGCGAACAGGTTCGTGCGGAGGTTGCCCGCGCGCGCCGGGGGCGCCGCAGCGTCGTTTCGGTCGTCGTGTCGCATGCGTCGGATGGACCCCGCCGTTCAGCGGCGTGTCCCGGCGCGCGCGAAGATCGCGGCCCCTACTCGAGCTCGCAGACGAACGGCTGGAAGACCAGCAGGCAGAACTCGTCGTTCCAGGTGCCGTCGGCCAGCAGGGCCGCGCAGTTCTCGCCGAACCCGCCGCCGTCGTTGGGCTCGCCCTCGGCCCAGGCCGACCAGCCGACCGGCTCGCCGGTCACCCACAGCCAGTCGCCTTCGACGAGGCTGTCGTTCGCGCCGATCCAGAGGTTGTCGGCGCTCCCGTCGCGGAACGTCCGCTGGACGAACTCGGCCTCGTCGGCGCCCGAGAGCGTCACGAGGTGGCCGCCCTCCTCGCCGCACTGGCTCCACGCGCCCACCCACGTGCGGTGGGCGTTCACCTTGCGATAGCAGTGGCCGCTGCCGGACCAGAACACGTCGTCGCCGCCGCACGGCGACTCGTCGGTCTCGCCGTCGCAGTCGTCGTCGAGGCTGTTGCCGACGACCTCCGCGCCGGGCGCGCCGGCGCGAGCGTCGCACGCGACGGCGCCGTCGGCGACGCACACGCGCCGGCCTTCGCCGCGGCAGGCGCCCACCCCGACGCCGCACGCGTCGCCGACGCCGAGCCCCTCGTCGATGTGGCCGTCGCAGTCGTCGTCGCCGCCGTCGCAGCGCTCGGGCGCGCCGGGGTGGACGTCGGCGTCGGTCGGCGCGCAGTCGGCGGCGTCGTCGAAGCCGTCGCCGTCGCCGTCGCGGTCGCAGACGGCGTCGGCGCCGTCGCAGTCCTGGTCGATGCCGTCGCCGCACGCGTCGGGGTTGCCGGGGAAGCGGCGCGGATCGCCGTCGTCGCAGTCGTCGGCGTCCGGGACGCCGTCGTCGTCGGCGTCGTCGTCGATCGGCGGGGCCCCGTCGTCGTCGTGGAGGCCCGCGTCGGCGTCGCCGTCGGCGTCGCGCGGGCGCGCGTCGGTGGCGCCGAGCGCGGCGTCGCGCAGGCGACCGGCGTCTTCCACGAGCTCGGCCTCGTACGCCGGGAACTCGACGAGGCACCCGTGCAGGAGCAGTGTCGCGCCGAGGGCCAGCGAGGTCGGGGAGGGGCGGCGCATCGGTGCAGGGGATACCACCGACGGTATCCTGCCGTCACCATGAACGAACCTACCGGCACGACCCCCTACGAGGCGCTGGGCGCCGAGCCCGCCGTGCGCGCGCTCGTCGACCGCTTCTACGACCTGATGGACACCCTGCCCGAGGCGGCCACCATCCGGGCGATGCACCCGGCCGACCTGACCGAGTCGCGGGAGAAGCTCTTCCTGTTCCTGACCGGCTGGCTCGGCGGGCCGCCGGTCTACGTCGAGAAGCGCGGGCACCCGCGGCTGCGCATGCGTCACCTGCCGTTCGCGGTCGACGAGGCGGCGCGCGACGCGTGGTTGCGATGCATGTTCCAGGCGCTCGACGAGCAGGTCGCCGACGAGCTGCTGCGGCTGCAGCTGCGCACGGGCATGGCGCGCATCGCCGACCACATGCGCAACGTACGGTTTTGAGAATCAATTTCATTTTCTCTTGCACCGTAATACGGAGCGGGGTCTACTCCGCATCGTGTCGGGGTCGAGAGGCATGTGGCGTCCCTTCGACGTCTCCTTCGTTGTTTCGGCGGTGCTCCACGGCGCGTTGCTCGCGACGGGGGCGGCGCTGTGGTCCGGTGAGCCGGCGCGCGAGGCGCCGCCGGTGAACGAGCCGCAGAGGCCCGCCCTGGCGCAGGTCGAGTACGTCGTCTACCCGCCGCCGAAGATGTCGCCGCCGCCGCCGCCGGTGGCCGAGCCGCCGCCGGTGGCCGAGCCGCCGAAGGTCGCCAAGGCGCCGCCCCCGGTCGCGCGCCGGGCCGAGCCGCCGAAGCCGCAGTCCCCGCCGCCCGAGACGCCAGCCGCCGCGCCGGCCGACGAAGCGGCGCCGCGCCTCGGCCACCCCGAGGCATCCGCGCCCGCCGTGGCGAGCGGCGACGGCCCCGTCGCGGCGCCCGCCGCCGGCGGCGGTCCGCCGGTGGGCGCCGGCTCGCCCGAGGGCCGCGCGCTGGCCCAGGGCCGGCCCGACGCCCGCGGGACCGACGTCAAGGGTCTGCAGCGCGGCTACTACCGCGATCTCAATCAGTTCCTGAAGCGGCGCTACGTCTACCCGCGCCGCGCCAGGGTCGCCGGCATCGAGGGCACCGTGCTCGTCGAGCTGGTGGTCGACGTCGAGGGGCGCGTGGTGCGCACCCGCGTCGCGAAGTCGTCCGGCCACGCCGTGCTCGACGAGGCGGCGCTCGAGGCGGCCTCCCGCCTCGAGCGCGTGCCGCCGCCGCCGCGCGAGCTCGGCTGGACGGTCCGTCCCGTCCACATCCCGTTCCAGTACCAGTTGCAGGGTTAGGCACGCGGGTGCCTGAAGGGGAGCGATCGCTCATGTTCGTGCGCTTTCTTGTTGAGAACGATTATCGATTTCGGGGGGCGCGCCGGGTCCTCGGCACGCTGGCGCTCGCGGCGGCGCTGACCGCCTGCAGCGGCGACAGCGACGTCGACGGCGGCGCGGGCGGCGGCGGCGGGGCCGGCGGCGCGGGCGGCGGCGGCGGGGCCGGCGGCGCGGGCGGCGGCGGCGGCGGGGCCGGCGGCGGCGGCGGCGGCGCTGAAGTGCAGGTGCCCGAGACTTACGTCTTCGAGAGCGGTGGCGAGAGCAGCGTGGCCTACAACGGCCAGGCCTTCCGCCACGTGCTCATCGCGGCGCTCACGCGCTACGTGGGCGGCCTGACCGCGCAGATCGACGACGGCTCGCTGGTGCCCGCCGCGGGCGACATCGTGGGCGCCCTCGACTTCTACTACGAGTTCGACGTGGCGAGCGCCGGCGGCGAGCCCCACGGCCTCTCCACCGATCCGGCCCCGAAGCAGGCCACCTGGGCCGACATCTCGGCGAGCGGCGCGAACCTGAAGGGCAAGATCGCCGGCAACGACCCCGAGGGGCAGCACGCCGACTGGTCGACGGCCTTCGTCGGCTGGGAGGACCCGGCCGTCACGACGCCGGAGAGCCTCGTGCGCTTGTGGTTCGGCCAGCTCGAGGCCGCCGCGATCGACCGCGCCAACGGCAACATCCCCACCGATCCCGCCGGGCAGCCGATCGCGCTGGTGCAGGTGACGCCGCAGGGCCAGGACCTGCAGCAGCTGCTGCAGAAGTTCCTGCTCGGCGCGGTGGCCTTCTCGCAGGGGGCCGACGACTACCTGGACGACGACCTCGAGGGGAAGGGCCTGCTCTCGCCCAACACGCCGGACGGCGAGAACCCCTACACCGCGCTGGCGCACGGCTGGGACGAGGGCTTCGGCTACTTCGGCGCCGCCCGCGACTACGGCCTGTACACCGACGACGAGATCGCGGCGGCCGACGGCCGCGACGGCTGGAAGAAGGGCTACCACGACACCGACGGCGACGGCGCGATCGACCTGCGCGCGGAGTTCAACTTCGGCCACTCGACGAACGCCGCCAAGCGCGACCGCGGCAGCAACCCGAGCGCGCCCACCGACTTCACCCAGGGCGCGTGGGAGGCCTTCCTGACCGGCCGCGCGATCATCGCCGCCGCCGAGGGCCCGCTGACCACCGAGCAGCTCGAGGCGCTCCGCGCCGAGCGCGACGCGGCGATCGAGAACTGGGAGAAGGCCATCGCCGCGAGCGCGGTGCACTACATCAACGAAGTGCTCCACGACACGGCGGCCCTCGGCACCGCCGAGTACAGCTTCGCGGACCACGCGAAGCACTGGTCCGAGATGAAGGGCTTCGCGCTCTCGTTCCAGTTCAACCCGCGCTCGCCGCTGACGGACAGCCAGTTCGCGCAGCTCCACGAAAAGCTCGGGCAGGCGCCGGCGCTGGTTGCGGGCGCCGAGGCGGATGCGTACAAGAGCCGCCTGCTCGCGGCCCGGGACCTGCTGAAGACCGCGTACGGCTTCGCCGAGGCGAACATGGGCGACGCGAACGGGGAAGGCGGCTGGTGACATGCGCGCGCTGAGACTGGTGGCGATCGGGCTCGGGCTGGCGATGGGCTGCGACGACGGCGACGACGGCGGCTCGGCGCCGCCGGCCGACGACGGCGTCGACCGGCGCGCGATCGTCGCCAGCCTCGGCGAGCACGTCATCCTGCCGACGTACGAGCGCTTCGCGCAGGCGGCGACGGCGCTGCGCGACGCGGCGCAGGCCCACGCGACGGCGGGCCCGGCGGACGCTGCCGCGAAGCGCGCGGCGGCGCAGGCGGCGTGGCGCGCGGCGATGGCCGTCTGGCAGGAGGCCGAGGTCATGAAGGTCGGGCCGGCGGGCATGGCCGACATGACCGTCGGCGGCCAGTCGCTCGGCGACGAGGTCTACTCGTGGCCGAACGTCAACCCGTGCCGCGTCGACCAGGAGATCGCCGCCGGCCGCTTCAGCGATCCGGCGCACTTCGAGACGCTCTTCCCGAACGCGTACGGCCTCGACGCGCTCGAGTACGTGCTCTTCGTGGAGGGCGCCGACAACGCGTGCGCGCCGCAGCAGGCGCCGAACAACAACGGCGCCTGGGCGGCGCTCGGGGCCGACGAGATCGCGAAGCGGCGGGCCGACTACGCCGCCGTCGTCGCGGGCCAGGTCGCGCGGGACGCCGAGGCGATCGTCGCCGCCTGGCGCGGCGGCTTCCTCGCGTCGCTGCAGGCGGCGGGGACGAGCGGGTCGGCGTTCCCCACGGCGCGCGCCGCGCTCGACGAGGTCTTCGCGGCGATGTTCTACGTCGATCTCACGACGAAGGACCTCAAGCTGGCGGTGCCCGCGGGCATCGCAGAGACGTGCGGCCCCGAGACGTGCCCGGACGACGCCGAGTCGCAGTTCGCCCACGTCTCGAAGGAGAACATCGCGGCGAACATGCGCGGCCTGCGCGCGGTGATCGTGGGCAACCGGCCCGGCGAGGCGGCGCGCCCCGGCTTCGACGACGCCCTGTCGGCGCTCGGCGCGGGCGCGCTCGCGACGTCGCTGGTGGCCGACATCGACGCGGCGATCGCCGCGGTCGAGGGCCTCGAGGGCACGCTACAGCAGGCGCTCGCCAGCGATCCGGCGAAGGTGCGCGCCGTCCACGCGGCGGTGAAGAAGGTCACCGACGTCATGAAGAGCCAGATGGTGTCGGTGCTCGCGCTGACCCTCCCGCGGGAGGGCGCCGCGGACAATGACTGAGCGGCTGCGCGCGCCGGTCGACGCCGCGGCGCTCGCGGCGTTCCGGATCCTGTTCGGCCTGCTCATGTGCGCGGGAACATTGCGTTTCCTGCTCTCGGGCTGGGTGGCCGAGCAGTACGTGCGGCCCGCGCACTTCTTCAAGTACCCCGGCTTCGAGTGGGTGGTCGTCCCGCCGGAACCCGCGCTGTACGCGCTGTTCGGCGCGCTCGCCGTCCTGGCGCTGATGGTGGCGCTCGGCCTCTTCTACCGGGTCGCCATCGTCTTGTTCTGCCTGGGTTTTTCGTACGTCCAGCTCATGGACGCGACGAACTACCTCAACCACTACTACTTCATCGCGCTCGTCAGCTTCGTGATGTGCTTCCTGCCGCTGCACGCGACGTGGTCGCTGGACGCGCGGCGGCGGCCCGGGATGGCGCGCCCCACGCTGCCGGCGTGGATGCTGTGGCTGCTGCGCTTCCAGGTGGCGACGGTGTACTTCCACGCGGCGCTGGCCAAGGCGCAGCCGGACTGGCTGCTGCACGCGCAGCCGCTGCGGCTGTGGCTCGCGGCGCGTACCGACCTGCCGGTGATCGGGCCGTGGCTCGACGAGACGTGGGTCGCCTACGCGATGAGCTGGGCCGGCTTCCTGTACGACCTCACGATCGTCGGGTTCCTGCTGTGGCGGCGCACGCGCGTCTTCGCGTACGTCACCGTGCTCGTGTTCCACGGCCTGACGCACGCGCTGTTCGACATCGGGATGTTCCCGTTCATCATGGTCACGCTCACGCCGGTGTTCTTCGCGCCGGACTGGCCGCGGCGGCTGCTGCGGCGGCCCGCGCCCGTGATCGCCGCCGCGCCGGCCGCGCGATGGCCGGCGGTTGCCGTGACGGTCTGGTGCGTGTTCCACGCGCTGTTCCCGCTGCGGCACTTCGCGTGGCCGGGCGACGTGCTGTGGAACGAGGAGGGCATGCGCTGGTCGTGGAAGGTCATGGTCCGCGAGAAGTCGGGGAGCGTGACGTTCCACGTGCGGTCGCGCGAGACGGGGCGCGCGTGGCAGGTGAACCCGCTGCGCTTCCTGCAATGGCGGCAGGCCAGCGAGATGGCGGGGCAGCCGGACCTGATCGCGCAGGCGGCGCGCATGGTCGCCGGCGACTTTCGCGCGCGCGGTTTCGGCGACGTCGAGGTGCGCGCCGAGGCGTGGGTGTCGCTGAACGGGCGCGCGCCGGCGCTGCTGGTGGATCCGGACGTGGACCTGAGCCGCGTCGAGTGGACGTGGGCGCCGGCGGCGTGGATCCGCCCCGGGCCCGAGGGGCCGCCGCTGGCGGCGATGGCCGGGAGGTGACGTGAGAGGGCTGGTTCTCGTCGCGGTGGTGGTCGGCGGGGCGGCGCACGCGCAGTCGGTGGACGCGGGCGCGCCGCCGCCGCAGGAGGAGGCGCCGCTCGGCCCCGAGGTGCTCGAGGAGGGCGCGGACGCCGCGGCGCCGCTCGGGCCCGAGGTGCTCGATGAGGCGCCGGCCGAGGGCGCGCCGGTGCCCGCGGCGCCGGCCGAGGGCGCGCCGGTGCCCGCGGCGCCGGCCGAGGGCGCGCCGCCGCCCGCGGCGCCGGCCGAGGGCGTGCCGCCGCCCGCCGCCGAGCCGCCCGCCGACCTGCCGGACGCGCCCGCCGACGACGCGGTGCGCCTCGACACGATCTCCATCCTCGGCGAGCGCGAGGACCTGCCGCGCGTCAGCGGCTCCGCCCACGTCGTCGGCAAGGAGCAGCTCGAGAAGTTCGAGCACGACGACATCCACCGCGTGCTCGAGAAGGTGCCCGGCGTCTACGTGCGCGACGAGGAGGGCTTCGGCCTGCGCCCGAACATCGGCCTGCGCGGCGCCACCTCCGACCGCAGCCGCAAGGTCACGCTCGAGGAGGACGGCGTGCTGATGGCGCCGGCGCCCTACGCCGCGCCCGCCGCCTACTTCTTCCCGTTGACGACGCGCATGGTCGGCGTCGAGGTCTTCAAGGGGCCGGCGTCGATCGAGCACGGGCCGCAGACGATCGGCGGCGCGATCAACATGGTCACGCGGCCGGTGCCCCGGAAGCTGTCGGGCGCGATCGACGTCGCCGGCGGTCAGTTCCGCTTCGGCAAGGCCCACGCCTGGGTGGGGCAGGGCGACGACCGCTGGGGCTTCCTCGTCGAGGGCGTGCACCTGCAGTCCGAGGGCTTCCGCGACCTCGACGGCGGCGGGAACACGGGCTTCGACAAGAACGAGCTGATGCTCAAGGGTCGCTGGAACACGGATCTCGGCGACGACGTGTATCACCAGGTCGATCTGAAGCTCGGCTACGCGGACGAGGTGTCGCCCGAGACGTATCTGGGCCTCACCGAGGCCGACTTCGGCGACACGTCGTACCGCCGCTACGCCGGCAGTCAGCGCGACCTCATGGAGTGGACGCGCACGCAGATGGAGCTGCGTTACACGCTCACGGTCGGCGAGGACTTCGACGTGCGCGTGACCGGCTACCGGCACGACTTTGAACGAAGCTGGCGCAAGCTGAACCGCTTTCAGCGCGGCCCGGCGCTCGACGACCTGCTGAAGGACCCGGCGTCGGGCACGAACCCGGTGTACCTGGGCGTGTTGCGTGGCGACGAGGACTCCACCGCCGCCGAGACGCTGCTCGTGGGCGCCAACGACCGCGAGTTCGTCTCCCAGGGCGTGCAGGTGAATGGCACGTGGCGGCTGCCGGGCGACTGGTTCGGACAGTCGATCAAATTCGGGATCCGGCTGCACAATGACTCGATCGCGCGCGTGCACGACGAGCTCGGGCACCAGATGCTGAACGGGACGCTCGTGCCGGACCGCGGCGACGCCGACATCGTCACGAAGAACCGCGACGAGGCCCTGGCGTGGGCCTTCCACGCGCTCGACGAAGTGCGGCTCGGCGAGAGCCTCTACCTCACGCCGGGCGTGCGCCTCGAGATCATCCGCCTCGAGCATCGCGACGATCTGGCCGACACGTCCGACGACCGCACCGACGTCGTCGTCATCCCCGGCCTCGGCGCCTTCTACGCGATCACCGAGAACGTCGGCGCGCTGGCGGGCGTCCACCGCGGCTTCAGCCCGGTCGCGCCCGGGCAGGACGACGCGATCGACCCCGAGACGAGCATCAACTACGAGGCCGGCGTCCGCTTCGCCTGGCCGCTCACCCGCGGCGAGCTCATCGGATTCTTCAACGATTACGAGAACCTGAGCGGCGTCTGCACCTTCTCGTCCGGCTGCGACCCGAACGACATCGACCGGCAGTTCGACGGCGGCGAGGTGGACGTGTACGGCGCCGAGGTGGCGCTGGGGCAGAAGGTGCCGCTGTGGGGCGCGGTAGCGCTGAACGTGGACGTGAGCTACACGCTGACGCTCGCGGAGTTCAAGACGAGCTTCACCTCCGACTTCGAGCAGTTCGGCGACGTGCAGGAAGGCGACGCGCTGCCGTACGTGCCCGCGCACCAGGTGTCGGCGAGCGTCGGCCTCGGCAGCGACCGCTGGGGCGTGGACGTGTCGGTGCTCTACACGGGCGAGATGCTCGACGTGGCCGGCGATCCCGACGCGCTGGCCGCCGCCGACAAGGTGCCCTCGCGCACCGTCGTCGACGTCGCCGCGCGCTACGGCCTCAGCGAGCGCGACGCGTTCTACGGCAAGGTCGACAACCTGCTCGACGAGGCGTACATCGCCTCGCGCCGTCCGTTCGGCGTCCGCGCGGGCAAGCCCCGGCAGGTCGTCGTCGGCTACAAGCATTCTTTCGAGTGACGGGGAAGACACAGATGCGTCTCGGAGTGGGCCTCATCGCGCTGCTGACGTTGTTGGCGGCGTGCAACGGCAAGGAACAGAAGGGCGGCGACACGAAGGCGGCGCCGGTGAGCGAGGCGATGGCGCCCGCCCCCGCGACCGAGGCACCGAAGGCGCAGCGCCTCGTCGTCTACAGCGGACGCGGCGCGGTGCTCGTCGAGAAGCTGCTGGCGAAGTTCCAGGCCGACACCGGCATCCCGCTCGACGTGCGTTACGGCGGCGGCACGCAGGAGCTCGCCGACCAGCTCGCCACCGAGGGCGCCGAGACGACCGCCGACGCCTTCTTCGCGCAGGACTCGGGCTACCTCGGCGCGCTCGCCAAGGCCGGCCACCTGCGCACGCTGCCCCAGGGCCTGCTCGACCAGGTGGAGCCGCGCTTCCGCGACGCCGGCGGCCACTGGGTCGGCACCAGCGGCCGCGCGCGCGTCCTCGTCTACAACCCCGAGAAGCTGAAGCCCGAGGACCTTCCGCGCACGCTCGAGGCGCTCGCCGACCCGAAGTTCAAGGGCCGCTTCGGCTGGGCGCCGACGAACGCCAGCTTCCAGTCGCACGTCAGCGGCCTGCGCCACGCGTGGGGCGAGGAGAAGGCGCGCGCCTGGCTCGAGAAGATGAAGGCGATCGAGCCGGTCGCGTACGCGAAGAACGGCCTGATCGTCACCGCCGTCGGCAAGGGCGAGATCGACCTCGGCTGGGTCAACCACTACTACCTGCTGAAGCAGAAGAGCACCGAGCCGGACATCAAGGCGGCCAACTACGTCTTCCCCGAGGCCGGCGACCCCGGCAACGTGATGATGGTCAGCGGCGTGGGCATCACCGCGCACTCGAAGAACCCCGAGCTCGCCGAGAAGCTCGTCGCGTACCTCGTCTCCGAGGAGGCGCAGAAGTACTTCACGCAGGAGACGTTCGAGTACCCGACGCGCCCCGGCCTCGCGCCGCCCGCCGACGTGCCCGCCATCGGCGACCGCCTGGCGACGATCGACCAGGGCGCGCTCACCGATCTCGCGCCGACGCTCGAGCTGCTCAAGTCCTTGAATCTCCTCTGAGTTTCGGTGTCTCGCGCCCTCCTTCGCGCCCTGGCCGCGGCCGTCGTCGGGCTGGCGGTGCTGCCTGTGCTCGGGCTGGCGCTGGGGTGGTTCCGGCCGCCGGGTCTGCTCGCCCCGCCGCCGGTCACGCTCGACCGCGTCCTGCCGCTCGCAGGCAAGACGCTGGCGCTCGCCGCGTGCGTGTCGGCGCTGTCGCTGGCGCTCGGGACGTGGCTCGGCTGGATGGAGCAGCGCGCGCGCTACCGCGGCGTCCGGCTGCTGGCGCTGTTCTCGATGCTGCCGATGGCCGTGCCGAGCTACCTGCTGGCGACGGTGCTGCGCGAGGTGTTCGCGCCGGGCGGGTGGTTCGGGGCGCCGCTCGGCCTGACGGGCCGCTTCACCGGCTTCTGGCCGTCGGTGCTGGCCCTCACGATCGGCTGCACGCCGTACGTCCAGCTGCTCGTCGGCGCGGCGCTGCGGCGCTTCCCCGAGGCGCAGGAGGAGGCGGCGCGCAGCCTCGGCGCGGGGCCCTGGCGTCGGTTCGCGCAGGTGGTGGCGCCGCACCTGCGGCCGACGTGGGCCTTCGCGCTGGTGCTCGTCGCGGTCTACGTCGTGAGCGACTTCGGCGCGGTGGCGGTGCTGGACTGCGAGGTGCTGACCTGGGCGCTGTACAAGGCGCGCAGCGGGCGCGACGCCGTCCTGCTCGGCTTCGGCATCATGGCGATGGTGCTGCCGATCCTGGTCGCCGTGCGGCTCGTCGAAGGCCGCCTCGAGCACGCCCCCGGGGCCTCGAACGAGCGTTCCGGGACGCGTCGCGCGCCGCGCCGGTCGGCGCTCGCCCTCACCTACGGACTGCACGCCGTGATGATCGGGCTCGGGTTCGCGCTGCCGGTGGCGGCCCTGACGGCGTGGACGCTGCGCGGCGTGGTGCACGGCGCGTCGTTCGTGGCGATCGGTGCTTCCGTGCGCGACACGCTGTTGTTCGCGGCGGCGGGCGCCGTGGTGACGGTGCTGCTGGCGCTCGCGCCGGCGTGGAGCAACGGGCGCCGCCGCGACCGGACGGCGCGGCTGCTCGAGCACGGCGCGTACGTGGCGAGCGGCCTGCCGGGCGTGCTCGTCGCGTTCGGCCTGCTGCAGCTGCTGCTGGCGCTGCGACGGACGTCGCCCGACCTGCCATGGCAGGCGCTCGAGCGCGCCGGTCTGCTGCTCATGCTCGGCTATGCGCTGCGCTACCTCGCCACGGGCTACGCGGCGATCAAGCCGGCCGTCCTGCGCCTCGATCCACGCCAGGAGGAGAGCGCGCGCAGCCTCGGCGCCGGTCGCTTCCGGCGCTTCCTCCGCTTGTCGCTGCCCGGCCTCGCGCCCGGCCTGGCGGCGGCGTTCGCGCTCGTCTTCCTCGCCCTGCTCAAGGAACTCCCGATCACGCTGCTGCTGACGCCCATCGGCAGCACGACGCTGGCGTTCCGCGTGTTCGACGCGCAGCGCGAGGGATCGCTGCCGGACGTCGGCCTCGCGGGCCTCGTGCTGCTGACCCTGGCGCTGGGCGTAAAGCTCGCGCTGCAACGCTGGAGGACGCACGCATGACGGCGCTGCGCATCGAACGGCTGGGGCACGCGTACGGCGCGGCGCGCGTGCTGTCCGACGTGAGTTTCGCAGTCGAACCGGGCACTTGCGTCGCGGTGCTCGGCGCGTCGGGCTCGGGCAAGACGACGCTGCTCCGCTCGGTGGCGGGGTTCGTCACCCCCGCCCAGGGACGCATCTTCGTGCGCGGCGCGGTCGTCGTCGAGGACGGGCGGGAGCGCGTGCCGGCGGAGCGGCGGCGCGTGGGCATGGTCTTCCAGGACTACGCGCTGTTCGCCCACATGACGGTGCGCGAGAACGTCGAGTTCGGCATCCACCGGGATCCGGACCGCGCCGAGCGCGTGCGTGGGCTGCTCGCGCTCGTCGGCCTCTCCGAGCTCGCCGGCCGGCGCCCCACCGAGCTGTCGGGCGGGCAGCAGCAGCGGGTGGCCCTGGCGCGGGCGCTGGCGCCGCGGCCGGCGGTCATCCTTCTGGACGAGCCCTTCGCGAATCTGGACGCGGCACTGCGGGCGCGCCTCGGCGAGGAGGTGCGCGACATCCTGCGCGCAGCGGGGGTGGCGACGCTGCTCGTGACGCACGACCGGGCTGACGCGCTGTCGCTGGCCGACCGCGTCGCGGTGCTCGGGGGGACGCCGGCGCGGCTGCTGCAGCTCGACACGCCCGAGGCGGTGTACGCGCGGCCGGCGACGCGCGCGGTGGCGGCGCTCACGGGCGAGGTGTCGTTCCTGTCGGGGACGGCGCGGGGCCAGGTGGCGGAGACGCCGCTCGGTCCGGTGGCGCTCACGGCGGCGGCGCAGGGCGCGGTCACCCTCGCGGTGCGGCCCGAGCAGCTGCGCTTCGATGCGGGCGAGGGGACGTCGCGCGTCCTGTCGCGCCGCTACTTCGGGCCGCGCTCGCATCTGCGCGTGGCGACGCCGGCGGGCGAGCTGGGCATGGACGCCGCCGATGCCCCCGCGCCGGGCACGGCAGGCTCGGTGCGCGTCGTCGGGGCGTGTGCTGCCGTCGCGGACTGAACCGCGATCGCCCGTGAGGGCCGCCCGCCGATCGCGTCCATGTCGCGCACGCGCCTCAGGTGCTGGTATCGACCTCGGAGTACACCGGCGCGTCGCCGAGGAGCCATCGGGCGGCGATGCGTCGCTCGGAGGCGATGCTCTCACACCTGGCGAGGAGGGCGTCGTCGGCCCGCGCGATCGGACGACCGCCGATGGCGAGGTCGCCGCCCGAAAGCCGCGCGAGGTCGAGAGAGAGCGGCCCGAACCAGGCCGTGCGCGCGAACGCGGCGAGGTCCATCGCGGCCGGGTTCAACCGCTGCTCGCGCAGGCGCCAGTGCACCGTGAACATGCCTTCGGCGAACGCGGCGAGCTCGCCGCGCGGGCGCAGGCGCGGCGACGTCAGCACCGTCTCGTCGCGCGGTCGCTGGAAGCCCTGCGCATCGGCGACCGCGCGCGGGTCGACCTCGGCGTCGTACGGCGGCAGCTCGTCGCCACCCAGCGCCCAGGCGAGGACGGCCATGCCTTCGCACCGCCAGCTGGCGTTCATGCGCTGGCTCGCGGAGAGCGCGCCGAGCGGCGCGTCGAGCAGGGCCCGCTCCGCCGGCTCGAGCTCGCTGTCGGCCCCCAGCGTCGCGAACCAGCCGCGCACCTCGGACCAAAGGGGCACCGCGTCGTCGTCGCGCTCGACGAAGCCACGACAGGAGACGGCGGCGAGCACCAGCGCGCGCGCAGCGACCCGCGCGGGGGAGGGTGGGGCGGGAGTGGCGGCTTCGTCCATGCCAGGCGTCCTCCGTTCGGTGGCATCTTCGGCGGGTGGATCCACCGCCGCAAGCGGCACCGCTCACGCCGGCGCCGGCGTCGCGCGGAACACCCAACGCCTCATCATCGGGAAGGTGAACAGCGGCCACACGAGGGCGACGCTGAGCACGTGGGCGAGGCGCGGGTCGAGGCCGGTGCCCGCGATGCGCGCCCACGCCGCCGTGGCCAGCGTGATCGAGGTCAGCGTCGTCAGCGCGAAGCGGACGCCCTGGGCGCGCTTGCGGTCGTCGCGACGGCCGAACGCCCAGCGGCGGTTGACGACGTAGTTCAGGCTCGAGCCGAAGGCGCCGACGGCCCAGCGGGCGACGACGAGGCGCTTCGCCGGCAGGACGAGCGTGCAGGCGGCGAAGAGCGCGAGCTCGAGGCTGCCGGTGGCGAGGCTGCCGCAGAGGCTTCGGGTGCGCGTGGACATGTCGATCTCCTCCCGGGCGGGCGGGCACAGCAGGGAACGTGCCGCGCGCGGGGCCCCGAGCCACGCGGCGCGCGGTGTGCGCGGCGTTCACGCCTGTGACCCGGCAGCACGCGGTGCCGTCCGCGCCGGCGGGCGTCACCGACCCCTCCCGCCGACCGCGGCGCGGCGGGGGGGCGCGCGGTGGCACGCGTCGTGCTGCTCTAGGGTCTCGGCAGTCGGAAAGGAACGTTCGATGGGACGCGTGAACGAGAAGGTGTGCATCGTGACCGGCGGCGCGCTCGGCATCGGCCGGGCGGCATGCCTGCTGCTGGCCCGGGAGGGCGCGAAGGTCGCCGTCACCGACGTGCTCGACCCAGAGGGCGAGACGCTGGTGGGTGAGATCCGGGCCGCGGGCGGCACCGCGCGCTACTGGCACCTCGACGTCGCGAAGGAGGCCGAAGTCGCCCGCGTGGTGGCCGACGTCGCGCAGGCCTTCGGGCGCATCGACGTGCTCGTGAACAACGCCGGCATCTCCGGCAAGAACGCGCCCACCGACCAGATCACCGAGGCCGAGTGGGACGCGGTCATGGCCGTGAACGTGAAGGGCCCGTTCTTCTGCACGAAGCACGTGGTGCCGCACCTGCGCGCGGCGGGCGGCGGCAGCATCGTGAACCTCTCGTCGATCTACGGCCTGGTCGGCGCGCCCGACGCGCCGCCGTACCATGCCTCGAAGGGGGCGCTGCGGCTGATGTCGAAGACCGACGCGCTGCTGTATGCGGCCGACGGCATCCGGGTGAACTCGGTGCACCCCGGCTTCATCTGGACGCCGATGGTCGAGAGCTACGCCACGAGCCTCGGCGACGTGGAGGCGGCGCGCGCGGCGCTGAAGGCGCTGCATCCCATCGGACGCCTCGGCGAGGCGGACGACATCGCGTATGGCATCTTGTATCTCGCGTCCGACGAGTCGCGCTTCCTGACCGGCGCCGAGCTCGTGATCGACGGCGGCTACACGGCGCGCTGACGCCGACCGGGTCAGTTCGGTAGGGGGGCGGCGGGCGCGTGCGGGAGCACGCGCAGCGTCTGCCCGCGCGCATCGAGCAGCTCGTCGGGGCGCGCGCCGAGGACGCTCGCCGCCGCGGCGAGGCCGGACATGCCGGCGCCGAGCACGCCGTGGCTGAAGGTGCTCGCCCCGCACTGAAACAGACCTGGAATGTGCGTCCGCAGCGGGAACCCGAACGGACCGACCTGGGACAGACGCTTCTCGGTGCCGTACACGTTCCCTTCGGGTGCCATCAGATAGAACGTGTTGGTGAGCGGCGTGCCGAGCTCGCAGAACCGCAGCCGCGAGCGGACGCTGGGGATGACGCGCTCCACCGCGTCCAGCATCTTCTCGGTGAGCCGCGCCTTGAAGGCCAGGTATTCGGGCGTGCGCTCGCCGTCGGCCGGCCAGCGCGCGAAGGGCGCGTGCGGCACGAACGTGAACGCCTCGAGCGTGTGCAGGCCGTCGGCGCGGCGCCGCGGGTCCTTCAGCGTCGTGATCGTCACGAACAGACCGGCGAAGGGATCGGGTCCGTCGAGCGGCAGCGTCGGACGGTAGCCCGCGCTCACGTCGGTCGTGCGGCTGTACCAGTAGTTGCCGGAGTCGTAGCCGGCGAGGTCCTGGTCCGTCGCGAAGAACAGACTGAGCGCCGAGGTCGAGTAGCGCATGCGTCGCAGGCGCAGGCGCAGGCCGGCGGAGTGATGCTCGGCCGGCACGAGCCGGCCCCACGTGACGCCGGGATCGGCGTTCGAGACGACGACGTCGGCGCGCACCTCGGTGCCGTCGTCGAGGCGGACGCCCACCACGCGACCGTCCGCGATCAGGATGCGATCGACAGGGGTGCGCACGCGGATCTCGCCGCCCTGCCGCCGCAGCTCCCGAATGAACGCGCGGGGCAACGCGCGCCCGCCCCCGCGCGGGTAGGCGGCGCCGTCCATGTAGTGGCCGAGGATGCCCGCCTGCAGGATGGCCGGCGCGCGGTCCGGCGGCAGGCCGTGGTCGCCGGCCTGAATCGACAGGAGGGCGCGCAGGTGCGGGTCGCGGACGAAGTCGTCGAGGAAGCGGTCGAACGGGCGCCAGGCGTGGCGCAGCAGCGTGGCGGCGCGCAGCGGCACGCGCGCCCAGTCCGCGGGGCCCGACGCGCGCATCACCGCGTCGATCTCGCGGGTCATGCGCGCGCATGTGTCGAGATAGCGCCGGATGCCATCACGCTCGCGCGGGAAGCGCTCGACGAGCCGCGCCTCGTAGCGCTCGCGTCCGTTCGGGATGTCGAAGCGCTCGCCCGCGATCAGCGTGTGGTCGTAACCGTCCGGATTCAGGGCGAAAAACGTCAGGTCGTTCGCGACGCCGAGGCCCTCGAACAGGCGTCGCGACGCGCCGCCCGGTCCGAGCTCGCCGATGTAGTGCACGCCGGGGCTGAAGAGGAAGCCGCCGAGCGAGAACGAGTGCGTCCACCCGCCCGGCAGGTAGTGCTGCTCGAAGACCCGCACGCGCCGGCCGGCCCGCGCGAGCGCGACCGCGGCGGTGAGCCCGCCGATGCCCGATCCGATGACGACGACGTCCATCCCGCACCTCCGACAGAGGAGGCGCGGCGACGCGCGACCGTCGCCGAGATCAGTCGCCGGAGGGGAACCAGTCGATCTCGACGTGGACGCGGCCGCCGGGCAGGTCGTGCACGTCGACCTTCCACTGCGGCTCGTCGTGCGTGTAGGCGACGCCGGGCACGCCCTGCGTCTGGAACTCGAGCTGGCCGTCGGCCGCCGCCTTCAGCTTCTCCTCGAGCGCCTGCTTCCAGGCGGCGTCGGCGACGACCTCGTAGCGGACCTCGCCGCCGGACGCCTCGCCGGCGCGGGCAGAGGCGCGCGCCAGGGGCACGTCCGCCAGGGCCTCGGCCACGAGGGGCAGCAGGTCGGCGGGGGCGAAGACCGGAAGGGCGGCGCGGGCGTCGGCGAGCCGGAAGGGTCCGGTGCTCGGTGACACGCGGCACGCGTAGGTGCCGCCGAGATCGGGGTCGTTCGCGACCGCCTCCATGCGGAGGGCGTGGGCCACCGGGCCCTCGTCCCAGCCGGCGAACGCCGCGAGCACGCCGTCCTTCGCCGGCGCCGGGTGCGCCGCCTGGCCGGTGACCGCGGCGAGGTGGCCGGCGAGCGCGTCGGCGTCGCGGACCGGCGCGCCGACACCGCCGGCGTCCCACACGATCCAGCGCCCGGCGGCGGGCACCGGGCCGTCGGCCTTCGTCGCGGCGACGAGCTCGACGAACATGTCGCCGCCCGGCGTGCCGATCGCCTTCTCGAAGAGCGGTGGCGGCGTGCCGTCGGCCGGGGTGGTGGGGCAGGCGCCCGTGGCGGCGACCGGGGACGCGGGCTTTGCGGGCGCGCCGCCGCAGCCGGCGGCGAGGGCGATGAGGGCGTAGCGTTTCATGGGCCGCGTCATGCCACGCCCCCGCGCCGCCGACAAGCCTCCGCGGAGCTTCAGGCGCGGCGCAGCGCCACGAGCGTCTCGCCGGCGAGGTCGTCGAGCGCGCATGGCTGGTTGTCGGCGAGGCGCCACGCCCGCCACGCGCTCAGATGACGGGTGCGCGCGACGGCGTCGAGGAGGTCGGCGCCGCGCCAGATGCGCAGGTCGAACTCGTCGACGAGCGCGGGCGGCGCGCCGTCGACGCCCTGCTGGCGCACGGTGCGGCGCATGCGCTCGTGCCGCGTGGCGTCGCTCCAGGCGATCGTCTCGTACGTGATCCAGCCGCGGCCGCGCGGGCGCACGTCGACCGGTCCGAGCTCGTAGATGACGCGCGGGCGCGGCGCCTCCTGGTCGGGCTCCGGGAAGAAGATCGTCAGCAGCACGAGGCCGCCGGGGCGCACGTGGCGCTCGACTGCGGCCAGCAGCGCCTCGAAGTCGTTCGCCTCGCGCAGCATGCACGCCGTGCCCGCCGCCTCGAGCGCCACGTCGAACGGCCCGGTCTCGAAGCGCAGGTCGCGCATGTCGCCGTGCAGGATCTCGGCGTCGGGCAGCTTCGCGCGCGCGAGCGCGACCATCCGCGCGGACAGGTCGTTGCCGGCCAGGCGCACGCCCGGCGCGGCGAACGGCGCCAGCCAGTTGCCCGGGCCGCAAGCCGGGTCCATCACGCTGCGCACGCCGCCGGGGAACACCTCGGCGAGCACCTCGCGGATCAGGGCCTGCGTCTCGTGGTCGGCCGCGCGCAACGCGTCGTACAGCTCGGGGAAGTCGTAGAGGTCCATCAGGCGACACTGGCGCGTCGGGCCGCGGGCCCGGGGAGGTCGAGCGCGTGGATGATCACGGCGCGGGGACACCGAGGCGCACGGCGGCGCGGTGCAGCTGCGCCTGGATGAGCTCGGTGCGCGCGTCGAGCAGCGCGCCGCGCGCGTCGGCGATGGCCTCGAGGTTGCCGGCGCCCTGCTCGTAGCGGTCCTCGGCGAGGCGCAGGCGGCTCTCGGCGGCGTTGACGAGCGTCGTGGCGAGCTCGATCTCGCTCTCGGCGCGGGCGAAGGCTTCGCGGCTGGCGACGGCGGCCCGCTCGAGCTGGGCGCGGGCGGCGGCGGCGCGCGCGCCGTAGGCCTCGGCCTGCGCGCGGGCCGCCGAGGCCTGGGCCGCTTCCGCGCCGCCGTCCCAGAGCGGGACGGTCATCTGCACGCCGGCTTCGTACGCCGGGAAGACCGACGTCTGCTGCGCGCGCACGCCGGCCTGGATGCCGGCGGAGAGCACCGGCCGGTGCCGGTTCTCGAAGCGGTCGGCGGTCGCGAGCGCTGCCGCCCGCTGGCGCTCGAGCGCCTCGGCGGTGGCGTCGATGCCCTCCGGCGCATCGGCGGGCGCCGTCTCGAGCATGGACAGATCGGGCTCGGCGCCCGGTGGAAGGGCGGCGCCCACCGCGTCGGCGAGATCGCGGCGGGCTCGCTCGAGCGCGCCCTCGGCGCGGACCGCCCCCAGCTTGGCGGCAGCCTCGGCGGCCACCGCCTCGGCGCGATCGGCGGCGGGCCGGGCGCCCTCGGCGATGAGGCCCTCGACGCGCTGCCGGCGCCCATCGGCGGCGCGCGCCGCGGCGGCCGCCTCGCGGGCGACGGTGTGGGCGGCGATCCACTGGAGGTACGCGGCGCGCACCTGCTCGCGGACCTCGCGCGACTCGGAGCGGACGAGCGCCGCGGCGGCCTCGGCCCGCGACTCTGCGGCGCGGATGGCGGAGCCGGTGCGGCCGAAGTCGTAGATCAGGCCGCGTGCGCTCGCGCCGAGCGTGAAGCGAGGCCGGGGGATGAACGCCCCGCCCTCGCTGATGGTCCGCGTGCCGCTCACGACGAGCTCGGTGCCGTCGCGGTCGACGGTCACGAGCTCGCCGCCGGGCGTGGCCGTGGCCTCGATCGCCGCGGTCACCACCGGGTAGTAGGCCGCGTTCGCCGCCTCGACGCCGGCCTGCGCCTCGTCGACATCGGCGCGGCTCGCGCGCAGATCGGTGCGGGCCTCGAGCGCGCGGCTCTCGAGCTCGGCCAGTGGCACGATGTCGGCCGTGGCCGTCCCCGACCACAGCAGGACGGACAGCAAGGTCAGCGGCGCCCCCCGGCGCATGGAACCCTCCCAAACCCCTGAGGAAGACGTCATTCCCGGCGCAGCGCCTGGATGGGGTCCATGCGCGCGGCGCGGCGCGCGGGCGTGAACCCGAAGACGACACCGACGCCGACGCCGAAGAGCGTCGAGCCCGCGACGACCCACGGATCGATCGCCGAGGACCAGCCGAGCGGTTTGGCCATGAGCAACACGGCGATGATGCCCATCGTCGCGCCCGCCAGCGATCCGACGAACGACAGCGTGATGGCCTCGGCGAGGAACTGCGTGAGGATCTGCCGCGGCGACGCGCCGATGGCCGAGCGGATGCCGATCTCGTGGGTGCGCTCGGTCACCGACACCAGCAGGATGTTCATGATGCCGATGCCGCCGACGAGCAACGACACCGCGGCGATGCCCGCCAGCAGGCGCGTGAGGATGCCGGCCGTCTGCTCGGCGGCCTTCACCACGTCTTCGGGGCTGCCCACGTAGAAGTCGTCGGGCTCCTCGGGCGGCAACTGGTGCGCCATGCGCAGAATCTCGATCGCCTCGGCCCGCGCGGCGGCCATGTTGTCGGGATCCTTCGGGCTGACGTCGATGAACGTGTAGCCCTCGGGATCGCCGATCCAGGCGGCGTAGGTCGTCGCCGGCATGAGCAGCAGGTCGTCGAGGTCGCTGCCGCCGACGGAGCTGCCCTTCGGCGCGAGCACGCCGATGACGCGGCACACCAGGTTGTCGATGCTGATCGCCTTGCCGAGCGGCTCGTCGTCGCCGAAGAGGAACTTCGCGGTGCTCGCGCCGACGACGCAGACGCGGGTGGCGCCGGCGACGTCCTCGTCGGTGAACATGCCGCCCTGGTCGACCGGCCACTGGCGCAGCGCGGTGAAGCCGGGGTGCGTGCCGTACATGAGCAGGCGGTGGTTCTTCGAGCCTGCCGACACGTACCGCGTGCGCCGATAGATGGGCACGACCTTGTCGAGCGTGGTGCCCAGCCGCTTGAGCGCCGACGCCTCGGCGTCGGTCAGCGGGCGCGCCATGCGGCCCGTCGGGCCGATCGTGCCCACGCGCGTCTTCAGGTTGAGCACGTGGGTGCCGAGCGCCTCGAACTGCGCCATGACCGACTTGCGGGCGCCGATGCCGAAGCTGACCATCGCGATGAAGGCGGCGACCCCGATCGCCAGGCCGAGCACGGTGAGCGCGCTGCGCCCCGGGCTGCGGAGCAGGACCTGGAAGGCCTGGGTGACGGTCTCAGTGTGCCGCGGCAGCATGCTGCACTTCCTCGTCGGACACGACCTTGCCGTCCTGCATGCGGATGCGCCGGTCGGCCCACGCCGCGACCTTCTCGTCGTGGGTGACGACGATCAGCGTGACGCCCGTCTCGTCGTGGAGCTCGCGCAGCAGCGTCAGCACCTCGACGCCCGTCTTCGAGTCGAGGGCGCCGGTGGGCTCGTCGGCCAGGATGATGCGCGGCCGGTTGACGATCGAGCGCGCGATGGCGACGCGCTGCCGCTGGCCGCCGGAGAGCTGGTTGGGGCGGTGGTCCATGCGCTCGCCCAGGTCCAGCCGCCGCAGCGCGGCCTCCGCCTGCGCGAAGCGCTCCTTGCGGGGCACGCCCGCGTAGTAGAGCGGCATCGCCACGTTCTCGAGCGCGGTGGCATGGCCGATGAGGTGGAACGACTGGAAGATGAAGCCGAGGTAGCGCAGCCGCACCCACGCCTGCTCGGTGGGGCTGAGCGTCGACACGTCGCGCCCGCCGAGGTGGTAGGTGCCCTGCGTCGGGCGGTCGAGGCAGCCCAGGATGTTGAGCAGCGTCGACTTGCCGGAGCCCGAGGGGCCGAGCAGCGCCACGATCTCGCCGGCCCCGATGTCGAGGTCGACCCCGCGCAGGACCGGCACGTACATGCCGTTCTCGCCGTACACGCGGGTGACGCCGCGGATGGCGACGACGGGCGTCGTCACGTCTACTTGCTCCCCAGGCTGATGCCGGCCTTGGGCTTCTCGCCGCCGGCGCCCCCGCGGGCGGTGCCGACCGCCAGCTCGTCGCCGGGGCCGAGCTTCGCGTCGCCGGCGACCTTGACCGCGGTGAACGCGCCGTCGGAGATGCCGGGCTCCACGGTGATCGCCTGCACCGTGCGGGGCCCCGTCCGGAGGAACACGCGCGTGCGGGGCGGCGCGGCGGGCTGGTCCTCGGGGGTGAAGCGCAGCGCCGCTTCGGGCACCGAGAGCACGTCGTGCTCCTCGGCGACCTTCATGTGGACCGACGCGGTCATGCCCGGCAGCAGCAGGCCCTCGGTGTTCGTCGCCTGCAGGCCCACGGGATAGTAGACGAGCGCGCCGTCGCGGACCGGCTCGAGGCCGATGCCGACGACCTTCGCCGGGAAGCGCCGGCCGGGGTAGGCGAGCACCTCGAACTCGGCCTCCTGGCCGACCTGGACGGCGCCGATGTCGGCTTCGCCCACACGGGCCTCGACGCGCATCTCCTCGAGGGTCGAGCCGAGCACGAAGAGCGGCAGGCCGTCGGGGGCGACGGCGGCGCCCACGGCCTCGGGGGCGAGCATCACCACGCCGTCCTCGGGGGCGGTGATGTCGGTGAGGGCGGCGCCGAGGCGGGCCTGGGCGCGGCCCTGCTGGGCCACGGTGAGCGCGCCGCGGGCGGCGTCGACGGCGGCGATGGCCTGGCTCTCGCGCGTGCGGGCGGCGTCGGCCTCCTGCCGGCTGACGAGGCCGCGCTCGAGCAGGCGCTCGGCGCGCTCGCGCTCCCGCTTCGCCGCCTCGAGGGCGGCGCGGCTCTCGCGGACGCGGCCCTCGGCGGCGCCCACCTCGGCGTCGGCGGCGCCGGCGGCCAGCGTGGCGGCGCGCGCGTCGAGCTTGCCGAGCACCTGGCCCTGCTTCACCTGGTCGCGCACGCCGACGTTGATCTCGGTGAGCCGACCCGGCACCGGCGCGGGGATGGCCACGCGGCGGCGCACGTCGAGGGAGCCGGTCGCGTCGACCATGCGCACGATGTCGCGCTTGTCGGCGGTGGCCGTGCGGTACTTCTCGCCGGGGACGACCTCTTCTTTCATGAAGAAGTAGGCGCCCGCGCCGCCGCCGGCGAGCAGCAGCACCACCAGCAGCCGCGTCCAGCGGGACCGGCGTGGAATCGGCGGAATGGCCAGGCTCTCGGGTGCCGGCGGTGCGGGGCGCTCGCCCTGCGGGTCGGTACGCTGGGTGCTCGCGGTCATGGACATCGGTGGTCGTCGCTCGATTCGTCGGTGTGGCCGGCGGGCGGCGGGCGCATTTGATGCAACGCGCCGCTCCGGGGCCGCTCTTCCTGAATTGCGCGCCGATGGTATCGGATGACGCGGCCCTCCGGCGCAAGGCATCTGTCGGAATGGAGGTACACGATGAACGGATCGGCCGACGTGGCGGGGATCCTGAGCGAGTCGAGGACGATCGCGGTCCTCGGCGCCCACGACGAGGAGTGGCGGCCCGCGTTCTACGTTCCGCAGTACCTGCACGAGCAGGGCTACCGCGTGATCGCCGTCAACCCGCTGCTCGCCGGGCGCACGCTCTGGGACGAGCCCGTGCGCGCCCGGTTGGCCGACATCGGCGAGCCCGTCGACATGGTCGACGTCTTCCGGCGCGCCGAGCTGTTGCCCGACCACCTGCCGGACCTGCTGGCGATGCGGCCGGCGCCGCGCTTCGTGTGGTTCCAGCAGGGCATCCGCAACGACGCCGTGGCGCGCCGGCTGACGGAGGCCGGCATCGTCGTCGTCCAGGACCGCTGCACGATGGCGGACCACCGCCGCCTGGGTCTCGCGCGCGACTGAGGCGACGCCCTGTGGCGGTCAGGGGGCGGCGGCGAGCCCCGCGACCACCTCGGCGAGGCCGCGGGCCACGCGCGCCATGCGGTCGTAGTCGAGCGTGTCGGCGGCGTCGGTGGGCTCGTGGTAGCGCGGATTTCTGTAGAAGGCCGTGTCCGTCACCATGATCGCCGGGAAGCCCGCCTGTCGGAACGACCAGTGGTCGGAGAAGTCGACGCCGGGCAGGCGGGCGGGGCCGGCCAGGGCCTCGGACGGGAACCGGGCGTGCTCGCGGAAGAGGCGCGTCGCCTGCCGCACCAGGCCGCGGGCGCCGAGGTCGCCGACGAAGGCCACGAAGTCGCCGGTGTCCGGGTAGAAGAGGCTGAGCGGCGCGGGGTACGCCTGGGAGCCGGGGCGGTCGTCGTAGCAGCCGAGCATCTCGAGCGAGAGCATGGCGACGATGTCGGTCTTCGCCGCGGCGGCGGCCCTCGCGTACACGAGGCTGCCCATCCCCTCGTCTTTGAAGAACGGGGCCTCCTCGTTGACGAAGCCCACGAAGCGGACGGTGCGGTCGAGCGGGCGGTCGGCCAGCAGGCGCGCGAGCTCGAGCATGACGGCGACGCCGCTCGCGTTGTCGTCGGCGCCGGGCGTGCCCGGCATCGAGTCGTAGTGCGCGCCGACGACGACCACCTCGGCGGGGCGCTTCGTGCCCGCCTTCGTGGCCTCGAGGTTCTCGACGGGCCGGCCCAGCGCGTCGAAGGGCAGGCGTTGCACGGCGTAGCCGGCGGCGGTCAGCCCCGCGACCACGTGGTCGGCGGCGCGGCGCAGCTGCCGCGGGTGCGCGAGCAGGGTGCGCGAGCCGATGTGCGTGGCGAGCGCGTCGACGTCGGCGCGCAGGCGCTGCGCCGTCGCCTCGACGTCGGGGGTGGCGGGCGGCAGCGGCCCGCGGAAGCTCGTCCCGGGGGCGCGCGTCGCGAACCACACGGCCAGCGCCAGCGCCACCGCGAGGGCGACGAGGATGAGCACCACGCGCAGCGCCGTCACCGCCGGCGCCCGAAGCGCAGGTCGGTGGCGGGCCGGCGCTCCCCGGAGAGGACCGCGGCCAGGGCGCCGTCGAGGCGCGGAAAGGCGAAGGGCCACTCGAGGCCGCAAAGGCGCCCGGGGACGACGCGCTGGCTCGCCAGGAGCGCACCGGCGGCTTCGCCCAGCCCCAGGCGCAGGGCGCCGGCGGGCACCGCGAAGGGGGCGGCGCGGCCGACCGCGCGGGCGAGGGCGGCGGTCAGCTCGCGGTTGGTCACCGGGGCCGGGGCGACGGCGTTGAACGGGCCGCGGAAGCGGTCGTCGGCCACCGCCGTCGCCAGCAGCTCGACGAGATCGCGCCGGTGGATCCACGACATCCACTGCCGCCCGCCGCCGAGACGCCCGCCGAGGCCGGCACGGAAGATCGGGAGCATCTTCGCGAGCGCGCCGCCCTCGGGGTCGAGGACGATCCCGATGCGGAAGGTCGCCACGCGGACGCCCAGATCCCCGGCGCGCAGGGCGGCGTCCTCCCAGTCGCGGCAGAGGCCGGCGAGGAAGTCGCCGCCCGGCGGGCTCTCCTCGTCGAGGACCTCGGCGCCGCGGTCGCCGTAGTAGCCGACGGCGCTGGCGGAGACGAGGGCCGCCGGCTGCCGCTCCACGGCGGCCATGGCGTGCACCAGCCGGCGGGTGAGGCCGACGCGGCTCTCGACGAGGTCCCGCTTGCGCTGCACCGTCCAGCGGCCCTCGAACAGGTTGGCGCCCGCGAGGTTCACGACCGCGTCGGCGCGCGCGACCGCGGCGCGCAGCGCGTCGTCGCCGCCGCCGGTCGCTTCGATCTCGGGGCCGAGGACACCCGCGACGCTCGAAGGCGAGCGCGACCACACCGCGACGCTGTGCCCGTCGCGGCGCAGGCGCTGCGCGAGGGCGCGGCCGACGAACCCGGTGCCTCCGGTCAGAAAGACGTGCATCACCCTCCGTCGGAGCGCCGCGCGCCCCGAAGTGTGTAGCGTCTCGGGGACCGGGCCGCACGCGCTTCGGTGAGACGCGGCGCGCGTCCGTGGCGTCGCCGTTGTGGACGGCGGTCGTCGCCCCTATCCTGGCGCCCCTTTTCCGGGAGGTGGCGGGATGAGGTGGGCGGCGATCGGGATCGCGACCCTGGGCGTCGCGGTGGCGCACGCGCAGGAGGCGGCGCCGGGGCGCGCGTCGCAGGAGACACCGCCGGCAGAGACGCCCGCGGCGGCCCCGGCGGCGGCGCCCGCGACGGAAGCGGCGCCCGCCGCGACGACGGAAGCGGCGCCCGCCGCGACGCCGGAGGCGCCGCCCGCGCCGCCACCGGCCGCGCCTTCTGAGCCGGCACCGGCGGCGCCGCCCGCGCCCGCACCCGCCGCGCCGCCCGCCACGTTGCCGGCGCCCGCCGCCGGGGCACCCTCGCCGCCGGAGGCCCCCGAGGCGCCGCCGGTGCGCAAGCTCGACGACTGGTACCTGGGCGTCGGCGTCAACGTCGCGCTCGGATCGCCGCTCGGCGGTCTGCGGGGTGACGGCGCGGCGACGGACGAGGTGGGCCTCGCTTACGGCGGCGGCCTCGAGCTCGTCTTCGAGTGGACGCGGCGCCTGCAGCTCTCGCTCGAGGCGCAGGCCGGCCGGGGACCGCAGCGCGCCGAGTACGCGCGAGAGGCGTACGCCGCCGAGGGCGACGTCGGGCGCATCCACCGCCGCCTGGGCGGCACGGCCCGCTGGCTGCTGCCGCTCGACCTCGGCCCCGTCCAGCCCTTCGTGTCGGCGGGCGTCCACCACGTGACGTGGGTGCTCGGCTTCCAGGGCGACGACCCCGCATGCGCACCCGACGGCGACGGCCAGTGCGACGTCGGCTACACCGCGCTCGCCGTCGCGCCCGGCCTCGGCCTGCGCTACGCCACCGACACCGCGCCGGCGACCGGCACCGTGCGCGACGTCGTCGGCATCTACCTGCAGGCCGGCTACGCCCTGCACCTGCTCGGCGACTTCACCGTCGAGCCCGCTCGGGCCCTCGAGCCCCACGACGCCTTCCTCGGCGCCGACGACATGCCGGCCATGCTGCAGATCCAGCTCGGCGCCCACTACCTGTTCTGACCGACGTCTCCGGCGACCGGTCAGGGGGCGAGGGGGCCGGTGGCGGGCGCCGGCACGAGGCGAACGTCGCGCGCGGCGCCGTCGGGCCCGCCGTCGGCGGGCCCCGCGACCGGGGCCGAGGTCTCGTGGGCGAAGCCGAGGAGGCCCTCGGCGCGCGCGGCGAGCAGGCCGGGGCGCGGGCCGACGGCGACGGTGGCCGTCCCGTCGCCGGTGGGGAGCGCGACGAAGCGCAGTTCGCTGCGGCGGTCGCGCAGCAACGTGTTCAGCAGGCCGACGACCGCCGTGACGTCGTAGGCCGTCCCGAGGTCCGCGGCGGCGGCCTCGTATCGGTAGCCGTCGATCCAGGCGCGCAGCCGGTACGGCCCGTCGTCGTCGGCCGGCGGCACCTCGTCGAAGGCCACGCCGGCGAGCCCCGGCCCGGCGAGCGACGCCAGCCGGCTCGCCAACCCCTCGTGCTCGCTCGGGAATTGGTTCGTGTCGATCGCGAAGTTGGCGGCGCGCCGGTGCGCGAGCAACAGCTCCTCCGCGGTCAGCAGGAGCTGGCCGTCCCTCGAGGCGGCCGCGCCCGCCGGGAGCAGGCGCAGGTCGCCGAGGCGCCGCGCCTGCGCTTCGGGCTCGGGGAAGCGCGTGAGCGCCGCCGCCACCTGCGCCAGCGGCGGGCGCTCGGTCGCCGGCAGGGCGCGCGCGACCCGGGTCGCGTCGGCGCGGTCGAGGATGGCGAGGCGCTCCAGGCAGTTGGCGCGGTCGACGGGCGGCAGCGCGGCGTCGGCGGCGCAGCGGCGCGCGACGGCGGCCACGCCCGCCCGGCCCTCGGGCGCGCGCGCGGCGAGGGCGTCCAGCTCGGCGTCGGGGCCGCGCACCGCCTCCTCCAGGCTCTCGGACGCGGGGACACCGGGGTCGCGCAGGCGGCAGAAGGGGTCGGCGGTCACGGCGCACGCCTCGTCGAACAGCGCGCGCGCTCGCGGATCGGCGTGCCCGACGAGGCCCACCGCCAGCTGCGCCCGCGCCACGCGGTCTCGCACGCCGGCCTGCAGTCGGGCGACGAGGTCCACGGCCTCCGGGTCGAGGAAGCGGCCGACGACGACGCCGATCTTGCGGAAGGTGCGCCGCTTGCCGGCCTTCACGAGGTTCTCGGCGGCGCGGGCCAGGCGCGGCGACCAGGCCGTCGGGCGCACGTCGTAACGCTCGTACCAGAGGTCGACGAGCACCTCGTCGGGCACGGCGTCGCCCTCGAGCGCCGCGGCCTGCGCCGGTCCGCGGCAGTGGGCGAGGCCGCGCCAGAAGACCTCGCGCACGGCCGGTGCGTTCGGGCGGGCGATGGCCTCGGCCGCCAGCCATCCGCAGAGCGCGTCGGTGCCGCAGTCGCCGAGGAGGTCGGCGTAGCGCAGCGAGAGGCGGGTGCCGAGGACCCCGCGGGCCGCGGCGGTGCGCACCGCGGCCAGCAAGCGCGCCTGCATCGAGCGGTCGCCGGCGCAGAGGGCCGCCTGGACGCCGGCCCGCGGAGGAAAGGCCGCCCAGTCGCCGTCGAACTCGTCCTCGCTCTCGGGCAGGCGCCCGAGGAAGCGCAGCGGCATCGGATCAGCGACGCGCTCCGCCTGCGCGTAGACGAACGGATCGGGCGGCGGCGCGGGCGCGTGCGTCGCCGGCGCCGGAGCGGGCGCAGGCGTCGCGGGCGCGCCAGCGGCGGCGAGGGGTTCGTGGTTCCGACAGGCGCCGAGAGGCGCCGACGCGACCGCCAGCGAGGCCACGAGGGCCCGCGAGAAGCGCATGTTCTTTCAATCCCGCGCGGGCGTGCAGGTCCTCGATTTCTCGCAGCACCGCGGCAGGGCGTCAAGGGGCGGCCGCGGCGCGGCGCAACGTCCCTTGACGCGCCGTCCCGGCGAGGCTACTCCCGGCGCGAGGAGGCCCGGACGATGACCAGGCTCCACGGGGCCGCTGCGAAGAGTGCCTGACGTGCCGGTGACCGAGATCACGTTCGTTCGCCACGCGGAGTCGACCTACAACGTCGCCGGCCGCTGGCAGGGGCAGGGGGACGCGCCGTTGTCCGAGCGGGGACGCTCGCAGGCGGCCGCCCTGGGACGACGCCTGGCCGGCGAGGTCTTCGACCTGGTCGTCGCCTCGGACCTGACGCGCGCCGCCGACACCGCGCGGGCGCTGGGGCGGCCCGTCGAGCGCGACCGCGCCTGGCGCGAGCTCGACGTGGGCGCCTGGGAGGGCCTGACGCGCGAGGAGGTCGACCGTCGGTTCACCGACCAGGTGGCCGCGCTGCAGCGGGGCGAGCCGGTCCGCGTCGGCGGCGGCGAGTCCTGGGCCGAGCTGCGCGTGCGCGCGCTGGCCGCGCTCGAGCGGCTGCGGGCCCGCGCCGAGGGCCAGCGCGTGCTGGTGGTGTCCCACGGCGGCCTCGTCCTCACGCTCACCGCGGCCCTGCTCGGTCTCGACGGCCGGCGTCCGCTGCCGCTCGGTCACCTCGACAACACCGCGATCACCCGGCTGCGCTTCGACGGCGACGACGTCGAGGTGCGCGTCTACAACGACGCGACCCACCTCGCGCCGATCGGCGAATGGACGTCGCGCCATCTCGCCGGCGGCGCCACCGTCGTGAGCCTGATCTGCGGCGCCGCAGCCGAAGATCCCGGGCCGCTCGCCGCCGTCTACCCCCTCGGCGACGACGAGCCGGCCGCCCGGCTGCGCGCGCTCGCGGATCGCCACCCCGGCGCTCACGTCGGCCTCGTGGCCGACGGCGACCGCATCGCCGCCACCGCCGCCGGCCTGCTCGGCAGACCCGGCGGCGCGCGCCTCGGCTGTCCCGACGGCGGCTGCGTCGCGCCGGTCGTCGTGTCCCGCGCCGGCGCGGCGCTCGCCGCGTGGAACGTCCCGCGCTGACGGCGCCCGCCCTCGTTCAAGGCAGCTGGCCGCTGAAGATCTCGACGGTGGCGCTGCCGCTGCAGTCGTCGGCGGCGGCGCCGATCTCGTGGCGGACGAAGACGGAGAGGGCGGCCGACTCGCCGGCGGTGACGGCGACGAGTCGCTCCGCGGTCCAGGGGATCTGGTGGTGGAGCGCCGTCGTCGCGGGGATGCGCATCACGCCCCAGCCGGAGACGCCCTGCGGATCGAAGGCCTCGACGTCGTTCGCGCCGATGGCGACGCCGACGCCGTTCTCGCTCTGGGCCTGACCCATCACGTTGCAGAATCCGCGGGCGCGCACGAGCGCCCAGCCGTTGGCCGGCGGCGTGAAAGTGAGCGTGGCCGCCGCGCGGGGCTGCTGACCGGCCGCCGGCACGTCCACGAACCGGAAGGCGGCCCACTGGAAGAGCGTCGGCCCGGGCGGTCCCTGCAGGCCCATCGGGCCGACGTCGCCCCGGGGGCCGGGCGGGCCCACCTCACCCTGCGGGCCCACGTCGCCGCGGGGGCCCTGGGCGCCGGCTTCGCCGCGGGGGCCCTGGGCGCCGGCTTCGCCGCGGGGGCCTTGGGCGCCGGCTTCCCCGCGGGGGCCCTGGGCGCCGGCTTCGCCGCGAGGGCCCTGGGCGCCGGCTTCCCCGCGGGGGCCCTGGGCGCCGGGCTCGCCGCGGGGGCCCTGGGCGCCGGGCTCGCCGCGGGGGCCCTGGGCGCCGGGCTCCCCGCGGGGGCCCTGGGCGCCGGGCTCGCCGCGGGGGCCCTGGGCGCCGGGCTCGCCGCGGGGGCCCTGGGCGCCGGGCTCGCCTCGCAGGCCGGTGACGTCGCCGACCCAGCGGCCGTCGCCGTCGATGACGAGCGCCCCGCCGATGCTGATCGAGGCGGCGTGCACGTCGCCCACCACGTCTTCGCAGACCAGCGCGTAGGGCACGCTGCCGACGGCGAGGCGCGGCGACATCTCCTCGTCGTCGCCCACGCGGATGCCGAGGTACCTCGCGCCGCCGGCGAGCGCCTCCCGCAGCGGCGCCTCCTCGCCGAGCGCGACCGCGAAGTAGCCGTCGTCGAAGGCGACGCCCTCGTGGCGCTCGGACCAGACGGCGCGGCCCCCGTCGGCGTCGTCGTAGAGCGTGAACTCGAGGTCGAGCGGCACGTTCACGGGCGCTCCCGCGGCGTCGTACAGGCGGCCCTCGTGGATCAGCGCCGAAGGGACCTCGGCCGCGGCGGGCGCGGCGGCGAGCGCGGCCAGCGCCGCGAGCGAAAGGAACGGCTTCATCGCGAGCCTCCGGCCGCGCCGACGGGCCCGTCCTGCAGGCGGAAGCGCGGTGATGTGGCGGTGGAGCGCCCGGCCGCCGGGCGGCCGAGCGACGAGACCATGCGGTAGCGGTCGCTGCGGGTGACGCCGGCGGCGGCCGCGGGGCCCGTCGCGCTGCGCGGCGCCGCGGGCGAAGAACTGTCGGGGGCCGGCGTGTCGGCGTCGGTCGTCGAGGCGTCGATCGCCGGCGCGGCGTCGGGGGCCGAGGCATCGACGGCGGCGTCGGGGGCCGAGGCATCGACGGCCGCGTCGTCCGACGGTTCGTCGGGCCGGGCAGCGTCGACGTCGGTCGCTCCGCCGGCGGAACCCGCGTCACCGCCGCCGCACCCCGCGAGCAGCGCCGTCAGCAGCGTGACGGCCGCTCGCGGCCCCCATCGGAAAGTCCCCACGCCCCTCCCTCCCCGGTGGCCTGTGTGCTCCCGAGGACGGCGGCGCCGCCGGATGCCCTGAGGGGGTGGGTCTGAGAGGGTCGGCGGTCAGCGACAGTCGTCGGGACAGTTGCAGACGTTCTCGCCGGCGCCGCACGCGCCGTCGCCGCACTGGGCACAGATGCTCGCGCCGACACAGCCGCCCTGGCACCGGCCATCGGCGCCGGGGCGATCGCAGGAGATCGACGACAGGCCGGGGCAGCAGGACGGTGCGTTGGGCACGACGGGGATGGAGCCGCCGGCGCCGACACAGTCCGCCGCGGGCAGGCAACACATGCCGCTGCGCCCGAGCGGGCAGTCCATGGGGCCGCCGCCCTCGAACCCGGCGCGGCACACGTCCTGGAAGTGCGCGCAGTAGCCGCCCGCGGCCTCGCACGCGTTGGCCGGCGGGGGCTGGCAGGTGTCGCGCCGCACGCAGAGCCAGCACCCGTCCCGCACGACGGAGACCTGGTCCTCGGGGCAGTCCGGACGGGCCGCGTCGCAGGCGGGCTGCGGCTCGGTGGCGCAGCCGTGCGGGACACACGCGGCGATGCAGTCGTCACACTCCGGGCACGACGAGCGCGCGCACTCGTCGCACCACTCGCCCGGCCCGCACTCGGCGTCGCCGGCGCAGCGCGGCGGCGGCGGCAGGGCATCGGGCGGCGCCGCGTCCGGCGGCGTCGCGTCCGGGACGCGCGCGTCGGGCGGCGCGGCGTCGGGCGCGGCCGCGTCGGGCGCCGCAGCGTCGGGCGCGGCCGCGTCGGGCACCCGCGCGTCGGGCGTGGCCGCGTCTGCCACCCGGGCGTCGGACGGCGACGCGTCCGGCACCCGCGCGTCGGCGACCGCGCCGTCCGGGCGCGCGGCGTCCACCGTCTGCCCGTTCCCTCCGCCGTCGTCGTCACACGCGGCGATCCCCAGCACCAACACCCACGCCAACCTGCGTCCGCTCACGCGCACCTCCCCGGAAATCCTCACGAATCTGCACTGTTCTCGCTCGTCTCGATCTGTCCGCCCCGCTGCAGCCGCAGCGCCAGCGTCCAACACAAGAGCGCCCACGTCGCGCCCGCGCTCCAGCCGGCCAGCACGTCGGTGGGCCAGTGCACCCCCAGGTACACCCGGCTCAGCCCCACGAGCAGCGTCAGCAACAGCGCGATCAGCAGCACGTAGGCGCGCGTGATCCACCGCGGGCTCAGCCGGGTCAGCAGGGCGCCGAGCGTCAGGTACACCACCGCCGATCCCATGGCGTGGCCGCTCGGGAAGCTCTTGCTCAACACATGACTGCCGTGCGCCACCAGATCCGGGCGCGGCCGCCCGAAGCCGACCTTCAGCATCGAGCTCAGCGCCAGGCCGGTCAGCACCGAGACGAGGACGAACAGCGCCGCGCGCCGCCGGCCGTCGAGCGCGAGATAGCCCGTCACCGCCACCGTCAGGAAGGCGAGCCAGAACGTCCCGCCGAGGGCGGTGACATCGCGCACGACCTCCTCGAAGGCGGGCGGACCGAGCGGATCGTTCGGGTCGCCGGGCGTGCGCAGCGCGAGCAGCACGCGCGTGTCGAACGCGTGCGTGTCGCCCTCGCCCATGTCGTCGGCGATCTCGATGAACGTCCACAGGCCGAGCGCGACGAGGGCGAGCGAGACGAGCACGCCGCGCTCGTGCCGCCCGAGCCAGACCGCCGCCCGGAGGATGCGCACCCACCAGGGGCCCGGCGCGCTCACGGCAGGCCCCGAGGCAGGCCCCGAGGCAGGTCCGACGCCCGGCGCCCGCGTCGTCGCGACGTGCCGATCGCCCGGTCCGCGTCGATGAGCCACGTCCCCATCAAGTTCCCTCCTCGCCGGCGCATGGTACTGGACCGAGCCATCGCGAGCGCACAGGATGGCCGCTCCTATCGGAGGCGCCCATGAAACTGTCGCGCGGACCGGTGCTCCTCGCCGCCCTGCTCCTGGCCTGTCACGAAGACCCGCAACCCACGCCGCCGCCTGGGGCGGGCGCGTCCGCCGCGCAGGCGGCGCCGGCGTCGGAGGCCGCGAAGCGGGCGCCGGATCCCGGCCCGACGCTGAAGCGCACGACCGGCCCCATCGCCGCCGAGTCGCTGCCCGACGCGGCGGTCGACGCCAGCGCGAAGCAGGTATCGGCGGGCCACTTTCTCTTCGCGGCGCCGCTGCCCGCCGACATCGCCGCCGACGCGCCGCTCGACGTCACGCTCGAGGTGCAGGGCGACCGGCACGGCGTGGCGGTCGTCGAGGCGGCGCCGGGCCAGGACCCGCGGCTGCTCGTGCGCCTCACCGGCGACGCCGCGCCCGCCGACGGCCTGACGTTGCAGGCGACGCGCGCCGCGCACCTGCCGACGAAGTGGTCGAAGGCGACGCCGGGGCGCCGCCAGAAGATCGCCGTGAAGGGCGCGGCCGGCGCGAAGGCCGAGCCGGCGCTCGCGCAGGCCTTCTTCACCGCGGCGGCGGCGCGCTTCGACCGGCTCGGGCGCGTCGACTGGCGCACCACGGTGCCGTTCTACCAGTTCGCCTCGGGGCGCCTCGCGCTGATGGCCGGCCAGGCCGGCGGACCCCGCGCGGTCGCCGTGACGCCGCCGTCGCGCACCGAGATCGCCGAGCTGATGTCGCTGTACTCGGGCATGCAGTCGGTCAACGAGGCCCTGCAGCACGACCGCGGCCTGCGCCTCGGCGCCGATACGGCGAAGGCGACCGTCCCGGTGGCCTCCATCGCCGGCGTGCCGCTGCCCGCGCACCCGTGGGACACCATGATCGCGGAGCTGAAGAAGGCGCCGGTCGTCGAGCCGCTGGCGTCCTTCGTCCCGCACGACGCGCTCTACGTGCACTTCCACGACCTGCGCTCGCTCGTGGCGTTCGCGCGCGAGATGGACGAGTGGATCACGCCGCTCGGCCGCGTCATCGAGGCCAGCGCGGGCGAGCGCCACTTCACGCAGGCCTACGAGCGGCAGATCATCATCGAGCGCACGATCCTGTCGGAGAAGCTCGGCCACCTCGCGGCGAAGGGGGTCGCGCTCGTCGCCGCCGACCCCTTCCTGCGCGAGGGCACCGGCCTGGCGCTGATGTTCCACGTGCGCGACCGCACGCTGCTCGAGACGACGCTCGGCGCGTTCGAGGCCAAGGCCCGCGCCGCCCACGCCGACCTGAAGGAGGAGACCTGGCGCGCCGGCGAGCGCGACGTGCGCCTGCTCGCCACGCCGGACCGCGTCGTCCACCAGCACAAGGTCTGGCTGGCCGACGACGTGCTCGTCCTCGCCAACAGCAGGGCGCTCGTGGAGCAGCTCGCCGCCGTGAAGGACGGCAAGGCGACGCCGCTCGCGAACGCCGGTGATTTCAAGTACATGCGCGCCGTCTACCCCTTCGACGAGAAGGCCGAGGACGGTTTCGTCTTCGTCAGCGACGCGTTCGTGCAGAAGGTCACCGGGCCGCGCGCCAAGATCCTGGCCGCCCGTCGCATGGCCGCCGCCGCCGACCTCGCCGCCGTCGCCCACGCCGCGCTGCTGCACGGCTGGTTCGAGGGCCAGCGGCCGGCCGACGTCGCGGCGCTCGTGAAGAGCGGCTTCCTCGACGCCGCCGAGACGAAGCACGCCGACGGCGCGCCGATCGCGCTGCACCCGGAGCGCGGGCCGTCCTCGGCCTGGGGCCGACCGGCGATGCTCGTGCCCATCGACGAGCACCCGCTCGACCGGGTCACCGAGGCCGAGAAGCTGGCCTACGAGCAGTTCCGCGAGAGCTACCAGCGCTACTGGCGGCAGTTCGTCGATCCCATCGGCGTGCGCGTGCGCCGCGTCGACGGCGGCCGCGCCCTCGCGCTCGACGCCCGCATACTCCCCATCATCGAGGGCACCGACTACGACGACGTCATCGGCCTCGTCGGCGACACGACCGTGGCGATGGCCTCCCCCGGCGACGGCCTGCGCTTCACCTTCGCCGTCGGCAAGGAGGCGAAGCTGCGCCGGGAGCTCGACCAGATGGGCCGCATGATGACCGGCCAGGACAAGGTCGGCCTCGGGTGGCTCGGCGACTGGGTGATGGTCGGCGTCGGCGACCACAGCGCGCTGTGGGACCTCGCGATCCTCGACGGCGACCTCCCCGGCGCCGCGCGGCCCGAGGACATGGACTCGCGGGGCGAGATGGCCGCGCTCGCGCGGTCGCCGTTCTACGCGGGCGTGCACGTGAAGGACAAGCTGTCGCTCGGCGCCGCGCTGACGGCGCTGCGCGCGTTCCAGCAGCAGGCGGCCCGCGACTTCATCGAGTGGACGGAGGACGCCGTCTACCGCGACGTCGGCGTCAGCGTCCTGCGCGAGAAGTCGGACGGGACGCGCCCCGCGAACCCGCTGGCGCTCTACTACGCGATGCCGAAGGACGCGCTCGTCCTCGCCATCAACCGGCCCACGATCGAGGCGATGATCGACGACGTGCTCGCCGGCCGCGTGCCGGGTGCCGCCGGCGGCGAGCCCGCGCAGGCGGCGTTCGAGGTCCGCCCGCTCGCCGGCGACGGCTGGCTCGTCAAGACGCTGCTCGGCCTGATCGAGAAGGGGGTCGCCGACGGCCACGCCGCCGCGGCGGACGCGGAGACGGCGCTGCGGCGCGGCCTCCCCGGCGCGAATCTCGACGGCGAGGCCCATCGCGACGCCGCCCTCGCCTGGCTCGGCGCCGAGCCGCGATCGCCCCACGGCGGCGCCTTCTCGACGAGCGACGACGGCCTGACCCACTCGATCTACGGCAGCGAGCTTGCCCCGATCCTCCCGGAGATCCCGGTGCCGGGCGCCCCCATCGGCGAGATCGCCGCGAAGCTCGCCTCGCTGCGGATGGCCCTCGCCTTCGAGGGCGAGAAGAACCACCGCGCGCTCCATGCCACCGTCGCGTGGGAGAACCGCGCGAAGTAGCTCACCACAGGCCGGCGACGAGCGTCCCGCAGTCGGGGCAGGCGCCGTCGCGCACGTCGCATCGCAGCGTCTCGTAGTTCGCGCGCTTCACGAGCACGCGGCGGCACGCCGGACAGCGCGTGTGCGACAGCTGCCGCACCTCGTCGGCCAGGTTGCCCACGTATACGTGCCGCAGGCCGAGCGCGTAGGCCGCGCCCGCCGCCGACACGAGGGTCATCGCGTCGGTGCGCGGGCGGTCGCTCATCTTGAAGCGCGGCTGGAACCCGTTGAGGTGCCAGGGCAGGTCCGGGTCGATCGCGGCCAGCTCGCCGGCGAGCTGCCGCAGGCCGTCGGCCTCGTCGTTGAAGCCGGGGACGACCAGCGTGACCGCCTCGACCCAGTAGCCGAGCCGCCGCGCCTCGCGGAGGCACGCGAGCGGCGTCTCCGCCCGTCCGCCGAGGACGCGGTACTGCGCCGCCGACCACCCCTTCAGGTCGACGCGGAAGACGTCGGTCACCGGCCGCATGTAGGCGAGCGCCTCGGGCGTGCTGTTGCCGTCGGAGACGAGCGCGGTCACGAGGTCGTGCCGGCGCGCCTCGGTGAAGATCGCGCGCGCCCACTCGGCGGTGATCATCGGCTCGTTGTAGGCCCCGACGACGGCCGCGCACCCGGCGGCGAGCGCCTCGGCGACGAGCGCCTCGGGCGTGATGTCGGTGGGCGACTCGCCGGCGGTGCCTTCGCGCAGCGCCTGCGAGATGCGCCAGTTGTGGCAGTACGGGCAGCGCAGATCGCAGCCGTACATGCCGAAGGTGAGCGCCGGCGCGCCGGGGCGCACGTGGTAGATCGTGTTCGTCTCGATGGGGCGGACGTAGCGGCGCGCCACGTAGCCGAAGGGCACGCGCAGCGCGTCGCCGCGTCGGAAGCGCACGCCGCACGCGCCGGCGCGGCCCTCGGTGAGCACGCAGCGGTGCGCGCAGGCCGTGCAGCGCATCCCGCCGTCGGCGTCGCGCTGCAGCAGATCGCCCGCCGCCGTCCGCGCCTCGAGCGCCCGCACCAGTTCCGTCGTCTCCACGCCGCGCGCTCCGGTGGACGGAAGTCGCGTAGAGATGCGCGAACGCAGCGTCCGGTGGCAAGCCCCGCGGGCGTCAGCCCCGGCGCGAGCGGGGGCGGCGCGCCGCCAGGAGCGCGAGCAGGGCGAAGGCGCCGGCGCCGGTCCCGCCCGCGGGGGCCGCCTGGCAGCCGCTCTCCTCGACCTGGTCGTCCGGCGCGTCGCCGCCCGCGGCGTCGTCGCCCGCCTCGGACGGCGCGGGCTCGGCGTCCTCCGGGACCGGGACGATCGTCGTCACGTCGTCGCCCGGGAGGCACGCCGACGGACTGGCCGCGGCCCAGGTCGGCGCCGGCGGCGGCAGGAACTCGGGCTCCCAGGCGTCGGTGCGCGTGCGGCACGGGGTGCACGTCCGCGTCGCCGGCCCGCGGTCGCCGGCCGCGTTCTCGACGAACGCCTCGACGCAGACCTCGGACGGCGCGTCCTCGCTCTTGAAGGTGAAGGCGTCCTCCCAGAGGATCACGCGGCCGTCGCGGACGCGCTCGCCGTTCACCGTGATCACCATCCACTCGGAGGCGGCGAGCGACGGCTCGTCGGTGCGGATCCAGAGCGTCGCGCCGCCGCCGACCGCGCAGGCGAACTCGGGCACGAAGCCGTGGTCGTACAGGTCGAACGCCAGCGTCGGCGCCGCGGCCACCATGCCGCCCGTCTCGGGCGGGCCCGCCGTCCACGCGGCGTCGAACGGCACGCACTCGTCGGCGGGATTGCACGGCGTGCCGGCGATCCGCACGGCGGCGCCCTCCGCCGGCGCCGGGTCGAGGCGGAACGTGCGTCCGGCGGCGATCGGCTCGCCCTCGACGAGGCGCGCCGGCGCGCCGTCCACGGTGGCCGTCAGGCGCGCGGCGTCGAACAGATCGCCCTCGAGCACGATGCGGCCGTCGGCGGGCCAGACGGTGTCGTCGGGCCCGGGCAGGCTCGACACGACGCTGAAGTCGGGCGGCGCGGCGGCGAAGGCCGGGCCGGCGGCGAGGACGGACAGACAGGCGGCGCGCAGCGTGAAACGGAACATCGTGAAACCCCCACGTGAAATCTGCGCCACCCGACGCGGCCCCCTCGGGGACCTTTCGTGCGTCCGGCGCGCGACGTACGCTTTTCCTCCACGACGCGGGGAGGGGAGCGGTGAGCGAGGCCGACGACGGCGCGATGGAGCGCGCGGCGCGCAAGGTGGGTCTGGAGTTCGTCCGTTTCGTCGGGCAGGCGTTCGACGACGCCTTCCGGCAGGCGCTGGTCTGGCCCGACGACACCGAGGTCTGGGTCGCCCGCAGCGACGGCCCGCTGCACGAGGAGGCGCAAATCGTCGGCCCGCTGCGCAGCCGCGCCGAGCTCGACGCCGCCACCGGCGACGGTCGCTGGTTCGTGATCGGGCCGGTGACGGTGGGTGAGATCCGCGCGCTGCTCGCCGAGTAGAGCGTGTCATGCACCGCCCGCCGTCACGAGCGGCGCCGATGGCCGTCGCGAGCCGGCGGCGACGACCAAGGCCGGCCGCAGGCGTGCTCGAAGCGCGTCGAGGCCGGCCGACCGGGGAGCCGCTGGCGCAGCAGGCCAGCGGACCGCGCAGTCGGCGGAGGGTGCATGACACGCTCCGAGAGGGTCGCAATGGTTCGCCTGCTGCGCATCCCGCAGCGCGCTCCCCGCAAGACTGGGAGCGCGCTGCCCGCCCGCCTTCGTCGCGGGGCCCACGACCCCTGGGGCGGTACGCCCGGTACAGCCACCAGGGATTGTGCACCCCCACTCCTTGGCGGGCGGGCGCATCGGGCTGCTCGCGACGGCGACCCATTTCGGCCGACCCTCTGAGGCTCACGGCGCCGGCATGAAGTCCATGCAGCCGGGCGCGTCGCCGCACTCCGCCGCCGCGATGCATGCGTCCAGCTCATCGCACGGCCGCTCCAGGCATGCCCCGATGCGCGCCTTCACGACGTCGCCCAGGCAACCCCAGGCGTGGGTCGTCCCGGTGCCGAGCCACCCGAGGCACCGCGTCGCGGCCGCGTGGCTCGCCTCGAGCAGGGCGCCGGCGTCGCACTCGAGCGCGGCGGCGCACCGGCGGATGGGATCGTTGCCGTATCCCGCCGCGCACTCGGTGTCGGCGGCGCATGCCTCGAGCGCGCGCAGGTGCTCGGCGGAGATCACGCGCGCGGCGGCGTGGCAGGCGCGGTAGCACTCGCCGGCCTGTGAGCGGTCGCACGTCCAGGAGGCGTCGCAGATGCGATGGCAGTCGACGACGAGGCTGGTGGCGGCGAGCTGCCGGCACCACGGCTCGCCGGCGCACGCGGCGTTCGACAGGCAGGGCTCCATCTGACCGCACATCTGTCCCCAGAGGCAGGCCTCGACCGCGTCGCGCCGCGGCGCCGAGAGACACGCCCAGACGCCGGCCTCTTCGTACGGATTCTCCCGGCATGCCGCTTCGTCGAACCAGCCGCGGCCGTCGTTGCCGCAGCGTGCGATGGCGTCGCACTGCGCGCCGACGAACCGCTCGCCGTCGGCGCAGCGCAGCCCGAGCAGGCAGCGGCGGCCGAGCGCCTCCGCGTTCTCCGCCGGCCCGGCAGCGAGGCAGTCGCGCCACGCCGTGTGGGCGTCCGCGTCGAGGGCGCCGGCCATCGCGAGGCACATCTCGAGACACGCGGCATGCGCCTCGCCCGGCGCGCAGGCCGCCTCGCAGGCGCCCTCGGGCGGCGGCGGCGCGGCGTCCGGCGGCGCCTGCGCCGCGTCCGGGACCAACGCGGCGTCGGGCGGTGGCGCGGTGTCGCCGGCGTCCGCGTCCTCCGGCGGCGCCGCGTCCTCCGGCGGCGCCCCGGCGTCCGCACCGGGCACCCCGTCGGCGGCGGGCGCCGCGTCGGGCGCCACCGCCTCCGGCGCGTCCCGCCCGCACGCCGCGAGCGTGCCGGCCAACATCCACACGACCCACTTCCCGACATTCGCGCGCATCGTCCCCTCCGTCTCGTGGAGGCAACGTACGGACGTCGGGCGGGCGACGGGAGACGATGCCTCGATCACCCGAACGGGGGTGATCGCCCGTTCACCCCCGCGGCGCCCGGTTGCACGCCCAGGATCGACTGCGGCAGTCGATCGCCGCGCGCGAGCGGCACCGCGGATCGACTGCGGGCGTCGATCGCCGCGTTCGTGCGGCCCCTCTCGCTTCGCATGTCTCGCGCCGCACTGGCGAAGGGCGTCGCGGGCCGCCAGCCGGCGCCGCGTGGAGCCACGGTGCGTCGTCTCGACGGCACACGGCGAGGTTGACTCCGCTCGGGATGCGGGATACGCCTCTCTGGCGTGTAGCCGGCAGTCGTCGCGATCACCGAGGCCGGACGCCGGGGGGCGTCGTGCGAAGAGACGGGGGCATGTACTTTCGGCTGTTGCACTTCGGCCTGGTCGCGGTGCTGTGCGCCCCCTTCGCGGCCCGGGCCCAGTCGTCCTCGGCGGGCGAGGCGACCTTCGAGCGGGCGAACGAGCTCTATGAGCTCGCCCAGGACGAGTCCGACCCCGAGAAGGCACGCGCGTTGTACGCGCAAGCCGCCGAGATGCTCGGTCGCCTCGCCGAGGCCGCGGCGAAGCAGGGCGAAAGCCCGTGCAGGCATGCCAACAACTCGGCACTCGCCTGGGACAACGCGGGCTACGGGGCGCACGCCATCGCCGCCTTTCGGCGCTGTCTCGACGACACCATCCCCGCCGCCGACGAGAAGCAACGCCGCCGCAAGGAGCAGGCCGCCGAGGGACTCGACAAGAGCCGCCCGACCGTCCACCCGCTGACGGTCCAGGTCGACGCCACCCTCCGCCAGCGAGCGAAGACGCTCGTCGCCCAGCGCCTCGAGAACGACGCGTCCGACGGACCGCCGATCGTCGTCGAGCTCCGCGGCGAGCAGACGGTCGTCGTCCTCGACGCCGCGCCGTGGCGCCTGTCGCTCCCCGGCGCCGACACGGCGCCGCGCGACGTGCAGGTGTCGGCGGAGCCGCAGGTCGTCCGTTTCGCCGCGCCCGTCGTCACCGTCCTCCCCAGGGGCGACGACCGCCCGCGCAAGCAGGAGCCGAGCCCGCCCCACGTCATCGCGAAGGCGACGGAGCCCGCGCGGATGCACATCGCCTGGAGCTGGGTCGCCGGCTCGGCGGCGGCGGTCGGCTGCGGCCTCTGGGTCGCCGGCGAGCTCGAGTTCCAGAAGGAGCTCTGGACGTCCAAGGGCCACTCCGCGCCGCCGAAGACCGACGCCACGAACGAAGAGAACCTCGAGGCCGGCCTCGCGTACCGCGGCGCCGGCGTCGCGTTGCTCGGCATGGGCGCCGGGCTCGCGGTGAGCGGCCTCGTGACCGATCCGCTGTGGGGCGCGTCCGACGCGGCCTGGTACACGCAGATGGGCGTCGGCGCGGCGGTGGCCGTCGGCGGCGTGCTCGCCAGGTCCGGCGCCCGCGACGACATCGATGCCGAGCTCAGGGCGCAGCGCCCGAACTTCATGGAGATCAACCAATCGTCGACGAAGGTGCACTCGGTGGGCACCGCGCTCGTCGGCCTCGGCGCCGGCCTCGTCGGCGGCGGCGTGTGGGGGCTCCTGACCGACCGCCACGAGGCGCCGCGCGTCATGCTGACGCCGGGGCCCGAAGGCGCCGGTCTCGGAGCCGCCGGGTCATGGTGACGCGGCGGCGGTGTCGTTCGCGCGGTGCGCGGCACGCCGCCGTGCTCCTCCTCCTCGCGACGTGGGTCGCGTCGGCGACAGCCCACGCCGAGGACGGCACGATCCAGCTCACGCTCGACGCCGTCGATGGCGCCGAGGCGAAGCAGGGGCGCCTGACCGTCTTCACGACGCTGACCTCCGGCGCCGCCGACGTCGTCACCGTCCACGAGCCGCGCGCCTGGACGGTCACGGTGGACGGCGAGCCCGCGGGCGCCGTGGCCGGCGTCCGTTCGCTCTCGCAGAGCGGGCACGCCCTGGCGCTGGCGATCGTCGTCGCCGCCGACGACACCATGCTCGGCCAGGAGCAGGCGACGCGCGCCGGCCTGCTGCGGCTGACGGGCGCGCTCGGCCCGCACGACGCGACGACGCTCGTCTTCGCGCACGACGCGACGTCGGTGGAGAGCCGGGGCGTCTTCGGGCGCAACCGCTACGACCTGGCCAACCGGGTCCGGGCCTTCGCGCCCGGCGGCGACCAGCCGCGGCTGCTCTCGGGGCTCTCGTTCGCGCTCGACCGGTTCGCCGACGCGAGCGCGTTGCTCGGGCCCAACCGCGCGGTGCTCGTCGTCACCACGACCGACGCCATCGAGCAGGGGCGCGGCCTCGAGACCGTGCTCGGCAAGATCCGCAAGCGCGTCTCCGAGCTCGGCCTGCGCGTCGACACCGTCGCCCTCCAGGGGACGCGTCCCTCGACGGCGCTCAAGCCGCTGAGCGACCTCGCCCGCGTCTCGGGCGGCCGCTTCTTCCTGACGTCCGAGCCGCTCGACGTCGCCCTCGGCCGCTACGCCGAGGTGGTCGCCGGGCAGCACGTGCTGACGGTCGACGACTTCCGCGGCGGCGAGGGACGCGACGCGACCGTCCGCGTCGGCCTGTCGATGGGCGCCGGCCGCATCGAGGCCGTGCGGCTCGCCTTCGTGCCCGAGAGCGGCGGCCTGTCGCGGACGCTGCTGCTGGGGGTCCTGATCGTCGCCTCGATCGCGCTGGCGATCGCCTGGATCCTGCTGTACCGCCACCGGGTGCGGCGGCGGCCCGCGCCGGCCGAGCCCGCGGCGCCGGCGCCGCCCGCGCCCGCGCCGCCCGCGCCCACGGTGCCCGCGGGCGTGGCGCGCGGCGCGATGGTCGTGTTGCACCCGCCGATCTTGAACGGCCTGCGCTTCGACCTCTTCGACGGCGACAACCTGATCGGGCGCGATCCGGCGCGCAGCCGCATCGTGCTCGACGACGCCAGCGTGTCGAAGCTGCACGCCGGTCTGCACATCGACGCCGAGGGGCGCTTCCGGCTCGCCGATCTCGGCAGCAACAACGGGACGTGGGCGGACGGCGTGCTGCTCGCCGCCGGGCAGAGCGCGCTGGTCGGGCGGGAGACGCCGATCCGCGTCGGCGAGGTCCGGCTGAAGCTCGACCTCGGCTATCGCGCCGCGCCCGCGGAGACGCGCAAGACGAAGAGAATCCAGCCGCACTCGGCCGGCGGGTGAGGCCGGCGCGGAGCGGGGCGAGAAGGCGAACATGACGGTCCATCGAGACGACCAATGGGTTCGCGCCATCGGGATGGCGGGCGCGGCCGTGGCGCTGTTCGGCATCGTCGTCAGCGCGGCGCTGACCTATCTGAAGTTCTCGAGCGACTTCCTCTGCAACAGCTCGGCGTTCAGCGCGTGCAGCGGCGAGGGCTGCGAAGTGGCGATGAGCAGCGCCTGGTCGACGTGGGGCGGCCTGCCCGTCACCGTCTACGGCGCCGCCTACTACGTGGTCGCCCTCTTCGCCGCCACCGACGTCGCCGCCGGTCGGCGCATGTTCCACGGCGTCGGCTCGCACGTCGTCATCGCGCTGGGGCTGGTGACGCCCCTCGTCAGCATCGCCATGGCGCTGTATGCCAAGGTCTGGCTCGACACCTTCTGCAAGTACTGCGCGCTGCTCTACCTGGTCAGCGCCCTCTCGCTGGTCGTGGCCGTCGCCTGCCTCTTCAAGGTGCGTCGGCCACGGCTCCGCGATCTGGTGCGGCGGGGCGCGCTGCGCACCGGGGCGCGCAACGGAGCGATCCTCGCGGCGTCGCTGTTCGCCGTCGCGACGACGGGGCAGGGGTTCGCGTACCAGGCGGCGCAGCGGATGGCCGATCCGCCCGAGGAGTGCATCGGCCTCGACGAGCCGCCGCCCGAGACGACCCTCGTCCAGGGCAGCAAGGACCCGAGTTGGGTGTTCGCCGTCTTCGTCGACCCGGCGTGCAACTACTGCCGCAGCCTGCACGCGCAGCTGGGCGAGCTGATCGCGAACGCGGCCTACGGCTCGAAGTTGCAGCTGCGCTACTACTACGTGCCGCGCGACCAGGAGTGCTATCCGCAGTTCCCGATCCAGAGCGAGTTCTCGAGGAAGCACTCCGCCTGCCGGGCCGCGCGCGCGATCGAGTGCGTCGAGCGTCGCAGTCCGGGGGCGGGCGTCCGCATGCTCGACGCGCTCTTCGTGCACGCCTACCGCACCGAGAAGCCCATCTACGACGCGGCGGGCCTGGTGAGCCAGGCCGGACGGGCCGGGGTCGTCGCCCGAGACGACGCGTCCGACCCGTTCTTCAAGTGCATCCACGACGATGAGCAGGTCGCGATCCGCATCAAGACCCACATGCGTTACGCCATCAACCACGGCATGCGGGTCACCCCCTGGATGCAGGCCGCGCCTGTCGGCAAGGACGGTACGCCCGTCTGGAAGTGCGCCATCAAGTTCGAGGGCAACAAGAGCCGCACGGTCTTCGAGGAGCTGCTCGAGGGCGACATGCCACCTCGGGTCGCACGATGCATGGGAGGGGAGTGATGGACGCGGTCAAGGCTTTTCTCATCGGCATCGGCGTGCTCCTCGTCGGGCTGGTCGGGGTGACCATCTATCTGTTCATTCCCAAGGAACCGGACCCGGTCGAGACGAAGTCCGCGGGCGGGGGGATCGTGCTGCCGCCGGAGTGCGAGGATGGCACCCGGCCGTGCGGCCGGGGGCAGCAGTGCGTCGAAGGCTTCTGCATGCGGTGGGATCCGCCCGCCTGCGGCAAGGACCAGCCCTGCTCCGACAAGTGCACCTGCGAAGGCAACTTCAAGTGCGACGCCGAGCGCGTCTGTCGCGTGCAGGCCCCCTCGGCCGACGAGGTCTGCAAGGACCCCCGCGTCGTCGCCGCCGTCAAGCGGCTGGCCGAGGAGTGTCCCGGTGGCGACCTGAAGGCCTGCAAGCCCGACGAGTGGGCGAAGTTCGTCATGAAGGAGGGGCGGTTCGACGAGCTGATCGCCAACTTCCCCGACAAGATCACCATCCACTTCGACATCGGGTTCCCGCGGACCGACACGTCCTGGCCGCCCGACCGCGACATCGAGGCCCACTACCTCGAGGGGCTCCGCAAGCACCGCGCTGCGCTCGAGCGGGCCGAGGTCATCTTCGTGATCGGCCGCGCCTCCCCCATCGGCAATTGGCACATGAACCGCGACCTGGCTTTCCGGCGCATGAACGCGGCCGACCTCCTGATCGCGCAGGCGCTCCAGCCCGAGAACGCGGGCGGCATCAAGCAGTCGGAGCTGGACGCCAAGCTCAAGGCCATCAACGACAAGCTGAAGCACGCCGCCCTCGGGCAGGACCGTCCGCTGAACCTCGGCTTCTTCACGCAGCACTATGGCAAGAACATCGTTCTCTGGAGCCAGGAACAGCAGGAGCGCCTGGGCCGGGCGCTCGCGCTCGGCGAGCAGGGCGACGTCATCGCCGAGAAGGAGAAGGCGTGGGCGTTCGCCACGCTGAACCAGGTGGCGATCGTCGTGCCGGTGCCCTGCGGGGGCGCTCGATGACCACCGCGACCCGGCCGTCGCGGCCCCTGCTCGGGATTGCGCTCCTCGTCTCGTCGATGCTCGCCGCCGTCACGTCGCTCGGCTGGGGCCTCCTCGCCTGGCGTGTCCACTCGCTCGAGACCGAGAACCAGCGCGTCGCCGCGAGCTGCACCTGCTGCGGCGTGCCGGCGGTCGCGGTGCCCGTGGGGGGGGACTGAGATGGCGGGCCGACCGTCGATGGCCGACGCCGTCCTCGCCACGAGCGAGGCGCTGGCGCGGTCGCGGGACGAGGCGCACGGCAGCAGCCATCTCGTCCACGCGCTCCTCGATCACTTCCAGCGTCATGGCACCGCCGCCATGCGCGAGGTCCAGAAGACGAAGGCCGCGCTGTCCGACGCGATGGCCGAGGGCGACGAGCCCGGCGCCTTCGACGAGATGCTGCAGCGCGCGAGCTGGCAGACGCCGATGCAGGGCGAGCCGCGCCTGACGCCCGAGAGCCTGCTGATGGCGGTGCTCCATACCCCGGGGTGCGCCGCCTGGCGGCTCTTCGCGCCCGACGAACGGGAGTACCTGCTGGCGCACCTGCCGAGCGGCTGGCCGCGGTCGCGCGCCGACCTCGAGCCGGAAGGCGAGACCATCGAGCCGCTGCTGTCTCGCATCGAGGCATTGCTCGCCCGCAACGAGCCGCTGATGCTGGTCGGCGAGCCGGGCGTCGGCAAGCGCCTCCTCGTTCGCACGGCGCTGCAGCGGGCCCGGCGATACATGCTGGCCGACTGGCTCGAGTGCGGCCGGCTGTGGGGCGATTCTCGGAAGCCGTATCGATTGCAGCAGGAGTGCAAGCGCCTCATCAGTCTGCGCCTGCAGCAGCCGCAGGACGGTGCGGTGCTGGTGCTCGTCGAGCCCGGCGACGGGCCGCGCGCACATCACCGGGAGCTGCTGGCGGCCCTGCGCCAGGGGCAGCGCGCGGCGGGGGTGAGCCTCGTCACGACGAGCCGCTGGTCCCCCGGCGAGCTCGAACGCAGCCGGCGCCTGAGCAGCGAGCTGGCCCGCTTCCTCGGGACGAACACCGTCGAGGTGCCGGCGCTGCGCAAGCGGCCCCAGGACATCGCGCCGCTCGCCACCTACTTCCTCGCGCGCGTGCGCGAGCAGGCGCGGGCCGAGGGGCTGGACCTCGAGATCCCGGCCGGCCTCGACGGGGCGTCGCGCGCGCTGCTCGAGGCCCACCACTGGCCCGGCAACGTCACCGAGCTGCGGGACGTCGTCGAGGGGGCGGCGCTGAACTGCCGCGATGGGCGCCTGCGCCTGATCGTGCCCGGAGCCCACCTGACGCCCGGCGCCACCGAGCCGCACGCGGCGCTCGGCCCGGGCGACATCGACGACCGGTTCGTGGCGACCGCGCGCGACACCCGGTCCGGGCCGCCCGTCCCGGCGGCGCCTCCGGTCGAGGACGACACCGCCGAGCGGGGCACCGCCCTGACCGTGCCCCTCGACGCCGTGCCGGAGCTCGCGGCGACGACGCCGGAGTGGGAGCGGCCGACGGTGGTCGCGCGCCGGCCGGAACGCCGGCCCGCCGTGCCGGCGGCGCTGCTGGTGGACGACGACGACTCGAGCGCGCCGGCGGCGCTGCCCCCGCCGGCGGCGCAGCCGGCGGCGGCCGCGACGCCCGCGGCGGCCGCGACGCCCGCGGCGGCCTCGACGCCCGCGGCCGCGGCGAAGCCCGTCGCCGCCGCGAAGTCGCCGCCCGTGCCGGCCGCGCCGCCCCTGCCGGCGGTGGTGCCGGCCCGCGCCGAGCCGGTCCCACAGGCGAGCGAGCCCCGTCGCTCCCGGCCGATCGCCGAGGACGCGGGTGCGCCCACGCCGCCCGACGCCGATGACGGCGAGCCGCCCGCGCGCACGACGCGGCGACTCGACGGCGGCCGCCGGAGCAGCTGGCTCGGCGTGGTCTTCTCCGTCGCCTTCCTGGCCTGGTCCGGCTACGCGATCACCCAGATCGTCGACCTGCTGAAGCTGGCCGGCGAGCAGTCGGACCGCCGGACGGCGTTGGCGGAGACGGCGGCGCGGTGTCCGCCCCCCGCGGCCGGGGGCGAGCAGCCGCCACCACCCGATCCGGTGGAAGTCACGGCCGAGCCGGTCGTCGAAGACGTGGCCCAGTCGGGCGTCACGATGCAGACGTTCCAGCGCGGCATCCGCCTCGTCGACTTCGACGACCACCGCCTCGAGCGCGTCGAGAGCGCCGCCCGCATGAGCGCGTCGATGCCGCTGTCGTCGGTGCTGCAGGACCGGCGCGTCTACGTCGTCAATCTCTGGGCGGTCTGGTGCAAGGACTGCAAGTTGGAGCTGCCGCTCTTCCGCGACCTCTTCGCGCAGCGGCGGCCCGACTGGGGCGACAAGGTCGCCTTCGTGCCGATCAACGTCGAGGACGAGAGCAACCCCAACGCCAAGAAGCTCGAGTTCCGGGGGGTCATGCCGCCGACCGACCGCTTCATGGTCGACCTGCGCAAGCCTTCGCTGCCGACCCGCCTCGAGTCCAAGAACCTCTACTTCGGCGACCTGCCCCTCACGCTGGTCGTCGACGAGCGGCGCCGCGTCCGCTGGCTGCTCAGCGGCGCGCTCAACGACGAACGCATCGCCGCCATGGGCGCGGCCATCGACGGCCTGCTCAAGCAGCCCGCCCCGGCGCCGGCCGCCGCCGCGTGCCCCAACGGCGTCTGCTCCCCCCAGGAGCGCGAGAAGGGGACGTGCGCGAAGGATTGCTGCGTCTGCAACGACAACTACTGCGATCGCCAGGCCCCGTGCACCGAGAACGTCCCCGGCACCGAGTACTACTGCGCCGTCGACTGCCACTGCGGCAACGGCGTGTGCGAGGACCTGGACCTGCGGTCGCCCAAGGAGGAGTGCAAGCTCGACTGCGACGGATGCAACGACGGCGTCTGCGCCAAGGGTGACGCCGAGCGGTGCCGCGGCAGCGACGAGTGCGACGGCTGCGGCAACCGCAAGTGCGATCCCACCGACAAGACGCGGTGCCCCCAGGAGTGCAACTCGAAGCCGCGCACGTGCCTTGACGCGCCCGATGAGTTCACGTGCGTGCGGTGCCTGGACAAGGGGGGCTGCTGCGGCGACGGCAGGGTCGACGCCGCGGGCGGCGAGAACTGCAGGACGTGCAAGGAGGACGCGCGCTGCGCGTCCGACGAGCGCTGTGACAAACTCGGGAACTGCGTCCGAAGGCTGGAGTGATGCCATGAGCACCCGCATGCTCGGCGACGATGTGGTGCGGCCGTCGGCCTACCACTTCTGCCCGCTCTGCCACGTCAAGGTCGACCGGCAGGCGACGCTCTGCCCCTCCCGCGAGTGCGGGCAGCGGCCGCCCGACGACGGCTGGCCGTCGCTGCCGTACGTCCTCGACGGCCGGTACCGCCTCGTCGAACAGATTGGCCGCGGTGGCATGGGGGTCGTCTACAAGGCGCAGCCGCTCCAGAACGGCAACGTCGTCAACGAGTGGGTGGCGGTGAAGCTGCCGCTCAGCGAGGCCCACTGGCGCCTGCTCGTCCGCAAGGTGGATCGCGAGCTCAAGGTCGCGCCGTTCCTCGGCATGCTCGGCGGCTTCGTCGACGTCCGCGAGGCCCAGCGCGCCCACTGGCCCCTCTACTACGTGATGGAGTACGTGGCCGACCCGACGCTCGAACGCATCCTGTTCGATCGCCGCGGTCCGCTCGAGGTGGGACGCGCGTGCGCCATCGCGCGGGCCATCGCCGTCGCGTTGTCGCGGGCGCACGCCCGCGGGCTCGTCCATTGCGACGTCAAGCCGGCCAACATCTTCGTCGGCGAGGCCGAAGGCCACCCGCCCCGCGTCCTGATCTGCGATCTCGGCAACGCCCGGATCCTGCGCGAGGACGACGACGAGCAGGCGAAGGGCCGCCTGCGCGCCACCCATCCGTTCGGGACGACGCGCTACCTCGCGCCCGAGCAGGTCGACCCCAACGCCCAGGTCGACGGCCGCGCGGACATCTACTCCCTGGGCGTCGTCTTCTACGAGATGTTGACGGGGCAGTGGCCCTACCCCGAGACCGAGGACGCAGGCGAACAGATCCGTCACCACCTGCAGACGGGCGCCCAGCGCGCGGTCCCCAACGTGCCGGCGCCCGTCCTCAACACGGTGCTGCGGTGCCTCGAGAAGGACCCCGCGGACCGCTTCGCGCGCATGGAGGAGCTCGTCCAGACGCTCGACCTGGCGCTGCAGTCGGCGGCGACGCTCGATCCGCAGTTCAACACGCTCGACCAGACCCGCCCGCTCCGCCGCCGGACGCAGCACATCGCCGACGTGCCCGCCCCGCCCGCGCCGTCCGAGCGGCCGCGAGACGCCGACGGGCTCGAGGAGACGATCCGCCTCGAGAAGGACCTCCCGATCGAAGAGCCGCAAGGGTCGGGCTGGTGGAGGGTCTGGGTGGCCGTCGCCGCCGGGATGACAGTCGCCTACACCTTCACGTTCGGCTGGTAGTCGTCAGCGGCCGTTCTCGGCGCGCAGGCGCCGCTCGAGGCGCTCCACGTGCAGGAGCGCTTCGTTCTGCCGCGGGCCGCGGCCGGTGTCTGCGAAGCGCTTGAACTCGGCGATCGCCTCTTCGTAGCTCCCTTCGGCCTCGTGACACAGGGCGATGTAGTAGAGGAAGTCGGCGCTGCCCGTCTCCTCCCATCCCTCGGCGAACACACGACGGGCCTTCGCGTACTCGCTCTGGTCGTAGTGCCGTTTGCCGGCCTTGAACCAGGTGCTGCGCTGGGGCCGGGCGCTCGGGGTCGACCCGCACGCCGTCGAGAAGGTCAGGCCGGCCAGGAGGGTGAGGCGAAGGGCGGTGCGGTTCGCGCTGCGCATGGAGGACCGTGGCACGCCGATGCTCGTAGCGGTGAGACTATTCGAGACAACGCGACGCGGTCAATCGTCGGGTCAACCGCCGGCGAGCGGCGCGAGCAGATACACCTGGTCGCCGTCGCGCAGCGCGCGCTCGAGGTGCTCGTCGACGGGGCAGCGTTCGCCGTTGAGCATCAGCGTGTGCCGCAGGTGCGGGCTGTGCTCGATGGCATCGCGGAGCGCCACGCCCTCGCGGTCCGCCGCGTCCAGCAGGTCGCGCAGCACGGCGCCCGGCGCCAGCGCGAAGGTGCGGTCGACGTCGCGCCATCCGTCGCCGATGCGTCCCTTGATGATCACGCGCACCCGCACGCGGTCCGCCCGCCCGAACAGGCGGTCCCTGAGGCTCACTCCTCGACCCAGCCGTCGAGCAGCGCCGTCAGGCCGAGCTCGTCGGCGCGGCGGCGTGCGAGCCGGCCGGTCTCCGGGTTCCAGTGCATGTGATGGAAGTAATCGTCGCGCAGCGCGGGCAGCGGCACGCGCACGCCCTTCAGCGGTCCGCTGCGCAGCAGGCCGTCGCCTTCGCCCATCATGCGCGGATGCGGCTGGAAGTGTGAAGGCAGCAGCCCCTCGCGCCGGTTGAACGCGGACCGCAGGTTCTGGATGCGCTCGCCGCACTCGAGCAGGTCCTTCTCGGTCAGCGTCCAGCCGGTGAGCGAGTGCACGAGGTCGAGCCAGGGCAGCCCGCCGGTCAGCGAGGTGAACATGCACAGCCCCAGGCCGTTCATGACCTGGTGCGCGTTGCTGTGGTGCGCCTGGGCGCGGCCTTTGCCGTCGGTGCCCTTCCAGGAGACGGTCGTCTCCGCGGCGGGCGCGGCGTCGCGCAGGGGGAACTTCGCGCCGAAGGTCTCGTTCCACGAGGCCGAGCCGGCGGTGTGCCGCCCCGGGGTGGGATCGGCGATGTAGGTCACGCCCATCAGCGAGGTGAAGCGCGGGTCGTGGTACGCCGGCTCCTGCCCGCCCACGTGCACGGCGAAGCGCTCGCTGCCTCGGCCGACGTGCGCCGCGGCGCGCTTCACGCCATGGCACAGCCACGCGCCGCAGCCGTCGCCGCGGCCCATCTTCTCGGTGAGCGCGAGCGCCCCTTCGCCGTTGCCCCACCGCATGTCGATGCCATCGAGATCGGCCGCCGTCAGGATGCCTTCTTCGACCGCCTCGCATACCCAGCCGAGGGTCGCGCTCGAGCTGACCGCGTCGATGCCATACCGGTTGCAGGCGTCGTGGCACGCGGTCACCAGCTCGAGGTCGTCGTTGAGCAGCGACGCGCCGAAGCCGCAGATGGTCTCGTAGTCCGGGCGGCGGACGTCGCGCAGGCCGCGGCCCTTCACGGCCACCACGCCCTTGCACGGCGCCGGGCAGTCGCCGCAGCTCAGCTTTTTCGTGACGTACTTGTCGACCTGCGCCCCGTCGAGCTTCCAGCTGCGCGTCGCGAGCGGAAAGTCCGTGGAGCCGACGCCCTTCCAGTTCTTCACCGGCGCGTCGCCGTTCTCGACGCTGAGCGACACGGCGGCGGTGGTGCCGCGGTCGCTCCACAGCTGCCTCATCGCCGGCTGCGGCGCCTCGATCTTGATGCCGAAGCGCGAGAAGGCCCGGTACAGCCAGCCGAGCCGGCGCTTCGGCTTCGACAGCCAGACCATCAGCCGCATGAGCGGGCCGATGTCGCGCTTGTACTCGCCCGTGACCTGCTTGCAGAGCGCCCGGAAGCGCGCCTCGTGCTTCACGGGGACGTCGCCGGTGCCGCCGACGACGATCGCCTTGAGGTGCTTGCTGCCGTAGATCGCGCCGAAGCCCTGCCGGCCGAAGGCGTGATAGCGGTCGTTCATCACCGAGGCGATGCTCGCCCGGCCCTCGCCCGCCGGACCGATCGCCGAGACGCCCACCTCGCTCTTGCCGCCGTAGCGCGCCCGCAGCGCGTCGAACGTCTCCGGGATCTGCAGCCCCCACAGGTCGCCGGCGGGCTCGATCAGCACCTCGCCGTCGCGCACGACGAGCACGGACGGCGCCGGCGCGCGTCCGGTGACCAGCAGCGCGTCGTAGCCGGCGTGCCGGAGCTGGCTGGCGACGCTGCCGCCGGAGTTGCTGTCGGCCCAGCCGCCGGTGAGCGGCGACTTGCCCACGATCTGGATGCGGCCGGAGAACGGCGTGCGCGTCCCCGTCAGCAGGCCCGACACGATGGCGAAGCACGCCTCGGGCGCGAGCGGGTCGGCGCCGGGCGGGAAGTGTTTCCAGAGCAGCCACGCGCCGAGGCCGTAGCCGCCGAGGAACTGCCGGTACACGGCTTCGTCGACGGTCTCGACGCGGTGCGCGCCGCTCGTCAGATCGACCACGAGCACGCGGCCGTGCGTGCCGAACCGGGTGGGCGTGCCGGCCATCATCGAACCTCCGCGGATGGACGGAGCGCACGGTAGCACGGCGGCTGCGCCCGAGATGCCGGTCTTCCTTCGCGATCCGCCGAAGTGCCGATGCCGGACGACGACGCGGCCCCGCAGGCGTGGCTCGGCGACGTCGGGGCGGACGACGAGCGCGGCGGCGACGACTGCACGACCCGCCGCAATGCCTGCATCGCGTCGTTCAACCGGATGTAGGCCGACCCGAACCGCGAGGCGGCGGTCGACGGCAGATTGGCCGCGCGCGATCGCTGCGAGGCCGCCTGCGCGGACGGCGAGACCCGCTGCGTCGCCTACTGCCGGGAGCAGTGCGCGCCCGCGCCCCAGCCGTCGGCCCACCCCCGCGCCGCGCCCGCGGCCCGCGTCGGCCCGACGCCATCCCTGGCCGCGCCGTGTGGGCTTTGTTAGAGTCGCGCCCCATGCAGCAAGCGAACGAGCGGCCGGCGCAGCGCCCGCGCAGCCTCCGCGGGCGGATGTTGCGCGCGGTGGCCGTCCTCGTCGCGTGTCTGTTCGCGCTGCTCGCGCTGCCGCTCCACTTCCTCTTCCTCGGCAGCTTTCGCCGCCTCGAGGCGCGCGACGCCGAGCGCGACGTGCAGCGCGCGCTCAACGCCGTCGACGACGACGTCGCCGATCTGACGCGCATCGCCCGCGACTACTCGGTGTGGGACGCGACGTACGAGTTCATCGAGTCCGGCGATCCCACCTACCTCGAAGAGAACTACCCGGACCTGACGCTGTATCACAACCGCCTGAGCTTCATCGCCCTCGTCGACGGCGAGCGCAAGGTGCGCTTCGCCAAGGCGGCGGACCTGGCGGCGCGGGCGCCGGCCCTGCCGCCCGGCGAGCTCGATCCGCCATCGGGTGCCATCGCCGGCCTGCTGCGGGGGCCCGGCGAGCACACGCCGATCGCGGGGACGGCGCTCCTGCGCAGCGGGCCGCTGCTCGTCGCCGCCCATCCCATCGTGCGCAGCAACGGCGAGGGACCCGCGCGCGGCACGCTGATCATGGGACGCTGGCTCGACGCTCACGAGAGCGCGCGCCTCGGCGAGATGGCGCGCCTGCGCATCGAGGTGCATCCGCTCGAGGGCGCGACCCTCGCGCCCGACGTGGTCGCCGCCCGCGCGCGCGTCACGGCGTGGAACCGCACGAGCACCGCCCCCATCGACGACGAGACGCTGGCGGGTTACGGCCTCGTGACGGGCCTCGACGGCGCGCCGCTGTTGATGTTGCGGGTGCCGATCGTCCGCGACATCTGGGCCGAGGGCCAGAAGGCGACGCTCTACCTCGCGCTGGCGCTGCTCGTCATCGGCATCGCCTTCGCGGTGTTGCTGGTCATCGCGCTCGAGAGGCTCGTGCTCGCTCGGCTCTCCACGCTGGACCGCGAGGTGGGCGAGATCGGCGCGCGCGGCGACCTGTCGCGGCGCATCCCGGCGCTGGGCGACGACGAGATCGGCCGCCTTGGCAAGCGCATCAACGACATGGTCGGCGCGGTCGAGCGCCTCAACCGCGAGCTCGTCGTCGAGCAGGAGCAGTCGGAGCGCCTGCTGCTCAATGTGCTGCCGCGTACGGTGGCGCGCCGACTCAAGCAGGACGGCGGCACGATCGCCGACGGCTTCGACGAGGTGAGCGTGCTCTTCGCCGACCTCGTCGACTTCACGAAGCTGTCGACGCGCGTCTCCGCCGGCGACCTCGTCGGCATGCTCGACGCCATCTTCACGCGCTTCGACGAGCTCGCCGACCGCCACGGCCTCGAGAAGATCAAGACGATCGGCGACGCCTACATGGTCGTCGCCGGCCTGCCCGAGCGCCGCCCGGACCACGCCCGCGCCGCGGCGCGCATGGCGCTCGACATGCGCAACGCGCTCTTCGACTTCAACGCCGAGCACGGCACGACGCTGAACCTGCGCATCGGCATCCACTGCGGCCCGGTCGTGGCCGGTGTCATCGGCCGCCGCAAGTTCATCTACGACATCTGGGGCGACACGGTGAACACCGCGAGCCGCATGGAGTCCCACGGCGCCTCCGGTGGCATCCAGGTGAGCGCCGACTTCCGCGACCGCGTCGCCGACGAGTTCGCGTTCGACGACCGCCGCACCATCCAGGTCAAGGGCAAGGGCGAGATGGCGGTCTACTTCCTGACGGGGCGCAAGGCTGGCTGACAGCGCCGCAGCGCCTCGACGTCGGCCGCGAACGCGGCGCCGAGCGCGCTCCGCAGGGCCGGCGTCTTCGGCTCCGGGACGAGCGCCGCCTCGAGCGCCGCGGCCATCGCCGCCGCCGTCGCGAACCGCCGCTCCGGGTGCTTCTCGAGCGCCCGCGCCACCGCGGCCTGCAGCGGGACGGGCACGTCGAGCGACCGCGCGAGCGGCGGCGGGCGCTGGTGCACCTGCGCGTCGAGGGCGTCGAACACCGACGGCGAGTCGAACGCGGCATGCCCGGCCAGCAGCGCATAGGCGACGAGGCCCAGGGAGTAGACGTCGGCGCGGCCGTCCACCGGCTCGCCGCGCACCTGTTCAGGCGCCATGTACTTCGGGGTGCCGACGAGCGCCCCCAGACCCGTGGTGTCCGGATCCGGGTCCGGCTCGCGCGCGACGCCGAAGTCGAGCAGCTTCAGGCGCTCGCCGTCGTCGTCACACACCAACATCAGGTTGGCCGGCTTGACGTCGCGGTGGACGATGCCTGCGGCGTGCGCCTCGTCCAGCGCGCCGAGCACCGGGACGAGCAGCGAGACCACGCGCGCCGGCGGCATCGGCCCGTCGAGCAGGACGTCGGCGAGCGTGCGCCCGTAGAGCCGCTCGAACGCCATCCAGGCGACGCCGTCGGGCGTCTCGCCGGCCTCGTACAGGCGCACGATGGCGGGGTGGGTCAACCGCGAGACGACGCGGCCCTCGCGCCGGAAGCGGACGCGCGCCACCTCCGCCACCCCGGGAGCGGAGTCGAGCACCTTCAGCGCGACCGGCAGGCCGTCGGCGCGACGCACCGCGTCATAGACGACGCTCGCCGCCCCGCCGCCGAGCACCGCGACGAGCCGAAACCGCTCCGCGAGCGCGGGACCGAACGGCTGCACGAACATGAGACCTCCTCCCGGGACGTCCCCGAGAGGGGCAACGAACGTGCCACGCCTCCGGAACGCACGGCCTCACGCCGGGTGTTGCCGCCGCGCTACGCGAAGTCGCGCGGAGGTGACGGGCCGCTCAGCGCAGGCGGATGACGCGGGTCGTCCAGTTGGCGCCGCCGCGGTCGTCGCGGTAGACGACCCACAGCCGCACCTCGGGCACGTCGTCGGGCGCCTCGAACGACGTCTTCAGCTCGTCGTCCTCGACCTCGCCGGTGGGGTTGCGCGTCTCGATCGAGTGGCTGCCGAGGCTGCCGGCGGTGGCGTAGAACTCAAACTGCAGCTTCTCCTCGAGCACGCGGTAGCCGGGCTGGCCCGACTCGTCGGGGAACGTCGCGACGGGGTAGGTCTCGGTCTGCTTCTCGCGGTCGAAAATCGGGAAGAGGTCGTACTCGCGGCCGCGCTCGAGGGTGACCGTCTCGCCGTCGCCCATCGTCTCCTCGTCGTCGAAGCGCAGGCCCTCGATGACCGGGTTGAGGTTGGGCGTCTTCGGCGGCGGCGGCTCCTGCCCCTCGCGCACGGGGACGAACGGCACGTTGTAGGTCACGATCTTGTTGGCGCGCAGCGTCTCGCCGGCACCGTCGCGGATCGTGACGTCGAGCATCACGAACAGGCCGCCGTATCCCTGGAACGGATCGGCCTCGATCCATGTGTTGAGCTGCGCCGCCGTCGGCGCGAACCGGAACGTCAGCACCTCGGGCCGGCCGGTGCCGCGCTCGACGACGCGCACGCGCTGCTCGGCCGGCGCCGCGTCGCAGCGGCCCTCCTCGTCCTGCAGGCACGCCTCCACCGAGAAGGTGAGCTCTTTCGCGGGGTTGCGCGGGTCCACCACCAGCACCCGCACGTCGACCGGCAGCGGGTCCTCGGTCACGGTGAAGAGCGGCGCGTCTTCGTCCTCGCCCGCGTCGTTCAGCTCGACCGCCACGAACACCTCGGGCGCCGAGATCTGCAGGCCGAGGACGCGCAGGTCCTTCACCTCGGTGACCTCGTCGAAGTCGAAGCAGCCCGTCAGCAAGAGGCAGGCGAGCATCAGGCGGCGCATCAGAACCTCCCCTGGGCGCCGAACGTCGGCAGGATGGGGATGCCGGGTACCGGCGCCTTCTCGCGGAAGCGATAGTCGTACGCCGTGAACTCCGGGTTGTTGGCGTTGTACACGTTCTGCACGTCGAGGTAGGCGGCCAGCTGCCAGGCGGTGAACTTCCACGTCTTCTCGATGCGCAGGTCGAGCTGGTGGAACGTCGTCTGGCGCGCCGAGTTGATCTCGCCCCGCAGCGGCTCGTAGTCGCCCTCGTCGCCCTCGAAGGTCGCGCCCTCGATGGGCGTCGTCGGGTTGCCGGTCACGAGCCGGAAGCGCGCGCCCGCCTCCCAGCCGCTGCCGAGCTTGTAGCTCGCCACCGCCGTCAGGATGTGCGTCTGGTCGAACAGCGTCAGCTCGAAGGGATCCTCGGGCCGCTCCTTCGACTCGGATCGCGACAGCGTGTACGAGATCCAGCCGTAGAAATCGCTCGTCACCTCGTGCTTCAGCAGCAGCTCGAGGCCGTACGCGCGGCCCTCGCCGGTGTTCTCGAAGCGCTTCAGATCGACCTCGACCTCGCCGAGGTCCTCGCCGTCGCCCGCCGACACGCTCACGTCCTCGGACCGCTCCGCCATGTCGTGCCGCGCGATGTAGAAGCCCTCCACGTCGAGCGACAGCGCCTCGTCGATCTGCCACTCGAAGCCGGCGCCGTAGTGTTCGGCCCACTCCGGGTCGAGCTCCGGGTTGCCGAACTCCTCGTCGATGCGCCACTCCGGCGGCGGCTGGTTGAACAGACCGGCGCCGGCCTTGAGCACCCACGCAGGCGTCAGCTGGTAGCGCACGTTCAGGCGCGGGTCCGCGGCCCACTTGAGACGACCGAACCATGAGTACGAGTCGAGGCGCGCGCCGGGGATGAGCGTCACGGGGCCGTCGGCCGGCCGCCACTCCGCCTCGGCATAGACCGCCGCCGAGATCAGGTCGACGCGCCGCTCCACCGGCTGCGTCTCGCGGTCGCCGGTGTTCGTGCCGGGGTACGGCCGGTAGTCGGGGATGCGCAGCGGCACCTCCGCCTCGAGGAACGCCGCGCGCCCCAGCGTGTCGAGGCCGGTGCGCAGCGTCAGCGTCTTCGCGGGGTCGAGCCGCAGGTCGAAGCGCAGGCCGTACTCGATCACCGTGCCGTCGACGCTCGTCTCGCCGGCGTCGAACGTCGTGAAGTCGGCGCCGATCACCGGCGACATCGTCCACTGGATGCCATCGGAAGGCTTCGCGTGCCAGTCCAGCTTCACCCGGTGGAAGGCGATGCGCGCCCCGATCTCGTCGGTGCCCGTGCCGCCGGGATCGCCGAGCAGCGTCAGGTGGTCTTCGGATCCGAACACGAGCAGCGAAAGGCGGTGCCTCTTGGAGAGGATGTGATCGACGCGCGTCTGATAGTCGTAGTAGGACGGCAGCACCGAAGAGACCCCGGCGTCGGTCACCGCGTCGATGCCCGCGAGCACGCCGTCGATGTAGCTGCGCCGCGCCGCCACCGAGATCACCCAGTCGTCGCCGATGGGACCCTCGACGTAGCCGCCGGCGTCGAACAGATCGACGTCCACGCTGCCGTGCCACTTCTTCGGCTCGCCCCGCCGCGTGCCCACGTCGATGATGCCGCCGATGGCGCGCCCGAACCGCGCGCTGAAGTTGCCGGGGTAGAAGTCGATGCGCTCGAGCATCTCCGGCGGCAGCACCGACGGCCCGCCGAGGAAGTGATACGCGATCGGGATCTCGTGGCCGTCGACGAACACGGCGGAGTCGCCGGGCGACGAGCCGCGCACGAGCAGCACGCCGAGCACGTACGGCGAGCGCTGGATACCGGGCAGGTTCTGGATGGCGCGCAGCGGGTCGCCGAACGAGCCGGGCACGGTGCGCAGCACGTCGCCCTCGAGCGTGCGCCGCGTCAGGCTCGTCTTGTCGCGCGGCGCGCGGACGACGATCTCCGCCGAGGCCGGCAGCGGCTCGAGCGCGACGTCGAGCGTCGCGTCGGCGCCCTCGGCGAGCGTCAGCTGCCGCGTCGCCACCTCGTGCACCGGCCCGACGATCGTCACCTCGACCGGACCGGCGGGCAGGCCCTCGATCACGAAGCGGCCCTGGTCGTCCGTCTCCGCGGCGGCGCCGCCGGCGTCGACCACCACGCCCTGCAGCGGGCGGCCCGAGTCGCGGTCGAGGATGCGGCCCACGAGGCGCCCCGGGGGCGGGGGCGGCGGCGGGAGCGTGAACTTGTAGGTGAACGGCACGCGCACCGTCGCCGGCTGGCCGTCGATCTCGGCGGGCGAGAACCGGAAGGCCCGCGCCGCCGCCGTCGCCGCCTCCTCGAGGCCGTGCCCGAGCGGCGCCGACGTCACCTCGACCTCGGTCACGGCGCCCGTGGCGTCGACGGTCAGCACCATCGCCACGTCGCCCTCGACGCGCGCGCTCAGCGCGGCCTCGGGGTAGGGCGCCGGCGCGCCCACGAGCAGCGCCGGCGCCTTCGTGAGCACGCCCGCGGGCGCCGACGGGGGCGGCGGCGGCGGCGGCAGCTCCTCGTCGGAGAGCGGCCGCATGCCCTCGCCCTGTCCCCAGACCCCGCACGGCGCCAACAGGAGCGCCCAGATCGCCAACCAACGCATCGCGGCAAGATAACGAGTCGGCGCGGTGCCGTGCACCTCCACGGCGCATCGGAATCGGAGGAGGCCCGATGATCGACCGCGTCGCCATTCAGAACTTCAAGTCATTACGAGATGTTACGTTCGGCATGGGCCGGATGACGGCCGTCGTGGGGGCCAACGCCGGCGGCAAGACGAGCATCCTCCAGGCGCTGCGCTTCCTCGACGCGATGATGCGCGGCCCGCACCCGGGCGAGGAGGCGCACGTCCGCGGCCGCCCCGGCGCGTTCTTCAGCGGCCGCCGCGCGCTCGAGCGCTTCGCCAGCCGCCCCGACGACGGCCGGATCTGCCTCGCCGCCGCCAGCGGCAAGGACCGCTTCTCGTTCGAGGCGACGCTGGAGGGCCCCAACGCGCCCATCTTCCGCTTCACGGCGACCCTCGGCGGCGAGGACAGCGCGCTCACGATCCCCGACGAGCACGGCATGGAGGCGCGCTTCTTCGGCCAGCCCGGCCTCGGCGCCTTCGGCCCCGCCGCGCTCCTGCGCCTCGACGCGCGCGTCCTGGCCGAGCCGGCCTACGCCACCGGCCTCGCGCCCATGCTCGGCCCCGCCGGTGAGCACCTGCCCGTCGTGCTCGCCGACCTGGCCGCGGTCAACCCGGACCACATCGGCTTCCTCGTGTCCGAGCTGCGCCGCGTCATCCCCACCGTGCGCCGCATCCGCATGCCGCGCGCGGAGGTGGTGCACACCATCGTGGAGCCGGTCACCATCGGCGGCGAGGTCTACTCGCGCACCACCGAGCGTCGCGAGTGGGGCCACGGCCTCGAGGTGGAGATGGGCGACCTCGGCTTCCTGCCGGCGGACCTCGTCGGCGAGGGCGTGCTGCTGACGCTCGGCCTGTTGACGGTGCTGCACGGCCCGGGCGCGCCGCGGGTCGTGCTGTTCGACGACCTCGAGCGCGGCCTGCATCCGCGCGCGCTCGCCGAGGTCGTCGGCTGCATGCGCCGGGCGCTCGACGCGCGCTCCGACCTGCAGATCGTCTGCACGAGCCACTCGCCGGCGGTGCTGCGCCTGTTCTCCGAGGACGAGGTGCGCGTGGTGCGGCCCGGCGACGACGGATACGCGCGCGTGCTGCCGCTCGCGAGCGACCCGGAGTGGCTGCGCTGGCGCCGCCTGCCTTCCGACGAAGCCTGAAGCGCGCCGCCGATCCGGATTCAGGCTCGGCGCGAGCGTCGGATGCAGGGCCAGAGGGCGAGGACGAGGAGCCAGGGAGCGGCCGAGCGGTCGCCGGCGGCGCTGCAGGCGCAGCCACCGTCGGCGCCGTCCGAGGTCGCGCCGGGGCCGGCGTCCGGTCGTGCCATGGCATCCGTGGATGGGCGAAGCGTCGCGTGTCGTCAACGAAGCGGCCGCGGCGCGCGCGTCTCGTGTTAGGTTCCGCCCGATGACCGACATCGCAGGCGCGGTGGGGCCGATCGCCCCCGACACGGTGGAGCGGATGCTGGGCGGCGAGACGGCCGCGACGCCCGGCGCGACGTTCGGGCGCAAGGCGCGGCCGGGCCGCCCCGGGGCGCTGCACCGCGAGGGCGCGTTGTTCGCCTGCGCCGGCCACGCGCTCGGCGACGACCTCGACGCGCGCCTCGCCCGCGACGACTTCGCCGGCCTCGACGGCGCGTTCGCCGCCGCGCGGTGGGACGGCACGACGCTCACGCTGATCCGCGATCCGTTCGGACAGCGCGCCCTCTTCTGGACGGTCGTCGGCGGGACGTTCTACTTCGCCAGCGAGCTCGCCACGCTGCTCGCCGCGCCCGGGGTGAAGGTCGAGCTCGACCCCATCGCCGTCCACAAGTACCTCACGTTCTCGTTCGTGCCGGGCGAGGCGACGCCGATCGCCGGCGTCCGGCGCGTGGCGCCGGGCCACGTGCTCACCTGGCGCGACGGCCGCGTCGAGACGCGCCCGTGGTTCGTGCTCGAGGAGCACATCGCGCCCGTCGAGCAGGGCGCGGCGTCGAAGACCCTGTGGCGCCTGGCGCTCGAGGCGGTCGGGCGCCGCCTGCGCCCCGGTCGCGCCGGCCTGTACCTCTCGGGCGGCATCGACTCCTCGGCGGTCGGCCTGTGGCTGAAGGACGCCGGCGCCGACGTCACCGCCTTCACGCTGGACTTCGGGGCGGCCTCCGTCGAGCGCGAGGAGGCCATCGAGGTGGCTCGGCACCTCGGCCTGAGACACACGCTCGTCCCGGTGCAGCCCGCCGAGCTGGGGACGCACCTCGACGCCATCGCCGGCGGGCTCGAGATGCCGTTCGGCGACCCGGTGACCGGGCCGCACTGGCTGCTCGGCCGCGCGGCGCGCGCCGCGGGCTTCGACACGGTGTGGAACGGCGAGGGCGGCGACCAGCTCTTCGGCGGCTGGACGAGCAAGCCGATGATCGCCGCGGCGATCTACGGCGGCGAGTCGGAGACGCCGGCGCAGCAGTATCTGCGCAGCTACCACCGCTTCTACGGCCTCGAGGCCGAGCTGTACGCGCCGGCGCTGGCCGCCGCGGTGACGCCGGGCGAGCGGCGCGCGACCATCGCCCGCTTCCTCGAGAGCGACCGCGCGCACACGTTCCTCAACCGCGTGCGCCTGACCGACATCTCGCTGAAGGGATCCCACAACATCCTGCCGCGCGCCGAGCGCATGGCCGCCGCCCACGGCCTCGACCTGCAGATGCCATTGTTCGACCGGCGGCTCGCGGAGTGGAGCTTCACGCTGCCCACCGACCTCAAGCTCCACGGCGCGTGCGAGAAGTACGTGCTGAAGCTGGCGCTGCAGAAGCGGCTGCCGGAGGCCATCGTCTGGCGGCGCAAGTTCGGCATGAGCGTGCCGGTGACCGACTGGGTCCTGGGGCCGCTGCGGCCGGTCGTCGAGACCCTGCTGTCCGACGAGGCGGTGCGGCGGCGTGGGCTTCTCCGCCCCGAGTTCGTGCGGGCGCTGCGCGAGGGCCACGACGTCGCCGGCGAGACGCGCCGCCGCCGCCTCGGCGAGCGCCTCTGGGCGCTGCTGATGCTCGAGGCGTGGTGCCGTCGGTTCCTCGACGGCCGGGGGCGCCCCGCATGAAGTGCGCGCGCTGCGGCCACGACTCCAAGTACCCCGAGCGCGCGGGCCGAAAGTGTCCCGGTTGCGGCGGACGCTTCGCGTTCGAGCCGCGCGAGGGCGATCCCATCAACGACGTGGCCTTCGACAAGGCCCTGGACTGGGTCAGCTCCGGCGGCACGGTCGCGTTCACCATGGGCAACCTGCACCACGCCGTCGCGCGCCGCATCGCGCCGAAGAGCTTCGGCTGCCTCCTGTACGCCCCGTTCGTCGTCGGCATCCTCGGCGGGATGGTCGCCGTCGGCGCCGGCCGGCCCGGGCTCGCCGCCACGCTGCTGCTCGGCTTCTTCGGCCTCGGCGCCGCGCTGCTCGTCGGCAACAAGCGGCGCCCGCTGGGGCTGACGGTCCCCGCGTTCCAGGCGCTCTACCGGCGCTGGGTCGACGCCCACGGCCGGCCGCCGAAGCTCATCCCGCCGCCCGCCGACAGACCGGCGCAGCTCGATCCGGCGCTGACGAGCGAGCTTGCGAGCTACTCGTTCGACCGCGCGGTGATCTGCGATCGGGCCGAGACGGTCGATCTTTTGCTGGCCAACGACTTCCACTTCGAGAACAACTGCGCGGTGCTGTCCTTCGACGGCCACCCGCGCCATGTGTTCGCGACGGTCCGCGCGATGCTGCGCCACAACCCGCGGCTCGAGGTGTTCGCGCTGCACGACGCGACGCCCTTCGGATGCAAGCTGGCGTGGCTCCTGCGCCACCAGCCGGATTGGTTCGAGGGCACCGAGGTGCGGGTCTTCGACGTGGCGCTGCGGCCCGGCCAGGCGGCGCGGCAGCCGCGGCTCCTGTGGCGGACGCGCGAAGACGTCGAGAAGCATCCGGCCCTCACCGATCGGGAACGGCACTGGCTCGGCCGGTACCGGATGGAGCTCGCGGCCTTCCGGCCCGAACAGCTCGTCAAGCGACTGTTCCGCGCCATGAATCACATGCCCGAGGCGGCGAGCGGCGACGGCGGCGGGGGCGATCTGATCTGGACGTCCGAGGCGACGGCTTCCGATGGCGGCGCCGACAGCTTCGGTTGACCTCCTGACGCTCGACGCCGACGCCTGCAGCCGCGACGACGGGGCGCCGCTGGCCTGGGCGGAGGCGGTCGGCGATCTGGCGCGCGTGCGCGGCGCGTTCGCGGTCGCGTGGCAGGACGCGGACGGCCGCGTGCACCTCGCGCGCGATCCCATCGGCCACCGCTCGATGTATTGGGGCGTTCGGCCGGATGGGACGCCGGTGTGGGGCCTGCGGCTGCACGACGTGCTGCGGGCCGGGGTGCCGCGTGCGCTCGACCCGGTGGGCATCGCGGCGTTCCTGTCGACGGCGTACGTGCCCGGCGAGCGCACGCTGGTGCGGGGCGTGCGCGCGGTACCGGCGGGCGTCGAGCTGGTGTTCGAGCGCGACGGGCGCGTCGCGCGGCGCCCGTTCGCCGCGCTGCCGGCGAGCCCGCCCGCGTTCGACGACGAGGAGACGCTGCGCGCCCGGCTGCGCGCGACGCTCGAGGACGCCGTGGAGCGGCTGCTGCCCGACGGTCCCGTCGCGGCGACGTTGTCGGGCGGCATCGACTCGAGCCTCGTCGTGGCGCTGGCGCGGCGCGCGCGGCCGGTCCACGCCTTCTCGATCACGTTCGGCCCCGAGCATCGCGACGAGCTCGAGTGGAGCCGGCTCGTGGCGCGACACACCGGCGCCACCCATGAGGAGATCCTCGTCCGGCCCGCGGATGTCATGCGTCTGCTCGACCTCACGGTCGGCGCGCTCTCCGTGCCCAACGGCGACCCGCTCACGGTGCCGAACACCATGCTGTTCGAGGCCGCGCGGGCCCGCGGGCTCGACGTGGTGCTGAACGGGGAGGGCGGCGATCCGTGCTGGGGCGGTCCCAAGAACGCGCCGCTGCTGCTCTCCGAGCTGTACGGCGGGCACGACGCCCGCGAGGACGCCTATCTGCGATCGCACCTGAAGCTGTGGGACGAGCTGGGCGCCGTGCTGACACCCGAGCTGCGGGCGGCGCTCGACGAGGACGCGCTGCGGGCGCTCGTGCGCCCGTGGCTCGAGGACGCGCGCTGGCCGAGCTTCCTCGACCGTCTGATGGCGATCAACGTCGCCTGGAAGGGCGCGGGCCACATCCTGCCCAAGGTGGAGCACCTCGGGCTGCGCGCCGGCGTGCGGCCGCGCTCGCCGCTGTTCGATCGCGACGTCGTGCGGCTGGCCTTCGCGGTGCCGCCGGACCTGAAACGGCACGGTTCGACAGAGAAGTACTTATTGAAGCGCGCCGTGGCCGACCTGCTGCCCGAGGCGATCGTCGATCGGCCGAAGAGCGGGATGATGGTGCCCGTCGAGGCGTGGTTCCAGGGACCGCTGGCGCGGTTCGCGCGCGACCGGCTGCTCGGCGGCCTCGCGCGGCGCGGGCTCGTCGAGCGGGCGTGGCTGGAGCGCCTGCTCGACGCGCGGCTCGGCGGGCTGCGGCCGCGGCGCGGGGTGAAGATCTGGCTCCTGCTCACGCTGGAAAGCTGGCTGCGCCGCGTGTATGACACGGCCCCGTGAACGCGCGACGTCCCAGCCGTGACGAGATCCTGGCGCTCGCCATCGCGATGCACGCCCGCGACGAGGCGGCGGCACCGGTGCCGGGCGGCGACCCGGAGAGCGTCGCCGCCGAGCTCGGCGTCCCGCCCGAGTACCTCGAGCGCGCCGAGGCCCAGCTCCGCCACCGTGCGTGGGCGCGCGCGCGCCGCCGGCGCCTCGCGCTGGGCGTCGGCGGCGTCGCCGTGGCCGTCGCGCTGACGTTCGCGGTCGTGCGCGCGCTCGCGCCCGCGCCCTGGTCGGCGAGCGCCGAGGTGCGCCGCGAACGGACGCTCGAGGTGAGCCCGGGCACGCTCGCCGGCGTGCGCTTCGAGGACGACGCCGCGCGCGGCCCCGTCGCCGTCGTCGAGGTGAGCCGCGCCGCGCCGCGCCCCGACGGCACGTGGTTCGTCAACCTGGACGGCCCCGACGCGCCCGTCGAGTCCGGCCACGGGGCGCTCGTGATCGAGCTGGCCGGCACGCTGCCGAACGCGCGCGTCTACCTCGAGGCCGGCGCCGACGAGCGCTGGCGCTCGCCGCCCATCGCCGTCCAGCCCGAGTGGACGACGCACCGCCTGCGCCTTGCCACGTTCGAGCGCCAGCGCCGGGTCGGCGGCAAGTGGCAGGCGGCGGAGGGCCCGCCCCGCGGCCCCGTGACCGTCTCCGTGAAGCTCGGCCACTTCGTGAACGATGCCGCGGCGACGGGTGTGGTGCGCGTGGCGGGCGTGGCCCTCGAATGAGCGGCTTCGTCGCCATCCCGCTCGCCGACGGCGGGCGCCTGCGCCTCGATGGCCTCGAGGTGCGCACGTGGGCCGGCGCCGTCGCCGAGCTCGACGGCGGCACCGTGTTCGGGTGCGTCGACCGCCCGACCGAGGTGGTGATCGACGGCGACCGCTTCCGGCTGCGCGCGGCGACGTACTTCGTGGCGCCCGACGGCGCGCGCGTCGAGGGCGGCCGCGGCATCGCCGTCGTGCTGCCCGGCTACCGCGGCCTGCGCCAGATCGGCGGCCCGCTCGAGCCGACCGGACGCCTGCGCTACATCGACGGCTGCACCGACACGCTGCTCGTCGGTCCGCCACGCCGCGGCGAGCCCTGCCTCAACCACCTCCACGTGCCGCCGGGCACGATCCAGAGCGCGCACACCCATCCCAGCCTGCGCGCCGGCCTGATCGTCGCCGGGCGCGGCGTGTGCGTCGCCGGCGCGGAGCGCCATACGCTCGAGCCGGGGCTGGGGTGGCTCATCCCGGCGGGGCTGCGGCACGCGTTCCACACCGCCGGCGACGCGCTCGATGTGTTGACGTGGCATCCCGACAGCGACGTCGGGCCGACCGACGAGGACCATCCCATGCTGAATCGCACCGTGCGGTGAGGCGCGCCGCGCCCGGCGCGGCGTCTGCCACTCCAGACACCGGTGCGAGCCGATGTCCAGGCCGCTGTCTCGACGGACGCCCCGATTAGGGCGCGGGGCGCGCGCGCAGCGCCCAGGCGATGCGGTCGTTGCCGTCGGCGTCGCCGGCGAACGAGCGCAGCTTCATGCGGTGGAAGCGGCCATCGCCCCGCGAGCTGACGCAGGCCTGGTTGCCGGAGACGCCGAAGTCGTTGGGCGGGCAGCCGGCCCAGGTGGCGGCCCCATCGAAGCCGGCGTTGTTGTCGCCCCAGCCGAGGAAGACCTCGACCGACTGCTGCAGCGCCAGGGCGCGGCCCGGATCGCCGGCGTCGCGGCAGACGAAGGCCACGCCGAAGTCGTCGTTCTCGTCGACGTCGCCGGCGAGCACCATGTCCCAGAAGCGGCCGTCGAAGCCGCTGCTCGTGCAGCGCAGGGAGCCGTCGTCGCCGCGCACGTTGCCCGGGCACGGCCCCCAGCGGTCGGCGTTGTCGACGCCCCGGTCGTTGTCGGCGTGGCCGAGGAACACGGCGCAGTGGCTCTGCACGTACTGCGCGAGCGCGGGCGTCGCGCCGTCGTCGCAGACGAACATCAGCGCGAACTCGTCGTTGTCGTCGACGTTGCCGCGGAAGGGGACCATCGCGTAGTTGCCGTCGCGCCTCGTGCCCGCGCAGCGCACGGTGTCGGTGGTGTAGCGGTCGGCGTTGGGGCACGTGCCCCAGGCGCCCCAGGGCGTCGGCGGCCCCTGCCGGTTGTCGCCCCAGCCGAAGAAGATGCGGCAGCGCTGCTGGACGTACGGCCCGCAGACGCCGTGGTCGTCGACCGTGCCGTTGCAGTCGTCGTCGAGGCCGTTGCAGACCTCGGCCGGCTCCGCGCCGCAACCGCCGCAGCGGTTGAGCGTGCCTTCGTCGATCTGCCCGTCGCAGTCGTCGTCGAAGCCGTTGCAGAGCTCTCCCGGCTCCGGACCGCAGCCGCCGCAGCGGTTGAGCGTGCCCTCGTCGGTCTGGCCGTCGCAGTCGTCGTCGGCGCGGTTGCAGACCTCGGCGCCCTGCGCGCGGCACGCGTACTCGCAGCCGCCGTCGCCGTCGAGGTCCACGAAGCCGTCGTCGCAGCGGACGAAGACGCAGCCGCCGCCGCGGCACTCGGCCGCGGCGTTCAGCGGATCGCACACGCGGCCGCAGGCCCCGCAGTGGGCCTCGTCGCTCTGCAGGTCGAAGCCCTCGTCGGTCTGGCCATTGCAGTCGTCGTCCACGCCATTGCACACCTCGAGGCCGCCGTTCTGGGGCGTGCAGGCGTACTCGCACCCGTTCTCGGCGAGGCCGTCGATGTCGTAGAACCCACCCACGCATTGTCGGATGGCGCAGTTCCCGACGAGGCACAGCCCATCGGCGTTCTCGAGCGCGCACACGCGCCCGCAGGCGCCGCAGTTCGTCGCGTCGGTCAACAGATCGAAGCCCTCGTCGATCCGCCCGTCGCAGTCGTCGTCCGCCAGGTTGCAGCGCTCGTCCCCAGCGCGAACGCACGCGTACTCGCAGCCGTCATGCGGGCCGTTCAGGTCGACGAACCCTTCGAGGCAGGCGGCGAAGGCGCACTCGCCTCCGTCGCAGGCAGTCACGGCGTTCGGCAGCTCGCACACGTGGTGGCAGGCGCCGCAGTGGCTCGGATTGGAGTCGAGCGCGAAGTCCTCGTCGGTCTCGCCGTCGCAGTCGTTGTCGATCTCATCGCAGGCCTCGACGCCGTCGCGCGTGGGATTGCACGCGTACTCACAGCCGGGCGCGTCGTCGGCGTCGTGGAAGCCCGCGTCGCAGACGACGTTTACGCAGTCGCCGTCACGGCACTCCGCGGTGGCGTGCTCGAACACGCAGGCGTTGCCGCAGGCGCCGCAGTGCCGGACGTCGGTGGCCAGATCGAAGTCCTCGTCGGTCTGGCCGTCGCAGTCGTCGTCCTGCGCGTTGCAGATCTCGGCACCCTGTGGCTGGCAGGGATACTCGCAGCCATCGGCGCCCTCGCCGTTGGCGTCGACCCAGCCCGCCTCGCAGGCGACGCGCGCGCACTCGCCGCCGACGCAGGCGGGCACGCCGTGGGGGTACGCGCAGACCACGCCGCACCCGCCGCAGTGGGAGGCGTCGCGATCCAGGTCGAAGTCCTCGTCGGTGTCACCGTCGCAGTCGTTGTCGATGGCGTCGCAGACCTCGACGCCGTCGCGGGTGGGATTGCAGCCATACTCGCAGCCGTTGCCGGCGTTGCCGTCGGCGTCGTGCCATCCGGGCTCGCACGCGCCGAGCTCGCATCGGGCCGCCTCGCACACGCCCGCTGCGTGGGCGAAGGCGCACACCTGCCCGCAGAAGCCGCAGTTGGCGGGTGTGCCGAGCAGCGCCTCGTCGGTCTGGCCGTCGCAGTCGTTGTCGAGGCCGTCGCAGCGCGTCTCCGCGTCGGCCTCGTAGGTGTCGGGGTAGGCGCAGCGCCACTCGCCGGTCAGGCAGGCGAGGCGCGCGCCGGCGCAGACGCCGCGCGTCAGGCACTCGACGGCGGGCGCGCCTTGGGGGGCGTCGTCGACGAGCGCGTTGCAGTCGTTGTCCTTGTCGTCGCAGACCTCGGTGGCGCCCCGATAGACGGCCGGATCGCCATCGTCGCAGTCGAAGCCGCGGCAGTCGGCGCCGTCGCCATAGCCGTCGCCGTCGGCGTCGCGGCACGGCTGGCACGACTCGCCGCCCGCGGGCACGCACTGCCGGGCGTCCTGGACGTCGGCGCACTCGTACCCCGGCGGACACAGGCCGTCGTCGGCGCAGTCCTCGCCGCAGTAGCGGTTGGGGCCGAACTGCAGGCACAGGTCCTCGTTGTCGTCGCAGTCGCGGTCGGTCCGGCACGGCTTGCACAGATCGGGCTGGTCGGCGAGGCAGACGAACAGATTGTCGGGACCGCCGTTGGCGATCGGCTGGCACTCGTAGCCCTCGGGACACTCGCCGCAGCGCTGGGTGCAGATGCGGCCGGCCTCCGGCGCCTCGATGCAGTAGCCGGAGAGGCACTCGCCGTTCTGGCGGCACGGCGCGCCGAACCCGCCGAGCGGCGACGCGTCGCGTTCGGGCGCGGCGTCGAAGTCGGGCACCCAGGCGTCGGGCGACGGCGCCGCGTCGGGGTCCGGCGCGGCACCCCCGGTCGTCGACTCGGCGCACGCGGAGAGCAACAGCGCCAGCAAGAGGCGGCTTCGGATCATCGTCTTCCCCCGCAAGGTGCGGCCATCTTCGCACCGACGGGGTGGCGGAGACTATTCGGTCATGGCCTCGAGGCGCGCCTCGAGCTGCCGGAAGGCCCCGGCGAGGCGCGGATGGGCGTGCGGCGAGCCGGCGGCAACGGAGGCCAGCTCCACCAGGGCCCGGTGGACGTAGGCGACGCCACGCAGCGCGCCCTTGCGCGCGTTGAGCTCGGCGGACTCCGCGAGCAGCTGCAGGGCCTCCTCGAAGCGCCCGACGGCGCCCAGGAGCCGCGCCTGGGCCTCGGCCGTGCACGCGAGCCCGAGGCTGTCGCCGACATCACGCTGCACATCGGCGGCCCAGCGGAGCCAGTGGTCGGCCTGGGCGTGGTTGCCGCGACGCAGCTCGAGGCGGCCGAGCGTCTCCCAGGCGCGCCCCGCCTCGCGCGGCAGGTGCAGCTGCCAGAAGGCGCGCACCGCCGCCGAGGCGTGCCGGATCGCCGACTCGAGCTGCGCGGCGTCGCGCCCCGGGGCCGCCGTGAAGTGGAGCGGCAGGCGCGCGAGGAGCAAGTCCGTCTCTGCCAGCTCGCGCGCCGCCACCGGGTCGGCGGCGTCCATCCGGGCGAAGGCCCGGCGCGACGCGGCGAGCAGCGCCTGCGCGCGCGCCGGCTCCCCCAGGCGCACCCAGACGGCGGCCTGGTCGTTGAGCAGCCGCGCCGACCCGCGCTCGTCGCCTGCCTCGCCGAGGGCGCGCTCGGCCGCGGCGAGAACGCGCGCCGCCTCGTGCAGCGACCGCGGATCGCCGAGGTCGTACAGGACGCGCGCGTAGAGCGTGAACACCTCGAAGGCGAGGGCCGGCGAGGCGTCCACCTCGACGAGGGCCGCCGCCTCGCGCGCCGTCGCCTGCGCGTCGGCCAGCGTGAGGCCCGGCTGCGAGGCCACGGCTTCCCATTGAAGCCGGGCCAGGTCGAGGAGCAGCCGGACGCGCAGCCCGCGGGACGGCGGACCCTCGGCGCGCGTGTTCAGGTGGGCGAGGGCCTCGCGCAGGTGGACGACGGCCTGCCCGAGGCGACCGGCGGCGGCGTCGGCCTCCGCGGCGCGCAGCAGGCGGGCGGTGTGCGCGTCGAGCCCGCCCGCCGGCGACGGCGTGGCGCCGAAGCCCACCGGGCCCGTCTCGGCGCGCCCGCCCGGCGGCCGGGGCCAGTCGCCGGTCGGCGCCTGGTCGACCGGCGCCGCGAGCCACTCGTCGGCGGCGTCGCGGTCGAGGAGCGGTCGCTCGTACCCGTCCTCCCCGAGCGGATCGAAGTCCGGCGACTGCGCGCCGCCGTCCCAGACGGCGGGACCGCGGGCCGGCTCGGCAGACCGCGGCCACGGTTCGCTCGGACCCGGCGGCCACTCGAAGTCCTCGGGGAGCGCGGCGGGCGCGGGCGGCGCGAACAGCTCCACCGCCGGGCCGGGCACCGGGCGGGGCGGGGCGGTGACCGGCAGCTCGCCGCGCAGCGCCTCGACGCGCGCGCGCCAGCCCGCCGCGAGCGACGGCAGGACCTCGTCGCGGAGCGCCGCGCCGACGTCGTCCGGCAGCGCGAACGTCCCGTCCCCGCGGTCCTCGACGGGCACGCCGGCGTCGCGCGCCATCTGGAGCCGCCGCAGCACCTCGATCACCGTCACGTCGAGCAGGGCCGTCAGCACGGCCGGCTCGAACGTCGGCCCGGCGATCGCCGCCGCCTGCAGCGCCAGTCGTACCTCGGGCGTCAGTTCGCGATGTCCCATCGTCACCACCTCCGCGGCTCGCCGCCGAAGAAGTGCAAGGGGTGGGCCGCGCCGCGGATCCCCGCGGGGCGCGGACCGGACGCGCGTCGCGGGCCGCGTCGGTGACGCTGCAGGTCACCGCGCGGTGACCCGCCGTCGCGCACGCGCGCCGCGGCGCTTGCAATCGGACGCGCGCTCGGCCATCACGCAGCGCGAACTCAGTCAGCAAGGAGGAGCCGTGCACCCCTGGCACGACCTGCCCATCGACCTCGACAGCATCGAGGCCGGTTTTCCCGCCGTCATCGAGATCCCCGCCGGCAGCAAGAACAAGTACGAGCTCGACAAGACGTCGGGGCTGCTGCGCCTCGACCGCGTGCTCTACAGCGCCGTGCACTATCCCGCCGATTACGGATTCATTCCGCGCACTTATGCCGAGGATGGCGATCCGCTCGACGTGCTGGTGCTCGGACAGGAGCCGGTCTTCCCGCTGTGCATCGTCGAGGCGCGGGCCATCGGCCTGATGCGCATGCGCGACGAGAAGGGCGTCGACGAGAAGCTGCTCGCGGTGAGCATCCGCGACCCGGCCTTCGCGCACTACACCAGCCACACCCAGCTGCCGGTGCACGTGCTCAAGGAGATCAAGCGCTTCTTCCTGGACTACAAGGTGCTCGAGGAGAAGGAGGTGCTCGTCGAGGACTTCCTCGGACCCGACGAGGCGCTGCGCGTCCTGCGCGAGTGCGCCGCGCGCTACTGGCAGCAGATCGCGCCGCGGCGGTAGTCGGCTGAAGGGGGGGTGTTCGGGAGGGAGGCTAGCGGCTCATGGACGGCTTCACGCCGTGGCTCGCCTTCTTGGAGCGCCACTTCTTGCGCCGCTTCTGCTTCTTCATGTTCGAGGCCATCGTGCTCTCCTCCCTGCCAGGAAAATCGGGTCGCGCGAGTGTATGGAGGTCCGGCGCCGTGATCAAGCCGGCCGCGGCGGGGAGGCGTCGGCGGCCACCACCACGCCGGCGGCGAGGATGAGCGCCGCCCCGAACGGCGCCAGCGGCGCCATGGGCTCGCCGAGCACCAGGACGCCGATGAGCACGCCCACGAGCGGCTCGAGGTAGGTCAGCACGCTCGCCCGCGCCGCCGTCACGCGCTCGAGGCCCCAAAGAAAGAGCAGGCCGGCGACCATGCCGCTCAGCACGGCGGCGCCGACGATCGTGCCGGCGCCGCGCAGCGTCGGCGTCGGGAACGTCAGCGCCAGCGGCAGCACCAGCGGCACCGCGATGAGCGAATGCCAGACCAGCAGCTCGGACGGGGCGAGCCGCTCCCCGAAGCGCTTGGAGATCAAGACGTTGGCGCCGTAGAAGAGCGCCGACGCGGCCCCGAGCAGCGCGGTGACGAGGTCGGCGTCCGTGGCGCCGCCGAGCAGCAGCGCGAGGCCGCCGAGCGAGACACCCATCGCCACCCACGTGCGCGCGCGGGGGCGCACGCCGAGCGCCCATGGCGACAGCGCGGCCACGACGAGCGGCGCGAGGTAGTGCGTCAGCACGGCAGTGGCGACGGGCCCGCGCTGCAGGGCTGCGAAGAAGAACACCGCGTTGCCGGCGTCGGCGACGCCGCTGCCGGCGAGGGCGAGCCAGAGGCGGCGCTCGCGGGGGAGGCGGCGCGGCAGCAGCGGCAGGCCGGCGACACCCATCGTCGCCAGGGTCAGCGTCGCGGCCCACGGCCCGGTGACGCCGCTGCTCTGGATGAACAGGCCCCAGAGTCCCCAACAGCAGGCGGCGAATGCGATGGCGGCGGCGCCCAGGTGGCTGCTCATCCGGCGTCGTCGCGCTCCGCGGAGAGGCCGCCGTGCCCTCGCTCGCCCTGCTTCGGGGCGAACACGATGGCCGCGGCGACGCAGACGGCGGGCGCCGTCGAAGTCTCGAGGGCGGCGAGCAGGCCGAGCGCGACGAGCGGCGGCCGGTCGGGGCCGGCGGCAGGCAGCCGAGGACGGCGAGACGCGAGGCTGGTCGCCGAGCGAGGCGGCGCTGCCGCGGAGACGCGGCGTGACGCTCTCGGGGCGATCGCGAACGCCACCACGGCGCGTGTGATCGGCCGCAGCCTGTCGGGGGCGGGCGCCGGCGTCGTCATCGCCGGCATCTTGGCTCAGGCCGCGCCGCCCGACCAGGGGGTCGGGCAGCGCCGCCGGTGATCAGGAGCGGAGCGGGGTGCCGCCGAGCAGGTTCGACAGCAGGTCGCTGCCGAAGACACCGCCGCCGGTGGGCGTCTGCTCGCTGGCGAAGCTGCGGACGGTGTCGTTCACCTTGTCGCGCAGCTCCGTCCGGACCTTGTCGCGCAGGGCACGCGCCACGCGCTCGCGGACGTGCTCGGCGATGCGGTCGCGCACGTACTCGGCGACGCGCTCCGGGTCGTTGCCGGCCTGCGCCATGGCGGTGCGCAGCGACTCGACGATGCGGTCGCGCAGGCCCTCGACGATGCGCTCGCGCACCGTCTCGGCCACGCGCTCCGGCAGCTCCTCGGCCACACGCTCGCGGAGCCGGTTGCCGAGGCGCTCGAAGATCGCGCCGTAGCCCTGGGCGCCGCCGAGGTTCTGCATGCCGCCGAAGCCCTGCATGCCGCCGAAGCCCGGCATGCCGGCGTAACCCTGCATGCCGCCGAGGTTCTGCATGCCGCCGTAGCCCTGCATGCCACCGAGGTTCTGCATGCCGCCGAAGCCTTGCGTGCCGCCGAAGCCCTGCGTGCCGCCGAAGCCCTGGCCCACGTTCTGCCACTGCTGCCAGCCGCCGGTCGCGAGGACGTTGCGCACCGCCTCGCCGACCCGCTCGCGCACCGTGGTCGTCAGGCGCTCGCGCAGCGCCTCGCGGGCGCGCTCGCGCAGCCCTTCGCCCACCTTCTCGTAGATGGCGTCGGCGATCCGGTTCTGGAGCACCTCCGGCCCGAGGCCGATGCCACCGAAGCTGGTCTGCATCTGCGACATCGCGACGCGGATGCCTTCGGCGACGCGGTACCGGATGCCTTCGAGCACGCGCTCGCGGATGTTGTCGGCGATGCGGCCGTAGACCGCGCGGTCGCCGAGCCGCTCGCGCACTTCGTCGGCGATGCGCTCCGTCAGCGGGCCGACGTCGCCCAGGGTGCTGCGCAGCGTCGACACGACCCGCTCGCGCAGGCCCTCGCGAATGCGCACGCGGATCTCTTCGGGCAGCTCCTCGTCGAACTGCTCCTGGATGCGGCTGCGGACCGATTCGATGATCCGCTCCGCCACCTGGCCGCCGCCCCAGTGCGTGCCATGACCCGCCACGAACGCGTTGCGCACGCCCTCGCGGATGCGGGTGCGCAGGCGCTCGGCGAAGCGCTCGCGCAACGCGTCGGCCAGCCGCTCCTCGAGCTCCTCACGGATGCGCTGGTGCAGCGTGTCGGTGAGGCGCTCGACGTTCGGCTGACCGCCCCACGTGCCCTGCTGGCCGAGACCCATCAGGCCGGACACTCCGGCCTGCTGCGGCGTGAAGCGGCGCATCGCGTCCTGGGTCATCGAGATGAGCTCGTTGAGTCGCTGCAGCTCCTGGGGGCTGACGCTCCCGTGTTCGGTCGCCATCCTCGGCTCTCCTTCGTCTGTCGCCTCGCGGCGTGGGAAGCGCGGGCCCGTGCCCGAGCAGGGTCCGCGCGAATGACACGAATGACTGGGCAGTCGGGGGCTAACGCTTCGACGCTCGCTTCGCCGCGGCGCGCGGACGCGGCCGGCGCTTCGCCTGCGTCTCGGTCTTGCCTTCGTCCGGCTGGACGCCGTCGGCCTGCCGGCGCAGCGCGACGCGCGCCAGGCCGCCGTAGGTCGTCACCTGCGGCTCGCCCGTGACCGGGAAGGGCAGCGCCACCACGCGGCGGAACGGCCCCCGGGGGATCTCGGCGTGGACATAGCGGCGCCCGTTGCCGGCGGGCTCGCCGCGGCGGACGCCGGACACCCACAGGCTGCCATCGATGACACCGACCTCGAGCTCCTCGTCCTCGAGCCCGGGCACGGCCACCTCGACGACCAGCTCGTTCCCCTCCTCGAACACGTCGACGGCCGGCGTGAACGCGAAGGGCGGGATGCGCTCGGCGATCCCGGGGACGGCGCGCACGGTGGCTTCGACGTCGGCGAAGCGGCGCTCCACGTCGACGTCGGAGACGGGGCCGGCCGGCGTGGCGCCCGCCGTCTCGTCGACCGGCGCGTCGCTGCCGGTCACCGCGCGGTAGATCGAACGGAGCTGGTCCTCGATCAGATCGTAGATGACGCGATCCATTTCCCTGGGTCCCCCGCCACTTTCGGACGGGCGGCGCTCTGAGCAATTGCCGGGCCAGACCGAGGGATGGGAGATGTCATCGCGGCGCACGGCGCAGGCGTGGCGAAATGCCCGCCGGCCGTGGGCTCCGAGCGCTGCGAAACCGCGTCGCAGAAGGGCCGTCACCGGCGTGGAGAACTGCCCCGCAGCGTGTCTCGTGAGGCGAATCGCCTCGGAGGTGATGCGACCCGATGTCTCATCGGGGCGCTCCCCGAGGGTGTGTCGGGTGTGTTCCGAGGGGTGGGCTCAGAGGGTCGGCGGAAGTCGACACCGAGCGAGAGGCCGTCAGCCGGGAGCGCAGGGAGCCGAAGGCGACCGGTCCACGGCGCGGCACCGGAGAGACGAGCGAAGGCGGGCCAAGAGGCCCGTCGAGCTCGTCTCGAGGAGCCCCGGCGGGGATCGACCCGCAGGGTCTCAGTTGTCCTCGGGGCTCGAAGGCGCGAAGCCGCGGCGCTGTGTGTTCTCGGTGACGACGCGCGCGTCGAGGAAGTGCAGCAGGTAGTCGGGGCCGCCGGCCTTGGTGCCTCCGCCACTCATGCCGAAGCCGCCGAACGGCTGGCGCTGGACCATGGCGCCGGTGATGCCGCGGTTCACATAGAGATTGCCGACGCGGAACTTCTCTTTTGCTTTCGCGATGTTGGCGGGCGAGCGGCTGAAGACGCCGCCGGTCAGCGCGTAGCGGGTGCCGTTGGCGATCTCGAGCGCCTCGTCGAGGTGGCGCGCGCGGATGACCGCCAGCACGGGCCCGAAGATCTCCTCCTGGGCGATGGGATCGTCCGGCGGCACGTCGGCGAAGATCGTGGGCGGCACGAACCAGCCGGGGCCGGGGTGCTCGCCGCCGAGGACGAGGCGCAGGCCGCGGGCGCGGGCGTCGGCGATGGTGCGCAGGATGCGCTGGTGCGCGTCGGCGTCGATGACCGGGCCGACGCTGCTGCCGGGGTCGGTGGCGGGCGCGACGACGAGGCTGCGCGTCGCCTCGACGAGGCGCTGCACGAAGGCGTCGTAGTGGTCGGCGACGACGATGGCGCGCGAGCAGGCGCTGCACTTCTGGCCGGCATAGCCGAAGGCGGAGTGCAGGACGCCGAGCACCGCCTCGTCGAGGTCGGCGTCGCCGTCGACGACGATGGCGTTCTTGCCGCCCATCTCACAGACGACGCGGCGCAGCAGCGCCTGGCCGGGGGCGGTGGCGGCGGCGTCGCGCCAGATCTGCAGGCCCACCTGCAGGCTGCCGGTGAAGGCCACCGTGCTCACGTCCGGGTGGCTCACGAGGCGCGGCCCGATCTCCTCGCCGACGCCGGGGACGAACTGCAGGACGCCCGGCGGCGCGCCCGCCTGCTGGAAGATCTCCATCAGCCAGGCGGCGAGCACCGTGGATTGCTCCGCCGGCTTCATGACGACGGTGTTGCCGGCCGCGAGCGCCGCCGCCGCCATGCCGGTGAGGATGGCGACGGGGAAGTTCCACGGCGCGATGACCACCGACACGCCGCGGCCCTGGTAGACGAGGTGGTTCGTCTCGCCGGGGACGTGCTGGGTGAGGCGGGGCTCCGAAAGCCGAAGCATCTCGCGGCCGTAGAACTCGCAGAAGTCGATCGCCTCCGCCACGTCGCCGTCGCACATGCGCCAGGGCTTGCCGACCTCGCGCACCATGAGCGCCGAGAGCTCGTCGCGGCGGGCGCGCAGGCGCGCGGCGACGCGGAAGAGCAGCCCGGCCCGGTCGCGGACGGGCGGGTCGCGCCACGCCGGGAAGGCCGCGCGCGCGCCGGCGACGGCCCGATCGGCCTCGGCGACGCCGGCGAGGTGGAACGTGCCGACGCGTGTCCGGCCGTCGTTCGGGTCGAGGCGCTCCATCGTGCGCCCGGTCTGCACGGGCTTGCCGTCGATGATGGGCGCGTACGTGCGGCCGAGGACCCGCTCGACGTTGCGCACGGCGGCGGTGAAGGCCTCGCGCCGGGCGGGATCGGTGAAGTCGCGCAGCGGCTCGTTGGCGAAGGGCGGGGGGCGGTCCGCAGGCGTCTCGGCCGGCGGGCGCGGGCGCAGATAGGGGTCGCGGTTCACGGGGCGGGGCGGGGCCAGCAGCTCCTCCTGCCCCTTGCCCTCGACGAAGCCGAGGCGCAGCCAGCTCTGGTTGCTGGTGTTCTCGAGCAGGCGGCGCACCAGGTAGGCCATGCCCGGCAGCAGCTGGCCGATGGGCGCGTAGACCCGGACGCGGTGGCCGCGCGCCACGCACGCCGCCTTGATCGGCTCGGCCATGCCGTACAGGCACTGGATCTCGTAGCCGCTCTGCGGGATGCCCATCTTCTCGGCCGTCGCCAGCGCGAAGGCGAGGCTGCGCACGTTGTGGCTGCCGAGCGCGGTGCGCACGTGCTTGTGGTTGTCGAGCAGCAGCTCCGCGCAGCGCTCGTACGTGACGTCGGAGTCGGCCTTGTCGAGCCATACCGGGCAGCGCCAGCCCTCCTGCGCGGCGCGCACGGTCTCGTAGTCCCAGTAGGCACCCTTGACGAGGCGCACGGTCACCCGGCGGCGAGCCTTCTTGGCCCACTTGACGAGCTCGCGGACGTCGGCCTCGCAGTCGCGGTGGTAGGCCTGCATGGCGATGCCGGCGTGCTCCCAGCCCTCGAGCGAAGGGTCCTCGAGCACGCGGCGGAACAGCGCCAGCGTCAGGTCCTTGTAGGCGTGCTGCTCCATGTCGACGTTGAGGAAGACCCCGCGCTCCCGGGCCCGGCGGAAGATGGGCAGCAGGCGGCGCGCCGCCGCCTCCACCGTGCGGTCGAAGGGCAGGGGATCGAACTGGCTGTACATCGCGCTGGCCTTGACCGAGACGTTGACCCGCGGGATGGGGCCCTGGTCGTCGCGGTCGAGGCGCTCGTCGGGCGACCACCCGGCGCACTCGCGGGCGAGGCCGTCGATGAGGTCGACGTAGCGGGCGGCGAACGCCTCGGCCTCGGGCTCGCTGACGACCGCCTCGCCGAGCAGGTCCACCGTGAAGGCCTGCTTCTGCTGCCGCAGCTCGCGCAGCGCTGCGACGGCGCTCGCGGCGTCGGTGCCGGCGATGAAGCGCTTCGCCATGCCCTCGAGGTTCTTGGCGATCTGCCCGGTCGCCATGCGCGTGGCGATGCTGCCGAGGCCCGCGCCCTTGAGCGCCATCTTGATGACGGCGGGCGCCTCGAGGCCGGGCCGCAGCAGGTACTCCTGGATGTGGCGCGCCACCTCGTCGGGGGTCGTCAGCACGGGGAAGACGTCGACGAAGCGGAACATCTCCGTCTTGAAGGCTTCGTCCCGCATCGCCCACTCGAGGATCTGCCCGCTCCACCACGCCTTGTCGAACAGGCCGGGCTTCTCGCCGCGCATCCGGGCGAAGAGGTCCTCGCCGATCGCGCGTACCTTGCGTTCGTCGGTCGCCACGCGTCACCTCACGTTTCGTCGAGACATTAGGCCGAAGGTGAATCGTCCGCCATCCCCGGGCGTCGGCCTTGACGATGCGCCGGGCGCTCCCGATGCTGCGGCGCCTCGAAATGGCCTCGCAAAGGACGTCAGGAATGTTGAAGCAGAAGATGAGGACGGGCGTGGCGCTGGTGCTGCTCACGCTGCTCGCCGCGCCCGCCGCCGCCGCCGACGTCGACGCGGCGCTGGGCCTCATGCCCGAAGACACCGCGATCGTCGTCGGCGTCAACTTCGATCGGTTTCGCAAGTCCTCGTTCTTCAAGGACATCTCGAAGGCGATGGAGAGCAGCCCGGGCGCGAACGGCGAGCTCGAGAAGCTGAAGGACGCCGGCCTCGACCCACGCGCCAACCTCGACGCGGTGTTCGTGGCGGTGCCCGCCGATCTCGGCGCGTCGAGGGGCCCGCTGTTCGTGTTCCCGGGGCAGCGGAAGCTCGCGAAGGTCCAGGCGCTCTTCCTGGTCGACCCGGGCGCGAAGGTCACGCCGGCGAAGCACGGCGGCGTCGACACCCTGCAGCTCGGCGTCGCCCCGGTGCCGGTCGTGGTGGCGGCGCTCGAGAAGCACCTCGTGATGGGGCCAGAGGCCCTCGTCCACGCGGCGATCGACGCCGAGAAGGGCGGCAAGAAGGGCGGGGCGAAGCGCGACCGCGTCCGGCAGCTCCTCGGGAAGACCGACACCGGCAAGGACTTCTGGGCGGTCAGCGTCGACGGCCAGCTGGGCACGCTCTTCGGCCGTCGGACGTCGCCCGAGGCGCAGAAGCTCACGGGCGGCCGCGCGAGCCTCGACTTCGCCAGCGGCCTCGGGCTGCGCCTCGCCCTGGACTTCGCGGACGCTGCGGCGGCGAAGACGGTCGCCGGTCGCATCTCGGCGGAGGTCGGCCAGTTCGCCGCGCTGCCCCAGCTGGCGCTCACGGGCCTCGGCGGCGCGGTGAAGAAGACGAACGTCGCGAGCAAGGACAAGGAAGTGACGGTGGCCCTCGACCTGACCAACGCCGAGCTCGACCAGGTGAAGAACATCGCCATGGCGATGATCCCGATGCTGATCGGCGCCCCGCCCCCGGCCATCGCGGCGCCGCCGCCCGCGAAGGCCGCGCCCGCCCCGGTGCAGCCGGCGCCCGCCCCCGTACAGCCGGCGCCCGCCCCCGCGAAGCCCTGAGCGCGCGCCCCCCGGCGCCGGCAGGGCGGTCCCGGCGGGCCGTCAGAGGGCGCGGAACAGGGCGAAGGCGAAGACAGCGGCGAGCGCCAGCACACCGAGGCCCATCGCCCGCGTGAGCAGCCGGACGGTCTCGGGCCGGAAGGCCCGCCCGAAGCGCCGCAACAGCGCCATCAGCGCGGCGAACCACGCGGCGACGCCGGCGGCGACGGCCACGGCGAAGACCGGGGCGAGGCGCGGCGCGAAGGGCACGAGCCCCGTGGAGAACAAGACGGTGGTCGCCGCCGTCCAGGTGCCGATGAGCGTCGGGTTGAGCGCCGTGAGCGTGAAGCCCAGCGCCAGGCTCGGGAGCGCGCGGTCGTCGCCCTCGCCGGGTGCCGGCTCGGCGCTCGCCGGCGCCGGCGCGCGCAGGAACACGATGCCCAGGCCGGCGAGCAGGATCACCGCCGCGATCCGGGCCCCGGTCACGATCTCGGGGTGGCCGTCGAGCCACGTGGAAAGACCGAACCAGGCGAGGCACGCGTAGATACCCTCCGCGAGCGCGGCGCCCAGCCCGAGGAAGGCGCCGCCGCGATAGCGCCGCGCGAGGCCGCGCCCCAGCACGAGGAACGCGATGGGACCCGCGAGCGGGACCGATCCGAAGAAGCCGAAGACGAAGCCGAGCAGGGCGGTCGCGAGCATCGGGGCCGGCACGGTAGTCGAGGCCGCGCGCCGCGTCGACCGCGACCGCGCGCGGCGCCGGTTCATCCTTTCCCTGATCGCGATCGGGAGATGATGGACAGCGCCGCGAGCGGGGTTCGCCCCTACGACGAGGTGGTCGCCGAAGCCGTCCTCGCACGCACCCGCCGGGTGTTGACCGTCGGGATCTGCTTGTATTTCGCCTTCACGGCGCTCGATCACATCGTCTATCCGCAGCTCGCCGGCACCTTCCTGACCGTGCGCGTCGTCGTCAGCGCCGTGCTCGCCGCGGGCATCGGCCTCACGTACGTGCCGGCCCTGCGCCGGGTCGCCGCGTGGCTGGCCGACGCGATGGTGCTCTCGGCGAGCGCCGGCATCTGCCTGATGATCCGCCTGGCCGACGGGCCGGCGAGCGCCTATCACCAAGGCCTGAACCTGGTGATCCTCGCCACGTTCGCCATGAACGCGTTCCATCCGGCGCACGTGGCGGCGACGGGCGCGGCCACGCTCGGGCTCTACCTGCTGGCCGTGTCGGGGCCGGGCCTGGACGCCCACGCGGCCCAGGTCGTGGTGGCCGCGTTCTTCATCGCGTCGACGGTCGTGCTCGTCACGCTCATGACGCGGCTGTACCGCGACCAGCACCGCCGCGAGCACGCGACGACGATGGCCCTGGCGGACACGGCGCGGGCGCTCGCGGACGCCAACCGCCTCAAGGACGACTTCCTCGCCAATGTCTCCCACGAGCTGCGCACTCCGCTGACGCTGGTGCTGGCGCCGCTCGAGTCGCTGCTCGCCGGCGAGTCGGGCACCCTGCCGGAGGCGGCGCGGCGACACCTCGAGACCATGCACAACAACGCAGTGCGGCTGCTCCAGATGGTGGTCGCGCTGCTCGACTTCTCGCGGATCGAGGCGGGGCGGGTGCAGATCCGCCGCGAGCCGGTCGAGATCGTGGGCACGACGCGGGCCATCGTCGCCGACCTCGAGCCGGCGGCGCGGCGCAAGCGCATCGACCTCGGGGTGCGCGCGCCGGCGGGCGAGGTGCCCGTCGAAATGGACCGCTACGCGTACGAGCGCATCCTGTTCAATCTGCTGTCGAACGCGCTCAAGTTCACGCCCGAGGGCGGCCGCGTCGACGTCGAGATCGCGTGGAGCGACGGGCGGTTGCGCGTGGCGGTGCGCGACACGGGCATCGGCATCGCGCCCGAGGACGTCCCCCGGGTGTTCGAGCGCTTCCGGCAGGTCGAGGGCTCGGCGACGCGGCGCTTCGAGGGCAGCGGCCTCGGCCTGGCGCTCGTCGACGAGTTCGCGCGCCTCCTCGACGGCCGCGTCGCCGTGACGAGCGAGCCGGGCCGCGGCAGCACGTTCACCGCCGACTTGTCGGCGCCGGCGGCCACCGGGCCGACCTCGGTCTCGCGCCCGACCGCCGTGGTCCAGCGCTTCGAGGCGCCCACGACCGCCGCCGAGCGCGGCGCCGAGGGCCCGAAGGTGCTGGTCGCCGAGGACAACCTGGAGCTTGCGTCCTACGTGCTCGGGCTCTTGGCCGAGGGCCACCGGACGCGGCACGTCCGCGACGGCGAGGCGGCGCTGCAGGCGGTCCGGCAGTGGCAGCCGGACCTCGTCGTCTCCGATGTGATGATGCCCCGCATGGACGGGCTCGCCCTCTGTCGTGCCATCAAGGCCGAAGCGACCACCGAAGCCATCCCCGTGCTGCTGCTCACGGCGCTGACCCAGCGCGGTCGCCTGCTCGAGGGATGGCAGGCCGGGGCCGACGACTATCTGTTCAAGCCGTTCCACCCGCGGGAGCTCGTGGCGCGCGTCCGCACGCTGCTCGCGGCGGGCGAGGCGCGCCGACGGGCGGAATCGGTGAAGGTGGCGGCGGCGCGAACCGCCGAAGAACTGCAGCAGCTCGAGCTCTTCGCGCGCGTCACGTCCCACGACCTGCAGGAGCCGTTGCGCAAGATCGGCATCCTGAGCGACCTGCTCGTCACCGAGTGCGAGCCGCTGCTCGACGAGGCCGCCCGCGACTACCTGGCGCGGCTCCAGGCCAACGCGCGGCGCATGGCGCGCATGATCGAGCGCCTGCGCGAGTTCTCGACCGTGACCGAGACCCCCACGCCGTTCGGCACGGTCAGCACGGAGCGCCTCGTGGCGCGGGTGGTGGCCTCGCGGGAGGCGGGCATCGCCGCGGCGGGCATCCGCGTCGACGTCGGCGCGTTGCCGCCCGTCCACGGGGACGCGCAGCAGATCGAGCAGCTGTTCGGCCACCTGGTCGACAACGCCATCGCCGCCGCGCCCAAGCGCATCGGCATCGCCGGGCGCGCCGCCGACGGGCAGGTCGAGCTGGTGGTCGAGGACGACGGCGTCGGCTTCGATCCGCGCCACGCCGACCGCCTGTTCGAGCCCTTCGCGCGCGTCCGCCACGCCGAGGACGCCGGCGTCGGCATGGGCCTCGCGATCTGCCGGAAGATCGTGCTGCGGCACGGCGGCGCCATCGCCGCCGACGGACGGCCCGGCGAGGGGGCGCGCTTCCGGGTGACGCTGGCCGCGGCCTGAGTCCCAGGCTCGAAAGGGCCGTCCCGCCCGCGTGCTCGCGGGTCTGGATCTGCGCCCGCCGATCCTGCGATAACGCCGCCCCATGAGCAGAATCCACCGTCGTCTTCCCGCGCCGGGCACGAAGCTCGGCATCGCTTACTCCGGCGGCCTCGACACGCGCTGCGCCGTCGCCTGGATGTCGCGCGAGGGCATGGCCGTCCACGCGTACACCGCGGACCTCGGCCAGCCCGACGAGCGTGATCCGGCGGAGATCCCGCCGACCGCGCTGACGCACGGCGCCGCCGCGGCCCGCCTCGTCGACTGCCGCGAGGCGATGGCGCGCGAAGGCATCGTGGCCATCCAGTGCGGCGCGTTCCACATCGGTACCGGCGGGCGCAAGTACTTCAACACCACGCCGCTCGGGCGCGCGGTCACGGCGACGGCCATCGTCCGCGCCATGCGCGAGGACGACGTGCATGTGTTCGGGGACGGCAGCACCCACAAGGGCAACGACATCCAGCGGTTCTACCGCTATGGCATCCTCGTCGACCCGCAGCTCACCATCTACAAGCCGTGGCTCGACACCGCCTTCGTCGAGCAGTTCGGCGGCCGCAAGGAGATGTCCGAGTACCTCGAGGCGATCGGCCTGCCCTACAAGATGGGCGTCGAGAAGGCCTACAGCACCGACGCCAACGTGCTCGGCGCGACCCACGAGGCCAAGGAGCTCGAGCTGCTCGCCACGAACATCCGCATCGTCGATCCCATCATGGGCGTGGCCTTCTGGAAGCCCGAGGTCCAGATCGCGCCCGAAGAGGTCACCGTCGAGTTCGAGCATGGGATCCCGGTGGCGCTCAACGGGCAGCGCTTCGGCAACCACTTCGACCTCGTGGTCGAGGCCAACCGCATCGGCGGCCGCCACGGCCTCGGCATGAGCGACCAGATCGAGAACCGCGTCATCGAGGCGAAGAGCCGCGGCATCTACGAGGCGCCGGGCATGGCGCTGCTGCACGTCGCCTACGAGCGCCTGCTCACCGCCATCCACAACGAGAACACGCTCGACCAGTACTTCGTGTTGGGACGCCGCCTCGGCCGTCTCTTGTACGAAGGCAAGTGGTTCGATCCCGAAGCGCTGCTCCTGAAGGACGCGCTCACGCGCTGGGTGGCCCCGGCGGTGACCGGCAGCGTGACGCTCGAGCTGCGCCGCGGCGAGGACCTCAGCCTCCTCGACACGAAGGCGCAGTACATGGCCTACGACCCGCACAAGCTGTCGATGGAGAAGGTGGCCTCGGCGTTCACGCCCGAGGATCGCATCGGCGCGCTCGAGATGCAGAACCTGTCGGTGACCGACAACCGCGCCTTCCTGCAGCATCACTTCCAGAGCCTCGGCGCGCTGCCCGGGGAGGGCGAGCTGCAGAGACTCCTGTCCGAAGACGAGTGACGATGCCCGCCTGACCGCCCGCGGGCGCGGCCGCGCGCCGTCGCTCCCCCGAACTCCGTCCGCGCTTCGCGGTGCGACGGCCCGCTCGATGCCCCGTCCGCCGCCGCGGTTGGCCAAGGGGTCCGCGACCCGGACCTTGCCCCGAGCGCGGGGGCTACGTGACACTCCGAGCCGAACCGGACTCGACGGCCCAGGAAGCCGCGGCGGAGCTGGATGGCGGCGCACGGTGATCTCGAATTCGCCCGCGCACTCGCGGGTGGCGAACCGGAGGCGCTTCTCGCGTTCGAGAACCGCTATCGCTCCGTCGTGCGCCACGCGCTGGGCACGGCGCTGCGACGGTGGCGGCCGGAGGCGGCGTACGATCCGGAGGACCTGGTGCAGGACTTCGTGGGGTTCCTCTTCCTCGACGGCGGGCGGCGGTTGCGCAGCTACCAGGGCAAGGCCTCGTTCGGGGCCTGGCTGTACACGGTCGCCCTGCGCTACTTCCAGCGGCGCATGGCGCGGCAGGTCCGCGACAAGCGCTCCCCCGACGTCGTGCTGGCGCGCCTGCCCGATCGCGACGGCCGCGACCCCGAGTTCGCGACGATCGCCGCCCGCGAGGCCGAGCGCGTGCGCGCCGCCGTGAAGTCGCTGCCCCCGCAGGACCGCCTCTTCGTCCGCTTGTTCTTCGTCGAGAACCTCAACGCCGCCGAGGTGGCGCGCACGCTGGGCAAAGGCCCGTCGGCGGTGCGCATGCGGAAGATGCGGCTGCTCGAGCGCCTGCGCGCGCTCCTCGGGGAGTCCGGCGACGTCGTGTCGGCGTCCGACGACCGCGAGCGCGAGGACGGCGCGCCCGAAGACTCCGCGGAGGACCGGTGAACGCCCACGAACGCCTCGAAGCGCGCCTGAAGGTGCTCGATCTGCGGCTCGAGCACACCGGGGCGCACCTCGACGAGGAGCGCGTCGCGCTGATCGCCGGCGGCGACGAGCCGATGCAGACGGAGGCGCAGCACCTCGCCGGCTGCGACGAGTGCGTGGAGCTGCTGGTGACGCTGGGCGGCGGCCTCGAGCGGCTCGTGGCCGAGGGCGCCGGCGCGTCGACCTTGCTGGCGCCGCCCCCGTCGGCCTCGCGGCGCCGGCGCGGCCGACCCGCGGTCGTGCTGGCGCTGGTGCTGCTCGCGGGCGCGGCGGCCGCCGCCGGCGGGCTCTGGCTCGCCGGTCCCGGCGCGGGGCACGAGCCGGCGCCGGCGCCCGTGGAGTCGCCGCCGGTCCGCAGCGCGCAGCCCGCCGCCGATCCCGCCCCGCCCGGCGGCGTGGCGTCGCCCGCGCCGCCGTCGGAGCCGGCCAGGCCCGCCCCCCCCGCGCCACCGACGATCGCGCCCGCGCCCTCCAGCGCCGCGCCGGCGGCGACCGCGGCGGTTGCGCGCCCACGCCCCGACGACGACCTCGACACCTCGCTGCGCGGCCGCGCCCCCACGAAGCTCGACCGCCGTTTCGTCGAGGGTCCGCCGCCCGGCTACGGCTACCTGCAGCTCAACACCCAGCCGTCGGCCCGCGTCTTCATCGACGGCAAGCCCTACGCCGATGTCTGGACGCCGGTCGTGAACCTGCGTCTGCCGGAGGGCGTGCACGACGTCGAGCTGCGCTACGAGCACCCGCAGGCCGACAAGCCCGTCGAGCGCTTCCGCGTCCTGATCAAGGCCGACGAGACCTTCCGCGCCATCAAGGACAACGTCCGCCGCTGACGTGGACTCCCTCCGCCGCCCGGCGCATATTGGGGCCGACGGAAGCCGTAGAACCGAGGGCCACCTGCCGTAATCGGTATACGTGACGCGGCTTCGTGCGGGGAGACGGGAGTGCAGGCGTTCGCGGGGTCCATCGCGGAGAAGGTGCGGCAGGCGGCCCGTTCCCAGCTGTTGCGCGAGGTGGCGATCACCTACTCGGGCCAGCTGATCGGCTCGGGCATCGGCTTCGTCATCCAGCTGCTGCTGCAGCGCACGCTCGGGCCGGCGCAGTACGGCGTGCTCGGCATCGCCGTCTCGGCGGCGACGCTGACCGCAGTCCTCACCGACGTCGGCCTCTCGCACGCCATGATCCGGTTCGGCAGTCGCGAGCTCGCCGACCCCGTCAACGGACGGGAGAAGGCGAACGCGCACTTCCTGGCCGCGCTGCTCCTGCGCCTGGCGCTGACGGGCGTCGTCTCGCTCGTCGGCTTCCTCACGGCGCGCTGGGTGGCGGTGGACCTGTTCCAGGAGCCGGCGCTGGCGCGCCCGTTGGCCTGGGTGTACCTCGGACTCGTCGGGAGCACGCTCTACAGCTACTGGATGTTCTACATCCAGACGTTCCAGCGGTTCGGATTGCGCAGCGCCGTGGTCATCGGCGTGGCGGTCCTGCGCTTCGCGCTGTTCGGTACGGTGTGGTGGTTCGAGCTGCTGAGCCCGACGGCGATGATCATCGTCGACTCGGCGGTCAACCTGGTCGGCTTCGCGGTGGGGATGGCGCTCTCGCCGCGCGGACTGCTCGCGGTGCCGCGCGAGCGCGTGCGTGCGGCCGCCGGCGAGCTGCTCCCGTACTGCAAGTTCACGGGCATCCTCATCATCGGCGACACGATCTTCAACGAGCTCGATACGTTCATGCTCGGCATCTACACGGATGCCCACACCACGGGTCTGTACCGCGCCGCGTGGACCTACGCGATGGTGCTCGGCTTCCTGAACCTGTCCGTGGCGAACGTGCTGTTTCCCAAGGTGACGTCGGTCTCCGACACCGCGCACCTGCGCACGTTCATGAAGCAGATCGTGAAGTTCACGAGCCTGCTCGCGATCGCGACGCTGCCGGCCATCCCGGTCGTGTCGTGGTGGATCCCGTGGTACGAGCAGCAGTATGCGGGGGCCACCACGATCTTCTACCTGATGTATCTGGGCATCGTGTTCGAGCTCGTGGCCGGACCGCTGCAGTACGTGCTCTACAGCCTCGACCGTCCCGGCGTGCTCGCGGCGGTCGCCGTCGCCAAGATCGCGCTCAACTTCGCCGGCAACCTGCTGCTCATCCCCAGCCACGGCGCGTTCGGCGCCGCCGCCGCCACCATCGTCACGCGCGTCCTCGGCGGGGCGCTGGCCCTCCTCGTGATCTTCCGGACGCTGAAAGCGCGCGAGAAGTCCGCCGCCTGACTGTGTCCTGTGTAGCTCACTTCGGTGTGCGTTCCGGGGTGTGGCGACCCCAGCCCATTTGTGCACGAGGCCGAGCGCACGCGTTTGTTTCGGGCGCGGGAGTCTGGCACTGTTGTTGAACCGGGGCGGACCGTCGACTGGGGAGGTTGCCGTGCGCATAGGGATCGCAATCCTGGGGCTGGCGAGCGCGTTGCTCGCCCAGGCTGCCTCGGCGAACGTCACGCCGTTCGGCGAGCGGGTGAACGATTCGATCGAACGCGGCCTCCAGTGGCTGCGCCAGAGCCAGAACGCCAACGGCGGCTGGGGCGAGGGGACGGGCCTGCCCATCCTCTGCTTCCTCGAGAAGCGGTCCAGCCCCGACTGGAACGCGCCGCCCGTCGGCTACCGCGGCATGGACGCCGCCGATCAGCAGCGCGTCCAGAACGCCGTCCGCTTCTGCATCAACAACATCGGCGGCTTCTCCAACGGCGGGCCCTCGTCGTACTCGACGGGCGCCTGTCTGATGGGCATCAGCCTGTACCTGGTCACGGGCGGCCCCGACGACGTCGGCGCGCGCGTGCCGGTGTCGCAGGCGGTCGCCAACGGCGTGCAGGCCCTCAAGGGCACGCAGGGCAACAACGGCTTCAACCAGGGCGGCTGGAACTACAACAGCCCCCAGAACGACGGCGATCTGTCGACGACGCAGTTCGCCATGGCCGGCCTCTCGGCGGCCGCCGCGCTGCGCCCCGACGCCGACGACTCGCTGCCCCGCGCCGTCGGCTTCCTCAACAACGCCAAGAACGGCGACGGCGGCCACAAGTACCGCGGAGGCGGCGGCTACCAGTCCACCTCGTCGATGACCGCGTCGGGCGTCTGGGGCTACCGCCTCGCCCAGCAGGCCACCGGCGACGGCAACGTCCAGTCCGCGCTCCGCTGGCTCCAGAACAACTACCGCTACGACAACATCATCCAGATCAACGACTGGCCGTCGCAGTACTACTACCTCTGGGCCGCCTCGAAGGCCCTCGAGGTCACCACCGACGACGGCAGCGGCGCCTTCCTGTTCTCGGAGCAGATCGGCGGACAGCGCAACCCGGCGGCCGACGGCTTCCCCGAAGAGTCGCCCCGCTGGTACTACGACTTCGCCTGGTGGCTGACGGAGACGCAGAACGGCGACGGACAGTTCTGCGGCGGCCGCGGCCGCCGCTGCTGGGAGGCCATCGAGGGCACGTCGCTCGCCATCCTCGTGCTGCAGCGCTCGCTCGGCGGCGTCTGCCTGCTCGACGACGACATGGACGACCTCTGCAGCACCGAGGACAACTGCCCGAACGTGCCCAACCCGGACCAGGCCGACCGCGACGGTGACGGGCTGGGCGACGCCTGCGACAACTGCCCCGACGACCCCAACCCCGACCAGGTCGACGACGACGCCGACAGCGTGGGCGACGCCTGCGACGACTACGTCTGCGTGCCCGACGGCGCCCCGGACCTGTGCGACGGGCGCGACAACGACTGCGACATGCAGGTCGACGAGGGCCCCGACGGTGGCGATCCCGTGGCGCCGACGCCCTGCGCCACCGGGCAACCCGGCTTCTGCGCGCGCGGCCGCAACGCCTGCATCGACGGCCAGGTCGTGTGCGTGCCCGATCGCTCTCCCGAGGAGGAGATCTGCGACGGGTACGACAACAACTGCGACGGTCGCATCGACGAGGGCCTGGTCAACGCCTGCGGCCGCTGCGAGGCGCTGCCCGAGGAGACCTGCAACGGCGAGGACGACGACTGCGACGGCACCGTCGACGAGGGTGACCTCTGCCCCGACGGGCAGTGCCTCGACGGGCGCTGCTGGCGCCGCTGCCAGGGCAACGAGTGCCCCGACGCCGGCACCTTCTGCAACCAGCAGCTCCAGCTGTGTGTCGAGGCGTGTGTCGGCATCGAGTGCGACTTCGGCCTCGCGTGCGATCCCGGCCTGAACATGTGCTTCGATCCCTGCGCCGGCGTCGGCTGCGGCGAAGGGGAGCGCTGCTGGCAGGGCGAGTGCGTCCCCAACAGCTGCGTGCACACGGGATGCGCCGACGGGTCCATCTGCAACGGCGTCGAGTGCGTCCCCGATCCGTGCGCCAACGCGATGTGCGGCGCCGGCGAGTTCTGCCGCGGCGGCCAGTGCATCCCGTCGTGTGCCGGCATCTCCTGCACGCTGTACCAGCGCTGCGTCGACGGCGTGTGCGTCGACGATGACTGCGGCGGCGTCGCCTGCCCCGACGGGCAGGCCTGCCGTGCGGGCGCCTGTGTGGGCGATCCCTGCGCCGCGGTCGAGTGCAGCGGCAACCAGCGCTGCGTCGAGGGCGAGTGCGTGTTCGACGACTGCACGAACGTCGAGTGCCCGCCCGGACAGACCTGCGAGGTTCGCCAGGACCGCCCGCAGTGCATCGCCGGCTGGCAGCCCGAGGAGCCCGTCCCGCCCGATCCCGATGGCGGCCCCGGTGGCGGCGGCCCCGGCGGCGGCCCCGGCGGCGGCCCCGGTGGCGGTCCGGGCGGTGCCGGCGGCGCCGGCGGCATGCCCCAGGTGCCCGACGGCGGCGTCGGCGTGACGCCGGGCGACGATGCCCCGACGGCCGGCTGCGCCTGCGACTCCACGGGCGGCGCGGGTCCCTTCTCGGCCCTGATGCTGCTGGCGCTCGCCGGCCTCCGTCCCCGCCGCCGCTCCTGATCCCCCGCCTCACTCGACCGTTCTATCGTCGCGACGCGGAGACGGTCGCCCGGGCGCTGCTCGGGCAGACCCTCGTCCGCGTCGTCGACGGGTACCGTCTCTCCGGCGTGATCGTCGAGACCGAGGCCTACCTCGGCGTCGAGGACCGGGCGGCACACACCTTCGGCGGTCGCCGCACGCCCCGCAACGAGTCGATGTATCGCGACGGGGGCACGGCCTATGTGTATGCCATCTACGGCCTCCACTTCTGTCTCAACGTCGTCGCCGGGGCGCCGGACCACCCGGTGGCGGCCCTGGTGCGGGCGCTGCGGCCCGTCGAGGGGCTCGAGCTCATGCGCGCGCATCGGGGCGTGCAGCGAGACACGGACCTGTGTTCGGGGCCGGGCAAGCTGTGCGCCGCCTTCGGCATCGATCGCGCGCTCGACGGCGTGGATCTGGTCGCCGGCGACTCGCTGTGGGTCGAGACGGGACCGGGGGGGCCGGACGTGGCCGTGGGGCCGCGGGTCGGCGTCGATTATGCGGGTGAGTGGGCGGCGCGACCGCTGCGCTTCGCCGTCAGGGGCGATCCGAACGTGAGCCGGCCGCGTCCGCCGGGGTGGGCGCCAGGGTGAACCAGAAGGTGGCGCCGCGCTCGGGCGCCGCGTCGACCCAGACCTCGCCGCCGTGCCGCTCGACGGCGCGCTTCACCGTGGCGAGGCCGATGCCGGTGCCCTCGAACTCCTCGTGGCGGTGCAGCCGCTTGAACGGCTCGAACGCCTCGCGCGCGCGGGCGGCATCGAAGCCGGCGCCGTTGTCGCGCACGTAGAACTCGCGGCGGCCCTCGCGCTCGCGCGCACCGAGCACCACCTCGGCCTGCTCGCGGCGGGCGGTGTACTTCCAAGCGTTCTCGAGCAGGTTCTCGAGCACGAGGCGCAACAGCTCGGGGTCGGCCTCGGTCTGAAGCGGGCCGGCCGCCTCGAAGCGGAGGCTTCGCTCGGGCGCGCTCCGGCGCAGGTCGTCCATGATCGCGCGGCCGACGGCGCCGACGTCGACGGCCCGGCGCTCGAGCGGCGCGCGCTGCACGCGGCAGAGGCGCAGGAGGTCGCGGATCATCAGATCCATGCGATCGGCGGCGGCCATCACCCGCCGCAGATCGGCGCGGCCGGCGTCGTCGAGGCGCTCGCCGTAATCCTCGAGCAGGAACTCGGAGAAGCTGCGGATGGTGGTCAGCGGCCGGCGCAGGTCGTGCGAGAGCGTGTAGTTGAACGACTCGAGCTCGGCGTTCGCGGTGGCGAGCTCCTCGGTGCGCCGCGCCAGCTCGAGGGTGCGCTCGACGACGCGCTCCTCGAGCTCGTGGCTGATGCGGCGCAGGCGCGCCTCCTGCTCGCGCTGCTGGCCGACGTCCTCGCCGACGAGGACGAGGTGCGTGACCTCGCCCCGGTCGTCGCGCAGCGCGGTGATGCGGGCGCCGAGCCACAGCGTCCCGCCCCCGCGGCGGCGCAGGCGCAGCGGGCCGCGGAACGCCGTGCCGTCGCGCAGCGCCGACCGAAACGCCGCGTCGGCCTCGGGATCGGCGCCCTCGGTCGCCAGCATGCAGGCGTTGCGGCCGAGCGCCTCGTCGGCGGGGTGGCCGGTGAGCGCGGTGAACGCCGGGTTCACGTGGATGATGCGCTGGCGGACGTCGGTGATGAGCACGAGCATCGGGCTCTGTCGCACCGTGCGGTTCAGCAGCCGCGCCATGCCCCAGACGCGCTGGCGTTCGCGTGCGCCACGGATCGCCAGCGCGGTGGTCGCCGCGGCTGCCAGGGCGAATCCGCTCAGGAGGAGCGCCGTCGGCATCTCGCGCAGGACGCCCGACGCGCAGAGCGCCGCCGCCAGCACCGCGGCGCCGCCGGCGGCGAGGACGCCGGTCGCCACCGGCGGCGAACGGCTCCAGCGATCCAGCAGGTGCAGGTCGTCAACCACGAGAGTCCCCCGCCGCTGTGTGAGCGGCGCGACGGTGCAAGCACCGCGCCCGTACCACGTGGGCGTTTGCCCGACCTCGCCCGCTGTGGCATACCATGACCGATGCCGGCGTTCTTCGACGAGATCAAGGCGTACGTGGGGTTCGGCGAGGCCGACGCCGCCGCGCTCCGCCGTTTCCTGCCGCACGCGGCGCCACACTTCGAGCGCATCACCGGGCACTTCTACGAACGGATACTGCTCGATCCGGGCGCGCGCCAGGTCCTGACCGAGGGCGAGTCGACGGTCGGCCGCCTCAAGGTGACGCTCCGGGAGTGGCTGCAGAGCGGCCTCGAGGGCCCGCACGGCGAGGCGTTCTACGAGCGCCGCAGCCGCATCGGGCGCGTGCATGTGCGCATCGGCATGCCCCAGCAGTACATGCTGACGGCCATGAACGTGATGCGTCTCGACCTGCGCGCCATCGTCGACGACGTGTGGAAGGACGATCTCGAGGAGCGGCGTGTCGTCGGCAACGCCGTCGAGAAGCTGCTCGACCTCGAGCTGGCGATCATGCTGCAGACGTACCAGCACGACAGCGAGGATCGCCTGCGCCGCAACACCCGCCTGGCGGCGGTCGGCCAGCTGGCGGCGAGCATCGCCCACGAGCTGCGCAACCCGCTCGGGGTGATGGAGTCGTCGCTGTACCTGCTGCGGCGGCGCGCCGGCACCGATCCGCAGCTCGGCAAGCACCTCGATCGCATCGGCAGCCAGATCCGCACGTCGAGCGGCATCATCACCGACCTGCTCGAGATGACGCGCGACCGGCCGCCCACGCGCACCCCGACGGCGCTCGGCCGGCTGGTCGACGACGCCGTCGAGCTCGTGCGCCTGCCGCCGACGATCCGCGTGCACCGCGACGAGGAGGCGGGGCTCCAGATGCTCGTCGAGCCGGGGCTCGTGGTCCGCGCCATCGTGAACCTGCTCCAGAACGCGGCGGCGGCGGTCGACGGCGGCCAGGGCAACGTGCGCATCTCGACGCGGCGCGAGGGCGACCAGGCGTGGCTCTCGGTGGCCGACGACGGCCCGGGGTTCTCGCAGGACATGCTGCTCTCGGCGTTCGAGCCGCTGGTGACGGGGCGTCCGCACGGCGTCGGCCTCGGGCTGGCGCTCGTGAAGCGTATCTGCGAGCGGCACGGCGGGATGGCCGAGGTGGCGAACGCGCCCGGCGGCGGCGCGGTGGTGTCCATGCGCCTGCCGATCATCCTCCCGAAGGAGGCGTCGACGTGACCGCACTCGCCACCGAGCCGGGGCGCACCGTGTTGCTGGTCGACGACAACGTCGACCTGGCGGAGAACCTGCGCGAGCTGCTCGAGGACGAGGGGCTGACGGTGCGCGTCGCGATCAGCGGCACCGACGCCCTGGCGGCGCTCGACGAGCTGCGCCCCGACCTCGTCGTCACCGACATGCGCATGCCCGGCGCGAGCGGGATCGACGTGCTGCGCCGCGTGCGCGCGCGCTGGCCCGAGGTGCCGGTGGTGCTCATCACCGCCTGGTCCCACGACCGCATGCTCGACGAGGCGCGGCGCGACGGCGCGCTCGCGGTCCTGCCCAAGCCGCTCGATCTCGGCCATCTGTGGACGGTGGTCGAGCGCGCCCTGTCGCCGGGGGCGCGCGTCCTCGTGGTCGAGGACGCCGACGACCTGCGGGCGAACCTCGTGGAGTCCTTGCAGAGCCTCGACGGGGTCGTCCCGTTCCCCGCCGCGGGCGCCGACGAGGCCCGGCGCCTGGCGTCGCGCCTGCACTTCGACGCTGCGGTGCTCGACCTGCGCCTGCCCGATGGCGACGGCCTCGCCCTCGCCCGCGGCCTGAAGGCGCTGGCCGGTCGCCGCGATCTGCCGATCCTGTTCGTCACCGGCTACGGTGGCGACCTCGATGCGACGGCGCTCGGCGAGCTCGCGAACGGCAGGGCGCGCGTCCTCGAGAAGCCGGTCCCCGTGCCCTGCCTGCTCGAAACCCTGGCCGAACTGCTGACATGCGCCTCGCCGACGCCCGAATCCTGATCGCCGACGACGAGGCCGACCTCCTCGACAACCTGGCGGAGATCGTCGAGGACGAGGGGGCGACGGTCGTGCGCGCGTCGACCGGCGCCGAGGCGCTCGCGCGGGCGTCCGGCGGGTTCGACGTGGCGCTCGTCGACGTGGGGCTGCCCGACGCCGAGGGCGACACGCTCGTTCCCCGGCTACGCGAGGCGGCGCCCGGGGCCGAGGTCATCCTCATGACCGGCCAGGGCTCGCTCGAGGCGGCCATCCGCGCGGTGCGCGTGGGCGCCTACGACTACGTCCTCAAGCCGTTCGACCCCGACGCCCTCCTGGCGAGCGTCGAGCGGGCGTTGCGCCTCGTGCGCGCCGCACGCGCCGAGCAGGGGCTCCGCAAGGCGCTGCGGCAGGAGCGCGACTTCACCGCGGCGGTGCTCGACACGGCCGGCGCGCTGGTGCTCGTGCTCGACCGCGAGGGGCGCGTCGTCCGCTTCAATCGTGCCTGCGAGGCGCTCACGGGCCACTCGTACGCCGAGGTGGCCGGACGTCCGATCTGGGGCCTGTTTCCCTTCGTACCCGAAGAGGCGCAGGCGCGGGCGATGTTCCAGGCGATGCTCGACGGCGGGAAAGGCGCCAGCGCCGAGCTCCACTGGCGCGTGCGCGGTGGCGGACAGCGGCTGATCGCGTGGACGAACACGACGCTGCCCGACGAGACGGGCCGCGTGGCCTACGTGGTGGCAACGGGGCTCGACGTGACGGAACACCGGCGCGCCGAGCACGAGCTGCAGGCGCTCCACGTCCGCCTCGGCGAGGAGCACGCCCGCCTGCTTCAGGCCGAGAAGCTGTCGTCGATCGGGCAGCTCAGCGCCGGCGTCGCCCACGAGATCAACAACCCGCTCGGCGGGGTGATGAGCTGCTTCCGGGCGCTGCGGGCGGGGACGATCCCGGCGGCGCGCCTGCCCGAGTACTTCGAGACGATCGACGACGGCCTGCAGCGCATGGCGTCGATCGTGCGCGGACTGCTCGACTACGCGCGGCAGCGGCCGCCGCGGCGCGAGGCCGTCGACCTGGCATCGGTGACGGCGCTGAGCGTGCGGCTCGTCGAGCCCTCGGTGCGCGGGAAGGGCCTCCGATTGGTCGACGAGCTCTCGCCCGGCGCGCTGCGCGCCGAGGCGGACCGCTCCCAGGTGATGCAGGCGCTGGTCAACGTGCTCCTCAACGCCGCGCACGCGTCGCCCGAGCAGGGCGAGATCGTGTTGCGCCCCGCGCAGGACGGGCACCGCGTCGGCGTGCGCATCAGCGACCAGGGGCCGGGCATCCCCGCGGAGATCCGCCACAAGGTGGGGGAGCCGTTCTTCACCACCAAGCCCGAGGGCGAGGGGACGGGCCTCGGCCTGTCGATCACGCACGGGATCATGAAGGCGCACGGCGGCTCGATCGAGATCGACAGCGCGCCCGGCGCCGGCACGACGGTCACCCTCTGGCTGCCCGCCGCGGGCTGACTACACGTCGTCGCTGGTCGGCGCGGGCACCGGCACCGCCTCCTCGATGCGGATGGCGGCGGGCGGGGCATCGAGGCCGGCGGCCCGCGAGGGCGGGGCGCTCGGGGTGGTGACGGGCAGCTCGACGGGCGGCAGCCAGGTGCCGAGCGTGGCCGCGACCGCAGCGGCGAGCACGCTGGCGGCGACCGCCACCGCGCGCCAGGGGTGGCGCCGGCGCTCCGGCGCCGCGGTCTCGGCCGCCGCCACGCGCGACCGGACGTCGTCCACCGCCGCCCGGAGCGCCGCCGCGAAGGCCGCCGCCGACGGGTAGCGGCGGTCCGGATCGTGGGCCAGCGCCTTGCGCAGCACGCGCTCGATGGGCGCCGGCGCCTCCGGCAACGGCTCGCGGTCCCCGCCCATCGACCACTCGCGGCCCGAGAGCGTGTCGAACCGGTGGAAGGGCATCTGCCCCGTCAGCATCTCGCAGACGACGACGCCGAGCGCGTACACGTCGGCGCGGCCGTCGATGGGGCCCGGGTCGTAGATGCGCCGCTGCTCGGGGGCCATGTAGTTCGGGGTGCCGAGGAGCACGCCCCACTGCGTCCCGCCCGGACCGCCGACCCGCGCGATGCCGAAATCGATGAGCTTCACGAGCGGGCGGCCGTCCGGCTCCGTCGCCAGCAGGATGTTGGCCGGCTTCACGTCGCGGTGGACGATGCCGCGCGCGTGCGCCTCGTCCAGCGAGCGGCACACCTGTTCGACGATCCCCGCGATCTCCTCGAGCGGCAGCGGACCGCGGCCGATGCGCGCCGCGAGGCTCTCGCCCTGGACCATCTCCATGACGAGGTACGGCACGGGGCCGAACGGCGTCCGGGTCATGCCGTAGTCGAACACCGTGACGGTGTGGTGGCTCGTCAGGCTCGCGATGGCGTGCGCCTCGCGGACGAAGCGGTCGTGCCGGCCGTCGTGCCCGGCGCCGCGCCGGTCCAGCTTGACGGCGATCCGGCGCTGCAAGCGCAGGTCGACGCCCTCGTAGACGGCGCCCATGTTGCCGCCGAGGTAGCGGACGAGCGCGTATCGTCGCTCGAGCACCTGGCCCAGCAGCGGTGCCACCTCCCACGCCTCGACCGCGTCGGGGGGGACCGCGAACAGGCCGTGCTCGGGGCAGAAGGCTTCGCTCGCCCGCGGCGCCCGGCGACACGCGGGGCACACCGCCGCGCCGGGTGGCGCGTCGGCGACGGGCGGCGCCGGCTCGATGGGCACGGCCGCCCGCCCGGCGTGCGGCCGCTCCGGGCGCGTGGTCGGCAGGCTGTCGGGCGCTGACCGCGTGTCGGCCCAGGGGTCGATCAGCGCCAGGTCCTCGGCATGCGCACCACTCATCTTCGGACCCCACCCTTTCCGGGACGCCGCCCGCTCGATGAGGCCCCGGTTTGCAGCCGGTGTGCCAGTCCCGCCCGTCCGCGGGGCGTCTCGCGGCACCGTTGCGACGTGCCCCGCTTCCCGGCGCGCGGGGCGGGGCACGACCTCCCGGCGGGTGGCGCGGCGCCACAGCGGGTATACTCGGGCGAATCGAAACGCGAATCGGTCGTGAGGAGGGGAGGATGCGCCGTCGGATCGCGCTATTGGCGTGCCTTTGCCTCTGGGCCTGCGGGCCCGGGGGGGACGGGGCACCGGTCGACGTCGGCGCCGACGGCGCCGTCGGGGACGACGGCGGGGCCGTCGGCGAGACCGACGGCGGGGTCGCCGGCGAGACCGACGGGAGCCGGCCGGATGACGCCGGGAGCGACGGGGCGGCGCCGGGCGGCGATCGCGACGACGACGGGGTGCCCGACGACGAGGACGTCTGCCCCCGCGCGCCGGACCACGATCAGCGCGATGGCGACGGCGACGGCGCGGGCGACGCGTGCGACAACTGCCCCGCGGCGCCCAACGCCGACCAGGCGGACCATGACGGCGATGGCGTGGGCGACGCCTGCGACGTGGCGGATCGCGACGGCGACGGGGTCGCCGACACCGACGACCACTGCCCGGACCACGCCGATGCCGCGCAGGCCGACGGCGACGACGATGGGGTCGGCGACGCCTGCGACAGCTGTCCCGGGGTGCCCGACAATGGGCAGGCAGACGCCGACGGCGACGGCGTGGGAGACGCGTGCGACAACTGTCCCGCGGAGGGGAACGCGGCGCAGGCGGACGCCGACGGCGACGGGGTGGGCGACGCCTGCGACGCGCCGGACCGCGACGGCGACGGGGTGCTCGACGCCGACGACGACTGCCCGGACCACGCCGATCCCGCGCAGGCCGACGGCGACGACGACGGCGTCGGCGACGCGTGCGACAACTGTCCCGCGGCCGCGAACCACGGGCAGGACGACGCGGACGGCGACGGCATCGGGGACGCCTGCGAGCGGCCCGATGGCGGCTGCGAGGCGGGCGAGACGCGCCCCTGCGGGGTGGACACGGGCGAATGCGCGGCGGGCACCCAGACGTGCGTGGAGGGCCGCTTCGGGGCCTGCGTGGCCGCGCGTGGCCCCGTCGCCGAGATCTGCAACGGGCGCGACGACGACTGCGACGGGCAGACGGACGAGGACGCCGGCTGCTGCGTCCCGCGGTGCGACGGCCGCGTCTGCGGCGCCGACGGCTGCGGCGGCGAGTGCGGGCGCTGCCGCGCGGGGCAGGCGTGCGACGCCGGCGGGCAGTGCCTCGCGACGGGCGTCGGCCTGTGTGGGGCCTGCGTCTCGTCGGTCCAGTGCACCGCCGAAGGGACGGACGCCTGCCTGCGCGTCGACGGGGGCGAGGCGTTCTGCAGCCGGCCGTGCGCCGCCGGCTGCCCGCCGGGCTACGCGTGCCTCGAGGGGGACGGCATCGCGCCCCACTGCGCGCCGCCCACCGGCGACTGCGACGACCCCTGCCTCGACGTGGCCTGCCCCGCGGGCCAGTGGTGCGACCCGCAGACCGGCGCGTGCGGCGGCGGCTGCACGACGAACCGCGACTGCGGCGGCGGGGCGTGGTGCGGCCGCGCCGACCGCGAGTGCCACCCCACCGGACAGGGCAACGTCGCCGCCGCAGGCGCCTGCCGGGCGGACGCGGACTGCGCCCGCGGGCTCGTCTGCAGCGACGTCCTCGGTCTGTGCACCGAGATCTGCGACGACGACGCGAACTGCGCCGCCAACGTCGTCAACACCCGCTGCGTTCTCTCCCGCGACGGCAACCGCCAGTATTGCTCGTTCCGCATCTGACTCGGGTTTCGCCATCTTCGGCTGCCTGTGGCCGGCCCCGACCGGCCGCCGCAGCTCGCTCCCACAGGCGAAGCCGCCGTCTTGCGGTGGCGAGTCTGCCCGAAGGGGTCGGTCGCTTCGCTGCGCGCGGCGCATTTCGGTCTCGACGTGCATCACGCACGCTTTCGACCGGAGCTCGCCTTGCTCCATGCTGCGACTCGGTCGTTGCTCGGCCTCGTCGACGCCGAAATGGCGAAACTCGAGTCTGACGCCGATTTCCGGGCGGGGAGCGACCCGGCCCCGCATTCGCTGCTCAGGTTGCAGCAGGGGTCGGCCTTCGGGGGGGAGCGGATGATGCGGACGCGCGCTGCGGGCAGCGTCAAGTGTTCCTTGGTCTTTGCGCTGGGACTCGTGTCGCTCGGCGCTGGCTGTGGGCCCGAGGGCGAGATGGAGCCGCCGGTCGTCCTGGTCGCGCCCGTCGAGCGGCGGGCGGTGGCCACGACGTTCGAGTGGCCGGCGCAGCTCGAGCCGGCGCGGATCACCGAGGTGCGTCCGCGGCTGCGCGGTCACCTGGCCGCGGTGCACTTCGCCGGGGGCGACCGCGTCGGCGTCGGACAGCTGCTGTTCACGATCGACGACCGGCCGTACCGCGCGGCCCTCCGCGCCGCCGAGGCGCAGGCGGAGCGGGCGCGCGCCGACGGCCCCGAGGCCGAGGCCGGGGATGCGCCCGATGCGGCCCTCCTCCGCGCCCGCCTCGCCCTCACCTGGACCCACGTGACCGCCCCCGCCGCCGGCTTCGCCGCGCCGCCGCGCTACCCGGTCGGCACCGGGGTCGGGCCCGAGACCGTGCTCGCGACCGTCGCGGACCTCGACCCCCTCGTCGCCACGTTCGAGCTCGGCGAAGACGAGCGCCGGCGCCTCGCCACCGACCTCGAGCGCCACGGCCCGGCGCTGCAGCTCGTCGCGGCCGACGGCGGCGTCCACCGCGAGCGCGCGCGCCGCGTGCGCCTGGACGGCGAGCGGACGCTCCGCGCCGAGTTTCCGAATCCGGGCGCGACGTTGCGGCCGGGCGACCCGGTGCGTGTCCGCCTGCGGGCCGCCGTGGGCGAGGAGGCGCTCGTCGTCCCCCGGCGCGCGCTGCACGAGGGGCCGGAGGGCGCGGTGGCCCGCGTGGTGGCCGCGGGCGGCGTCGTCGAGACCCGCCGCGTGACCCTCGGCGAGCGCGTGGGCGACCTCGTCGGCATCGCGGCGGGTCTGGCCGCCGGCGAGCGTGTCGTCGTGGGCGGCGCCGCCGGCCTCCCCGACGGCGCGGCCGTGACGCCCGCCGGCCTCGACGCCGATTAGTCTCGAGTTTCGCCACTTTCGGCTGCCTGCGGCCGGCCCCGACCAGCCGCCGCAGCTTGCTCCCACAGGCGAAGCCGCCGTCTTGCGGTGGCGAGTCTGCCCGAAGGGGTCGGTCGCTTCGCTGCGCGCGGCGCACTTCGGTCTCGACGTGCATCAAGCAGGCCTTGGGCCGTAACTCGCCTTGCTCCTTGCTGCGACTCGGTCGTTGCTCGGCCTCGTCGACGCCGAAATGGCGAAACCCGAGATCAGCGCCAGGCTAGGCCGCCTTCTTCACGGGGGCCCCGCGACGCCGCGCCGCGGGCACGCCGGCGCACTCGATGATGTGGAGCACGGCGCGCTCGAGCGGGCTGAGGTCGCAGCCCGTGACGGCGCCGGGCGACGTCGACGGGACGGCGCCCAGGGCCTGCGTCAGCGCGCCCTGGCGGAAGGCGTCGATGACGGCGGGGTGCACGTAGTACTTGCGGCACGTCGCGGGTCGGTTGCGCAGCTCCGCGGCGGTCTGCTTGAGCGCGGCGACGACGCACTTGTCTCGGGCGGTGAGCGTCTCGCCGACGTCCTCGAGCGAGGCGAGCAGCGACGCCATGTGGACCGTGCCCGCCCAGGTGCGGAAGTCCTTGGCCGTGAAGTCGTCGCCCGCGGCCTCGCGCAGGAAGGCGTTCACGTCGGCCGAGCCCACGGGGTGGGGCACGCCCTCGTCGTCGAGGTACTGGAAGAGCTCCTCGCCGGGCAGCTCCTGGCAGGCCTTGACGATGCGCGCGAGCCGCCGATCCTCGAGCGCGACGTCGTGGAAGACGCCGCTCTTGCCGCGGAACCGGAAGCGCACCTTGCGGCGCGTGACGTGCGCGTGGTCGTCGACCAGCGTCGTCAGCCCGTGCGATTCGTTCTGCCGCGTGTACTCGTCGTTGCCGACGCGGATGCGCGTGATCTCGAGCAGCCGCACGATCGTGGCGAGCACCTTCTCGCGCGAGAGCCCCGGCCTGGCGAGCTCCGCCTCGACCCGGGCGCGGATCTTCGGCAGCACGTGCGCGAACGCCGCCAGCCGGTGGTACTTGGTCTCGTCGCGCAGCGCGCGGAACCGCGCGTGGTAGCGGTACTGCTTGCGGCCCTTGCTGTCGCGTCCGGTCGCCTGGATGTGCCCGTTCGGTGAAGGACAGATCCAGACGTCTTCCCAGGCCGGCGGGATGGCCAGCTTCTTGATGCGCTCGAGCGTGACGCCGTCGGTCACGCGCGCGCCCGAGGCGTCGAGGTAGTCGAAATCCTTCGCGTCGGGGACGCGACGCCGGCGGCGCAGTCCGGGGCCGCGGTCGCTGACGTAGCGCAGCCCGGCCGACTGCGCCGCCTGGACGGGATCTTGGGCCGCAGATCCGTACATGGGCGGAACTGTTGGCAAATCCCGTGCCCTGCTCGCGGCGCGGGGCCGAAGGGCACGTCAGCCGGTCAGCCGCGCGATCTCCCGTGCCAGATTGCGACGGGCCTGCGCCTCGTAGCGCGCCCCGAAGCCGGGATCGGCATAGATCGCCGGCGCCTCGAGGAAGCGCCGCAGCACCCCGGCCCGCCCCGCGCGGTAGAGCGCGTCGGGCACGTGCGCGTACTCGGCGCGGATGGCCTCGGCGTACGCGTCGTACTCGGGCTCCGGGCGGCCGAGGATCGCCAGGTCGATCGACACCAGCAGCGCGCCGAGCCGGTCGCCGGGCTCGACCGCGTGTCCCTTCGTCAGCCGCACGAGCCGCGCCACCTCCGGTCCGTGCCCCGGATCGAGCCCCGTCTCCGCCACGTGCCGCTCGGCCAGCGCGGCGCTTTGCTCCTCGTTGTCGACCCGCGTCGGGTCGTACACGGCGTCGTGCCACCAGATCGCGGCCGTGAGGAGCGCGCGCCCGGCGGCGTCGACGTCCGCGCCGGCGAGCTCGCGCAGGCAGTCCGCGACGTGGGCGAGCGTGTGGTAGTGGCGGTGCGGCTCGGTATAGGCGGCGTGCAGGCGGGGGGAGGGTGCGTCCATGCCGCCAGGATACGCGGGTTCAGCGCGTCCGGCCGCGCGCGTTCACCGGCCAGCGGTCGACGACGTCCTCGCCGTCGACGACCCACAGCGTGTCGGCGAGGTTCACGACGGCGCAGGCGTGCGCGGGCACGATGCGCAGGCGGTCGCCGCGCCGCGGGCCGTCGCCGTCGAAGCGCAGCCAGCCGTGCTCCTCGGAGAGGCCGGCGAGGCGCGCCGCGCCGCCGAGGACGAGGCCGTGGTCGCCGCGCGCCTGTCCGTGGGCGCCGCGGTCGCTGCTGAACACCTTGGAGCCGGCATCGCAGTAGGCCCGCCCGGGCCCCGGCCGGCTGACCACCGTCGTCAGGACCGTCAGCGCGCAGCGCGCCGCCGGCACGACGCCCAGCGCGACCTGGTTGGCGTCGTTGAAGGCGTACACGCCGGGCCGAAGCTCGGTCACCCCCGGCACCGTCGCCGCGTGGCGCGCGGTGGGCGTCGAGCCGACGCTCACGCACGGCACGTCGAGGCCGGCGTCGCGGACGGCGTCGGCCAGCGAGACCAGCCGCTCGCCCTCCTCGAGCCCGATGCGCGCCACGTCCGCCGGCGTGGCGGCGCCGTAGGCGTGCCCGGCGTGCGTCAGCAGGCCGGCGAACCGCAGCCGCCGCGCGCCCGCCACCCGCCGCGCGAGCGCCACCACGTCGTCGACCTGTGTCCAGGGCACGCCGACGCGCCCGAGGCCGACGTCTACCTTCACGAAGACGTCGAGCGGTGAGCCGGACCACGCCGCGTCGAGCTCGCCGACCGCCGCCGGGTCGTCGCAGATCGTCGCGATGCGCGCCGCCGGAAGCTCGCGCAGCTCCCGGACTTTCTCGCCCGTGAGCGGAAAGGCGACCAGCGCGTCCTCGAAGCCCCACTCCACGAAGACCGCGGCCTCCGAGACCTTGGCCGCGCAGAGGCCCACCGCGCCGAGCGCGTGCTGCCGGGCGGCGATCGGGACGCTCTTGTGGGTCTTGACGTGGGGTCGCAGCTTCACGCCGTGCGACGCGCAGAGCGTCGCCATCTCGGTCAGGTTGGTCTCGAGGACGCCTCGCTCCACGACGAGCGCCGGCGTCGGGAGGTCGTGGAGCCTCACCGGGAGGCCGTGGGGCCGAGCGGCGCGAGCGCCGTGTCGGGCAGCCAGCCGCTGCTGCCGTCGGGCAGGTCGACGTGCTGCCAGCGCTCGTCGGCGCCGAGCACGCGCACCTTCACGCCGGCGAGCACGCGCGCCATCGGGCGGTAGCGGTCGGCGGGCCCGGCGCGCACGTCGGCGGCGTCGCCGACCACCACCGCGTAGCGCGCGGGCTCGACGAGGAAGATGCGCCCCGCCAGCAGGCCGCCGGCGGCGAAGGCGCCGAGGAAGGCGAGCACGCTGCCGAACGCGACCGCGGTGCGGCCGACGCCGTCGCGCACCCGCCGCAGGAGCACCAGCAGCGCGAACGCGGCCGCCCAGGCGCCGACGAAGAGCCAGGTCAGCGTCCGCGGGTGGAACGCCGTCAGCAGGCCGGTGCCGAGGTCGTCGTCGCCGGGCAGGATGACGCGCACGTCCCCCGCCTGGCCCACGCCCTTCTGGACCGCGACCTGCCGGATCTGCTCGAGGTTGTGCGCGGCGTCCGCGTGGCCCGGCCGCAGGCGCAGCGCCTGCTCGAACGCCCAGATGGCCGGCCCGACGCGCCCCGCCTGCGCCTCGGCCGTGCCGAGGTTGTAGTAGAGGTCCGCGTCGTCGGCCCCGCCGGCGAGCGCCTCGCGGTAGGCCTTCGCGGCGGCGGCGTAATCGCCCTTGTAGAACGCCTCGTCGCCGGCGCGGGCGCGGTCCAGCGGCTCGGCGCCCGCCAGCGCCGGCAGCAGCAACGTCAGCGCCAGCAGGATCGCCCTCACGCGTCCACCGCCTGCTCGATGCGGCCGACGAGCGCGCCGGCCCGCTTCACCGCCTCGTCGAGCTCGCCCGCGCGCGTCGCCGACGGCGCGAAGCGCGCGAAGTCGCAGTTCTCGAGCTCGGCCAGGAGGTCGCCGGCCGTGCCGTCGTCGACGCCCAGCGCGCGCAGGCGCGCCGCGAGCCGCTCGTGCGTGAGGCCGTTGAACGGCTCGCCGAACCGCGCCTCGAGGTAGTGGAGCAGCGCGCGGGCGATGCCGGCGAAGGCCTCCGCGCCGCCCGTCCGCAGCCGCTCGAGCTCGCGGCGTGCGTCGGCGGCGGCCCGCCTCGCCGTCCGCGCCGCCGCGCCGCCCGCCCGTCGGGCCCGGACGCGGTCGCCGGCGAGGAGGCCGATGAGCAGCAGCGGCGGCAGCGCCAGGGCGGCGAAGAAGAGCGGCGACCGGTACGCCGGGCGCCCCTCGGACCGCAGCGCGTCGAGCTTGCGGATGGTGCGCAGGGCCGGCCCGGCGTCGCCCGCCGCCGGTGCGCCCCCGGCCGCGACGTCGTCGGCGGCGCCCGGCTTGGGCTGCCCGCGCACGGTGACCTGCAGCGGCACCGTCGCCGCCTCCCGGTACGCGCCCGACGCGGGGTCGAAGAACGGCAGACGCAGCGCCGGGATCGTCAGCCGCCCGGCCTTCAGCGGCCGCAGCAGCCACGTCGTGCGCCGCGTCCCGCCGAAGCGCTCGCCGCGCAGCGCCGACGTCTCGTCCTCGGTCGGCGGAAACGCTTTGAATCCGGGCAGATCGGGCAGCGTGACCCGCGGCGTGTTCTGCAACAGGCCGTCGACCTCGGTCGTCACCGTGAGCTGGATGGCCTCGTCGGCCTGGGCCGCGGTGCGGTCGAGCGTGGCGTTCAGGCGGACGTCGCCAACGGCGGGGCCCGCGAAGTCGGCGGGGCGCCCCTGCGCCGGCAGCGGCTTCACCTCGACGGCGATCGGCGACGCGGTGCGCTGCGCGGGCGCGCTGCGGCCGCGACCGAGCATCCACTGCTCCGACAGCATCATGTCGACGCGGGCCGGCGGCAGCTTCAGCGCGCCGGAGCGGATGGGGAAGAGCGTGTAGCGCACCAGCTCCTGCCGGCGGAACGCCCGGCCGCCGACGTCGACGACCTCGCCGCGGGACAGGCCGGCGCGGCGCGGGTGCTGCTGGCTCCAGAAGCCGTCGAGGTTCACGTCGGCGAGCGTGATCTGCGACGCCCCGAGCTCGGCGTTCACGTAGATGTAGAGCGCGGCCTCGAGCTGCTCGCCGAGCCAGACCTCGGCGCGCGGGACCTCCCAGGCGACGAACGCGTCGCGCGCGGGCGCCTCGCCGGGGACCCCGGCCTGGGGCGCCGCCGGGGCGGTCGGCGACCCGCCGCGTCCGTCGTGGACGTCGATGGCGAAGGTCGACGTGCGCCAGCTGCGGCCGCCGAGCTTCATCGTGAACGCCCCGATCTCGAGACGACCGGCGCGGCGCGGGCGGAGCAGCAGGTCGACGCGCGTCGTGGCCGTCCCCCGCATGCCGTCCTGGGAGGTGCTCTCGAAGCGCCCGACGAGCTCCCACGCGGAGAGGTCGGGCGCCTGCAGGTCGGGCTGGTCGGTCGTGCGCGCGTCGAGGCTCACGGTCACCGTCAGCCGCACGTTCTCTTCGAGCCGGATCGACGTGCGGTCGACCTGCGCGCGGATCGGATCCGCGGCCAGCGCCAGCGCCGGCGCCAGCAGCACGAGCAGCGCGACCCACCAGGCGCGCGCCATCAGTAATCCTCCATCTGAGGATAGGCGGGCAGCCCGCGCAGCATCTTCTCGAGCTGCGGGTTCTTCTGGTGCTTGTCGAGCGACTCCACGAGCTTCTCGATGTCGACCTGGTCCTGCTGCGCCTGCGGCTGCGGTTGCGGCTGCTGCTGGTCCTGCTGCTGCTGTTCGTCCTGGTCCTGCTGCTGGTCCTGCTGGTCGTCCTTCTTCTCGTCCTCGCTCTTCTCGTCGTCCTTCTCGTCTTCGTCGGACTTCTTCACGACGAGCGTGTACGTGTTCTCCTGGTGCTCGGCGGTGTTCACCTGCACGAGGACCGTGCGCTCCTCGTCGCCTTGCTCGACCTTCAACGCGGCGCCCTCGGGGGCGGCCAGCGGCGTCACCCCGTCGGCGTCGAAGAGCGCCGCGGCCAGCTTGCCCCGGCTCGGATCGTGGCGCACCTGGATCTCGCGCCCCTCGCCCTTGGGGACCGTCACGCGGAACCAGTCCGCGTCGCCGGGGCACGACTTGAGGCCCGGCAGCTCGCCATCCTGCGCCGCGGTGGCGGCCTCGGGCGCGTCGTTCTCTTCTTTCTCGTCGTCGCTGGGGCAGGGGAGCACCAGCTCGACGCCGATCTTGTAGGTCACCTCGGCGCGCCCCGGGCCGGCGACGCGCACCTTCCACGCGCCGCCGCTCGGCAGCCCGGAGATGCCCACCGTGGCCTTGCCCTTCTCGAGCGGCGCGCTGCGCAGCGCCTCGCCGCCCTCCTCGGGGCCGTAGAGCTCGAGCGTCACCTGGCGCGTCTCGCCGTCCTCGGTGTCGACCTTGCCCTCGACGTTCACGTACAGGAACGCGCCGTGCGGCGCCTCGATGGCGTACCAATCCTCGTCGGCGGGGCAGAGCAGGCGCTTGTCGGCCTTCTGCGGATCGAACGGCTTCGCGTCGGCGCGCGGATCGTCGGGCTCGTGGTCGTCGTCGCGCATGTTGCACGGCGGGTGGAGCTTGAACCACGCCAGCTCCGTGTTCCACCGCGCGGCCTCGTCGGACGGATCGAGGCGCAGCGCGTTGGCGAACTCCTCGTAGGCCGCCTTCCAGTCCTCCTTGGCGACGGCGGCCTGGCCGCGCGCGAACGAGATGCGCCGCTTCAGGTCGAGCAGCCGCGCCTCGCGGTCGGCGTCCTTCGCCGAGCCGTCGGTCAGCGCCTCGGCGGTCAGCCGGTAGGCGTTGTCGAGCGCGGTCCGGGCCTCGTCGGGCTGCTCGTTGAGCACGTGCGCCAGCCCGCGCGCGAAGTGCACCTCGGGCCGATCGGCGTCGAGCGCCTTGAGCGCCTCGAGCGCCTCGGCCCCTTTCCCCTGTCGGATCAGGGCGTTGGCGTCGTCGACGGTCGGGTCGCTGCACTGGAAGGGCCCCCAGCCCGCGAGGAGGAGCGCGACGATCGGCAGCCGGCTACGCCGCATCGGCCTTCTCCTCCCGCGGCCGACGCCGTCGACCGTCGGCCGCCGGCTCGCGGGCAGCGGCGGCGGTCGTCCGGGCGCGCCGCTCGCCGATCGCCAGGTCGAGCAGCAGCAGCAGCAGCGCGGGCAGCAGCGCGTACTGGAACTTCTCGCCGTAGGCGTTGCGCAGCATCGACTCCATCGCTGTCTTCTGCAGCCCGCCGAGCTCCGCCGCCAGCCGCGGCGACACCGGCTCCGTCCCGTCGTACTGGAACACACGCTGCGCGTCGGGCTTCTCGGGGTCGGCCAGCCGCGCGAGCTCCTCGAGCAGCGCCACGTTGAGCTTGCTGTAGATGGGTTTGCCCTCGGAGTCCTTCTGGTAGCCCTGGTGGTTGCCCTGCTCGTCGAACAGCGGGATGGGTTCGCCGAGGCGCGTGCCGACGCCGACCGCGAACAGGCGCACGCCCGCGTCGGCCGCCTTCTTCGCCGCGGCCCGCGCCGCCTCGCCGGCGTCGCTCGCCACGTCCTCGCCGTCGGTGATCAGCAGCAGGACGCGGCTGCGCCCGCGGTGCTCGGCCTTGTCCTCGCGGCTCGTGAGCAGCTTCGTGCCCTCTTCGATCGCCATCGCGAGGTTGGTGCCGCCGATGGGCATGTTCGCCGGGTCGAGGCTGTCGAGGTACAGCCGGACGGCGCTCTCGTCGGCCGTCAGCGGGCTCTGGGTGAAGGCCACGCCGGCGAACGGCACGAGCGCGATGCGGTCGCCCTGCAGCGTCTGCAAGAGCTGCCGCAACTGCGTGCGCGCCGCCTCGAGCCGCGAGGGCTGGACGTCGCGCGCGAGCATCGACTTCGAGATGTCGAAGGCCACGGCGATGTCGATGCCGGTCTGCTTCAGCGGCATCGGCCGCTGGCCGTGCTGCGGCCGGACGAGCGCGATCGCCGCCAGCAGCAGCGCCAGGCCCGTGACGAGCTGCTTGAGCAGGCGCCGCGGCTTCGAGACGGCGGAGGTCAGCTGCGCCGCGAGCGCCGCGTTGCCCACGCGCGCGAGCTTGCGCCGACGCGCCGCCGCGCCCCACGCCCACAGGCCCGCCGCGACGACCGGGACGAGGAGCGCCCACCACAGATCCGGGTGCCCCCAGCGGATCACGGGAACCTCCGCAGCACCGTCTGCGACAGCGCGACCTCGAGCAGGAGCAGCGCGAGGCCCGCCGCCAGGAACCAATGGAATATCTCCGTCTTCTCCGCCGCCGCGTAGTCGACGACGCGCGACTTCTCGAAGCGGTCGATGATCGTCCGGAAGTCCTTCTCGAGGCTCTCCTGGTCGCTGGCGCGGAAGAACTGCCCGTCGGTGGTCTTCGCGATCTCCTCGAGCAGCGCCGGGTTGATGGGGTACTCGGCCTTCTTGAACAGGCGGTGTCCGGTCACGAAGTCGACCATGTTCGTCGGCTCCCGCGACTGCCCCTCGACGCCCACGAGGATGGGGAAGACGTGGATGCCCTTCTCGCCCATCGCGCGGGCCATCTCCTTGGGCGAGACGTTGCTCCCGTTGTCGTCGCCGTCGGTGAGCAGGATGACGAGGCGCGTCTTGGCGTCGGAGTCCTTCAGGCGCGCCATCGACATGGCCAGCGCGTTGCCGATGGCGGTCGCCGAGCCGTCGATGTCGCCGAGCTCGAGGCGGTCGACGATGCGCAGCATCACGCCGTAGTCCAGCGTGAGCGGGAACATGAGGAACGCCTCTTTGCCGAACGCGACGAGGCTCACCCGGTCGTACTGGCGCGACTCGATGAAGTCGCGGATCACGCGGCGGGCGATGACGAAGCGGTTCTCGGGCTCCCGACCGGCGTTCTGCATCTTGACGAGGTCCTCGTCGCTGATGTCGACGGCGTTCATGGAGCCGGAGAGGTCGAAGGCCACCACGATGTCGATGCCCTCCACCTCGGCCGTCTCGGCGGAGGTGAGCTGCGGGCGCAGGAGGGCGCCGAACAGCGCGAGCAGCGCCAGGAGGCGCAGCGCCAGCGGCAGGTGCACGAGCCGGGCGCGCCACCCGGGGGACACGCCCTCGACCCGGAAGCGCGCCGGGAAACGCAGGCCGGGGATGCCGCGCCGCCGCTGCCCCCAGGCGTGCCCCCACAGGGCGAGCGTCAGCAGGCCGAGCGCGACGAAGCCGGCGATCGTCCACGGTCCGTACTCGGGCCAGGTCACGCCGACTTCTCCACGAGTTCGGGCTCGTCCGGCACGCGCGTCAGCTCGATGAGGCCGCGGGCGGACCGCGCGACGGCGCCGATCGACGCCGCGCTCGGCGCGAAGCCGGCGAACTTCACGAGGTCGGTCTCGAGCAGGAAATCCTCGATGGCGAGGCGGGCGTGGTCGGGCAGCCCGCGCTCCATCGCCAGCGCGTGGCGGATCTCGTCGGAGGTCATCTCGCGCGCCCCGAACCGGTAGCGGCGCTCGAGGTACTCGCGGACGATCTCCGACAGCCGGAAGTAGTACTCCTTGTTCAGGCTCTGCTCCGGCAGGCGCTCCGCCTCGAGCTTCGCGAGCTGCTCGAGCGCGATGACGTGGGCCGGGCGCGGATCGACCCAGGGCGCCTCGACGCGGCGCCGCCTCTCGAGCCAGCGGCGGACGAGCCACGCGACGCCGAACCCGACCGCCGCGGCGCCGAGCACGATGAGGCCGATGATCAGCGGCCAGTTCGTCTTGACGTAGGGGACGGGGCCCTGCGCCCGCCAGAAGCCGTCGGCGTCCTCGCCGGGCTCGCGGTAGGTGCGGAACTTCGCGTCGGGCACCGTCGCCGTGAGGACCTTGACCGGCACTTTTCGGCCCTCGACGGGCACGTTGCCCTCGCCGCCGGCGGCGTCCGTCCAGACGACGTCGAAGGCGGGGACGCGCAGGTCCTTGGGCTCCATCTGGACGAGGCGGAAGCGGCGCATCGTCTTCAGGCGGCCGTCGCCGTTCGGCTGCGCCGCCGCCGGGTTCTCGGCGTCGGCCTCGAGCTCCGTGGCGCCGGGGGGGACCGGCACGGCGACGCTCTGGTCCTGGCGGTGGACGGCGGTGAGCGTGCAGACGAGCGGCTCGCCGACCTTCACCGGCTCGGGCGTGCAGGTCAGCGTCACCTCGGGCGGCGGGCCCTGGGCGGCGGGCTTCGGCGGCGGCTCGCTCGCCGGCGCGGGCGAGCTCGCGGGCGCGGGCTCCGAAGGCTGCGCCGCGGCGAACGCCGGCAACAGGAGCAGGACGAGCGCCCTCACGCGCGCCTCGCGCGGATGCGGAAGTAGTTGACGAGCGGCCCGGCGTAGTCGCGCGCGTCGGTCGTCACCCGGATGGGGCTCACCCCGTAGCGCTTCAGGTCCGTCTCGCGCGCCTTGCGCCGCGACGCCTGCATGGCGTCGTATTCGCGCTTCACGCTGCCCGCGCCGGCGTCGAGGAAGATGAGCTCGCCCGTCTCCGCGTCCTCGAGGACGAGCAGGCCCAGGTCCTGGGCCAGCGACTCCTCCGCCGGGTCGACGACCGTCATCGGGATGAGGTCGTGCCGCTTCGCCGTGACGTGCAGCGGCCGCTCGTAGCCCGCGTCGAGGAAGTCGGAGATCAGGAAGACGACGGCCTTGCGCCGCGCCACGCGCCCGACGAACTCGAGCGCCGCGCCGAGATCGGTGCCGCGCCCGACCGGGTCGAAGCTGAGGATGTCGTCGATGATGCGCAGCACGTGCTTGCGGCCCTTCTTGGGCGGCACGTAGCGCTCGACGGTGTCGGTGAAGGCCACGAGGCCGACGCGGTCGCCGTTCTTGATCGCCGAGAAGGCCATCAACGCGGCGAGCTTGGCGGCGACCACACGCTTCTCGTCGCGCGCGGTGCCGAAGGCCATCGAGCCGCTCATGTCGACGACGATGAGCACCGTCAGCTCGCGCTCCTCGACGAAGCGCTTCACGTACGGCTCGCCGGTGCGGGCGGTCACGTTCCAGTCGATGAGGCGCGGCTCGTCGCCGGGCGCGTACGGGCGCACCTCGTCGAAGGACATGCCGCGACCCTTGAAGACCGAGTGGTACTGGCCGGCCATCTGCTGGTCGACCAGCCGCCGGGTCACGATCTCGATCCGGCGGATCTCGGCGAGGAGCTCGGGGGAGAGTCCGGCCACCGGCGCGACCTCAGGGGACCTCGACGACCTCGAGGATGCGCGCGACGAGGTCGTCGCTCGTGACGTTCTCGGCTTCGGCCTCGTAGGTCGGGATGATGCGGTGTCGCAGGACGTCGGGCGCGATGGCCTTGATGTCCTCGGGGATGACGTAGCCGCGGTGTCGCATGAACGCGTGGGCGCGGGCGGCGCGGGCGAGCCAGATGCTCGCGCGCGGCGAGGCGCCGAACTCGATGTACCGCGCGAAGTCGCCGAGCGCCGGGAACCGCTTCGGGTCGCGCGTGGCGAACACCACGTCGAGGATGTACTCCTTGACCTTCTCGTCGACGTAGATCTCCGAGACGACCTTGCGGGCGTTGGCGATGTGCTCGGGCGTGATCACCGGGCGCGTCTGCGGCGGCATCGGGTCGAGCTGGCGGGCGATGATCTCGCGTTCCTCGTCGCGCGTCGGGTAGCCCACCTTGCACAGCAGCATGAAACGGTCGACCTGGGCCTCGGGCAGCGGGTAGGTGCCCTCCTGGTCGATCGGGTTCTGCGTCGCCATCACGATGAAGGGCTCGGCCAGCCGGTACGACTTGTCGCCGATGGTGACCTGCTTCTCCTGCATCGCCTCGAGCAGCGCGCTCTGCACCTTGGCCGGCGCGCGGTTGATCTCGTCGGCGAGCACGATATTGGCGAAGATCGGGCCCAGCTTCGGCGAGAACTCGCCGGTCTGCGGGTGGTAGATCATCGTGCCGACGAGGTCGGCGGGCAGCAGGTCGGGCGTGAACTGGATGCGCTGGAAGCGCGCCTGCATCGTCGAGGCGAGCGTGTTGACCGTCAGCGTCTTGGCGAGACCCGGCACGCCCTCGAGCAGCACGTGACCGCCCGTCAGCAGGCCCAGGATGACCCGGTCGACCATCTGCGACTGGCCGACGATGACCTTGCGCACCTCGTTCTGGATGTCGTCGACGAACGCGCTCTCCTGTCGGACGAGCTCGTTGATGACGCGGACGTCCTGCTGCACGCCTCGAACCTCCCGCGGTCGGCCTGGATGTAGGGCCGCGCGAACTTAACACCGATCCGGCGCCTGTCAACCGAGCGCCGGACGGCGCTATTCCAGGCCCGGAGCGCGTCCCGCGGGCTCGGGGACGGCGTCGCGAGCGGCCCACGCCGTTGACTTCGGCGACCTCGGGCCTCATCTTCCCGTCGATCGAACGCTCGGATCGCACGCACGGATCGCACGCTCGGAGAGACCCCCATGCTGATCGACTCGAAGGACTTCCTGCACGACAAGCGGATCGTGGCCCGGCACATCGTGCAGGGCTACGTGAAGAAGGACGAGTACGAGGCGGACCAGGCGGCGCTGCCCGACCTCGCCGACCGGTCGGCGACGACGTCGGTGCGCGTCGAGCCGGTGACGTTCCGCATCTCGGTGCCCGGCCCCAAGAAGATCGAGGAGCCGCGCCGCCCGATCGACGAGGACGCCGAGTAGTGAACCGGCGCCTCGAGGGCCTGCTCGACCTGCGGGACCGCATGAACCAGCTCTTCGAGGAGCTGTTGCACCCGCACGAGCCGGCCGGCCGCGGCGTGTGGACGCCGCTGGCCGACGTGAGCGAGACCGACGACGGGTTCGTCATCGCCCTCGAGCTGCCCGGGGTGAAGCCGGGCGAGGTCGAGGTCGAGGTCGGGCCCGACGGGCGCACGGTCTGGGTCCGCGGGCGGCGACCGTATCCCGGCGACCCGCCCGAGGCCGTGCACCGCATGGAGCGACACTACGGGCCCTTCGCCCGCGCCATCGACGTCACCGCGCCCGTCCGCGCGGAGACCGTCGAGCGGCGTTACCTCGACGGCGTGCTGACGCTGACGCTGCGGCGCGCCGCCTGAACGCGGAGAGCTGCCATGGCCAACGAGCCCACCGAGCCCCGCCGACGCGTGTTCCGCGCCGGTCCCGACGGCTGCGCCGCCATCGACGAGGCGCCCGCCGATGATGCCGGCGCCGACGAGCGCGCCCTCGCCGAGCTGACCTTCTCCACCCACATCGTGTCGCTGCACGCCACGGCGCTGCTCTACCTCGGCGAGGTGCCCGAGGACGGCGGCGAGCGCGTGCCGCCCGACAAGCCCGCGGCCCAGCACATCATCGACACGCTGTCGATGCTGCGGGTCAAGACGCGCGGCAACCTCACCGACGAGGAGCAGCGGCTGCTCGACACGGTGCTCTACGAGCTGCGGGTGAAGTTCTGCCAGTGCAAGTGAGGCGCGCGGCGCTCGTCGCGCTCGTCCTCGCCGCTTGCGATCGGCACGACCCCGCCGCTCCGCAGACCGTCTCCGTGTCCTCGGCGGCGTCCCGGACGCTTCCGGAAGTGACCGCGGCGACCGCGCCGGCGTCCGATCACCGCCGGGACGCGCCCGCGGCGACCGCGGGGGTTCCCGAAAGCCCCAAGGGCGCGCCCGCGGCGACTCCCGGAAGCCGCAAGGACGCGCCCGCCCCCTCCGGAGACGCCCCGGCGATGGCCGCGCCCGCCGGCGCGTCCGAGCAGTGGGCGCTCCCCGACGAGACGGCCCGCCCCGAGACGGCGCCCGCCGCCTCCGCCGGCAACCCGGTCGGCGGCCCCGACTTCGCCGCGGTGTTCGCCCGCGTCGCGCCGAGCGTCGTCGGCGTCGCCAGCGGGCGCACGGTCGACGGCCGCTTCGAGCCGGCGCACTTCGGCAGCGGCTTCGTCTGGGACGACGCCGGCCACGTCGTCACGAGCGACCACGTGCTCGCGCGCGGCGAGGTCGTGCGCGTCCGCACCTACGGCGGCCGCGTCCACGCCGCCCGCGTCACCGGCCGCGACGAGGCCACCGACGTCGCCCTGCTCGTCGTCGAGGGCGCCACGTTGAAGCCGGCGCCCCGCGGCAGCGCGCGCGACCTGCGCCCGGGCCAGTGGGTCGCCGCGATCGGCAACCCCTACGGCATGGACCACTCGATCACCGTCGGCGTCGTCAGCGCGCTCGGCCGCAACAATCTGCCGCCGGGCGCGCCGCGCTACACGGACTTCGTGCAGACGGACGCCAGCGTGAACCCGGGCAGCAGCGGCGGCCCGCTCGTCGACGGCCACGGCCGCGTCGTCGCCGTGAGCACCGCGATGCTGGACCGCGGCCAGGGGCTCGCCTTCGCCACGCCCATCGACATGGTCGCGACGGTGGTCGGGGCGCTCGCGGCGCACGGCCGCTTCGAGCGCGGCTTCGCCGGCTTCGTGCCGCGGGCCGTCACCGTGGCCGAGGCCCGCGGCGCCGGCCTGAACGGGCGGCAGGGTGCCCGCGTGAACCGCGTCGTCCCCGGCGGGCCCGCCGAGCGCGCGGGCCTGGCCGTCGGCGACATCATCCTGCGCTTCGGCGCCGCCGAGGTGGCCCGCCCCGACGACCTGCCGTGGCTGATCGCCGCGACGCGGCCCGGCACGCGCGTCCCGCTCGAGCTCGTGCGCGGCGCCGAGCGCCTGCGCCTCGAGCTCGTCGTCGACCGCGCCACCGACTGACGCGGCGCCTGGTCGGGCGTGCCGCTACGCCTTGACGCAGTGGCCGAAGAGACCGACCAGGCTCCCCCCGCGGGTGAGGCCGGCCGCCAGCCCTCCGCCGACAGCCGACGGCACAGGGACAGCTCCTCCGGATCGACGGCGTGACGCACCGGCTCGCCGCGGTAGGCGGTGCTCGCCGTGTTCGCCATCGACTGCCCCTCCCTGGCCCTCGTCGATGTCACGTCGGAGCGTCCCGACCTGGCAGTCGCCGGCGCTCGCGGGGCACGCCCGCAGCCATCGCGCACCACCGCGGTCGGCGGCGGATCCGCCATCGTTGATATCGAACAGCAACCCGGTTGGTATGCGCGGGCTCGCACGTCGTGTCTCGCGGCGACGCTGCCGACATCGGGCATGACGGTGTTGATATGCGGTGTAAACGGCGTTGGTATGTCGGTGCGCTTCGGTGGGGACGTGAAACCACCCGGTCGATGGTGCGGGTGGGCTCAGTCGGTGTTGAACGATAACTCGGTTGATATGTGATCTAAACTCAAATGGTATGGGCGCCCGACTCTGTGGGTATGCGATCTTGACTCGGTTGAGATGTCGCAGCGCATGAGCGGCCCTGAGAGGCCACCCTGTCCCTTCCGGCGGCCACGCCCGCAACCGGTTGGCGCCGAACGCCGCGCCCGGCACAATGCGCGCCGTGCACCTCCTCGCCTGGATCCTGCTCGCCGTCGCCGCCGCCGTCGCCCTCGGCGCCGCGCATCTCGCGCTCTGGACGTGGTACTACCGCGCCCGCCACGCGCCCGACGAGCGCCATTACGTCCGCACCGTCGACGGCTGGACGATCGCGCTCGCCCGCATCCGCGGCGCCGGGCCGCCGGTGCTCTGCTGCCCCGGCCTCGCGTGCAACGGCCGCCTCTTCGACCTCGACGAGCGACACAGCTTCGCGCGCTACCTGGCCGGACGCGGCTTCGACGTGTGGATGCTCGATCCGCGCGGCACCGGCGAGAGCGAGCGGCCGCGCCTCGGCGGGCGCGGCTGGCGCTTCGGCTTCGACGAGTACGTGCGGCAGGACGCCGCCGCCGCCGTCGGCTACGTGACGCGCGCCACCGGGCACGCGCGCGTCCTCTGGGTGGGCCACTCGATGGGCGGGCTCATCGGCCTGCACCTCGGCGCGCGCTTCCCCGAGGGGCGGGCCATCGGCGCGCTGTGCATGTTGGGCAGCCCGCTCGACTTCTCGAAGCACCGCCAGGACGTCGGGCCGTTCATCCACCTGCTCGACTGGACGCTGCGCGGCTGGCCGGTGGTGCGCCTCGGGCGCCTCTGTCGCCTCGTCATCCCGCTCGCGGGTTGGGTGCGCGGCCTCATCGAGCCGCTGTTCCACAACCCGAAGAACATCCCGGTGCCGGTGCTGCGCCGATTCCTGGCGACGGTGATCGAGGACGTCCCGCGCAAGCTGCTCGATCAGTTCGCCGACGCCGTCTTCCGCCAGCGCGGCTTCGACGGCGGACCCGCCGAGGCGGAGCGCGCCACGCTCGAGCGCTTCGACCGGCCCGTCGTCAGCTTCGCCGGCGCGTGGGACCGCATCGCCTCGCCTCACGCGTGCAGCGTCGATTCGCGGATCGTCAGCAGCCTCGACTGCAGCGCGCACATCGTCGGCCGCGACGACGGCAGCGCCGCCGAGATCGGGCACATGGACCTGCTGATCGGGGAGACGGCGCCGGCGCTGGTCTATCCGCGCATCGCCGACTGGCTGCTGGCGAGGGCGGCGACGCGGTCCGCCTCGTCGGGCGACACGCCGCCGTCGCGCGCCTCCGACAGCAGCGGCTCCCAGCCGGACTGACCGCTGCGCACCAGGGCCTCGGCGAGGGTCAGCTGCAGCAGGGAGCGCTCGCGCGCGTCGCTGAGCTCGAGGGCGCGGCGCAGGAGCGTCACCGCCTCGCCCAGCTCCTCGTTCTTGGCGACGAGCACGCGGCCCAGGCCGGCCATGGCGACGGTGAAGTCGGGGCGGCGGCGCAGCGCGGCGCGGTAGCGGCCCTCGGCCTCGTCGTAGTGCTTCGTGGCGAGCTCGGCGGCGGCCAGGTTCACCTCGAGGCGCACGCGCTCCTCGGGCGGGGCGTTGCGCACGGCCTCGAGGTAGAAGGCGCGCTCCGCCTCGTGGTCCCCGGCGGCGCCGGCGGCCAGCGCGCGGCCCTCGGGGATGAGGTGCGCCCGGCCGAAGCGGCGGATGAGCCAGGCCTTGCGCGCCGCGCGGTCGAGCGCCTGGTGGTCGCCCTTCGAAAGGAAGCGCAGCAGCTCGCGCGTGAACTTCTGCTCGGCGGCGGCGACGCGCCGCGGCAGCCAGAACACGTAGAGCGCGATGCCGAGGGTGACCACCGTCACGTAGATGGAGATCGCGAGGCGGTTGCCGCGCAGCAGGAAGAGGACGACGCAGGAGGCGAGGATCAGGACCCAGCGGAGTTGGATTTCGACCTTCACCCGGGCTTCATCCCCCGGAGGCGGTGCGGCAGCAGCGGAACCCGACGTCGGGATTGGCGTAGGTGCGCGCACTCAGCCCCGGCAACACGTTGCGGACCCCGCAGACGAGGTCGGTGTCGCGGTGGCGCTCCGCGATGGTGCGCCAGCCCGCTCCCTGGAAGACACGCGTGGCCGGGTCGTTGTTCTCGCGATCGTCCGTCCACTCCCACAGGTTGCCGGTCAGGTCGAACGCGCCCTCGGCGCTGACGCAGCCGTCGAGCGTGCCGGCGGGTGCCTCGCTCGGCCCGTCGGTGCCCACGAAACCCTCGCGCACGTTGCACACGCCCGTCTGGAACGACGCGCCGAAGGTGTAGGCGTAGTCCTCGGGGCCGCTGCAGGCGCGCCGCAGCTCGTCGCCCTTGCAGAGGCGCCAGCCCTCGCCGGCGGCCTTGCACGCTTTGTCGGCGTCCTCCCAGCGCACCGAGTGCCACGGCCGCACGCCGGCCTTCGAGCAGGCGGGCGTCGTCTGCTTCGGCGCCTCGAATGCCCGGCCCTTCGAGACGGCGCAGGGGAACGCCACCTCCGCCGTCGCCAGCGGGTGGCTCGCCTCGTACTTGAAGATGTCGAAGGCGTAGACGAACTCGCCCTCGACGCGGATGACCTCGGGGGCGCCGTCGCACGCGAAGTCGCCTTCGAGCACCGCGCGGCCGGTCGTCTCGTCGCACACCGCCTCGGCGGGCGCCGCGTCGGGGGTGGCGCCGGCGCCGTCGTCGTCGTCGCCGCCGGCGCTCTCTCCGCAGCCGACGGCGAAGAGCAGGAAGGGGAGCGGCAGCAGGCGACCTCGCATCGGGCATCCTCCGGGCGTGCGGGCGGGCGTTCGGTGCGGGTATGGTGCCAGCAGTCCGGGATCGAGGCCAGAGGGGCAAGCGGTGCGGCGGACGCTGGCGCGGGCCGTGGAGTTTCGGGGCGTGGGTCTGCACTCGGGGCGGCCGTGCGTCGCGACGCTGTCGCCCGGGCGCGGCGGGATCACCCTGAACGGCGCGCCGCTGTCGGCGCCGGTGGACGCGCGGTTCGCGACGACGCTCCCCACGCCGCGCGGTCCGGTGGCGACGGTGGAGCACCTGCTGGCGGCGCTGCGCATCGCGAGCATCGACGACGTCGCGATCGACATCGAGGGCGGCGAGGTCCCGGCGCTCGACGGCAGCGCGGCGGCCTGGGCGCTGCCGACCGTGGACGCGCCGGGCGAGCGGGACGAGCGCGTCCTGACCCGTCCCGTGGAGCTGCGCGAGGGGGCGTCGTGGGTGCGCGCCGAGCCGTCAGACGTGGCGCGGGTGACCGTCGACGTGGAGTTCCCCGGGCTCGGGCGGCAGGTGTTCACCGCGGACGCGCCGGCGTGGGCGGCGCAGGTGGCGCCGGCGCGCACCTTCGGTTTCCTGCGGGACGAAGCGGCGCTGCGCGCGGCGGGCCTCATCGCGGGCGTGTCGCTCGAGAACACGGTGGTGTTCGACGACGCGGGGCGTCCGCTCGCGCCGCTGCGCTTCCCCGACGAGCCGGCGCGGCACAAAGCGCTCGATCTCATTGGAGATCTGTTCCTGATCGGCGCGCCGCTGCGCGCGCACGTCACCGCGGTCCGGGCGGGGCACCGGCTCCACCACGCGCTCGTGGCGGCGATCCGATCGAAGGGAGCGACTTCGAGGGGCGTCCGGCTTTCTTGATCTTCCGCGGGGGTTCCTGTCACAACCGGGAACCGTGACCGGGAAGGAGTGCGCCCATGCGTCGCGTCCACGGGTGGTCGATCGTCGCGTTGCTCGGAATCACGGCCGCCGGCTGCGGCGGCGCCCAGACGCACCCCGAGGTGAAACCGGGGCCGGCCATCCCCGGGCTGCAGATGAGCGGCCTCTGGTACAGCCCGCAGTTCGGCGACATGGAGCTCGCGCAGAGCGGGCCCAAGGTCACCGGCACCTACAAGCACCCGCGCGGCCCGGAGCACGACGGCACCGTGCGCGGCGAGATCGTCGGCGACCTGCTCCGCATCGAGTGGATCCAGCCGGGCGACCCGAACGCCGGCGTCTTCCCCATCCGCGGCAAGGCCTTCTTCCGCATCGCGAACGACGGCCGCAAGCTCGAGGGCCGCTGGGGCTACGACAACGACGAGTGGGACGGCGGCCAGTGGACGGCGGAGAAGTCGTCCTACGAGTGAACCCGGGCCTGGATGGCCCGGACGCCGGAGCGAGCGAAGCGACCCTCCGGCGGAGCGGAGGGCGATTCACTCGCCCGCAGCGAGAGCAGGCGGGCAGGAGCCCGCCTGCGAATGCCAATCACCGGCGGAGAAGTCGTCCTACGAGTGAACCGCGCATGCGTCGACGAAGGCGCGCGCCTTCACCATCGCCTCGTCCCACTCCGCGTCGGGGTCGCTGTCGGCCACGATGCCGCCGCCTGCCTGGTAGTAGAGCCGGCCGCCCGCTGACCACGCCGTCCGGATGGCGAGGTTGAGGTCGCCGCCGCCCGCCGCGTCGAGATAGCCGATCGCGCCGCAGTACACGCCGCGGCGCACGGGCTCGAGCGCCTCGATCACCTCCATGGCGCGGATCTTCGGCGCCCCGGTGATGCTGCCGCCGGGGAACGTGGCGTGCAGCAGCTCGGGCAGGTCCACGTCCGGGCGCAGGCGGCCCTCGACGGTGCTCACGAGGTGGTGGACCGTGGCGTACGCCTCCGGCGCGAACAGGCGCGTCGGCTTCACCGTGCCCGGCAGGCAGACGCGGCCGAGGTCGTTGCGCTCGAGGTCCACGATCATCACGTGCTCGGCGCGGTCCTTCTCGCTCGCCGCCAGCTCGGCCTGCAGGGCGGCGTCCTCGGCGGGCGTGGCGCCGCGCTTGCGGGTGCCCTTGATGGGGCGGGTCTCGACGCGGCCGTCGGGCGTCCAGCGCAGGAAGCGCTCCGGGCTGACGCTCATCACCGCGCGCTCGGCGTCGAGCCGGAGGCAGGCGGCGAAGGGGGCGGGCGTGCGCGCGTGCAGGCGCGTGAAGAAGGCGCCGGGATCGAGGCCGCCGCAGGGCGCCGAGAAGCGCAGCGTGTAGTTGACCTGGTACACGTCGCCGTCGGCGATGTGCTCGAGGATGCGTCGCAGCGCCAGCGTGTAGTCGGCGCGCGCCATCTCCGGCCGCGCCTCGCCGGGGACGAGCGGCGCATCGGCGGGCGGCGGATCGCGCAGGCGGGCGGCGAGCGCCTCGGCGGCGTCGGGCGACGTCGCGACGAGACGGCCGCGCGACAGCGCGCGATCCCAGACGTACGCCGCCTCGTAGCGCGCCGCCCAGAGCGCCGGCAGGTGCCCGTCGTCGCGGGCGAGCGACGGGATGCGCTCGATGCGGCGGCCGAGGTCGTAGGACAGCGCGCACATCACGAGCGGCCGCGGCCCGGGCACCGCGGACCAGTCGCCGTCGAACGCCGCGAGCGCCGCGAGCGCGGCGAACGAGACGTCGCGCACGACGCGCGCCGGGTCGAGCGCCAGCGCCGCGAAGCGCGCGATGTCGCCGGGACCGCCGGCGTCGAGCAGGGCGCCGCCGACCGGCAGGCCGTGCCGCGCCACCCACGCCCCCGGCGGACCGACGTCGAACGGGCGCGCGCACGGTGTCGCCATCGCTTCCAACCCCCCGAATCGGCTGGGGAAACTACGTGAGCCGCACCGTCCGGGCAACCTTGACAGTGCCTGGTGGTCCAAATACGTTGGACCGCCTGACACAAGGACTTCCATGACCGCTGCCCGCCTGACGGCCGCGCTCCTGGTCTTCGCCGCGCTCGCGCCCGCGGGCGCGTGGGCGGCCAAATCCGACGAGCGCCAATCCCTCCTCGACGCGATGACGGCGGAGCTCGAGCGCAGCGTGAAGAAGCTGCGCCTCGAGAGCTACGACCCGCCCTACTTCATCGGCTTCCGCATGAGCGACGAGCGCGACGTGCGCGTCGCCGCCCGCTTCGGCGCGCTCATCGAGCGCGACGACGACAAGCACCGCCAGGTGGCCGTCGACGTCCGCGTCGGCGACTACACGTTCGACAGCAGCCCCGACCCGAGCGACTTCGAGTTCGACACCGGCGAGGGCTTCCAGCCGAGCACCGACGCGCCGGTCGACGACGACCCGGCGGTGCTGCGCGCCACGCTCTGGCTGCTGACCGACGACGCCTACAAGAAGGCGCTGTCGACGCACCTGCGCAAGCGCGCCAAGAAGGTGACCGAGGTCCAGGAGAAGCCGGTCGACAGCTTCAGTCGTGAACAGCCGGCGAAGTTCGTCGACGAGCCCAAGCAGCTGCACGCCGATCCCGACGGGTGGACGGCGCTGGCGCGGCGGCTGTCCGAGCGCTTCCGGGCCGAGCCGGGGCTGCTCGACGGCTCGGTGCGCTTCACGGGCGACTACCAGCGTCTCTTCATCGTGAACAGCGAGGGCACGCGCCTCATCCGCGAGGCGGTCGTCTACTCGGTGAGCCTGCAGGCGCTGGCGCGGGCCGACGACGGGCAGCTGCTCGAGCAGGGCCGCACCTACTACGGCCGCGCCTGGGCGGACCTGCCCGACGAGAAGACGCTCGCCGCCGAGATCGACGTGCTGATCGCCAACCTCGCGGCGCTCAAGGCGGCGCCGGTGGCCGATCCGTACGCGGGGCCGGCCATCCTCGAGCCCGAGGCGACGGGCGTGTTCTTCCACGAGGCCGTCGGCCACCGCCTCGAGGGCGAGCGCCAGCAGGACGAGAACGAGGGCCGCACGTTCAAGGGCCAGCTCGGGGTGCAGGTGCTGCCGCCGTTCCTGACCGTGCGCGACGACCCGACGCGCCCCCGGGCGGGCGACCTGCCGCTCAACGGCCACTACCCGTACGACGACCAGGGCGTGAAGTCGCGCAACACGCTGCTCATCGAGAAGGGCGTGCTCAAGAACTTCCTCACGAGCCGCACGCCCGTCGAGGGCCAGCAGGGCAGCAACGGCCACGGCCGCGCGCAGAGCATCCAGCGGCCGGTGGCGCGCATGGGCAACCTGATCATCGAGAGCGAGCGCAAGGTCACCCGCGAGGCGCTCAAGAAGAAGCTGCTCGAGGAGGTGCGCCGCCAGGGCAAGCCGTACGGGCTCGTCATCCGCGACATCATCGGCGGCTCGACGAACACCAGCACCTACGGCTTCCAGGCGTTCAAGGGCGTGCCGCGCATGGTCTACAAGGTCGACGCGAAGACCGGCGCCGAGACGCTCGTGCGCGGCGTCGAGATCGTGGGCACGCCGCTGAGCGCGGTGAACAAGATCGTGGCCACGAGCGACGAGGTCGGCGTGTTCAACGGCTACTGCGGCGCCGAGAGCGGCTACGTGCCGGTGAGCACGGTCGCGCCGGCCGCGCTGTTCCAGGAGATCGAGCTGCAGCGCGTGCAGCGCGACAAGGAGCGCCCGCCCGTCCTGCCGCCGCCGTGGGCCGCCCCCGAGGAGGCCGCCCGGCGATGACCCTCCGTCTGCGAGTCCTGGTCATCCTGGCCGCCGGGCTCGCGATGGGGCTGGTCCTCATCCTGCTCAGTCATCTCAACGCCGCGCACATGAACGAGCTCGCCGACCGCATCGTGTCGGTCGACCTCGAGCGCAGCGGGCTGCGCGGCGCGATGCACGTCTCGCTCGATCGCCTGCGGCGCGCGCAGAACCACTTCATCGGCGGCGGCGGCGAGGCCTTCCAGGCCGAGGTGGTGCGTCAGCTCGACCTCGTCGACGGTTACCTCGAGGAGGCCAAGCCGTTCCTGCCGGCGGACGGCGGCGGCAGCTTCGCGGAGCTGCGGGACGCGGCGACGCGGCTGCGCGGCATCTCGGGGACGCTGGCGGAGCTGCACGGCCGCGAGGCGCGCCAGGTCGAGACGCTGGCGGGGCGGCTGCGCGCGGAGGCGCGCTCGCTGCTGCAGCGGCTCGACGAGCTGCGGGCCGAGGGCGGTCCGAGCGAGATGCTCGCCCGCCTCGAAATGCTCGGTCCCATCGCCTTCGCGCAGCCCGACCTGCTGGCGCGCGTCGAGGACGCGCTCGTCCCGGCGTGGCGCGAGGCGCTGACGACGCAGGAGAAGCACCTGCGCGGCGCGCTGCTGCGGCTGCCGGCGGGCGCGGGCACGGAGGCGGCGGCGCTGCGCCAGTTCGGCGACCGCGTGCTGGCGCACCTCGACCGGCAGCTCGACCTGCTGATCCAGCGGGCCGATCTGGCGGAGCGCTCGGCGTCGCTGCGCGAGCAGCGCGACGAGCTCGTCGAGACGCTGTGGCAGGGCGCCCTCGCGCTGGCGACGGACGTCTCGCGCGACGTCGCCGAGCGCCGGAGCGCCATCTCGGCCCGGCGCACCACCCTGCTGTACCTGCTCGGCGCCGCGTTCGCCGTCGGCGCCATCGCGATGACCGCGCTGGCGATCTTCTTCGTGTCGGGCATCGAGCGCGACGTCGTGGAGCTGCGCGAGGTGGCCAGCGCGCTCGAACGCGGCGACCTCGCCCCGCGCCAGGAGTTCGCCGGCTCCACGCGCGAGCTCTCGTCGCTGGCCCGCGCCTTCAACCGGCTGGCGTCGTCGCTGGCGGGCGTGCGGGAGAAGCAGACGGCCTACGACCGCATCGTGACCGGCCTGAACCGGAGCGTGCAGCTCGCCGACATCCTGAGCTCGAGCCTCGGCGAGCTGGCGCGGGCCACCCGCAGCAAGGCCGGCTGCGTGTACCTCAAGGTGGCCGGGCGCGACGAGCTGCTGCTGGCCGAGAGCTACGGCCTGCCGCGCGGCGCGCAGACGCCCGACGTCCTGCACCTGGGCGAGGGCCTCGTCGGCGAGGTGGCGCGACGCCGGGAGCCGCTGCTGGTCGGCGACGTGCCCCGCGGTGCCCTGAAGATCGTCTCGGGCACCATCGACGCCGACGTGGGCTCGGTCCTGCTCGTGCCGGTGATCTACAAGGACGAGCTGATGGGCGTGCTCGAGCTGGCCTCGCTGTCGCCCTACGACCTCGACACCCAGCACTTCGTGCAGGACGCCGTGTTCCAGATCGCGGTGGCGATCAACAACGCGCGCGCCATCGAGACGATCAAGACGACGGCGAGCGCGCTCGGCCGCAAGACCACCGAGCTCGAGGAGCTGAACGCCGCGCTCGAGCGGGCGAACGCGCTGAAGTCGGAGTTCCTCGCGACGGTCAGCCACGAGCTGCGCACGCCGCTGAACGCGATCATCGGGTTCTCCGAGCTCGTGATGGAGACCGATCCGGGCATCTCGGGCGGCAGCAAGGAGAACCTCGCCAAGGTGCTGCGGAACGCGGAGCACCTGCTCTCGCTCATCAACGACATCCTCGACCTGTCGAAGATCGAGGCCGGCAAGATGGAGGTCGCGCCGGTCGAGGTCGACCTGCGCGCGCTCGTCTTGCAGAGCGTCGACGACTTCACGCCCGCCGCACAGCGCAAGAACGTCAAGCTGAAGTGCGAGGTCGACGAGTTCCCGCCCGCCGTCCTCATCGACCGCGAGAAGATCCTGCGCATCGTGCAGAACCTGCTCTCGAACGCGGTGAAGTTCACCGAGGAGGGCGAGGTGCAGGTGCGGCTGTGGCAGGAGGCCGATCGGCTCCTGCTGCGCGTGCGCGACACCGGCATCGGCATCGACGCCGAGGCCCTGCCGGCCATCTTCGAGAAGTTCCGGCAGGCCGACGGCTCGCACGCGCGCCGGTTCGGCGGCACCGGCCTCGGCCTCGCGATCACCAAGGAGCTCTGCCACGCCATGAGCGGCTCGGTCCGTGTCGCCTCGCGGCCGCGCAAGGGCAGCACGTTCACGGTCAGCCTGCCGCTCCGTCTGCCGGAGCGGACGGAGACGCCCCGTCCCGCGGAGCACGTCGCATGAGCGAACGCCCCCGTGTGCTGCTGGTGGAGGACGACGACGCCGTCGTCAAGCTCGTGCGCCGCAGCCTCTCGCGCCAGCGCCTGGTCTTCGACCACGCCCGCGACGGCCAGGAGGCCATCCTCGTCACCCAGAACCACCTGCCGTCGCTGGTGGTGATGGACGTGATGATGCCCCACCTCGACGGCTTCGAGGCCACTCGGTACCTGAAGCGGCGCTATCCCGGGTACCTGCCGGTGCTGATCCTCACGGCGCTCGACGACCGGGCGAGCATCGACCGGGCGCGCGCGGTCGACGCCGACTACTACGTCACCAAACCCATCGACCACGCGGACCTGCGCGCGGCGACGCGCCTGCTGGTCGAGCTGTCGGCGGCGGAGGCGCGGTTGGCGGCGGGGGAGGCGGACGCCACGCCCGACATCGTGTCGGCGCGGGCCGAGCTGTGCGAGCGGCTGCGTGCGCGCGGCCTCGGGGCGCTCGCGGAGCTGCACGAGGCGCGGCTCCGGGCGCTCGCGCCGGACCACCGGCTGGCGCGGCGGGAGCCTGGCCCGCCCGAGGGGCATGCCGGGTGAAGCGCCTGCGCTTCCGCGTGGGCGCCGTGACGCACACCGGTCACGTGCGCGACCACAACGAAGATGCGTTTCTGGTGCTGCCCGACGTGGCGCCGTGGCTCGTCGTCGTCGCCGACGGCATGGGCGGCCACCAGTCGGGCGAGGTGGCCAGCCGCCTCACCGTCGAAGAGATGGCGGCGGCGTTCGCCGGGCGCCCGCCGGAGCGCACGCTGCTCCGCCGGCGCGCCAACGCGCGGGAGCGCCTGATCACGGCCATCGAGCAGGCCAACCGGCGCGTGCTCGGCGAGGCGCGCCGCGACGTCGGCAAGCAGGGGATGGGCACGACGGTGGTCGCGTTGGTGATCGACGGCGGCAGCGTCCATGTGGCGCACGTCGGAGACAGCCGCGCGTATCGGCTGCGCGACGACACGCTGAAGCAGCTCACGCGCGACCATTCGCTCCTCAACGATTACCTCGACATGGGCCTGCTCACGCCCGAGCAGGCGGCGTCGTTTCCGTACAAGAACGTGATCGTGCGGGCGGTCGGCCTGTCGCCTTTCGTCGAGGTCGAGGTGGACACGCTGGACGTCTCCGCCGGCGACCGCTTCCTGCTGTGCTCGGATGGCTTGACCGACCTGGTGAGCGACACGACAATCCGGGATCGTCTCGCCCGAGGCGATGACCCGATCAACACCGCCGAGACACTGGTCAAGCTCGCCTTACAGGCGGGCGGCCTCGACAACGTCACGGCCGTCGTGGCGCACACGCACGCCGAGGAATCATGAAGCATCGAGGGTTGCCGGTCCTGCTGCTCGTCGTGACGACGCCGCTCGCGGCGGGGGCGGCGGGGCCGCAGGCGCTCGTTCCGCCGCTGCGCACGGGTCCGGGCATTCCCGACGCCGATCGCGCCGAGTTCGACAAGAAACTGCGCGCGGCGCTGGGAACGCGGGTCGAAGTGCTGTCCGCCGACGCCGCGAAGAAGGCCACCGAGAAGGCGGGTGTGGGCGCCGCCTGCGAGGACGCCGCTTGCGCGCGCAAGCTCGCCGACGCGTCGGGCGCGCGCTTCGTCGTGCTGACCCACGTGGCCAACGAGGCCGAGATCTACAAGGTCACGGGCGCCGTCTTCGACGCGGCCAACGACAAGATCACGGGCAACGTCAACAAGTCCTGCGAGCTGTGCGCGGTGGGCGAGGTGGGCGGCACGATCGACGCGGTGGTCGCCGATCTGGCGACCGCACTGGCCGCGCCGGCCCCGGCGAAGGCCGCGCCCACGCCCGCGCCGGTCGCCAAGGCGGAGAAGGCCGATGTGAAGGTCACCTCCGAGCCTCCGGGCGCCAGGGTGACCATCGACGGCCAGCCCGCCGGCGAGACGCCGCTCAAGACGCAGCTCGATGTCGGCGGGCACACCGTCGTCGTCGTCAAGGACGGCTTCGTCGCCGAGGAGCGGGCCATCACGCTCGACACGGCGGGCCTCGACGTCGAGGTGAAGCTGAAGCCGACGGCCGAGGCCATCGCCGCGGCGCCGGTGGTCGAGACGACGGAGCGCTCCGGCAGCTACGCGCCGTGGGGCTGGGGCTTGACGCTCGGCGGCGCGCTCGCCACCGGTGCGGGCGCCTTCCTCATCGCGCTCGACGGCGAGGTGACGTGCAACGACGGCCGCGGGCGCAGCGAGTGCCCGAACGTCTACAACACCAAGGTCCCGGGCATGATCGCGCTGGGCGGCGGCGCCGCGGCCATCGGCGTCGGCATCACGCTGCTCATCCTCGATCCCGGCGGCGTCCCGGTCAACCCGCAGACCACGGTCGAGCCCACCGCCGGCGGCGCCATCTTCAACTGGGGCCGCTCCTTCTGACTCGAGTGTCGCCAATACCCCTTCGGGCAGACTCGCCACCGCAAGACGGCGGCTTCGCCGGTGGGAGCAAGCTGCGGCGGCCGGTCGGGGCCGGCCGCAGACAGCCGAAGATGGCGAAACTCGAGTCTGAATCGACGTCGGGTGGCGCGCGGGTCGGCGGTCGCCGTCCCGCGGCTCACAGCGGCGGGCGTTCAAGTGGACGATGGATCGCGCCGGACGGCGAGGCGAGAGCGAGGCGCGGCCCCGAAGGCAGGGCCGTAGTCCTGTCGAGGGGCCGGAACGAAGCGCTCGCCTTGCCGGACAAGCGAGGCGTCG
>CAUJDF010000004.1 GCA_963169045.1 Myxococcota bacterium
CCGGCGGCGGCGCCGCCGCCTTCACCTTCTGAATCCACCGACCCTTGCGTCGCGAGGCGCACCGGCGCGAGACTCCCGCCGATGGAAGCACGTGACGTGACCCAGTTGTTGGTCGCCGCGAGCGGCGGCGACGCGAAGGCCGCCGAAGCGTTGCTGCCCGTCGTCTACGACGACCTGCGGCGCCGCGCCCAGGCGATGATGCGTCGCGAGGGCGGCGGGCACACGCTGCAGGCGACGGCGCTGGTGCACGAGGCGTACATGCGCCTCATCCAGCAGGACCGCGTCGACTGGCAGGGACGCGCCCACTTCTTCGCCATCGCCGCGCAGATCATGCGGCGCATCCTCGTCGACCACGCCCGCGGACGCCTGCGAGCCAAGCGCGGCGGTGGGCAGGCGAAGGTCTCGCTCGACGAGGGGCTGCCGCTCACGACCGAGCGCGACGCCGACGTCGTGGCGCTCGACGACGCGCTGCAGCGCCTCGCCACGCTCGACCCCCGCCAGGCGCAGATCGTCGAGATGCGCTTCTTCGGCGGCCTGACCGTCGAAGAGGTCGCCCTGGCGCTCGGCGTGTCGAAGCGCACCGTCGAGGCCGAGTGGACGCTGATCAAGGCCTGGATGCGCCGCGAGCTCTCGCCCGACGCGGATTGATTCGTGGATCCGGCACGTTACGCGCGCGTCAAGGACGTCTTCTTCGAGGCGCGCGAGCTCCCTGCCCCCGAGCGTGAGACCTTCCTCGACGCGGCGTGCGGCGCCGACGCCGGCCTCCGCGCCGAGGTCGCCTCGCTGCTGTCCCACGACGTCGAGGCCCCGCTCATCGACAGCCGCCCGCCGACGCTGCCGGGCGAAGCACCGCCGCCCGCCGATCCCGCCGATCCGCTGGCCCTCGTCGGCGCCGTCCTCGACGAGCGCTACCGCGTCGACGCCTATGTGGCCGAGGGCGGCTTCGGCTACGTCTACCGCGCCTGGCACGTGCGCTGGAGCCGGCCGGTGGCGGTCAAGGTCTTCAAGCCGCAGCTCAGCGTCGTCGAGGCCGAGGAGCTGAAGCAGGCGTTCATCAAGGAGGGCGCCCTCCTCAACGAGCTGTCGCGAAAAACGACGGCCATCGTGCAGTCGTATGACGTGGGCACGTTCATCCGGCCCGACGGCACGCCGCTGCTGTTCACGGTGCTCGAGTGGCTCGAGGGGCGCTCGCTGCACGAGGAGGCGCGGGCGACGCCGGGGCCGTGGCCGCTCGTGCGGGTGCTCGCGACGTTGGCGCCGGTGGCCGAGGCGCTGGCGGTGGCGCACGCGAGCGGCGTGGCGCACCGCGACGTCAAGCCGCGCAACATCATGCTCGGCGAGTCGGCGAAGCTGCTCGACTTCGGCGTCGCCAAGGTGGCCGCCGAGCGCGGGCGCGGCTTCCAGAGCACCGGCGGCAAGCTGACGGCCTTCACGGTCGACTATGCCGCGCCCGAGCAGATCTCCAAGATGCACGGCCCCACGGGACCGTGGACCGACGTGCACGCGCTGGCGCTCGTTTGCGTCGAGCTGCTGGCGGGCCGGCACCCGCTCGGGGAGGTCGACGTCGTCAAGGCGATGGCGCGGCTGCGGGACCCGGCGCGGCGGCCCACGCCGCGGACGGCGGGGGTCGAGGTGTCCGACGCGGTGGAGGCGGTCTTCGCGAAGGCGCTGGCGGTGGAGCCGTCGGAGCGGTTCCAGGACGTGGGCGCCTTCTTTACGGCGCTGCGCGACGCGGCCGCGGCCCCGGCGCCGCCCCGGCGCGCGCCGGGGGCGTGGGCGCTCTGGGGGGCGGCGGTGGGCGTCGTGATCGTGGTCTGGGCGCTGCTGCGTTGAGCGGGTGCGGAGGGGGCGCGTCGATCGCGCGTAGGGGAGGGGGCGTGCGCCCCGGGAGGTGTGCGGTGACGAACGCGACGTGGCGGGCGGCGGCGCTCGCGGCGCTGCTGGTGGCGAGCTGCCAGGAGGACGAGGCGTCCGGCGACGGTGCCGGCGGCGCCGGCGGGGACGGCGCCGGCGGCGGCGGCGGCGGCGGGATGCTGATCCCACCCGACGGCGAGGGCGGCGCCGGGGGAATGGAGCCGCCGATGGGCGGGGCGGGCGGGACGCCGCCGCCGATGGGCGGGGCGGGCGGGATGCCGCCGCCGATGGGCGGCATGGGCGGGATGCCGCCGCCCGGCGGCCCGACGCCGTGCGAGGATCAGTCCGACTGCGAAGGCAACTGCCCGCCCGGCGCGATCGGCTGCCTCTGCGCCGAGACGCCGATGGGCAAGGCGTGCATCCCCACCTGCGCGCAGGACGCCGACTGCCCGCAGCCGCCGGACCGGCAGCTCATCTGCGACGCGGAGCGGGGCGTCTGCGCCCCGCCGATGCGCTGACCTTTTTCTGCGGACCGTCGCCGCGCCCGTCGCGTTCCGGATCAGAGCCCCCGGACGGCGGGGGCCGTCGGTCCGGTTGTCCGTCCCGCCCGGATCGGTGGCCCCCGCCGCCTCCCCCCCGCCAGCCCGCCGGCCAGTCCGGGGGCACGCCGGCCTCGCGCCATTCGCCCGGCGCCAGGTCCTCGAGCCGCCAGGGCCCCACCGCCACCCGGATGAGCCGCAGCGTCGGGAAGCCGACCGCGGCGGTCATGCGCCGCACCTGCCGGTTGCGCCCCTCGCGCAGCACCAGCTCGATCCACGCCGTCGGGAGCGCGCGGCGCTCGCGGATGGGCGGGACGCGCGGCCACACGCCCGGCGGCGCGGGCAGCAGGTGCGCCTCGGCGGGCAGGGTCGGGCCGTCCCGGAGCGACACACCCGTGGCGAGACGCCGCAGCGCCTCGTCGGTCGGGATGCCCTCGACCTGCGCCCAGTACGTCTTGGGCAGCTTGTGGCGCGGATCGGTGATTCGGTGCTGCAGGGGGCCGGCGTCGGTGAGCACCACCAGCCCCTCGCTGTCGGCGTCGAGGCGACCGGCGGGGTAGACGTCCGGCACGTCGACGAAGGCGCCGAGCGTCGGGCGGCCCTCGGCGTCCGTGAACTTGCAGTGGACGCCGAAGGGCTTGTTGAGCAGGAGGATGCGGGCCATGCCGCCGACATTCGGCGCGGAGCCGCGCCGGTGTAAAGCGTCTCGGCGTCAGCGCATCTCGGGAACGTGCGCCTGCGACGACGACATCGACGACATCGACGACGGGCCCTCGTCGCTCTGGGACAAGCGCCCGCGGAGCTCGGACAGGCGCGGCAGCTTCAGCATGCCGCTGCGGCGCACGCGATCCACGATCGCGAGCAGGATCAGGGCCTTGGCGATCTTTCCGAACGTGCTGCCGCCCTTGCCCTCGTCCACGTCCACGTCGTCGCGGATGCGCGCCCGCACGTCCTCGACGTCGACGTCCTCGACCCGCTCCTTGGCCCGGCGCAGCCAGCCGCCACGGCGCTCCTGGCGGACGTCCTCGAGGCGCCCCGAGATGCGGTTCGCGATGCGGCCGATGCCCGAGAGCCCGCCGCGCCGGCGACGGTCGGGCGCCTCGACGTGCCCGACGGCGCTGCCGAGGGCGCGCGCGCCCTGCCACAGCAGGAAGCCGCCGATGGCCGTGCCGAGGACGGACAGCGCGATGGAGCCGCCGTGCGCGCCGACCCACTGCACCGTGCGGCGGCGCCGCCCCGGCTGCTCGTAGAGGCCGTACGGGCTCTGGCCCGCCTGGTCGTACACGCCGCCGGAGATCCTCGAGAAGTCCCGTTCTTCGTTCATGATTCCTCGTCTCCTTCGCTCCGCACCTCCGGCACGACAGCAACCGCCGTGCCGCACCGCCCGGCGCGCAGTCGCGGGCCTCCCCCGGCACGCGACTGCCGCATTCCGCCACGGCCGGCGTAGACTGGGGCATGGCCGATTCGCAGTCGAACGACCCCCTCCACGGCGTCACGCTGGAGCGCATCCTCACCGAGCTCGCCGAGCACGTCGGCTGGGAGGAGATGGGGCGCCGCGTGCCGGTGCGCTGCTTCCTCCACGATCCGAGCATCAAGTCGAGCCTGACCTTCCTGCGCCGCACGCCCTGGGCGCGCGCGAAGGTGGAGCGCATGTACCTCGCCTGGAAGAAGAAGCGCGGCTGAAGCACGCCTCCGCTGCGGGTTCCGCCCGCGCACGTCGCGTCCAGAGGGGGCGCCGTCCGCTGGCGGCGCGCGCGAACCTCGGGATAGGCTCGGCGAAACCGGAGACGTGTCGATGCAGAACGCGCGGTGGGCGGTCGTGGCGGTCCTCGCCCTTTCGGGATGTCGGGAGCTGCGCACGATCGAGGCGGACGGGCGCTGCGGCAACGCCATCCTCGAGCCCGAGGTGGGGGAGGACTGCGATCTGCACGGCGTCCCGCCCGGCAGCCGTTGCGGGTCGCCGGGCACTGCCGAGGCCTGCCACTACCTCTGCGGCGGCGTCGGTGACGAGGCCGCGGTCTGCCCCGCGGGGTGGGGCTGCGGCCGGGACGGCGTCTGCCGGGCGCCCTCCGGCGCGCTCGACGTGCGCCGCGTGGTCCCGGTCGACGGCCCGCACCTCGCCTCGGGCGACGTCGACAATGACGGGCTCGACGACGTGATCGCCTTCGCCAGCGACCACCTCTCCATCGCGTTCGGCGATCCGGACGGTCGCTTCGACAGCCGCACCGAGGTGCCGATCACCGCGCCCGAGCCCCATGCGGTCGTGGCGAACGTCGACGCCGAGGCCGCCGAGGACCCCGACGCGGTCGCCGCCGACGTGATCGTCCCGCAGGTCGGCGGCGCGCAGATCTTCCGCGGCGGCGGCGATCGCCGCCTGAAGCCGGTGGCGATCCCGAGCCTGGCGGTCGGCGATCTCGGCCCGTTCGGCCGCGTCATCCCCGCGCGCGCCGAGTCGCCGTACGTCCGCCACGACGTGCTGCTGGCCGCGAGCGACGGGGCCGGCACCACGTTCCGCGTGGCGGGCCGCGAGCGGACCGACGCGACCGAGGCCGACGCGCTCTTCCGCGGCCGCGAGCTCGGCGTGCGCGCGTCGGTCGCCAGCGGCGATCTCGACGGCGGCGGCTCGCCGGACGAGGTGGCCCTCGCCGCCGGCGACCGGATCGCCGTGCTCTCGGTGCGTTGCGACGTGGCGCCCGGCGACTGCGTGGTGGAGGTGCGCGACGTGCTCGACACGCCGCCGCAGACGACCGCGACCGGCAGCACCTGGTTCGCCGACTTCGAGGGCGACGGGGACCTCGATCTGATCGCCCCGCTGCGCATGGGCGAGGCCTTCGCCGTCGGCGTCGCGGTCGTCGACGAGGAGGGCAAGCTCGGCGCCCTCACCCTCCAGGAGCACCTCGCCGTCGCCGTCGGCTGCATGCAGGCGCAGACGGCCTGCCGCTCGCCCGTGGACTCGCCGCTGCTCGCGGTGGGCGACGTCGACGGCGACGGCGTCGCCGACTTCGTGAAGACCGGCGGCGTCTACGTCGCCGGTGACGGCACGCCCCCGAAGATGACCGAGCGCTTTCGCGCCACGCGCCCCTGGAACGCCGCGGCCATCGGCGACTTCAACCACGACGGCACGCCGGACGTGGCGGCGACGCGCCCGGGCACCGTCGACCTGCTGCTGACCGCGCCCGACGGCCTCTTCAACCCGCTGTACGCCGAGATCGAGGACGAGGCACGCACGCTGCGCACCGGCGACTTCGACGGCGACCTCGTCACCGATCTGGCGGTCGTCGAGGCGCCCGGGCGGCTCGTGGTGCTGTTCCGCGGCGCCCAGGGCACGCCGACCGAGCGCATCGTGATGGCCGACCTGCCGGAGATCGGCGGCCTTGAACCGCTGCGCAGCGAGGCGAACGATCGCATCGACGACCTCGTGATGCTGACGCGGACGCCCGAGGGCAGCCTCGTCACGGCGATGGTGGGCACGAGCTCGCGGCGCATGCTGGCGCCGATCCCGCGCTTCGGCCGGGTCTTCGCGACCGCGGCCGTCGGGCGTTTCCTCGGCGGCGCGCGTCCCGACATCGTCACCGGCGAGGTCACCAACGTGGACGGCGCGCGGTTCGTCGACTTCCGCTTGACGAAGGGCGACGACCTCGAGCGCTCGCCGGCGGTCTCGACCCAGCTCGCGCGGGACGCCGAGTGCGTGCTCCCGCGTGACTTCGCGGGCTCGTCCGCCGTGGCCGACCTCGACGGCGACGGCCACGACGAGCTCGTCTTCCTCGAGAGCGCCTCGCCCGACGAGAGCGCGGGGATCGGGGCGAACGGCTGGAAGTCGTGGATCCTGCGCTTCGAGGAGGGCGCGCTGCGCTGCATCGAGCCGGGCGTGGTCCGCTCGTCGATGTCACCCGGGAAGGTGCGCCTCGCCGACCTCGACGGCGACGGCGCGCTCGACGCGTTCGCGCCCCTCGACATCAGCCGGCGGAGGGGGCCGACGGCGCCGACGGCCGGTCGGCCGACGCTGGCGTTCTGGAAGGGGTTGAAGCAGGCGCCCTGGCTCGACGCGCCGGTCGTCTTCACGTTGCAGGAGGACGAGGTGCCGCGGTTCGACGTCGCCGCCGCCGAGCTCGACGGCACGCCGGGCGCGGAGCTCTTCGGGCTCTCCGACGCCGGCCGCATCCGCATCGACATCGAGAAGGGCGGCGCCCGCGTGCGAGCGGACGGGCACGAGGCCGCGCCGCGCGACGTGATCGGCCTCCACACGATGGACACCGATGGCGACGGCCTCGACGATCTGGTCGCCACGACGGGCAGCGAGCTGTACACGTGGCGCCAGAAGCCGTGCCCCGCCGCCCAGGTGCACGCCGGCACGTGCGTCCGCCGCGAGCCCGAGGCCGCCGAGCGCTGACATTCCCGAGCGAATTCGTGGCCGTCCGGCCGCCCCCCGCGCGCGGCTGCCGGCGATCGGCGGCCGCGCCGTGAAACTCCGCCTCTCCCGGCGCCATCGGCTTGCACGGGACCGCGCTCGCGTCATGCGGGCCGCGGGTCGACGACGGAGAGGGAGAGTCGATGAAGACGGGACTGCGGTGGGCGCTGCTCGTGCTGGCGCTGGCGGCGTGGGGCTGTGACGACGACGACGACGATGACGGCGCCGGTGGGGCCGGCGGTGCCGGTGGCGCCGGTGGTGCCGGCGGTGCCGGTGGGGCGGGCGGTGCCGGCGGCGCCGGTGGCGCGGGCGGCGCCGGTGGCGCGGGCGGCGCCGGTGGCATGGGTGGCGCAGGCGGCGCGGGTGGCGTGGGCGGCGCCGGGGGCGCAGGCGGCGCCGGTGGCGCGGGCGGCGCGGGTGGCGCGGGTGGCGCGGGTGGCGCGGGTGGCGCGGGTGGCGCGGGTGGCGGCGGCTCCCCCTGCGAGCAGGCCTGCGACACCGTCTTCGACTGCGGGACGAGCGGCCAGCCGGCGCTCTGCCCCGGCTTCGACGACCGCGATGCCTTCGTCACGCAGTGCATCCCCACCTGCGAAGACAACCCGGCCTTGCAGGCCATCGTGAACCAACAGCAGGACGACTGCCCGACGCTGGTCTCGACCTTGAAGACCGTGAACCCGGACTTCCGGGCGGGCTGCGAGGGGACCGACGGCGGCTGATTAGCCCCGCGCCCGCACCATCTCGTGATAGCGACTGCGCGGCACGGCGACGGCGCCGAGCCGCCGCAGGTGCGGCGTCATCGCCTGGCAGTCGACCCACGCGAAGTCGCGCTCCGCCACGTGCCAGAGCGCCAGCTTCGAAGCGTCGTCGACCCGCGAGAACATCGACTCGCCGCAGAACACGCCGTTGATCACGAGGCCGTACAGGCCGCCGACGAGCGCCTCGTCGGCCCACACCTCGACGCTGTGGGCGACGCCCCGCGCGTGGAGCGCCGAGTAGCAGGCGACGACGTTGGGCGCGATCCAGGTGCCCGCCTCGTGGCGGCGCGCGATGGTGGCGCACGCGCGGATGACCGCCGCGAAGTCCTTGTCCCACGTGACGCGCAAGTGCCCGCGCCGCCTCGTCTTTTCGAGGCTGCGCGATGCGTGGAAGCCGCCGGGGAGGATCACCGCGCGCGGATCGGGCGAGCACCACGGGATGGGATCCTCGCCCGTCCACGGGAAGACCCCCTGGCGGTAGGCGGCGAGCACCGTCTCGGGGGAGAGCGACCCCCCGAGCGCCACGAGGCCGTAGGGATCGCCGGGCCGTGGCCGCACCGGGATCACACCGGGCATGTCCGCGAACATGCCGACGATTCTATGCCGCTTTCCGCTGGCAGTGCGCGCGCGTAGAGTGGCGCGCCATGAACGGGCCCGGCGTCTCGTGAAGGTCTACGTCTCCATCGACCTCGAGGGCGTCGCCGGCGTCGTGCACGTCGACCAGACGCGGCGCGCCGGCCACGATTACGAACAGGCGCGTCGCTGGATGACCGGCGAGGCCAACGCCGCCGTCGCCGGCGCCTTCGAGGCCGGCGCCGAGGGCGTCGTCGTCAACGACGCCCACGGCGACATGCGCAACCTCGTGCTCGACGAGCTCGACCCGCGCGCCGAGGTCGTCACCGGCGCCCTCAAGCCGCTGTCGATGGTCGCCGGGGCCGACGCCGGCTTCGGCGTAGCGCTCTTCGTCGGCTACCACGCCGGCGCGGGCAGCCGTCGCAGCGTCCTCGACCACACCTACGACGGCCGCGTCGTCACCCGCGTGCGCGTCAACGAGGAGGAGTGGGACGAGGCGGCCATCAACGCTGCCGTCCTCGGCCTGCGCGGCGTGCCGGTGGGCCTCGTCACCGGCGACGCGCACGTGTGCGAGCGCGCGGCGAAGCGCTTCGGCGGCGTCGAGACGGTCGCCGTCAAGGACGCGCTCGGCCGCTACGCGGCGCGCACGCTCCTGCCGAAGAAGGCCCGCGAGCTGGTGCGCGAGGGCGCCCGGCGCGCCGTCGCCCGCGCCCGCGTCGGCGCCTTCGCGCCGTTCCGCCCCGAGCCGCGCTTCGAGCTGCGGGTCAGCCTCGCCAACGCCGGCTGCGCCGACGCCGCCGAGCTGCTGCCCGGCACCCGGCGCACGAGCGGCGTCACCCTGGCCTACGCCGCCGACGACGCCGACGTCCTGCTGCGTGTCATCCGCTGCTGGGCCACGCTCGGCGCCTCCGCGCTCGTGTAGGATCCGCCCCCGATGACCGATCTCGTCGACGCTCCCGCCCCGGTCCCGATCGCTGCGATCGACGCCGGTTCCAACGCGATCCGCATGACCATCGCCGCCGCGACGCCCGGCGCCGGCCTCGTGCGCCTCGAGTCCGAGCGCGTGCCGGTGCGCCTCGGCCACCGCGCCTTCACCCGCGGCGAGCTCGATCGCGGCACGATGGAGGCCGCCGTCGGCGCCTTCGCGCGCTTCTCCACCCGCTTCTCGCACCACGGCGTGCAGCGGTACCGCGCGGTCGGCACCAGCGCGCTGCGCACCGCCGAGAACCGCGAGCTCCTCATCCACCGGCTCTTCCACGAGACCGGCATCGAGCTCGAGGTGATCGACGCCGCCGAGGAGGCGCGCCTCGTGCGCCGCGCCGTGCAGTCGGCCTTCGGCGAGCGCGCGCCGCCCGCGGTCATGCTCGATCTCGGCGGCGGCAGCCTCGAGGTGAGCTGGCGCACCGCCAACAAGCGCTGGAAGAGCCGGACGCTCGCCATCGGCACCGTGCGCCTGATGGAGACGCTCGGCGTCGCCGGCGCGCTCGGCGAAGAGGAGACGCGCGCCGTCCGCCGCTCCGTGCGCGCGCTGCTCGAGACGCTGCGCGACAAGCTGCCGCGTCCGCTCGAGGGCGAGGCGGTCGCCACCGGCGGCAACCCCGAGGCGCTGGCGTCGCTCTTCGGGGAGCGGGCGGGCGGCCTGCCGTCGCTCGACCTGGCGAAGCTCAAGGCGGAGCTGCCGAAGCTGCTCGAGGCCGACCTCGAGACGCGCATGGCCCGCTACGGCGTGTCGAAGGACCGCGCCGAGGTCATGGCCGTCGCGGCGCTCGTCCTGCTCGCCGCCGGGGAGGCCTTCGGCTTCGAGCGGCTGGTCGCGCCGGGGGTGGGCATCCGCGACGGCCTCCTCACCGAGCTCGCCGCGTCGTTGCCCGGCAGCGTCGGTGGCGAGGCCCGCGAGCAGGCCCTCGTGGCCGCGGCGCTCGGCTTCGCCCACCACCTCGGCCACGACACCACCCACGGCGAGCGGGTGCGCCTCTTCGCGCGCACGCTCTTCGACCAGCTGGAGCCGGTGCACGGATTGCCCCAGGAGCTGGGGGCGGTCCTCGAGGTGGCCGCCGTGCTGCACGACGTGGGCGAGGTCGTCAATCGGCCCTCGCACCACAAGCACGGCGAGTACCTCGTGCGCAACGGGCGCATCCCCGGCCTCGACACGCCCCACCGCGAGATGGCGGCGGCGCTCGTGCGCGCCCACCGCCGCTCGGCGCCGGACGCAAAGCGCCACGAGACGTTCGCGACGCTCTCGCCCGAGCGCCAGGCTCAGGTCACGCGCCTCGCCGCGTTGCTGCGCGTGGCCGACGCGCTCGACACCGACCACCGCCAGCGCGTCGAGGATCTGCGCGTGCGCGTGACCGACGACTGCGTCGAGCTGGGCCTCGTCCTGCACCGGCTCGCCACCGAGCGTCTCATCCCGGCCCCGCGCAAGCACGAGCTGTTCGAGCAGGCGTTCGGCCGGCGCCTCGTCCTGCGCGACGCGGAGGCCCCCTGATGTGGCTCTACCTGCTGCGCCACGGCATCGCGATCGACCGCGACGACCCGGCGTGCCCCGCCGATCCCGATCGCTATCTCAGCGACGAGGGTCGTGAGAAGACGTGGGACGCGGCGCTCGGCCTCGCGGCGATCATCGATCCGCCGGACCGCGTGCTGTCGAGCCCCTACCGCCGGGCGCGGCAGACCGCCGATCTGGCGATGGCCGCGCTCGGCGTGGGGCCGTCGCAGCTCGAGATCACCGAGCTGCTCGTGCCCTCGGCCCTCGCGTGGCACGTCCTGGCCCTGCTGAAGCAGCCCGAAACCGAGACGGCGCTGCTGTGCGGGCATGCGCCGCACCTCGACGAGCTCGTCGCGCACCTCGTCGACGCGCCCCGGCCGGTCACCGAGCTGAAGAAGGCGGGCCTCGCGGTGCTCGACGTCGACCGCCTCGAGCGGGGCGGCGCCCGCCTGCACGCGGTGCTCACGCCCAAGCTCCTGCGTCGGTTGGGCGGACGATGAGCGCCCTGGACGGCCTCGTTGATCTCGTCAGCCGGCGCCCCGACGTCCAGGCGGCGCTCATCGTGCTCGCCTCAGTGCTCATCGCGTGGCTGGCCGGCTTCGTCATGCAGCTGCTCGTGCGCCTCGTCACGAAGCGCACCGCCTCCGACCTCGACGACCAGGTCGTGCAGGCGCTCCGCCGGCCGGTGGGCGTCAGCATCGTCCTCGTCGGCGTCCACGCCGCCAGCCTCGCGTTCGGCCTGTCGGCCCGCCTCGAGTTCCTGCTCGCCGGCGTCCTCGCCACGATGGCGGTCTTCGTCTGGACGGGCGCGGTGCTGCGGATCGGCACCCTGCTGCTCGAGCACTTCAGCACGCGCACGCAATGGGTCCAGCCGCGCACGCTGCCGCTCTTCGACATCGCGGCGAAGGTGGTGGTCATCGGCCTGGCGATCTACTTCAGCTTCCTGGCTTGGGAGATCAACCTGACGGCGTGGCTGGCTTCGGCGGGCATCATCGGCATCGCCGTCGGCTTCGCCGCCAAGGACACGCTGGCGAACCTGTTCTCCGGCATCTTCATCGTGGCGGACGCCCCCTACAAGGTGGGCGACTACATCGTCCTGGACGGCACGCTGCGCGGGCAGGTGACGCGCATCGGGTTGCGATCGACGCGCGTCCTGACGCGCGACGACGTGGAGATCACCATCCCCAACTCGGTGATCGCGAACTCGAAGATCGTGAACGAGATGGGGGGGCCTTCACCGCGCCAGCGAGTGCGAGTGAAGGTGTCGGTGGCGTACGGGGTCGACATCGACCTCGTTCAGCAGGTGTTGCTGCGCAGCTGGATCGGCGTGAAGGGCGTGCTGACGACGCCGGAGCCGCGCGTGCGCTTCCGGCGCTTCGGCGAGTCGGGGCTCGACTTCGAGCTGCTCGTCTGGATCGAAGAGTCGCCCATCCGCGGCCGCGTGCTGCACGACCTCAACTCTCGCGTGTACAAGGCGTTCGTCGACGCGGGCATCGAGATTCCGTTCGCCAAGCGCGACATCTACATCAAAGAGATGCCGGCTTTGCGGCGGGTCGACAGGGACGAGAATTGATCTTCCTCACGGCGGGCTACATGAAGGTGCCGGCGGGGCTCTTCCGTCCCGGCGGCGGGTGGTCGTGGACGGTCATCCCCATGACCGTGGCCGTGATCCGGCGCGAGGACGGGCGTTACGTGCTCGTCGACTGCGGCTTCTCGCGCGCCGAGATCGAGGACCCCGCGGCGGCCTTCGGCGTCGTCCGGCAGTACGCCTTCCGCCTCGACCGCCGCCGCGACCCGCCGCGGGCCGTCGTCGACCAGCTGGCCGACCGCGGCATCGACCCCGCCGACGTCGCCGCCATCGTCCCCACGCACCTGCACCTGGACCACGTCGGCGGCTTCGCCGACTTCCCGAACGCCGAGATCGTCGCCCGCGAGGACGAGCTCGCGAGCGGCCGCCGGCGCGGCCGGAACCACGGCTTCATCCATCTGAAGGGCCTCGACGCGTCGGGGCGGGCGCGCGCCGTGCAGCTGAGAGAAGAGGACCGCCACGGGTTCCCCGGGCACCTCGACCTGTTCGGTGACGGCCGCGTGGTGCTGCTCGACGCGCGTGGACACACGGCCGGCAGCGTGGCGGTCCTGCTCACCGATCCCGAAAGCGGCCGCTCGGCGCTCATGGCGGGCGACGCCGCCTACCACCCCGACGAGCTGCGCACGGGGCGCATCAGCCTCCTCGCGCGCTACACCACCTTCCAGAAGGAGTGGCTGCGCGCCACCTGGGGCCGTCTGCGCGACTTCCAGTCCGCCCACCCCGAGACGCCCGTGGTCCTCGCGCACGATCTCGACTGTTTCCGCCACCTGCCGCACTGAGAAATGTGCTATCTCCCCGCGCGTTCGCACCGTGGACCTGAACGCCCGAGGAGGTCGAGATGAAGCTCGAAGACATGCGGATCGTGGTGACCGGCGGCGCCAGCGGCATGGGGCGCCACTTCACGCTGGCCCTCGCCGGCGCCGGCGCGAAGGTGGCGGTGGTCGACATCGGCGACGAGGGGCTCGCCAGCCTCGCCGACGACGCGAAGGGCCTGCCCGGCGAGATCCGCACCTGGAAGGTCGACGTCTCGAACGAGGAGCAGGTCGTCCGCTTCTTCGAAGAGGCGTGGCAGGCGTTCGGCGGCCTCAACGGCCTCGTGAACAACGCGGGCATCTTCCGTGACGGCCTGCTCGTGAAGAAGGACAAGGACGGCTCGATCAAGACGATGACCCTCAAGCAGTGGCAGCAGGTCATCGACGTCGATCTGACGGGGCCGTTCCTCTGCACGCGCGAGCTGGCGAAGCACGTCGTGGCCAACGAGTCCGGCGGCGCGGTCGTCGTGAACATCAGCAGCGTCGCGCGCCACGGCAACGTGGGGCAGAGCAACTACTCCGCGGCCAAGGCCGGCCTCGTCGCCGACACCAAGATCTGGGCCACCGAGCTTGCGCGGTATGGCATTCGCGTGGGCGCCATCGCCCCCGGCTTCGTCGAGACGCCCATCCTGCTCGGCATGCGGCCCGAGGTGCTCGAAGGCATGCTGAAGGGCGTGCCGCTGCGCCGCGTCGGCAAGCCCGAGGAGATCTACGCCGCCGTGAAGTTCATCATCGAGTGCGATTACTTCACCGGCCGCTGCATCGACGTCGACGGCGGGTTGACGGTCTGAGCCTCAGGTCTTCGCCTTCACCATCTCCTTGGCGGCGCGCGAGATCGCGCCGGAGACGTTCTTGCTGCGCGAGACGTTGCGCAGGTCGCTCGACCGCAGCTGGCGCAGGAAGTTCATCGCGAAGCCCACCGGCGTGCGCGGGTTCATCACGAGGTTGAGCCGCACCTTGTAGTGCCGCGTCCAGTTCTTGTTCTTCGCGATGTAGGCCAGGATCTCCTCGGGCAGACCCTTGTTGCTCGCGAAGCTCATCACCTCGGTGTCGGCGAGCGCCGGGCTCGTGATGACCGCGCGCGAGACGAGCTTGTTGGAATCCTTGATGAGGATGGCGCGCTCGGCCTTGCTGCCCATGAGCGCGAGGCGCACCTTCTGGGGCACGCTCAGGTCGCGGATGCGGCCTGCCGCCGACTTCTTCTCCTTCGTCGCCTCGCTCTCCGGCTGCTCGTCGATCGCCGCCAGCGAGTCGAGGAGCTGCTCCTCGTCGGTCGCCTTCTGCGCGATCTGCTCGACCGCCTGTTTGGCCTCGAGATAGGCCTGATCCGCCTTTGCGGCGTCCTCGGCGGTCTTCGATGGCGTCTGTTCGCCCCGGATGGCCGCCAGGACCGCGTCGAACCCGGGCAGGTGCGACAGGTCGAGGCCGCTGCGGGCCGCGAAGTCGACCACACGGTCCGCCGTCGATGCGCGGGTGTTCGGGTTGTAATACAGGGCCTCGACGATGGCCGCGGAGCGCACGAGGCGCGCCTGGTTCAGCGCCACCGACTCGGTGACGCGCTCGTTCCCGCTGCGGGCGATGCGCGCGACCGTCTCGTCGTCGGTCATCTTGTTGACGATGACCGACTCGAGCATGTCGTCCGCGTCGCTGAACACGTCCGCCAGCCAGTCGAGCACGGCGGGCAGCAGCGGCTCCTTCGCCACCCCGACCATCACGTTGCGCTGCTGGTTGCGCAGCGTCCCGGCCGCGGCCTGGGCCAGCTCCGCGTCGCCGAGCGCGGCGAGGTGGCAGAGCGCCGACACCTGTACGACGGGCGGCATCGGCACCATGCCGCGCGCGCACATCATGCGGAGCTGCGGCGTCGCGTCGGCGGCGATGAAGCGGCGGACCTTCTCGGGGAACTTCTCCTCGGGGATCCGGCGATCTTCGGACAGCGCCACGTGGGACTCCTCTCAGGCGGATCCGGCGTTGCGCTCGTGCAGCAGGCGCAGGCCGACCAGCGTCAGCATCTCGTCGATGTGCTCGATCGTGCGGCTCTCGCGGCCGATGACCTCGGCAAAGCCGCCCGTCGCCACCACCTTGCACGCGAAGCCGACCTCTTCACGCATGCGCTCGACCAGCCCGTCGACCAGGCCGACGTAGCCGTAGACGAGCCCGGACTGAATCGCGTTCACCGTGTTGCGGCCGACGACGCTCTTCGGGCGGGCGAACTCGACGCGCGGCAGGCGCGCCGCGTGGCGGAACAGCGCCTCGGCGGAGATGCCGATGCCCGGGCAGATGCAGCCGCCGAGGTACTCGCCCTTCGGCGTGACCACGTCGAACGTCGTCGCCGTGCCGAAGTCGACGATGACGAGCCCGCAGCGGAAGCGCTCGTACGCCGCCACCGCGTTGACGATGCGGTCGGCGCCGACCTCGCGCGGGTTGTCGTAGAGGATCGGCATGCCCGTCTTCAGGCCGGGCCCCACCACGCGGCACCGCGCGCCGAACGTGCGGTCGACCATGTGCACGACGTTCTCGGTGACCGGCGGCACGACGCTCGACACGATCGCCGCGCCGACCTGCACCGGCTGGCCCTCCATGAGGACGCGCAGCATCACGCTGAGCTCGTCGCTCGTGCGGTCGGCGACCGTCGAGATGCGCCAGTGGTCGATCAGGGCCTCGTCCTGGAACAGGCCGATGACCGTGTGCGAGTTGCCGACGTCGATCGCGAGCAGCATCGTCACCGCCAGTCGACCATCTGGACTTCACCGGTGTGGACCTGGACCTCGCCGCCCTCGGTGAGCAGGCGGAGCGCGCCGTCGGGTCCGAGCCCGGCGAACGTGCCTTCGAGCGCGCCGCGGCGCATCCGGGTGCCGGGCGCCGGGCCGTACTCCAGCCACGCCCGGATCACGGGGGCCGCGCCCTCGTCCGTCGCCCGCGCGAGCCACGCGTCGAGCGCCTCGATCACGCGCAGCGCGACGTCGCGGGCCGGGGGCACGTCGGCGACCTGCGCGTCGAGCGCGATGCCGGGCACGTCGGGCGGGAAGCCCTCCGGCGGCGTGCGCAGGTCGAGCCCCACCCCGACCACCGCCGCCCAGGCCCCGGGACCGATGCGTGCCTCGCAGAGGATGCCGGCGAGCTTGCGCCCGCGCAGCAGCAGGTCGTTGGGCCAGAGCAGCATCGGCCGCGCGCCGAGCCGGTCGCAGACCTCGGCCAGCGCGACCGCCGCCAGCAGCGGCACGATCGTCCCGCGCTCGGGGCCGAACGCCGGCCGCGCGATCCACGAGAGGTACAGGCCGGCGCCCGGCGGCGAGAACCAGGCGCGCCCGCGTCGCCCGCGCCCGCCCGTCTGCCGGTCCGCCCCGACGGCGCGCACCTCGGGCCGATCGATGGCCGCCAGCGCCAGATCGTTCGTGCTGACGCAGGTCTCGAGCCACACGAGGCCGTTGGCGTCGGGCGTCATGGACCGTCCCAGGGCTGCGCGCGCACCTCGTCGATGCGCTCGGCGCCGGTGAGCAACATCACGAGCCGGTCGAAGCCCAGGGCGATGCCCGCGGTCGGACGCATGCGCCCGAGGGCGCCGACGAGCGCGTCGTCGATCGGCGGCACCGGCTTCTGCAGGCGATGGCGATGATCCCGGTCGTCCTCGAAGCGCCGCCGCTGCTCGGCCGGATCGGTCAGCTCGTCGAAGGCGTTGGCCAGCTCGAGGCCGCCCGCGTACAGCTCGAACCGCTCCGCGACCGAAGGATCCCGCGTGTTGAGCCGCGCGAGCGCCGCCTGGCTCGCCGGATAGCCGTACAGGAACGTCGGGCGGTCCTGCCCGAGCTTCGGCTCCACGGAATTCAAGAAGATCTGGAAGAAGACGTCGTCCCAGCACGGGCTGTCGGTGGGCACGTCGACGCCGGCGGCGCGGCCGGCCGCGCGCAGGTCGTCGGCGAACGGGTGCTCCCACGGGTCGACCCCGGCGTGCAGGCGGAACGCCTCGCGCATCGACAGCCGCTCGAACGGCGGCTCGAGCGAGACGGCGCGCCCGCGGAAGGTGAGGCCCGTGCCGCCGTGGAGCGCCCGGCAGACCGCCGCCAGCATCGCCTCGGTCTGGGCCATCAGCCCCGCGAGGTCGAGGCCGACCTCGTACCACTCGAGCATCGTGAACTCGGGCGCGTGGGTGCTCGATGGCGGCTCGTCGCGGAAGCAGGGCCCCACCGCGTACAGCCGCTCGAAGCCGAGCTCGCCGAGCAGGCGCTTGAGGGCGTACTCCGGGCTCGTGTGCAGCCAGCGCCGGTGTGCGTGGCCATCGACGGCGAACGGGTCGAGGTGCGGTTCGAGGCCCGGCGAGCGGACGATGATCGGCGCCTCGATCTCGACGAAGCCACGTTCGTCGAAGAAGGCGCGCGCGGCGCGCAGCGCGCGCGCCCGCGCCTCGAGTCGGGCGCGGCGGCTCACGTCCGGAGGCGCGCCGCCACGCGGGCGAAATAGGTGACGAGCTTCTCGAGCGCGGCGCGGTCGTCGGCCTCGAGCTCGCCCCAGTGCGGCCGGAGGGCGGCCACCCACGCGGCGCCCTCGGCGAGATGGTGCCGGGCGTCCTCGGCCATGTCCTCGAGGAACACGTCCTCGCTGACCGCCTCGTCGTCGGCCGAGACGAGCGGGAGCACGTCTGCGAAGCCCGGCGCGTCGCCCAGGCGCGCGGCGAGGTGCCGGACGGCGTTGGGCGACACGCCCTCGACCAGGCAGTTCTCGGCCACGTACAGCGCGGCGGCGGTGCCCGGGTCGAGGTCGCGCACGACGCGCACCAGGGCGTGCGTCATGCCGGCGCGCTTGAGCGCCGCGAGGCGGCGGTAGCCGGTGACGAGGCGCCAGCCGTCGCCGTCGGGCGTGACGACCATCGGCTGCAACTGCCCGAAACGCTTGATGTTCGCGGCGAGGCGGGCCACGCCGCGCAGTGGGCGGGGCCGCGACTCGGGATCGGTGGTGATGTCGGCGAGCGGAACACGGCGCTCGACGGCGGCCTCGGCCGCGGCGCGGCGCGCCCGGGCCAGCAGCCGCTCCGCCTCGGCCTCGCGCGCCTTGAGCTCGAAGCGCGTCGCCTCGAGCGCGGCGCGGGCCCGGTCGAGGTCGCCGCGTGCCGCGTCGAGCGCCGCCTCGCGGTGCCGCAGGTCCTCGCGCTCGCGGCGGACCTGCTCGGCCACCTGCCGCGCCTTCTGGAGCCGCTCGCGGTCGCCGAGCGCTGCCCGCAGCGCGTCGCGCCCCCGCTCGGGCAGCCGCGCCACGACCCAGGCCAGCCATGCCGGCGCGCCGGGATCGGGAGCCCCGGCCTCGGAGAACCCCTGGCGCGCGCGGTCGGCGATGCCCCGCGAGCGTTCGGCGACGACGCGCTTGAACTGATCGAAGTCCGTCCGGCGGCCCATGGGCGGCAGGCTCGCAAAGGCCACCTCCGGTGTCAACGGGACCCCCGGGTCAGCGCTTTGACGACCCCCGGGGCCCGTGTTAAGGGGGATCGATCCATGGAGGGACGTCGATGCTCCTCAGTCCCCGCGCGCTCGCCCTGGCGGCCGCCCTCCTGTTGGGCGGCCAGGCGGCGCCCGCCCACGCCGGCGCCGCGCCGTACACCGACTTCGCGTTCGACCTGAAGCGCGCGGCCGACGGCGGCAACCTCGACGCCATCGGCGAGCTGGCCCGGAAGGACGGCGACTTCGCCCGCGTCTGGTTCTACGGCATGGTCTTCGACCTCGTGACGACGGGCGTGCCCGACGCCGAGAAGTCCGCGCTCCGGCCGCGGCTGACCCGCATCGCCGAGGCCCTCAAGGGCGCGGAGCCGCCCGACGTGCTCCCGCTCCTGCTGCTGGACCGCGAGGCCAACGGTCAGCTCGAGCCGCTCGCCCAGCGCGCCCGCGACAAGCAGCAGCAGATGATCGATCTGGTGCGCAGCGGCGATCCGCTGGCGGCGCGCCTCGCGGCCGTCGAGGACCCGGAGGCGGCGGCGGCGGCGTTCTACGGCCTGTTCTTCCGCGCTGAGCTCGCCGGCAGCCGTCTCGGCGGCGAGCGCGAGAAGGCGCTGCTGCTCGACACGGCGCGCGCGGTGGCCGAGGGCTTCGCGCTCGGGCCCGGCGAGCTCGGCCCTTGGCGGACGTTCGCGAAGTACCACGGCGGCGCTGCGCCCCTCAACGGCCTGCCGCAGGTCGAGCAGCTGCTCGACGCGGGGCTCGACGCCCGTCTCGCCGGCGACCTGCCGGGGGCGCGCGCCCAGCTGGAGCAGGCCCTGCAGGTGGCCATCGGCGCGCGCGGGGCGACGATCTTCACGGTGATGATCCAGAACGGCGTCGCCAACGCGGCGCACTGGATGGGCGACTTCCCCGGCGAGCGCATGGCGCGCGTGCGCGTGCTGCAGGCCGTCCGCCCCCTCCAGAAGGCGTTCTTCACCGCGCTCGTGCTCGAGCAGATGGTCGAAGCGCACCTCGGCGACGGCACGCTCGCCGATGCGATCGCGTATACGCGGGAGCTGCGATCGCTCGGCGGCGCGCTCAGCGACGCGCGCAGCCTGCGGACGCTCGGCCGCGCGGCGACGGCGTTCACGCAGGCCGGCACCGCCGAGGCCCAGGCCGGGCACCTCGAGACGGCCCTGCGCTACCGGGGCGAGGGCGAGGCGATCCTGGCCGCGATCCAGGCGCCGGAGGCCGTGGCGCGATACACGGTGGCCGCCGAGCGCACCGCGGCGCGGCTCACCCTCCGGCGGGCGCTGGCCGACTCGCGCGTCGCGACCGGCGACGTCGAGCGGCGGCGCGGCCGCTTCGAGACGGCGCGCGCGGCCTACGACGAGGCGCGCGCGATCTACGGCAGCGAGCTCGTCGACGGGGCCGCGGCCACGAGGGTGCTCGTCACCCTCGCGGAGACGCGGCTGGCCGAGGGCGCGCTCGACGAGGCGCTGGCGGCGACCGACGAGGCGAAGGCGGCGCTCGTCGCCGGCGATGCCCTCGATCGGGCGCGCAACTACGGCGTGAAGGGCTGGATCCGCCTGCGCCGGGGCCAGCCCGCGCCGGCCTTCGCCGACGCGAACCACGCGCTGACCATCTTGCGCGACGTGAAGGACGCGCCCGCGTCGATGCGTGGCGCGCTGCACCGGCTGGCGGCGCTCGCGCTCGAGGCCGGCGGCTACCGCGAAGAGGCGCTGCGCCGGCTCGAGTTCGCCTTCGGGGTCGACCCGTCGCTCGAGACGGCGCGCCTGCTGGCGCAGGCGCGGGTCGAGGCAGGCCGGGCGGCCGAGGCGGCCGAGGGGCTCGCGCGCTTCGAGGGTGAGGGGGAGGCGGCGCGCCTCGCGTCGGTGCACCGTGGCTGCGCCCTCACCGCCGCCGGCCGCTTCGACGAGGCCATCACGGGCCTCGCGACGGTGCCGGGCATGTCGCTGCCGCACCTGCGGACGGCGCAGATCGTCGGGTCCACGTGCCTGACGGCGGCGTACCTCGGCAAGAGCGACCCCACCCGGGCGCGGCAGGTGCTCGCACCGGCCCGCGCGCTGATGCTCGAGCACGCCGATCCTGCGCTCGCGTGGCGGGTGCACGCGCTCGACGGCGAGATCGCGCTACGCGAGGGCCGCCCCGCCGAAGCCGCCGGGGCGTGGCGCCAGGCCATCGACTTCTGGGGCGACGCGCTGGGCGACGCCTCGGCGCGGGGCGTGACGCTGGACCTGCGCAACCTCGCGCAGCCACTCGACATTTCGTCCGTTGGTCGACAGGCGCCCGAGGCGCTGCTCCAGGCGGCCGATCGCGACCGCAAGGCCGCCGACGTCAACCGTCAGGCGGCGCTGTCGATCGCGCTGTGGGAGCGCCGCCGCGCCGCCGCGCCCGCGTCGCCGGGCCTGGCCCACGCCAGCCGGGCGCCGGCCTCGGAGCTCGGCCTCCGGGCGGCGACGGCGCGGGCCGAAGGGCTGCGCGCCGTGCTGTCCGACGCCGCCGTTGAGGGCACCGACCGCGTCGCCGCCGGCAAGGGCTTCAACGACGCCTTCGCCGAGCGGTCGCGCCTCGACCGCGACCAGCGCGTGCAGACGCCGGCGTGGGACGGCTGGCTGACGCCGATGCCGAGCCCGGCCGGGGCCCTGGCGCCGCGCGACGGCGAGGTCCGCCTCTACTACGCGGTGGGCGACGCGGCGAGCCACCTGTGGCTCTGGGCCGCCGGGGACGCCGCGCCCGCGAGCTACGCGCTGCCGGGCAGCGCCGCGCTGGCGGGGGCGGTGAAGTCGGCGGTCGGCGCCGTGGCCGATCCCCCCACCGCCTGGCCGGCGCTCCAGAAGGGCCGTCCCACCGATCCGAACGAGGCCGACTGGGACGCGCTCTCCGCCCCGGTCGAGACGCTGTTGCCGTTCACGAAGGACAAGAAGCTCGCGGCGAAGCTGACGGCGGCGCCGTTCACGCGGCTGGTGGTGTTCCCGGACGGACCGCTCGTGCGCCTGCCGTTCGCGGCGCTCGTCCTCGAGGCGCCCGGCCGGCGCGAGGCCGGCAAGACACCGGTGTTCGTGGCGTCGAAGTGGGCGGTGGAGACGCGCCTGCTCGCCGACGCCCCCGCGGGACCCCGCAGCGGCCAGCCCGCCAAGCGCTACGCGTTCGTGGGCCCGCTGCCCGAGGGCACGACCTGCGCGGGCGTGGGCGGCTACCAGCCGTGCGGCGGCGCGGACGCCGTCGCCGAGGCCCAGGCGGTCGGCGCGGCGTTCGAGAAGGCCGCGCCGTCGTTCACCGCGTTCGGCGGCGCCGAGGCGGGCCGCGGCGCCTTCGCCCGTGCGCTCGCCGAGCACACCTACGTTCACCTGGGCACCCCCGTCGACGTTTCGACCGGCGACGTCCTCGTCGCGCCCGCGGGCGGCGGCGCGGCGCCGGGGCGCATCACCCCCGCCGACCTCGCTGCGCTCCCCGTGGGCGCCGACGGCCTGCTGGCGACGCGCCCGACGCTCGGCGACATCGAAGCTGAGAGCGGCGACGGCCTGCGCCGCCTGGCTGCCGCCGCCTGGCATGCGGGCCTCGGCGAGATCGTGCTGGCCGTCACCCGCGACGGCAGCCCCGCCGACGCCGAGGTGGCGGGTGCGCTCGCGTTCCAGGTGGCGTCCGGCGCCGAGCTCGAGACGGCGCTGCGCACCCTCCAGCGCGACGAGATGGCGAAGCCTGTCGATCCGAAGGCCGGCGGCCCCGTCCGGCACCATCCCTACTTCTGGGCGCGCTGGATCGCCATCCGCCGCTGACGACCGCCGCCGGGCGGCCCGCCGTCACAGCTTTTCGTAGGTGGGCGGCTTCGGATCGGGCTTCGGCGCGGACGGAGGCGGCGTCGGGTGGTTCTGCACCGTCGGCCGCTGCGCCGGCGGCTTGTGCGCCGAGGGGGGCGCCGGCGGTGGCACGAGCCGCGGCCGGAACGCACGGGCCTGCGGGAGCTCGACGTCGACCGGCACCCCGTCGGCCGACGCCACGAGCGCCACCTCGCGCGTCGCGCTCTCGGAGCCCGCCCGCACGAAGCGCAGCGCCACCTTGCGGCCGTCGGAGGCCGGTCGCCAGTCGAACGGCGTCGTGCCGATGAGCTTCTCGCCGTCGTAGACCTCGGCCCCCGGAGGCGTCGAACGGACCTTGAACCAGGCGCTCGCCGGCGGGGCCACCTTCAGCGTGAGGTCGAGCGTCTGCTCGCCCGGCCCCTCGCCGGGCAACGTCGTCGACAGCGCCTCGTGGCCCGCGAGGGTGAGCTTCAGCTCGTGCTTCTCGCCCGCCGGCCACGCGTGCTCGAGCGGCGTCGTCCCCAGCACCTTGTCGCCGAGCGTGACCTGCGCTCCGGGCGGCGTCGTCCGGATGCGGTAGCGGATGGTCTGGACCTCGCCGCTGATCTGGATCGTGACCGGCTCGGAGCCCGAGGGGGGCGAGTCGGTGGTCGCCTTCGGCGGATCGCCGCTCAGCACCAGCCACGCGGCGACGCCGGCGACGACCACGCCCGCGGCCAACGCGATCGAGAGGCCGCGGCGGGAGCGCGGCGGGGCCTCGGCCTCTTCGAGCGGCACCACCTCGCCCGACGTCGACGTCGGGTGGATGCGCCCCGGCGCCTCATCGAGCTCGAGCGGGTCGAGTGAGGGCGCCGAGACCTCGCGCGACGGCGTGGGGGGCACCGCGGCGCTCGGCGTCGACGAGCGGCGGCGCAGCGCCCCGGAGACCAGCGCCGGATCGAGCGCCGACCGCGGCACCAGCTCGCCCACCTCGTACTTGGCCTGGCGCAGGGCCGCCAACATCTCGGCGGCCGACTGGATGCGCTGGTCGCGGTCCTTCACGAGGCAGGCGGCGATCAGGTCGGCGACGGTCTCGGTGACGGGGGCGTCGGGGTGCGCCTGCCGGATGTCGGGCGGCACCTTCGACGCCTGCGCCATCATCACCGCCATGGGCGTGGCGCCGTCGAAGGGCGGCCGGCCCGCCAGCAACTCGTACAGGATCACCCCGAGCGCATAGAGATCGGCGCGGTGGTCGACCTTGAGGCCGTGCACCTGCTCGGGGCTCATGTAGTGCGGCGTGCCGAACACCGCCCCCGCCATGGTCAGCGTCTTGTGCTGCTCGTTGGACTGTTCTTCGCCGTGGATGATCTTGGCGATGCCGAAGTCGAGCACCTTGGCGAAGTCGGGGTCGGTGGCGACCTTGTCGAGCTGGATGTTCTCGGGCTTGAGGTCGCGGTGGACGATGCCGAGCGTGTGGGCTTCGGCCACCGCGCCCACGACCTGCTCCATGATGTGCAGGGCGCGCGGCAGCGCGATGCGGCGCTCCTCGCGCAGGACGTGGGACAGCGGGCGTCCGCCGAGCAGCTCCATCGCGATGAACAGGTAGCCGTCTTCGGTGCGACCGTAGTCGTAGACGGTGATCGTGTTCGGGTGCCGGAGCTTGGAGACGCTCAGGGCCTCCTGCTCGAAGCGGGCGAGCAGGTTCGGGTCGGTCGCGAGCTGCGCACGCAGCAGCTTGAGCGCGACCATGCGGTTCATCGAGATCTGCCGCGCCTGGAAGACGCGGCCCATGCCGCCTTCGCCGATCAGCTTGACGATCTCGTAGCGGCCGTGATCGACGGTGAGGCCGATCAGGGAGTCGGCATCGCCGCCGCGCACGGGGGACGGCTCGTTCATGGCGCCTCTTCGCCGCCGGTGACGAGCATCACCACGCCGGCGATCACGCCCGCCGCCCCCGCGGCGTAGAGGCCGTCGGCGACGAGGGCGTAGCGGCTGCCGTCGTCCTGGAGGGAGCGCAGCGCGTCGGCGTCGCCGGCGGTGCCGCCCGCGGCGAGGTCGTCGGCCTCGCCGTGTTTGTCGAGGGCCTGCATGCCGAAGAACGCGCCGCCGGCGAGCATGGCCCCGCCGGCGCCGAGCGCCACCCAGGCCCACGTGCGGTCGGGCGCTTCGGCGTCGGCCACCCCGCCGGGCATGGGCACGAGCTGGACCTCGCGGCGCGCCGGCGTGTCAGGCTCGATCGTCACCTCTGCCGAGGCGCGTGTGTAGCCCTGCTTCTCGAGGGTGAGGAAGTGGTTGCCGGGGGCGAGCTCGACCTGGAGCGGCGTCAGCCCCGCCTCCTGGCCGTCGACCAGCACGCGCGCGCCGTCGGGCTTCGACGTGACGGCGAGGGGGACGCGCGCCTCGGCGCGGGCGCGCTCGCGCAGCAGCTCGAGCGTGCGGATGGTCGCCTCCACCTGCGGGCGGTCCTCGGCCTGGGGCGCCATCTCGAGGTACTTCTTGTAGAACTCGACCGCGGGGCCGTAGTCCTTCAGCTCCTCGAAGGCGCGGGCCATATTGAAGACCAGCACGGGGTTCGGGTCGATCCGGTAGGCCTTGTTGAACTCGGCGATGGCGTCGCTGTAGCGCTTCTCGCGGAAGTGCTCGACGCCGGCGAGGTAGGCGCGCCGGGCGGGGCTCGACTCGGCGGGGGACGACGAAGGCGCCGGTCCACCGGCCTGCGCCGGCTGGGCCCTCGCGACGCCCCCCCCGGTGAGCGACGCGACCGCCAGCGCGGCGAGCGCCTGCCTCTTCATGAGCCCCTCGGGCGCTCCCGTTGACCTTTTCCCGCGCATGCTAACACACGGTCCGACGCCAAAACCAAGTCCCTCGCGACCGCGGTCAGCCGCGAGCGTCCGGGTCGTCGTCGTCGTCGCGCCGGGGCAGGGGCTCCTGGCCGTCGGGGAGGGGGGACGAGACGACGTAGTCGCCCACCATCCAGCGGCCGAGATCGACCATGCGGCAGCGCTCGCTGCAGAGTGGAAAGGCGGGGTTCTCGGCGCGGGGCGCCACGGGGCGGCGGCAGATGCGGCAGGTTTTCACGAAGGCTCCATGCCCTGGCGGTGGAACGTGGGGCGGTCGCGCCCCTTGTCCCCCGGGATGACCTTGAACTCGGCGCGGCGGCGGGCGTTGCGGCGGCGGAGCCGCCAGAGGCGGAACTCGTTGTACCAGCGGTCGGGGCGCCACGTGCCGCCGATGAGCAGGCGGGCGACGCCCACGCCGGCGAGGGTGTAGAGGCCGACCGCCCGACTGACGAACAGGAACTCGAGCACGCCGAATGCCACGAGCACCCAGACGAGCTTGTAGGCCTCGATGCGCAGCAGGGCCAGGCGTTGGCGGCCGAGCATGGCCACCCAGGCGGTGAGCAGCGCGGTCGTCAGCGCGCTGTCGCCGATGGGCAGGCCCGCGTCGCGCGTGGCGAGCGCACCCGACGAGGCGGGCCACAGGTAGAGGACGAGGCCGGCGACGAGGTTCGTCGCCAGCATCACCCAGAAGGAGAAGAGCAGCAGACGCTGGGCGCCCCACCGCCGCTCGACGGCGGTGCCGAACCACGACAACACGACCACCGAGGTGGCGAGGCCCCAGAAGCCGGGGAGCACGAAGCGATTGACCAGGTAGAGGGCCACGAACGCGCCGACCACCGTCGCGATGAGCTGCGCGCGGCGTCGGTACCAGAGCCAACGGACGAGGTCCTGCTGAAAGTACGCGGCGAGCAGCGCGAACACGATGAGCGGGAAGGGCGAGAAGCCCAGGTTGACGAAGGCGTTGGTGAACAGCGCCGGCACGGGCACCGGGGACCCGCCGTCGACCACCAGCCGCTGGTGGAAGTCGCCCCACACACCGATGGCGGTCAGGGCGGCGGTGACGCCGACCAGCACCAGCGTCCCCGGCGGCGGGCGCATCGCGTCCCAGACCCGCCCCAAGGCGCCGCTCCCACCTCTCCGATCCCCGAAAGTCACCGCCACGGCTCCACTCCTGACCGCCGGTCAGGATCGACCGGCACAGTAAGGACGACACGACGAGGGCGCAACGGGTGGCGCGTCGGAAGTTGGGGGGCTCGCCCCCGTGTGCTACATTCCCGCCCGGTATTTGCCCGCCCGACCGGTCCAGAGTGGCATACAAGGCGTGTTTCCAGTGTGAGCTGCTGTTCGAGGTCGACGAGGAGTCGGCCGGACGCGGCATGTCCTGTCCGCAGTGCGGCGGTCCGCTCGACGACTACGCGGCCGCGGGCGACGAGGTCGGTCACGAGGCCCCCGAGCCCGCCGAGACGGTCGCGCTCCCGCAGGAAGCCGCCGAGTCCGGCATCGTCTCGACGCGCGCCTTCGACGGCCTCGCGGCGGCCGTCCGCGAGCAGCTCGAAGCGCGAAAGTCCCGGCGCGAGGCCGCCGAGGCCGCGCCGGATCCGGCGCCCGCCGAGCGGCCGGTGGCGGCCGCGGTGGGCCCGCCGCCGGGCGGCAGCTACGGCACCAAGATCCTCGACCTGTCCTCGGCCGAGGCGGGCGGCGCCGCGGGCGATCCCATCGGCCCGGGCGAGGTCCTCGAGCCGACCGCGATGCTGGGCAAGGACCTCTCGGCGGCGGTCCGCGCGGCCGAGCGCCCGCTGCCGGCCGAGCCGCCGCCCCCCGTCGCCGAGGAGACCCCCAAGCCCAAACGGCGCTATGGCGCGCCGCCCGGCAGCGAGGACCAGGCGCGGCGCACCATGGTCGCCGACGTCGACGAGCTCGAGGGCCGCACGCCGGCCCCGAAGGGCGGTCCGGCGGCGCCGAGGGGCGGCGCGTCCGCGACGGCGAGCGGTCCCCCCGCCGACGCCCGGCGCTCCGCGCCCCAGCCGCGACCCCGGTCGAGCGGCGGCGCGGGCCGGGTCGTCCTCATCGTGCTGCTGCTGGTCGTCGTGGGCGCCGGTGGCGGCGCCGCCCTCTGGTGGTTCGTCCTGCGCGAGAAGCCGCAGACAGTCGCGAAGCCGGACGACGCGGCGCCGGTCCGGGAGCCGGACTTCGACGAGAAGCTCGGGCGCATGCTCGAAGACGGACAGGCGGTCCTGCCCGTCGTCACCACCGAGCTGACCCTCGCGGAGAGCCCCTTCATCGCCGGGGGTCCCGAGGGCCTCTCCACGAGCGCGGGCGTCATCCCCGGCCTGCCGTCGGTGAAGATCAACGAGCCGCTGGTCGAGTCCGACGGCGGCGGCGAGTGGGTCAGCACGCTGAAGACGGCGCTCGACCCCGCGTCCGGCGACGGCAGCGCGCGGCTGGCGCTGGCGCTCGACGGCAGCGTCCCGCTGAAGACGATCACGCGCCTCGCCTACTCCGGCTTCAAGGCAGGCTTCCGCAAGTTCGCGCTCGTGGTGGGGCGCGGCAACGGCGCGCCGGGCGAGCGCGGCCTGCTGCCGTTCACGCTGCAGCTCCCCGAGACGAAGGCGCCGGCGCCGGCGGCGGTGGTCATCCGCATCGGCAGCCGCGGGATGCTGGTCGCCGTCCAGGGGCCCGACGGCAACGACCTCGACCCGGCCGAGCGCGCGAACATCCCGCGCCGCGAGAAGGACAACGGCCTGGACCTCACCATCCTCGGCGAGAAGCTCGACGCGCTGAGCGCCGCCCACGCCGACGTGAAGGCGGCCATCATCTACGCCAACGACGACCTCAAGCTCGAGCAGCTGGCGCAGATCGTCGCCATCGTCCGCAATGGCGCCGAGAAGGCGCGCTTCCCCGAGGTCGCCCTCAGTACCCGCTGACGTCCACCGTCACGGTCAGCACGTCGCCCGTCGTCACCGCCAGCCGGAGGCGTTCGATCCGCCGCAGCGCGGGCAGCCACGGCTGCAGATCGGGGAGCGCCTCGAACAGCGCCGCCGGGGCCGCCGACGGCCGGACGTCGACCAGGAGCGCCGGCGTCTCCGGCGGCGCGCCCTGGGCCACCGGGGGCTCGGCGCGGGTCGAGAGCAAGACGAAATCCTCGTGAATCCGGGTGGATAGGGGCTTCGTCTCCGCGACGAGCGACGCCGGGAGCGCGGCGCGCACCGCGGCGGCGTCTCGCACGCGGAGGGCGGCGGTCGTCTCGCCGTCGCGGTCGACGACCACGTGCGCGTCACCGGTGAAGCGGTCGGCGATGGTGCGGGCGAAGACGAGGCGGTGCAGGCCGCGTTGCAGGAGCGCCGCCTGGAGCAGGCCGATGCCGGGGGGCGCGAGGCGCGCGCGCACGACCGCCACCGCGTCTGCCGTGGCGAGCGGCGGCGCCTTGCCGGCGGGCTCGCGCGCGAGGACGAGCGAGAGCCCGGCGGCCGCCGCGCCCCGGGCCCGCATCTCCACGCCGGCGCGCTTCGCCTCGAGGCGGATCGTGGCGCAGCTCCCGACGCCGTCGCCGACCGTCCGGCCCGGCGGCCCGCCGAGCACCACGAGCGCCGCCTCGCCGGGCGGGCACAGCGACTCGTCGGGCGTGGTCGCGGGCGCGGCCAGCACGCGCTTCAGCGTCGGCTCGTCGGCGGCGGTGACGACGTAGCCGTCGCGCTCGGTCACGAGGAGGCCGGGGAGGCGGCGCACGTCCACCTCGCCGACGCGCGCCGTCGGGGCCTCGGGGGCCAGGCGCGCGGCGGCGCCCGGCTCGGCGGCGACCACCGCGGCGACGATCCGGCCGCCGCGCTGCGCGAACCAGCTCGGCGCCTCGACGCGCGCACCGCGCGCCTTCCACGCGGCGCCGCTGAACGGATCGAAGGCGAACGGCCCGCGGGCGACGGCGCGGACCTGCTCGACGAGTGCGCGCCCCTGCGGATCGGCCTCCGCTGCGCCCGCGGCGCGGGCGACGCCGTCGAGCCAGGCGTCGAAGCGCGGGGCGCGCGCGACGGTGTGGCCGACCGCGGCGAGGCGGCCGGTCCAGGGATCGGCGGCGTGCGCGGGCGCGGCGAGGAGGGCGAGCAGGAGGAGGCGGCGCATGCGGCGACGATAGCGGAAGGCGCGACTCCGACGCTGCGGCGGCCAGCCGCAGGCAGCCGGTGATGGCGAGACTCACGTCGGCGTCGGCGCGACGGCAGCGCCTCGCGGCCGTTCGCCACGATCATTCGCGCCCCCGGGGTCGTCGGCGCCCGCGCGGTGAAGCCCGCCCCCTCGCGGTCGTAGAAGCGCATGAGACCCCCCACGCGCCGGTCGCCGACTCACGAGCCAGACGGTCGTCGCCGCGACCGCGCGCCGGTCGGCGCCTGCACGGAAAGGTACACGGCGCCGAGCTCGACCTCTCGACCCGGTGCCACCGCGCCACGAAGCCGCAGGACGCGAGGAGGGCGATGGTCTGCGCCCTGCGCGGACTGGCCGATGACATCCTGCAGGGCGACATCGCGACGGTCGTGGCGAGCGGCCGCGAGCTGCTCGTCCGCTCGAACGCCTTCCCGACCTGCGGCGCCGGAGACGACTCGCCGGCCTGCCGCGCCCTGACGCGCGACCGTCGGCGGGGACGAACCGCGTACCAGCGGCGATGTCATGCCATCGCTCACGCTCGGCGTCGCCGCCGACTCTCACCGCCACTGCGGCTGGGGCGTCCACTTCGAGGTCGCGCCCCTCAACCTCGGCAACTACGCCGTCTGGCGCACCCGAGGACGGTCACGACGAAGACCACCAGACCGGCGGCGTCGTCGATCCGGCGAAGAGCGACGTGTTCGCGCCGGCGCTCCTGATCGGGATCTCATCCTGACATCAACGGACGCCGTCAGCGGCAGCCTTCACCGGCGGGGTCCTCGGGATCGCGCTGCTCGACGCGGCCGCCGGCGCCGCAGCTCAACTCCGCGTCCCGCTCGCCGTCGCGCGCGTACAGCAGGTTGGTGCCGCCGTTGCCGCGCAGCCGGTCGCGGCCGGCGCCGCCGTAGATCCGGTCGTCGCCCTCGTGGCCCTCGATCGTGTCGTTGCCGCCGAGACCGCGGATGACGTCGTCGCCCCCCCAGCCCCAGAGGGTGTCGTCGCCCTCGCTGCCGATCAGCTCGTCGTCGCCGCCGGCGCCCTCGAGGATCTCGATGTCGTCGGCGAGCCGCGTGCCCTGCTCGCGCGCGCAGAAGGCCGGCTGGAAGGCGCGGAAGCCGATCTGGGCCTCGATGCGCTGGCGGCGGCGCTCCGCGGCGCTGTCGAAACGCGTGCCGACGCGGGCGAAGCCGCCGACGTCCACGCCCGGACCGCCGATGAACTCGTTGCCGGCGCACGGGTAGTTGCTGACGAGCTGGTCGTTGCCGGCGCCGGCGTCCATCACGTCGGCGTCCTGGCTCTCGCTGAGGAGCGCGTCGTCGCCGTCACCGCCGCTGAGCCGGTCGCGTCCCGTCCGGCCCGCGAAGAGGATGTCCTGGCCGGCGTGCCCGCCGAGCACGTCGTCGCCGTCGCCGCCGTCGAGCGTAGCCGTCATCTCGCGCGGGAAGCCGTTGCCCTCGAGCGCGATCGTGTCGTTGCCGGCGCCGCCGTAGCCGAGGATGAAGCGCAGCTCGGCCTCGAGCACGCAGCGGACCTCGGCGGGGCTCGCGGTGGCGACGCAGCCGGGTCCCGGCGAGACCCCGGCGCCGTCGGTCGCGCGCACCACGGCGACGCCGCGCACGATCGAGACGGCGAGGCGATCGTCGCCGTCGCTGCCGAGCACGACCAGGCCCAGGTCCCGCGGGCCGGTGGCGAGGAACACGAACGGGCCCTCGGGTCGGTCCGCCGGCTCCCCCGGCTCGTGCCGCGTGCCCGGGCCGTCGAGGAGGGTGTCGGCGAAGGCCGATCCGATCACGACCTCCACACCGACGAGCGCCTCGCCGGCGCCGTCGCCGCTGGCGCGCCCGCGCGCAGGGTCGCGGTTGTCGACGACCACGCCCTCGACCGCCGGCAGACCGTCGAGCGCCTGGCCGGGGGGGGTGGCGGTCATGAAGCTGGCGGTGTCGCGGCCGGCGCCGCCGGTGATCTCGTCGCGGTTCGTGTCGCCGCGCAGCCAGTCGTCGCCCTCGCCGCCGTGCATCACGTCGATGCCGTGCCCGCCGACCAGCAGGTCGTTCCCGTCGTCGCCGTACATCTCGTCGTCGAGCAGATCGCCGTAGAGGGCGTCGTTGCCGGGTCCGCCGCGGAGCAGGTCGCCGCCGCTGCGGCCGTGCAGGAGGTCGCGCCCCGCGCCGCCCTCGAGGCGGTCGCGGCCGAACCCGCCGTCGATGTAGTCGTCGCCGTCGCCACCGGTCACGAAGTCCTCGCCGCCGCCGGCGCAGATCACGTCGTCGCCGCCGTTGCCGTGGATCTCGTCGTCGCCCGCGTCGCCGAAGATGACGTCCCGTCCGTTGGTGCCGACGAGCCGGTCGGGGCCGGGCGTGCCGACGATCGTCGGGCGGAGCGTCCGGCACGGATCGTCGGTCGGCGCGGCGAATCCGTCGGGCAGCGGACCGGGTGGCGTCGGCCCCGCGTCCCCGCCGGCGGCAGCGTCCGTCCCGTCGGGCGGCGCGACCGCGGCGTCGCCCTCGATCGGCCGCCCGGCATCGTCTACGAGCGGCGGCGCGCCGTCGGTCGCGCCGCCATCCGCGGTGGCCACGCCGCCATCCGTCGTGCGCGCGCCGCCATCCGCCGTGGCCGCGCCGCCATCCGCGGCGACCGGCGCGCCATCGCGGGCGGCCGCGTCGGCGTCGTCGGCCGGCGCCTGCGCGTCGCCTGCCGCCGGCCCGCCGTCGCCGGCGGCCCCGGACGCCCCCTCGTCGGCGCAGCCCGCCGACAGCGCCCACGCCACGACGGCGATCCGAAACGCAGCAAACGCTCCCCCCACGCGCCCCCCTCTCGTCGAAGCGGGGCGACGCCAGCTGCACGTCGCGCGCCAGACGCGGTTTCAGCCGCCGGCGGCTTCGAAGTGGGACCTGCGCGTCACAGGGGTCTGCCTGGACCGTGTCGCGGCGGACGCATTCAGCGGCGCAGCAGCTCGTTGAGGGCTTCGTTCAGGTCGCTCTGCCCCGACCGGTCCGAGTGCAGGTACTCGAAGGTGCGGCCGCGGACGACGGCGTTCCACGGCAGGCCGAACTCGCCGTTCGGTCCGAAGTACGCCCACATGTGCTGGAACGTGGTGGCGAAGCTGCCCTGGCCGTCGTGGTCGATGTAGAAGCGCTCGGGATCGGCGCCGAAGTGTCGGGCGTAGCGGCGGCAGAAGTCGAGCGTCGGCCGACCGTAGGCGCTGTCCTCGCCGACGATGATCATGGGGCGGATGGAGAACGTGCCGCGGTCGCGCTGGATGTTGTCCATGGCCTGCAGCGCCTGGGGGATGAACTGCTCGCAGGCCGAGCACCAGCCGGCGCTGGCGATGATCCACACGCCCAGCGCGTTGGCGGCGTGGCGGTGCAGGCTGACCATGCGTTCGGACGCGCAGTTCTGCAGACGGAAGTCGGTGACGATCTCGCCGAGCCGGGCCGGCCGGGGGAGGACCTCCTGGTCGATCGTCTGCTCGGGGTTGCACCAGCGATCGCCGCGCGCGACCGGCGTGGAGCGCCGCGTCGCGCGATCGATCGTCACCTGTTCGAGCTCGAGGCCGTGCAGCGTGGCGACGAAGCGCCCGCCGACCTCCTCGAGCGCGTCGATCACGACGGTGCCGGCGCGCGGGTAGAAGACCTTGCGACAGCCCTCCTGCGGGTCGCACTCGCGCAGGCCGGTGACACAGACCTGGCAGTCTTCGTAGTTGGTGCCGGTCAGGTCGTAGGCGCCCGGGCCGACGGCGCCGCCCGCGTCGCGGATCTCGATGATGACCGCCGCGAACGGGTTCATGTTGCCGTCGAGCGCCTGGTAGCGCAGGCCGCCCTCGTCGAGCTGGACGCGCTCCTGGACGGGGACGAAGGGATCGCCGTCGCACGTGGGCCAGGGGGACGCGTCGGGCGCCGCGTCCGCCGGATCGGGGGCGCCGTCGGCGGCCCGCGCGCCGGCGTCGGGCGTCGCGGCGGCGGCGTCGGGCGTCACGGCGGCGGCGTCGGGCGCCTCGGCGGCGGCGTCCGGCGCGGCGGCCTCGGCCTCGTCGTCGGCCCCGCCGCAACCGCCGGCCGCGAGACACGTCAATGCGATGATCAGGAAACTGCGGCGCATGACCCCCTCCGTGCGCACCACTACACACGATTGCGGGCGCGGACACCAGCGCTCGGACGCGGCGGACGGTCGCGGGGGCGACGCCGAGTGTGCGAAGGTCCCCGCAGCAACGTTGGGCGGGGTCGAGGCGCGATGCGGCGGTGGCTCTGGGGATGGATGGTCGTGCTGGCGGGGTGCGCCGGCGGCGGGTCGGGGGACGGCTCGCGCGATGGCGCGGTCGCCGGCGACGGCGCGGTCGAGGCGCCCGACGGCGCGATCGGCAGCGACGGCGCGGTCGGCGACGGCGCGATCGAAGCGCCTGACGGCGCGGTCGAGCGTCCGGACGGCGCCACCGCCGACGCGGCGCCGCCCGTCGACCCCGACGCGTTCGTGCCCCCGGTCGAGCGCCCGTCGTGCGCACCGTGCGCCGCGGCGCGCGCCGCCCTCACGGACGGGCTGCAGCGCGTCCACTTCGACCTGCTGATGAGCCGCGTCGAGGCCGACCGCGCCACATACGTGCCGCTCGTCTGGGGCTCGCCGCGGGCGACGGGCGGCGACGTCGCCGGCCTCGCGGGGACGCTGCCCGCGCCCGGCTGGCTGGGCCTCGTCGGCGCCGGTCGGGTCGTCGTCTGGGCCGGCCACGAGGGCGCGTTCGGCGGCGGCGGCGACGGGCGCGTCGACAACGACGCCTTCCGCCAGCGCCTGGTCACGTGGCTGCTCGGCGGCGGCGCGCGGCTCGGCTTCGCCACCGGGCACGGCGAGTGGCTGCGGCCCGACGGGTTCTCGCCGGCGGTGCGCCGCGCGCTCGAGGCGGCCGGCGTGCGCGTCGTGTCGCTGGACGGCCCGCTCGACGCCGCCGCGCTGGCCGGCGTCGACGCGCTCGTCCTCGGCAACCCCTGGGGCGAGGTCGGCGACGCGGAGCTCGCGGCGCTCGACGCCTGGGTGCGCGGCGGCGGCGGCCTGCTCGCCCTCGGCCTCGGCTGGAGCTGGCGCGGCAGCAACGCCGATCCCGACGCCGCGCGCTACCCGGTCCAGCGCCTCGGGGCCCGGCTCGGCTTCGACGTCCGGGACGGGGCCATCTCCGATCCGGGGGCGCCCGCGGGCACCCCCGCCATGCCTGCCTATGACATCCGCCCGCTCGACGAGTGGCAGCCGCTCGACCTGGTGGTCCTGCGCGCCGCCGACACCGACGTCGGGCGCGTGAAGGTGCTCGCCGGGTCGGGCGGGCGGGCGCTCTATGTCATCGAAGGGCGGCACATGGGTCTGTCGCTGCCGACGGACGACTGGACGCTGCTCGACGACCCCGCCGGCGCGCTCGAGGCGCTCGACGCGCTGTACGAGGCGGAGCGCGCGCTGGCCGGGGGCCACGCGCCGTTCGGCGGCGCGAAGGTCTGGATCATCGGCGAGGACGCGCCGGACGCGCCGTGGTGGATGCACTCCGGCAACCCCATCGTCTACAAGGTCGAGGCCGCGCGCGCCGAGATCATCGCGCGGCTGAACGCCGAGGGACACCCGGGCTGGGGCATCGCCCACGAGCAGGGACACAACATGCACGCCGCGGCCTGCGGCGATCTGTTCGTCGCCGACGGCACCGGCGAGGTGTGGCCCAACGTCTTCGGTCTGTTCAGCTATCGGCAGAACGGCTGGGACTGGGCGCCGCAGATGGGCGCGGATCTGTTCGCGGCGGGACACGCCTACCACGCGCAGGCGGCGCCCGACATCGGGCAGCTGCGGCGCGACCCGTTCATCCTGCTGGGCTGCCTCGAGCTCATCTGGTCGCGGTACGGCTGGGAAGGCATGGAGCGCTTCATGACGCGGGCCGCGGCCGACCGGGCGATGGGCCGGCAGGCCGGCGACGACGCCACGCGCATCGCGTACTGGGTCGAGAACCTGAGCCGCGCCTACGAGGTCGACTTCGCGCCGCTCATCGCCCACTGGGGCTTCCCCGTGAGCGAGGCGACGCGCGCCGTCACGCGCGCCTGGCCGCCGAGCGACATCGGCTGGTAATCAGCGCCGGCCGGCAACGGCGATGCGCGCCGGCGGGCCGTGTGCGGTTATCATCCGCAGATGCACGACGACCAGAAGACGCTCCGCCTCGCGTGCCTCCTCGTCGCCGCCGGGCTCGCCGCTTGCGACGACGGCGGGAGCGGCGCCGCCGACGCCGCGCCCGACGCGGCGCCGCTGACCTTCGACGCCGCGCCGCCGGGCGACAGCGGCGCGCCGCCGCCGCGCGACATCGACTGCGCCGCCCTCGCGGCGACGTATGGCACTCGCTGTCCGGAGCACCTGGGCATCAGCGACGACACGACGGCGTGCGCGGCCATCCGCGACGGCCAGGCCGCCGGATCGCCGCGGGCGCCGATCGCCCGCGCCGCGGCGGTCTGCGCGCAGGCCGGGGAGAGCTGCGACCGCATCTTCGTCTGCGTCGCCGACGAGCACGGCCTCAGCGCGCTGACGACGACGGCCCACGTCACGGGCGGGGCGGTCGTCGAGGGCGACGCCTTCATCTTCGACGCGCGCGACGCCTGGGCCTGGCTGGCGACGAAGGGCGGCGGCGATCCGGGCGACCTCGAGGTGCTGTTCACCCACGAGGGCGAGCCCTGGTACTTCAAGCTCGAGGACTTCGCCGAGCGCGCCTTCGACCTGCCCTACCGCGTCGACCTCGACCACCCCGTCAAGCTCGAGAACGGCGAGGACAACGTGGAGATCACCGTCGGCACCGTGGAGATCGACGCGTTCTCGCTGCCCGGCGCCTTCGAGCTGTCGGCCCGGGCGATGGACGAGGCGACGGGCGAGGAGATCGACCTGCGGGTGCGCGGCACGTTCGAGTGAGGGCGGGTCGAATCAGCGCGGCACGGCCGGGGGCGGATCGCACGCCTCGCTGGTGAGGCGCGCGTTGCACTGCCAGATGTAGCTCGAGTCCGTGATCGGCGGCGCGATCACCACCGATTTCGCCTCCTGCTTCTTGGTGCGGCCGAAGCCATCCGAGCAGAAGGTGGTGGTCACCGGCGCGGTGGGGTGTATCCCGAGCCGCACGGCGATCTTCTTGCCCTTGGGCAGCGTGCCCGTCTTGTGGGCGATCTCGAAGCGCGTGGCCTGGAAGATGTCCTGCGAGGCCGGCGGCGCCGCCGGATCGACACGGCAGTCGAACGTCGCCGCGACGGCGGCGGCGGCGATGGGCGTCTTGGCGGCGGTCGTGGCGCGGGTGGCCCCGCCGGCGGGCGGATTGCCGGCGTGCGCGGCGCCGCCGAACAGGACGGCGGCCAGTGCGATGCGACCGATGGGACGGAAGAGAGACATGAACACACCTCGCGATGGGGTCCGCGGAGCGGACGGACGTTGTGCTTGCGGGGTCCGCTCGGAGGGACGCCGCCCGTGGGCGGCTTTGCGGAGAATCTTACGCGGGCGTGTCGTTTTTCTTCGGGGCGGGCGGGAGAATCACTCGCCGAGGCAGGCGGCGATGGCCTCGCCGCAGGCGTCGTCGATGCACTCGCCGTCGGCGGGATCGCAGCCGGATTCGTCGATGCAGGCGGCGGCCGCGGCGAGCTGGTCGTAGCCTTCCGGCGAGGCGGCCACGATGCAGGCGCGCTGGCAGTCGAAGTCGTCGACGCAGAACGTCAGGCAGTCGTTGAGCTCGGCGCAGGTCGCGTCGCCCTGCGGCTCCGGCGCCGGACCGAAGCAGGCCTCGGACTCCTCGACGCAGTTGGCCTCGTAGCAGGCCTGATCGAAGTTGCCGGCATCGTCGACGCAGCCGTTCTCGTCGATGCACGCGAAGATGGCCGCATAGGCATCGATCGCCGCCGGATCGGCCTGCTCTTCGCAGCGCGCCGCGCAGGCCTGGTCGTCCCCGCACCGGCCGAAGCAGCCATCGAGCTGCCCGCAGGTCAGCGCGGGGCGGTCCTGATCGAGGCAGGCGGCGATGTCGTCGCCGCAGACGCGCTCGATGCAGGCGCCGTCGTCCTCCGCGCAGCCGGAGCCCTGGATGCACTCCACCGCGGTCACGAAGAGGTCGAACGCCTGGGGCGACGCCGCCTCGATGCACCGGCGCTGGCAGCCGCCGTCGTCGCCGCACAGGGTGAGGCACTCGTTGAACACGCCGCAGGACGCCTGGCCGCGCGGCTCGGGCGTGGGCCCGAAGCACGCCTCGGCTTCGGCGAGGCAGTTCTCCTCGTAGCAGGCTTCGTCGAGGAAACCCTCGTCGTCGATGCACCCGTTCTCCTCGACGCACGCGAAGATCGCGTCGTAGGCGGCGAGGCCTTCGGGCGTGGCGTCCTCGCGACAGGCGTCGGCGCACGCCTGGTCGGCGCACCCGCCGACGCAGTCGTTCAGGCCGGCGCAGTCCAGCGCCACCGGGGGCGGCGGCACGTGGTTCAGGCAGCTGTCGATCGCCTCGCCGCAGGTCTGCTCGATGCACTCGCCGTCGTCCTCGGCACAGCCCGACTCCTCGATGCACACGATGGCCTGCTCGAGCAGTGCCAGGCCTTCGGGCGAGGACGCCGCCACGCAGTCGTTCACGCAGGCGTCGTCGCCGGCGCAGAAGCCCAGGCACTGGTTCAGCTCGCCGCAGGAGGCGCCGCCGCGGGGCTCGGCCGGTGTGCCGAAGCAGGCCTCGGCCTCGGCGCCACAGTTCTCGAAGTAGCAGGCCTCGTCGAGGAAGCCTTCGTCGTCGACGCAGCCGTTGTCCTCGACGCACTGCAGGATGGCGCCGAACTGCTCGAGCGCCTCGGGGTCGGAGTCGTCGATGCACGCCTGCTGGCAGGCCTCGTCGTCGCCGCACTCGCCGAGGCAGTCGTTGAAGCCGGCACAGTCGAGCGGTCCCGGGGCGGGGCCGCCGCCGAGGCACGCGTCGATCTCGTCTCCGCACGCCTCGCCGATGCACTGGCCGTCGCCGGGCAGGCAGCCCGACTCGTTGATGCACGTCACGGCGTCGACGAGGCGCTGGTAGGCCTGCGGCGACGCGTCGGTGATGCAGTCGCGCTGGCAGTCGGGGTCGGCCTCGCCGCACTCGGTGAGGCACTGGTTCAGCTCGCCGCAGGTCGCGCGGCCCATCGGCACGGCGGGCGGGCCGAAGCAGGCGTCGCGCTCCGCGGCGCAGTTGTCGTTGAAGCAGGCCGGGTCGACGCCGTCGTCGCTCAGGCAGTCGTTGTCCTCGGCGCAGCCGAGGACGGCGTCGTAGTCCCGCAGGGCCTGGGCCTGGGCCGAGTCGCGGCACTCGCGCTCGCAGGCGGCGTCGTCCTCGCATCGCGCGATGCACAGATCGAGGTCGGTGCAGTCCAGGTCGCCGGCGGGCGGCTCCTGGCCGAGGCAGAGCGCGAGCTCGCCGCCGCACTCCTCCTGCACGCAGGCCGCGTCCTGCAGGCCGCAGCCCGCGGCGTCGACGCACTCGCGCGCGGCGGCGTACAGGTCGGCCGCGCGGGGCGTCGCCGCGTCGGCGCAGTCGTCCTCGCAGGCGCGGTCGCCGCCGCACTCGACGACGCAGATGATCACGTCCTCGCAGGTGGCGTCGCGGGGCTGCTCGGCGTCGCCGGCGCAGGCGCGCAGCTCGTCGCCGCAGGCCGCCTGGACGCATCCGGAGTCGCCGGGCGCGCACTCGGCGCCGGACACGCACTGCCGGGCGTCGAGGAACAGCTCGTAGGCCGCGGGGGAGGACGCCTCGATGCAGACGGCCTCGCAGGCCGCGCGGCCGCCGCAGCGGGAGACGCACTGGTTCAGCTCGCGGCAGGTGTCGTCGCCGCGGGGCATCGGCGGAGGCGGGACGTCGCCGCCCTGGCCGCCCTCGCCGCCCTGGCCGCCCTGACCGCCGGCGCCGCCCTGGCCGCCTTCGCCGCCCTGGCCGCCCTGGCCACCGGCGCCACCTTCGCCGCCCTGGCCGCCTTCGCCGCCCTGGCCACCGGCGCCGCCTTCGCCGCCCTGGCCGCCTTCGCCGCCCTGGCCGCCTTCGCCGCCCTGGCCGCCTTCGCCGCCTTCGCCGCCGGCGCCGCCTTCACCACCGGCGCCGCCCTGGGAGCCGGCGTCGCGAACCCGGATCGACCCGTCCGGCGAGTCGCCGCTCTCGCCGCCCGCGTCGTCGCAGCCGGCGGCCAGCAAGGCCGCGGTACAGACAAGGAGCGGCCTCAACCGCTGCATCAGCTTCGATCGCATCGATCTCCCCCGTTGATTGCGCGCGCATTCAATCCGGGAAGGCGGGAGCTGTAAAGTCTCTTGCGGCGCCCGCGTCCCAGGCCGCTCGAGGGCCGGCCCGCCCGCGCCGAGGCGCCACGGTCGCGCCCGCCGGGGGGGGTGGCATCAGCCGATCGACAGACCGAGCGCCGCGAAGCGGGGCCGATACTCACGCGCGAACGTGCGCTCGAGGATTTCGCGGTAGGCGGCGGCGTCCAGCAAGCCCCAGGCGACCTCGCCCGCGGTCACCGGCGTCGGATCGGCGTCGGGGGCGGCATACTGCGCGCGCAGCGCCGCCAGCATCGACGGCAGCCACGCCGCCGCGTGCGCGCGCAGGGCGGGCGCGCCGGTTTCGAGCAGCCAGCCGACCAGCGTCCAGCCGAAGTCCCGGTGCCGCACCTCGTCGCGCAGCACGCGGTCGAGCGCCGCGCGCGCCGGCGGTACCGTGCAGCCCTTGCGCAGCGCCGAGAAGAGCGGCACCGCCACCGTCTCGCCCAGGCAGAAGACGCGCAGGCCGGCCCACAGCACGTCGAGCTCGAGCGGGCGATCCGCGTGCCGGGCGAGCGCGAGGCGTTCGCGCGCGACGGGCGACGTCATCGCCCCGCCGGCGGCCACCAGCACCGCGTGGCTCAGCTCGGCGTGGCTGAGCTCGTCCTCGACGATGCGCAGCCCGTCGCGCACGAGGTCCGGGGACGCGCCGATCTGCAGCAGCCACAGCGTGAGGTGCTGCGTGATCGCCGCCGACGTGTATTCGGCCTCGACGCGGCGCGCCCACTCCTCGCGGACGCGCGGCGTCGCGCTCACTGCTCGGGCGGGCAACGGACCTGCCGTGGCCGCGGGGGATTGCACGCCTCGCCGGGCGGGCAGTGCGGCGGCGTCGCGTAGGCCCAGCAGGTGCCGTCGGGGCGACGCTCGAGGTGGTCGCCCGGGGCCGCCTCGGCCAGCGCGGGCGCCGGCGGGCACTGGATCTGTCGCGGCGGCGGCGGATTGCACGTCGCGCCGGGCGGGCAGTTCACGTCCTCCCGCTCCCAGCACGTGCCGTCGCGGCGCATGAGCAGGCGCGTCCCGGGCCGCTGCGCCGGCAGCGGACACTGCACCTGCATCGGCGGCGGCGGGTTGCACGTCGCCACCTCCGGCGGAGGGCACTCGACCTTCGGCTCGAACCAGCAGCGCCCGTCGGCGTCCCGGCGCACCTGGGCCGGATCGGGCGCGGGGGGCAGCGGCTCGGCGGCGAGGGCCGGGCCGGCGACGGAGGACGTCACGAGGAATGGCGCGGCGAGGCGGCGCAGCTTGCGGTGCGTCATGCGGGCGACGATACGACGGGCACCGCTCTGCGACAACGCCGGACCGCTGGTGCCCGGCGCTGTCGTCCGTGCGACTGCCGTGCGATGGGAGGGAGGCTCGGCCCGGAACGGGCCCGCGAGAGGCGCAGGAGGAGGAGGGCCGCGCCGCAGGGCGGCGCCTCGCGACGGCGCGGTCCGGGGCGCTCAGCAGATGCCGAGCCAGTTGCAGACCTTCTTGGCGCCGTCGCCGACGTCGTCGATGAAGTCGCCCGCGTCGTCGAGGAAGTCGCTGACGTCGCCGCCGAAGTCCTCGAGGCCCTCGATGACGTCGCCCGAGGCGTCGACCACCGCGCCGCTCGCCAGGCTCCAGCCGGCCTCGACCGCGTCGCCGACGTTCTCGTACACCGACTCGATGTTGTTGAAGATCTCCTCGGCGTTGCCGCTGGCGTCGATGCGCACGCAGACCGTCGTGCCGGCGCAGAGCTTCAGGTAGCCGCTCGCGACGGAGGTGGTCATGTTGACCGTGTTCCAGCCGCCGGTGGCGAAGTTGTAGACCTTCAGCTGCGCCGAGCCGTCGAAGCCCGTCGCGTCCAGCTCGTACGACAGGCGGATCTCGGCGAAGCCCTCGTTCAGCGTGTAGGTCTTCGAGCCGCTCATCTGCAGGTCGAGGTCGCTCACCGTCGCGCTGGCGCTCAGCCGGGTGACGCCGAGGTCGAGCGTGCCGCTCAGGCGGGCCTGGCTCTCGGTGGCGGCGACCTCGAAGTCCAGGATCTCGACGCCGCCGGGCGCCGTGACGGCGGCCGCGAGGTTGAGCTCGCGCAGGTCGCCGTCCTCGATGTGCATCGAGACCGAGGCGCTCGACGTGGACAGCGCCTGGCCGAGCTCGCCGAAGCCGCTGATGTCCGCCGTCTCGCCGGCGACTACGACCCGCTGCTCGGCGCGGTCATACAGCGCCGAGGCGTCGGTCAGGTCGAGCTCGATCTCGGCCAGCTGCAGGTCGAGGACGAAGCTCGTCCCGAGGTTGCCGGCGACCGCGTCGAGGCTCTCGCCCAGGTCGCCCGAGCCGTGGATCAGCTCCTGGAAGTCGACGTCGGCCAGCAGCTCGCCGTCGAAGCGCAGCTTCAGGATCTCGTACAGCTCGAGGTCGACGACCGCGTCGAGCCAGAGGTTGCCGCGCTGCTCGACCATCACGTCCTCGACCTCCCAGGTGACGTCGGGCGTCCAGACGAGCGAGTCGTTCGCCGAGAAGCCGAGGCCGACCTCCTCGATCGAGATGGGGGAGCCGTCGATCTCCGGGAAGATGCCTTCGGCGTTGACGTAGATCGTCGGCGCCGTCGGCTCGACCACCAGCAGCATCGAGCCCGAGTACTTCGTCGAGCCGAGCGTGATGGCGCTCGTCAGCGGGATCGTCCCCACCGAGACCGACAGGAAGAAGTAGGACTGCGTGGTGTCGATGGGCGCATCGATGCCATCGAGCACGTCGCCGCTGCCATACCCGACGGTGATGTCGGTGGCGGTCAGCAGGTCGTCGAGCAGCCCGAAGGGCCCGATGTCGGACGAGAAGCCGTTGCCGACGCTGCCGCCGACGAGGTTCAGGTGGTCGCCGTCGAGCTCGACCTCGAGGATGGCATCGTAGAGCGTGATCGAGTAGTCGCCGAAGACGACGTCGATGTCGCCGTCGATGTAGACGCTGCCGTCGTCGTCCTCGTACAGGTCGTTCGGGTCGTACTCGAGGCTGAGATCGCCGAGGTCGATGCTGCCGGTGTTCACCTGATCGAGGTCGAGCTCCATGCTCCAGCTCTTGTTGGCGGAGCTGCCGGCGCTGCAATCCCACAGGTGCAGCGGGTTGCCGTTGTTCGTGTCGTTGTTCTTCTTGTGGATGCACTTCGCCGCGTTGTAGCGGGCCTTGATGAGCCCGGTCGACGCCTCGTAGTCCCACGACTTGTTGGCGGCGACGCCGGCGCTGCAATCCCACATGTGCAGCGGGTTGCCGTTGGTCCAGTCGCTGTTCTTCTTGTGCAGGCACTTCGACGTGTTCTCGGCGAAGTGGATGTAGCCGGTCTCGGGGTCCCAGTAGAACGTCTTGTTCGCCGACGGGCCGGCGCGGCAATCCCACAGGTGCAGCGGGTTGCCGTTGCTCCAGTCCTGCAGCTTCTTGTGGATGCACTTCGACGGCGCGGCGGCGAGCTGGATCTGGCTGTCCGCCAGGGCGGCGCCCGCGGGCACGAGAGACAGGAGGGCGGCGGCGGCGGCGGTCTTCAGCGTGTTCATCGGTGTGTTCCCCGTTGTTGGTTTGCACACACCGACGCGGCGGCGGGCGGCGGAGTCCGCAGCGCTCCGCGTCACTTTTTTCGACGGGCGCAGGCATGCGGCGACGAGCCGGGCGCCTCGTCGGCCGGTGGCATGGGAGGGGGCGGCGCGCCTCGCGCAGGGCGGTGGTCCGGAAGACGCGCGCACCGTCGCCGATCTCCGGCGTCGGACGACCGTCTTCACCTTCCGTCGCTCGCCGAGCCCGTCTAAGGTAGCGCTCCACGGGCGAACGACGGACGGGAGGGGACGTGCAGGCGCCGACGGTCGAATCGGTGCTCCGCGGGCTGACGCGGGCGCGCATCGTCGAAGTGGCGCGGGCGCTGGGGCTCGACCCGGCGACGAGCCTGGCCAAGGACGAGCTGGTCGGGCGCATCGGGCGCACGCCGGTCGCGACGCTGGCGCGCGTCCTCCCGCTGCTGCGGCGCGACGAGCTCCGCGATCGATGCCGCGCGCACGGCCGCGACGACACGGCCCGCGCCCGCGCCGATCTGATCGCCGCGCTCGCCGGCGAGGCGCCCGCGGCGCCCGAGCGCCCGGCCGACGCGCTCCCCGAGCCGAACGACATCGTCGTCGTGCGCCAGCGCCAGTACCTCGTCGAGGCCGTGGCGGCGTCGTCCGGCCTGCAGCGCCCCCGCGGGCCGCGTCAGGCGACGCGCGTCTCGATGGTCTGCCTCGACGACGACGCGCAGGGCGAGCCGCTCGAGGTCCTCTGGGAGCTCGAGCTGGGCGCGCGCCTGCTGCAGCCGCACCGGCGCGGCCTGGGCGCCGTCGAGCGCCTCGACGCCCCGGACGCCTTCGTCGCCTACCTGCGCGCGCTGCAGTGGAACAGCGTCACCGCGACCGACGCGAAGCTCTTCCAGGCGCCCTTCCGCGCCGGCATCCACCTGCTCGACCACCAGCTCACGCCGCTGATGAAGGCGCTGCGCCTGCCGCGCGCGAACCTCTTCATCGCCGACGACGTGGGCCTCGGGAAGACGATCGAGGCGGGCCTCGTCGTGCAGGAGCTCCTGCTGCGGCAGCGCGTCGAGACGATCCTCGTCGTGTGTCCGCCTTCCGTCGCCCTGCAGTGGCGCGACGAGATGCGGTCCCGCTTCGGCCTGCACTTCGAGATCTACGACCGCGCCTTCGTGGCGCGCCGCCGCGCCGAGCGCGGCTTCGCCGTGAACCCGTGGTCCACGCACGGCCGCTTCATCGTGAGCTACCAGACGCTGCGCCGCCCGGAGCACCTCGACCCGCTGCTGCACCACCTCGGCGAGCGGGCGAAGCGCAGCCTGCTGATCCTCGACGAGGCGCACACCGTGGCCCCGGCCTCGGCGACGAAGTACGCGGTCGACTCGGCGCTGACGCAAGTGGTCCGCGAGCACCTCGCGCCGCGGTTCGAGAACCGCCTCTTCCTGTCGGCCACGCCGCACAACGGGCACTCCAACAGCTTCGCGGCGCTGCTCGAGATCCTCGATCCGCAGCGCTTCACGCGCGGCATCCCGATGCGCGACCCGGCGCGGCTCGAGCCGGTCATGGTGCGCCGCCTCAAGAGCGACCTCGGCCCGCTCGGCGTCACCTCGTTCCCCCGCCGCGCCGTACACCGCTACGTGCTCGAGCACACGGCCGGCCGCTGGCGCCAGTCGGTGTTCACCGTCGACCCGAACGGAGCGCTGGCGCCGGCCGGCGACCCCGTCGAGCTCGGCGAGGCGAAGCCGACGGAGCTCGTCCTGGCCGAGAAGCTGGCGGCCTATACCGAGATCATGGCGCCGGTCAGCGGGCGCGCGCGGCTCGTCTTCACGAACCTGCAGAAGCGCCTGCTGTCGAGCGTCTGGGCCTTCCACCGCACGTTCGAGGCCCACTGCCGGCACCTCGACGACGCGCCCCTCCGCCAGCTCGCGATGCGCGCCGCGTCGGATGAGGAGGACGCCGCCGGCGCCGACGACGAGGCGCTCGACGAGGCGGACGCCGACGCCGTGGCCACGGGATCGGCGGGCCTGCGCGATCCGTCGGCCGAGGCGGCGACGCTGCGCGCCGACCTCCGGGCCCTCGCCAGCGCGGGCCGGTTGCTCCCGGACGCCCGCGTGCGCGCGCTCGTCGACTGGGTCCGGCGCCATCAGTGCCCGGCGGCGCAGCTCGGCGGCGCCCACGGCACGCCGCTCGCGCAGCGCAGGTGGTCGGACAGGCGGCTGATCGTCTTCACCGAATACGGCGACACGCGGAAGTACCTGCTCCAGGTGCTGCGCGAGGCCATCGCGGGCACGGACCAGTCGGACGCGCGCATCCTGAGCTTCCACGGCGGCATGGGCGACGAGCAGCGCGCCGAGGTGCAGCGCGCCTTCAACGGCCCGCCCGACGACGAGCCGGTCCGCATCCTCGTGGCCACGGACGCCGCGCGCGAGGGCATCAACCTGCAGAGCTGGTGCGCGGACCTCTTCCACTTCGACGTGCCGTGGAACCCGGCGCGCCTCGAGCAGCGCAACGGCCGCATCGACCGCACGCTGCAACCATCCGACGAGGTCCGCTGCGCCTACTTCGTCTACCCGCAGCGCCCGGAGGACGCCGTCCTCGACACGCTCGTCCGCAAGGTCGACACCATCCGCCGCGAGCTCGGGTCGGTCGGCTCCGTCGTGCTCGAACGCCTCGAAGAAGCGTTCGCCGAAGGCATCCGCGCCGGGACGGCCGACGCCGTCGCGCACGCCGGCGCGGACCGGGCGGCCGAGGAGACGTCGAAGGCCGAGCTCGAGACGCAGCGCGCGTCCGCCGCGCTCAAGGCGGAGATCGACGAGGCGCGCAAGGCGCTCGACCGCTCGCGAAAGGTCATCGCCTTCGAGCCGGACACGCTGCGCGGCGTGCTCGACATCGGCCTCGGGTTCGTCGGCGCCGGCCCGCTGACGCCGGTCGAGCTGAAGCTGCCCGAGGGCGGGACGCTGCGCGCGTGGCAGCTCCCGTCCCTGCCGTCGGACTGGCAGGTCACGCTCGACACGCTGCGCCCGCCGCGCCCGCGCGACGAGGCGGTCTGGGAGTGGCGCAAGCGCCCGCCGCTGCCGGTCGTCTTCTCGCCGGCGCCGCGCCTCACGACGCCGGTGGTGCACCTGCACCTCGAGCATCCGTTCGTGCACCGCGTCCTCGCGCGCTTCCGGGCGCAGGGCTTCGCCGCGCACGACCTCGGCCGCGCGACGGTCCTCGGCAACTCGCACGACGCCACGCCGCGCGTCGTCGCCGTCGGACGCCTGTCGCTGTTCGGCCCCGGCGCGACGCGCCTGCACGACGAGCTCGTCTACGTCGGCGCGCCCTGGTTCGAGAGCGGCGGCGACGGGCACCTCGTCCCGACGCCGGACGACCGCGAGACCCGCAGCCGACTGGATCGACTGCTGCGCGAGCCGTTGCGCGCGGCGCCGCCCGTGGCCGCGGCGCGGCTGCGCGACCACGCCGCGTCCGACTTCGCGCGGCTGTGGCCCGCGGTCGAGGCCGAGGCGGACGCGCGCGCCCACGACGCCGCGATCCTGCTCGCCCGCCGCGCCGACGAGGAGCGGGCGGAGCTGCGCCGCATCCTCGAGGCGCAGCGCGCGCGCATCGAGCAGGAGATCGCGCAGACCTCGTTCGCCTTCGAGATCGAGTCGCTCCCGGCGGACCAGCGCCGGCAGCTGCAGGACGACCGCAAGCACATGGAGGCCCGCCTGGGCGCGCTCGCGAAGGAGATCGCCGCCCAGCCGGACGAGCTGGCCGAGCTGTATCGCGTGGTGCGCACGCGCGTCGAGGCGGTCGGGCTGGTGTACCTCTGGCCCGTGGCGGCGTGAGGAGAGTCCGATGGCCGCGCTGAACGACGCCCACGTCCGTTTCCACGAGCAGTGGCTCGGCATGGTCCAGCCGAGCGAGGGCCTGGTGTTCTCGGTCCCGGTGCTCGCCGAGGCGCAGGTGATGGACCGCACCGGCGGGACGGCGCGGCGCCGCCTGCTCGCCGAGCTGTGCCCCGACGACCGCATCGCCGACCTGCGCGACTTCTTCGCGCGGCTGCTCGACCTCGACGCCGACGCGTTCGACGACGCGCCCCCGGACGACCTGTCGCTGTACGTGACCGAGGGCCAGCAGACGCTGCGCCCGACGCTCGCGCTGCGCGACCCGTACGCGCGCGAGGCCGCCGAGGACGCGCCGCCCGCCGTCCGCGCCGGCGCGGCGTACGCGGCGCTCGTCTGGGACCTGCCTGTGGGGCTCGCGCTCGACAAGCCGGAGGTCGAGACGGGCGCGTGGCGCTACCCGCCCGGCGCCAAGTTCGACCGTCTGCTGCGCGCGTGCCGCACACCCGTCGGCCTCGTCACGAACCGCGAGGTCGTGCGGCTCGTGTACGCCCCGCACGGGCAGTCCTCCGGCTGGATCGACTTCCGCATCAAGGACATGGCGAGCGCCGGCGGCGCGCCGATCCTCGACGCGTTCGTCTCGCTGCTGCGCGCCGAGCGCTGGTTCGGCGTCGCCGAGGAGCACGCGCTGCCGCGGCTGCTGGCCGACAGCCGCAACCGCCAGGCCGACGTCACCAACGAGCTCGCGGAGCAGGTCTTCGCCGCGCTCGCGGAGCTGCTCGCCGGCTTCGACCGCGCCAACGAGCGCGATCCGCGGCGCCTGCTCGACCGTGCGCTCGAGGAGGGCACCGTCTACGGTGGCCTGCTGACGGTGCTGCTGCGCGTCGTCTTCCTGCTCTACGCCGAGGAGCACGGGCTGCTGCCCGTCGAGCACCCGCTGTACGGCGAGCACTTCAGCGTGCTCGGCCTGTACGACCGCCTGCTCGCCGACGCGGGCGCGCACCCGGACGAGATGTCGCGGCGGTTCGGCGCGTGGCCGCGGCTGCTCGCGGTGTTCCGCGCCGTGTACTTCGGTGTCGAGTGGCACGGCTCGGGCGACGCGCTCGTCATGCCCGCGCGGCAGGGCGAGCTCTTCGATCCGGACCGCTATCCGTGGCTCGAGGGGCGCGCGTCGCCCGGGGCGAGCCTCGATCCGGCGCAGAACGTGGAGGTGCGCACGCCGTCGCTCGACGACGGGACGGTGCTCGCGCTGCTGGACCGGCTGATCGTCGTCGAGGGGCAGCGGCTCAGCTACAAGGCCCTGGACGTCGAGCAGATCGGGTCGGTTTACGAGCGCCTGATGGGATTCCGCGTGCAGCGCCTGGAGGCGACGGCGGTATGCCTTCGCCCCAGTCGCGTGTGGGTCACGGGCGTCGAGGTGCTCGGCGTGCCGGCGAACCAGCGCGCGCGCTGGCTGCAGGACGAGGCGGCGCTGGCGCGCGCCGAGGCGGGGCGGCTCGCGTCGGCCCTGTCGGGCGTGGACACACCGGACGCTGCGTTGGACATGCTCGAGAAGAGCGCGTACCGCGGTCACGGACGCGCTTCGGGGGGCCGTCTCGTACTGCAGCCGGGGAGCGAGCGGCGCCGGACGAGCAGCCACTACACGCCGCGCAGTCTGTCGGGTCCCATCGTGCAGCGGACGCTCGAGCCGCTGCTGCGCACGCTCGGCCCGGACCGCACCGCGGATCAGATCCTGAGCCTGAAGGTGTGCGATCCGGCGATGGGATCGGGCGCGTTCCTCGTCGAGGCGTGCCGCTACCTCGCGGGCGAGGTCGAGGCGGCCTGGATCCGCAGCGGGCAGGCGTCCGAGCTGGCGGCGACGGTGCCGGACCTCGCGACGCACGCGCGGCGGCTCGTGGCGCAGAAGTGCCTGTACGGCGTGGACAAGAACCCGTTCGCCGTCGGGCTGGCGCGGCTGTCGCTGTGGCTCGTCACGATGGCGCGCGACCTGCCGTTCACGTTCGTGGACCACGCGCTGCGGGCGGGCGATTCGCTGGTGGGGCTGAGCTTCGAGCAGATCGGCGGCTTCCACTGGGCGCCCGAGGCGCAGCTGTCGCTGTTCACGACCGAGATCCGGCGGACGCTCGACGACACGGTGGAGCTGCGGCAGCAGATCCTCGCGCTGGCGTCGTCGCCGGACACCGCGGAGAAGGAGCGGCTGCTGCACGACGCGGACGTGCTGACCGGGCGCGTGCGGTTGATCGCGGATGTGGTCGTCGGGGCGTTCTTCGCTTGTGAGAAGCCGGCGGCGCGCGAGAAGGAGCGGAAGCGGCGGCTCGCGCTGGTCGAGCAGTGGCTGCGGGACGACGACCCGTCCGTGTACGACGAGCTCGTGGACATGCAGCGGGCGCTGCATGCGCAGGTGACGCCGTTTCATTGGATGGTGGAGTTCCCGGAGGTGTTCTACGCCGAGCGCGAGGACCCGCTGGCGGGCGGGGCGCGCGGGGTGGCGTTCATGGATGCGTTCGTGGGGAATCCGCCGTTCCTCGGCGGACGACTCATTCGAGGTGTCCTCGGAGGCGGCTACCTCGATTGGATCGGCGATGTATACACGGCGAGCAAGAACGCGGACTTGTGCGCGTTCTTCTTCCTTCGAACTGCCGAGTTGCTTGGTCAAAATGGCACCCTCGGGCTGATCGCGACGAATACCATTGCTCAGGGAGACACACGCGAGGCGGGCCTCGCTCGACTCGTAGAATCCGACCAGTCACCAATCACCATATTCGATGTGACGGAGAGCATGCCATGGCCCGGTGAGGCGGCGGTGACCGTGTCCGTGGTGCATGGCGCCAAGGGCTCGCCTGCTGCAGGTCAGCTTGAGGCGAGACTGAACGGCGTGCTGGTCGCGTTCATCAACTCGCACTTGCGTGCTGAAGCGGAACGTATGCCGCTCGCGGCGTTGAACGCGAACCGTGGGAGGTGCTTTCAGGGTGCAGTGCTCGCCGGAATTGGTTTTACGCTGACACCAGACGAGCGTGAAGAACTCGTTCAGCGCTGGGCAGGAAACGCGGACCGGATCCGCCCATATATCGGCGGTCAGGAGGTCAACAACAGTCCGCGGCACGATTTCGATCGCTTCGTGATCGACTTTGGCGACATGAGCCTCGACCACGCTAGCCAGTGGTTCGATCTGATCTCCATCGTCCGAGCACGAGTGAAGCCAGAGCGAGATGGTGTTCGACGCGAAACTCACCGCCGATTCTGGTGGCACTTCGGCGACAAGCGTCCAGCGCTGGGCGAGTCCCTTCGACACGTCGGTCGGTGTCTCGTGAACTCGCAGGTTAGTAAGCACCTTGTGTTCGCATGGCAGCCGACGGATCGAGTCTTTGGACATACGCTCTACGTGTACCCGATCGACGGCAATGCTTGGTTTGCGGTCTTGCAGTCGCGAGTGCACGAGAGATGGGCCTGGTTGCTGTCGTCGTCGCTCGAAGGCCGCCTTCGCTACAGCCCGACGGACTGCTTCGAAACCTTCCCGTTCCCGGCCGACATGGCCGACCCGGCCCTCGAAGCGGCCGGCGAAGCGCTCTACACCGCGCGCGCCGACTACATGGTCCGCCACGACCAGGGCCTCACCGCCACCTACAACCAGCTCAAGGACCCGGACTGCCACGACCCCGAGATCGAGCACCTGCGCCGCCTGCACGAGGCGATGGACCGCGCCGTCCTGCGCGCCTACGGCTGGGACGACATCGACGTCCCGCCCTACGGCACGGCCGCGCCCGAGCCGCGGCAGGCCTTCGAGGACGAGGTCGTCGACCGCCTCTTCGTCCTGAACGCTCAGCGCGCCGAAGAGGAGAAGTCCGTCAGCCTGAACGCCGCCCCCGCGAAGCCGAAGAAGCCGCGCGCCCCGAAGAAGCCCAAGCCCGGCGACGACGACGGCCAGCCGAGCCTCTTGTGAGCGCCGCCCACCGTGAGCGCCTGAGAACGGCCTACGCACGCATCGCAAGGGAGCACGGAGACTGGCCCGACTGGGCCGCCCCGCTCGTCGCGCCGATCCCCTTCGTCGGCGACCACTACGCCGAGGACCCCGACGCCCCGCGCCTGCTCGTGTACGCCTCCGCCGAGAACCTCATCACCTCGAAGAGGCTCGCCGCGCCCTGGTTCGACGACGCCTCCCTGGCCCGCGACCGCCACCGCTTCACCTGGACGCGCGGCTGGTCCGACGTGGCGCCCGGCACGCGCATCGGCGTCGCCCCTTACGAAGACGGCCCGCTGCTCGAAGCCGCCGACCGCCTGTGGCGCTGGGAGCGCGACGCCGGCCGCGCCGCCCGTCCCGTCCCCGAGCAGCCCGCGGCCCTGACGGAGCACGTCGCCGTCGCCAACTTCTCGAAGTTCGCCCTGAGCCCGGAAAGGGCCAACGACGACGTCGACGACGAAGCGCGCCTGCGCGACTCGCTCCCCTACGTCCAGGCTGACCTCGACCTGCTCCGCCCCTCGGTCGTGCTCCTCGCGAAGACCCTCTCCGCCGCGCTCACCGCCGAAGTCGCCCAGTTCGCTGCCCGCCGCGGCGCCCTCCTCGTCGTCATGCCCCAGGCCTCCGGCCAGGGCCCGCTGCACGCCCCGGCCCACCTCGCGCGCATGCGCCACCCCGAGGCCGTCGCCGACCTCGCGCCGCTCCGCTCGCTCGCCGGCAAGCCGCGCACCGGCGGCGCCTGGCCTGCATGGTTTGCGCTGCTCCGCGCCCGCTACGATGCCGCCGCGACGTGCCTGCGCGCCGCCGAGAGTTTTTCCGACGGCACGGGCGCTTCGCGTCGAGCGGGCCTGGAGGCGCAGTAGCTCCGAACACTCGAGCGTGAGCTCCGAACATTTGAGCGTGAGCTCCGAACATTTCGTACCGCGGGTCCGAACAACTCACCGGCTCGCGGGAAGCGTGGGGGCTGCCCGGCGGCGCGACCCTTGACAGCGCGCGCCGGCGCCGCCTATCGTCCGCGACGTGTTTCGCGGTCCTCCTCGTCGGAGGGTCGTCCGGTCGGGATGGTTCGTAGTCCCGACACCCGCCCTGGGTAATCGAAGAGAAGCCCGGCCGCGTCGCGGCCGATGCCGCCCGTTCCCGAACCGAATGGCGTCCGTTTCGACGGACGAGGGTCGGACGCGCGCTCGACCGGGCTCGAGGAAGTCCATTCCGTGAACGTCAGTCCCAATCCGTTGGCGTCCTTCGTCGAGCTCGACGAGGACGAACTGAACAGCCTCGTCGAGCAGTGGCGCGACGTGGTGCCCCTCGACGATCCGAGGCCGCTCATCGCCTGCGCCTATGCCCTCGAGCTCCACGGCAAGGAGCACCCGCTCGGCCCGCCAGGCGGCCACCGCAGCTACAAGTCCACGATCGACTGGCTCGTGGAGTTCCTCGAAGCCGCTCCGGCGCACCGGGGACGTTCGTTCCAGTGGCATCTCACCCGCTACGCCCTGCTCGGGCGTGGGCGGCCGGAGGCCTGCGCGTGGATCCGCGCGACATCCGGCGAGGGCGACGCGTTCGCGCTGGCCGGTGTGCGCCTCGTCCCTCGCGTGGACGCGTCCATGCTTCTGCCGCACGTGCTGCACCACCTGGGCGATGTCGCCGCCGTCACCTTCCTCGCGCACAACGTCGACGCCTTCGAGCGGCTGCGTGACGTCGGCGCGCTGGTGGTGGCCCTCGCCCGCATGCTGGCGGCGGACGAGCGCTCGCACGGCGTCGGCGACCTGCTCGGACGTCTGGCGAAGCGGCTGGACGGTCCCTCGCTCGTCCTCGTGCTCGCGGCGATCGCGCCCGCGCTCGACCGGCAGTGCCGCGACGAGTACGCGCGGATGAACGCCTGGGCGCACTTCCAGCTCGAGGGCCTCGCCGTCGAGCCGCTCGTCGAGCGCGCGTTCGGCGGGCGGCGCGACGCCACCGTGCCGGACGGCCTCACGGCGGCGGCGTCCGCGTCGCCCGGCGTGGCGTGGGCGGTCGGTCGCACGCTGGGCGCGGGTCAGCTGCTCGGCCGTCTCGTCGCCGAGGACGCCAATGGCGTGCGCGCGCTGCTCGCCGCGTGTCCGGCGGCGGTGTCGGCGCTCCTCGCCGAGCGCCGGCCGCACGAGCGGAGTGGGAGCGACGAGGAGCTGCGGGCCGTCTTCGCCGGCGAGGCGCGGTTCCTGGACGTCGCCCTCCCGCCGGGCGAGCGCCTGGTGTTGCTGGTCCTCGTCGGCACGCCGGCGGCGGGCGAGGGTGTCGTCGCGATCCTGCGCGACGCGCGCGCGCCGCTGGACGCCGGGCTGATCGCCTGGGCAGCCGACCACACGCGGGATCTCGTGCCCGCGGCGGCCCTGGTCGAGCGCGCCGCCCGTGACTGCCTCGTCGCGCTCGAGAAGTCGGCGCGGCTGCGGGCGTTCGCGACGCGGCACGAGCCGTCGCGTGACGTGCTGCTCGGCGCCGACCCGCTCCGACTGGTCGACGAAGCGCCGACCGTCGCGATGGCGGTGCTCGGCGGACGAGACACCGCGCTCGCCGCGCTCGATGACGAAGATCGGCTGTCTCGGCTCCCCCTCCTGGTGGCGATCAAGACCGAGGCGGCGTTCGCGAGGACGTCGCCCTGCCTCACGCCGTGGGCCGACTTGTGGAACGAGGGGCGCGCGCCATACGTGTCGCGTCATCACCCGCTCATGCGGGCTTCCACGGAGTGGCTCGCGAGGTGGCATGGCGCCGGCATCCTGCCGCTGGACGCGGTGCGTGACGTGCTCGCCGCCCAGGTCCGCGGGCGGAACCTGTTCGACGACGAGACCGACGGCGGCCACCCGTCCTCGTCCGGCGCGATTCCGGCCGCGCTGGCGCGCGACCTGATCGACCTGCTCGTCGGAGAGACCGAGACCACTTCCGCCGGCGACCTGGGGCGCGCCCGTCTGTTCGGGGCTTGCGCGGCGCATGCCTTGCGTGGCGGGTCGCTCGACGTCCCGTCGCTGGCCGAGAAGCTGCAGGCGTTCCTCGGCGAGCGCACGTTCGTCGCGGAGTGGGTCGCCACGGCCTTCTTCAGGGCGATTCCGGCGGCCGAGTGGCCCGACGTCGTCCGGCGTCTCCTCGACGAGGTGCCGGAAGATGTCGCGTCGCGTCTGCGGTCGCGCCGCTGGGACGACGAAACCGCCCTCGACGCGCTGCGCTCGCTCGCCGGGGAGGCGCTGTCCAGGCGGCGGCCGCCGCTCGCCGGGCTGCCGCGCGACACCACCCTCGATCCGCGGCCGTGGCGGCGTGCCATCGCCACGCTCCTGGGCGAGGCCGCGCGCGACGAAGCGCCCGACGACGCCGCGCTCGGCGACGACGACCTCGACGCGTGCTGGGACGCGGTCGCCACCGAGGTCGCCGCACGAGCGGCGGCGCCGGCCGTCGACTCGCACCTGGCGGAGCGGCTCGTGCGGACCGCGGGCCGGGCGGTCGTGCGCGCCTTGGCGCGCAGGCTCGACGACGCGACCCTCTCCGCGGTGCGCGACGCGCTCGGGACCCACTACCCGACGCGTCCGCGGCTGGAGCAGGCGCTCGCCGCCGCGGGCGTGGGCGCCGTCGGCAAGGTCGCCGATGCCGCGGCGGACGAGCGGCTGCCGAAGCTGCTCCGCGACGCGCTCGCCGCCGTGCTCACCCATCGGGTCGAGCACTGGTCCGAGAGCGACGACGCGCCGGTGACGCTCGCCGCCGCCGTCGTCGACGCGGTCTTCGCCGCTTGCGCGAACCACCCGGCGATGCCCGCGCGGCCGCTCGTCGATGTCCTCGCCGAGCACGGCGACGCCCGCGCCGGCGTCGACGTCATGCGGGGGATGATGTTCGCGCTGGGCGACCTGCGCGAGCCGCTGGGCGGCCGCCCGTCGAAGGTGCTCCTCGGCCTTTCGCGCAACGACGATTTGCCCGACGCGCTGCGTCACGCGGCCGAGACGCAGAAGCGGCTCTTCGACCGCGACAACCTCAACAAGGGCCGGTTCCGCAAGGCCGAGGCGCGCACCGCCAAGGCGCTCGAGAGCATCCGCGTCGGCAGCCAGCGCACCGCCGCCTCGTGACCCACCCGCCGCCCCGCCCACCTTGCGACCGTCCGAAGCCCTCTGCTAAGAGGGCCCAGGACCGTGGCGAGCGCGCGAGGCCTTGATGGCGACCCGATTCGATCGCATTCACGTCAGGAACTTCCGTTCCCTGGCCGACGTGGATGTCGGGCTCCGCGACGTGAACGTCCTCTTCGGCCGCAACGGGTCGGGCAAGTCGAGCTTCCTCGACACCTTCTGGTTCGCTCGGGACTGCGCCGCGCGCAGCGTGGAGCTCGCGTCTTCCTCGAGGAGCCACGGCATCGGCTTGCGCTTCGACGGCGCGCCCGACGATGCCCTCATCGAGGTCGCCCTCCGTTCCGGGACGCTGCAGTACGCGCTTCGTTTCGGACTCTCCTCCGGACGCATCGAGCCGTTCCCCGGCGAGCGGCTCTCGCTCACCTCCGACCCGAGCGAAATTCTGATCGAGCGAGAGGTCGGCAGCGACATGGCGCGCTTCCGATTCGAGCTGCTCGACGAGACGACGGTGCGGCTGCGGGAGCCACAGAAGCTCAGCCTCGCGCGCTACGCCGATCTCGAGCCCGGGGACGCCGCCGAGATGGACCGCTCCTTGCGGTACATCCACAAGTACGACGCGCGGAAGTTCTTCCTGAATCGCATCAAGTCCCAAGGCTCGGAGGCAAGTCACGAGACCTTCCTGTGGGACTTCGGCGACAACGTCTGGTCGGTGCTGCGCAATCTCCTCGGCAAGGCGAAGGTCGACCATCGCTACGAGACGATCATCCGCTACATGCGGGAGGCGTTTCCCGAGTCGTTCGAGGATCTGGTGCTCGAGGCGACCGGTCCGACGACGGTCTACGGGAGCTTCGTCGAAAGAGGGCGGCGACGGCCGATCCTCGCTTCTGGGGTGTCCGACGGCCACCTGCAGATGCTCCTGCTCCTGACGGCTCTGTTCTCGGAAGGGGAGTCCCGCGGCTCGTTGATGATCTTCGACGAGCCGGAGATCTCCCTGCACCCGTGGGCGATCGCCGTCCTGGCGAAGGCGATGCGCGAGGCCGCCTCTCAATGGAGCAAGCAGATCGTCCTGGCCACGCATTCGCCCGTGCTGCTCAGCCAGTTCGAGCCCGTCGAAATCCTGGTGTCCGACGTCGTCGACGGACGCACTCGCCTGCAGCGGCTCAGCGAAGTCCACGAGGTCGAGGACCTGCTGAGGGACTATTCCGTGGGCACGCTCTACATGAGTGAAGCGGTCGGAGCGCAGAGCGGCCCGACGTCGCGGGCGGACGACCAGGCCGATTGATGTGGAAGTTCGTTCGGTTCGGTCTGTTCGTGACCGGGAAGGGGGAACGCACGTTTTTCCCCGCTTTCCTGCGTTCGCTCACGGAGTCCGGTCACTGCACGTTCGACGTCGTCAGACAGGTGCCGCAGCTGAGCCCCCGCACGTCGGGCAAGCATGAGCTGAAGATCGTCGGCACTTCGCGCCATCTGCCGACCCGGGACGAGGAGCTGGGTCTCTTCGCCCGTGGCTATCTCGACCGGTATCCCGACGCGTTCGTGCTGCTCGTCGACGATCTCGAACACGATCGGCGAAGCGTGCGCGTGGATGTCTTCGCTCGTTATCGGAACGCCCTCGACGGAATGCTCGGCGAGCGAGGATGGCGCGCTGGAGTCCACTTCCTCGTCAACATGCTCGAGGCGTACTACTTCGCCGACGCTGCCGCCGTGAACGCCGTCCTCGGTACGAAGCTCGTCGACCACACAGGCGACGTGGAAGAGATTCGTCATCCGAAGAACGACCTGAAGGCCCTGTCGCCCGGCTTCGACGAGGTCAGACACGGCGCGGAGATCGTGCGCAGGCTCGACGTGCCGCACGTCCTCTCGCGACCTGAAACCTGCGGGTCGCTCCGCGCCATGTTCGCCTGGTGCAGCGCCGCGCTCGCCGAGGACGCGGGGGCGCGCTTCCGATTCGCGGACGGAACGTACGACGAGGTCACGCGTCCGCAGGTGCGACGTCTCGCTGAGAACCTTGCACGCCGCGGCGGCGAGCCGACGGGCTGACGCTCGGCGAATCGTGCGCAGGCGGACGCACCGTCTTGACTTGGTCTGACGGACGGTCTCGGATCGCCCTCCGCTCGGAGGGCAGAGCATGACCGACCCGACCGCGATCCGCGCCCACCTCGTCGACGCGCTCCGCGCCGACCTCGTCGGCCCGTACGACCTGCACGATCCGCACGCCGCCGAGCTGCTGCCGCTCCCACCGTCGCGCTGGTATCTGACGGGCTTCCTCGCCTGCGAAGGCGACCGCGAGAACGACGATCCCGAGGCGGACGACGAGGGCGGCGCGGGCGACGACGTGGACGACGGCGCGTCGGCGGCGGCCGAGGTGCAGCCCGAGACGAAGCAGCCGAAGGTCTTTCCGGCGAGCCTCGGGCTGTCGGTGCTGCTGCCGCCCGGTGACGGCGGCGTGCTCGAGGCGGAGCTGCGCTTCGCCGAGTACCTGCGCGAGGAGGCGAGCGACGAACCCGAGGCGCCGCCGCGCCGCGGTCGCTCGCATCGCTGGAAGCGCCTCCCGTTCACGGTCGTCATGCCCGTCCCGCTCGACGCCACGGCGCTGTCCGCGCGCATCGCGGTGCCGGGCCACGACGGCCTGCGTCTCGAGGGCCGCCTCGAAGCCGTCCACGGCGTCGCCGGCCTCGCCGACGGCTCGCGCGCGCTGTCGCTCTTCCTCGTGAACGGCCGCTCGCCCGGCGCGCCGGGCCGGCAGGACGAGGCCTGGATCTTCCAGGTCGAGCTGACGCTGCGCCCGACCGGCGGCGCGCGCTTCGTGCCGCGCCCGGACCCGCGCGCCGCCGGCTCCAAGGACCCGGACGAGCGCATCGCCGACCTGCAGTTCCGCGATGTATGCGACTACGCGGTCGGTCACGGCGTGAGCGTCGTCGGCGCGCCGGACGGGTCGTGGGTCCGCACGACGTGGGTGCCCGAAGGCACGGTCAAGCGCGTCACCACCCACGACGTCGAGAAGGTCACCACCGATATGGACGCGCTCGGCGCGCTGTCCGACGGCGAGGCCCTTCGCACGGCGCTCTCACCGCTCGTCGACGCCTACGGCGACTGGATCGCGAAGCAGAAGGCGCGCGACGTCGGCGGTGGTCAGCGCGCGAAGACCCGCGACGGGCTGATGCACGACGCGGAGATCGCGAAGAAGCGCATCGCCGCCGGGATCGCGCGGCTCGCGACGGACGGCGAGGCGCGCAAGGCGTTCTGCCTCATGAACCGCGCGATGGCGCTCGCGGCCCGGCAGCGCAGCCCCGAACGCTACGCCGGCGGCAAGGCGCCGTCGTGGCGCCTCTTCCAGCTCGCGTTCGTGCTGCTCAACGTCTGCGGCGTCGCCGATGACGACCACGAGGACCGCAAGTCGGTCGAGCTGATCTTCTTCCCGACCGGCGGCGGCAAGACCGAGGCGTACCTCGGCGTGATCGGCTTCACGCTTCTCCTGCGCCGCCTGCACGGCCGGCACCGCGACGACGGCGGGCTCGGTGTCGCCGTCATCCTGCGCTACACGCTGCGGCTGCTGACGCTCGACCAGCTCGGCCGCGCCGCGACGCTCATCTGCGCGCTGGAGCGCCTGCGCCGCAAGGAGCCGTCCCTCGGCGACGCGCGCTTCGCCATCGGCCTGTGGGTCGGGCGGTCGGCCACCGCCAACACGGTCAAGCAGGCGGCGAAGTCGGTCACCGACTACAAGAACGGCCGCGCGCCGTCGCCGTTCCCGCTGCCCCAGTGTCCCTGGTGCCGCGAGGAGCTGAAGCCGGCGGGCTTCACGCTGAAGCCGGATCGCACCAACCCCGAGGCCGTCGACGTCGCGTGCGTGCAGGCGAAGTGCGACTTCAACGCGCGCAACGGCGGCCTGCCGGTCCTGTTCGTCGACGAGCAGATCTACCGCGAGCTGCCCTGCTTCCTGCTGGCGACCGTCGACAAGTTCGCGATGCTGCCGTGGCGCGGCGAGACGGGCGCGCTGTTCGGCCGCGTCCACTCGCGCGGCGGCCACCAGTTCTTCGGCCCGATGGACGACCCGCTGCCGAAGAAGGGCCACGCGCCGCTGCCCGCGGGCCTCGTGCCGCCGGAGCTCATCGTCCAGGACGAGGTGCACCTGATCTCGGGGCCGCTCGGCACGATGGTCGGCCTGTACGAGACGGCCATCGAGCGCCTGTGCCGCTGGAAGACGGTGGGCGGGGCGGAGCGCCGGCCGAAGATCATCGCCTCGACGGCGACGGTGCGGCGGGCGCGGGCGCAGATGCGCGCGCTGTTCGGCCTCGACGACACGCGCGTCTTTCCTCCGCCGGGCGTGGACGACGGCGAGAGCTTCTTCGCGACGGTCGACACCCGGGCGCCCGGTCGCCTCTACGTCGGCGTCGCCGCGGCGGGCCGCTCGATGAAGGCCGTCCTGCTGCGCACGTACGTGACCTTGCTCGCGGCCGCGCAGCGACAGTGGGAGGAGAGCGGCGGCGCCGCCGACGCGTGGATGACGCTCGTCGGCTACTTCAACAGCCTCCGCGAGCTCGGCGGCATGCGTCGGCTCGCCGAGGACGAGGTGCGCAGCCGCGTCGCCCGCGCCGGGGAGAGGCTGCCCGCCGACCGCCAGGGGGAGCGGCACCGCTGGCTCGCCAGCCGCACGATCGCCGCCGATCCCATCGAGCTGACGAGCCGCGAGAGCACGGCGCGCATCGCCGCGTCCAAGGCGCGCCTCGAGGTCGTCCACGGCGAGAAGGGGGCCGTCGACGTCGCGCTCGCCACGAACATGATCTCGGTCGGCGTGGACATCGACCGGCTCGGCCTGATGGTCGTCGCCGGCCAGCCCAAGACGACGGCGGAGTACATCCAGGCCTCGAGCCGCGTGGGCCGCCAGCCGGAGAAGCGGCCCGGCGTCGTCGTCACCTGCCTGAACCTGCACCGGCCGCGCGACCGCTCGCACTACGAGCACTTCGCCGCGTTCCACGGGAGCTTCTATCGCCATGTCGAGGCGAACAGCCTCACGCCGTTCTCGGCGCCGGCGCTCGACCGTGGCCTGGCGGGGACGCTCGTGGCGATGATCCGCCTGAGCGATCCGGTGCTCACGCACCCGCGCGGCGCCGAGGCGCTGCCGGCGCACACCGAGGCGGCCGAGGCGCTCGCGCAGGCGATCGTGACGCGCGCCGGCGACGCCTCCCAGCTCGACCACGCGGCGGAGACGATCCTCGCCCACGAGGTGCAGCAGCGGGCGCTCGCGCTGCTCGACGCGTGGAAGAAGATCATCGCGGCCGCGAAGCAGGAGCAGGCGGCGAAGCGCTGCTACTCCGGCTTCGACCGTGGGAACCACGGCAAGCCGATCCTGCGCACGGCGCTCGAGCGCGACGCGCTCGAGATCGCGAGCGTGGACGAGGCCCGCTTCGTCGCGCCGACGTCCATGCGCGACGTCGAGCCGTCGGTGCACGTGTGGCTGCAACTCAAGCCGGGGCAGGGGGGCTGAGATGTCCGGCAAGCCCGACACGAAGGAGGCGCTGCAGCCCGAGGGCAAGGTGCGGCGCAGCCAGATGCTGACGAGCTACGGGCCGGGCGCGCTCGTCGACCTGCTCGACTACGCGGTCATCGTCAACGGCCTCGATTTCTGGAAGTACGGCAAGAAGGAAGGCATCGAGGTCGTCGAGGAGCCGCGACTGCGCGAGCGCCTCACCGCGCGGTTCAAGAAGCTCGGGCGCGACCTGCGGGTCGAGGGGGCGTTCCGCACGCCGCCCGCGGGCGACGACGCGCGCCCGAGCCCATACCACGGCGTCACCGCGCGTCTGTTCCCGCGCTGGTTCGTCTGCCAGCGCTGCCGCGCGCTGGTCCGGTACGACGGCCTCGAGTTCAGGGGCGGCCGGTTCCTGCACGGCTGCCATGGCAAGGGCGTCGAGTGCGTCCCCGTGCGCTTCGTCCAGGCCTGCCCGAGCGGACACGTCGACGACCTGAACTGGATCGGCGTCGCCCACCAGGGCCCGCCGTGCGACGCGCCCTCGCTGAGGCTGCAGGAGGGCGTGACCGGCGACTTCAGCGAGGTCCGGGTCGAGTGCGAGACGTGCCGCAAGTCGCGCTGGCTCATCGACCTCAAGCAGCCCGAGACGCGCCCGAAGTGCCGCGGCACGCGTCCCTGGCTCGGCCCCGAGGGCGAGGAGGCGTGCGAGCAGCCGGCGACGCTCATCGTGCGCACCGCCAGCAGCGCCTACTTCAGCCAGACCGACAGCGCGCTCTCGATCCCCGAGAAGGAGAACGCGCTCCACGAGGCCGTGCTGAAGCACAAGGCGATCCTGCTGAACGCCACCGCGGCGACATTGTCGGCGTTCCGAACCATCCCGCAGGTCGGCGCCGACGTCGCGCCGTGGACCGACGCCCAGGTGCTCGACGCGGTGGAGCTCATCAAGGCGGGCAAGAAGCCGGAGCGGCCCCCCATCCGCACGGCCGAGTTCCAGCGATTCGTCGAGGCGGAGTGGGAGACGCCCGGGCAGATCCCGCCGCCCGGCGTGCACTTCTTCGCGCGGCGCGCCAAGGTCCCGGCGCTGCCCGGCGTCGAGCGCGTCGTCCTCGCCCACAAGCTGCGCGAGGTCCGCGTGCAGGTGGGCTTCACCCGCCTCGACTTCCCGACGCCGACCCTGCAGGGCGAACACGACCTCGGCGTGCGCAGCGCGCCTGTCGGCCTCAACACGGACTGGCTGCCGGCGGTCGAGGTGTTCGGCGAGGGGCTGTTCCTGCGGCTCGACGAGCAGGCCGTCCAGGCGTGGGAGGCGCGTCCGGAGGTCCAGGCGCGCGAGGCGGCGCTGCGCGGCGCCTTCGACGCGGCCTTCTCGTCGCGCGACGTGCCGCCGCCGTTCCCCGGCGCGCGCTTCTACCTGCTGCACAGCCTCGCGCACCTGCTCGTCACCGCCGTGTCGCTCGAGTGCGGCTACTCGGCGAGCGCCATCCGCGAACGCATCTACTGCGCGCCGGCGACGGACGCCGTGCCGATGGCGGCGATCCTCCTGTCGACCGGGACGCCCGGCACGGAGGGCACGCTCGGCGGCCTCGTCCAGCAGGGCCGCGACGTCCACGCGCACCTGCGGCATGCGATGCGGCTCGGCCGCCTCTGCTCGAACGACCCGGTCTGCGCGGCGCACGATCCGCTCGGACCGACCGAGCGCCGCCTCGAGGGGGCGGCCTGTCACGGCTGCCTGTTCACCGCCGAGTCGTCCTGCGAGTGGTTCAACCGCTACCTGGACCGCGCGCTCGTGGTGCCCTGCCTCGGACGCCCGGCCGCCCTCGCGTTCTTCGGAGACGGCGAGTGGCCGCAGACCTGACGCGCGTCGGGACGGGGCGACTGCGGGCGCTGCGCGACGCGCTCGCGGCGGGGCGCCTGCCCGTCCCGCTGCGGCCCGAGGACGTCGGCGACGCGTCCGCGTTGCTCGGCCTGGAACCCGCCGCGGCGCTCGCGGTGCTCGACGCCGTCCTGGCCGAGCGGGCCGCCGACACGCGACCCGCTCAGCTCGTCTGGACGGGCCCGCACCCCGTCCACAGCGCCGCCCGCGACACGTCCGTCGTCCTGCGCGAGCTGTTCGAACGTGCCGCGACGCGGGTGATCGTCGCCGGCTACGCCTTCGACCACGGCCGCGAGATCTTCGCGCCGCTGCACCGCGCCATGGTGGAGCGGGGCGTCGCCGTGCGCCTGTACCTGAACATCGCCGTCGGCGACGACGAGAGGGACGCCGCGCCCGACGCCATCATCGACGCGCGCGTCGCCGGTTTCCTGCGCGACAACTGGCCGTTCGGCGCGCCGCCGCCGGCGATCTTCTACGACCCGCGGCCCGTCACGACCGAGCGCTTCACGAGCCTGCACGCGAAGTGCGTCGTCGTCGACGAGGCCGCCGCGCTCGTCACCTCCGCGAACTTCACGAGCCGCGGCCAGCACCGCAACGTCGAGGTCGGCGCGCTGATCCGCGACCCGGTCTTCGTCCGCGCGCTCGCCGCGCAGTGGGACAACGCGACGAGCCACCACCTGTTCGTCCGCCACGACCGCTGACGCGCGCCGCGCCGCCTCTGCCGGCGAGAGGCGCATCGCGCCGACGGCGGGACGCCGCCTCCGCCCCGCAGAGGACGCGCCCCCCGGCGACCGCGCGCCGCCTCCGCCGGGCAGAGGCACGGCGAGGCGATCCGCCGTCTCGTCCTCTGCCCCGCGGAGGACGCGCCCGCCGACGACCGGATCCCGCCTCTGCCGGGCAGAGGCGCACCGCGGCGACGGGACCCGATCGCCTCTGCCGGGCAGAGGAGCGCGCCCCCACCGCGCAGGTCGATCGAGAGACCGCGGGAGGGGCGTGCAAGATCGAAAAGATTTTCCACCAGTGGTGCCGACATTTCCGATTTCGATAAAACCGGCGTGCCCGCACCCGCGCCGAGGCCCGAAGTACCGTGTGGCACGAACCCTGCTGATACGTCTCTCGGCAACAACGAGGGGCCGCGAGCCCCGGAAGAAGGGAGAGACGGTCATGGCGAATCGAAAGCATGAGACGGCGGGATCGCTGCGGAAGGCGGGGCTGCTCGCGTTCGTGGCGTGGCTCATCGACGCCGGGCGCGAGCGCTTCTGCGTCGCGCTGGCGGGACGCATCTACGTGGAGCCGATCGCCGCGGCCTATGCGGCCGTGACGAAGCCGGCCGCCGGGGCCGCGCCCGCTGCGGACGGGCCCTCCGGCGAGACGTTACAGGCGCACACCGACCTGGGGCTCGCCATCTGGTACGGCCTGGCCGGCCTCGCGACCAACCTGGAGTGCGACGCGGCGACGCGCGGCGCGGCGGTCCGCACGCGGGACTTGTTCGGGGGAAAGCCGATGAGCCCGCACATGCGACCCGAGCAGCGCGTCGAGCGCGCCGCCGCCGTCCGGAGCGAGCTGCCGTCGCGCGAGGCCGAGATGGCGCTGCTGACCGCGGCGCCGGGCGGCGCGGCGCTCGTGCGCTGGATCCACGAGTGGTGCGCCGTCGCGGCCGGCATGGCCGAGGGCTTCGTGGACGCGGCGGTCGAGCGCAAGAAGGCCGCGCCGCGCGCGGCCTCCGAGGACACGAAGGGGACGAAAGTGCGCCGGCTCCTCGGGCTGGTCAACCGTGCCCGCGTCGCGCTGCGCGACGAGGTCGCCCACGACGAGCGCCTGCCGCGCACGCTCGAGACGGAGGTGTACGCGCTCTATGATCGCCTGCTCGCGGCGCAGCCCGCGCCGCGGAAGCGGGATCGCAAGAAGACGGCGGCCGGCGCGCCGAAGGCGTCGAACACGCCGGCGACGCCCTCGCCGTCGGATGCGCCGCCGGCGCCGCCCGCCCCGGACGCGCCCGCCGAGCCCGCCGGCGACTCGGACCCCTCCTGACCTACCGCCACATCATCCGCCGCTCGAGGCCGTACTTCGCCAGCAGGCGCGCGAGCCGCTGCGCGTCGTTCGGCTTCGCCCGCGCCGTCCGCGACTTCCCGAACAGCAGGCGCCCCGCCTCGCTCAAGCTGCTCGTCCCCTCGCACACGCGGAGCACCGCCTCGAGCACCAGCCGGTCGTAGAGGTCGAAGTCGCCCGCCCGCGCGCCGAGCACGACGTCGGCCCGCAGCGTGTCCGTCGCTCCGCCGTCCGCCGCGACCACGCGGTCGAGCCCCCACTCCGCCCGCAGCATCACGATCTCCTCGGCGACGTCCGCCTCGGTGATCCGCCCGCCGGCGCACAGCGTCGCCATCCGCTGCACGCTCGCCGCGAGGTCCCGGAAGTTGCCCGGCCACGGCGCGGCGTGCGCGAACTCGAGATAGCGGGCGCGCGCCTCGCGGCTGAAGGCGACGCGGCGCTTCAGCTGCTCGCCGCAGCGCCGCAGCTCGAAGTCGAGGTTCGGCTCCAGGTCCTCGAGGCGCTCGCTCAGCCCGGGCAGCCGGAACGTCCACAGGCCGATGCGCTTCCGCAGGTCCTCGCGGAAGCGCCCCGCGGCGACGGCCGCGAGGAGGTCGCGGTTCGTGCCGCACACGAGCAGGAAGTCGCTCTCCACCAGGTGGTCCGCGCCGTAGGGGCGGAAGGCGCGCTCCTCGATGGCGTCCAGCAGCATCGCCTGCTCGTCGAGGCCCAGCTCCCCGATCTCGTCGAGGAAGAGCACGCCGCCGTTGGCCCGGCGCAGGAAGCCGTCGCGGGAGGAGGCCGCGCCGGTGTACGCGCCGGCGACGTGCCCGAAGAGGGCGGAGAGCGCGCCGTCGCCGCGGAGCGTCGCGCAGTTGACCGCGACGAACTCCCCGGTGACGTCGCCGCGCTGCTTCCAGAGCCGGTAGATGCGCTTCGCGAGGGCCGACTTGCCGGCGCCGGTGGGACCCCACAGCACGACGGGCGCGCGGCTCACCGTCACCACGTGTTCGATGCGCGCGATGAGCGCGTTGTAATCGTCGTTGAGCGTGGCGATGCCATCCTTCAGGAAGGTCACGCCGTCGCGCTGGCGGCGCTCGGCGCGCGCGGCGAGCTGGTCGAAGCGCGCGAGGTCGAGCTCGAGGAGCCGGATCGGGTCGCGCTTCGCCCTCGCGGGGTCGTGCGTGATGACGACGCGGCCCGGCAGGACGCGCGCCTCGGCCAGCAGGAACATCGAGATCTGCTGCTGGTACATGCCGTTCGTGATGTGGACGAGGATGTCGTCCGTCTCGGGGTCGAGCGGCAGCGCGCAGGCCACCTCGTAGAGCGCGCCGAAGATGTCTTCGATGTCGGCGTCGGCGTCCGGCGGCAGGGGATGCACGACGACCTCGGTCTCCGGCGAGACTTCGCGCAGGTCGGCGATCACCTTCGCGCAGACCCCCATGAACTTGGGGATGCTGAGCAGGTGGATGACCGCCGGGCGGAAGCGCTCGGTGAGCTGCCGCGTGGGGCGCCACTTCTCGTGACGCTCCTGTTCGGTGGCGTAGTCGTCGAGCTTGCCGCCCACGATCGTGACGAGGATGGTCCTGCGCATGCCGCCCGCGTAACACATCGGCGCGGCGGCCCGCCACGCCGGCGGCGCCCGCGCGCATCGGCCGCTTCGTCGTGGAGCGCGAGCTGGGCCGCGGCGGCATGGGCGTCGTCTCCCTCGCGCACGACCCGCGGCTCGATCGTCCGCAACGCCGTGAACCGGCGCATCGCCGTCCTCGGGCTCGGCATGGCCGGCGTCACGCTGTGGAACCGCCTCGTCGGCGCGTCGTTCGACGCCCGGGCGGCGCACGTCATCGCCACCGACCTCGCGCTGATCGGCGCGCTCGCCCTCGGCGTGACCACGCGCGAGGCCCGCTCGATCGGCGTCGTCGCCCCGCTGCAGTTCGCCTGCGCCCTCGCGTGCGTGCTGCTGCCGGGCGCGGCGTCGCACGTGTTCACGCTCGACGGCCTCGCGACCGCGGCGCTGCCCGCTTGGAAGTGGGAGCGGTAGCGCCGGCGCGGCGTGCGTGTCGAGACCGCGCCGCCCTGAGCGGCGCCGCTCACTTCACCGTGTAGAACTGCACGTACCGGCCGCTCGGCATCACGCCGGCGACCGTGTCCCAGCTCCACAGGCCGTCCTCGCCCTTCGCGCCGGCGTCGACCTCGTTCTGGGGGTCGTTCTTGTCGTAGACGTAGGTGCCCTTCGGGTTCTTGTAGAGGCTGCCGTACGGGTCGTCGACGCGCACGCCGTCGGCCTCGACCCACTCGAGCCGGACGATGTGCGCGTAGCTGCGCTCGGGGCCCCAGTAGATGCCCATCGTCGCCGACGCGCCGGCTTCGAGGCGCGGCGCGACGCTCTTCTGGAACCACTCGCGGGCGGCGTCGCCGTTGCGGAAGGCCGGCGTCGAGACGCGCGCCACGTCCGCGCCGTGCTGGCCGGCGGCGTTCGCCTGCCCGCCCTGTTCGTAGCGGCTGCCGATCATCTGCTCGTCGAGCTGGTCCTCGAGCTGCTTGTCGCCCTCGTCGGCGCCGAGGCCGAGCTGGTTCAGCGCCATCGCCATCGACGTCACGTTGCACATCACGTCGCCGGCCTCGGGGTAGCCGTAGGCCTTCGCGTCCTTCGCCGCCTTCACGCCCTCGTTGTCGCGCTGGTTGCGATAGCGCACCTTCGCGGCGAGCTGGCGGTACTTGTCCGGCCGCTCCTTCTCTGGCAGCTGCGCGATCATCTCGCGCGCCCGCGCCACCTGCTCGTGGGTCAGCCGCTCCTGGGCGAGCAGGGCGTCGAGATCGGACGGGCGCGTCGACGCCGAGACCGTCAGGCCGGCGGCCTTGCGCTGCTCCTCGGTCGTCGTCAGGCGCGGCGACAGGGCGCGCAGGATGACGAGCGCCACGTGCTCGGGCGCCAGATCGTCGTGCGGCTCGAAGCGGTTCTCGGTGGTGCCCGAGAAGATGCCGTACAGCCGGCAGGCGTGCGCGGCCTGGAAGAACCAGGCGCCCGGGAACACGTCGGCGAAGTAGAGCACGCGCTCGCCGGGCTCGACGCCGGTGAGGCGCGCGAAGCGCGTCAGCATGACCGCCGCCTCGGCGCGCGTCACGGGATCGGCGGGCCGCGCGGCCTCGCCGCGCTCGCTCACGAGGCCGCGCGTGTGGGCGATGTTCATGACCTCGATGGGATCGCGCAGGATCGCCGTCTCGATCGGCAGCAGGCGGCACACGAACCCGGCGCGCGTCGCCGGGCCGAGCGCCTGGTGGACCGGCTTCGTGTCGGCACCGCCTTCGGGGCCGCCGAGCGATTTCACGTATCGCTGGAATGCCTGCCGGGAGTCGGGCGCGCGCGCCCCCGCCGCCGACGCGGCCTCCTTCGGCGCCTGCTGGGTGGCAGGGGCCTGGGATTGTGTCGGAGCGGGCGTGTGCTGTGGCATCGCCAGCCATCATCGCGCCGGTGAGACGGTGATGCCAGCGTCTCGCGACGAAATCGCCGGGATGTCCGGCCCCCCGGAACGGGGGGGGCGCCGCAAACCGCGCCGGGCCGCCTTCGTCCGTCGAGCACGAACGAAGGAGCCCGGAATGAACCACGCGACACGATGGACGCTGGGCGCGCTGCTGGCCGCCGGGATGGCGACCGGCTGCGCCGCGCCCTCCGATACACCCACGGCGGCCACGCAGGCCGCGCTCGAACGAGGCGAGGTGCCCACGGCGCTCCCGGTCCCCGAGGGGACGGGCGGCGCGCGCCTCTTCGACCCGAAGGCCCGCGGCGCGTCGCCCTACGACGCGACGATCGCGGCGCTGATCGACGCCTGGCGCGCCGCGCCGCGGGACGAAGCCTCCGCGCAGGCCCACGTCCGGACGCTGCAGGGCGCGCGCGAAGAGCTCGCCCGCGCCGGCGCGCCCGCCGCGGACCGCATCGCGCAGGTCTGCGGCGGCGTGCCCGTCGAGGACCGCGACGACACGCTCCTGTGCATGCGTCTGCTGTCGCTCGCCGACAGCCCGCGCAGCCTCGATCTGCTCGCGCAGCGGGCGCGCACGCCCATCCCGCCCTGGCCCGAGGACGCGCACCCGACGGATCCGCCGCCGCAGGCGCTCGCGCAGCGCGTGGCGATGCGCTCGCTGGCCGCCCGCGGCCGCGCGGGCTCCGAGGAGGCCGTCGAGCACCTGCTGCGCATCGTGGCCGCGCCCGAGGGCGCCGACCGCGACCTCGCCATCGCCGCCGTCTACCGCGTCCTGCCGCGCGTGCACGCGAAGGCCCGCCTCCGCGCGGCGCTGCCGGCCGACGAACACTACCGCCTGTACGAGAGCCGGTGACGCCATGAAGACCCTCACTCTGTTCCTCGGACTCGCGGTGCCCGGCGCCGCGCTGGCGCAGACCTGCCCGCCGCAGCAGTCGGACTTCGACGACTGGGGCTGGCTCAAGAGCGGCGAGAGCGGCGATGCCTGGATGACCGACATCGTGTGCGACACCCCCGGGGTGCTGCCGTCGGCCATCCTCGCGGCCACCACGCACCTCGGCCTCGCGCAGAACCTCGCCTTCTGGGACATGCTGTCGGATGCCAGCGACTGCAACCCCAACACCTGGGGCATGCGGCTCGTCAACGGCGCCTACGCCGCCGACTACATCGGCGTCCACCGCGACAACGACACGTTCGACCACTTCGCGAGCCCGGGCGCGATCATGCCCGGCGGCACGGAGGTCGAGTACTGGCTCAGCCAGTTCGTCAGCTTCTACGTGTCATCGGAAGGCTACATCTGGCAGTGCCTCGCCGCCGACGACGCGGGCGGCCCCTCCGACGGGCTGACCTTCGCCAGCAACCCGAACGACGACTCGGCGCTGAAGCTCTACTACCCCTGGTTCTGGAACAAGACGGTCATCGACCGCGCCAGCACGCTCGTGCACGAGGCCGCCCACGAGTTCGCGCCGCATCTCATGAACTCGGCCTGCACGAACGGCGCGTCGTGCGACGACGCGTTCATGAACGCGAACGCGCAGACGTTCCAGATCATCTACGACGCCCAGGCGCTCGACGCCTACCAGCGCGAGGACGGCGGCAAGGACCTGAAGATCGTCAACCTCGGCAACGGCGTCTGCGGCTACCTGCCGCTGCTGCCGGACCAGGAGCGCTTCTCGGTCGTCGCGGTCATGCAGGACAAGCTGCAGACCGTCTTCCAGACGACGCCGCCACAGAGCGCCTGGCCGGCGTCGGCGTTCATCGACGACGTGAACGGCACGATCTACGACAAGGGCTCGAGCCCGGGCGGGCAGGCCGGCGTCGCGTACCGCATCGACGTCACCAACGGCGCGATGTGGCCGTGCGGCAAGGTCTGCAATCCGGCGGACTTCGACTTCGCCGCCGGCGGGCCGCGCGCCTGCAACGAGGACTACCAGCCGGCCAACGCGCAGGTGAACGCCGACAACGAGCAGAAGTGCAAGGACCTCAACGCGCAGGTGCAGGCGGGCGTCACGCCGGCGGAGCACGCGGCGCTCAAGTCCCAGGCGCAGATGATGAAGCTGTGCGCGCCCGGCATCAGCGACGCGTACATCGAGAAGGTGTGCGACGAGACGATGGTCGGCGCGGACCACGTGGACGACATCGAACAGAGCTGGGGCATCCCCGACAGCATGGGTTATGCCTACGAGGCCGAAGATGCCATCCGCGCCTGCCAGGCCGATTTCTGCGCGGCGCAGGACCTCGACGCGTGGGCGTCGCAGGCGGCGAACACCTGCTTCGAGTGGGACGATCCCGCCGGCTGCCTGAAGCTGGCCTGCGGCGACCTCGCCGCGATCGAGGCGGCGAAGGGACGGGACAGCGACGAGTACTTCGAAGCCATCGTGTGCCGCGCCTCGGAGCTCGCCCGCGACGTCGAGGGCCTGAAGAAGGCCGACGGCATCTGCGCCGAGCAGTTCAACGAGTGCATCATCCGCGAGCGCTACCTGGATCTGTGGACGGCGCAGCTCGCCGGCGGCGAGTGCTGGTCGAAGGACCTCGGCCCCAAGGATCCCTACTTCGTGCAGTGGCGCGGCTCGATCGGCGTGCGCCCGGCGCGCGACGTCATCCGCGCCGACCGCGGCGGCCTGATGTACTCCGCGTGCGTCGCCGAGGAGAAGGCGTGCGAGGCGCTGCAGGCCGCGTTGCAGGGCATGGCGGCGAAGCTCGCGGGCTACGTCCTCGAAGAGCGACCCATCTGGAAGGGGCCGCCGCTGCCGGATCCCTGGGAGCAGCTCGAGGGTCGCTTCGACCGCGAGCTCGCGCAGTCGATGGCCGACCTCGGCGCGGAGCTCTCGCTCGGTGGCTTCTCCGAGGTGCCGCTGTCCCGCGACCTGCGCATCCGCAAGGCGGCGCAGTCGCCCGAGGCGCAGGTGGCGCTGGCCGCGCTCATCGGCCACGACACATACTTCGCCGCGGGCGGCGCGCACTTCGCCGAGGGCGTGTTCTCGCCGGAGAAGATCGCGCGGTTCAGCGGCGAGCGGGCCCAGCGCGACCCGTACGCGGTGTCCACGGAGCGCGTGGCCGGCGAGCTCGAAGCGCTGAAGACACTGTCGCGGCGCTTCGGCTCGGCCGAGTGGGCGCGGCTGGTGCGGGCGGCGCCCCGCCTCGGCGCCGAGCGCTACTACGGACACGCCCTCGCGCTCTTGAACGCCCGCGACGGCCAGGCCGCGCTCGCCGCGTTCGAGTCGCTCGCCGTCGACCTCGCCGCCGTCGCCCGCTGATCCCCCGAGCGTCAGCCAGTCATGGCAGCAGCACCCGCCCGGAGATCGTGCGCTCCGGCGCCGCCTCCGCGTCGAGCAGCGGAACGCACTGCATGTCCTCCCGCTGCAGGTCCCAGACGACCGTCTCGACGGTCGTCGTCTCCCGGGTCGGCGGCAGCCCCCCGGCGCTCGGCCGCCGGGTGTGCCGCTGCTGCGTGCGCACCTCGCCGACCGGCTCGATCCTCGTCGTGCAGCGGGCGCGGCCCACGGTCGTCATCGCGGTCCGGACCACCACGAGCCCGGTGACGGCGCGCGCGCCCAGGCGCTGCGCCTCCGCGAGGAACGGCCCGACGTCCATCTCCGCCGTGTCTTCGGGCACCGTCAGCGCGACCGGCTGCCAGCGACCTTCGGCCTCCGCCGCGCGCTCGGCGGTGAGGACCTCGACCCCGGCGTGGCGCGGGTCGACGAAGCCATTCGGTGTGGCGTGGCAGGCCGCGAGCAAGAGTGGCGCCGGCAGCCATCGGAGTACGCGCACGGGTGTCCTCCGGGGGTCGGGGGAGGGCGAGGCTACGCCGTGGTCAAACGGACCTCAATGGGAAACGGAGTGACCCGAACGGGCTCTTGACCGCGGAAGGCGACGGGTGAGACGACTCATGGACACACGCTCGGAGAGCGCCTCTCCGACGCGAGACGCAGCGGGGGAATACATGCGACCGGTGGCGACACGACGTGGCCTCACGTCGAAGCGAACACACGATGGACTGACCCTCACGACGGCCGACGGCGCGTCGATCGAGCTGCCGGCGGTGACCGCCGCCGTGTGGCAGGCGGCCGACGGCCGCACCGACCTCGCCGGCCTGCTGGCCGCGGCCCGCGCGGTCGATGCCGCGGCCGACGAGGAGACGGTGTGGTCGGCGCTCGACGCGCTGGGCGACGCGGGTCTGCTCGAGGGGCGCGCGGCGCCGCCCGCCGCCGGCGGGGTCGACCGCCGCACGGCGATCCGGTCGCTGGCGATGGCGGCGGGCGCGGTGCTCGCGATCGTCCCGGCGCTCGGTCGCGCCGAGCCCGCCGCGCCCGCGGCGCCCGACGCGCGCAAGGCCGGCGAAGAGAACATCAAGCTCCGTACGCGCGCCGAGCAGGAGGCCAAGGCGTCGCTCACCGCCGCCGAGGCGCGCGCCCAGGAGTCGGCCAAGAAGGCCGAGGCGGCGGCCGCCGGCGACCAGGCGTCGGCCCGCAAGCAGGAGCAGAACGACAAGCTGACCGTCGACGAGGCCCGGAAGAAGAACCAGGAGCAGATGGACAAGCTCGCCGACGCCCGGACGAAGAACCAGGAGCAGATGGACAAGCTCTCCGGCGGCCGGGCGAAGAATCAGGAGCAGATGGACAAGGCCTCGGGCGGCCGGGCGAAGAATCAGGAGCAGAACGACAAGGCCGCCGGCGCCCGCAAGGCCGGCCAGGAGCAGCAGGAGTAGTGGAGAGCGCCCCGCCCGAACGCCTCCGGCCGCGCCTCCACGCCTTCGACGAGCTCGTCGGGGCGGAGGCGCGCGCGATCCTGTCGGCGGCGCTCGATCCCTGCCGCCTCCTCGACGCGGGGTTCGCGCCGACGTGCGGTCCGGCGGGGCGCACCTTCGAGGTGTCTCCGGCCTGGCATCCCCTGCTCGCCGATCTCGCCGAGCGTCTCACGGCGCTGGTGGGGCTCCCGCCGGCCGTCGAGCTCTCGTTCCGCGTGCGTCACGCGCACGCCGGCGACGCCCACCCGTTGCACACCGACCTCTACCCGATCGACGGGGCGCTGCTCTACGCCACGGCGATGATCTACCTCGATACCGGCGACTGCCGCGGCGGCGAGACGGTGTTCCCCGAGGCGGCGCCGCCGCTCGAGCTCGAGCCGCGACCGGGGCGGGTGGTGATCTGGTTCAACTCGCACGACGGGGTGAACGCCGATCCGGCCTCGGTGCACGCGATGCGGCGCGTGGAGGCGGGCCACCGGCTGTCGATGAACGTGTTCTTCTACGCCCGCCCCGACGCGTTGCCGTCGGCGGGCGGCCTCGCCGCGGCGTGGGCCGCTTCGCTCGCGCCGGCGACGAGCGTCGCGACGTTCACGTGCGTCGACGACACGGCGGCGCCGCAGTCCGCCGCGTCGCTGCGGCGGGCGTGCCGGGCGCGCGGCGTCGCCTTCCGGCATGTCTTCGCGCGCGAGGTCGATCCGCAGGCCGCGCCGCTGCCGCCCGGGAGTCTGCTGTACTGCGTCTCGACGACGGCGGCGGCCGAGCGCGTGACGCGGCAGCTCTGGCAGCCGGGAGTGGTGACGTTCCATCGTGGCCCCGCGGGGCCGTTCGAGTCGCTCGTCGATCCGCTGCGGTGGTTCACGCTCGCCGGCCTGCCGGTGCCGCGCTTCGCCGTCGTCGAGCCGGGCTGCGGCGCCTCGCTCGAAGGCATCGCCGCGTCGCTCGGCGGGTGGCCGCTCGTCGTCAAGTCGCCGGGCGGGGAGGGCGGCGTCGGCACGCTGCGGGCCGACTCTCCGCCCGCGCTGCGGGGCCTGCTCGACCTGCTGCACGCCCGCGGCGTCGCGCCCACGCTGATGTCCTACGTGCCCGACGCGCTGCATTTGCGCGTCGTCGTCGTCGGCGACCGGGCGGTGACCGCGTACCGCAACCCCGTGGTCGAGGGCGACTTCCGCAGCCGGCCCTCCGCCGATCCCGCCGACTACGGCGTCGCCCTCCCGGACCGCGTCGCGAGCCTCGCCGTGCGCGCGACCCACGCGCTCGGCATCGACTTCGCCGGCGTCGACGTCCTCGTGCACCCGAGCGGCCGCGCCTACCTGCTCGAAGCGAACTTCCCCTGCTATTTCCCGCAGGCCGAGGCCCACGGCGCCGCCGACGTGGCGGCCGCGATGCTCGACCACCTGCTGCGCAAGACGACCTGACCGCCGCTGCCGAGCGTCTCGCGCGTGCTGGTGTCGCTGACGAGCACGGCCGGGCGCAACGGCAGGAATGTAGGTCGCCCGCGACCCCTGTTCGTTGATACTGGGTGCGCACGGCGCGCAGGCGGAACATGCACTCGGTCGGCTGGCTGCACTTCACGGATCTCCACCTCGGCGCGGGCGGCGCCCAGCGCTGGATCTGGCCGCAGGTCGAGGACGACTTCCTCCGCGATCTCGAGCACCTGCACCGCCGCTCGGGCCCGTGGGACCTCGTCTTCTTCACCGGCGATCTGACGCAGCGCGGCGGCCCCGAGGAGTTCGCGCGCCTCGACGAGACGCTCGACCGGCTGTGGGCGCTCTTCCGCCGTCTCGGCAGCGACCCCGTCCTCGTCACGGTGCCGGGCAACCACGATCTGCGCCGGCCGCCGCAGACCACGCCCGTCCTGCGCGCGCTGCGCCACTGGCACGCCGACGAGGAGCTCCGCGAGGAGTTCTGGACGCGCCCCGACTCGCCCTACCGGGCCGTCGTCGACGAGGCGTTCGCGCCCTACCGCGCGTGGCACGGCGCGTGGCGCGCCCGGCACCCGCTGCCGGACGGCGTGAGCGAGACACCCGGCCTGCTGCCCGGCGACCACGTCCTGACCTACGCGCGCCACGGCGTGCGCCTCGGCATCGCCGGCCTCAACTCGTCGTTCCTGCAGCTGTCCGCCGGCGATTACATGGGTCGGCTCGACGTGGACGTGCGGCAGCTGCTCGACGGGACGCACGGCTCGCCGGGCGCGTGGGCGCGGGGCCACCAGCTCGCGCTCCTGCTCACGCACCACCCGCCGGAGTGGCTGCACGCGCGCGCGCAGGCCCACTACCGTTCGCACCTCACGCCGCAGGACCGCTTCGCCCTGCACCTGTTCGGCCACATGCACGAGCCGACCGCGGTGTCCATGAAGATCGGCGGCGCGCCGACGCGGCGCTCCATCCAGGGGGCGTCGCTGTTCGGCCTCGAGGGCTGGGGCGAGGAGGCGGAGCAGGCGCGCATCCACGGCTACAGCGCCGGACGCTTCGAGATCCGAAGCGATGCCGCGCACTTGCGCGTGTGGCCGCGGCTGATGCGCCGGCACGTCGACGCCGGACACTTCCGCCTCGTCCCCGACTTCGAGCACTTCGACCTCGACCCCGAGTCGCTGTCGTGGACCGACGCCGCCATCCCCGTGCGCGACGAGGCGCTGCCCGGCGAGTCGAGCCCGCCGCCTGAGGTCCGCGGCCTGCGCCCGCCCGGCGCGCCCTACCACCCCGACTGGTACGTCGCGCGTCCGAAGCAGGAGCTGCAGGCGCTCACCGCGCTGCGCTCGCCCGGCGTGCCGGCGGTCGTCCTCGGCGCGGATCTCGGCGGCACGTCCTTCTTCGTGCGACACGTCGGCCGCGTGTACGCCGACGAGGTGCAGGCGGCCGGCGGGCGCCTCCGCGTGGTCGACGCCGATCTCGGGCACTGGGGCGAGGCGACGCCCGACGACACGGAGGCGCTCTTCACCGCGCTCGCCGAGCTCCTGCACGAGACGGCGACCGATCGCGCCCGCGCCGAGCAGGCGTGGCAGCGCGCCGGCAACCTCGAGTGGCGGCTGACGAACCTCATGAAGCGCCTGCTCGACGAGGACGCCGGCGGCCAGGTGCTGCTCGTCGTCGAGCGGGCCGACGCCGTGGTCGGCCGCGCCGCCGAGGGCCCGTTCTTCCGCATGCTGCGCTCGTGGGCGGAGTCGGCCTACAAGGCGCCATGGCCGCGCCTGCGCATCCTGGTGGCGCTGTCGACGGCGCCGCTCTTCCTGCGCGACACGGTCGTGACCTCGCCGTTCTTCAACCGCGTCAGCAGCGTCCACCTGCGCGACTTCGAGCTGGACCAGGTGCGCTCGATGGCGCGCCTGCTCGGCGTCGGGTGGCCGGACGCGGACCTCGGCCGGCTCATGGGCCACGTCGGGGGCCACCCGTACCTCGTGCACACCGCGCTCTTCCACGCCGCGCTCGGCGAGCCGTCGGACCGCCTGCTCGACCCCGTGCACCTCGAGGACGACGTCTTCCGGCAGCACCTCGGCCAGCGCTGGCTGTGGATCCAGCGCGACGGCCGGCTCGTCGAGGCCATCCGCAGCCTCGTCCGCACCCCCGACGGGCCGATCGACGCGGCGACCTATGAGCGCCTGCGCATGGCGGGGCTCGTGGCGCGCGACGGGCAGGGCGCGCGGATGCGAAACGCGCTGTACGAGCGCTACTTCCGCCAGCTGCTGGGCACGTCGTGAGCCCGCGCTTCCAGGTCGGCGGCGTCCTCGTCGGGGCCGACGCGCTGTACGTGGAGCGGGCGGGCGCCGACGGCGCGCTGCGGCAGGCGCTGCTGGACGGCGAGCTGTGCCACGTCCTCGCGCCGCGCCAGATCGGCAAGTCCAGCCTGCGCGTGCGCACCGCCGGCTGGCTCGAGGCCCGCGGTCGTCGCTGCGCGCAGGTCGATCTGACGGCGCTCGGCAGCCAGGGCACGACCGAGCAGTGGTACTTCGGGCTCGTCGACGAGCTGGCGCAGGCGTTCGACCTCGGCGATCCGGAGCCGTTCTGGACGTCGCACCCGCGCCTCGCGCCGGTCGCGCGCTGGGTGGCGTTCGTCGAGCGCGTCCTCGTGCCCGGCGTCGACGCGCCGCTCGTCGTCTTCCTCGACGAGATCGACTTCGTCCGCACCCTCGGCGGCGACGGCGACGATTTTCTCTCGTCGATTCGGGCACTTGCCGAGGCGCCCGCCGTGCGCGCGCGGCTCTCGTTCTGCCTGATCGGCGTGGCCGCGCCGTCGGCGCTCATCCGCGATCCGGACCGCACGCCGTTCAACGTCGGTTGCCACGTGCGCGTCGAGGACTTCACGCGCGCCGAGATGCAGGCGCTCGCGCCGGGCCTCGCCGCCGCCGGCCTCGATCCCGATCCGCTGCTCGACGCGGTGCACGTCTGGACCGCCGGTCATCCCTATATGACCGCGAAGGTGTGCGACGCGCTCTGCCGGCAGGGCGGGGACGTGGACGCGGTCGTGAGCGCGCTGTTCCTCGAGCGCCCGTTCGACGACTTCAACCTCAAGTACGCCCAGGACCGCTTCGAGCTCGACCTGCCCGAGGCGCCCGTCTTGCGCAAGCTGTCGCTGTACCGCCAGGCGCTCCTCGAGGGGCGGGTGCCCGCCGCCGAGGCCGACCGCGTGGAGGCGGAGCTCGTCCTCGCCGGCATGTTGAAGCGCACGCAGGGCGCGTGGCTGACGGTGCGCAACCGCGTGTTCGCCGAGGTGTTCGGGCGCGAGTGGATCCGCGCCCGGCAGACGCGGCGCGACTTCGCCGACGCGCTGATGCGCTGGCTGGCGGCGCCCTTGGACGACCGCGCGCACCACGTGCTGCGCGGGCGGGCGCTCGACGAGGCGCGCGCCTGGGCGCTCGGCCGCCGCGACCTGACGCCGGACGAGGAGCGCTTCCTGCGCGCGTCGGCGGAGACGCAGGCGCGCGAGGCGCGGGAGCGGGCGGCGCTGCAGGCGCGCGCGGCGTGGGCGCTCGGCGTGGCGACGGTGCTGGCGATCGTGCTGGCGGGGATGGGCTTCGCCCTGTGGCGCTCGTCGCGGGCGGGCGAGGCGGTGGCGGTGGAGGCGGCGCGCAAGGCCGAGGCCTGGGCGCAGGCGGCGCAGCGGTACCGCGCGGCGCGCGTGGAGCGGGAGGCGAAGCTCGCCGAGCTCACCCGGACGCTCGCCGCGCTCGAGACGCGGGCCGCGACGTGCGCGGAGCTCGAGCAGCAGGTCGAGGTGGTGCGGCAGGCGAACGCCGCCGTGGAGCGCACCGAGGCCGCCGCCGAGCTGGCCGGCGCGCAGTCGTCGGCGGCCTCGGCCCCGCTCAAGACGCGGGAGGAGCTGCAGCAGGACGTGCGCGACGCCTCCGCGAGCCGTCTCGCGCTGCAGGGCGCGCTCAACGAGACGCGCAACCATACGGAACATCTTCGGAATCGCGTGCGCGACCTCGAGCGGATGCTGGTGGGCGCCCGCGAGCACGCCACCTACCTCGAGGGGATGGTCGACGAGCGCGACGGTGCCATCGCCGATCTCGAGGATCGCCTGCGCGACGCGCGCGACGAGGCGCGCCGCCCCGCGCCGCTGCGCCGCGTCGCGTGGAGCGGGGCGAAGGTCCGCTACGACTCGCTCGGCGACGCCGCCGCCGAGATCGCGCGCGTCGCGCCGGACGTGCGGGGCTGTGCGGTGCGCACGGCGCTCGACTGCCCGGAGGGGATGGTGGCGTGCCCGCGGCGCGTCCTGCTGGAGTGCGAGGCACCGGCGTCCCGCCGGGACGCGCCACGCCTCGACTCGGACGCGTCGCAGCGGTTAGGCTCGCCACCTTGACGCGGATCGACGCGGAGGTCCCGGTGAAGCGAATCAACGTCCTCCTGATGGCGGCGCTGCTCTTCGGCGCCTGTGACGACGGCGGCTCCGACGGGGCCGGCGGCGCTGGCGGACAGGGCGGCGCCGGCGGCGCCGGCGGCGCGGGTGGCGAAGGTGGCGCCGGCGGGGCCGGCGGCGAAGGCGGCGCGGGCGGCGCCGGCGGCGAAGGCGGGGCCGGCGGCATGGGCGGTGGCGCCGGCGGCGCGGGCGGTCAGGGCGGCGCGGGCGGTCAGGGCGGCGCGGGCGGTCAGGGCGGCGCGGGCGGTCAGGGCGGCGCGGGCGGTCAGGGCGGCGCGGGCGGTCAGGGCGGCGCGGGCGGTCTGGGCGGCGCCGGCGGCGCGGGCGGCAGGGGCGGTCAGG
>CAUJDF010000005.1 GCA_963169045.1 Myxococcota bacterium
CGTCGGCCACGAAGCCGCGGGACGCAACCTGGCGATCCTCCAGACCATTGTCGCCACGTGCCGGCTGAACGACGTCCTGCCCTACGAGTACATTGCCGACGTGCTGCTACGCGTCGAGGCTCACCCCGCAGCGCGGATCGATGAGTTGCTCCCGATGAACTGGCGCCCTCCGCCGGACGGCAGCGTCTCCGCCTGAACGGTTACGCCGGTCGGGAGCCCACTCGCGGGGGGGCGTGCGCCGCGAGGCAAGTGGCGGTCGTGAGGCGGACGGGGTAACGGTCGGGGGCTGCCGAGGACAAGCACGGAGGTCCAGGGCCCACAGGTTGGCGCCCAAGCCCTGGACCTCCGCCGACCACGCCGTGAGGCATGGCGAGCCGAGTATCGCCTGCGTCGGTGGCCGGATCCACCTCCTCGGCAGCCGGGGGCTGCCGTCGAGGAGGTCGAGGACTCCTATCGGCTCTTCATGTGCGCGCGCTGCCGCCGGCTCGTGCAGGTCTGCCCGCGCTGCGACCGCGGCAACGTCTACTGCGGCGCGCAGTGCGCCGCGATCCGGCGACACGAGTCGATCGAGAGGGCGCGTCAGCGCTACGAGCGCACCCCGCGCGCTCGCCGGCTGCACGCGGCGCGGCAGCAGCGCTATCGGGATCGCCAGCGCGCCGCCCAGCAGGAAGTGACGGATCACGGTCCCCCACCGGTGGCCACCTCCGCGACCCTGGCCGCAGACGCTGACGAGGCGCCGGCCAAGACCCCGACGCCCATGCGCCCGGTCGTCCGCTGCGACTTCTGCAGCCGGCCGTGCGCGCCCTTCGCTCGCCGCAACTTCGTGCGCAAGCGGCGGCGCGACCGGCTCCTCGTCGGCTCGATGCGACCACCGCCGCGCCGCAAGCCGCCGGCACGTGCCGGCCCGCGTCGGGAGCGGCCCTGACCGACAGGAGCGCCATGACCATCCCCAAGGACAAGGAGCAGGAGATCCTGCGCCTGTTCCACGCCGAGAAGTGGCTGCCCGGCACCATCGCCGCGCAGCTCGGCGTGCACCACACCACCGTCGAGCGCGTGCTCGGCGACGGCGGCGCGCCACGGACGGCGCGTCCGTGCCGGCCGTCGATCGCCGATCCGTTCGTGCCCCTCATCGTCGAGACGCTCGAGCGCTACCCCAAGCTCACCGCGTCCCGGCTGTTCGAGATGGTCCGCCAGCGGGGCTATCCGGGCAGCTCCGACGGTCACTTCCGGCGCATCGTCGCCGCGCACCGGCCCCGCCGGCCCACGGAGGCCTATCTGCGGCTGCGCACCTTGCCCGGCGAGCAGGCGCAGGTCGACTGGGGCCACTTCGGCCAGGTCACCATCGGCCGCGCCCGCCGGCCGCTCGTCGCGTTCGTGATGGTGCTGTCGTACTCGCGCCGCATCTTCCTGCGCTTCTTCACCGACCAGCGCATGGCGAGCTTCCTGCGCGGCCACGTGGAGGCGTTCGAGGCGTTCGGCGGCGTGCCGCGGGTGCTGCTCTACGACAACCTCAAGAGCGCCGTCCTCGAGCGGCGGGGCGATGCCATCCGCTTCCATCCCACCCTCGTCGAGCTCGCCGGCCACTACCGCTTCGAGCCCCGACCCGTTACGCCGTGCCGCGGCAACGAGAAGGGTCGCGTGGAGCGCGCCATCCGCTACGTGCGCTCCTCGTTCTTCGCCGCCCGCGCCTTCGAGGACATCGCCGACCTCAACGCGCAGGCCGACGCCTGGTGCGCCGGCATCGCGAGCGACCGGCCCTGTCCCGAGGAGCGCACGGTCAGCGTCCGTGAGGTGTTCGAGCGCGAGCGGTCGCTGCTGTTGCCGCTGCCCGGTGACCCGTTCGCGGCCGAGGACGTCGTCGAGGTCCACGTCGGCAAGACCCCGTACGTGCGCTACGACCTCAACGACTACTCCGTCCCGCACACCGCCGTGCGCCGGACGCTCACCGTACGCGCCACGCGGGAGCGGGTGCGCATCCTCGACGGCGCCGTCGTCCTCGCCGAGCACGCACGCTCCTACGATCGCGAGCGACAGATCGAGGACCCCGCCCATGTCGCCGCGCTCGTCGAGAGCAAGCGCGAGTCCCGCGCCCACCGCGCCACCGACCGCCTGCGCTACGCCCTGCCGCGCAGCGTCGAGCTGCTCGCCGCCGCCGCCGCGCATGGCACCAACCTCGGCAGCACCACCGCACAGCTCATCCGCCTGCTCGATGCCTACGGCACAGACGAGCTCGACATTGCTGTCGCCGAGGCGCTCGAGCGCGGGGTGCCCCACGCCCAAGGCGTCCGGCAGTGCCTCGAGCGACGCCGCCAGGAGCAGGGCCTGCCGCCGCCGGTCGCGCTGCGGCTGCCCGACGATCCGCGGCTGCGCGATCTCGTCGTGCGGCCGCATGCCCTCGGGACCTACGACACCCTCGCGGAGACCACCGATGAGTGACGATCCGAAGCACCGCGCCCGCGCGCTGGGTCTGTTCGGGCTGCTCGCCCGCTGGGGCGAGCTCGGCGACGAGGAGCGCGCGCTGGCGCTGCGTGTCATTGAATGGGAGGAGGGCGAGCGCCAGCGCCGCAGCCTCGAGCGCCGCCTGCGCAACGCCCGCGTCGGCCGCTTCAAGTCCATCGCCGACTTCGACTGGAAATGGCCCAAGCGCTGCGACCGCGAGGCCGTCGAGGACCTGCTCGCGCTGCGCTTCCTCGACGAGCGCGCCAACGCGATCCTGTTGGGGCCCAACGGTGTGGGCAAGACCACGATCGCCCGCAACATCGCCCACACCGCACTGCTCGCCGGACACACCGTGCGCTTCGTGACCGCGAGCGAAATGCTCAACGATCTCGCCGCCCAGGACGGAGCTTTGGCGCTCGCGCGCCGGCTGCGCCACTACGCCGGGCCGCGACTGCTCGTCGTCGACGAGCTCGGCTACCTCTCGTACGGCAACCGTCACGCTGACCTCTTGTTCGAGGTCGTCAGCCGCCGCTACGGCGAGCGCTCGACTCTCATCACGACGAACAAACCGTTCGCCGAGTGGGGCGAGGTCTTTCCGAACGCGACCTGCGTCGTGACCCTCGTCGACCGCCTCTGCCACCACTGCGACATCGTGCAGATCGATGCCGAGAGCTACCGGCTCAAGGAAGCCCGTGAGCGTCAGGCCCGCAAGACGGGCGGGCGCTCGCGCCGCAGCGCGGAGGCGGCCGATGGCTGAACGCGCGCCCGCCAAGCCGCCCTGCCGCGTGCCGGCGGACTGGACGCCCGAGCAGGCCGAGTCGGTGTTTCTGTTTCTGCACCGGATCCTCGACGCGATCTGGGCGGCCTACGAGCCCGCCCTCGTCGAGCTCGCGCAACGCGATCTCCACACGCCGTCCGAGGTGCGCCAGGTCGAACCTGCCGACGAGATCCCGTTCTGACCGTCCCGTCGCGCCCGACTTCAGCGAATATCCGCGGTTCCTGAGGATCGACAACACTCACTCTTCCTGAATGCGCTGGCGGACGAGCAGTCGGCGGCCGGAGCCGACGGTGCGGCGCCGTCGACGGATACGCTGCCCGCCCCGCCGGAGAAGCCCGAGAAGGAGAAGCCGGCGCGCCGCGGTCATGGGCGCAAGCCGCTGCCCGCGGACCTTCCGCGCGTCGCCGTGGACATCCCGCTGGCCGAAGAGCAGCGGACCTGCTCGTGCTGCGGCATGGAGCGCCGCGACATCGGCACCGACGACAGCGAGGTGCTCGACTACGAGCCGGGCGGCTTCCGGGTGCTGCTCTTCCGTCGTGCCAGGGCCGTCGCCGACTGCGATTGCGCCGGCACGCCGGCGTTCGTCATCGCCCCGGCCGCCGACCGCGTCATCGACGGCGGCCTGCCCGGCCCCGGTCTGCTCGCCCGCGTCGTCGTCTCCAAGTTCGTCGACCACATCCCCTACGAGCGCCAGGCCGGCATCTACAAGCGCGAGGGCGTCGAGATTGCGCCCTCCACCCTCGTCGACTGGGGCGCGGCCGGCGCGCTGATGCTCACCGCCCTCGCCGAGCGCATCCGCGAGCTCGCCCTGCTCGCCTTCCTCGTGCAGAGCGACGACACCGGCCTGACGGTCCTCGACCGCGACCATCCCAAGGGTCGCAAGCGGGGCCACATCTGGGTCTATGTCGGCGACAAGAAGTGGGCGGCCTTCGTCTACACCCCCGACTGGAAGGCCGACGGCCCCACCGAGTTTCTCGAGAGCCGGGTCGGGCCGGTCCAGGTGGATGGCTACGGCGGCTACAAGCGCACCTTCCAGAGGCCGAACGCCAAGGCCTGGGAGGTCGGCTGCTGGATGCACTGCCGCCGCTACTGGAAGAAGGCCCTCGACGCCCGTGACCTGCGCGCCGCCGTCGCCCTCGAGCACATCGCTCGCCTCTACGAGGTCGAGCGCGCCGCCGACGAGAGCGGCGCCTCCGTCGAGGAGCGGCTGCGCATGCGCCAGGAGTACTCCCGGCCCGCCTACGACCAGCTCGGCCGATGGGTCCGCGACCTGCGCGGTCGCGAGCCGCCGAAGACACTGCTCGGCCGTGCCATCACCTACACCGTCAACCACTGGATCGCTCTCGGCCGCTTCCTCGAGGACGGCCGGCTGCCTCTCGACAACGGCGAGAGCGAGCGGCAGCTGCGCAAGGTCGCCCTCGGCAGAGCGAACTACCTGTTCGCCGGCTCCGACGACGGCGGCAAGCGCGCCGCGACCTTCTACACCGTCGTGGGCACCTGCCTGCTCAACGGCGTCGACCCGTTCGCCTACCTGCGCGACGTGTTCGCCAAGATCGCGGCCGGCTGGCCCAGCACACGGCTCGATGAGCTCCTCCCGCCGAACTGGGCGGCCGCGCAGCAACAGGCCCAGCAGGAAGCCCGCCCCGCCTGACCGGCGACCCGCGTCGTCCATCGTCGCGTCGTGAACCATGGCCAACCCGTAGCACGGTCACGCCATCGCGTGGCTTCGGGGGGTCACCGGGCGCTTACGATCAGCCGGCGCATGATGCCGACCAGCGCCCGGCCGGCGGGGTCGAGTTGCGCTTCGAGAGCGGCGAGGTCGTCGTCGTCGGGCATGGGGATCTTAGATCATGCCCGGAGCGATCTGTCGATCCCCCTCCTCACGATTTCGGCTTCTGGCGTGGCTCCCAGGCTTCGAGCCTACGCACGTCGCGCAGGTCGACACCGTCGAGGAGCATGGCGAGCTGAGCGCCATCGAGCGTGAGCCGCGGCGCGGTCCCGACCGGCAGTCGAAAGCACCCACGCTCGAGGCGCTTGTAGAGCACCACGAACCCGCCCCGCTGCCAGGTCAGGACCTTGAGCCGATCACGACGCCGCGACAGGAACACG
>CAUJDF010000006.1 GCA_963169045.1 Myxococcota bacterium
CGGGTGGCCAGCCCCAGGGCGGCGGCGGTGGCGGCGGCCAGCCCCAGGGCGGCCCCGGCGGCCAGCGTCCCCCGGGCGGCCAGCCCCAGGGCGGCGGCGGTGGCGGCGGCCAGCCCCAGGGCGGCCCCGGCGGCCAGCGTCCCCCGGGCGGCCAGCCCCAGGGCGGCCCCGGCGGCCAGCGTCCCCCGGGCGGCGGCCAGCCCCAGGGCGGCGGCGGTGGCGGTGGCCAGCCCCAGGGCGGCGCGCCGGGCGGCCAGCGACCGCCGGGCGCCGGCGCGTCCCCGGCCGGCGGCCGTCCCCCGGCCGGCGGACAGGGCGGACAGGGCGGTCGTCCGCCGTGGCGTCCCTGAGCGCGGCCGCGGCACGCTCCCGAACGCTGCCCGATCAGCGACGCCGGTCGACGTGAGCCGCGCCGGACACACCGTCCGGCGCGGCCCGAGGATCACCCCGAGATGACGCCGAGCGACATCCGCAACGCGACGGTCGGCCCCGCGGAGGTGGCGCGGTGAGGTTCCTCCTCCGCGACGGCTCCCGAGAAGTCCTCGTCTTCACGCGAACGCGCTTCGCGTCCTTCCGAGACCTCGAGCACGCCGCCGAGGCGCTCCTGCGCTACGTCGACGACCCGAAGAACCTCGACGCGCTGCGCAACCTGCTCGCCGAAGATCCCGACTACGCGCACGTTGCGCACACCGATCCCGTCGCGCTCGTCACGCGCGTCGCGCACATGGTGACGAGCGGGCGTCTGCAGGTCCTCCCCCACCCCGACGCGTTGCCGCCGTGGTCGTGGCCCTTCCCGTCCACGCCGACGCACCCGGTCTTCGCCGCCGAGTCCGAGGCCGAGCTCAACCCGCTCTCCGCCCTGGCCGAGGCGCTCGAGGAGGCCGTCGACGACCGCCTCGACGTCGTGCCCGACGCCATCATCCCGCCCGAGTTCCCGCGCATGGCGAAGCGCGAGGCCGAGGCGATGCTGATGGAGGCGAAGCAGTACGGCTGGGCCATCGACATGATGCGGTTCTTCGGCCAGAAGAAGGCCGGAGAGCACGACATCCCCCAGGCGCTCGTCGACATGGCCGTCAAGACGGGCGGCCGCATGAAGGACGAGGTCCAGGCGGCGGGCGGCATCTTGAAGCCTCTGGCGCAGGGCGGCATGCCCGCGCTCGACGGCTCCTCCCTCGGCGCCCAGCTGAACGCCATGGCCAAGCAGGGCGGCACCGCCCTGAAGGAGGGCGCGCAGAAGACCGGCGAGGTCCTGCTCGCGCTCGCCGTCGGCGCCGCCAAGGACGCGGGTCTCACCAAGGTGGGCCCCGTCTTCAAGGACCTGGCGAACACCCAGACGCAGCAGATTGCCGAGTCCGCGAAAGGCGCCGGGGGTCAGTTCATCCAACTCGTCGCCGGCAAGGCGGGCATCCCCAACCCGGCGGCGATCCCTGCGCAGCTCGTCCAGATGGCCGGCAAGAACGCCGGCGCCATCGCCGCCGCGGCCTCGCTCGCCGGCAAGGGCCTCACCGCGCTCAACGAGGGTCAGGCCCCCGCGCCGGGCAAGGCCATCCTCGCGCCGCAGCTCCTCCAGATGGGCGCGAGCAACGCGCAGCAGCTGCAGGCGGCGGCCGCGGGCACCGCTCCGGCGCTGAACGGCCTGAAGCCGACCGCCGACGAGCTCGCGCTTCAGCCGCCGAAGATCGGCGCTACCGAGTTCGGCTTCACGATGCTCGGCGACGACAACGCGCCGATGGCCGGCGTGTCGTGGCGCGTCACGCTCGCCGACGGCCGCGTCCTCACCGGCTCCACCGACGGCAACGGCCGGGCGAAGATCGACAAGCTCGCGGTCGGCTCGAAGGGCACGCTCGAGCTGCCGAACTTCAAGCGCGTCTGGCGCGACACCGCCGGCACCCTGCCCGGACCGACGATCCACATCGTCCAGAAGGGCGACTGGCTCTCGAAGATCGCCCAGAAGTACGGCTTCAAGGACTGGAAGGAGATCTATACCCACCCGGAGAACGAGGCGTTCCGCACCGAGCGCCCCGATCCGAACCTCATCCAGCCGGGCGATCGCATCTTCATCCCCGAGAAGGCGCCGCGGAAGCTGACGTTCAAGGCCGGGCAGTCGGTCACGATCTACCCGGTCGGGCATCCGGCGGCGAAGCCGGCGACGCCCGCGGCGCCCCAGGGCCAGCAGGCGCAGCAGCCGGCCGCGCCGAAGCCGGGGCCGTACGTGCCGCCGGGGCCGTACCAGTCGCCGAACGAGCAGAAGCCGCCGCCCGTCATCAAGCCGGCCCCCAAGCCCACGGGCAAGGAGGTCATCCTCGTCGACGAGACCGGCATGCTCTGCAAGGTGCCGAAGTCGGCGTTCGAGGAGATGCTCGAGGCCCACGGGAAGCTCGAGGGCGTCCGCGCGAAGATCGTCGCCGCGAAGAGCAACGCGAGCGCCCACGAGGCGGCCCTCAAGGAGCTGCAGACCCTCTGCGGCGCCAAGTCCGTCGAGGCGGCGGGCGTGCACAAGATCTCCGAGATCGCGCCCGTCGACCGCGCCATCCGCCAGCTCATCGAGCCCCGGACGAAGCGCATCGTCTACATCCCGCAGAAGCGGATGCAGGAGCTCGAGAAGAAGTACGCCGGCAAGTTCAGCCGCGAGCGTCTCAAGGACGTCATCGTCATCAACCGCAAGGGCGCCGCCGCCACCTACGGCGAGCAGCAGCAGCAGGCCGAGGACGACGCCAAGACGAAGGGCAAGAGCAAGCTCGGCAACCTCAACCTCGAGGTGAAGTACAAGCTCACCGACTGGGAGGAGACGCTGCAGGGCGAGGGCAGCCTGCTCGACATCTTCAACGGCGGCGACTCGAGCCAGCTGCGCTGCGCCCTCGCGCACCCGAACCACGCGCCGTCCGAGCTGCTCGAGGCGCTGCGCAAGAAGCACGGCACCAAGGAGAACTGGCTCAACGACCCGAACAACCCGGTCATGAGCTCGAGCTGGGAGGCCACGTTCCTGCGCTGGTCCTACGGCATCGAGGACATCGCGATCGCGTGGGAGCCGGGCAAGGTCAAGATCGGCGGCAAGGCGTCCGGCTCGATCAGCCTCGCCTCCGCCAAGGGCGAGGTGGCCTTCGACCTGCCCAGCAAAGAGGGCGCCGCGCTGCCCGTCCCCACGAAGGACGGCTCGAAGTTCCTGGTGCGCGTCCACATCGTCGGCCGCGTCTCCGGCTTCGTCGGCGCCACCGCCGAGTTGAGCTGCGAGGCGAACGTGCCGACCTTCGGCCTCGCCAAGAACGCGCAGGCCGTCGCCACCAACAAGAAGAGCAGCACGCCGCTCGAGCTCGGCGTCCAGGGCGGCCTCAAGGCCTTCGCCGGCGCCGCGGTCACCGCGACCGGCGAGCTCGGCATCGAGTGGTTCAACCTCAAAGAGAGCAAGTGGAAGGGCTTCGGCAAGGTCATCGGCGAGGCGACGGCCATCGCCGGCGCCGCCGTGGAGCTCGCCTGGTCGCTCGGCTGGAACAGCAAGACCAAGACCTTCACCTTCGAGTTCAAGGCCAAGGCCGCGCTCAAGCTGGGCGGCGGCGCCGGCGTGAAGTTCGAGGTCGACGCCAACGAGATCCTCACCTTCATCAGCGAGCTGCTCGCCCGCACCGACTGGGCGAAGATCGGCGAGATCGCGGCCGAGGCGTTCGAGGCCTACGTCCGCTTCATGATCGGCACGGCGATCAGCCCCTACGTCGCCCTCGGCACCGCCATCTGGAACATGGGCGAAGCCTTCATGGCGTGGTCGGGCAAGCAGAGCGAGATCCACGACCTCGCCGAGAACATCAACTCGGGCAAGGCGAACAGCTTCCTCAAGAGCGCCCCGCCCGAGGCCCGCGCCGCCGTCGTCGCCAAGCTGTGCGAGCGCTCGATGTTCCTCTCGGACGAGGCCGAGGAGGTGGCGATCATGAAGGTCCTCGAGTCGGCGCCGAGCCGGCAGGCCCTGCTGCTCACCCTCAAGAAGGTCGACCCGTCGAAGAACACCATCCAGGCCGGCATCGACAAGGTCGACTCCTCGGTCGACTGGGCCGAGCAGGACCGCTTCGACAACCTGCTGAAGAAGTACGGCCTGCGCTGAAGCCCCGGTGAAGCGCGACACCCTGCTGCTGCACGCCGGCCGGCAGTCCCACGCCGGCGCCGTGTGCACGCCCGTCTTCCAGAGCGCCACCTTCACCGGCGATCCGGACCACGTCCCCGTATACGCGCGCCTGAGCAACACGCCGAACCACGAGGTCCTGCACACGCGCCTCGCCGCGATCGCCGGCGCGGAGGCGGCGCTCGTCTCGGCCTCGGGCATGGCCGCGATCAGCACGACGCTGCTCAGCGTCCTCGGCGCCGGCGACCACCTGCTCGCGCTCGACTGCCTGTATGGCGGGACGAACGGCTTCCTGCGCCGCCTCGCGCCGGACCTCGGCATCGAGGCGTTCGAGGACCTGCGCGACGACTTCGACCGGGCCCTCAGCGACGCCTGACGGACCGAAGCAACCGCACGGCGTCGGGCTGACCGCCGAAGGCGTTGACCGCGGCCCGCAGGCCCCCAGCCCCCAGTTCGTGTATCCGGCGCCGAACAGACCGTCGAACACTTCCGCGATCGGGTGCGTGTGGGAGGTGCACACGGTGGCATGCGCGCCCATCAGCGTGGTGATGCTCAGGACGTGGCGCACCTCCGGAAGCTTGATCCCCGTCGACGCCAGGCCCCGCGCGACGGCCGAGGCGCCCGGGCTTTCGGGCAAGATCGCGCCAAGATCGGGCACATCCCCCGGCGCGGCGCGCGGGCGCATGTATCGCCGTGAGGCGTGAAGGCCGCTTCGTGTATGCTCGGCGCGATGAGGACACCAGGGACCGGGCGATGAAGCGTCTCGCAGGGGGGGCCCGGCTCCGGTGGGCGGCGATGCTCCTGCTGACGAGCTGCGCGGGCGACGGGGTATTGACGGCGGCCCCGCGCGGCGAAGCCGACGCGATGGGCGACCATCTCCCGACGGACGGCGGCGACGACGGTGACGCTGCGGCGGCCGACGGCCACACCGACGTTGCCGACGCAGGCGAGGCGGACGCGCTCGCCACGGACGGCGAGGCGGACGCGGCGACCGCGGCGGACGCGGGCGACACCGGCACGGTCGACGAGCCCGTCGAGCCCGAGCCCCAGCCGCCCACGGTCACGCATCAAGCGTTCCGTGTCATGTCGTACAACGTCCGGCATGAGACGGCGGACGACACGGGCCGGTACGCTTGGAGCGAGCGCAAAGGTGCGGTGATCGAGCGCATCGTCGCCAACCGGCCCGACATCATCGGCATCCAGGAGGCCTCGGGCAGGGTCGACGCCGACTTGATCGCGGGGCTGACGGGAGACGACAAGGACTTCGAGGTCTTCAACCCCCGCGGCGCGAGCCCGAAGATCATCTTCTATCGGAAGGACCGCTTCACCTGGGACCAGACCCTCCGCTCGGGGCGGCTCGAGCTCCCGAATCCCTATGCCTCGTCCCACGAGTGCTTCGACAACGCCCGGAACCGGTCGGCCGGCTGGTTCTTCGCGCGCGACCGGCTCTCGGACGAGGTCTACCTGATCGTCAACGCCCACACGGCGCACGCCGCCGCGTGCGGCACGGCGCGCGTCCGGGCCGCCGAGGCGATCGGGCACCTCGTGCGGACGGAGGGCGAGGGCCGGCAGGTCATCGTGCTCGGCGATCTGAACACCGACCCGCAATCCGGCGGTACGCGGGGCGAGACGACGATCGAGGTGCTGGAGGACGCGGGGCTGTTCCGCACCGTCCGGCACGACGAGACGACGTCGTCGTCGCAGGGGACGTTCAACAAGGCGTGGAAGTCGGGCGGCGCGACGGGCGGCGCTCGCCTCGACTGGATCCTGCAGTCCGGCGGCCCGATCACGTCGTCCGCTCCCTTCATCGACGACACGATCGTGGGTGGGCGCACGCCCTCCGACCACTTCGCGATCGGCGCGACGATCCGCCCCGCCATCTTTCGCAAGGCCGCGATCTTCAACGCGGTCCCGAACGGCGCGAGCGCGTCGACGCGGCTCGTCTACGCCGATGTGACCGGCGACGGCTGCGCCGACCAGCTCGCGTGGAATCCGACAGTGGGCGAAGGCGAGACATGGGTCTCGGAGAGCGATTGTCAGGGCCGGTTCGCGGCCGCCGTCGCGAGCGCGCAGGGCTCGTCGAAGGCGGCGGCCAGACGTTTTGCCTTCGCCGACGTGAACGGAGACCGGTGCGCCGACGAGCTCGACTGGCAGCACGACGTCGATGGCGGCGCGCTGCGGATCCTCCTCTCGCAGTGCGATGGCCGGTTCGCGCCCGCCGTCCGCATCGAGGGCGCGGGCGGCGCGCGCGCGACGACGCAGCTCTTCTTCGGGGACGTCACCGGGGACCGCTGCGCCGACATCGTCCGCTGGGATCCGGCGGCCGACGGCGGCAGGTTCGAGACGCTCGTCGCCGCGTGCGACGGCGCGGCGCCGGGCTTCGGCGCGCCCGTCGTCACCGACGCGGGGCCGAACACCGACGGCGCGACCCGCGTCTGGCTCGCCGACGTCGACGGCGACGGTCAGGCGGACCGCATCGTGTGGCATCCCGCGCAGGCCGGCGGCAAGACACGTGTGTACCGATCGACGGGCGACGGTCGCTTCGAGCACCTCTTCGACCACGGGTCGGGTACGAGCGGCGTCTCCGAGACACGGCTGTCCTTCGCCGACGTCGACGGCGACCGCAAGGCGGACAAGATCTTCTGGCGCCCCAAGTACCGCGAGGGGCGCGCGCAGATCTACCTGAGCACGGGCGCCCAGTTCGCATCGGCGCCCATCCTCGACAACACCGGGTACAGCAACTCGGACGCGACCCGGTTCTCCTACGCGCCCATCGACGGCACGCTCGGCTGCGAGAAGGTCTACTGGAACCCGACCAACTACGACGGTCAGTCGAAGGTCTTCCTGGCGGGCGCGCAGTAGACGAGCGCCCGATCGACCGTCACGCCCGCAGCCGGTTGCTCTCGAGCGCCCGCCGCGACCAGTGCTCGTCGATGGCCTGCACGAACTCGGCGCGCACCAGCTTCGCGCGGTCGCGCAGCCACTCGGCGTCCTCGACGCGCACGTACAGGCCCTCGGCCGGCACGTCGCCGAAGGCGGAGTGGGCGAGCTTCGCGACGAGCGCCTCGACCGTGAAGCGCCCGCGCCCGATCTCCGGCACCGACGCGAGGCCAAGCGCCGCCAGCAGCGCGTTGCGGCGGTCCGCGGACCAGAAGCGGCCCGCGGCGCGGTCGTAGACGTCGAAGCCCACGAACCAGTCGGGCAGGCGGTCGTAGCGCACGCTGTGGACGGCGTAGCACCACTCGCCGAAGAGCATGAGGTCGGGCCAGAGGGCGTCGGCGAGGCGGACGGCGCGCGGCGCGAGCCAGCCGGACAGCGTGCGGAACTGCGGCGGCAGGTGCTCGGCGCGCAGGTAGTCGCCGCGGTTCTGCATGCGCAGCTCGCCGTCGGGTGAGACCGAGAACCCGAGGTTGGCGCCGTCGATCTTCTCCTCGACCACGACCGGCTGCGCCAACAGGGCGCGCGCCTCGTCGGCCGTCAGCACCTTGTCCTGACGCGGCGCGCCTTCGCCGAGCCAGGCGAGGTGCGGGGTGTGCGGGAAGCGGACGAACTCGCTCAAGGGCCCATCTTCTCCTCGTACTTGGCTTCGATCTCGGCGGGGCAGAGGAAGTGGATCCGCACGCCGAGCGCGGCGAGCGCCTTCTGCCAGCCCCACCACTTGCTGTCGAAGGATTGCAGCACCGGTGGGTGGTCCGGGTGCGCCGCGCTCACCGCCAGGAACTTGCGGTCCGAGCGGTCGTAGACCGTGCCGTCGGCGGGCGCGGGCAGCTCCGCGAAGTCCTCGGGATCGGCCGCGGACGGCGTGATCCGCACGCGCGTGCACCGCGCCGGGTTGTACTCGTGCGTCATCATCCACTTGAGGAACATGTCGCCAGCCCCCGGCTGCCCCTTCGCGCTCAGGTTCTGGCGGTACTCGTGCAGGATGAGGCCCGCGTCGTCGACGAACACGTGCCCGGCGCGCATCACCTCGAGCAGGGCGCGGGCGCTCGCTGCCCGGCACTTCGCGCCGGCCGCCGGATTCATCCCGTTCGCCGTCGTCGCGACGTTGGTGTCGACGACGCAGCGGAGCGGCACGCGCTTCACGGCGGCCCCGAGCGGCGCGCCTGCGCCTCGGCCCGCGCGACGACGTCCTCCATCTCGTCGCCGAAGAAGCCCTCCGGCCAGTTGAGGATGTTGCCGAAGGCGTCGACCTCGAGCGTCGTCAGCCGCGCCGTCCCCTCGTCGCTGCCGACGAAGTAGAGCGCCGCGTCCTCGGGCGCGAGCGCGCCCTCGGCGATGCGCCGCTGCAGCCGCCGCAGGAAGTGCTCCGAGTGGCTCTCGATGATGAACTGCACGTTGCGTGGCTGGCCGTCCTCGCGCGCGCGGATGGCATCGACGAACAGATCGGCGAGCTCGGCCTGGACACGCGGGTGCAGGTGGATCTCGGGCTGCTCGAAGATCACCACCGACCCGGCGGGCACGTAGAAACACTCGACGATGACCGGCAGCACCTGGCTGACGCCGAAGCCGACGTCGGTCAGCCGCACCGCCGGCGTCTTCGCCCCCACCCGCACGAGCACCTCGTACTCGTTGCGGTGCGCGCCGAGCGGCTCGACCGAGAAGCTGTGGATGAGGCCCATGTCGCGCAGCTTCTCGGCGACGAGCCCGTCGAGCGGCTTGTACTTCTGCCGCGGCCTCCAGTTGAAGCGCCGGTCCCGCGCCGCGAGGATGGCCTCGACCGCACGGTCGCCGCGCCCGCCCACGTGCTGCGGCACCTCGCCGGACCACAGGTACAGCCGCTTCGGGTACTCGCGCAGCGGCCCCACGTAGTAGATGCCCTTGAGCAGCCGCTCCATCTCGAGGACGAGGTCCGAGACGAACGCCGTGTTCTGGAAGTAGGCGATCGCCTCGTCGGGGAAGCCGTAAAAGCGCTGCGGCGGGGGCAGCGGCCACACGCGCCCCGGCTGGCGGACCTTGTCGTAGCCCTCGGTCACGAGGTCGTACTTCGCGCCCGAGGCGCGCCGCGTCATGCCGACGGCGAGCGCGTCTCCGTCACCGGCGGCGAGCCGGTACGCGAACGACTCGACGTAGGGCTGGTGGTGCTTGTCGGCGCGCAGCGTCGCCTCGAAGCGCAGCTGTCTCCCGGCGATGCGGCGTTGTGACAGCGGGTCATCGACCACGAGGTCGGCGTCTCGCGCCCACCCGAGCGCGAAGGCGACCGGCTGCTCGACGTCGTGCCCGTGCACCACGTCGCCGTACGTGCCGAGGTCGACGAGCGTGCGCGCGTCGCCGAGGTGGAGCACCTGCTGCCGATCCGGCGACTCGGCCGTCTGCTTCAGCGACAGGAGCAGCTGCGGGATGCTCGTCTTGCCGGCGCTGTTGCCCCCGAACAGCACCGTGATCGGCGCGAGGCGGACGTCGCCCGTGTCCTCCCACGCCTTGAAGTTGCGGGCGCGCAGGTGCGTGATCATGGGTCACGCCTACACCATTCGCGTCCCATTTTCACCGGGCGCGCGCGCGCGGTACCCTGCGCCCATGTGTCACAGCGGCGGGCGTTCAAGTGGACGATGGATCGCGCCGGACGGCGAGGCGAGAACGAGGCGCGGCCCCGAAGGCAGGGCCGTAGTCCTGTCGAGGGGCCGGAACGGAGCCGAGGCCCTCGACCTGACGGGGCCGTGGGCTCGCCCCGAAGGGGCGCTCGCCTTGCCGGACAAGCGAGGCGTCGTCCACTTGGATG
>CAUJDF010000007.1 GCA_963169045.1 Myxococcota bacterium
CGCGATGGGCGGCAGCACCGAAGCCGATACCGCGCCGGCGGGGTCGGGGGAGGACTGCACGCGACCTGGGTCGATTACATCGCGGTGGGGCACGCGACGTCGCCGCCGTTCACGCCGGCGCTCCGCGGATCGCTACTGCGCGGGGACCGCCGCGCCTTGCGCCGCGGCGGCGCGCTCCGTAGCATCGGCGGCGAATTCACGAGGAGGGACGGGCCGATCCGCGCCCTGGTCGCCATCGCGGCGCTCTTCGCCGCCGCCGCGTGTGAAGGCGAGGCCGGGGGCGCGGACTGCCATCCCGACGAGGAACGACCCACGTGCGCGCCCCTCTACGAGCCGACCTTCGACCAGCTGTTCGCGCGCACGCTGAAGCCGACCTGCGCGGCGAATGGGGGCAGCTGCCACGCGGCCGAGGGGCGCCAGGGGGGCCTGGTCCTCGACGACCCGGAGACGGCCTTCGCCGGCCTCGTGGAGGGCGGGCGGGTGACGGCGGGGGCGCCGGCGTGCAGCCTGCTGATGGAGCGGCTCGACGCGCCGGCGGGCCCGCAGGCGATGCCGCCGGGGGCGCCGCTGTCCGAGGCCGAGCGGTGCGCCTTCCGCCTGTGGATCGCCGACGGCGCGCGGCGCTGATCCTCGCCGCGCTGCTCGCGGCCTGCGGATCGGAGACCGGCACCGAGCCCTCCGAGAACGAGGGGCTGAGCGCCGAGGCGCTCCTCGATCCCGCCGCCTGCAAGGACTGCCACCCGGACCACTACCGGCAATGGTCCGGCAGCATGCACGCCTATGCCGGCGAGGACCCGGTGTTCCGGGCGATGAACCGGCGCGGTCAGCGTGAGACCGGCGGCGCGCTGGGCGACTTCTGCATCCAGTGCCACGCGCCGCTGGCGGTCCGCATGGGGCTGACGTCCGACGGACAGAACCTCGACGAGCTGCCGGCGCACCTGCGCGGGGTCACCTGCGCCTGGTGCCATCAGATCGAGGCCGTCGAGGGGACGCACAACAACCCCCTGCGCCTCGCCACCGATCGGGTGCTGCGCGGCGGCATCCGCGATCCGGTGCCCAACTCCGCCCACGCCGCGGCGTACTCGCCGCTGCACGACCGCGACGACCTGCGCTCGTCGAGCCTGTGCGGGAGCTGTCACGACATCGTGACACCGGCGGGGGTGCACCTCGAGCGGACGTACGCGGAGTGGCAGGCATCGCAGTACAGCAGCGACGACCCACAGCTGCGCAACACGTGCGGCGCCTGCCACATGCCGGGTCGCAACGCGCCGGCGGCGGACGCGCCGGGCGTGCGCGTGCGGCGCGTGCACGACCACTCGATGCCCGGCGTCGACATCGCGCTGACCCCCTTCCCCGAGGCGGAGGCCCAGCGCGAGCGCGTGCAGGCGGAGCTCGACACGCTGCTGACGACGGAGATCTGCGTCCTGACGGCGCCGACGGGCGCCCAGGTCGAGGTCTACCTCGAGAACGTCGCCGCGGGGCACGGCGTGCCGAGCGGCGCCACCCAGGACCGCCGCCTCTGGGTCGAGCTCGTGGCCTACGCGGGCGACCAGGTGCTGCACCAGAGCGGCGTCGTCGGCGACGGCGAGTCGGTGACGACGCTCGGAGACCCCGACCTGTGGCTGCTGCGCGACCGCATGCTGAACGCGGCCGGCGACGAGGTGCACATGTTCTGGGAGGCGGCGCGCGTCGAAGGCGAGCAGCTGCCCGCCCCCTCCCTCGCGCCGCCCGGCGACCCGGCCTACGTCAACGTGCACGTGCCGCGGCGCTACGTCGTCGAAGGCGGGCCGCCCGACCGCGTCACCGTCCGCGCGCGCATGCGCCCGATGGACTTCGACGTGATCGACGACCTGATCGCGTCCGGCGACCTCGATCCCGCCGTGCGCGACCGCATCCCCACCTTCACGCTGGCGGGCTCGGTGCTCGAGTGGACGCCCGAGGCCGCCGAGCGCCGCGTGTCGCCCCTCTCGCGCCGCGAGGCGCTGTGCGTGCCGCGCCTCGCGCGCTGATCAGCCCTCGATCCAGAAGGCGTAGAGGACCTCGTCGACGACGCCGCCGCAATCGAGGTCGATCGTGACCTCCCAGAGGCCGGGCATGAAGAGGTTCACCGGCTCGAGGACGTAGCGGCCGGGGGCGCCCTCGGGTGTGACGCGGGCGACGACCGGGGTGCCGTGCTGGTGGACGGGCATGCGCGGGTCGACGGTGAGCGCGCAGTCGCTCCGTGGCCCGCCGTCGCGGTCGACGACCTCGAGCACCCAGCGGTTGTCGCCGCGTTCGGGCGGCGCGGGCACCGCGTCGACGAGGCGCGTGAACACGCCGCCGTTGCGGCCGGTCTTCTCGAGGCCGGCGACGTAGGTGTCCCCCTGACGGTCGCCCGCGTCGGGCGGCGCCGCGTCGACGTCGTCGTCGCCGCCGGCGCCGCCGTCGCCACAGGCGGTGGCGACGCCGAGGAGGAGGAGGGCCAGCCACGGTCTGCGCACGTCGTTCTCCCGTCCGGAATCGGAGAGAGGGTACGCGCACGGCGGCGATTTGTGACAGCGCCGAGTTGAGGCGCCCGCGGACGCGCTGCTACAACCGGCCCATGCGGATGGCGGCGTGGTGGTTCGTGGTGTGGGCGCTCTGCGGGTGCAACCCCGCCGCCGCGCCCTCGGCCGCCGAGGACTGCGCGAACCTGTCCGATCCGGCATGCGCGCCCGAGGCCCCGCCGGCGGCGTGCTCCGACGACGAGGCGCTGGCGCTCTACCGGCGGCGCATCGAGCCGCTGCTGAAGGACGAGCGGCCGTCGAGCTGCAATCGCTGCCACCTCACCGACCTCGACCTCGCGCTGTTCACGCGCGGGACGCCCTGCCAGACGATGGCGTGTCTCCACGAGAAGGAGCTCGTCGACTTCGAGACGCCCGAGCGCAGCTTGATCCTGCGGTGGATCCGGCGCGGCGACGTGGGTGGGGGCGACGCCGCCGGGGTGGCGGCGAAGCAGGAGTACGCGGCGTTCGAGGAGTGGATCACCTACAGCGCGCGATGCCACGCCGAGGTGTGCGCGCCGGCTGCCGATCCGTGCGGCGAGCGCGCGCCGGACGCGCGCGTCCCCGACGCCGCGCCGGCGCGGGACGCCGGGCCGGTCGCCGACGCGGCCACGCCGGACGCGCGGGTCGGCGACGCGGGCGAGGCCGCCGACGCTGCGACGGGCCGGCCCGACGGCGCGGCGGCAGACGCCGCGATGGCCGACGCGCGCGTGCCGGACGCGGCGCCGGACGCCGGCCCGCCCGACCCGTGCGGGGAGCCGGCGATGGCCGCGCTGTTCGAGGAGCGCGTCTTCCGCTGGCGCAACCGCTGCAACCACTGCCACTCGCCGCACGGCATCACCTCGGGCGTCGGCGGCGCGCCGCTGTGGATGGCCGACGGCGAGGATTCGGCGGCGGCCCTGCAGACGATGCGTCTCGTGATCGAGCGCGGGCTCGTCGACGTCGGCGCGCCGGAGCGCAGCCTGCTCGTGCTCAAGCCGCTCAACCGCCGCGACGACGGCATCCGGCACGGCGGCGGCACCAAGTTCCCGAACACGGAGGACGAGGCGTATCTCGACTTCCGTGCCTGGATCGACCCTTACGCGGCGTGCGCCCGGCCCCCGGCGGCCGAGGGCGGCGCGCCCGACGGAGGCAGCCCTTGACGAAAACGGGGTGGGCCGTGGTCTGCGCGCTGGCGCTCGTGACCGCGTGCCAGGAGGAGGACGGCGGCGCCGCCGGCGGCGGCGGCGCGGGCGCCGACACGGACGGCGGGCGCAGCCACGACGACGGTGGGCACGGGCACCAGGACGGGGGGCGCGGGCACGACGACGCGGGCCACGATGGCGGCCACGGCCATGCGGACGGCGGCCACGCCGACGGCGGCCACGCCGACGGCGGCCACGCCGACGGCGGCCACGGCCACGACGGCGGCCACACCGGCATCGACGGCGGCCACGCCGACGGCGGCCACGGCCACGACGGCGGCCACACCGGCATCGACGGCGGCCACGCCGACGGCGGCCACGGCCACGACGGCGGCCACGGTCACGGCGACGGCGGCGCGCCAGCCGACGACGCCGCGGCGCCCGTTCGCGACGTCGTCGCCTACTGCGACTGCATGCTCGTGACCTGCCACGACGTCTACCACTCGATCTGGGGTGCCGACGAAGGCGGCGCGCGCCGCGCGTGCTTCGCCGCCGCCGCCGCGCTGCCCGCCTCGGGCGCGGGCGACTCGCTCGAGTGCCGCCGCGACGCCTGCGCGGCGGCGGTCGAGGACGAGGCCGCGTGCCCGATGGCCGCCGGCCTCGAGGCGTGCCGCTAGTCCAGTGGAGTGCCCCCGAAGTTCGCGCGCCCGAGGCGCGAGCCATCGGCCCACCGGGCAAGGCGGGCCGACCCACTCCCTGCCGGCCGCGCACGGGGTGGCGGGTCGGCGGCGTGCCGAGGATCAGGGTCGGTAGACGTTGACCGCGGCGGTGGGGTGGTAGCCGGTGGCGGTGGCGCCCCCGGCGACGACGAGCCGGCCGGCCGCGGCGCCGCCCGCCGCGCCGTGGAGCGCCGCGGGCAGGTCGGGCAGCGGCGTCCAGCGATCGGCGGCGGGATCGTAGGCGGCGGCGGTCGCGACGACGCCGTCGGGCCCGCCCTCGCCGCCGAACGCATAGAGGCGCCCGCCGAAGACGGCGTCGACGGCCACGCCCCGCGGCGCCGCGAGCGGGGCGCGGGCCCGCCACTCGCCCTCGGCGGGGTCGAAGGCCCAGGTCGAGCCGCGGACCGAGGCCAGCCCGCCCGCGGTGCCGCCCGCGGCGTAGACCACGCCGTCGATGGCGCCCGCCGCCAGGTGCGAACGGGGCTCCGGCAGGTCGGGCAGCCGCTCCCAGGCGCCCGTGGCGACGTCGAAGACGTGGCACAGCGCGACCGCCGACGCGGCCACGCCGCCGAGCAGGTAGACGCGCCTGCCGTCGACGGCCACCCCCGCGTCGCCGCGACCGGTGGCGGCGGGCAGGCCGGGCCCCGGCGTCCAGGCGTCGGCGTCCGGGTCGTACACGAAGCCGCGGCGATCGGGGACGAGGTGCCGGTCGAGGAAGCCGAGCACGTACAGGCGGCCGTCGACCGCGGCGAGGTTCGCGTGGTTCATCGGCACCGGGACGTCGGCGACGCGCCGCCAGCGGTCGGCGGCGGCGTCGTAGACCTCGACGGTGCGCTGGAGGCGGCCCTCGGCGTCGAAGCCGCCGACGACGTAGAGCCCATCGCCGAGGACGGCGGCGGACGCCTCCTGCCGCGGGCCGCCGGGGAGCGGCGCCGCGGCGATCCAGCCGCGGGGCGGCGACGCCGCGTCGGGCGGGTTGCCGTCGCGGGGCATCGCGTCGGCGGGCGCCGCCGCGTCGGGCGTCGCGCCGTCGCTTGCGCCCGCGTCCGGTGTGGCGGCGTCGCTCGTTCCCGCTTCGGACTCGGCGGCGTCGCCCGTCGCCGCGTCGGCTGCGGCGAAGGCGTCCGCGCGGGCGTCGGCGGCGATCGGCGCGGCATCCCGGGCCGACGTCGCGGCGTCGGCCGTCGTCCCGCGCCCGTCGCAGCCCACGAGCGCCAGCGCGACGGCGAGCGCGCGCCACCGGCGGCCAGGATGCGCCGCCGCGGCCGCGTCGTGGGGGCGCGCCCCGTCGCCCCCGCGCCGCGCGCCGGCGGTCGCCGATCCGTAGACGGCGGCGTCGGTCGCGCCGGCCCTTCGGCAGGCACGGGTCGCGTCGATCGCGATCGGTGCGCCGACGGCGGCGACGCGGCGCATCGGGGCGCGTCCGGGGGGCCTCGGGCCCGCCCGTCGTCGGCTGCCGCACGCCGGGCAGGAGGGCGCCCCGCGGCGACATGGAGGTGTCGGGGTGCCGTCGGGGGGGGTGGTCGCACCGCGCATCGCGGGCAATGTACCATCCGCGCGATGCGGCACCCGCTCCTCGTCCTGTTGCTCGTCGCGCTCCCCGCCTCGGCCCACCACGCCGACGACATCTTCACGGCGCCCGGCGATCCCGCCGGCACCATCGCCACCCCGTTCGCGCCGGCGGGCGACTGCCTCGCGTGCCACGCGAACGTCGACGCGCCGGACCGCGTCGCGCCCGGCGACGGGTGGCTCGGCTCGATGAAGGCCAACTCGTTCCGCGACCCGCTGTTCCAGGCGGCGCTGACGATCGCCAACCAGGACTTCCTCGAGTCCGGCACGTTCTGCCTGCGCTGCCACGCGCCCGTCGGCTGGATCGCCAACGAGGCGAGCCCCGCCGACGGCTCGGGCATGACCGAGGACGCGCGGCGCGACGGGGTCAGCTGCGCCTTCTGCCACCGTCTCGACGACGGCGACGACCGCGACGTGCCCGGGCCGCTCGTCGGCAACGGCGCGTACTACCTGTTCGACGACGCCGCCTACCGCTCGACGCGCCACGACACGCAGCCGCCCCACGCTGGCGGCCACGGCAAGCACCTGTCGTCCTCGTGGACGTGCGCCGGCTGCCACAGCCTCACCAACCCCGTGCGCTCCTTCGTGGATCCCGAGGCGCCGGAGCGCGAGCTCGGGCCGGCCTTCCCGGCGCTGCGCACGTTCGAGGAGTGGCGCGACAGCGACTTCGCGCGCGAGGGGGTCGAGTGCCAGACGTGCCACATGCCGCGCGCGCCGGGGCGCCTCGCGAGCGACCCCGAGGCCCGCCTGCGCCCCGACGTGGCCACGCACGACTTCGCCGGCGGCAACGCCTGGGGCGCCCTCCTGCTCGACGCCGCCTACCCCGGCGAGCGCCCGGAGGCCTATGCCGCCGCCTACGACGCCGCCGTGGCCTCGCTGCGGCGCGCGGCGGGCCTGCGGATCGATGGCCTGCCCGCGGTGCTCGACGCCGACGGGCCCACGCCCCTGCGCGTCCGCGTCGAGAACCGCGCCGGCCACAAGCTGCCCACGGGCTACGCCAACCTGCGCCGCGTGTGGCTCGAGGTCAGCGCCCGCCTGGACGATGACGAGCCGTTCTTCCTCTCGGGACGCTGGGATCCGCAGACCGCCTCGCCCGTCCCCTCCCCCGACCTGCGCACCTACGAGGCCCGCGCCGGCGTGGCGGGCGAAGGGCCCGGCTTCCACTTCATCCTCAACGACGCGATCTACCTCGACACGCGCCTGCCGCCCCGCGGCCTGCGCGCGCAGCCGGACACCCGCCCGGTCGGCCGCGACTACGCGCTGCCCGACGGCACGCAGCGCCATTGGGACGAGGCGCCGTACGTCCTGCCGGCGCCGCCGGCGCGCCGCGGGGTGGTGACGGTGACCGCGCGCCTGCTCTACCAGTCGGTCACGCCCGAGTACGTGGCCTTCCTGCGCGACGAGAACGTGCTCGACGGCCTCGGCCAGCGACTGCACGCGCTCTGGCAGCAGACGGGGCGCGCCGCGCCGATCGAGATGGCGCGCGCCGAGGCGCGCGTCCTCGTCGAGGACACGCCCGCCGGCGACGAGGTGTGCAACGGCGCCGACGATGATCGCGACGGCGTCGCCGACGAGGGCTTCGGCGAGGTGTCCTGCGGCGACGGCGCGTGCGCCCGGACGATGGCGGCGTGCCGCGACGGCGCGCTGCGCGCGTGCGAGCCCGGCGCGCCCGGCCGCGAGATCTGCGACGGCGAGGACGACGACTGCGACGGCGCCGTCGACGAGCAGGTGCCGGACCAGGTCTGCGGGCGCGGCCGCTGCCGCCGCGTCGTGGCCGGCTGTGCCGGCGAGTGCGAGCCGGGCGCGCCCGCCGCCGAGGCCTGCAACGGCGACGACGACGACTGCGACGGCGTCATCGACGAGGCGCTCGGCGAGGTCACGTGCGGCCGCGGCGCCTGCCGCGTCACGCTGCCCGCCTGCCGCGGCGGCGCGATGCGCCCGTGCGAGCCCGCCGCGCCCGACGTGGAGGTCTGCAACGACGTCGACGACGACTGCGACGGCACCGTCGACGAGGACGCCGTCACCGCGTGCGAGCGCGGTGTCTGCCGCTGGACGATCGCGCGCTGCGGCGCCGAGTGCGCCGCCGCGCCGCCGGACCTGGCGCAACCCGAGGTGTGTAACGGCGTCGACGACGACTGCGACGGCGTCACCGACGAGGACACCGGCGCGGCGGCGTGCGGCGAGGGCGCCTGCCGACGCGAGGTTCCCGCGTGCGCCGCCTGCGTCCCGGGCGAGCCCGAGGACGAAGTCTGCAACGGCGCCGACGACGACTGCGACGGCGCCACCGACGAGGGCCAGGGCACGATCGCCTGCGGCGAGGGCGCCTGCCGCCGCGAGGTGGACGGCTGCGCGACGTGCGCCCCGGGCCCGCCCGCCGACGAGGCCTGCAACGGCATCGACGACGACTGCGACACCGAGGTCGACGAGGAGCAGGGCGAGACGGAGTGCGGCGTCGGCGCGTGCGCGCGTGCCGTGGCCGCCTGCGGGGAGGGCGCGCCCCTCCCGTGCGTGCCGGGGACGCCCGGCGCGGAGGTCTGCAACGGCGCCGACGACGACTGCGACGGCGCGACGGACGAGGGGGCGGGCACGGCCGCGTGCGGCACCGGCGCGTGCCGCCGCGAGGTGCCGGCGTGCGCGGCGTGCGTCCCCGGGGCGCCGGTGATCGAGGCGTGCAACGGCGCCGACGACGACTGCGACGGCGCCACCGACGAACGGCTCGGCGACGTGACGTGCGGGACCGGCGCCTGCGCGCGCACGGTGCCCGCGTGTCGCGACGGCGCGCTCGTCGAGTGCGTGGCCGGCGCGCCGGGCGCCGAGGTCTGCGACGGCCGGGACGGCGACTGCGACGAGCGCACGGACGAGGGCTGCACCGCCGACGGGGGCCGTCCGGACGCGGGCGGCGCTGCGGACGCGGGCGAGGCGCGCGGCGGTGGCGGCGGCGGCTGTCGCGCGGTCCAGGGCGGCGCCGGAGGCGGGCTGCTGCTGCTCCCGCTGGCCGTGCGATTCGTGCGACGGCGACGGCGCTCGCACCTATGATGCGCCGCCATGCGCACCCTGAAGACGTGGACGATCCTGACCGCGCTGGCGGTCCTGCCCGCATGTGACGACGGCGGTGGCGGCGGCGCGGACGCCGCCGCGGCCGGCGACGCCGCCCCCGCCGACGGCGCCGCGCTCGACGGCGCGATCGCAGACGCCGCCGCGCTCGACGGCGCGATCGCAGACGGCGCCGCGCTCGACGGCGCGATCGCAGACGCCGCCGCGCTCGACGCCGCGCCCGCCGACGGCGCCGCGCCCGCCGACGGCGCCGCACCCGACGCCGCGCCCGCCGACGGCGCCGCACCCGACGCCGCGCCCGCCGACGCCGCCGCACCCGACGCCGCGCCCGCCGACGCCGCGCCCGCGGCGCGCCTCTGCGGCGCCGGGCTCGGCCACGCGCTCGACGCCGCCGCCGATGGCCTGTTCTACCCGAGCGAATCCGACTACCCGTTCGTGGTGGTCGTGGCCGCCGCCGAGGGCGCCGGCCCCATCCCCGCGGACGTCGCGCGCGCCTTCGATCCCGAGGCCGCCGGCGACGGCGAAGTGCGCGACTTCGCGGCGCTCTTCGATCGGCTGGCGGCGTACGACGACCCGGCGATCGCCGCGCGCTACGTCGCCCTGCGCGCCGTCCTCGAGGCGCACCTGACCGACCTCGCCGTCTACCGCTTCAACGAGATCGAGGTCCGCGTCCTCATCCTCGGCCGCACGGCCTGCGGCGAGATCGCCGGCGTGACCTCGGTCAGCATCGAGACCTGAAGGCGGTCAGCCCGGCAGCAGCGGCCGCCCCCAGCGCAGGAACGGCCACGGGATGTTCACCAGCACCACCAGGAGGGCGAAGGTGTACGCGTTCGCCGCCCGCCGGAAGCGCGCGGCGTCGTCCGGCGCGCGCTTCGCCCGCGCGTACCCCACCTGCGCGACGACCGCCGCGGCGAGCATCGCGAACGGGTGGTCCAGCCCGAAGAAGCGCACGCCCGTCACGCGCACCATCTGCCCGTAGTCGGACCACAGCAGGCCCGGCAGCGGGCTCGCCACGTACAGCCCGATCCCGACGAGCAGCTGCAGGTTCATCAGCGTGGTGAACGCGAGCCCGGCGCGCGCGTCGGACGGCGTCCAGGCGACGCCGCGGAGCCGGCCTCGCCAGACGCGCAGCAGCGCCCACAGCGCCGCCGCGATCACGAGCCAGCGATTCAGACTGTGCGTGGTCAGCAACAGAGCGTACATGGCGCGGCAGCGTACCACCGCCCGGGCGCGCGCGGGGTCAGCGGCCGGGCGTGGGCGCGGCGAGCGTGAAGTCGGCGGCGTTGTCGTCGGTGTCCGTATGCGCGGCGTCGCGGGTGATGGCGCGACCGCCCGGCGCGGCGTCGATCGGGCGACCCTCGCCGGCGAAGACCTTGCCCTCGAAGTCGCCGTAGCCGACGGCGTCGACGACGAGGTTGCCGGCGCGGAGGACGACGCTGGCCGGCACGGCGCGCAGGTTGCGCCGAAGCACCGCGTCCGCCACCGCCGCCACGGCCTCGCCCGAGTTCCGCTGCCGCAACACGAAGTAGCCGTCCGCGGGGATGTCGCCGAAGAGCGGCTGTCGCAGGTAGACCTCGCCCGTGTGGCCGTTCACGCCCTGCAGCTCGAAGCCGCGCAGCGACGTGCCGGGCGCGCCCCAGAGCTCGAGAAAGGCGCCGGGGCTGCCGTCGTAGCGGTAGACGAGCTCGTTGATCAGGACGCGCGGCGCCACCCCGCACGCGTCGACGAGGCAGCCGCCGGGACACGGCGTCACGATCCGGTCGCGGCACGGGTCGTCGTCGGCCTCGCCGCACGTGGCGAGGCCGCCGTCCTCGCAGTACGAGAGGTTCGCGTCGCACTCGTCGACGCACGCGCCCGCGCACTCGCTCCACGCGCCCCAGCGATCGACGACGCAGAAGCGATGGCGGCTGCCGGAGCCGTGCGGTCCGCACGCTTCGGTCTGGCGCTCGTCGCCGGCGCAGTCGCCACGCTGCTCGCAGACGCTCCACGCGCCCCAGCGCCCGTCGGCGCAGGTGCGCTCGCGGTGCCCCTCGTCGCCGCACGGACCGACCTCGAGGACGCCGGAGATGCACTCGTCGGGGTCGTCGCACGGCCCGGCCTCGCCCAGCAGGCCGCGGACGCATCGCTGGACGGCGGTGCCCCGCCCGTTGCGTCCGCAGGTGATCGCCTCGTCGGCGGCGCAAGGCACCTGCCGCGTGTAGCACGGGCCCCAGCCTCCCCAGCGATCGCCGTAGCACTCGCGCTGGTAGACGGGGTGCGGCGGCTCCTCGCTGTCGTTGCAGAGGTCGACCTGCACGGCGCCGTCCTCGCAGCGCTCCTCGCAGCCGGACCAGCGGCGCCACTGGCCGCCGTCGCACACGCGCGCCTCGACCGTCGCGCCCCGGCGGTCGCACGGCCGCTCCTCGCGGCGCTCGTCGACGCACACGTCCGGGTCGTCGCACGGCCCGTCGTCGACCCAGGCGCCGTCCTCGCACGTCTGCGGACGACGGCCGCGCGCATTCAGCCCGCACGCCCTCGCGCCAGTCGCCCCGTCGGTACAGGGCCCGCCGGCGTCCGGCCCCGCGGCGTCGACGACGCCAGCGTCGCGGACCGCCGCCGCCTCGCCGTCTTCGCTGCCGCACCCCGCCAGCGCCAACAGCGCCAGCCGCCACACGATCGTTCTCACGGAGCTCCTCACGCTGCAGGCCACGGCCACCGGACGGCCGTGCTTCCACGATCTCACGCCGCGCCGGGCTCGGCCCGGATCAGCAGGCGCCGCCCTCACGCAGCCGGCGCGTCTCCGGATCGCACTCGACGCGGCGCCCCTCGACGCACAGCGGCGTGCTCCCGGCGGGATCGCACGGCACCTCGCCGACGGCGCCGCACGCGCCCCGCCCCTCGCGCTCGACGCAGATCTGGCCGGCGCCGCAGCCGCGCGTGACCGGATACTCCGAGGCGGGATCGCACTCGGCGAGCAGGCCGTTGCTGCAGGCGGGCGGGTCGCCCGGCACGCACGGCAGCGCGCCGGCGGACACACAGCGCGGGCGCGGCGCATCGGCGGCGCATCGTTCCGCGCCGCAGGGCGTCTCGACGCTCGCGCCCGCGTCGTCGCACGTCAGGAGCGTGTTGGCCCGGCATCGCGGCGGCTCGTGCGGACAGCCGGCGTCGGCGGCCTCGTCCGGGGCCACGCACCCCGTTAGAATCCCGGCCGCCATGACACCGAAACTCATCGACAGCCACGCCCACGTCAGCTTCGAAGGCTTCGCCGACGACCTCGACGCCGTCCTCGCGCGCGCCGCCGCCGCGGGGGTGGACCTCATGCTGAACGTCGGCACCGACCTGGCCTCCTCGCTGCGCGCCCGCGACTTCGCCCACGCCCATCCGCAGGTGTGGGCGGCGGCGGGCATCCACCCCCACGAGGCCGACGCCTTCGACGACGCCGACTGGCCGCGGCTCGCGGCGCTCTGGGCCGACCCGCGCGTGCGCGGCGTCGGCGAGACGGGGCTCGACTACTACTACGACCTCTCGAAACGCGAGCGCCAGCGCGCGCTCTTCCGGCGGCACCTCGAGGCGGCGGGCGGGGTGGGACGCCCGGTGATCATCCACTGCCGCGACGCATTCGACGATCTGTTCGCGCTGGTCGGCGAGGTGGGGCTGCCTGCGGGCGGCGTGCTCCACTGCTTCACCGGCGGCCCCGCCGAGGCCGAGCGCGCCGTGGCGATGGGCCTGCACGTGTCTTTCGCCGGCATCGTGACGTTCAAGAACGCCGGGGCGCTGCGCGAGGCGGCCGCGCTCGTGCCCGACGACCGCCTGCTCGTCGAGACCGACTGCCCCTACCTCGCGCCGGTGCCATGGCGCGGCAAGCGCAACGAGCCGGCCTTCGTCGTCGAGACGGCCCGCAAGCTCGCGGCGCTGCGCGGGATCTCGTACGAGGCCGTCTGCGCGCTCACGTACGCCAACACGGTGCGTCTGTTCGGGCTCTGACGCCCTTCACAGGCAACAGACGGTGACGGGGCCGGTGGGAAGCGCCTGGCCCTCGAGCTGGCCGCCGGACCCCTCGCAGCGGCCCGCCTCGAGGACGCCGCCGCCGAGACGGGACACGCCGTCGCCGTCGCTGGAATTCAACTGGACGCACGGCCCGTCGCTGCGCACGGTCTCCTGGAAGAAGCCGAGGCTGCAGATCTCGACGTCGACCTCGCAGATCGCGCCGGCGGGGCTGCACTCGCACTCGGTGCAGTCGCGCTCGTCGACGAAGGCGGTGTGCAGCACGCGCCGCTGACCGAAGCCGACGGGGCAGGCCTCGTCTCCCTCGCGCACGACACACAGGTCGAAGGGCGCCGCCGCGGGCCGGCAGCGGCCGCCGTCGCAGTCCGCGGCCGGCGCGCCGCCGCCGCAGACCTGGAAGGTGTCGCGCCACGTGGGCGCCGGGATGTCGCGCGTCACGTTCTCGTTGCACTCGGCGGTCACGACCGCGCCGAGGCAGGCATCTTCGATCGGCGGCGAGTCGCAGGATCGGCTCGGCGCGAACGGGCCGCCTCCCTGTCCCGGCACCTCGACGTACAGACCGCACGTCACGTCGCCCTGACTGCAGCCGCAGCCGCACTGCGCCGCGCCCGGCAGGAGGCCGTCGAAGAGGGTGCGATCGAGGGTGGGCCAGCCACCGGCGCACGCCGCCTCGCCGACGGCGAACGGCCCCGACCAGCCCGCGGGCGCCGCGGGGACACAGACCTGCGCGGCGCCGCACCCCATGGGCGCCCCGCGATCGGGCGGGGGCCCCACGTCGCCATCCGTGGCCGGTCCGACGTCGCCATCCGTGGCCGGTCCGACGTCGCCGTCCGTCGCGCCGACGTCGCCGTCGCGGGCGCCGACCTCGGCGTCCTCCGCGCCCGGTGCGGCGTCGGGCGTTCCGCCGCCGCCGGTGGCCCGTTCGGCGAAGCACCCCGCGAGGACGAGGGCGGATGCGAGCAGCGCGGGCCTCATGGGGGGTGCCTCCGGACCTTTTGGTCTCGACTCGTCCGGGATCTTGTCCCATGATCCGCCGACCGTCCAGGCGCGCGGAACGCGAACGGATTCATGAGCGAGAGCGAGCCCGAAGGCTGGTGTCCCGGCTGCGACGCCCCCGGCCGGGTGGGTGTGCTCTGCGCCACTCCAAGCTGCGCGCGGCGCGGCTACCACGCGGTGCCCGCGTCCTATCGCCCCGACGAGGGCGCCCCCCTCGACCCGCGCGTCGGCCTGGTCCTCGGCGAGCAGCTGCTCGTGCGCGTGCTCGGCGCCGGCGGCATGGGCACCGTGTACGAAGGCCTGCAGAACGCCGACAGCGCGGTCGCCCTGCGCACCGCGGTCAAGGTGCTCCACACGACCGAGTCCCACGCCGGCGCCGGCGAGCGTTTCCAGGCCGAGGGCGCCGCGCTGGCGCGCCTGTCCCACCCCAACATCGTCCGGCTGCTGAAGTTCGGGGTCGACCGCGAGCGGCCCTACATGGTCATGGAGTTCGTCGGCAACGCGCGCACGCTCGACCGCGCGCTCGCCGAGGGCCTCACGACGGCGCAGTGCCTCGACGTGCTGCGCGCCACGCTGCACGGGCTCGCCGGCGCCCACGCGGCGGGCATCGTCCACCGCGACGTCAAGCCGCAGAACATCATGCTGCAGCGGGTCGAGGGCAACCCGAACTTCGTGCGCCTCGTCGACTTCGGCCTCGCCAAGTTCACCGACCGCGGGTCGGGCACGCGCCTCATCGCCGGGACGCCGCGCTACATGGCGCCCGAGCAGTTCCGCCGCGCCGAGATCGGGCCCTGGACGGACCTCTACGCCGTCGCACTCATCGCGCTGCAGATGATCACCGGCCGCGAGCCGTGGGACGGCCTCACGTCCGACGAGGTCCTCGAGTGCAAGCTCGATCCGGCGAACGATCCGGCCCGACTGCTCGCGATCGACGACGTCCCGCCCGAGCTGCTGCCGTTCTTCCGCAAGGCGCTGCACGTCGACCCGCAGGAGCGCTTCCGCGACACGGCCGCGCTGCTGCCCGCGCTCGAGGCGGCGTTCGCGCGCGTCGGCGAGCTTCGCCCGGCGACGGCCGCGCCGGCCGACGGACGCCTGCCGGCGACCCTCCTCAGCGAGCCCGACATCGAGCCGCCCGCGGCGAGCTCGCTCCGGTGGCTGGCCTGGGCGCTGCCGGCGACGGTGGCGGTGGGCGCGGCGGTGGCGTTCGGGCTCTGGTGGCTCGCGCCGCGGCCGGCCCCGTCGCCCGACGTGCCCGTGGCGGACGCCGCCGTCGCCCAGCGCGCGCCCGACGCCGCCGTCGCCCGGCGCGCGCCCGACGCCGCCGTCGCCCGGCGCGCGCCCGACGCCGCCGTCGCCCGGCGCGCGCCCGACGCCGCCGTCGCGGATGCCGCGGTGGCAGGACGCGTGCCCGACGCGGCTGCCGACGCCGGTCCGAAGCTGGCCGCCGCCAAGGACGCCGGCGCCCCGGCGAGCGAGGCGCGCCCGCGCAAGCCGCCCCGCAGGCCGCCCGTCGACGTCATGCCGATCTTCAAGTGAGACACCGCCGATGAAACTCCTCCGCGCGCTGATCCCGCTGCTGATCGCGGGCGTCGCCACGGCCCAGGTCCCGCCGGCCGCCGTCCAGAAGGGCAAGCAGGCCTTCGAGCTGATGAAGCAGGCGCGCTACGAAGAGGCGCTGGGCGTCCTCGACGAGATCGACGCCATGGGCGTGCGCTCCTTCGCCGTCGCCTTCAACCGGGCGCGCTGCCTCGAGCAGCTGGGCCGCATCGAGGAGGCGATCGCTGCGCTGAAGTCCTACCTGCGCGACGAGGGCGCGAAGGTCCCGCCCGACCAGCTGAAGGAGGCCCACGAGAAGATCGCCGCCCTCAGCGCGCGCATCTACGGCTCGGTCGACGTGCAGTGCGCCGACGCCGGCCTCGCGGTGCGGGTCGAGGGCCGCGACGAGGCGCCCGCCCCCTGCCCCGCGCGCGTCGCCGACGTGCGCGTGGGCCGCCGCGAGGTCGTCGTCCTCCACGACGGCCGCGAGGTGCTGCGCCGGCCCGTCGACGTCGGTCCCGGCGTCGTCAACCCCGTGCGCGTCGAGGCGCTGGCCCGCCTCGGCGTCACCGCCGACGTCGCCGGCGCGCAGGTCGCGGTCGACGGGACCCCGTGGGGCCCGGCGCCGATCCTCGACCGCCTCGTCGCGCCGGGCGCGCACCGGGTCGTCGTGCAGGCCGAAGGTCACGACGAGGCCGTGCGGGAGGTGGCGCTCGAGCCCGGGGCCACGCTGAGCCTCCCGATGACCCTCGCGCGGGCGGGCGACGACGCCGGCGGCCCCGGCAACGGACCGTGGCTGCTGATGGGCGCCGGCGGCGCGCTGCTCCTCACCGGCGTCGTGCTCAACCTCGTGCAGGTCGACCTCGCCCACGACGGCGACGCCGCCGAGGCCAGCTACAAGACCGGCGCCATCGCCGCCTACGGCGTCGGGGGCGCGCTCGCGGCGGCGGGCCTCGTCTGGTTCGTCTGGTAGGTCAGCGCACGCGGCCGCGGGCGGACCAGCCGCGGCCGTCGGCGTTGCGGATCTCGACCTCGTCGAACGCGGCGAACCAGCGCCGCAGCTCGTCGCGCGTGATGTAGTGCGTGATCGGCGGCGTGAGACGGTCGAGCGTGCGGCGCAGCTTGTACGTCCAGTCGCGGTCGGCCGACTCCTGCAGCGGGATGCGGTCGGCGACCGGCCCCAGGCCGGCGCGGCGGAGCAGGCGGACGGGCGTCCAGAGGCCGGCCTCGAGGCCCGCCGTCATCGCCGCCGCCGTGGCGACCTGCAGCGGGCGCGGCATGCGGTTCGTCACCGGGCGCAGCCAGGTCAGGTGGCTGACGCGGTAGCTGAGGCGCATCTCGTCGAGCCCGTAGACCCAGACGAGCACGCGACCGCCGGACCGGACGAGCGGCGTCACCGACGCGAACGAGGCGGCGGGATCGGGCGTGTGGTGCAGCACGCCGTTCGAGTAGAGCGCGTCGAACGCGCCCCGGCGGAACGGCGGGCGGCGCAGGTCGCCCTGCACGTAGAACGAGGTGGGGCGTGGATCGCGCTTGCGGCCGACCTCGACGCCGCGCGAGAGGTCGAGGCCGACCATCGTGCGGGCGTGGCCGCCGACGAGCCAGGCGTGGCGGCCCTCGCCGCAGCCGACGTCGAGCACGGTCTGGCCGGCGAAGTCGGCGGGCGCGACGCCGGGTTGGAAGCGATCCCACGTCGCGCGCCAGTCGTCGACCAGGTGCCGCTCGTCGGCGACGTCGACGTGCTGGTAGCTGTAGCCGATCAGCGTGTCGAGCACCGCCGGCTCGGGCTCGACGGCGTCTGCCAGCCCGGCCTGCACGTCGGGCCAGCGCCGCGCGAAGTCGGGGTAGGCGCCGCGCAGGAACGGGCCGAGCAGGTCGGGCGGCAACAGTCGCGGGACGCCGCCGATGACGGGGTAGGCGCGCCCGCTCGGGGTGCGCAGCAGGCCCTCGTCGGGACCGCCTTCGAGCGTGAGGCCCGTTTCGCCCGTCACGGGACAGACCAGCAGGTCGAGAAGTGCCTTCATGGGCGCGGGTCATAGCACAGATCGGGCGCGGCGAGGCGGCGAACGTCGGCGCCCTTTCGCGATGGCATCCGGGGGCGAGATGACGTAGAAGGCGCGACACTGTCCGGACGCGAGACAGGGGGAGGAAGGCAGAATGCGGACGCGGGAACGGTTGTCGCTCGTCTGTCTGACGACGGTGCTGGCGGCGGCGCAGGTCGGGTGCGACGCCGAGGACGACGATGGCGGCGGCGCCGGCGGGGCCGGCGCTCAGGGCGGCGCCGGCGGTCAGGGCGGCGGCGCCGGCGGTCAGGGCGGCGGCGCCGGCGGTCAGGGCGGCGCCGGCGGAGCCGGCGGTCAGGGCGGCGCCGGCGGCGAGCCCGACGCGGGCGCCGGCGGCTTCGGCGGCGAGCCCGACGCCGGCGCCGGCGGCTTCGGCGGCGAGCCCGACGCCGGCGCCGGCGGCAGCGCGTTCACCGTCGTCTACATCCTCGACGTCACCGAGGAGGAGAACACGACCGGCACGCCCGGCGTCGACGTCTGCGGGGTGTCGGTGACCTGCGACGGCAACGCCTTCGTCGGCGAGGCGGCGGACCTGGTCGCCGGCGCCGGTGAAGTCTGCCAGGTCGGCCGGCCCGAGTGCAGCGCCGATCGCGGCGACCCGAACGCCGCGCTCGACGACGGCGCGGCCTGCGAGGCGGGCTCCGTGCCCAGCGACTACGTCTCGATCGGCGTGAACGGCTCGCTCGCGGTCGGCTTCGCGCGCGACCTGCGCGGCTGCACCGTCGACATCGTCGAGAACAACCAGGGCGCCACGCCCGAAGCCTACGAGGTCTTCATCTGCGCCGACCTCGACGGCGCCGACTGCCTCGGCGGAGCGTCGCTGGCGAACGCCGCGCAGGGCGGCAACCTGAGCTTCGACGTGCCTCCCTTCTGATGCGGCACGGAATTCGGTGACCACGCCGCGGTCGCGTGGTAGCTTGCCGCCATCTCTCAGGGACGGATGCAATGCGAAACATCGGTCTGTTCGGCGCGCTCGTGGCGGCCCTCGGCGTCACTGGATGCGTCGAAGACGAAGAGGCCCCGTCCTTCTCGGGCCTCGAGGATGAGTGGCAGCTCTCGGAGCTGGTCTGGCAGCCGCGCGGCTTCGGCCTCGAGGCCCTCGACTACGGCGAGCTGCCCGACGGCGCGCCGTCCTGCCTCGTCGAGACGAGCGGGTCGAGCGTCGCGGCGGATTGCAGTCACACCTTCGACGCGGAGTTCCGCGAAGGCGGCGGGGTTCACGTCGAGACGAGCCTCGAGGCCGACGGCAGCCTCGGCGAGAAGCGGATCACGCTCGACGGACGGTGGCGGCAGCTCGACGAGCAGCGGTACTGCGACTCCGACAACGACTGCGAGACGTACGCGTCGCTCTGCACGCTCGACTTCTCCGGCTCCGCCGAGCGCACCGACGGCCGCGACTCCGAGGGTGCCTTCGCGCCGTTCGCCGGCACGTGGCAGGGCCACGTCGCGGTCACCCTCCGCTGCCAGGATCCCGAGCGGCAGGGCTCCGAAGGGTCGCACAGCATCACCTACGCCTTCGACGCCGAGGTCTTCGGCGACTCGGTCGAGGTCCGCTGGCGCAACCTCGAGTACCCCCAGTACACGCACGAGGTGCTCGTGCTCGAGACGCCCGCGGGGCTGCGCGTGACCGGCGGCGGCGACACGGTCGCGGTGCCGAGGCGGGATTGATCGCGCCGCTGCTCGTCGCCGCCCTCCTTCAGGCGCCGCCCCCCCGCACCACCTTCGTCACCGTCCACGCCGGCATCCCCGCGCCGATCGCGGTCTACGGCTTCAAGGCGAGCGGGGGCAGCGTCGAGCAGCGCTACCCGGTGGCGTTTGGGCTGCGCGCCGCCGCGCGCGTCGCCGCGGACTGGCCGGCGTGGTGGGCCGTGCACGCCGAGACCGCGCGCATCCTCGCCGTCGACGGGGACGCGGAGGCCCGCACGTACTTCACGACGTTCGGCCCCCTGGTGCTGTGGGCGCCGTGGACGTGGCGCGCCGATCCGCTGAGCGGCCCCCTCTTCGGCCTGGGACCCGATCTGTTGTTCAGCGGCATCGTGGTCGACGAGTCGCTCCGCCTCGACACCTGGACGCTCGGCGGGCGCGCCGAGGTCCAGGCGGGCCTGCCGCTCGGCGACGCGTGGGCGCTGCACGCCGGCGCCAGCCTCGGCGCCTACCTGCCGCCGATGGACCGCGAGACGTGGTTCAACGTGCGCCTCGGACGCACGATCCTGGCCGTCGCCACGCTGGGCGCCACGTGGGCCGAGTGATCAACCCGTCGTATTCACCACGAGGCCGTCGCGAGACCGGTGAGGCTGAGCCGATGGCCGTCGCGTCGCAGCAGGCGGAGTGATGAAGACGACGGGATCAACGGTCCGCCTCGGGGCTGACGCGCCGGAAGACATCCCGCAGCCATGCGTGCCCCGCGTCGCGGTGGTGCCGTTCGTGCCATCGCATCACGATCTTGAACGAAGGCAGCGTGATCGGCGGCGGCAGGATGCGGAGCGGCAGCGACTCGGCGAAGGCATGGGCCACGCGGGATGCCAGCGTCACCACCAGGTCGGAGTGCGCGATCACGTGTGGGATGACGAGGAAGTGCGGCACCGCGAGCGCGATGCGGCGCACGCGCCCGAGCTCGGCGAGCGCGGTGTCGACGGCGCCGCCGCGGCTGCCCCGCGGCGCGACGAAGGCGTGGGGCAGCGCGCACCACGTGTCGAGGTCGAGGCCGTCGCGCACGACGGGGTGGTCGGCGCGCACGACGCACACGAAGCGCTCCTCGAAGAGCGCCCGCTCGTAGAGGCCCGCCGGCGCGGGGCCCGCCGAGGCGACGCCGACCATCAGGTCGAGCTCGCCCGCGGCGAGGACCGCCGCGACGCTCTCCTCGGCGGGCGCGGACACCGCCCACAGGTCGACCCGCGGCGCCTCGGCGGCGAGCCGCGCCATCAGCGACGGCATCAGCACGAACTGCGCATAGTCGGCGGCGGCCACGCGGAAGGCGCGCTCCGACGTCGCCGGGTCGAACGGCGCCGGCGCGGCGAGCGCCCGCTCGAGATCGGCCATCAGCGTGCGGAGCGGACCGGCCAGCTCGGCGCCGCGCGCGGTGGGCACGAGGCCGTCGGGACCGCGCACGAGCAGCTCGTCGCCCAGCGCCGCCCGGAGGCGGGCCAGCGCGTGGCTCACCGCGCTCTGCGAGAGGCCCAGGCGACGCGCCGCGCGCGTGACGTGGCGCATCTCGAGCACCGCGTCGAGCACACGCAGCAGGTTCAGGTCGAGGTCGCGCAGCGGACGATGCATGGCGTTCATGATGCACGTGGCGAACGTGCACTTCCATCATGACCTCGCCACGGGCATCCTCAGCCTCGTCGAACCCATCGACACGAAACGCCAACACCGAGGAGAGACACATGTTGTACGCCATCGCCGGAGTCACGGGTCACACGGGTCGCGCGGCCGTTGAATCCCTGCTGTCGTCCGGGGCGCGGGTCCGGGTCATCGTGCGCGACGCCGCGAAGGGCGCCGCCTGGGCAGCGCGCGGGGCCGAGGTGGCCGTCGCCGATCTGACCGACGGGTCCTCGCTCGCCGTCGCGCTGCGCGGCGTCGACGGCGCCTACCTGCTGCTGCCGCCGCGCATGGCGCCGGGCTTCCGCGACTACCAGCGGACCACCGGCGAGGCCATCGTCGCCGCGGTCGAGGCGGCGCGCCCGCGCCACGTCGTCTTCCTGTCGAGCATCGGCGCCGAGCTGGCCGGAGGCACGGGCCCCATCGCCGGCCTGCATCCCATCGAGGCGGGCCTGCGCGCCGTGCACGTGGCGCACCGCGAGGTGAACGTCACGCTGCTGCGCGCCGGCTACTTCATGGAGAACCTGGGCGGATCGCTCGCCGCGCTGCCGCAGAACATCCTGCCGGGCTTCACGCCGACCGACGCGCCCATCCCGATGGTCGCCACCGTCGACATCGGCCGCACCGCGGCGAACCTGCTGCGCGAGGGCGGCCAGGGCGCGCAGGTGGTGCAGATCGGCGGCCCGGACCGCACCCACGCCGACGCCGCCGCGGCGCTGACGCGGCTGCTCGGGCGCCCGATCCAACCCGTCGCGGCGCCGACGTCGACGGTGGCCGCGACGTTCCAGCAGTTCGGCTTCCCCGCCGACCTCGCGGCGCTCTACCAGGAGATGATGGAGGCGATGGTCGCCGGCCGCATCCGCTGGCAGGCCACCGGTCCCGGCGTGCGCCACATCGAGGGCACGACGTCGCTCGAGACGGTGCTCGCCGGCCTGCTCGCCCGCACGCCACTCCGCGTCGGCGTGCTCGGCTCGGGCCAGGTGGCGCAGGTGCTGGCGCGCGGCTTCGCCGGCGAGGGCCACACGGTCCGCATCGGCAGCCGCGACCCCGGCAAGCTCGCCGGCTTCGCGCAGGAGAGCGGCATCACCGCCGGCACCTTCGGCCAGGTGGCCGCCGAGGCCGACGTCGTGGTGCTCGCGGTGAAGGGCACGGCGGCCGAGGAGGTGGCGCGCGAGCTGGGGCCCGTCCTCGCCGGGCGCGTGGTGCTCGACGCGACGAACCCGATCGCCGACGCGCCGCCCGACGGGGCCGTCGTCCGCTTCTTCACCGGCCCGAACGACTCGCTGCTCGAGCGCCTGCAGGCCGCCGCCCCGCAGGCCCGCTTCGTGAAGGCGTTCAGCTCCGTGGGCAACCACCTCATGATCCACCCGCGGCTCGCGGGCGGCCCGCCGACCATGTTCATCGCCGGCGACGACGCGAGCGCCAAGACGCTCGCCACCGCGCTGCTCGACACGTTCGGCTGGGAGGCCGAGGACGTGGGCGACGCGCGCGGCGGCCGCGCCATCGAGCCGCTGTGCCAGCTCTGGTGCGCGCCGGGCTTCCTGCGCAACGACTGGACGCACGCCTTCAAGATGTTGCGGACGGTTCCGTCGGGCGGGTGACGCATGTAGTCTCGCCCGCGCGGGCGGCACGGCGTCGCCCCGGAGGGGACGACCGCATGGCCGGAAGCAGCCTGCTCGCGTTGATCGACGACATCGCCTCGATCCTCGACGACGTGGCCACCATGACCAAGGTGGCCGCGAAGAAGACGGCCGGGGTGCTCGGAGACGACCTCGCGCTCAACGCGCAGCAGGTCACCGGCGTCAAGCCCGACCGCGAGCTGCCCGTCGTCTGGGCGGTGGCGAAGGGCTCGACCGTCAACAAGGCCATCCTCGTCCCCGCCGCACTCGCCATCAGCGCCTTCCTGCCCTGGCTGATCGTCCCGCTGCTCATGATCGGCGGCGCCTTCCTGTGCTTCGAAGGCTTCGAGAAGGTCGTCCACAAGCTCTTCCACCCGAAGGCGGAGAGCGAGGCCCATGCCGAGCTCGTCGCGGCGGTGGCCGACCCCCAGGTCGACCTCGTCGCGTTCGAGAAGGACAAGATCAAAGGCGCGGTGCGCACCGACTTCATCCTCTCGGCGGAGATCATCGTCATCGCGCTCGGCACCGTGGCCGAGGCGTCCTTCGGGCGGCAGGTGGGCGTGCTCCTCGCCGTGTCGACGTTGATGACCGTCGGCGTGTACGGCCTGGTGGCGGGCATCGTGAAGCTCGACGACGCGGGCCTGTACCTGAGCCGCAAGCCCGGGACGGAGGCGATCGGCCGGGCCATCGTGGCCGCCGCGCCGTGGCTCATGAAGATCCTCGGCGTCGTCGGCACTGCGGCCATGTTCCTCGTCGGCGGCGGCATCGTCGCCCATGGCATCCCCGCGGTCGAGCATCTCATCCACGCCGCCGCCGCCGCCGCCGGTCCGGTCGCCTTCCTCGTGCCCACCCTCCTCAACGGCGTGCTCGGCATCCTCGTCGGCGCCGTCGTGCTGGCGGTCGTCATGGTCATCAAGCGCGTCGCCCTGCGGGGCCGCGCCGCGCGGGGCGTCTGATGGAGGTCCTGGTCGTCAACTGCGGCAGCTCGAGCGTGAAGCTCGCGATCCTCGACGCGGAGACGGGCGCGCGGCGCGCGGCGGAGAAGGTCGAGCGGCTCGCGGGGCCCGAGGCGGTGGGCGCGGCCGTGGCCGAGGCGCTCGGCCGCCTCGACCTCGCGACCGTGGGCGCCGTCGGTCACCGCGTCGTCCACGGCGGCGAGGCCTTCGACGCGCCGGTGCGGGTCGACGACGACGTCGAGGCGCGCATCGAGACGCTCGCCGTGCTGGCGCCGCTGCACAACCCCGCCAACCTCGCCGGGATCCGGGCGGCCCGCGCCCGCCTGCCCGCGCTGCCGCACGTCGCGGTCTTCGACACCGCGTTCCACGCCACGTTGCCGCGGCGCGCCCGGACGTACGCCATCCCGGCGGCGCTCGCCGAGAAGCACGGCCTTCGCCGGTACGGCTTCCACGGCACCAGCCACGCGTGGGTGGCGGCGCAGGCCGCCGCGTGGCTCGGCGACGACCTGGGTCACCTGCGCCTCGTCACGTGCCACCTCGGCAACGGCTGCAGCATGGCCGCCGTCGAGTACGGGCGCGCCGTCGAGACGAGCATGGGTCTCACCCCGGTCGAGGGGCTGGTGATGGGCACGCGCGCGGGCGACGTGGACGCGGGCCTGCTCGTGGAGCTCATGCGACGCGAGGGCCTCGACGCGGACGCCCTCGACCGCCTGCTCAACGAGGCGTCGGGCCTCGCCGGCCTCTCCGGCGTCGGCAACGACATGCGCGACATCGAGCGCGGCGCCGCCGAGGGCGACGAGCATTGCCGACTGGCGCTCCACGTCTTCTGCCACCGCGTCCGCAAGTACGTCGGCGCCTACGCGGCGGTGATGGGCGGCGTCGACGCGATCGTCTTCACCGCGGGCATCGGCGAGAACAGCGCCCTCGTCCGGCACCGTGTCGCCCAGCGCCTCGAGTTCCTCGGCGCGCGCCTCGACGAGGACCGCAACCGCGACGCCCGCGTCACCCCCGAGGCGCCGGTCGCCGAGATCGGCGAGCCCGGCGCGCGCGCGCGCCTGCTCGTGGTCCACACCGACGAGGCCCACGCCATCGCCCGCGCCACGGCGGCGCTCGCCGGCACGCGCGACGCGGTCGGCCCCGGCGCGATCCCGATCGCCATCTCGGCGCGGCACGTCCACCTCACCCAGGAGGCGGTGGAGGCGCTGTTCGGTCCGGGCCACACGCTGACGCCGTACAAGCCGCTGAGCCAGCCGGGACAGTACGCCTGCGTGGAGAAGGTCGACCTCGTCGGCCCGCGCGCGCGCATCGACGGCGTCCGCGTCCTCGGCCCGACGCGCCCGCGCTGTCAGGTCGAGATCGCCCGCACCGACGAGTTCGCGCTCGGCGTCGACGCCCCGGTGCGCGACTCGGGCGACGTCGGCAACAGCCCCGGCCTCACCCTCGTCGGCCCCGCCGGCCGCCTGACCCTCGCCGAGGGCCTGATCTGCGCGCGCCGGCACATCCACATGTCGCCCGCCGACGCCGCGCGCTTCGGCGTCGTGGACCGCGACGTCGTCGACGTCGCCGTCGACAGCGACGGGCGCGATCTGGTGTTCGGCGACGTGCTCGTGCGCGTCCACGAGCAGTTCGCGCTCGAGATGCACGTCGACACCGACGAGGCGAACGCCGCCGAGCTCCGCCCCGGCCACGAGGGCGTGCTCGAGCGCACGGGGGCGTCGGCGCGGCTCACGCGCCGCAAGGTCCGCTGAATCCGGCGGCGGCGGGGCGGCGTCGTCTCGGCATGGCGGTGGTCGTCGATTGCCGGGAGCACGACGCGACGCTGCGCGAGGGCGCGGACCGCATCGAGCCGCTGCGCGTCGACGGCACCGCCTACAGCTACGACCTGCGCGTGGAGTGCGCCGACGGCTCCGCCTACCGGCTCGAGCGCAAGACGTTCGGCGACTTCGTGTGGAGCTGGCGCAAGGGCACGCTCGAGCGGCAGCTGTCGTACGTCGACGGCCTGGTTCTCGAGATGGAGGGCTTCGACGCCGAGCACCCGCTGCACCGCGCCGCGCTCAAGCACCTGAGCACCATCTCGGCGCACCTGTGGCTCGTCGTGAGCGCCGGCCCCGCGGGCACCGTGGAGCTGCTGCGCTACTTCGAGAAGCGGGGCTGCGCGCTCGACGTGCGCCCGGGCGCCGTCGCGCACCGGGCGCGTACGCCGCGCGAGGCGCTGCTCGCGACGCTGCCGCGCATCAACCCGCTGCGGATCGGCGCGGCGCTCGAGGCCCTGATCGACTGGGAGGCGCTCGTCGACGCGCTGCACCTCGAGCGCTGGACCGAGCTGCCGGCCATCGGCAAGGGCACCGTCGCGCGCGTGCGCGCCGCGCTGCTTCAGAGCAGCGCGCGCAGCGACGACGCCAGCAGCGCGTAATCCTCGGGGGCGTTGTAGAGCTGGGCCGAGATGCGGACGAGGCGGCGCGGCGGCGCCGGCCACGGCACCACCGGCACCTCGACGCCGTACCGCTCGAGCAGCGCCGTCTGCAGCGCATCGACGTAGAGGAACGACGCCGGCGGCGTCGGACCGCCGTCGGGCAGCGGCACCGCGGCCAGCGATCCGACGAGGTCGTCGGGGCACGGCGGCGCGACCCCGAGCGCCTCGCACAGCATGCGACGGCCCTCGAGCGCGAGCGCGCGGTTGCGCGTCCGGATCGCGTCCCAACCGCCGCCGATCGCCGCCATGTGCCGCAGCGCGGCCGGCACGCACAGCCACGCCGTGGAGTCGCAGGTGCCCGTCCAGTCGAAGCTCACCTGGTAGCGCGAGCGCCCCGGCACGGGAAAACGCCAGCCGTGGCTGATCGCCAACGGGGCGGTTTCATTGCGTTTGTCGGCGCGCGTGTACAGGAAGCCGGCGCCCTTCGGCGCGCACGTCCACTTGTGGAAGTTGCCGGTGTACCAGGCGGCGCCGATCGCGCGCACGTCGAGCGGCAGCATGCCGGGGGCGTGGGCGCCGTCGACGAGCGTCTCGACGCCGCGCTCGGCCAGCGCCGCGACGAGGCGCCCGATCGGGAAGACGAGGCCGGTGGGGCTCGTGACGTGGTCGACGAGCGCGAGGCGCGTGCGCGGCGTGACCGCCGCGAGCAACGACGCCACGACGTCGTCGGCGCTCGCCAGCGGCCAGGGCACGCGGGCGACGACGACGCGCGCGCCGCTCCGCTCCGCGACGTACTCGAGCGCGTTCTTGCACGCGCCGTAGCCGTGGTCGTGGAACAGCAGCTCGTCACCCGCCTCGAGCGACAGGTGCCGCAGCACCGCGCTGACCGCGGACGTCGCGTTGGGGACGAACACGAAGCCCTCGGGATCGGCGCCGACGAACGCCGCCGCCTCCGCCCGTGCCGCGTCGAGCCGGCCGAACAGCTCGCGCGCGAGGAAGCGCACCGGCTGCCGCTCGAGCTCGTCCTGCAGCGCCCGCTGCGCGTCGAGCACGGCGCGCGGCGTCGCCCCGAACGAGCCGTGGTTCAGGAACGTGATCCCGGGGTCGAGCCCCCATCCGGCGATGCGCGTGAACATGCGGCGATCATGCGCGCGAAATAGGTGTCGCGCGAGCCCGTGTTCCCGAGACGGATCGCGAGATCCACAGGCACGGAACCACGACCAGGAGGTGACACATGCGTACGCGCCTGTTCTTCGCTTCCCTGCTTTGGGCCGCCGTCCTGAGCGGCGGTGTCGCGTCCGCTTCGGCCGAGAAGGCCGGCGGCCCCGTCTCGGCGCTGCAGAAGCTCATCGGCGAGTGGCGCGAGAAGCTGCGCGCCCAGGCGCAGCCCACGTCGACCGGCGGCGGCCTGGCGACGCGGACGCCGGCGGCGTCCCAGCCGCCGGCGGGCCTCGGCGCGCCCGCCCCCACCGAGGCGCGCAAGACCGCGCAGTGACTCGAAACGTCCGCCGGGTCGCGGGGTGACTGGACCCCGCTCCGCGGCCCGGCGGATTTCCTTCCTTCGCGGGCGATCAGTTCGCGTTCGGGTCGTGCTTGATGGCGTAGAGCCGGTCGATGATCTTCGGCACGTCGTCGCTCTCGAGGTGCGTGACGAGCTTGATCGCGTAGCGGACCTGGCCGCCGGGGGCGCGGATGAGCTCCGCCAGCGAGTGCACGCGCTTGTCGATGTAGCGCAGGGCCGCGGGGCGCGCCGCCGGATCGAGGTGCGCGAGCAGCTCGGCCACGTCCCATGCCTCCTTGCGCGCGTTGCGGATGCTGAAGTTCACGATCGCCTCGTCGGCGTCGAGCCCGATCACGTCGAGCGCGCGGAAGCACGGCGAGAGGTCGCCGATGGCGTCCTGCATCGTGTCGACGAGATCCTCGAGCAGGTCGTTGATGCGCTCGAAGTCGTCGCGCAGCGCCTGCAGCTCGGCGCCGGGCGCCACGTCGGCGGCGGCGATGCCGAGGTCGTGGTTGATGTGCGCGTTCATGCCGAGGAGCAGGTGCTGTACCACGAGCAGGCCGCGCTCCTCGGCGGCGGCGAACGCGACGCGCCAGGCCTTGGGCAGGCGCTCGCCCTTCTCGTAGGCCTCGAGCGCCGCGAAGAAGAGGTTGGCGAACGCGGTGTCGAACCGGTTCATCCGCTCGCCGTCGTCGTAGCGGCCCTCGCGGATGCCGCGCGCCACCTCGACGGTGACCGCGCGGTACATGGCGGTGAAGTACCCGACACGACTGCGCTTTCTCCGCGCGTCGTCGATGAGGTCGTCCATGATCGAGACGACCTCGTCGATGGAACGGGCTTGTCGCATCCGGAGCCTCCGGTCGGGGTGACGGGCGACGATCGCACCGGCGCCGCCGGGGTGTCCAGCGGTTGCGCGCGGGGCCGCCGCCGGGCGAGAGTGCGGCCGCATGATCTGCGCCGCCTGCGGAGAGACGACCGCCGACCCGACCACCTGCGCCGCGTGCGGGACCGATCCGCGCCTCGACGGGCGGTACGCGCTCGAGGCCGTCGTCGGGCGCGGCGCCACCGGCGTCACGTACCGCGCCACGCGCCTGCTCGACGGGGCCGCGGTCGCGGTGAAGGAGATGGCGCTCCGCCACGCCGACCCCGACCACCGGCGCCTCGTCGACCGCGAGGTGCAGGTGCTCCGCCAGCTCTCGCACCCGCAGATCCCGAGGTACCTCGAGCACTTCGACGCCGGCGTCGGGCGCCACCGCCACCTCTGTCTCGTCTCGGAGTTCGTCGACGGCCGCACCCTGCACGACGAGCTGCGCGACCGCCGCTACACCGAGGGCGAGGTGCTCGCCATCGTGCGCGAGGTGCTCGGCATCCTCATCTATCTGCAGGACCTGCGGCCGCCCGTCATCCACCGCGACATCAAGCCGGGCAACCTGATGCGGCGCGCCGCCGACGGGCGCCTCGTCCTGATCGACTTCGGCAGCGTGCGCGACGCCGTCGAGGACACGATCGGCGGGCGCACCATCGCCGGCACCTTCGGCTACATGGCGCCCGAGCAGTTCCGCGGCGAGGCGAAGCCGGCGACGGACCTGTACGCGGTCGGCGTCCTGGCGCTGGTGCTGCTGACGCGCCGCGAGCCGGACGCGCTGCTCGAGTCCGGCGATTCTGGGGCGTGGCGGCGCAAGGTGGTGTGCGCGCCGGCGACGCTGGCGTTCCTCGAGGCGCTGTTGGCGCCCGACGCCGACGACCGCCCCGCGGACGCGCGCGCCGCGCTGGCGCTGCTCGACGCGCCGCCCGCGCCCGCGGTCGCCGAGCCGCCGGCGCGTCCGTTCATCCCCGCCCGCCGGCGCAAGGGCCTCCGCCTCATCTCGCTGCTCGGCCCGCTCGCCTTCGCCTCGCTCTTCGTCACGCCCGTCTGCAGCGCCGGCATCGGCAGGCTCGCCGGCTACAACGAGCCGGCCTTCGCGAAGCTGCGCGAGTGCCCGCTTGCGGTGGAGCTCCTCGGCGACGGCATCGGCTTCGCGACGTTCGGCTGCGCCACGGGCAGCGCGGAGGGGGGCGGCGGCGGGTGCGACGCGGACTGGAGCTACCCGGTGAGCGGCTCGCGCGACCGCGGCACCTACTACTTCAACGCCCGCCAGCGCGGCGGCCGCGCCTGGCAGGTGGCCGGCGTGCTCGAGGTCGGCGACCGCCGCGTCGACGTGGGCGCGTGCCGCGAGATGTCGCCCGACGAGTGAAATCCGTGTCGTGACCCCGCCGGGTGCGTCGCCTCCCCCACAGCACCGAGGGAGGACGCCCCATGCATCGCAAGCTCTTCGCCGCCGTGACGCTGCTCGCGGCCCCCGCCGCCGCCGAGACGTTCGACATCCGCGCCCGCATCTTCTGCCCGCCGAACGACGCGTACTGCAGCCAGAACAACTTCGCGCAGCTGCGGGACGACTGGCGCCGGCAGGTGGCCGAGATCAATCTGGAATTCCGACCGACGGGCTACTCGTTCCGGCCGCTCGACCCCATCGTCACCGTCGACGCGCGCCTCGCCGGCCTGACGAACACGTCGGGCACCTCGGCGACCGGCGACGACAACGCCGCCATCGTGTCGGACCTGCTGGACGTCGCCGACGACGCGCCGGGCGAGATCACGCTGCTGCTCGTGGGCGACCCCGACAAGTGCTGGAACGGCGTCCCGTGCCCCGGCAGCGACCTCGGCTTCGACGGCGACGACGTCGTGTTCTGCGGGCTGCCGCGCGGCGACTCGGGGCGCACGTACGCCCACGAGCTCGGCCACTTCTGGTGCCTGCGCCACACGTTCTCGGGCGCCGACGGCATGTACGTCACCGAAGCGGACCACGACTACGACGCCGACGTGTGCCCCGAGCTCGGCGTGCTCGTCGACGACACGCCGCCCGACCCGCTCCGGCGCGAGCGGGGCGAGCGGGTCGGCGATGCCATCCCCGAATGGCACGACTACTGCGACGCCACCCAGAACACCGGCGTGGACGCCGGCAGCCCGCACGCGTCCATGTGCGACGTGACCTGCTACCGGCGCCTCGGCGGGGTGGACGTCGAGCTCACCCAGTACGCGCCGATGACCGAGAACGCGATGAGCTACTACGACTCGGGCGAGTGCCGCGGTCCGTTCGTGGTCGGCGGCGAGCGCTTCGAGGCCTTCACCGAGGCGCAGGCCGACGTGGTGCACGCGTGCCGCGAGCTCATCCCGTTGCGCGCTTCGCTCGTCGACGTGTGCGCGAACCGCGGCGGCGACACCGACCACGACGGCTGGTGCGATCTCGACGACGTCTGCCTGTTCGTCCCGAACACCGACCTCGCGAACGCCGACGGCGACGCCTTCCCCGACGCCTGCGACCTGTGCCCCTTCACCGCCGCGGTCTCCAACACCGACCTCGACGGCGACGGGCAGGGCGACGCCTGCGACGCCGACGACGACAACGACGGCTGCACCGACGGCACCGACCAGAACCCGACGCAGGCCTCCGTCCCCGTCGGCTCGTTCCGGCGTCCGCTCTGCAATCCCGAATACCAGATCCGCTACGGCTTCCAGGGGGACGACACCGACGGCGACGGCCGCCGCAACTGCACCGACACGGACGACGACAACGACGGCATCTCCGACGGGTCGGACACCTGCCCGCTGCAGGCCGGCACCGGCTGCCACACCCTCGGCGCGCCGTGCGGCGAGCAGTCGCCGTTCGCGCGCTTCCAGTGCCGCCTCGGCGGCTGCAACGAGCTGCTCGTGCGCCTCGTCGACGCCGTCAACCCGGATCCGACCCGCGCGGTCGTCTTCGAGAAGTTCAGCATCGTCAACGAGGTGCTGTACGTGACGCCGCTCGCCGGCAAGACGCTCTCCGAGACGGCGATGCACGCGCTGTCGGCGCCGGCGCTGCCGAGCCGGCTCGGGCGCAACGTGGCCGTGGAGCTGATGAGCAAGCGCACCGGCGCGCGCGTGGCGCGGCTGTTCACCTTCGAACCGGACGACGCCGGCCTGGGCGACGTGCGCAGCGGCCGGATGCTCGCGCTCTTCCCGCCCGCGGGCGGCGCCGCGGCGCGCATCGCGGGCGTGTGGAGCGAGGGCGCCGCGCCCGGCCGCGTCCCCGCCGACGCCGAGGCGGACCGCGTCCCCGACTTCGCTGACAACTGCACCGGCGCCGCCAACGCGCGCCAGACCGACACCGATCGCGACGGCTTCGGCGACGCCTGCGACCCCGACTTCGACCAGGACCACCGCGTCGAGCGCTTCGAGGTGCAGCGCGTCGAGCAGTGCGCCGGCGTCGACCTCGTCCGCCCGCTCGCGCTCGACGACGACACGATCCTCACGCGCACCGACAAGCTGCTGCTGACGCGCCGCGCGACCTGCGAAGGCACCGACCTGAACGGCGACCGCCGCGTCGACGCGGTCGACGCCCGCATCGCCCGCGGGCTGCTCGACCGGCGCCCCGGCCCCTCGGCCTTCCGTTGACGCATTCGGTGGCCTGCCTTAGCGTCGCCGCCCGATGGACGAATCGGCGGAGACGGCGGCGCGGCAGGCCCTGGCGAAGGGAGAACGCCGCATGGTGCTCGACATCCTGATGCGCGCGTACGGCGACCTCCTGTATCGCCACTGCGCCGCGATGCTCCGCGACGCCGCCCTCACCGACGAGACGCACCAGACCGTGTTCGTGCAGGCCTGGCGCGACCTCGAGCGGTTCAAGGGCGATTCCTCTTTCAAATCATGGCTCTTTGCGATCGCGCGGCACCGCTGCCTCGACGCGCTGAAGATCCGCCGCCGGTTCTTCAAGCGCTTCGAGGCCCGCGAGACGCTGCCGGACGGCGCCGATCCGTCGCCGAGCGCGGAGGCGAAGCTGGCGCACGCCTCGCTCGGCGGACCGCTGTCGCGCTGCCTCGACAAGCTCACGCCCGAGGTCCGCAGCGCGGTGCTGCTGCGCTATCGCGAAGGCATCTCGTACACGGAGATGGCCGACATCGCCGGGGAGCAGGCGGGCACGCTGCAACGGCGGGTGGCCCGCGCGCTGCCGGCGCTGCGCGCCTGCCTCGAGGCCCAGGGGGTGGCGTCGCCATGAAATGCGACCGGTTCGCGAGGGAGGGGTCGCTGGCGCTCGAGCGCGGCGAGCCGCTCGACCCGCACTACGCGTCGTGCGCGGACTGCGCGGCCGCCCTGCGGGCCTACCGGGCCATCGCCGGCGACCTCGGCGGGCTCGCGGCCGACGCGGCGCCCTCGGGCGACTGGCAGGCGCGGGTGCACGCGCGCATCGCGCGGGAACGGGCGCCCCGGCGGCGCTGGTGGTGGCTGGCGCTCCCGGTCGCGGCGGCCGCGACGCTGGCCTTGTGGGTGACGCGGCCGTCGCCGGTGACGCTCGGCCTCGACGTGCAGGTGCTGCCGGGTCCCGGCCAGGCGCGCGCCGAGACGCCGAAGGCCGGCGATCGCGTGGCGATCGTCGCCACCGTCGGCGGCGAGGCGGCCGAGCTGCGCGTCTATCGCGGGGACGAGGTGCTGCTGCGCTGCAGCGACGCCCCGCCCTGCGCGCGCGCCGAGGGGCGGGTGTCCGCCGAATTCGTTTTGCCGGGCCCCGGCCGGTACCGCACGCTGCTCGTCGTCGGCGAGGCGGCGGCGCCGTCCGGGGGCCTCGACGCCGACGTGAGCGCCGCCCGGGCGGCCGGCGCCCGCGTGCATCTTTCGGACGAGATCGCCGTCTGGTAGCGGGAGGAGAGAGAGACATGCGCAGGTTCGCTCTTGTCGCGGCGCTGGCGGGCGCCGCCGCGCCGGCCGCCGCGTCGCCCGGGTTGCCGGGCGCGTCGCCGCAGATCCAGGCGATCATGGTGCCGGGCCCCAAGCTCCTGGCCCGCTACTTCGTGGCGGTGCGACCGGATGCCTCGGCCACGGGCCGCGTCTTCCGCGTCCGCTCGAAGAGCTTCAGCAACCAGAAGGTCACCGTCATCGTGCGGCGGGTGACCAACCCCGGCGTCGTGGTCGCGAAGACGACCGGCACCATCAATCTGGTCTCGCAGCTCTCGGTGACGCTGCCGCTCAACGGCGGGAACACGCCCGTCTACTGCCTCACGGGTGAGCACCACTACCAGGTGAGCGTCTGGAGCGGCGACGGCCCCGCGCTCGAGGCGCTGACGCTGACGACGGTGCCGAATACGTCGCTCGTCGCCTGCCGTGGCACGCGCACGGCGTGGTTCGACCCGCCGGGGAGCTATCCGAACAACGTCGCGCCGGGCGCCGGCGCCGCCGGCGCGCCCCAGGCGTTCACCGACTGCCTCGAGCACGAGGCGGCGGTGGCGTTCAACCCGATGCTCCGGCCGGGCGAGGATCCGTGGCCCGATCCCGATCCGGGCATCGCCGTCAATCCCGACCTGAACACCTGCCGGTGAGGATGCCCATGCGCCGCTTCGTCCTGCTCGGTCTGCTCGCCGCCACGCCGGCGATGGCCACGCCCTCGCGCCCGGCCCCCGCGACCGGCCGCTCCGAGCGCCGCGCGCCGCCCCCGCAGCCCATCGCGGTGACGGTCGCGCCCAAGCTCCTCGCCCGCTACTTCGTGGCCGTCCGCCCCGACGCCTCGCTCGCCGCCACGCGCACCCTCCGCTTCAAGTCCAAGGGCAGCTACAGCGGCAAGGTCACCGTCGTCGCGCGGCGCGTGACCGCGCCGACGAGCGTCGTCACCCAGACGAACGGCACGGTCGGCGGCCGGTCGTCCGTATCGCTCACCCTGCCGGTCAACGGCTCGGGCACCCCGCCCTACTGCATCACCGGCGAGCACCATTATCAGGTGAGCGTCTGGAGCGGGACGCCGCCGGTCGACGAGCCGCTGACCCTGCAGGTCGCCTCGAGCAGCCTCGTGCAGGCGTGCCGCGGCAACCGGTCCGTGTGGTTCGCGCCGCCCGTCAACTATCCGGGCGGCGCGGCGCCGGGGCCCGGGCCTGCGGGGGCGCCGCCGGCGTATCAGACGTGTCTCGACTGGGAGGCGAAGGTGAAAGCGCAGCCCGGCACGTACCGTCCCGGCGAGGATCCGTGGCCCGATCCCGATCCGGGCATCGCGGTGAATCCCGACCTGAACGCCTGTCGCTGACCCGCGCCCGCGCTTGCCGCTCGCGGAGGCGCGTCCGACCCTTCGGGCATGGACTCTCGCGATCGCATCACGATCGAACCCGGCAAGCGCGGCGGCAAGCCGTGTCTGCGCGGCCTGCGCATCACGGTCTACGGCGTGCTCGACTCTCTCGCCGGCGGGATGACCGAGGACGAGATCCTCGCCGACTTCCCGGACCTCGAGCGCGAAGACATCCGCGCCGCGCTCGCGTTCGCCGCCGACCGGGAGCGCCGCCTCGCCGGCGACTCCGCCGCCTGAACGCGCCCGGGGCGGCTCCTCTTCGACGAGAACCTCGGCTCGCGTACGAGCTCGCCGACCTCTTCCCGGGCTCGGCACACGTCCGACACGTCGGCCTCGGGCGGGCCGACGACGGCGCTGTCTGGGAGTACGCGGCGTCGGACGACTTCGCCATCGTGACGAAGGACGACGACTTCCGGCAGCGCAGCTTCCTGTTCGGCGCGCCGCCGAAGGTCGCCTGGGTCCACATCGGCAGCTGCGCGACGGCCGACGTCGAGGCGCTGCTGCGCGCCCGTCGCGACGACGTGACGAGCTTCGGCGCCGATCCGACCGCCGCCCTGCTCGTGTTGTCGAAATCTGCGCAGCCGAGGTCGTGACCCCTCGTCAGCCCCCCGTCACGAAGAACGGCGCCCACACCCGCGTCGGCCCGGCCGCGGCGAGCTTGCGCTGCGCCCGCGCCACCGCGCCCACCGGGTCCTGCGCCCCGCCCTCTTCGTAGAACACCTCGACGAACCGCCGCGCGTCGGTGTCGTCGACCGACCAGAGCGCCGCGACGACGTGCCGCGCCCCCGCCGCGAGGAAGGCGGACGCCACCGAGCCCCACATCTCGTCGCCGGGGCTCGCGCCGGACGCGCAGCTCGCGAGCACGACGAGGCGCGGGCGGATGCGCGACTCGAGGATGCGCCGCGCGTCGAACGGGCCGTCGGCGAGGCCGAGCCACGCGCCCGCCGCGCCGACGCCCGCGTGCGTCGCGACGTGCAGCACCGCCGCGTCCGCCGCGCCGCGCACCTTCTCCGCGTTCGCCGCGGCCCCCACGAACGCCGACACGCCGAGCCGCGCCGCCACCGCCGTCGCCTCGCGGTACGCCTGCGGCAGGTCGCCGCGCGCGTCGCCGAGCACCACGGCGCCCGTCCCCGGGGATGCGGGCGCGCGCCGTAGGACAGAAAGCGCAGTCAATCCGGGCACATGCACGAGCGTGTGGTCCGCGACGAGCGGGCGTCCGTCCACGCGCACCGCCGCGAACGGGACGCGCAGCAGCGGGCCGGCGGGGACGACGTGCACCGTCGCGCCGCGCGGCGGGCGCACGTCCGGCGGCAGCAGGAGCGCGCCGAGCGCCGCCGCCGACGCTTCGTCGTCCGGATCGCCGGCGAGCCGCAGCGCCGCCTTCTCGACCTCGGCCGGCGCCGCCGGCAGCGCCACGATGCGCGCGCGCCCGCCCTCGACGACCGTCAGCCACAGCTTGTCCTCGGCCGGGAACCAGACCAGCGCGTACGCGTCCCCGAGCGACGCGAGCACGTCGTCGACCGGCCGCATCGCCGCCGCCGCCGCCGGCAGGAGCGCCCGCAGCGCCGCGTCGTGCTCGCCCACCGCCGCCGCCGACGCGCGCTCGACGAACGCGTCGAGGAACATCCGCGCCAGCGCCCGCTCCTGCACCGCGAGCGCCCCGGGAACATCTCCGCTCGCGGCCCGCAGCGCGAACAGCGCCGCGTACGGCTCGCGCTTCGCCGCCAGGAACCACGCGCGCAGGTCGTCCTCGTCGAGATCGCGGCGCAACGTCTCGATGGCGTCGATGGCGCGCAGGAAGCCGGCCTCGGCGGCGGCCCGGTCGTCCGCCAGTCGGCCCTCGAGCAGCCCCAGCCGCCACGCCAGCTCCGGCGCCGGCGCGAGCTTTCGGCCCTCCGCGAGCAGGCGGCGCGCGTCGTCCGTCCGGCCCTGCCGCCACGCGAGCTCCGCCTTGCGGAACAGCAGGTTGACGCGGAACGACGCGTCCGGCGCCTGGTCCTGCACGGCGTCGGCGGCGTCGAGCGCCGGCCCCGCCAGGTCGAGGCGCCCCTCCTCGATCGCGGCCACCGCCTTGTTCAGGTGGATCGCCTTGAGCAGGTCGGGCCGCGGCTCCGCCTTCGCCAGCGCCTCCGCCTGCTCCAGGGACGAGCGCGCGAGCGCCGGCCGCCCCTCCGCGAGCCGCAAGTACCCGATCTTGGCGTGGATCCAGGCACGGTCCCCCGGCGCGGCGTCGCCGAGCGCCTCTTCGGCGGAACGCCAGACGGCCTCCGCGCCGCGCCCGTCGCCGGCCTGCATCAGCACCGAGCCGCGCGCCAGCAGCACGAACCCGCGCAGCCGCCCGTCACCGGCCGCGAGCGCGCCCGTCTCCGCCACCTCGAGCCACGGGAGCGCCTCGGCGTACGCCCCGGCCTTCCAGTACGTCCCGGCGAGCGCCTGCGCGTCGCGGGCCGCCTCGCCGGGCTCGTCCGCGGCGCGGTGCAGGTCGAGCGCGCGCCGGTAGTCGGCGCGGCTCGCCTCCACGTCGCCGCGCCGCTCGTGGATCTTGCCCGCCACGCGCCGCAGCGTCGCCTCGGCCGGCGTGCCCTGCGCCCGTTCGAGCAGGGCGAGCGCCGCGTCATAGTCCCCGAAGTGGACGTGCGCGTGCGCCAGCGGCACCGCGACCCGCGGATCGGCGTCGAGCGCGGGCGGACAGACCTCGCGCACGGCGGCGTGGTCGCGCGCCCCGGCGGCCTCGGCGCACTTGTCGGTGGCGCCGCGGCAGCCGGCGAGCGCGCACGTGAGCAGGAGGAGGCGCCGCATCCGGGCCATGCTCGGGGGAAACGCCGCCGCGCGCAAACACCCGACCGCGCTCCCGGTGCCGGAGCGACCGCGGCGCGACCCGCGCCCGGGCGCAGAGGGGAACGTCGGGCACGGATGTCTCGCGAGCGGTGGCTGCCCTGGCGGCTTTGGGCCTCTGGTGGGGGGGCGACCGCCGGCGCGCGCCACCTGCGGCACGCTCGACCGCCACGCGCGCGTCTTCCCGGTCGCGCGGCCGCGCGCCCTGCAGTGCCGGGGGTTGCTCCACACCGTCACAGGCCGCCGCGCGTCTCTTCGCGCGCCTGGGCGCGAAGCGCCCGCTCGCCCGCTGCAGCGACCGACGCCCAGGCGTCGCGACCGCGAGGATCCCATCGAAGGCGCAGGCGCCGGGATCTTCCGCCACGCGCCCGTCCCGCCTATCATCGGTGGGATGTCAGCGGGGGAGCGATCGGGATGACACGCGAGGTCGCTGTGGCGGGGGCGCTCCTGCTCCTCGCCGCCTGTTCGGGCCCGACGGGGCGCGTCGTCGAGACGGCGGAGACGCGGGCCCCGCGCGGCGTCCACGTCGCCGCCGGGCCCGCCGCCGGCGCCGAGGGCATCTCCGGCTTCGCGCAGGTCGACGCGTTCTTCGACTACGCGCTCGTGAGCGCGCGCGCCAGCGGCAACACGACCGGCGGCGAGGTCGCGGCGCTCGCCGGCGTCGGCCTCGTCGGCATGGCGGGCATCAAGACGGTGACCGACGCGCCGCCGCCGATGACGGCCACCTGCACCCGCTACCGCGACACCACCCTCGACGAGCGCATCGCGATCTCCAACGCGAACGCGAACTCGAACGGCCGCTTCGACTACGACGAGGGGCGTGTCTGCGCGGACGTGAAGTACCACGCCGACACGACCCCGGAGACGCCGTTCGCGGAGACGGAGTCGATGGGGCTCGTCCTGCTCGGGGGCGCGCGCAGCCGCGGGGCCTCCTGGGAAGAGGGCCGCTCGCTCGCGGGGAACCTGGCGCTGCGCCTGTACTACGGGGCCGACTTCGGCCACGTGACCGTGCCGGTGAGCAACGTCGAGGTCGGCATGCTGTGGCCCTTCGGCGATCCGCCCGCGGACCGCGTCTACGACGGGCAGCGGTCGCACACGCCGGGCTGGTACTTCGGCACGCAGCGGCGCCTCGCCTCCATCCTCGCGTTCGGCGCGGAGCTCGGCACGACCGGCTACGCCGAACGCGCCACCGACGGAAAGCTGGAGAGGGAATGGTTCGTCCGGCTGTGTCTCGGCGCCAGCTTCGACCTCTGATCCTCGGCCTTTGGCTCTTGGGCTGCGGCGACGAGCTGCCCAACGCCACGCTCGAGGTCGCCGTCACGCTGCCGCAGGGCAAGGAAGCGAACCGCTTCCGCATGGACTGGCGCGGCCCCGAGCAGTTCACGCTGCGCGGCGACCTCGTCGAGCGCCTCGCGGTCGAGCGGCTGCGCACCGGCACCTACGACGTCCACGTCGTCCTGCGCTCGCAGTGGTTCCCCGACCCCGTCGCCGAGCGCGACTTCCGCGTGGAGCACCGCGGCGAGGGCACCTTCACCTTCGCGTTCGAATCCGCGGACTTCGTGCTGCCGCCGCAGTAGACCGCGCGCCCGGCGCCGGGGCCTTTTCGGTTGGGCGGCCTACGCCGTCCGGGTGACTGACCGGAGCGTGAGCGCGCGGCCGCCGAGCGGAGCCGAGCGGCAGCGCGTCGAGCGGTTGTCGGCGCGGCAGCGCGATGTGCTCCGGCTCGCCGCGCGCGGCCTGACCAGCGCGGAGATCGGCGAGATCCTCGGCATTTCGGCCGAGCGTCCACACCCACTTTCGCGCCCTCTTCGCCCGGCTCGAGGTCAGCAATCGCACCGAGGCCGCCGTGGCGTGGCGCGCCTGGGAGGCGCAGGCGGACTGCCCAGCACACGGTGACTTTGCGAGGCGGCGGCCTCGGCGATCAGCCGGGCTCGGCGAGGAGCCAGCCGCCGCCGTCGTCGAGCGCCACGTCGAAGCCGCGCGCCTGCAGCCGCTCCGCGAGGCCCCGCGCCACGCGGATGCCGCCGGGGCGGCTCGCACGCTCCATCGCGACGGCTCCGTCGACGGCGTCGCCCCACAGGTCGTAGGCGAAGCGCGCGCGTCCGACGACGCCGGCGACGGCGGGGCCGGTGTGCAGGCCGATTCGGAGCGACGGTCCGGAGGCGGCGGTCGCCTCGCGCAGCGCCAGGGCGAGCCGGGCGGCGGCCTCCTCGTGATCCGGGCGGGGCGCGGGCACGCCCGACGCCGCGAGCCAGCCGTCGCCGAGCGTCTTGATCTTCTCGACGCCGTGGGCGGCGCACAGCTCGTCGAAGCGGCCGTAGAGGCGGTCGAGCAACGCGCCGATCTCGGCGGGATCGGCGCCGTCGCAGAGCGGCGTGAAGCCGACGATGTCGGCGAGGACGACCGTGACGGCGTCGTACCGTTCGGCGACGCCCTCGCGGCCTTCGCGCAGGCGCGCGGCGATGGACGCGGGGAGCGCGTTGCGCAGGAGCGCGTCGGAGCGGGCGCGCGCCTCGGCGAGCAGGCGCCGGCGCTCGTAGCCGCGGCGCTCGAGGACCTCGAGCGTGCGCGACGTCCAGGCGCCGGCCACGTTCATCACGACGCCGAACAAGGCGACGACCGCCACCGGCGGCGGTTCGGGCGCGAGCGCGAGCAGGGCGAGGCCGGCGGCGGTCATGCCGGCGCCGAGCGGGACCGCGTACGCGAAGCGCAGGCGCGAGAAGGCGTAGACGCAGATCAGCGCGAGCTGGAAGGCCAGCACGGCGAACCAGGTCTGCTCCGCGTCGGCGGCGGGGACCATGACCCAGGACATCCCGAGCATGCCGAGGCACGCCGCGGTGGAGAGGCCGAGCAGGAACTCCTGGACGTGGTGGCGCAGGCGCGCGCGCCCCGGCTGCGTGCCGAGGTACCCGCCGCCCAGCAGCAGCGTCGCCACGACCGCGAAGCGCGGGACGAGGAGCCACGCGGCGAACTCGGGGTAGACGAGGACGTCGTTGACGACGAAGCCGGCGAAGACGAGCGCCAGCACGAAGGCGCAGCGGCGCACGTACGGGGCGAGCTCCTGGCCGGCGTCGGCGCGGAAGGCGCGCTCCTCGGCGGGGTCCGCGAAGCGCAGGAGCAGCGGGTGCTGAACGAAGCGCGGGTCGCGGCTCACGGGTCCAACCACGCCGCATCGACTTCGCCCTTGCCCTTCAGCGGGGTGGGGCCGCGGGGCGTGACGCGTCCGACGCCCGCGCGTCGCGCCGTGGCGAAGGTGGTCAACACGCGCCCGGGCTCGCCGGCCGCGTCGAGGCGCGCGGCGGTGTTGACGGTGTCGCCCCAGCAGTCGAAGGCGTAGCGCCTGCGCCCGATGACGCCGACGACGAGCGGTCCCGTGGCGAGGCCCACGCGCAGTCGGAGGACGACGCCGCGCTCGGCGGCGAGCGCGTCGACCTCGGCGAGCATCGCGAGGGCGAGCGCGGCGCCATCGGTGGCCGGATCGCCGGGCGGCGCGCCGGTCACGCCGACGGCGGCGATGTACGTGGCGCCGACCGTCTTGATGCGCTCGGCGCCGCGCGCGGTGACCAGCGCGTCGAGCCGGGCGACGACCGCGTCGAGGAGCTCCACGACGGCGAGCGGCGAGAGGCCGGCGGCGGCCTCGGCGAAGCCCCCGATGGTCGCGAAGAGGACGGCCGCGTCGGGGACGCGGTCGAGGCGGCTCGCGCCGGTCTCGAGGCGCTCGGCCCAGGCGCGCGGCATCACGTTGAGGAGCAGCGCCTCGGAGCGCGCCTGCTCCTCTGCCAGCTCCCGGGCCCGCAGGAAGGCGCGGCGCGCGGAGCGCTCGAGCCAGCGGGACACGACGAGCCCGACGGCGTTGGCGCCGAGGCCGAACGTCGAGAAGGCGAGGAGCAGGCCGGGCGTCGGCGAGGCGCGCAGGAGGATGCCCGCGAGGAACAGGGCGGTGGCGGCGAGGCCGAGGCCCGCGGCGTAGCGGAAGCGCAGGCCCGTCGCGCCGTAGAGCGCCGTCAGGAACACGTTCAGCGCGAGGACGGCGGCGAAGGCGCGGCCGCCGGTCAGCGACGGGAAGATGATCCACGAGATGCCGGACAGGCCGAGGAGCGTGACGGCGGCGACGTAGAGCAGCCAGGCCTGCGCGCCCTGCGCGAGGCGCTCCGCGGCGCGGCGTCCGAAGAACGCCGGCAGCGCCGGGAGCAGCAGCGCGATGGTCGCGCCGCGCACCGCCAGCAGGGCGCCGAGGCGGTCCGGCCAGAGCAGCGCGTCGAGCCCGGCGAACAGGACGAGGCCGGTGAGGAGGACGGCGAAGCCGCTCTTCAGAACACGCGTCTGCTCGGCGGCGTGCCACGCCCACCACGCGCGCTCGAGCGCGGCATCGCCGAAACGGAGGGACACGCGCAAACCTCTCACACGCGCCGATCAGGGGCAGCGATCCGTCCAGACGTAGCCGTCGGAGGTGACCACGAGGCCGCCCGGCTCGTGGTTCAGGTGCTCGACGAGGTAGCCGAGGTACCAGACGCCGTCCTGGAAGCGCAGATCGGGGCGCACGGCTTCGTCCGCCATGGTCATGTCGTCGCTCGGGTCGACCCAGCGGCGGCCCTCGACGAGGCGCTCGAACGCCCAGCCGTCGGGCGTGCGCCGGCCCAGCTCCAGCGAGGGGGCGGCCTCGACGCGTCCGCCGTCGGCGCGCGCGATCGAGACGGCGACGCGCAGCTCGCCGGCGCCGAACGCCGCGCTCACCCCCTCGAGATCGCCGACGACGGCGTCGTCGAGCAGCGCCTCGTCGATCCAGCCGGCGGCCTCGCGGCGCCACGCAGAGACACCGGTGCGGTCGCCCGTGACCACGATCGCGTCGTCGTCGGGACCGACGGCGAGCGCCAGGCGACCGGCGCTGCGCGCCACGCGCTCGCGCACCCAGCCACCGGGCCCCGACCGGGCGTACCACACGTGGTCGTGGAGGTCCTCGCCCGGCTTCACGTAGGCGACGTGGAACGTGTCGGACGGGGGGAGCGCGGCGGTCGCCCGCGCGGTGCGGACGATGTGCGCGGGACGCGCGGCGGCGCCGACCCCCTCGGCCTCGATCACGTCTTCGACCCAGCCGTCGGCGCCGCGGTGCTTGTGGACGAGACGGCCGCGATCGACGAGGAACACGTGCGGGCGTCCCTGCCGGTCGAGCGCCAGCTGCGCGTAGAAGTCGCCCCGGTCGTGGACCGTCTCGGCGTGCAGCACGCCGCGCAGGTGGCGCAGCAGCAAGGTGCCCGCCACGCCCGAGCCCGCCATGTACAGCGAGCCGTCGGGCGCGCCCTCCCCGCCGAGCAGCGACTGGGCGAGCGCGTCGTGCCGGAAGCTCTCGCGCTCCCGCCCGAAGTTGCCGACGAGGACCTCGTTGCGCGACGCCCCGCGGCGCGTGCGCGCGACGATCCCCACGTGGAAGTCGCCCGCCGCGTCGACCGCCCAGCGCGACATCGTGCTCACGTCGGCGAAGGGACCCATCGCGTGCACGCGGGGCTCGCAGCCGCCGCGGACGACGACCGGCGCCGGCCCCGGACAGCCCTCGTCGAGCTCGCCGTCGCAGTCGTCGTCGTGGCCGTCGCAGGCCTCGTCGGCGGGCCGCACCTCGCCCTCGCAGGCGCCGAGGACGCCGCCGGCGCAGGCGCGCACGCCCGCGGCGCAGCGGCCGACGCCCTCGGTGCCCGCGGGGCCGCCGTAGCAGGCGCGCGCCTCGGGCGGCGGACACACGGCGCACGCCGCGTCCCCGGCACAGTCGGCGTCGTCGCAGTCCGCGTCGCCGTCGCAGTCCTCGTCGGCGTCGCCGGCGCAGACCTCCGGCGCGGGGCGCGGTGCGCTGCAGCCGACCCACGCGCCGTCGGCGCAGCGCTCGACGCCGGCGCCGCAGGCCGACGCGCACGCGCGCTCGGCGTCCTGGGCGCAGTCGCCGCAGCCCTCGTCGACCCGGCCGTCGCAGTCCGCGTCGACGCCGTCGCCACACGCCTCGGCCATCGGCAGGCGCTGCCCCTCGCACGCGCCGAGCGCGCCCTCGACGCAGGCGCGGACGCCGCGCCGGCACGCGCCGACGTCCGCCGTCGCCGCCGGACCGTCGTAGCACGCGCGCGCTTCCGGCGGCGGGCACACGGCGCACGCCGGGGCGCCCGCGCAGGCCGGATCGCCGCAGTCCGCCGGCTCCGGGCATCCCGCGCACGCCGGGGCGCCCGCGCAGGCCGGATCGCCGCAGTCCGCCGGCTCCGGGCATCCCGCGCACGCCGGGGC
>CAUJDF010000008.1 GCA_963169045.1 Myxococcota bacterium
AGGTCGACCTCGTCTACATCGACCCGCCGTTCATGGTGAACAACGACTTCCGCGCCGACAACGCCATCGACATCGAGCTCGACGGCGACGAGGGCGTGCAGGCGCGCAAGGAGCCGTCGCTCGTCGAGATCCTCGCGTACAAGGACACGTGGCGGCAGGGCCTCGACAGCTTCCTGTCGATGTTGCGACGCCGGCTCGAGCTGCTGAAGGAGCTGCTCGCGCCGACCGGGAGCATCTACGTCCATCTCGACTGGCATGCGGTGCACTATGTGAAGGTGCTGATGGACGAGGTGTTCGGCTACGAGAACTTCGTCAACGAGATCGTGTGGAAGCGCACGTCCTCGCGCTCGGGGACAGAGGGTGCGAACCATGTTCACGATGTGCTTCTCAGCTTCGGAATGGGGGCGCAACCGTGGTTCCAGCAGATCATGACGCCCTACGAAGCGGCGTACGTGCGACAGCATTACGGCCTGAGCGACGATCATGGCCGCTACCAGACGATCACACTTACCGCTCCGGGCACCCGAAACGGCGAGACCGGGCGTCCGTGGCGAGGCTTCGACCCGAATCGCATCGGCAGGCATTGGGCATACACGCACGGCGAGCTCGATAGACTCGATGCGACCGGCATGATCGCGTGGTCGCAGACAGGCGGCCAACCGCGGCTCAAGCAGTACCTCGGCGCGATGGACGGGGTTGCCCTGCAGTCGATCTGGACAGACATCCCGGCGGTCAACTCACAGGCCGTTGAGCGCCTCGGCTACCCGACTCAGAAGCCCGTCGCCCTTCTCGAGCGCATCATCACCGCCTCGTGCCCGCCCGGCGGCCTCGTCCTCGACTGCTTCATGGGCAGCGGCACCACCTGCGAAGCCGCCGAGCGCCTCGGCCGCCGCTTCATCGGCATCGACAACGGCAAGTACGCGGTCCACCTCGCCCGCAAGCGCCTCATCCAGCTCCACGGCCAGCCGCGCCCGCCCGAGAAGGCGCAGCACGACTACGTCGAGTGCGAGCACTGCAAGAACATCGAGCGCAAGGAGAAGCGGCAGCGGTCCCCGGGGCCGTTCGACGTGCGCCCGTTCACCGTCGAGAACATGGGCGTCTACCAGCGCGCCGAGCAGTGGCAGGACTTCCAAACGGAAGCGAGCGGATACCGCAGCGAAATGATCAAGGTGTTCGGCGGCGAGCCCGTCGACCACTCGACGTTCCTGCATGGCTTCAAGGGCGCGAGCTGGGTCCACGTCGGCCCGCTGGACGGCGCGATCTCTTCGCCGCAGGTCTGGTCGATCGCCCGGGCCGCCCGCGACACGCACCGCAAGGCGGTCACGATCCTCTCCGCCGACTTCGACACGCTGTCCGGCAGCGAGAAGGACGACATCAAGGACGCGCTCGGCGTCTCGGTCACCGTCCGCGTCATCCCGCAGAGCGCGATTGACGAGGTGCGGCGCCGCATCGAGCTGGCCCGGAAGTCCGGCGAGGCGATCGAGTCGATGGCGATCCCGGCGTTCTACGCGCCGCTCTCGATCCGCCTCGAAGCGGCGACCGACGGCCGCCTCGTCCGCCTCGACCTCGCCCGCTGCGAGATCGACATCGAGTCGTTCCTCACGAGCCAGCAGCCGGCGCTCAAGCCGATCACCGACAAGATGAGCGCCGCCGCGAAGAAGCGCGCCCAGGCCGAGGCGGACAAGTGGACCGCGCGCCAGAAGGCGCTGCACGGCTGGCTCGACAAGGCGGACACCTGGAAGAAGTTCATCGACTTCTGGGCGATCGACTGGGACTACGGCCGCCGCGTCGGGCTCGACGGCAAGCCGATCTTCGTCACCGACTGGCAGAGCTTCCGGGTGCGCAAGAGCAAGAGCCAGGTCGAGGACCTCGTCTTCACGGCCGAGTTTCGCTACGCCGAGCCCGGCCACTACCGCGTGGCCGCGCGCGTCACCGACGTGTTCGGGAACGACGGCATCGCGACCGTGAACGTGGAGGTGCGCTGATGGGCCAGGAGCAGCTCTTCGGCCGGCGCGAGGCGCACGGGCATCCGCGCGTCATCGCCGAGATCCGGCGCATGGTGGACGCGTGGCGCGGCTTCGAGCTGGGCGCGGCCGCCGACGCGTACCCGGACGTCGAGCCGCGCTACGCGCCGGTCGTCCCGGGCGAGCACGAGACGAGCGCGACGACCCAGACGCTGCTGCGCCACTGGTTCCGGCGCGAGCCGCACGCCGTCCGCGCGAGCAACGCGGCGCAGACGATGCTGTTCAGGTACTGGCCGCACCAGCGCCGGCTCGTGGAGACGTTCGTCTACCTGTACGAGGTCCGGCGCGTGCGCCGCACCGAGGACCTGTGGCGGCTCGTCGGCGAGGAGCCGCTGACGACGCAGCGCGACCCGTGGACGAAGCTCGGCGGCCAGCTCGCGACCGGCTCCGGCAAGACCAAGATGATGAGCCTCGTCATCGCGTGGTCCTACCTGAACGCGAAGCTCGAAGGGCCGCAGCACCTCGGCCTCGGCCAGCACGCGCTCCTGATCGCGCCGGGCCTGTTCGTGCGCGACCGCCTGTTCCAGGACTTCGACCCGAGCCACGGCCTGAGCCCCGAGGAGCGCGCGACCGGCGCGACGAAGTCTTCGGTGTTCTTCGCCGATCCGGTCGTCCCGCCGGCGTTCGAGCAGGTGTGGGACGTCAGCGTGTACGGCCCCGACGACTGCCCGCGGCAGCTCGACCCGGAGCGCGGCGCGCTCGTCGTGACCAACTACCACCAGCTCCTGCGGCTGCCCGAGGAGGCGGCGCCGGTCACCACCGGGCACCTCCACCAGATGAAGATCCTGTTCGAGGACGACGAGCCGGCGCGGCTCGAGTCCGTCGAGACGCCGCTCGTGAAGCGCTTCGAGCGCTCGCGCGGCCTGCTCGTGCTCAACGACGAGGCCCACCACGTCTGGGACGAGACCGGCCACGCGCGCTTCGAGGAGCGCGCTCGCGCCCGCGTGGAGGCGGAGGGCAGCGACGCCGCGACCGAGATGGCCTGGATCCGCTCCATCCGCCGCCTGCACGACAAGGTGGGCCGCGTCGGCCTGCAGGTCGACCTGTCGGCGACGCTGTTCGAGGAGCAGGGCGCGTCGAAGAAGCCGTCCGGGAAGAAGGCGGCGATCACGACGTTCAAGGGCGCCGAGCTGTTCCGGCACACCGTCGTCGACTACCCGCTGAGCGAGGCCATTCGCGACGGCATCGTAAAGCGGCCGCACCTCGAGCGCGTCGAGGTCACGAGCGGCGGCAAGGTCGAAGAGCTGGTGCGCGAGGGCCAGCCGAACGCGTGGGAGAAGTACCGCAACCTGCTCGTCACCGGCATCCAGCGCTGGAAGAAGGTGCGCGACGAGCTCCGCACCGAAGGCGACCGGCGCAAGCCGCTGCTGTTCATCCTGTGCAACGACCGGAACGAGGCGCGCGAGGTCGCCAACTACCTCGCGCACGGCCAGGCGACCCGGGAAGACATCCGCACGCCGCCCACCGGCTACCACGACCCCGACGCGCCCGAGGGCGCGCCGCCGCTGTTCGTGGAGGACGGCCGCTCGACCGTGGTCGAGATCCACATCGGCCAGAAGGAGGAGTCGAACGAGGAGGCGTGGGAGGCGGTGCGCCGCGCCGTCAACGAGGTCGACCGCGACGAGATCCCCGACGGCAAGGGCGGCGTCGTCCCGAACCCGTACAACGTCGTGGTCAGCGTGATGATGCTCAAGGAGGGCTGGGACGTCCGCAACGTGAAGGTCATCGTGCCGCTGCGCCCCTGCGACTCGCGCACGCTGACCGAACAGACGCTCGGGCGCGGCCTGCGCAAGATGCACCCGCCGCTGCTCGACGACGACGGCGCCGCGACGCTCACCCCCGAGCACCTGTACGTGATCGAGCACCCGTCTTTCCGGGCGATCATCGACCAGATCTCGGACCTGGTGGACGTCATCGAGCCGGGGGAGCCGCCCCCGCCGCCGCAGTACCTGCCCATCCGGCCGCTCGAGGACGACGCGGCGCGGGGCGCGCGCGACGTGCGCCTGCTGCGGTACGCCGGGCAGCGCGCCGTGAGCGCCGAGTGGCGCGGTCGGCTCGACGTGAATCGGCTGCCGCCGCTGCAGCCCGCGCTCCCCTGGATGGAGGAGGTGCCGGAGACCGAGATCCGGACGTGGCTCAAGGCGGCGCTCGTCCGCGGCGAGCAGGAGGGTCAGCAGTTCGTGCTGCCCGCCGGATCGTCCTTCCGCGACTTCGACCACGTGATCGAGACGGCGTACGCCCTGCCCATCCTGCGCGAGCTGCGCGCGAGCCACGTCCAGAAGAACGCGGTGAAGAGCGTCGTTCGCGAGTTCCTCGAGCGCCGCACGTTCAAGCTGCCCGCCGGCCTGCCGCTGTCGTTCGACCACGTCGCCGCGCACGGCGCCGGGCGTATCGCGCTGGCGAACCTCGCCCGGCCGGACGTGATGGAGGGCGTGCGCAAGGCGCTGCTGCCGGTCGTCGCCGAGGCCCTCCAGGCCGAGCGTGCGACGCTGGAGCCGATCATGGTGGAGCGCCACGCGGCGGAGCTGCCGGCGTACCAGGCGCTCAAGAAGCACGTCTTCGCCGAGCCCGGGCGCACGACCTTCCAGACGGCGGCGCTCGAGAACGAGGACGAGCGACGCGTGGCCATACTGCTGGACCGCGCGACGGACGTCACCGGCTGGGTCTACAACCATCGCAGCGGCGTGGGGTACGGCATCGACTACGCGTGGCAGGGCTTCTCGGCGCAGTACTTCCCCGACTTCGTCGCGCGAGCGAAGCTCGGCGCCCTCCACCACAACGTCATCATCGAGGTGAAGGGCCGCCTCGACGACCGCGACCGCGCGAAGGCGCAGCGCGGCCGCGAGTACGCCGCGCTGCTCGCGGAGCACGACCCGCGCCGCGAGCCGTGGCACTACGTGATCCTCATCGAGAACGGCGACCTGAACCGCGCCGACATCGCGTGGTGGGAGGGCCGGTCGCGCCTCCGGATCGCCGACCTGCTCGACCACCACGAGACGCTGCCGCTCGTGCCGACCGGCTTCCTCGGGGACGTGCGGTCGTTCGAGATCGCGCAGAGCGTGCCGGCGAGCGCCCGCCACAAGGAGGCGGTGCCGGTGCTGTCGCTGGCCGCCGCCGCGGGCCGCTTCGGCGGGACACAGGTGGTCGAGCCGCAGGAGGCGTGGGCGTGGCTGCCCCGGCCGCGCAAGCACGACACGCATCTGTTCGTCGCGCGGATCCAGGGCAGGAGCATGGAGCCGGGCGTACCCGATGGCAGCTGGTGCCTGTTCCGGGCCTTCCCGGCCGGCCGCGCCCCTTCCGCGTCGGCGCTCGACGGGCGGCGCGTCGTCGTCGGCATCGGCGAGGCGACGCTCGACGACGCCGCCTACGTGGTCAAGCGCTGGCGCGTCGCCGAAGCCGAGGCGGGCGACGACGGCGCCGTCGCGGTGAGGTCCGTCCGGCTCGTCTCCGACAACCGCGCCTTCGATGACATCGTCGTCACGCCGGCCGACGGCGAGGTGCGCGTCGTCGCCGAGCTCCTCGAGGTCGTCGGCTGACCGCGGGCGGCTTGACGCCCCCGCCTTCGACCACCAGATCGGAACCACAATGGAGGCAGACGATGCGCAACATCACGCTCAAGCAGATCCCGGACGAGCTCTACGAACGCCTTCGCGAGCGCGCCGACCGGAACCACCGCAGCCTGAACGGCGAGGTCATCGCATGCCTCGAGATCGCGCTGGGCCGCCCGTCCCCCGACGTCGCGGGCGTCCTCGCGCAGGCCCGCCGCTTCCGCCAGCTGACCGCCGCGGCGCCGCTCACCGACGAAGTGTTCGAGCGGCTCGCGGGTGAAGGGCGGCCGTGATCGTCGTCGACACGACGAAGGCGGAAGAGCTGCTCGAACGCATCGTCGCCATGCTGACCAAGATGTGCCGCTGACCGGCCGTGCGCGTGGCGCGTGGCGCGTCACCGAGCGCGGCCACGTTCACCTCCATTCACGACCGGCGTCGCAGTCGCGCCCCGCTCAGGCGGTCTTGTCAGGCGCTCTGAGGGCCGCGCTCACCCCTCGGCCGGCGCCTCCATCTGTTTGACGAAGGCATCCGCCTCGGCGATCGCCGCCTGCATCTCCTTCACGAGCCGCGCCACGTCCTGCTCGAGCGAGTCGGCGACGCCGCGCAGCTGCGCCACCGCCTGCGCGTTCAGGTTGTGCTTCAGATAGAGCACCTGGTCGCGGAACGCCTTCAGCACCGGCTCCATGCTCTTTTCGGCGCGGCGCATGGCACGCGACAGATCGTCGAAGCGGCGGCGCGTGTCCTTCATCTGTCGCTCGCTCTTCTGGCGCAGCTCTCGGCTCTCGTACTGGTCGAGCTCGTCTTCCCACTCGTCGAAGAGGTCCTCGCCCACGTTTTCGACGGCGTCCACGCGCTCGCGTACGTCCTTCGCGTCGGCCTCGCAGTCCTCGAGCTTGCCGCTCAGCTCGTCGTACATCTCCTGGAGCTCCGAGGGCTTCGCCTCGGGGCCGAGCAGCGCCTGGAAGCGCTCGAGCGCGCTCTCGAACTCCTCCTGGGCCTCCTTCTGGTCCTCGCGCGCGTCCTTCACGCGCGAAGACAGGATGTCGCGCTTCTCCTTCCCGAACGCCTTCATCGTCGAGTAGTAGGCGCGCGAGCACCCGACCGCCGAAAAGCACACCAGCACCAGCGCGAGCACCCGCATCGTGTCACCTCCGCTCCACGATCGGAGATGCGCGGACCCGCCCGTTCAGTCGTACCAGTTCGCGACGGCGCGGCGCGGACGCGCAATCGGCGCGGCCCTCGCCCCCCGACCCGCGTCGATCGCTGAACGGAGGCTGCCCATGATCCCGCTCCCCGACCGCCGCGAGGCGGACCGCACGCTGCGCGAGGACGTGCGCTGGCTCGCGTCCACGCTCGGCCGCGTCGTCGAGCGCCACGCCGGCGGCGACGTGTTCCGCGCCGTCGAGGACCTGCGCCGCGCCTGCCGCGCGCGCCGCCTCGACGAGGCCGACGCGCCCGATCTCGAGGCGCTCTTCGCCCGCGTCGACGCGATGCCGCTCGAGGTCGCCGCGCCGGTGGCCCGCGCCTTCACGTTGTTCTTCCTGCTGATCAACACCGCGGAGCAGGTGCAGCGCGTCCGCCGCCGCCGCGAGCGCGCCCGCGGCCACGCCGGGCCGCCGCCGGCGCACACGCTGCTCGGCGCCTTCACCCGCCTGCGCGACGCCGGGCACCCGCCCGAGGCCGTCGAGGAGGCGCTCGGCCACCTCACCGTGCAGCCGGTGCTCACCGCGCACCCGACCGAGGCCACGCGGCGCACGGTGCTGACGCTGCAGGCGCGCGTCGCCGACCTGCTCCTCGAGCGCACGGACGCCGGCCCCGCCGAGCGCCGCGAGATCGAGGAGGCGCTCGAGGCCGAGGTGGAGCTGCTCTGGCTCACGTCCGAGGTGCGCCGCGACCGCCCGTCGGTCCTGGACGAGGTGGCCAGCGTGCTCTGGTACCTCGAGGACCGCCTGCTCGACGCCGCGCCGCGCGTGCAGTCGGCGATGCACCGCGGCTTCCTCGACGTATTCGGGCGTCCCGTCGACGCGCCGCCGCTCGTGCGCGCCGGCAGCTGGGTGGGCGGCGACCGGGACGGCAACCCGTTCGTCACGCCGGCGGTCACGCTGCGCGCGGCGCGCCGCACCGCCCACGCCGTGCTCGGCCACTACCGCCACGAGGTCGACGCGCTCATCGGCCGCCTCTCGCTCTCGACGCGCGTCGCGCACGTCGGCGAGGCCCTGCGCGCGTCGATCGAGGCCGATCGCCAGCGCCTGCCGGAGGTCTACGAGGCCAACCGCCGTCGCGACGCCGACGAGCCGCTGCGCCTGAAGCTCTCCTTCATCGCCGCGCGCCTCGACGCCACGCGGCGCCTCATCGCCGCCCGCGACGGCGGGCATGTCGTCGAGGAGCCCGCCGCCTACCCCGGCCCCGACGCGCTGCTCGCCGACCTCGAGGTGGTGCGCGAGGCGATGCTCGCCGCCGGGGCCCGGCGCGCGACCGAGGTCTGCGTCGATCCGCTGGCGCGCCAGGTGCGCTCGACCGGGTTCCACGGCTACCGGCTCGATGTGCGCGAGGACGCCGGCGTCCACGCGCAGGCGCTCGACGACGTCGCCGCCGCCGCCGGCGTGCCGCCGCTCGACGGCGAGGCGCTCCGCCGCGAGCTGCTGGGCCGCCGCCCGCTGATCAGCGCGCACCGCGAGCTGCCGGAGCGCAGCGAGCGCACGGTGCAGGTGTTCAGGACGATCGCCGAAGTCCACCGCGAGCTCGGCGGTGCGGCCGCCTCGACCTACATCATCTCGATGTGCCGCACCGCCGAGGACATGCTCCGGGTGCTGCTGCTCGCCCGCGAGGCCGGCCTCGTGGACCTCACCGCCGAGCCGCCCTGCTCGCGCCTCGACGTGGTGCCGCTCTTCGAGACGCGCGACGACCTGATCCACGCCCCCGAGGTGATGCGCCGCCTGTTCGCCGATCCCGCCTACCGCCGCCAGCTGCGCGCCCGCGGCGACCGGCAGGAGGTCATGATCGGCTACTCCGACTCGAGCAAGGACGCGGGCATGCTGCCCGCCGCGTGGGCCCTCTATCGTGCGCAGGAGGCGCTCGCCGACGTGTGCCGCGACGCCGGCGTGCGCCTCACGCTGTTCCACGGCCGCGGCGGCACCGTCGGCCGCGGCGGCGGCTCGCCGGTGTACCGCGCGCTCACCGCGCTGCCGCCGGGCACCCTCGGCGACACCATCAAGATCACGGAGCAGGGCGAGGTCATCTCCCAGAAGTTCGGCCTGCGCCCGCTCGCCGAGCGCTCGCTCGAGGTGCTCGTCGCCGGCTCGCTGATGGCGAAGTTCCACGACTGGCGGCAGTTCGCCGACGCCGACGAGCCGGAGCGCTTCGCCCGGGTCATGGACCGCATGGCGGAGGCCGCGCTGCCCGTCTTCCGGGCGCTCGTGCACGAGCACCAGGACGTGTTCCGCATGTTCCTCGACTGCACGCCGGTGCGGGAGCTCGCCGGCGTGCACTTCGGATCGCGCCCGGCCTACCGCGAGGCGGGCTCGGGCACGATGAGCGGCATCCGCGCCATCCCGTGGGTGTTCGGCTGGACGCAGAACCGCTCGATGCTGCCCGCGTGGCTCGGCGTCGGCACCGCCTTCCGCGCCGTCGCCGACGAGCCGGGCGGCCTCGAGCTTCTGCGCCGCATGGCGAACGTGTGGCCGTTCTTCGACGACCTCGTCGGCAAGGTGGAGATGGTCTGCGCGAAGGCCGACCCGGAGATCGCGGCGCTGTACGTGCGCCACCTCGGCGGCGACGACACGCTCCTGCGGCGCCTCGACGACGAGCTCCGCCTGACGATCGAGATGACCCTCGCCATCCGCCAGTCGGCGTACCTGCTGAGCGACGACCCGTCGCTGCAGTCGGCCATCGGCCTGCGCAACCCCTACATCGACCCGCTCTCGCTGTTGCAGGTCAGCCTGCTGCGCCGCAAGCGCGCGCTCGGCGAGGACGAGCCGGTGCCGCCCCTGCTCGCCGAGGCCATGGGCGCGACCCTGAACGGCATCGCCCAGGGACTGCGCAACACCGGCTGATCGGGACTGTCTCGCCGATTTGGCGAAACTCGGACCGCCTGATACACGTCTTGGCCGCGATGAAGCTGCGCATCGGCATCCTGGGCTTCTTGTTGGCGGCCGGCGTGGGCGCGCTGGTGGGCGTCGGCGGCTTCACCTTCGGCTACGCCGAGGGGTGGAGCTACTTCAGCCCCGACCCGCGCGCCTGCGTCAATTGTCACATCATGAACCCGCAGTACGACTCGTGGCAGAAGAGCAGCCATCACACCGTCGCGGTGTGCAACGACTGCCACCTGCCGCACGACTTCTTCGGCAAGTACGTCGCCAAGGCGCGCAACGGCTTCAACCACTCCTGGGCGTTCACGTTCCAGGACTTCCCGGAGCCGATCCGCATCACGCCGAAGAACGCCGAGATCCTGCAGGACAACTGCGTCGAGTGCCACGCGGGCTTCGTGCACCCGATCCTGGTCTCGGGCGAGCCGCAGTGCGTGCGCTGCCACGCCGACGTCGGACACGGGCCGCGGACCGGCCTGGGCCGTTAGGGAGGACAACGCATGCGCCGCGTGTGGGGCTACCTGATCGCCATCGTGCTGACCGCCGCGGTCACGTTCGCGGTGACCGCGCTCCTCATCAACATCTTCACGCGCAAGCAGGAGGAGCGGACGCCCTTCGCGCGCCTCGTCGAAGTGACCGAGATCACGACGGATCCGGCGCCGTGGGGCACGAACTGGCCGCGCGAGTACGACAGCTACAAGCGCACGGTCGACGTGACGCGCACGCGCTACGGCGGCTCGAGCGCGATGCCCGAACAGAAGCTGGACCGCGAGCCGTGGCTGCGGCGCATGTACGCGGGCTACGCCTTCGCGCTCGACTTCCGCGACCGGCGCGGCCACGCCTACATGCTCTACGACCAGGAGCACACCGAGCGCGTGACGAAGAAGCCGCAGCCCGGCGCGTGCCTGCACTGCCACGCCTCGATGGCGCCCACGTGGCGGCGCATCGGCCTCGAAGCGGAGGGCAAGCCGGCGACGCCGGAGATCCTCGCGAAGGCCTTCGACTGGCCGGCGGTGATGAAGGGCTTCGAGACGCTCTCGACGAAGCCCTACGCGGAGGCGAACGCCGAGCTGCGCAAGACGCCGGACGGCACCCCCGGCGAGCCCGACGCGCACCCCGTGGCGTGCATCGACTGCCACGACCCCGAGACGATGGCCATCCGCGTGACGCGCCCCGGCTTCGTGCGCGGCATCCAGGCGCTCGCCGCCGGCGACGCCCCGGTGCCGCACCTGCCGAGCCTCGAGCGGTGGCGCGAGGGCGACCGCAAGACGCCGTACGATCCCAACGCCGACGCCACCCGCCAGGAGATGCGCTCGTTCGTCTGCGGCCAGTGCCACGTCGAGTACTACTGCGGCCCGAAGATGACCCTGTTCTTCCCCTGGAACAAAGGCATGACCGCCGACCAGATCGAGGCGACGTACGCCGAGACGAAGTTCCCCGACGGCGAGCCCTTCTACGACTGGAAGCACGGTGAGACCGGCGCGCTCGTGCTCAAGGCACAGCACCCCGAGTTCGAGATGTGGTCCCAGGGGACGCACGCGCGCGCGGGCGTCGCCTGCGCCGACTGCCACATGCCCTACGTGCGCGAGGGCGCGATGAAGGTCTCCGACCACTGGGTGCGCAGCCCGCTGCTGATGGTCAACCGCGCATGCCAGACGTGTCACAACGTCGACGAGGACGAGCTGACGGCGCGCGTCGCCAAGATCCAGGACCGCACGCGCGAGCTGCTCGACCGCTCGGCGACGGCGCTGACCGACATGCTCGACGGCATCCGGGCGGCGAAGGCGGCGGGCGCGACGCCCGAGCAGCTCGCGCCCCTGTTCGCGCTGCAGCGCAAGGCCCAGTGGCGCATCGACTTCGTCAGCAGCGAGAACTCGATGGGGTTCCACGCCGACCAGGAGACGGCGCGCGTGCTCGCCGAGGCGCTCGACTACGCGCGCCAGGCCCAGGCGATGGCGGTGACGCTGCGCGCGCCGGCGGCCCCCGCGGGCGAGCAGCCCACCGAACCCGTCGAGGGCGTCACGCCCACCGGCAAGTCGCCGCCCGGCCCGTACAGCCAGCCGGGCAGCCCGCAGGGCGCCGCCGCCCCCGCGGCGCCCGCGCCCGCCACCGAGGCGCCGCCACCCGCCTCGGCGCCGACCCCGGCCCCGTCCGCCCCGTAACGCAACGCGGCGCGCCCGACGCGCAATTTTCTGCTTGTGGCGCGCGTTCGATTTCGACATCGTGGGGGGCATGAAGAACGCGCCCCTCTCCGTACTCGAGCTGCAGCGACGCCTCGTATACTCGCTGCTGCGGCCGGCCGCGCGCCTGAGCCGGCTGTTCCGCCTGCCGCTCAAGACGCTCGAGGAGCTCATCCGCCTCGCCTACTTCGAGGAGCTGCGGCGCGGCGGCGCGGTGCCGCAGAGCGAGGTGGCGCGCGTGTTCGGCAAGTCGCTGCGCACGGTCGTCCAGCTCGAGCGCGAATACCGCGACGACTTTCTGGCGCCGGCGCACGAGGTGGAGCGCACGCGCCGCGTCGAGGACGCTCTCGAGGGCGGCCCGCTGCGCGCCGCCGAGGTGGCCGGCCGGCTCGGCGAGCCCGCCGACGAGGTGCGCTGCCTGCTCGAGGGCCTCGCCGCCGCCGGCCGCGTCGCGCGCGACGCCGACGACCGCTACGTGCTGAACCGCGCGTTCGTGTCGCTCGTGCGCGACGAGATCGGGGCGCGCGTCGACGGCCTGCACCACCAGCTCGACGTGGTCACGGCGGCGGTGGTGACGCGGTTCCTCGACGGGGCGCGGCCGACGGTGGCGCGCACCCTGTCGTTCGTCGCCGCCCCCGAGGACGTGGAGCGGCTGGGGCAGACGCTGGCGCGCGCCTTCCGCGAGGCGTGCGGCGCCGCGGAGGACGCGGCCCTGCACAAGGGCGGGCACGCCCGCTTTGGCGCCACCTTCGCGCTGGCGCCGATGGACGCGATCGAAGAACGGGACGTCTGACCGCCGCGTGCGGCAGGCATTGGGGAGCGCGGGCCGCGGGGCCCGGGCCGAAAGGGGTGAGCCATGCGTGCTTGGGGCGGAGTGGCCCTGGCGCTGCTGCTGGCGGGGTGCATCCAGGAATCGCACGATGACGGCGATCCGGGCATCCGCGAGACCGGCTATCTGTCGTGCCGCAAGGACGGCGACGCGTGCGGGGCGCGGTGGACGTGCTTCGGCGCAGACGGCGCGACGACCTGCGTCGAGCCGGCCGCGGGCTGCGACGCGCTCACGTGCGACTGCGCGGGCGAGGCGCTGTGCGGCGAGCGGGCGTGCCGCGACGTCGAGGGCGGCGTGGCGTGCGGCGGCGGGCCGGACGCGGCGCCGCCGCCCGACTTCGGCCTGCTGCCCCGGACCGACGACGCGGCGCTGCCCGACTTCGGCGGCCCGTGGGACGGCGCCCCGCCCGACGCCGGCCTGCTCGAGCCGCACTGGGAGCTGCGCGTCGTCCACGTGTCGTCCGAGGCGATCCGCGTGCGCGGGGGCGGCGAGGACCGGGCCGTCCTGCGCTTCGGGGTCCGGCGCAACGGCCTGCCGCCCGATCCGCCGGTGGCGCTGCGCGTCACGCTCCCGGCGGACAGCGACGCCGCGCTGTCCGTCGAGAGCGCCGTGACCGACGCGGCCGGCGAGGTGCGCGTCGACGTCCAGGGCGGCACCCGCGTGGGCCCCCTGGCCGTCGCGGCGCGGCTGGACGACCCGCTCCCGCCGGTCGGCGTCCAGGCGACGCTGCAGGTGCTGGCCGGGCCACCGAGCGCCGCCTCTCTGGCCGTGTCGTGCGCCGATCCGGTGCTGGCGGCGTTCCTCGAGCGGACGCCGTGGCGGTTCGCGGCCGGGCCGCCGTCGACCGCCTGCCAGGCGACGATCGCCGACCGCTTCGGCAACGCCGTCGAGGCCCCCCAGGTCGAGCTGTGGGCCGAGGCCGGCGAGGTCCGCGTCCTCGAGCTGGCCATGCCGCCCGGCCTGTTCACCGGCGACCTGCTCGCGACGGCGCCGCCCCCGGTCGACGTCGCGCCGGCGGGCCCCTCCCCCGAGGACGGCCTGGTGACGATGGTGGCGGTCGTCCGCGGGGAGGAGCGCTTCACCGATCTCGACGGCAACGGCGTGTGGGACGACGGCATCGACCTGCTCGAGCCCGAGGACGACCGGCCCGAGCCCTACCTCGACACCAACGGCAACGGCACCCGGGACGAGGACGAGCCCTTCCGCGACGCGAACGAGAACGGGCTCTGGGACGAGGGCAACGGCCTGTGGGACACCGACGCCGAGATCTGGGCGGCGACCACGGTGCTGTGGGTCGGGCCGCACGTCGAGGCGCCGGACGTCACGGGCGTCGAGTGCATCGACCTCTGCGCGCTCGCGCCGCCGGAGTGCCCCGGCGCCGACTTCCGCCTCCTGCCGCGCGGCTCGGCGAGCGTCTGGAGCCTCTTCACCGATGCGAACGGCAACTGCGTCGGTGGCGATGGGGGCGCCGTGACGTTCGGCGCCACGAGCGAGGCGGTCGACGTCGAAGGCGAGGCCCAGCCCCTCTCGCAGACGTGCTTCGTCGAGGGGGCGCCCCGCGCCCGGCCGTTGGCGGCGCTCCTGACCGACGGCGGGGCGATGACGGCCGAGCGCGAGTACTTCCAGGTCGAGATCCGCGCCGAGTACCCGCTCGCCGACGGCACCGCCGCCCGCGTCGTGCGCACGCTCACGGGCTGCCGCTGACCGGGGCAGGACGCCCCGCCCGGGGCTGGCACGCGCGTTGAATCCTCAATTAGATCATGGTGTTCCCGCAGCTGGTGCTGGCCGTCCTGCTCGCGATCGCGCCCGGCGACCGCGCGATCACGCGGGCCGTGGAGCGACTGATCGAGGCCGAGGACCCGGCGCGGGCGGCGCGGCTCGAAGTGACGACGGAGCAGGGCGTGGTCACGCTGCGCGGCGTCACCGACACGCCGCTCCACACCGCGCGCGCCGCGGACCTCGCCGCCGGCGTGCGCGGCGTGCGCGACGTCGTCGACCGGATCGAGGTGGTGCCGACGCCCCGCGCCGACGCCGCCGTGGGGCGCGACGTGGAGGCCGCGCTGCGCGAGCACCCCGCCACCGAGGCGGCGTCGTTCGGCGTGCGCGTCGAGGGGGGCATCGTCACGCTCTCCGGCGCCGTGGAGACGCCCGCCGAGCGCGCGATGGCGGGCGAGCTGGCGCGGGCCGTGCGCGGGGCGCGCGCGGTGGTCGACCGGGTGGTCGTCGCGTCGCAGGCGCCCCGCACCGACGAGGAGGTCCGCGCCGATGTGCGCGCCCGCCTCGACATGTCGGCGCGTCTGCGGGCCGGCGCGGTGCGGGTCGACGTCCTCGGCGGCCGCGTGCGCCTCTCCGGCGCCGTGCCGAGCGCCGCCGAGCGGGACGCGGCGATCGCGCTGGCGCGCGTCCCCGGCGTGCGCGCCGTGCTCGCCGACCGCCTCGCGGTCGATCCCGCCGCGCGCCCCCTCCCCGCGCCGACGCCGGGGGACGCCGCCATCCGCGAGGCCATCCGCCGCGCATTGGCGCTCGATGCGCGCGTGCCGGGGGAGGGCGTCGACGTCGACGTCCGCGACGGCGAGGTGATGCTCTCCGGCGCGGTGGACCTGCTCGAGGCGAAGTGGGCCGCGGTCGAAAATGCCCGTGCGATCAATGGGGTACGGGCGGTCGTCGACCGGCTCGTCGTCCGCTCGGCGCCGCCGCTCCCCGAGCCCGTCGTGCAGCGGCGCCTCGACGCCGCCATCACCCGCGACCCGTACGTCGACGGCGGCGGCGTCGTCGGGCGCGTGGAGGGCGGCGTGGCCCGCCTCGAGGGCCGCGTCGAGTCCCTCGCCGCGCGCCGGCGCGCCCACGTGGTCACCGCCGCCGTCGCCGGCATCGACACGATCGACGACCGCCTGCAGGGGCCCGCGCCGGCGCTGGCCGACGCCGTGCGGCAGCGCCTCGCCCGGAGCGCGCTCGTCGAGGGCGGCCGCGTCCGCGTCGAGGTGAAGGGCGACGTCGTCACGCTGCGCGGCGAGGTGCCCTCGTGGGCCGCGCGCCACGCGGCGGCGCGGTTCGCGCGCGAGGCCGGCGCCGCCCGCGTCGAGAACCGGATCGAGGTGCGGCGCTGATGCCGCGCCTCGGCCCGTGCGGCACCGCACGCCATCGGCGCCTTCCGCGTCGGGACGGCCTGGTGGACGGAGGCCGCGGCGCCCTGACGCTGGCGCGCGGCACGCCCCCATGCGACAGTCGCCCGCATGGCCTGGTTCGTCGCCGACCTGGTGGTCCTGATCACCGTCGAAGGAGCGGAGGCGAACGTCGTCCACGTCAACACGGTGCTGATCGAGGCCGACGACGCCGAGGACGCCTGGGATCGCGCCCACGCGCTCGGCCGCGAGGGCGACCAGGACTACCCGAACATGTCGGGCCAGCGCGTCACGTGCCGCTTCCAGGGCGTGCGCGAGCTGACCGAGCTGTGGGAGGCCCGTCCCGAGCACGGCGCCGAGCTCTTCTTCGAGGAGCAGGTCGACGTGCCCCCCGAGACGCTCCTCCGCCCGAAGTGCGAGATGAGCGTCTTCCGCGTGCACTGCGAGCCGCCCGACCCGCGCCGCCCCGACTACACCTGCGGCGAGGTCGTCGCCGACGCGGTGGAGGCGCTGCGCGCCGCGGGCGTCCCCCACCTGCGCCTCGTCACCGAAGACGACGACTGAGCGGCGGCGTTCGGCCCCGGCCGGAGGCCTCCGGGATTCACTCCCGGAGGCCGAGAGCACTCGCGAAGGCGAGTGCGGATCCGAGCGACCGTGGTGCAGGCGCTGCGCGCCGCGGGCGTCCCCCACCTGCGCCTCGTCACCGAAGACGACGAGTGATCACACCCCGCGGGTGGGCCGCCACTCGGCGTCGCGCAGGAACGAGCCGTTGAGATACTCGCGTTCGATCACCTCGGCCATCTCGTGTGCGTCGCGGAACTCCTCCCACGAGACGCGGATGACCGGCACGGTGCGCGCGATGTCGTGGATGAAGTCCTCGTATTCGCGGTGGAGCGCCCGCAGGTAGTCCATGCCGATGCCGGACTCCACGTCGCGGCTGCGCGTCTGGATGCGCTCCATCGACGACTCGGGCTTCAGGTCGAGGTACACGATGACGTTGGGACGGCACATGAAGTTGCTCATGTGCCGGAACAACTGCAGGTACGTGCGGTAGTCGCGCTCGTCCATCAGGTCCTGGTTCACGAGCGTCTTGGCGAAGACCGCGTCCTCGTAGATCGTGCGGTCCTGCACCCCGCCGCCGCCGCGCCAGATGATCTCCTGGTGCTGCTGGAAGCGCCGGTTCAGCAGATAGATCTGCGTCGCGAACGCATACTGCTTCGTGTCTCGGTAGAAGTCGGCGAGATACTCGTTGTCGGTCACCGGCTCGAAGTAGACCGGCAGCCCGAGGTGCTCGCCGAGCGCCCTGGCGAGCGTCGTCTTGCCGGCGCCGATGAGGCCGGCGATGCCGATGAAGAGGTCCTGCAGCCGCTCTGCGCGTTTCATGTCCGGCGTTGTATCGCGTTGTGCCGCCGCGCTGAACTGGCCGGACGTTCAGGGGCCCGACGTGAAGAATTTCCTGACACCGACCGCCCCTCGCGTGTAAAGTTGCAGCCAGTTCGAAAACGAAAGGGGCGCGTGGGCATCAGGGGGGCTCGCGCGCTCTTTTCGTTTCCGGCCCCCGCACCTCCGACCCGGAGCATGCACACCCCACGGTCCCGGCGCACGTCTGCCGCAGGCTCGCACGTCCGCGGCCGTCGCGCCGCGCGGCACGCGCCTTGAAATTCCCGCCCGGCAGCACAGCACACCGAGGGGGAAACGATGCGCGCCTACGTCGTGACGGCGGGCGATGGGGATCCTCTGCGCCGCGTGGCCGGGTTGACGGTGCTCGAGCGGTGCGCGCGCCTGGCGCGGCTCGCCGGCGCCGCGTCCGTCGAGGTGGTGGAGCCGGACGACGCTCGCCGGGCGCGCCTCGCCGCGGCGCTGCCGGGCCTGACCTTCGCCGCGCGGCTCGCCGACGATCCGTCGCGCCCGCGCCTTCTGCTCGACGGCACCGTGGTCTTCGGCCGGCAGGTCGCGCGCGCCCTCGCGGCCCACGAGCCGCCGGCGGGCGGCGCGCTCGCGCTGTGCGACGGCGACGGCGGCCGCCTCGGGGCCTGGCGCGTGGCGCCCGGCGTCGTCCTCGGGCCGATGGGCGGCGTCGTCGGCGCCGTGCGCGACGTGCGCCTCGACGGAACGCCCGCCGCCGCGGCCGCCGACGACCCGGCCGCCGAGGCGCTCGTGTGGGCCGCGGGCCGCAAGCCCTTCGACGGCCTCGTCGCGCGCCATCTCAACCGGCCCGTCTCGCTGGCGATCAGCCGCGTGCTCGTGCACACGCCCGTGACGCCGAACCACGTGACGATCGCCTGCATGGTCCTGGGCCTGATCGGCGCCGCCTGCATCGCGCGCGGCGGCTACGAGTGGACGCTGCTCGGCGCGCTCCTCTTCCAGCTCAACTCGATCGTGGACGGCGTCGACGGCGAGCTCGCGCGCGTGAAGCTGGCCGAGTCCCGGCTGGGACAACTGCTCGACAACCTGTGCGACGGGGTCACGCTGCACGCGACGTTCGCCGCGGTGCTCGTGAACGCGGCGCAGGGCGGGATGGGGCTGGCGGTGGGCTTCGGGGCGGTCGGCCTCGCGCTCAACCTCGCGTTCTTGCTGGCGGTCGGGCGCAAGCTGCGCCGCGTGGGGCGATGCGACATCCGCGCCCTGACGCGTCCGCTCGGCGGCGACCCGCCCGTCGTCGCGATCGCCGTCCGCCTCGGCTGGATCGTGCTGCGCCGCGACACGCTCACGTTCCTGGTGCTGCTGCTCGCGGCGGCCGACGCCCTGCCCGTCCTGCTGTACCTCGCGCCGCTCGGCAGCGTGGCCGCGCTCGTCGCCCTCGCGCTGCGTCTCCCAGCGCCGGCGGTTCACTGCGCCTGACCCCAGAGCTGCTTCAGGCGCCGATCGCGCCCGCAGCCCTCGCGGTACGAGTGATAGCGGGTGGGGTTCGTCCGGTAGAAGTCCTGGTGGTAGTTCTCCGCCGCCCAGAAGGGACCGCGCGGCAACACCTCGGTGACGACCTTCGCGTTCAGCGCCTTCTCGGCGGCGGCCTTCGTGCGCTCCGCCGCCGCCTTCTCGGCGTCGCCGGCGTAGAAGACGGCGGAGCGGTACTGCGGTCCCCGGTCGCAGAACTGGCCGTCGGCCTGGGTGGGATCGATGTTGCGCCAGTACACGGCCAGCAGCTGCTCGTAGGTCACCTTCTTCGGGTCGTAGATCACGCGGACGCTCTCGGTGTGTCCGGTGCGGCCGCCGCTGACCTGGTCGTAGCTCGGCTCGGGCTCCGGGCCGCCGGCGTAGCCGCTGATGGCGGCGACCACGCCCTCGGTCTTCTCGAAGGGGCCCTCCATGCACCAGAAGCAGCCGCCGGCGAACACAGCGTCCGCGAGCGCGCCGCTCTTCACCTTCGCCTCGAGGTCGGCAGGCGCGACGTAGCGGGCGTGGCCCTCGCCGGGCGGACCGCCCGCCGGCGCCCGTGAGCATGCCAGGAGGGCCAGCACGAACACACAGAGCGATGTCATGCGCACGGCGCGCCCCCTCACTTCGCCGGCTCGAACACGAGCGAGACCGAGTTGATGCAGAAGCGCCTGCCCGTCGGCGGCGGCCCGTCGTCGAACACATGGCCGAGGTGCCCGCCGCAGCGCGCGCAGTGCACCTCCTCGCGCTTCATGCCATGGCTGAGGTCGACGTCGCTCTCGACGTGTGCCGCGTGGACGGGCCGCGTGTAGCTCGGCCAGCCGGTGCCCGAGTCGAACTTGTCGGCGGACGAGAAGAGCTCGAGGCCGCACGCGGCGCACTTGTAGACGCCCTTCCGGTGGTGGTCCCAGAGGGCGCCCGAGAAGGCGCGCTCCGTCCCCTGCTCGCGCAGGACCTCGTACTGCTGGGGCGTCAGCAGCTTCTTCCACTCCTCGTTCGAGCGCGTGAGCTTCTCGACCTTCGCCGGCTTCGCGGGCAGGTCCACGGCGGGCTTCGTTGCCTCCGCTGGCGTGCATCCCAGCGCGAAGATGACGATCAGGCATCGGAACTTCATGGCACTCCCTCCGGGCTCTCGGTCCTTTGTACGCGTCGGGCGGAGAAAACGTTACGTGCGCGGCGGCGGACGGCGCAGAATGCCGGGCATGAGACACTTCGAGATTCGTCCGGTCGAGCCGCACGACACGCGCGACGTCTGGTCCCTGCGCACGCGCCCCGAGGTGGCCCGCTGGCTCGGCGGCACGCCCTGGGACGCGCCCGATCCCAAGGCGCACGGCAACGAGGGCGCCGATCCCGACCGCGTCCACGCCCTCGCCGCCGTGGTCGGCGGCCGCGTCGTCGGCGTGGCGCACCTGACGATCCCGCCGGCGCCGCGCCTGCGGCACCTCGGTCGGTCGTGGCTCGCCGTCCACCCCGACCACCAGCGCCAGGGCCTCGGCGGCGCGCTGCTCCGCGCGCTGCTCGACGCCGCCGACCGCTGGCTGAATCTGCTGCGCGTCGAGGTGGAGGTCCACGCCGACAACGAAGTGGCGACGGACTTCTACGCACGGCACGGCTTCGTCGCCGAGGTCCGCCGCGCGCGCGACGTCGTGCGCGACGGGCGCCTCGTCGACGTCCTGTGCCTCGGGCGCCTCCGGCCTGGCTTCACGCCGCCGGCCGACGTGCTGCGGCCACCGCCGGTCTGGCCGGCGAAGGGGCGCACGCCGCCGGGGGAGATCGCGATCCGCCCCGCCACCGTCGACGACGCGGCCGGGTACGCCGACCTCTTCCGGGAGGAGTCGGTGGTGTGGGGCACCCTGCAGGTCCCGACCGCGCCGACGACGCTGTCCCGGCAGCGGCTCGCCGCGCCGAACCGGCCGTATGTGCTCCTCGCCGAGCTCGGCGGTCGCCTCGCCGGCGACCTCGTGCTCGTGCCGTCCGGTCAGCCGCGCCGCCAGCACGTCACGGGCATCGGCATGGGGGTCGCGCCCGAGTTCCAGGGCATGGGCGTCGGCGACCGCCTGCTGCGCGCCGCCCTGCACCTCGCCGACGACTGGCTCGGTTGCGCGCGCGTGCAGCTCGAGGTCTACCCCGACAACACACGCGCCCGCCGCCTCTACGAGAAGCACGGCTTCGTCGAGGAGGGCGCGCGCCGCCTCGCCGCCTTCCGCGACGGCGCCTACGTCGACTCCGTGGTCATGGGCCGCTGCCGCCCGTGAAGCCGGTCGCCTGCGCCGTCGTCGCGTCGCTGGCGCTCGCCGCCGGCCTGCTGCCGCTCGACCTCGCCCCCGCCGCCCAGCGCGCGCTCGTCGTTCTGGTGGCCGCCGGCGGCCTGTGGATGACCGAGGCTCTGCCCATCCCGCTCGTGGCGTTGATGATCCCCGTCCTCGGCGTCGCGCTCGGGGTCGCGCCGGCGAAGGCGGCGTTCGCCGGGTTCGGCGACCCGATCGTCTTCATGTTCCTGGGGACGTTCCTGCTCACCGACGCCGCGGAGCGCCACGGGCTGAACGCGCGCCTGGCCCGCTCGGTGCTCTCGTGGCGGCGCGTGCGCGCGCGCCCGGTGCTGCTGCTGTGGGCGGTGGCGGGCATCGGGTGCCTGCTGTCGGCGTGGGTCAACAACACGGCGACGACGGCGGTGCTGCTGCCGCTCGCGCTGACCGCGGAGCGCTTCGGATCGCGGCGCCTGCTGGTCGCCGTCCTGCTCATCACCGCGTGGGCGCCCTCGCTGGGCGGCCTCGCGACCCCGGTGGGCACGGCGCCGAACCTCATCGGGCTGCGCCTGCTCGAGCAGGCCACCGGGGCGCGGCCGTCCTTCGCCGCGTGGTCGGCGATGATGGCGCCGTTGGCGGTCGTCGCGACGGTGATCGCCGCGCTCTGGCTCTCGACGCGGGTGCGCGGCGACGGCGACCGGGACGCGCGGACGCCACATGACGCGCCGCCGGGCCCCTGGTCGCGCGCCGAGCGCACGATCGTCCCCGTCTTCTTCGTCGTGGTCCTGCTGTGGATCACGCCCGGCATCCTGGCGGCGACGCCGCTCAAGGGCGCCGAGTGGGTGCAGGCGTGGCAGCGCCACCTGCCGGAGCCGGTCGTGCCGCTGCTCGGCGGCCTCGCGCTCTTCCTGTTGCCGAGCGGCGCGCGCCGCGAGCGCATCCTCGACGCCGGCGTCTTCCAGCGCCTCGACTGGGGCACGCTCCTGCTCTTCGGCGGCGGCCTCTCGCTCGGCGCCATGATGTTCGAGACCGGCCTCGCCCGAGCCATCGGCGAGGCCATCTTCGCCGTCGTCCCCGTCTCGACGACCTTCGGCGTCGTGGTCGCGTCGACGTTGATGGCGGTCGTCGTCAGCGAGCTCACGAGCAACACCGCCAGCGCCTCGCTCGTCGTGCCGGTCGTGCTCGCGCTGGCCACCGCCGCCGGCGTCGATCCGGTCAAGCCGGCCCTCGCCGCCACCGTCGGATGCTCGTTCGGCTTCATGCTGCCGGTGTCGACGCCGCCGAACGCGCTCGTCTACGCGACCGGTCGTCTGACGATGCGCGAGATGGTCGTCCACGGCGCGTTGCTCGACCTGATCGGGGTTCTGCTGGTGTCGGCGTGGGTGACTTTTCTGGCGTGATCCCGCGCATTTGGGGATTGTGGCCCGCGACGGACGGTGCCATGTTCGCCGCACATTACACAGGGGGTCCCCAATGTTTGCACAGGCGCAGAATCAGATGACGCCGCAGAAGGTATCGGTGGGCGAGCTGCTGAGCGGCTCCATGAGCGCGCTCGGCGCGAACTTCGTCTCGTTCACGCTGGTCACGGCGCTCGCGACGTCGCCGATGCTGATCTTCCTCGCGTACATGTACGCGACCGTCGAGCCGACGCTCTCGAGCCTGAGCTCGTTCCAGACGACGGCGATCATCGCCGCGATCGGCGAGATGGCGCTCGCCTTCATCGCCCAGGCGGCGGTCGTCTACGGCACCGTCGAGCACCTCGCCGGCCGCAAGGTGTCCACCGGCGCCTCGCTGGCCCGCGGCCTCTCGATGGTCGGCCCGGTGCTCGGCGTCGCCATCGCGACCACCCTCTGCGTGGCCGCCGGCCTCGTGGCGCTCGTGATCCCCGGCATCATCGTCATGTGCATGTTCTTCGTCGCCGTGCCCGCCGCCGTCGTCGAGCGCATCGGCGTCGGCGAGGCGATGAAGCGCAGCATCGAGCTCACCAAGGGCTACCGCTGGCACATCTTCGGCGCCGCCTTCGTGATCGGCTTGTTCGAGAACATCGTCACCCGCGTCCTCAGCGGCGTGCTCATCAGCGGCTCGTCGATGGAGGCGATCGTCTCGGGCCTGCGTACGTTCGGGTACATCACGATCGTCCTCAGCATCTTCTTCGGCGCGTTCCGCGCGGTGCTCAGCGCCGTCGCCTACTCCAAGCTCCGCCGCAGCCGCGAAGGCGTCGACGCCTACCAGCTCGCCAAGATCTTCGAGTAACCGCCCACCACCGGTCGCCTGCCGGGCCGACACGCCTCGAGCGGACGCCGTCACTCGCCGTAGGCCACGAGGAACGCGATCGGTCGCTCCCCGTGGCGCGTCACGAGCGCCATCGGGACGAGCCGCAAGCCCAGCTCGACGCCGGGCAGGCCGTCGCCCGGCCGCAGGCGGCGCTCCGCGCGCCGCCAGACGGCGAGCGGCACCCGGAACGCGACGATGCCGCCGGGCAGGGCTTCCGCGGCGGCGATCGTCCGGCCGCCGACACGGACCGCCCGCGGCTCGTCGCGGGCCGACGCGAAGACGACCACGTCGTGGGACGGGTTCCACTCCGCGTCGAGCGGCCCGCCGCCACCGATGCGCAGCCACCGCTCGAGGCTCGGCGCGAGCGGCGCGGTCGCCAGCCAGCGTCGCCAGACCTCGCTGCCCGGATCGCAGGCATCCAGGGCGTGCTTGTCGTCGCACGCGTAGCGCAGGTCCACCTCGCCTGGCGCCAGCGTGGCGAGCGGCGTCGGAAAGCCCGTCTCGGCGCGCGCCGCGCCCCCACACAGCAGCAGGGCAGCGAGCCATCCGATCGCGGTCCGAGCAGGCATACGCGCGAGCGTCGCCCGCGCGCCGGCGGAATGCAATCGGGCGCGCCCAAGGCGTCGAGATCGGACCGCCATGCCCGAAGAGGAGGGGGTCGTCCCGCATGGGCGCTCGGATGCGCGGGCGACGGCGGCCCGATCCCGCGCCGTTGCCACAGCGCCGCGCGGCGGGATACCTTCGGCGTTCATGAGGCATCTCGCCAAGGTGTTCGTGGCGGCGCTGGTCGCCGGCGTGTTCGGCGGCTGTGTGCCGGACGTCGCCGACGAGTGCGACGACGACGGCGACTGCCCCGGCGCACGCTGCGGGCCGGCGGGCGTGTGCGTGGCGCCCGACGCCGGCGCGCCCGACGGCGCGGCGCCCGACGCCGGCGCACCCGACGGGGCGGCGCCCGGCGACGCCGCGCCCCCGCGGGACGGCGCGATGGACGCTCAGGCGCCCGACGCCCGGGTGGCCGACGCGGCCCCCGCCGACGCCGCGCCGCGCGCCGACGCGTGCGTCCCGCCGGCGTTCCCCGTGTTCGACGACTGCGACGGGCTCGACGCCGACTGCGACGGCCGGACCGACGAGGGCGACGGCGCCGAGCCGCCCCTCCGCGGCTGCTTCGACGCGCCGCCGGACCTGGCGGGCCGCGGCCGCTGCCGCGCCGGCGTGCAGGCCTGCGAGGGCGGTCGCTGGGCCGACTGCCTCGGCGCCGTGCTGCCGGCGATCGAGACGTGCAACGGCGTCGACGACGACTGCGACGACGCCACCGACGAGGGGCCCGGCGGCGGGACGCTCGTCGAGACCTGCTACGGCGGCCCCGAGGGCACCGCCGACGTCGGCGCGTGCCGGTCTGGCGTGCGCTTCTGCCTCGAGGGCCGCCCCGAGAACCCGTGCGAGGGCGAGATCCGACCCGGCCGGGAGATCTGCGACGGCGCCGACAACGACTGCGACGACGAGGTCGACGAAGTCGACGGCGGGTGCGCCTGCGAGCCCGGCACCGAGCGCCCCTGCTATCCCGGGGCGGCCGGCACCGAGGGCGTCGGGATCTGCACCGGCGGTACCCAGCGGTGCCGCGACGACGGCTCGGGCTACGACGCCTGCCACGGCGCGGTCGTGCCCGCCGCCGAGACCTGCAACGACGCCGACGACGACTGCGACGGCGCGCTCGACGACGTCGAGGGCAAGGGCGCGGTCTGTCGGGTGGGCGTCGGCGCCTGCGCGCGCCAGGGCATCACGATCTGCGGCAACGGCGCGCTCGCCTGCGATGCGAGCCCGGGGATGCCGACCGCCGAGGTCTGCGACGGCGCCGACAACGACTGCGACGGGCGCGTCGACCAGGGTCCCGACGGCGCGGCGCTGCGCCGTCCGTGCGACGAGGGCGCGCCGCCGGACGTCGGCCTCTGTCGCGCCGGTCGGCAGGTGTGTCGCGAGGGGGTCTGGGGCGCCTGCGAGGGCGAGACGCTGCCGGCCGCGGAGATCTGCGACGGCGCCGACAACGACTGCGACGGCTCGATCGACGAGCTCGACGGCGCGACCTGCGAGTGCGCGTCCGGCGACGAGCGCGACTGCTACTCCGGCCCCGACGGAACGGCGGGCAACGGCCCGTGCCGCGGCGGGCGGCAACGCTGCCTCGCGGCGGGCACGTGGGGGCCCTGCGAGGGCGAGGTGACGCCGCGCTCGGAGGTCTGCAACGGCGTCGACGACGACTGCGACGGCCTCGTCGACGCGGGCGTGGCCGGCACCGGCGTCGCGTGCGCGGTCGGCACGGGCGTCTGCCGCGCCGAGGGCCTCACGCGCTGTGGCGGCGCCGGCGTGGTGTGCGGGGCGACGCCCGGCGCGCCCGGCCCGGAGGCCTGCGACGGCGAGGACGACGACTGCGACGGCGCCACCGACGAGGGCGATCCCGGCGGAGGCGTGGCGTGCGACACCGGCGAGCCCGGCGTCTGCGGCGCCGGCCGTACGCAGTGCGCCGGCGGGCAGCTGGCCTGCAGCGCGGTGAGCGCGGCGATGGCGGAGCGCTGCAACGGTGCCGACGACGACTGCGACGGCACCTCCGACGAGGGCGCGTCGAGCGCCTGCGTCGCGCCCCACGCCACCACCGCCTGCGTCGAGGGCCGCTGCCGCATCGGCACCTGCACGGCGCGCTGGTTCGACCTCGACGGGCTCGCCGAAACGGGCTGCGAGCGCGGCTGCGATGCGGTCGATCGCGGGGTGGCGGTCGGCGGGTCGTTCGCGGTCGACGTCGACCACCTGCCGGCGATCGCCCTCGGACCGCAGCGCTGGGCGGTGGCCTGGGCGGCGCAGGACCACGCCCTCGTCGCGGCGGCCGACGGGCTGCTCGGTCCCCTGTCGGTGCAGGAGGAGGGGCAGCGCCTCGTCGTCATCGAGACGGACCCGCGGTACGCCCTGGAGCGGCCGGCCATCGCCGCCGTGGGCGACGACTTCACCGTCGCGGCGCTCAAGCACGGGTTGCTCTCGCGCGAGGCCGAGGCGGTGACGCTGGCGCGCGTCGGCGGCGGCCAGCTCATCGGCGCGGCCGTGGACACGCCCGCGGAGGATCCGGCGGCGCCGGCGGTCGTCTCGCTCCGCGGGGAGCGGGGCGGCACGTCGACGGCGTTCTACTTCGCCCGCGTGCCCGGTACGCAGCAGCGCGCCCTGTACGCGATCACCGCGAACTGGTTCGAAGGCGTGCAGGCCCCGCAGGTCGCGCACACCATGATCGGCATGCACCGCGACTACCCCGACGGCGCCTCGCTCCGCCCCGCGGTGATGGTCGAGGGCGGCCGCTACATCGTCCTGGCGCCGTTCAGCGTCGTCGGCGGCGTCTCGCTGCGGCTGCTCGTCATCGGCGTCGAGCGCGGCGCGCTGCGCGTCGAGGGCATGGCCGAGCAATTCGCCGGCGTCGGCACGATCGCGGGGCCGGTGGGGGCGGCCCTGCGCGATGGGCAGGGCATCGCCCAGTGGATCCACCAGGACGGGACGATCGTGAGCCGCGCGGCCTTCGACGTGCGCGACCCGGCGGCGCCGGCCATCGTTGCCGCCGGTTCCTCGGCGGCGGGCGGCACGACCTGGTACGGGCCGTCGGTGGTGGCGACCGAGCGCGGCTTCGTCGCGTTCGCCACGCGGGCGAACGCCGGCGGGACGCGCGCGGTGTTCCAGGCGGTCGCCGCCGGCGGCGCCACGTCGAGCCCCGCCACACCGCTGTTCGAGCCCGCCGACATCACCTACGGCATCCAGGTGATCGGTCGCGCGGGCGCGCTGAGGGCGGTGGTCGGTCGCCAGGGCCCGATCCTGGTGGACCTCTCCGCCCACTCGCCGACCTGCTTCTGAACGCGCGGCGCCGCCGGGCGGTACGCACAACCCCAGAGCGCCGTCCCCCTGCGCTCGCCGCCGGATCTGGAAAGAAGCGGGCCCACGGGCGGCGATCTATGCTCCCGCGCGCGGCGGCGCGCCGCGTTCAGGAGGCGCTCATGTTCAAGAAGATCCTGTTGGCCCTGGTGGTGCTCGTCGGCGGCTTCTGCGCGTTCGTCGCCACGCGGCCGTCGCAGTTCAAGGTCGAGCGCTCGGTCACCACGACCGCTCGGGCGGAGACGACGTTCGCCTTCGTGAACGACCTGCGCAAGTGGGGCGACTGGTCCCCCTGGGAGAAGATGGACCCGTCGATGAAGAAGACCTTCGGCGGCGCCGAGGCCGGCGTGGGCGCCACCTACGCGTGGCAGGGCAACGACGAGGTCGGCAAGGGTCAGATGACGATCACCGGCAGCGAGCCGGGGAAGATCAGCATCAAGCTCGAGTTCTTCGAGCCCTGGGCCGCCACCAACACCACGGTCTTCACCTTCGCGCCCGCCGGCGACGCCACCCGCGTCACGTGGAGCATGGAGGGCGAGAACAACTTCGTCGGCAAGGCGGCGTCGCTGTTCTTGGACATGGACGGGATGATCGGCGGCGACTTCGAGAAGGGCCTCGCCGCGCTGAAGGGCCTCGCCGAGGCCGAGCAGAAGAAGGCCGACGAGGCGGCGAAGGCCGAAGCGGAGCGCGCCGCCGCCGCAGCCGCCGCGCCGCCCTCGGGCCCGGAGGGCGCGCCCGCCCCCGCCAGCGAAGCCGCCGCGCCCGGGGCCGTCCCCGCGGTCCCCGCCGCCGCCGCCAGGCCCTGACGGGCTTCTGCCCGCGACGCCGCGTGCCGTAGACTCCTCCGCGTCGAACAGCGGAGCGGAGCAGCACGTGGCGATCGAACTGGTGCGCGGGCCCGAAGAGCCGAAGCCGCAAGAGACCGCGCCGCCGCCGGCCCGGACGGCGAAGACCGAGCGCCCCCCCGTCCGCACGCCGTCCGATCCCGTCCCCATCCCCGCGCCCGCCATCGACGGCCGTCACGACCTGAACCAGCCCGGCTACTACCTGAACCGGGAGCTGACGTGGCTGAACTACTGCTTCCGCGTGCTGCACGAGGCCGAGGACCCGCGCACGCCGCTGCTCGAGCGCGTGAAGTTCGTCGCGATCGTCGCTTCCATCCTCGACGAGTTCTTCATGAAGCGCATCGGCGGCCTGAAGCAGCAGGTCGGCGCCGGCATGCACGCGCGCTCCGTCGACGGGCGCACGCCGCGACAACAGATCGACGAGGCGTACGTGCTGATCCGCGAGCTCGTGCACCGCAGCCAGTCGCTGCTGCCGCTGCTGTTCGACAAGCTCGCCGACCACGGCATCCGCGTGACGCACTACGAGCGGCTGGACGCGAAGCAGCGCACCGCCCTGCGCGAGTACTACTTCCACAACATCTTCCCGCTGGTGACGCCGCAGGCGACGGACCCCGCCCACCCCTTCCCGTTCATCTCGAACCTGTCGCTCAACCTGCTCGTCACGCTGCGTTATCCGACGGACACCGAGCTGAACCTGGCGCGCGTGAAGGTGCCGGTGGGCGCGGGCAGCCCCCGCTTCCTGCAGGTCGACGGTTACTATGTCCTGCTCGAGGATGTGATGGCACACAACCTCGATCTGCTGTTCCCGGGCATGATCGTGGAGTCGTGCGAGCACTTCCGCGTGACGCGCAATGCCAACACGGAGCGCGACGAGGAGCAGGCCGAAGACCTGCTCTCGATGATCGAGTCGGAGCTGCGCGATCGGAAGTTCGCGCCGGTGGTGCGCCTGCAGGTCGCCAAGAGCATGCAGACGCAGCACCGCGGCATGCTGGCGGCAGAGTTGGGGCTCGACGAGCAGGCCGACGTGTTCGAAGCGGAGGAGATGCTGGCGCTGGCGGACCTCATGGAGATCGCGCGCCTCGACGTGCCGGCGCTGAGGGACCCGCCGCACCACCCCATCGACCACCCCGCGCTCAACGCCGACCGCAACATCTTCCACGTCATCCGCGACGTGGGGCCCATCTTGCTGCAGCACCCGTACGAGTCGTACGCGTCGTCCGTCGAGCGCTTCCTGCGCGAGGCCAGCGAGGACCCCAAGGTCCGCGCCATCAAGATGACGCTCTATCGCACCTCCGCCGAGTCCAAGGCGATCACCTACCTCATCAATGCCGCCCGCAACGGCAAGCAGGTGGCCGTGGTCGTCGAGCTCAAGGCCAGGTTCGACGAGGCAGCGAACATCCGCTGGGCCAATCGGCTCGAAGAGGTGGGCATCCACGTCACGTACGGCGTGGTCGGACTCAAGACGCACTGCAAGGTCATCCTCGTGGTGCGGCAGGACTACAGCGGACTGCGCCGCTATGCCCACATCGGCACCGGCAACTACCACGCGGGGACGGCGCGCACGTACTGCGACCTCGGCCTCTTGACGTGCGACGATCCCATCGGCCAGGACCTGACGGAGCTGTTCAACTACCTGACGACGGGCTACAAGCCGAACCGCATCTACCAGAAGCTGCTGCCGGCGCCCAAGACGCTCAAGAAGACCCTGCTGGACAAGATCGAGCGCGAGATCCAGAAGCACCGGCCCGACCAGCCAGGGCTCATCCAGTTCAAGATGAACGCGCTCGAGGACGTGGACATCACGCGCGCGCTCTATCGCGCCGCCCAGGCGGGCGTGCACATCGACCTGATCGTGAGGGACACGTGCCGGCTGCGCCCGGGCATCCCCGGCCTGTCCCAGCACGTGCGGGTGCTGAGCATCGTGAGCCGGTTCCTCGAGCACACGCGCCTCTACTACTTCCGAAACGGCGGCGACGAGGAGTACTTCCTCGGATCCGCCGACTGCATGAAGCGCAACCTCGAGAGCCGCATCGAGGTGATCGTGCCCGTCGAGGCGAGCGCGCTGCGCACCGAGCTGCGCCGCATGCTCGACGTGCAGCTCGGCGACAACCGCAGCGCCTGGGAGATGCAGCCTGACGGCAGCTACGTGCAGCGGCGCGCGAAGCGCGGTCAGCGCGCCGTCGGGGCGCAGGAGGTGCTCGTCGACCGCGCCGAGAAGCGGGGCAGCGAGGCCAACCGCCTGCGCAAGCGCCGCCCGCGCGGGATCAGCCGCCGGAACCTGCGCTGAAGCGATCGAGCAGCGCCGCCGGGCTGCCCACGCGGGCGCCGAGCTTGCGGACGCGGCGGCGCAGGTCCTCGTCGAGCGTGACCACCTCGATCGACGTGGGGTCGCGGTCGGCCTCGAGCCACTCCACGACGCGGTCGTCGGCGGCGTCGGGGCCGCCGCGGCGGGCGAAGACGACGCGCACCGCGCCCTGCTTCGGCAGCCCCGGGATCTTCGCGCCGTCGACGACGAGGACGAGCTCGTCGCCGGTGCGTGCGGCGAAGGCCACGGCGCGCTCGACGAGGTGGCGGACGGCGGCCTCGCGATCCGCCGGCCAGTCCGCGGGCACGGCGCCGATCACGTTGAGGGCGTCGAGGACGTAGCGCGCCATGGCCCGCATCATGCCCTGCCCCGCGCCGTCGTGGCACGGAAAGCGCCGCGCGGTTACAGTACGAGCACCACGAGGGAGGTCTGGCGGAATGTCGAAGCGCGACAGCGACGGCCGGGACAGCGCGGTCCGCGATCCGAGCCGGAACGTGCCCCGCGGCGGAGTGCCCACCGTCCGCCCCGACGAGGTGGCGAAGGAGCGCCGGCGCGCCGAGGAGGAGGGCCAGGCGCCCCCGCCCGAGGGCAACCGCTGGTGGCGCATCGACCCGAACGACCCGTTCGCCGGCACGCCCGGCGCCGCCGTCGCCACCGACGAGCCGCCGCGCCAGCCGCGCCGCGTCCTGCCCGGCCCCGGCATCCCGAGAAAACCCTAACCCACGAAGTCGAGGACGATCGGCGCCGCGCGGTCGATCAGCCACCACGCGGACACACCGCCCATCGCGTAGACGACGAAGCGCCGCGCCGGCGAGCGCTCGCTGCCCCGCAGCAGCAGCGCGGCGAAGGCGACGAAGCCGAGCTGGCCCAGCTCGACGCCGACGTTGAACAGCACGAGCGCCACGGCCACGTCGCCCGCCGGCAGGCCGATCTCGGAGAGCGCGCCGGCGAAGCCGAGGCCGTGCAGCAGGCCGCACACCAGCGCGAAGACCCACGGCCAGCGCGCGGCCAGCGACGGCACGGCGCCGGCGGGTCGCGAGAGCTCGACGGCCAGCAGCAGGATGCTCAGCGCGATGACCGCTTCGACGGCGCGCGTCGGGAAGTCCATCCAGCCGAGCGCGGCGATGACCAGCGTGACGCTGTGGGCGAGCGTGAAGGCGGTGACCGTCCAGAGGAGCAACCGCCAGCGCTGCCCCACGAGCAGCAGCAGGCCGAGCACGAAGAGCAGGTGGTCGGCGCCGAGCAGGATGTGCTCGACCCCGAGCGGCAGGTAGGCCGACGCGCCGGGGCCCTCGCCCGGGACCGGCAGCATGGCCTCGGGGACGTCGGCGCTCAGGACGAGCGTCGCCCCGCCGACGCGGACGAGCACGTCGGTGCCGCTACGGTCGAGGCCCTCGACCCGGACCGTGCCGCCGGCAAGGCCCTCGGCGCCGCAGTCCGCCGTCCAGCGCGAGACGCGGGCGCTCGGCGTGAGCGTCGCCACGGGCGGCGCCACCGGCTTGCAGCGCGACGGCAGCACGACCTCGAGCGGCATCGGCGCGCCGCTCGCGACGGCCGTTCGCCAGACCACGTCGACGCGGCCGCCCTCACCCGGCACGAGCTCGAGGTACGACGGCCGCAGCTCGTGCGCGACGGCCGCGGTCGGCAGCAGCAGGAGCAGAAAGGTCAGCCGTTTCAATGCTTTGACCGCTCGACCGGGTATCGGCCGACGATCTCGGCGCGCGCCTTCGCCGCGGCCTCGCGCCGGCGCGCCTCGACGACGTCGGCCAGGACGCGCGGGCGCACGTCCTCGAGGCGAGCCGTCGCCGCCGGCGCGACCGCCTCGACCCGCACGAGGTGGCGCCCGTAGGCCGAGGCGATCGGCCCCGCCCAGGCGCCCGGCGCGAGCTTCACCACCGCCGCCGCGAAGTCGGCGCCGAAGGTGCGCGCGAGATCCTGCTCGGTGCGGTGCTCGAGGCGCCGGCCGCTGAGGAACGGGTCGCCCGCGGCCGCCGCGGGGTCCGCCAGCGCCGCGCGCGCGTCGGCCTCGGCCGCGTCCTTGCGGCGGTCCCGGCTGAAGTAGACGTGCTCGATCGTCACCCGCGCCGGCGCCCTATACTTCTCGGGGTGCGCCGCGAGCCACGCCTGCAGCTCGGCGTCGGTCGGCGGCGACGGGGCGGCGAGGTCCTCGAGCAGGAGCTCCATCTTCTGCACCAGGCGGCGGCGGACGACGAGGTCGCCCTGGTCGAGGCCCAGTCGGCGCGCCTCGCGGAAGAGCGCCTCCTCCTCGACGAACTGGCGCGCCGCCTCCGACGGCATGGACGGCAACACGACGATCGGCGCCACGTCGTCGGCGGCGGCGGGCTGCCGCGCCACGTCGAGTGCGTAGAGCGCCGCCCCGATGACCAGGAAGTGCAGCAGCGGCTCGCGCCAGAGCGGCCGCCGGCTCGGTGGCTTCGACATGCGCGAGGGCTACCGCGTCGGCGGCGCGGCGTCCAGCGGCGTTACCGGCCGCAGGCGCGGTTGGCGGGCACGGCGACGTCGATGAGCTTCGGCCTCGGCAGCCCGAGGCCGTCCATGAGCGCCACGAACTCGTCGCGGGAGCGTCCGGCGACCCGCGCGTTGAAGCGCTTCTCCTCGCCGATGGTGCTGACCGCGTGGCCCTTGTAGTCGTGGGCCGGGTAGACCAGCGTCGAGGCGGGCAGGTCGTAGAGCACGCCGGTGATCGAGTGGTAGAGCGTCGCCGCGTCGCCGTTCTGGAAGTCGGTGCGGCCGCAGCCCCGGATGAGCAGGGCGTCGCCGGTGAAGACGCGGTCGCCGGCGACGTAGCTGACGCTGTCGTCCGTGTGTCCCGGCGTCTCGAGGACGCGCAGGCGCAGTCGGCCGAGGGAGACCACATCGCCGTGCCGCACGGGCAGGTCGACGCACGTGCCGGCGCGGTGTCCGCCCACGATGCGGGCGCCGGTGCGGTCGGCGATGGGGCCGGTGGCCGTGACGTGATCCGCGTGCACGTGGGTGTCGAGGACGTACCGCAGCGTCAGGCCGAGCTGGTCGACGAGCTGCAGGTCGCGGTCGATCTGCTCGCGGACCGGGTCGATGAGCGCCGCGTCGCGCGTGACGTCGTCGCCGATCAGGTACGTGTAGGTGGACGACTCGCGGTCGAAGAGCTGGCGGAACCACATGCGATTCCGACGAACACCGCCGGGGCGGCGTTTCAGCGGAACGAGCGCTCGAAGAGCTCGACGATGGCGCGGCGGCCGTTGTCCTCGAGGAAGCGCGAGCCGGTGCCGGTGAAATGGGCGTGGTCGATGACCGGCGCGCCGGCGTCCTGCCAGTCGGTGCCGCCCCAGCGGAACCACACGTCCTTCTCCTGGTCGAAGACGAACAGCGGCTTGTTGCACAGCTTGGCGAACTCGGCGCCCCAGCCGGTGCCGCCCTTCACCGTGCCGTCCTCGAGGATCCAGCCGACGACGTAGATCGCCTGTCCGTTGTTGATCTGATGCCAGATGCTCTGCAGCACCTTCTTGAACAGAGGTGTGTTCGGATATGAGCGGTGCATCAGGTTCGAGACATAGGCCAGGCTGACGTCGCCCTGGCGCAGCTCGTCGCTCGTCAGCACCCGGATGCCACGGCGGCGCGCGTCGTTGTGGCCCTCGAAGCTGAAGTTCACTTCCTGGACGCCGTAGGCCTCGGCCTGCTCGCCGAAGGCCGCCTCCGCCCCTTGGGCGGCGCCGCTGAAGAGGACACAGTCCTGCGGATCGAGCTTCATCGCGGGTCCCTTTCCTCGGCCGCACGCGGCCCACGTTGACGCCCGTGGCCGCCGACGTCAACGGAAGATCGATGAACGGGGGCAGGGACCCGCTGCTATCATCCGGCCATGAGCGAGCCGCAGCCCACGTTCGTCTCCGAGGCCGAGTTCCTCGCCTTGCCCGAGTCGCTCGATCGGGTGGAGCTCATCGACGGGGAGGTCGTCGTGTCGCCGGCGCCGAGCTACGGACACCAGGAGGTCGCGCGGCGGCTTCTCCTCGCGCTGGGACGCTGGGCCGAGGACCACGCCGGGCCCGTCGTGATCGGTCAGGCGCCGCTCGACGTGCGCTTCGGCGACGGTCGCATCCTGCAGCCCGACGTGTTCGTGCTCTTCGGACGCCTCGCGCTCGACCACGAGGGCCCCATCGAGCAGACCCCTGCCCTCTGCGTCGAGATCGTGTCGCGCGACCGGGTGTACGACCGCGTCACGAAGCGCGCCGTCTATGCCGCGGCGGGCGTGCGCGAGTGCTGGACGGTCCATCCCGCCGGCCTCGTCGAGCGCTGGACGGGCGCGAACCTGATGGACCGCGAGGAGGTCCGCGGCGTCCTCGCGAGCGCGCTCCTGCCCGGCTTCGCGATGCCCCTGGCGAAGCTGTTCGCCGCCTGAGGCCTCAGGCGCGCCGCCGGCCGGCGAGCACGAGCGCCACGGCGACGACGATGAGCGCGGCGGCCACGCCGGTGCGCGGACCGACCGGTTCGTCGAGAAAGGCCCACCCCAGCAGCACGGCGACCACCGGGTTCACGAACGAGTACGTCGACACCGCCGTCGGCGAGGCGTGGCGCACGAGCCAGATGTAGGCGCTGAAGGTCACGACCGAGCCGACGAGGGCGAGCACGAGCATCGCCGCCAGGGACGCCGCCGAGATCGCGGCGGGGTCGACGCGCGTCCACTCCCCTGCCGCGCCGCCGACGAGCCACAGCAGGCCGCCGCCGCACAGCATCTGCACCGCCGACGAGAGCAGCGGCGACTTCGGCATCGGCCCGCTGCGGCCGTACAGCGTCCCGAACGCCCAGCAGAGCGGCGAGATCGCCAGCGCCACCATGCCCCAGAAGGCGGCGGGCACCGAGGCGTCGACGAGCACGGCGACGCCGGCCAGCCCGACGCCGAGCCCCGCGAGCACCGGCAGCGTCGGCCGCGGGCCGCCGAAGAAGCGCCAGTCGACGAGCATGATCCACACGGGCGAGGTGGCCACCATCAGCGCCGCCGTGCCGCTCGGCACCGTCTTCTCGGCCCACGTCACCGCGCCGTTGCCGCCGAGCATGAGCAGCGCCCCGCCGACGGCGCCCGCCGTCCACTCCCGGCGCGTCGGGGACGCGTCGCCGCGCAACCTCGCGATCACAAAGAGGATCGCACCCGCGAGCAGGAAGCGCGTCCCCGCCATGACGAACGGCGGGATCGTCTCGATCGCCACCGCGATGGCGAGGTACGTCGAGCCCCACACCACGTAGAGCAGCGCGAAGGCCCCGAGCAGCGCCCAGGGAGCCGGCGCCGTGGCGACGACGGGCGGGTTCCTGCTCAGGGAGACGTCCGCGACATCGTGAAATGGAAGGTGGGGCCGCCGAGCAGGTCGGCGTGCTTCAGCTCGCGGCCGGCCACCGGCGCGCCGTCGCGGGTCAGCGCGTGCACGTAGCGGCGCTCGTGGTCGGCGCCCGGCGCCTCGATCTTCAGGACGGTGCCGTCGGGCGTGTCGACCTCGACGCGCGGGAACAGCGGCGTCGAGACGATGTAGCGGTCGGTGCCGGCGAGCGGGAACGCGCCGATGGCCGAGAACGTGAACCAGGTCGAGAGCGCGCCGCCGTCGTCGTTGCCGGGGATGCCGTCGGCCTCGTTCCAGTAGAGGCGCGTCTGGATCTCGCGCACCCAGTGGTCCTGGCGCGACGGCCGGTCGGTGAACGCGAAGAGGAAGGGCACGTGCAGGTCCACCTCGTTGCCGTGCCAGTAGTACGGGTCCGGCAGCGTGGTGCGGATGGGGCCCTCCTTGCCGAGGCCCGAGCGAGAGAACATCTCCTCGAGGATGGCGCCGAAGCCCTCCGCGCCGCCGTGCGCGTCGCGCAGGCCCTCGGGGTCGTGGGGCGCGTACATCCGCCAGTTCCAGGCGGTGCCCTCGCGGTACTCGTGGTCGTCGAAGCCGCGGGCGGGATCGCCGAGCTCGTCCCACGTGCCGTCCTCGTGGCGGGCCCGCAGGAACTTCGTCTCGGGATCGAAGTGGTTGCGCCAGTTGAACGATCGCTGGCGATAGCGCGCCTCGTCGTCCGCGAGGCCCAGGTGCCCCGCCAGGTTCGCGAGCGCACCGTCGTCGTAGGCGAACTCGAGCGTGGTCGAGACGCTGGCGCCGGCGTGGCTGACGGGCACGTACCCGAGGCGCAGGTAGCTCTCGATGCCGCGGCGGCCGGAGTACGGGTGACCGGCCTCGGTGGGCGCGTCGGCCGTCGTCTTCAGCTCGGCGAAGGCCGCCCCGTAGTCGACGCCCTCGACGCCCTTGAGCGCGCTGTCGGCGAAGACGACGTCGGCGGAGGTGCCGAGCATGCCGTTGGTATAGCTGATCGCGGCCGGCCACTTCGGGATGTAGCCGCCATCACGTCCCATCGCCATCAGCGACTGCAGACAGTCGCGCTGCAGGTCGTGGTCCGTCAGCGCCAGCCACGGGTGCAGCGTGCGGAACGTGTCCCAGAGCGAGAGGTCGGTGTAGTAGGCGAAGCCGTCGATCGAGTGGACCTCGCCGTCGAGGCCGCGGTAGCGCCCGTCGACGTCGTCGAGCCGCGACGGCATGCGGTACGCGTTGTACATCGCGGTGAAGAAGATCACGCGGTCGTCGGGCGTGCCGCCGGCGACGCGCACGCGGCGCAGCTTGTCGCGCCACGCGTCGCGCGCCGCCGCCGCCACCGTATCGAAGTCGCGGCCCTCGAGCTCCTGCTCGCGGTTGGCGCGCGCGCCCTCGAGGTCGGTCATCGACACGCCGACGCGCATCGTGATCGGCGTGCCCGCGACGTCGGCGAACTCGAGGATCGCCCCGCCCCTGCTCGTGCCTTCGGCGTGGGTCGTGTCGACCTGCAGCCCCTCGCCGTTCCAGACGTGGACCGCGGCGGCCGGCGGGTCCACCGTCGCCGAAAAGTGCAGGGTGAACGGGCGGGTACGGCCGGTGTACGCGCCCTTGTAGACGACGTGCCCCTCGAGAAGGCCGGGGGCGGCGTCGACGATGACCGCCTGGGCGTCGCCGAAGACCGAGGCGGCGACGTCGAACGCGAGGTAGCGCGGCCCGGCGTCGGCGAAGGTGTAGCGGTGCAGGCCGCCGCGCAGCGTCGCCGTCAGGTCCACCTGCACGTCGGGGTCGGTCAGCCGCACCTGGTAGCGGCCGGGCGAGGCGCGCTCCGACGACTTGTCCATCGGCGCCCAGCGCTCGTCGGGCGTGTCGCCCTCGATCGTAGCCAGCGGCAGGACGCGCAGGTTGCCGTAGTCGGCGACGCCGGTGCCGACGAAGTGCAGGTGGCTGAAGCCGCGCACGTCGGGGTAATCGAAGTGGTAGCCGCCGAAGAGGAACCAGGGGTGCGCCGATCCGCGCGTGCTGTCGGGGCCGAGCTTCACGAGGCCGTTGGGCAGCTGCGCGGCGGGGGTGAGCGCCGAGAAGCCGCCGGCGAGGCCGCCGGTGCCGATGAAGGCGTTCACCGCGTCGAGGGCCTCGTCGGGCGCGTTGACCGGCCCCGGATCGGGCGGCGGCGCCGCGTCGGGCTCGACGGCGGCGTCGGACGGCGCGCCGTCGGCGGCCGCGTCGGGGGCGCCGAGGTCGGGCGGCACCGCGTCGGGGGCGCCGAGATCGACGGCCACCGCCGCGTCGGGGGCCACGCCGAGGTCGGCCGCCGGGTCGTCGTCTCCACCGCCGCCCTCGCCGCACCCGGCCAGCAGCAGCACCGCCACGCTTGCGCTCCACCGCCCCATGTCGCTCCTCCGCGGCGCGGAGGATAGCGCAGTTGCGGGATCAGCCGCTGCGATCGACGGGCGCGAAGAGCCGCTCGATCTCTTCGAAGAGGCCGGACCACGTCCACACGTAGGCCCGTGCGCCCAGGCGCGTCGCGGCGTGCTTGCGGCGCTCGGCGCCGTTCGGCTCGGAGAACACGATCACCGGCGCGCGCAGGTCGCGGTGGCGCATCTCCTCGAGCAGGCGCTCCGCGTTCGCGCAGCGGCCGCCACCCTGGCGGGACATGGCCGCGCCCTCGCCCCAGTGGGTGACGACGAGATCGTGGCCGCCGGGCGCCGACTCGAGCGCGGCGACGGCCTCGTCGACGGTCGTGACGCGGTCGAAGCGGCAGGGCTCGCCGCCGCCCTCGCGCGCGGCCTCGTCGAGGAAGCTCGTGCCGTAGTCGTGATTGCGCGGCAGCGGGTCGAGCCAGAGGAGGCGCCGCCCGGCGATCAGCGCGCCGAGGATGCGCGCCGGGCTCGTCTGCGCGTGCAGCGCCTCGAGCCACGCGTCGAAGCCGGCGAAGTCGCGCCCGCCCCGGCTGTCGTAGGTCAGCAGCTCCATGCCCTCGTGGTCCCGGTAGAACTGCGCGGCGTCGGCGTCGACGTCGTTGATCACCGCGTAGGCCACCGGCCGGTCGCCCGGATCGTGCCCGATCAGCGCCAGCAGCTCGGAGCGCAGCTCCCCGAAGTACGCGTCCGTAAAGGAGAATCCGAGGTAGAGCACCGTGTGCCGCGCGAAGAGCGCCCGCAGGAAGTTCAGGTAGCCCGGGTCGCGGTAGAGGCGGTCGCGGTAGTCGCGGCGGCAGAAGACGAGCGACTCGTGGTGGCCGTGGGCCACGTCGCCGTGCAGCTTGAGCACGGTGGGCCCCGCGTCGCCGTCGGCGCGCCAGTAGCGCTCCTCGTGCCAGCGGGACCGCTGCGGGCGCAGCAGCTCGCGGTAGGCGCGCGGCCCCGGGAGGATACCCGGCAGCAGCTCGTCGAAGTTCGTGGTGACGACCGCCGCGAAGGGCGTGCCGCGCAGCCAGCGGAGACGGTCCTCGGCGCGGCGGCGCTGCTCGGCGTCGAGCGCCTCGAGCGGGCGGCCGATGAGGCCGCGCAGCGCCGCCATGAAGCGGTCGGGCTCGACGGCGTCGCGGATGATCTGCGCGGCGACCTCGCGCTCGAAGTGGCGCGTGTGGCCGGCCTGCACGATGCGCTCGACGCGCTCGGCGACGTCGCTCGGCGCGACTTCGCGGGCGAGCCGCAAGAGCAGCTCGCGCCAGTCGGGCAGCGCGCAGGCCGAGAAGCCCGCGCCCACGAAGGCCACGCAGTTGCCGGCCGTCACCTCGGTCACGAGGCGCTCCGGCAGGACGGGGCGCCAGGCTTGTCGCGACATGCGCCCTCGAACGCTCCCTAGTACTCGACGTCTTCCTCGAGGACGCGGTCGCCGTCGTCGACGGGGAGATCGTCGGCATCGGGGTCGTCGAGCGGGACGGACGGGGGCGCGGGCGGCTTCGACGCGGGCTTCTTTTCGGGCGCGGGCCCGGACGCGGGCGCAGGTGGCGCGGACGGCGCCGGCGGCGCGGACGGCGGCGCCTGCTGGGCCGACGCGGCGGCGGCGAGCGCAACGCCGAGCAGCACGGGGACCATGGATCGGAACATCGCGGAATCCTTCGGGACGGGGCGCCGGGCAGGATAACACGGCGGCGCGTGCATCCGGGCGTGCGCCGCGCGTACGATGTCGCCACGCATGTCGCCGCGGAACCTCGCCCGCATCGCCGTCTCATGGGTCCTGCTCGCGGGCGCCGCGCTCGCGGCCGCGCCCGAGGGCGCCGACGCGCCGTCGGGGCCGGGTCCGGTGCCCGACTTCGCGCCGGTGGCGGCCATCACCACCCACGCGAGCCTCGCCGAGCTGGTGCCCGAGCTGCCTCGGACGCTGTCGGCGCTCCTCGGCCCGCGGCACGCCGTGGCCGCCGCGTCGGGCGACGACACCACCCTGCTGTGGATGCGCGACTACCAGCCGTTGTATGTGCGCCGCGCCGACGGTTCGCTCGCCGCGCTGCGCTCTCTGTCGCCGAACCCCAACCGCATGCGCCCGACCACCGCCGGCGAGCGCGTCCTGCCGCTGCTGCACGAGAACGGCAACCTCGTCTCCACCGGCCGCACGGTCTTCGTCACCGACCGGCTGCTCGAGGACAACGCGCGGCCCCTCCCCGAGCTCGCCGCCCGGGGCTACCGGCCGCGTAAACCAGCGGAAGTGCTGAAGATTCTCGCGCGCGCCGTCGGGCGTCCCCTCCGCGACGTCGTCGTGCTGCCGCCGCTGCCGCGCGAGGCGACCGGGCACGTGGACCTCTACCTGATGGCGCTGGGGCCGAAGACGCTCCTGGTGCCCGAGGTACGCGACGAGGCGATCGCGCTGCTCGGCGACGAGGAGGAAGAGGCGCTCGCGCTCGACGTGCGCAACTTCCTCGACGATCAGGCCGCCCGCCTGACGAAGCGGGGCTTCACCGTGCGCCGGCTGCCGATGATGCCGCCGCTGCTGATGCCGAGCGTCGAGGCCGACGCCGACGAGCGCGACATGGTCGTCTACTCGCCGACGAACGCCGTGCTCGTCCGCACCGCCGACGTCGCCGCCGTGGTGCTGCCGTCCTTCGACGCCCCGGACCGCGCCGAGCCCTGGCGCGCGCTCATCCGCGAGTACGAGCGGACGTGGGCCGAGTTCTTCCGCGAGCGCGGCTGGGCGCCCCGCTTCGTCGACGCCACGCTGCTCGGGCGCTACCTGGGCCTGTTCCGCTGCGTCACGGCGATGGTCCCGCGCTGAGAGGTCGGATCGATGGCGAGCCCCCTGGCCGAGCAGACTCTCGATGAGCTCCGCAGACTGCTGGAGCTCGAGCGCGACGAGGAGATCGCGCGCCACGGCGCGCTGCTGCGCGAGCGCGGCCTCCAGGCCTTCCTCGACGCCGGCCTCGCGCTGCGCGACCTCGTGGGGCGCGACGAGGGCCACGGCCTCGGTGGCCGCGCGCTCGTCTCGTTCCGCCACAAGCGCGAGGGGGCGCCGCTCGGCGACACGCGGCTCGGCGTCGGCGACATCGTGCGCGTGGCGTGGATCGACCGCGGCGCCACCGTCGAGGGCCCCGCCGGCACCATCGCCGAGCGCAGCGCCGAGCGCGTGCTCGTGGCCTTCGACGATCCGCCCCCCGATCCCGTCCTGAACGACCGCGTCGCGCTCGTCCAGGCGCCGGACCAGGTCACTTTCCGCCGTCAGGTCGAGGGGTTGCGCACCTTCGGCCAGGCGAAGAGCCGCACGCGCGTCGGCCGCCTGCGCGAGCTGCTGTTCGGCGAGGGGCAGGGCGATCCGCGGTTCGAGCCGGAGGTGCCCGAGGTCGACTTCCTCGACGCGCACCTCAACGACTCGCAGCGGCACGCGGTGCGGCGCGTGCTGGCCGCGCGCGACCTGGCGCTCGTGCACGGGCCGCCGGGCACCGGCAAGACGACGGCGCTCGTGGAGGTGCTGCGCCAGGCGCGCCGGCGCGACGGCCGCGTCCTGCTCGTCGCCGCCAGCAACACCGCCGTCGACAACGTCGTCGAGCGTCTGCTCGCCCAAGGCGAGCCCGTCCTGCGCGTCGGCCACCCCGCGCGCGTCACCCCCGCCCTGCGCCACGCCACCCTCGACCTCGTGGTGCAGGAGGACGAGACCTACCAGCTCTCGCGCACGTTCCTGGGCGCCGCCCGCCGCCTGATGATGGCCCGCGACCACCTCGACGAGCGCGTCCGGCGCGGCCGCCTGCACCCCGCCGACGCGCGCGACGAGCGCCGCGGCCTCGGCCGCGAGATCGGCCGCCTGCTCGCCGACACCAAGCGCATGGAGAAGCAGGCCGTCGAGCACATCCTCGACCGCGCCCGCATCGTCTGCACGACGCTGACGGGCGCCGGCTCGACGCTGCTGGACGAGCGCACCTTCGACTGGATCGTCGTCGACGAGGCGACGCAGGCCACGGCGCCGGCGGTGATCCTCGCGCTGCTGCACGCGAACGAGGAGGCGCGCCTCGTGCTCGCCGGCGACCACCACCAGCTGCCGCCGACCATCCTCAGCCTCGACGCGCAGCGCCAGGGGCTCGGCGTCACCCTGTTCGAGCGCGCCGTCGCGCAGTGGGGCGACCGCGTGCGCAGCCTGCTCGAGATCCAGTACCGCATGCACGCCGCGATCATGGATTTCCCCTCGATGCACTTCTACGAGGGGCGCCTGCACGCGTCTCCATCGGTGGCGGGGCACCTGCTGCGCGATCTCGAGGGCGTAAAGGACGTGCCGCTGACGTCGACGCCGCTCGAGTGGATCGACACGGCGGGCATGGGCTTCTCCGAGGAGCGCGGCGCCGACGGAGAGAGCGTGGCCAACCCGGAGGAGGCCGCGCTCGTCTCGCGGCTGGTCCGCGACCTGATCGACGCGGGCCTCACCGGACCGCAGATGGCCGTGATCGCGCCGTATTCGGCGCAGGTGCGCCTGCTGCGGGACCTGCTGCGGGGCGTCGACGGCATCGAGGTGGGCACCGTCGACGGCTTTCAGGGCCGTGAGAAAGAGGCCGTCGTCGTCTCGATGGTGCGGTCGAACGACGTGGGCGAGGTCGGCTTCCTCGCGGACGTGCGCCGCATGAACGTGGCCTGGACGCGGGCGCGCCGGAAGCTGCTCGTCGTGGGCGACACGGGCACGCTGTGCGCGCTCGAGTTCTACCGCGAGATGCTGGCGTACGTGGAGATGGCGGGCGTGTACCGGACCGCCTGGGAGCTGCAGTAGGCGGTCACTCGGGCGGCAGCAGGCAGGCCCGCAGCGCCGGCGAATCCAGCAGGCCCTCCACCCGCGCCATGATCGGCGCCATCACGGCGTCCTCCTCGAGCGGATGCACACCGCCCGCCTCGAGCGCGTCGACGAACCGGCGCAGCATCGTCCCCGGCCGCAGCGGCCGCCGGAAGTGCAGGCCCTGGAACGCGGACAGCACCTCGATCGCCACCACGCGCCGCACGTTCGTCACCACCAGCGCGGCCTTGCGCGAGGCGATGCTCCCCATGCTGTTGTGGTCCTCGGAGTTCGCGCACGTGGGGATCGAGTCGACGCTCGCCGGGTGGCACAGCACCTTGTTCTCGGACACCAGCGCCGCCGCCGTGTACTGCGGGATCATGAAGCCGGAGTTGAGGCCCGTCGCTTCGATCAGGAAGCCCGGCAGCCCGCGCGACACGGCCTCGTCGACGAGGTGCGCCACGCGCCGCTCCGAGATCGAACCGATCTCGGCCATCGCGATCGCCAGGTAGTCCATGCCGATGGCGATCGGCTCGCCGTGGAAGTTGCCGCCGCCGAGCACGCCGCGCGCGACCTCGTCCCACGCCTCGGTCGCGAGCCACGCCCGGTACGACGCGAGATCCATGGGGCCCGGCGGATCCGGCGGAAACAGCAGCGGATTGTCGGTCGCGGCGTTGATCTCCACCTCGATGACCGAGACCACGTGCTCGACGGCGCGCCACGCGCACGCCGCCACCTGCGGGAAGCAGCGGATCGAGTAGTCGTCCTGCACGAGCGGGGCGCGCGGCACCGCCTCGCGCAGGTGCGCCAGCGCGCGGACGAGCGCCTCCTCGACCTTGGCGCGCGCCGGCGTGTCCGGGAAGTCGGGCGCCTGCACGGCGCGCAGGCACGACGACGCGTCGCGGCGGACCGCCGCCAGGTGCGCGTCGCCCCACGCGATCTGCTCGCGGGGCGTCAGCGCCGACAGCCGCGCGATCTCGGCCTCGTCCGGGAAGAGGTGCGGCAGGCGCGCGTCGAGCTCGGACACCTTGCGCCGCAGCTCGAGGGTGGCCTCGGACGTGCCCTGCGCCTCGGCGACCTCCTCGAGGTGGTCGAGCGCCGCGTCGAGGTCGTGCCGCGCGCGCAGCACGTACCCCGAGTTCAGGTAGAGGCCGAGGATCTCGCTGCCGCCCACGTACCGGGCGACGCGACGCGCGCACGCGGCCTGCCCCGGCAGGTCGCGGACCGCGTGCAGGCGCGGGTCGTACGCGTCGAGCACGCCGCGGTTCGCCTCGAGCGAGAGCGAAGCCGCCAACTCCGCGTAACGCAAGGTGATCCAGGCGTCGTGAAGCGTCAGGCAGGCCTGCCCGGTCATGAACTGCGTGCCGTTGTTCGCCGCGAGGCCCTCCTTGGCCTGCAGCCGGACCGGGCGGAACGCGCGCCAGCCCTGCGCGGCGGCGACCGCGTCGAGGTCTTCCGGCGCGGGGAACGCCACGAAGTCGCCGTCGCGCGGGTCCGCGACGCAGGCCGCCGCCGGGCCCCGGCGTTCGTAGAACCGCGCCTGCGGGTGCCCCATGAGCAGCAGCGCCACGTGCGAGAGCGGGGCGAGGTCGCCGCTGCAGCCGACGGAGCCCTGCTCCGGCACGTGCGGGTAGACGTCGTCGTTGAGCATGTCGACGAAGACCTGCACCACCTCGGGCCGGATGCCGGAGTTGCCGCGGCACAGCGTGTTGGCGCGCAGCAGGATGGCGGCGCGCACCACGTCCTCGGCGAACGGGCGCCCCACGCCGGCGGCGTGGCTGACGATGAGGTTCTCCTGCAGCCTCTCGGTGCGGCTGGGGTCGATGGCGACGTCGCGCAGCTTCCCGAAGCCCGTGGTGAGGCCGTAGACCTTCTCGCCGCGCTCGACGAGGAGCTCGACCATCTGGCGGCAGCGCGCCATGCGCTCCACCGCCTCGGGCGCGATGGCGACGCGGCGGCGGTGGCGGGCGACGGCCACGACGTCGGGGATGGCGAGCGAGCGGCCGTCGAGGACGAGCGGCGCGTCCGTCGCGGTGGGGGTCAGATCCAGCATGCGGGTCACCGGGCGTTTCTGCCTTTCGGGACGCACATGTACTAGACTCGCGCGCCGTGCGCGACCCCGTCCCCGCCCCCATTCTCGCCGACCTGCGCGCGCGCCTGACGCGCGCCGGCTACGAGGAGGTCCCGCCCGACCTCGTCGTGCCCGGCGGCGAGCCCGAAGCGCCGCGGTCGGTGCCCGTGCACCAGCGCGCGCAGTTCCGCACGCGCCGCGACGAGCCGGTCATGCTGCCGGCGGAGCTCGCCGGCGGGCTCGTGCGCCACGCCGGGGCCCGCCGGCCGCGGCGGCTCTTCCAGATCGGCGCCGTCGCCCGCTACCGGCCCGAGCACCCCAACGACCTCGCGGTCGAGCACCGCCTCGGCGTGCAGCTCGTCGGCGCCGCGGGGACGGCGGCGTTTCTGGAGGTGGTCGACCTCGCGCGGGACCTGCGCGCCGAGGGCGCGCCGCTCGCGTTCAACACCGGGGCGCTCGCCGCCACGCTCTTCGATCGGCACGGCGTGCCGCCGGAGCGCCGCCGCGACGCGTTCGCCGACCTTCGGTCGCCGCCGGCGCCGGTGAACGACGGCGGGCGGCAGCGCACGGTCGAGGCCGCCCTGGCCACGCTCGGCGCGCCGGGCGCCGAGGCGCTCGGCCACCTGCCCGCCGAGCAGCAGCGCGCCGTCCTCCTCGACCTGCTCGCGGCGCTCGACGTGCGCTTCATCGGGCGGCGTCGCCCCGAGGACGTCGTCGACAACCTGCTGCGACGCATCGAGGCCGCGCGCCACCGCGAACGCGGCCGCGAGGCGCTCGGGCCCCTCGGCGCGCTCGTCGGGCTGCGCAAGGCCTGGGTGATGGCCCGGCCGACCCTGGTCCAGCTGCTCGGCGACGCGCTGGCGCCGGTCGACGCCGTCGCCGGCGGCCTCGGCGCGCTCGGCTTCTCGGCCGACGGGCTCGTCTTCGACGGCGGGCTGCGCGCCGGCGAGCTGCGCGACGACGAGCTCGCCTTCACGCTGGACGCCGTCGAAGGGTGGTGCGGGCGCGTGTCCGGTCCCGACGGCGACGAGGTGCCGGTGGCGGGCTTCGAGGGGCGGCTGGCCGAGTTCGTCGGCGACGCCGTCGCCCCGCCGCCGCAGGTCCTGGTCGTCCCGGTCGCCGAGGGCGAGGTGGGACCGGCGCTCGCGCTCGCCCGCGACCTGCGCGCCGCCGGCCTCGTCGCCGAGCTCGAGGTCGCCGTCCGCGGCCCGCGCGCCGCCCTCCAGTACGCGGTGGCGCGCGACATCCCCTACGTCGCGCTGATCGGCGAGGCCGAAGTGTCCGAAAACCGCTTTCTGCTCAAGGACATGGCGCGCCGCACCCAGCAGTCGCTGCCGCTCGGCGACGTCGACGCCGTCCGCAGGTGGTTCTGGCCCCATGGCTGAACGCGCCGAGCCGCTCCGCTTCGCCATCCCGAGCAAGGGCGCCCTCGCCGACGCCACGCTCGAGCACCTGCGCGCCGCCGGCCTCAAGATCAAGCGCAGCTCATCGCGCAGCTACCGCGGCCTCCTCGACCTCGACCCGCCCGTCGAGGTGTGGTTCCAGCGGGCGTCCGAGATCGTGGTGAAGCTCGACGCGGGCGAGCTCGACGCCGGTGTCACGGGCCGCGATCTGTACGAAGAGAGCCGCGGCCGCCGCAGCCCGACCCGCCTGCTGATCGAGGGATTGGGATACGGCGACGCGAAGCTCGTGCTGGCGGCCCCCGAGAGCTGGATCGACGTGCGATCGCTCGACGACCTGCGCGACCTGGCATCGGCGTGGCACGTGCGCGGCCAGACGCTGCGCGTGGCGACGAAGTTCCACAACCTGACGCGGTCCTTCCTGGTGCGCCACGGCATCGAGCCGTTCGAGCTCGTCGACAGCCAGGGCGCCACCGAGATGACGCCGGAGCTGGGGGTCGCCGATCTCATCGCCGATCTCACCTCGACGGGCACCACGCTGCGGGAGCACAACCTCGCGATGGTCGACGGCGGGACGATCCTCGAGAGCGAGGCGTGCCTGCTCGTCAACCGCGACACGCTGGCGCCGGCGCGCGGCAAGCTGCGGTCGCTGCGGCAGATCCTGGAGCTGCTCGAGGCGCACCGCCGCGCGCGGCGCACCCGCGAGCTGGTGTTCACGTTCCCGGCGGACGATCCCGAGGCGTGGCTGGCGAAGGCGGCGGCGACGGCGCGGCCGGCGAGCGCGCCCTCCTGGCAGGCGGTGGTCTCCCGGCGCGGCCCGCAGGGCGCCGCCCCCGTGTGGCGCGGCACGCTGGTCGTCGAGACACGCAACCCATTGAAGACGGTGTATCAGCTGCGCGATCTCGGCGCGCGAGACGTCCAGGTGCGAACGTGCGAGTATGCGTTCGCCGAAACCTGCGAGTACTTCGAGCGTCTGCGCTCTCTACTGAAGCACGCGGGGTGAGGCGCGATCCGAGGTGGACGCGGCCAACCTAACATTGCTATAGAGCCCGCAGACCCTGAGGGAGGGAACAGATGAAGCTACGGCACATCTTTCCAGTTTTCCTGACGCTGGCCGCGTGCGGCGGCGCCCAGAAGCGCGAGGGCGAGACGCTCGACGACGGCGCCGCCGAAGACGGCGACGGCAAGACGTCGGTGCAGATCGTCGAGTACGAGAAGAAGACGAAGGAGCTGATGGAGGCCACGCGGCAGCTCGGCGACCTGCGCGACCAGGTCGACGAGCAGTCGCGCCGGCTGCAGGTCATCTGCCTCGACTACCCCGACCACGAGATCTGCCAGCCCGAGACGCGCTTCAACTTCGCGCGCAAGGCCTTCTGCGAGGACCCCGACTTCACGAAGCACGTGGACGAGGTCGTCGCGGCGTGCCATCAGGGCGAGTGCAAGCAGGTCGACGAGGCGGCGCAGATCTCGCGCAGCAACTACATGCTGCTGACGCAGCGCCTGCCGCACCAGCTCATCACCTTCCGCGCGTCGCAGACCGAGCTCGACACGAATGACAAGAAGGACCTGCAGCACTTCCTCGAGACGATCGGCGGCGAGAACGGCTACGTGATCATCGTCGGGCGCGCGAGCAAGGACGGGCAGTGGCGCAAGAACCTCGAGCTGGCGCTGGGCCGCGCCGAGAAGACGCGCCGCTATCTCGTCGAGAACCTCGGCATGGACCAGACGCGCGTCGGCTACATCACCTACGGCCAGGACAAGATGTACCTGACCGAGCTCGACGCGAAGCGGCTCAGCGAGAAGAAGCTGACCGAGACGCAGGCGAACCGCAGCGCGCTGATCTTCAGCTACCCGTGTTACCAGGGGAAGCCGAGTGAGACCTCTCTCGCGCCCGCGGTGCCCTGAGCTGGTGGCGCTGCTGCTGCTGCTGACCGCGTGCGGCGCCTCGGCGCCGGCGCCCGCGCAGGCCGCCGACGAGGGCGACCCGCTGGCGGCGGCGCAGCAGCAGGTCCAGGCGCTGACGCAGCAGCTGCAGGCGCTGCAGACCGAGAACGCCGCCCTCCGGGCGCGCCTCGACGCCGCCGAGCAGCGCCTGGGCCTCTCGCCCTATCGTCCGGCGGCGCTGAAGCCGCTTCAGGGCGAGGAGCGCGCGCTCGAGGCCGGCGGCGACTCGATCTTCGTCGGCGAGGCCGGCGGCCGCCCGGCGAAGCGCAACCTCTCGAAGCTGCTGGGCGCCGCGGACGTGACCGTCGTCAGCTTCTGGGCGACGTGGTGCGGCCCGTGCACCAGCGACCCCGAGCTCGAGCACCTGCGCAAGCTCCAGGCGCAGCTCGCCCGCCACGGCGTCGGCCTCGTCAGCCTCGCCGTCGACGAGGTGGCGAAGGTCCAGGGCCACGCCAAGGCCGACCGCTGGCTGTACCCCCTCTGGCAGCGGCAGGACGGGCACCTGAAGATGCTGCCCCGCGCCCTGATGCAGAAGGTCGGCGTCGGCCTGCCCGTGTTCCTCGTCGTTGACCGCGCCGGCCAGGTCGCGTGGTTCCGCAACCAGGCCCTCGACGACGCCGCCGTCGGCGAGCTCGTCACCGCCGCCCTCGAGGTCCGCGCCGCCCGGCCCTGACGGACGCCGTCAGGTCGTGCCGCCCTGCAGCGGGATGTCGACGACGCGGATCGGCGGCTGGTCGGGGAAGCTGCGCAGCAAGAGCGGCATCGAGACGTTGTAGACGGGGATGCCGCGCGTCGTGCGGCCCTCGAGGCTGCCGACGTGCGCGTGGCCGTGGAAGACGACATTCACCCGGAAGCGGTTGATCGGCTCCTCGAAGCGGGTCGATCCGAGAAACGGATAGATCTCGGGGGCTTCGCCCTCGACCGTCTCGCGGATCGGCGCGTAGTGGAGCACCGCGACGCGGTGGGACGTGTGCAGGCGCGAGAGCGCGCGCTCGAGCTTGAGCGCCTCGTCGACGGCCTCGTGCACGAAGCCCTTGATGGCGCGCTCGCCCCAGGGCTCGAGGGCGCGCCGGCCGAAGCCGCCGCCGAAGCCCTTGATGCCGGCGAAGCCGATGCCGTCGATGACGATGCTGTCCCCATCGAGCACCTTGACGCCGACGTCGGCGAGGATGCGCCGCACGGCCTCCTCCTGGCCCGACTCGTAGTCATGGTTGCCGAGCACGGCGACGACGGGCACGGGCGCGGCCCGCAGGTCCTCGGCGAGCGCCTGGGCCTCTTCGGGCAGGCCGAAGTCGGTGAGGTCGCCGCAGAGCAGCAGGACGTCCGCCTGGCCGGCGAGACCGCGGACGGGACCTTGCAGCAGGCCGCGCGACGTGCGCGTGTAATGGATGTCACCCACCGCCGCCAGGCGTATCACTTCGCGGTCCGGCATGCTGTCCGTCCTTTTCGCGCGCGCCGCGATCGAAGATGTGCACCTCCTCCGGCGTGAGGGTGCCCGTCGGGAACAGGCGGGCGTCGTGGTAGCCCCACTCGTGGACGTCCACCCAGTACTGCGATCCCGACGTGAAGGTGCCCTGGCAGATCTTCTCCTTCGGGGCCGGTGTGTCGAGCTCCGCGCGCAGACGGCGCGTCAGCTCGTCCACGACCCGGCGTGGCACCCGATTGCGTTCGCTCGGATAGACGAACCCGAACATGACGACGTGGGACAGGAGCACGCGCCAGTGTCGGCCGAAGCGATCCAGCAGGCGATCCCAGTCCAGCTTGTCGGCGCAGCTGCGCAACAGATGCGCCACGTCGGCGCCGTCGTAGCGGTGCCGCTCCATGATCGTCGACTTGGACCAGAGCAGCTCCTCGGCCGGGCACAGATGCACCTCCCGGTCGAGCACGTGGTCGACCACCGCGTGCTCGAACCAGCCGTCGTCGACCGTGGCGATGCCGTTGCCCGAGCTGAAGATGAGGTCGACGAAGGCCTCGTCGGGCGCGTGGACCTTGGCCAGCCAGTGGGCCTGCGTGACCTCGCTGCGGTAGCCGGCGTTGGCCATCACGCGGATGCAGCGCCCGGTGTCGCGTGGGCGGATGAACAGATCGAGGTCCTTCGTCCGGCGCGCGATCCCGGCGAAGCGTTCGAGCGCGAACGCGCCGCCGACGAGGTAGGGAATGCGACCCGCCTCGAGGATGTCGAGCACGCGCCGATAGAAATCGGCGGTTTCCGGTTCCAGGATCATGACCATTCCCGGCCCCTGTGGGGGCCCCGGCGTCCGTTCGCCTGAGTCGGGGGTTTTGCAGGAAGCGCGCCCGGCCCGCATCGGTGCCCGCCGCGTGGGCCCGGGGCGTTGTGCCCCGATGGGCGTCAGGCCATCGCGCCGCGGGGCGCCGTCAGGCGGAGCGTGGCGCGGGCCAGCTCGCGCGCGTCGAGCCGCAGGGCCTCGCTGGCTTGCAGGCGCAGCCCGCGCAGGCGCGCCTCGTCGACCCCGCGCAGCCCGAGCAGGCCCGTGCCGATGGCCGTCACGACGCCGATTGGGTCCGCGCACAGGTCCTCGTAGCGCACGACCCGCACGCGCCGGCCGAGACGGGTCGCCGCGGCGTCGAGGCGCTCGTCGATGAGCGCCACCTGGTCGCAGACGGCGTCGACGTAGCCGAGCGGGTCGGACGCGTCGGGCTCGTCGCGGCTCCAGAGGCCCCAGCCGAACGCCCGGTCCCCCTGGACGAAGCGGCGCGCCTGGATCAGCGACTGCGCGATGCGCAGCGGGTCGCGCCGCACGATGACGAAGCGGGCCTCGGGGAAGACGTCGGCCAGCAGCTCGACACATGCCACATTGCGGATGTTCTTGTTGAGCAGCGGGCGGTCGAAGGCGGTCGTCCAGGCGTCGAACAGACGGCGCATGTCCTCTCGCGCCGCTCCCGAAAGCTCGACGGGCGCGGCATAGCGATCGCCGCCCAGCCAGCGATCCCAGATGAAGAAGGCATCATTGGGCGCCCGGAGGCGCGCCGTATTGCCATAGAAGTTCTCGAAGGCCAGTGGCGGGGCCGCGCAGAAGCGCTCGAATAAAGTCCGCGCTGCCAACGGCGAACGCGGGAAGAGCGCGCTCAGGTTGTCGAAATACGTCACCGGGAGCGCGTGCGCGAGCACCTGGTACATCAACGTCGTGCCGGAGCGTGGGGGGCCCACCACGAGCAGCAGGGGGTGCAATCCCCGGCGACCCCGCGAGAGCAGGCGGCGCTCCAGCGGCTGCAGCGCGGCGTCCAGCGGCGCGAGCGCGGGCGCCACCGCGGCCCGGCCGAGCGCCGCGTGGGCGGCGCGGTTGCGCGAGCGGAGCATGCGGAAGGCAAGGCCGAGCGGATCCCGGAAGTTCTCGTAGCGCGGCAGAGCCAGTGCCATCGAGGTCTCCTGCTTCAGGTCTCTCAGGATGGATGCTCGGGGATCACTCTACGAAGCGGGCGACCTCGGCGGGTGGCTTGCGCATCAACCTGGGATGAGTGGCGCGCATCTCTTCGGGCAACAGATACGCGAAGGCACGCCAGGTGGGCGCGGAGACCGGGGCCCGCCGCAGGCCTTCGAGCGCGCGCTCGAAGCGGGCGGCCTTGCGCCGGCCCGACTGCAGCACGTTGACGAGGAGCTCGTAGTCGCCGGGCCGGCCATCGCGGCGCGTGGCGGCGGAGGGGGCGCCGAAGGCCGGGTCGTCCTCGGGCGGTCCCGCGAGCAGCGTCACGTTGGGCGGCGGGTCCATGTCGGTCAGGATGAGCATCTCGTCATAGGTGTACGGGTCGGTCACGAAGGTCTGCGCCGGGCGCGTACGGGCGTAGGCGAGGAGCTCGCGCGTGATCTCGACGTTCTGGCCCCAGGGGCCGCTCGCGAGCAGGAGCAGCGGGCCGGGCAGCAGCAGGGCGGCGGCGTAGACGCGGCGCCAGCGGATCGTCGCGAGCAGGCGCGCGGCCAGCAGGCACGCGGGCGCCGCCAGCGGGTACCAGTAGCGCACCTGGTGGTTCAGCGGCTGGTACGCGAGCGGGTGCTGCGTCCCCCAGTTGATCCAGGCGAAGGCGCCGACGACCACCGCGACCAGCAGCCTGTCGGCGCGCTCGAGGCGGCGCCAGCGCGCGACGGCGAGCAGCACGGGCACGCTCAGGAGCAGGCCGAACGCCTTCGAGAACAGGAACGTGGCCGGGGGCCACCAGAACCAGGCGGGGTTCCAGGCGCCCGAGGGCAGGAAGGGCGGCATCGTGTACGGCTGGTGCTCGAGGTGCGTCGTGCGCACGAGGTGCAGGTGGTGCAGCGGGTCGCCGGCGACGATCCACTGCGGCAGCGGATCCAGCAGCGCGTAGGCGAGCAGCGCGGCGCCGAGCATGGGCAGCGCCTGGCGCCGGTCGCCGAGCAGCGGGAAGACGGCGAGGAACGGCGCGAAGTAGAAGGCCGCGGTCAGGTGCGAGGCGACGGCGGCGCCGAACGCGAGGCCGCCGAGCCACGGACGGCGGCCGGCGACGGCGAGGGCGGTCCCGAGGGCGGCGAAGGCGTTGGCGAGGCCGTTGGCGAGCGGGTCGGTGGCGAGGACGACGTCCTGGGCGAACGTGGCGCAGAGCAGGCCGGCGAAGAGCCCGGCGGGACCGCCGGCGAGGCGCCGGGCCGCCCACCACACCGAGAGCGTGAAGCCGAGCGAGGCGAGCATCGTGGGGAGCGCCAGCGCCCACTCGCTGCCGCCGAAGAGGCGGTAGGCGCCGATGAGCAGCCCGTTGTACAGCAGACGCCCCTCCCACACGTCGACCGGCACGCGCGGCCGCATCGCGAAGTGCGCGTGGTACAGGTCGTCGTAGCCCCACAGGCCCTCGAAGAAGACGACGCGCAGCAACAGCCAGACCGCCACCAGCAGCGGCACGGCGAGACGCGGCCGCGCGAGCGTCGGCTCGAAGACGACGGCGGTGCCCGGGACGCTCGGCGGGGCGTTCATCTCGGCCCTCCGGCTCCCCGCGCGGGAGCCTCCGTCACGCCCACTTGGAGGCGCGGGGCCGCGGCGGCGTCGCGTCCCCTGCCCGCTCCGCGGCATCCTTCGAGGAAGGAGGACGCGATGCACGCCGAGGACTTCTGGGAGGCGCTCCGCGACCGATGGACGCCGGGTTCCGAGGAGGAGCTGCGCTCGGTGACGCACCACGTGCTGCTGCACCTGAGCCGCGCCCTGCCCCCCGAGGAGGCGGAGGTCGTCTTCGGCGTGCTGCCCACCGAGCTCGTCTCGATCGGCCTCGGCGGCGCGGCCCCGGACGCGCTGGACGCGCCCGCGTTCTACGCGCACGTCGGCCGGGAGGCCCACGTCCCGGCCGAGATGGCGGCCGAGGCCACCGACGCCGTCTTCGCGGTGGTGCGCGGCCTGCTGCCGCCTTCGACCACGGCGCGCGTCGAGCGGCGGCTCCCGCGTCGGCTCGGCCAGGTCTGGAGGGCCGCGGCGTAGTGGCCCGCCACCGACCGGCGCGCGCCTACTCTTCGAGCAGGTCGGCGTCGTGGATGGTCAACGTCTCGATCGACTGCAGCGCCTCTTCGCTGAGGACGGCGGGGGGGCCCACGACGCCGGGCTGCGTCTCGACGAAGCCCAGCGCCTCGTCGGTGCGGGCGCGCTGCTGACCGGGGACGGGCGGCGGACGCGAGCCGCTGCGCTCGGGCAGCAGCGAAAGGACCGCGCGGCGCGCCTGCGGCGAGAGGCGGTGCAGGTCGCGCAGGCCCCGCAGCGAGCGCCCGAGCTGCAGCATGTCCGAGAACCGCCCGCCGTCCGGCGCCTCGGTCGCCGAGAGCGCCGCGAGCACCAGCCCGTCCAGGAAGTGCGCGAACGGGCCGAGGGGGCGCTCCCGGCTCGGCAGCTTGTCGGAGGGCGGCAGGCCCGTCAGCAGGAAGCGCAGGAGCGCGCCGAGCGCGTGGACGTCGTCGTGCGCGTCGGGGGGCGCGCCGGCAAAGACGCGCGGCGAGGCGTAGCGGGCATCGGGCCGCGGCGGCGCGATGCACTGCGCGAAGAGGCCGCGCGTGATGCCGAGGTCGATCACGCGCAGCGGCTCGCTGCGATCCTCGGGGAGCAGCACCGACTCGGGCGCGAGCTCGCCGAGGTGGCGACCGCGGGCGTGGAGCCGGGTGAGCGCGTCGGCGACCACCACCGCGACCTGGAGCGCCGCCACGGGCTTGAGCGGCCCGTCGGCCCCGATCTTGTCGGCGAGCGTGCGCCCCTGGACCGGCGGCAACACGAGGAACGCCCGCCGGTCCACCGTCTGCCCGGCGTGCACGAACGAGAGCACCGGCAGGCCCGCCAGCACGTCGGCAGCGGCGACCTCGCGCTCGACGTTGGCCAGGAACGGCTCGACGTCCCCGCCGATCACGTCGGGGAACAGGATGGTGCACGGCTCGTGATCGGGCAGGATCTCCCCGGTGAACACCGGCCCGACGCTCCAGCGCGCCACGCGGCGCAGCGCCTTGTAGCGGCGCTCGGCCGTGCGCAGCGGCTTGATCATGCCGGCGCGCGGCGCGACCGGGAGCGGCGGTGGCTTCGGCATCAGACCAGCCCGCAGGCGCGGCGGGCGCGTTCGGTCACGGCCCGCGCCACCTCGCGCGCGCGGCGCGCGCCGTCCCGCAGGATGTCTTCGACGTCGTCGGGGTGTCTCTCGAGCTCGGCGAGGCGCTCGTGCGCCGGCGCGAACGTCGCCTCGATCTCCTTGAGCAGATCGAGCTTGGCATGGCCGTAGCCGTAGCCGCCGCGCTCGTACTTGTCGCGCAGCGCCGCCACCTTCTCGGGCGTGGCGAACAGGGAGTAGAGCGCGAAGACGGTGTCGCCGTCGGGGTTCTTGGGCGCCTCGAGCGGCGTCGAGTCGGTCTTGATCGCCATGACGAGCGCCTTGAGCTCCTTGCCGCGCGCGAAGATCGGGATGTGGTTCCCGTAGCTCTTCGACATCTTGGCGCCGTCGAGGCCGGGCACGGGCTGCGGCGTGCCGAGCTGCGTCTTCGGCAGCTTGAACACCGGCGGCTCGCCCTCGCCGCAGAACGTGTTGTTGAAGTAGCCGGCCATGTCGCGGGTCATCTCGAGGTGCTGCACCTGGTCGGTGCCCACCGGGACGACGTCGGCGTCGTAGGCGAGGATGTCGGCGGCCATGAGCACGGGGTAGTAGAACAGACCGACGTTGGGTGTGATGCCGCGCTCCACCTTCTCTTTGTAGGAGACGGCGCGCTCGAGGAGCCCCATGCCGGTGACGGTCGACAGCAGCCACGACAGCTCGGTGACCTCGGGCACGTCCGACTGCCGGAAGAACACGGCGCGGTTCGGATCGAGGCCGAGCGCGAGGTAGGTCGTCGCGGCCTCGAAGGTGTTCCGGCGCAGCTTCGCGGCGTCGTGCAGCGTGGTCATCGCGTGGTAGTTCGCGATGAAGTAGAAGGCGTCGTCCTGGTGCAGGATGTGCGGTCGGATCGCCCCGAAGTAGTTGCCCAGGTGGAGCTGGCCGGACGGCTGCACGCCCGACAGATAACGGGTGCTCATGACTTCCCCAGATAGCGGGCGTTGATCGCCTCGGCGCGGGCGACGAATGCCTCCCGGTGATAGCGGTCGAAGTTGGCCCAGGTCGTGAGCGTGCGGGCGTCGGCGACCCGGTCGAGGAACAGCAGGCCGTCGAGGTGGTCGAGCTCGTGCTGCAGCGTGCCCGCCGTCAGGCCGCGCTCCTCGACGACGAACGGCCGGCCGTGGCGGTCGTGCGCCTCGACGCGCACGTGCATCGCGCGCCGGACGACGCCGCGCAGGTCGGGCACGCTCAGGCAACCCTCGTAGATGTCCTCGGCCTCGGGCGACAGCACGGTCACGTGCGGGTTGACGAAGATCGTCAACGGATACGGGGGCTTGTAGGGGTACCGCGGGTTGCGGTCCACGTGGACCGCCGCGATGCGCAGCGGCTCGCCGATCTGAGGCGCGGCGATGCCCGCGCCGTTCGCGTGGTGCATCGTGTCGACGAGGTCGTCGATCAGCGCCTGCACCGCCGGGGTGGCGAGTTCCTCGGGCGACACCTCGCGCGCGCGTTGACGCAGCACGGGGTCGCCGACGATGCGGATCGGGCGGACGGCCATCAGCTCGCCTTGCTGCGATAGTGCGGCACCCAGCCGCTGGCATCTTTGAACAGACGGACGCAGCGGATGTGTCTCGCGTCCGTCAGCAGGAAGCGGTGGTTCCGGCCCGCCGGCACGACGATGAGATCGCCCGTCTCGACCTTCACGCGCATCCAGCGGTCGTCGTGGGAGCGGATGTCGAAGATGCCTTCGCCGTCGAGGACGAAGCGCACCTCGTCGTCGTCGTGGATGTGCTCGTCGACGAACTTCGCGCAGATGGCCTCGAGGTTGGGCGTCGCCGGTGAGAGCGCGACGACGTCCTGCTCGACGTAGCCGTTCGCGGCCTTCAGGGCGTCGAGCGGCGCCTGGTACGCGGCGGCGTCGGTCGGCAGCGCCTCGTAGCGCACGCCCTGCGCGTTCAGCTCGGCGGCGGGGATGGCGCCGCCCTCTTCCAGCCAGTACGCCTGCACGGGATGCCTCCTCAGTGGACCGGGATCGCGGCCGGGTCGAGGCCGAGCTGGCGCATGCGCACCGCCGCCCCGAACAGATAGTCGTAACACTCGGCCTGGGTCTTGGCCTCGACCCACGTGCGGCCCCACACATAGACGCCGTGGCGGCGCACCAGCACCGCGTCGGACCGCGGGTACCGCCGCATGGCGTCGGCCATCGCGTCGGCGAGGTCGCACTCGTGCGCGGTGTTCTCGATGATCGGCACGACGAGGGTGTCGTGGTAGCCGGTGCCGCGGATGCCCTTCATCATCTCGAGGTGCGTGCAGCGGAACTCGTCGGCGGCGACCAGCGTGGCCAGCATCGCGTTCAGGCTGTGGCTGTGCAGGACCGCGCCGGCGTCGCGCTGGTTGAACGCCTCGAGGAAGAGCGGCAGGCACGCGCTGACCTTCAGCGCCGGGTCGGCCGGGCGCTCGCGGATGGCGCCGTCGCGGCCGGTGACGAACAGATCCTCGGGTTGCAGGCGCTCCTTCTGCACGCCGCTCGGCGCGACGTAGACCGTCTCGCCGTCGCGGATGGAGATGCCGCCGCCGGTGCCGGACACCCAGCCCTGGGCGTAGAACTGCCGGCACAGATCGACGATGAGGGCGCGCGGGTCGAAGCTCATGCCCGCTGGGGATACCAGAAGCGGCGGGCGCCGTACAGCGGTCAGGTGGGGAGGAGGACGAGCAGCTCGGCGTACTTCACGAGGGACTCGAGACCGAGAAAGCGGCCGCGGACGGACTCGCGGGCGGCGCTGCCGAGGCGCGCGGCGAGCGGCGGGTCTTCGAGCAGGCGGCGCAGCGCGACGGCGAAGGCCGCAAGATCGGTGGGGTCCGCGAGGAGCAGGCCGTCGACGCCGTCGGTGATCTGGTCCTGGATGCCGCCGACGGCGCTGGCCACCACGGGGCGGGCCTTCCACATGGCTTCGGTGACGGTGAGGCCGAAGCCTTCGTGCAGGCTCTTCTGGACGACGATGGCCGCGTGGCGCTGCAGGGCGTTCACGATGGCCGCGTTCTCGTCGGCGTCGGCCATCGGCAGGTTGACGAGGTGGACGCGGCGGCGCTGGTGGTGCGGGAGCGCGCGCCAGGTGTCGACGACCTCGTTGAACACCTCGGCGCCCTCGGGGTCGTCGGCCACGGCGTGCACCGTCGGGCCGGCGAGGACGAGATCGCACGGGGCGAGCAGCGTCGGCGACGAGACGAAGCCGCGCAGCACGCCCAGCGGGTCCTTGAGCCGGTCCCAGCGCGAGACCTGCACCACCATCGGCGTCTCGGGGAGCGTGGGGCCGCCGAGACGGATGACGTCGGCGGCCCGATCGACGCGGCCGGGGGTGCCGTCCCCGCGGACGAAGCAGGCGCCGGCCGGCTCCGCAGCGCCGGCCAGGAGGCCGGTGTGCACGAGGATGGTCCGCACGCAACTCTCGGCGATCTCCTGGTTCTTCGGGGTGAAGGGGTCGATGCTCGGCGGGACGAACACGACCGACCGCCCGGCGAGCTCGGGCGGAACGTACGCGCGGCGGGTGAAGATGAGCGCGTGCACCGCCTCGAGCGGCGGCAGCAGGAAGCGCCACGCGCGGCGGACGTCGTCGGTCATGCGGTCGTGACCGATGTGGCAGCGCCAGACCACGCGGGCGCCGACGCGGGCCAGGTCCGGGGCGAGGCCGGCGGTCTGCGGGTCGTGCAGCACCACCGCGTCGCCCGGACGGATCATGCTCGCGAGCTCGAGCGCGTTGCGGAAGGACGTCTCTTCGTAGAGCCGCCGGTCCGCGTCGCTCGGCGGCGGGCCCTCGACGCCGTGGAGCGCGTTGTGCAGGCGCTTCGTGAAGCGGAAGAAGTCGGGCGTGCCGTCGATCACGATCCAGCGCACGTCGATGCCCGCGCCGCGCACGTACCCCAGCAGCGCGTGCAGCAACTCGGCGACGCCCCCGCCGACGCGCGTCGAGCTGACCATCCAGAGGACGCGGCCCTGCAGGCGCGCGCGCGCCGACGCGACGGCGCCTTGCAGCGCCTTCATGCGCTCGGGCGTCGCGTGCTCGGCCCACCGCTCGAACGACCGGAGCGGGATCGGGACCTCTTGCAGCATCTCGATCGGGACGGTCGGGCGGGGCGGGAGGTCGCGCCTATGGCGGGGGCTGAATCACCAGGTGCAGCCAGGAACCGGGCTGGTCGGTGCACTGGGGCTCCCCGACGAGCGTCTGCGCCTGGTCGAGGCGGACCTCGAAGGGGGCGCCGTCGAGCACGAGGGGGCCGGCCTCGCCGGGGAAGAGCGACAGGTCGCCGACGGTGACCTCGTGGTCGACCTGGTCGCCGCTGCACGCGTCGGCGCGGCGCGGGCAGTCACGGCCAGGCGCGACGGGGACGCCGAGGCCGTCGAGGGGCGGCATGCCGAGCCAGTGGAGGCCGCCGTCGACGCCGGCGAAGAGGACGGCGCCGCCCTCTGCGTCGCGCACCACGGCGGCGCCCTCCGTCCAGAACGGGTTCCGCATGCCGATCTCGAGCCACAGGACGCGGCCCGGCGTCCAGGTCTCGGCCACGTGGCGCGGGACGTGGAGGTTGACGCGGCGCGTCGCGCCTTCGATGTCCGCCGTGAGCTCGACGGAGGGCGTGTCTTCGAGGCTGACGTGCGTCACCTCGGCGGCGAAGGCCCAGTGGTCGTCGGCGAGGCCTTCGATGAAGAGGGTGAACGGGGTGCGCCCGTCCGCCGGGCCCCTGGGGCAACGGCCGACGATGCCACCGTCCGCCGGCAGCGCGTCCGGCGTGGCGCCGTCGGCTGGCAGCGCGTCCGGCGTGGCGCCGTCGGCCGGCAGCGTGTCCGTGGCGGCGTCGGATGGCGGCGCCGCGTCCCCGCCGTCGTCCGGCGACGCGACGCAGCCGGCGAGCGCCAGCAAGCCGATCCATCGCATGGCAACCTCCTGCTCGCACCCGACGCGGCGGCGACCGCGACCTTTCACTGCGGCACGCAGGCCAGCGCGACCTCGACCCGGCGCTCGATGCGGCGCGCGCCGGGCACGTCGCGGGGCGTCACGCGCAGCTCGACGGTGATCGGCAGGCCGGGCCGGTTGCAGTCGATGCCCGCGTGTCGCGGCGTAAAGCGGGCGTCGAGCGTGTCGGTCGCCACGAAGGCGCGCTGCAGACCGAGACGCTCATCCTCCCACAGGACCACCCAGTCCGCGCGGATGGGACCGCCGTCGAGGCGCGCCGCCTCGCCGAGCAGCCGGACCGGCGTGTCGGCGTCGACCAGCTCGGCGCCGTCGGACGGCTCGAGGATGCGCGCCTCGATCGCCGGGCCCTCGGGGTCGTCGACGTACACGTCCACCGCGTCGTGTCCGAGGAAGCCCTGGTCGTCCGCGGCGACGGCCTCGAGGACGAAGTGGCCGGTGCGCGCGAAGGTGATCTCGCCCTCGCAGCCCTCCGCGACCGGCCCCTCGCCGCGCAGGTACCAGGTGATGCGATCGCACGGGAGGATCTGGTTGGGGTCGCTCACCGAGGCGAGCAGCGGCACGACCTCGCCCGCGTAGACGGTGAAGCCGAAGGGGTGGGTGATCCGCACCGTCGGCGCCGTGTTGACCACGTCGACGTTCACCGATGCGCTCGCGGTCAGGCCGGCGGCATCGGTGGCGGTCGCGGTGATGACATGGCGGCCGGGCGTGCGCAGCGTCAGCTCGGCGCCCGCGCCGAGCGGCCCGTCGAGGTCGCTGCTCCAGGTGATCGTACAGCAGCCGGGCTGGGCGTCGTCGGCGACGGCGCGCCCCGACGTCGGCACGTTCAGGTCGATGCGGGCGCCGTCCGTTGGCGCGAGGATGCGGATCGTCGGCGGCTCCTCGGGCACCCGCCCCAGCGCCATGATCACGGCGTCGTAGGCGTTCACGTAGCGGTGGACGAGGCCGCGGCCCGGACGGGCCGTGCGATACAGCGCGCGCTCGACGTCCTCGGCTCGCCACGTCGGGTTCGCCGTCCACACGAGCGCGGCGACGCCCGCCACGAACGGCGAGGCGATGCTGGTGCCGTTCGCGAGCTCGACCGGATCGCCGCCGGGCGTCGGCGGCTGCAGCAGGCCGTCGGCGTCGCGGCGCATGTTCACGTAGACCTCGCCCGGTCCGAAGAGGTCGACGCTGTCCCCGTCGTACCGGCTCGGGTAGTTCGAGTAGGCGGCCAGCGAAGGCCGGGAGAAGTCGGTGGCCCCGACGCAGATGACCCCGGTGTTCTCGCAGGGGTAGTGCCAGGTCTCCTCCCAGCAGATCGGGCCGACACAGTCGCTGGCGTCGACGTCGTCGCCGTCGTTCCCCGCCGCGGCGAAGATCAGCATGCCTTCGGCGCGCACGCTGTTCGTGGCGACGTCGAACGGGGAGACGGACCACGCGAGGGCGCCCGGGACCGGCGCGCCGAGGCTCATGTTGATGATCCGCGCGCCGGCGATGCGGTTGGCCGCCAGCGCATAGATGAGCGTGAACATGTCGCCGAGCGTCGCCGTGAGCACCGGCCGCGCGACCGGGCCCGCCGTCCCGGCGGCGCCGCGGCCGTCGTCCGCCGAAGCCATGGCGGCCAGCGTCACCGCGGTGCCGTGCCACGGGCACGCCTCACCGCCGCAAGGCATGGTGTTGGCGAAGTCGCCGGCGTCGCCGATGAACGGGATGGCCGAGACGAGCGCGCCGTCGGCGGGGTACTCGGGGTGCGTCCGGCGGAAACCGCCGTCGATGATGCCGATGGGGAAGCGCTCGCCGCCGAGGCGCCCGGCGAGGTCGAGCGCGCGCCAGGCCTCGGCCACGCCGACGTCGAGCGCGCCGCCCCGGCGGAAGTACGCCCAGTCGAACGCGTTGCGCGACCAGCCGGCGGGCCCGGCCTCGGCCTCCATGCTCGTGCGGTCGCGGAAGGCGGCCCCCTCGGCCACCCAGTTGAGGCCGACCGCGCGCCCGGCGACGGCCTCGCTGGCGGCGATGGCGAGGAGCGAGACGGCGCTGGCCGACGACACGCGGTGGCGGCCGCGGACGTGCGGGTCGATGCGGCGGAGCAGGCCGGTGAGCTTGCGCGCGTCCCCGGTCGCCGGGTCGACACGCAGCAGCCACGTCTGCGGCAGCCCGGGCAGCTGGAAGCGCGCCGGCTCGAGCCGCCCGACGATCTCGCCGCGCCAGCGCGCCGCCGTCGCCGCCGCCTCGGCCGGATCGTCGGTCAGCAGCACCAGCTCCCGCTCGACGAACCGCGCCACGAGGCCCCGCTCGCCGGCGATCGCGGCGAGCGGCCGCTTCGCGCCGTCGGGCCCGGGCAGCGCGTGCTCCCCGGCGAGCTTGCGATCGACGGCGAAGTCGAGCGGGCGACCCTTGCCGCCGCCCGGGCCCGCGAAGGCCGGCGCCGTGAGCGCCACCAGCAACCATCCCAGCAGGATCGAGCGCATGTCCCCTCCCCGGCCGGCGGATGGTGACCGAGGCGTCGCGCCGACACAAGCCTCTACATGCTCCACACGCACGAAACTCGCGCGCATTGACGCCAGGGCGGTGTGGGGTTCTCATGGGCGCCATGTCCGGCCCGCCGCTCGCCTTCTCCTCGCCCCTCGTCGGCCGGCGCGACGCGCTGGCCCGGCTGCGCGCGCGCCTCGACGGCGGCGTGCGCCTCGTGACGCTCGTCGGCCCCGGCGGCATCGGCAAGACGCGCCTCGCCCGCGAGCTGCTGCTCGAGCGGCCCGCCGGCGTGTTCTGCGACCTGGCGCCGGCGACCTCCGGCGGCGACGTGGCGGCCGCGGTGGCGCGGGCGCTCGACGTCCGCGGCGGCGACGGCGACCTCGTGGCGCGCGTGGCGGCGGCCCTCCGCGGCCGCGAGGCGCCGCTCGTCGTCCTCGACAACTGCGAGCAGGTCAGCGCCGCTGCCGCCGAGACGGTGGGCGTCTGGATGGCCGCGGCGCCGTCCGCGCGCTTCGTGGCGACGTCGCGGCAGCCGCTGGGCCTGCCCGCCGAGGCCGTGGAGCCCGTCGAGCCGCTGCGCGCCGAAGAGGCGGCGCGCCTCTTCCGGGCGCGCGCGCCGGTGCCGGTGCCCGACGCGGCGCTGCCGCGCGTCGAGGCCGTCGTCGGCCACCTCGAGGGGCTGCCGCTGGCGATCGAGCTGGCGGCCGCGCGCCTCGCGGTCCTCTCGATCGAGGCGCTCGACGACCGGCTGCGCGACCGCTTCCGCGTGCTGCGCGACCCGACGGCGCCGCCCGACGCGCGCCACGGCACGCTCTGGCGGGCCATCGACTGGTCGTGGCAGCTGCTCGACGAGGGCGAGCAGCAGGGCCTGGCGTGCTGCGCCGTCTTCGCCGGCGAGTTCGACCTCGAGGCGGCCGAGGCGGTGCTCCCCGACGCGCCGCCGGCCATGGACGTGGTCCAGTCGCTCCTCCACAAGAGCCTCGTGCGGCTGATCCCGGGCCGGGCACCCCGCTTTGCCCTGTTCGAGAGCGTGCGGGCCTACGCGGCGGAGCGGCTCGAGGCGTCCGGCGGCGGGGCCGCGGCGGAGGCGCGGCACGCGGCGTGGTTCCTGGCCCGCGGCGAGGACTGGGCGGCGGGCGCGTATGGTCCGGACGGCGCCGCCTGCCTCGACGCGCTCGAGGGCGCCCGCGAGGAGCTGCGCGCCGTGGGGCGCCGGGCCGCCGACGCCGGGACGGCCCTGCGCGCGGCGCTGGCCCTCAGCCCGCTGCTCTCGACGCGCGACGCGCCGGGGACGCACGCCGAGGCGCTCGGCGCGGCGCTCGCGCGCGGCGAAGCGGCCCCCGATCTGCTGGCGCGGGCGCACATGGAGCACGGGCGCGCGCTGCGGCACGCGGGCCGGCTGGCGGAGGGCGAGGCCGCGATGCGGCGCGCCGTGTCGCTCGCCTGCGCCGCCGGCGATCCGCGCGCCGAGGCGGCGGCGACGGCGCAGCTGGCGAACCTGCTGATCATGGCCAACCGGCCCGAGGACGCGCAGGCCGAGGCGGAGCGTGCACAGGCGCTCGCGAGCGCGCACGGCGAGGCGCGGGCCGAGTGCCTGGCCATGGCGGCGCTGGCGCTCGTGGCGCTCAACGCCGGCCGCCTCGACGAGGCGCAGCGTTGGTGCGAGGCCGAGCTCCGGCGGCTCGAGGCGGTCGGCGATCCGCGCCTGACGGGCATCACGCTGATGTTCCTGGCCGACGTCCACCAGGACCGCGGCGAGCTCGAGCGGGCGTGCGCGCTGCTCGATCGCGCGCAGGCGGTGTGCGCTGCGGCGGGCCTGCGCGCAACCGAGGCGACGGCGCGGGCCACGCTGGGTAACGTCCACCACCTGCAGGGGCGCCTCGACGAGGCGCGCGCGGCGTACGAGGGCGCGCGGGCGGTCGTCGCCGCCCACGGCGAGCCGCGGCTCGAGTCCTTCTTGCGCCTGTACGCCGGGCTGCTCGAGGCGGAGCAGGGCGCGCTCGACGACGCGGAGCGCTCGCTGGGCGAGGCGGCGCGCCTGAACGCGCTGGTCGGCGAGGCGCGCTACGCCGGCCTGATCGACGCGGCGCGCGCCGCCGTGCTCGCGCAGCGCGGACGGGCCGCCGAGGCGGAGGCGGCGCTCGCCGACGCGGGCGCGGCGCTCGAGCGCGCGGCCGACGCGGCCCTGGCGCGCGTGCTCGAGGTGCCCCGCGGCCTGCTCGACCTCGCGGGGGGCGCGGTCGAGGCGGCGCGGGCGCGGCTGGCGGTGGTCCGCGATGCGCCGTCGTTCGACGCCCGGCTGCTGGGCCGGCTGCTGGCGAACGGCGTGGCGCGGGCCGACGCCGAGGCGAGCGCGTGGCGCGTGGCCCGCGACGGGCGCCGCTTCGCGCCGCCGGGCGGCGATGCCGTGTCGCTCGAGCACCGCGCGCCGCTCGTGCTGCTGCTCGCCGCCCTGGTGGACCGCCGCGCGTCACAGCCGGGCGCCGGCATGAAGGTCCCCGATCTCGCGCTCGCGGGGTGGCCCGGCGAGCGCCTGCTGCCCGAGGCCGCCGCGAACCGCGTGCACGTGGCGCTGAGCACGCTGCGGCGCCTGGGCCTCGCCCCGCTCATCCGCCGCGACGGCGGCGCCTACCGCCTCGATCCCGCCGTGCCGCTCCGCGTCGAGGACTGACGTCGGTCCCGGCGCGATCGGTCTGCCCGATCCCGCGCTCGTGACCGACGGTGCCGAGCGGTGCTCCCTCCGCAAGCGCCAGGTCCGTCCACTCGGCTGCGTCCGCGATCGCTGAAGGGCATTCACGCGCCCGGGGCGCGGCGGTGGATGCTGGCGGCGCCGCCGCGGACGCGCGACGCGGTCCATCGACACGCCTCGTCGCCACGACCACATCCTCGAGCGCCCGCGGCAGGGCGCGGCCACCGTGCTCGCCGACATGGAACACCCCGGCGCCGCGCGGCGCCGACGGTTGGACGCGCAGGTCGGCCGCCCCGGCGGGCCGGTCGGGCGCGTGCGCCTGCCCTGGGCGGCCATCGGCGCGGCGCAGGACGCCGAACGGGTCGAGGGCGTCCGCCGTGAGCGCGTCCTGGTGGGTCCGGCCGCGAAGCCACGCGCGCGCCCTTCGCGGACACCACTGCGACGCTTGGACGCCGCCGCGAGATGGGGCACGCTGCCGCGCATGCGAGATCTATTCGTCGGTCTGTGCCTGGTGGTCGCGCCCGCAGCGGCGGTCGCCGATGTCATCGCTCCCGAGGAGGAGGCCTGCGAGGGCAAGCAGCGCGGCGACGCGTGCAACCCGGGCGACGGCGCGGGCACCTGTCAGGACGGGCAGTGCTGCCGCAACGACTACAGCAACGGCACGCCGCCACGGTCGGTCTGCGGCCCGTGTCTGCGGTGCCAGCCGGCGCCGGCGGGCTCGTCCTCTACCTCCGACGACGGCGGCTGCGCCGCGGGACCGTCGGCGCCCGGCGGTCTCGGCCTGCTCGCCCTCCTCGGTGGCGGCGCGCTCGCCCTGGGACTGGCACGCACGCGCCGCCGCCACCACGATTCGTGACCGCGCCACCTCGACTCGTGACCGCGGCACCTCGAATCGTGGACGCGCCACGTCGACTCGTGACCGCGCCACCTCGACTCGTAACCGCGCCACCATGATTCGTGGTCCGACCCCCCTCGATTCGTGACCGCGCCACCTCGACTCGTGCCCGCGCCACCCCGTCCCGAACGGTCCTCGCTCGGGCCCGTCTCGTCCTCGCGGCGGCCCGGGTCGTCCCGCGCGATGCCGGCGCCTCCGCCGCGGCGTCGCGCGCGAAACCGCGCCTCGCCGCGGCCCGGGGTGTGTTAGCTTCGGCGCCCCGATGACCCCCCCGGACCCGACGCCCGCGCAGCTCCGCGCCGCCCTCGCCGGCGACGCCGCTGCGGTGCGCGCGCTCGTCGACCACCTCACGCCGGTGGTGCAGGCGCGCGTGGCGCGGGCGCTGCTGCGGCGCGAGCGCGGCGCCGCCGGCCGCGACGTGCGGCAGGAGGTCGAGGACATCGCGCAGGAGGTCTTCGTCTCGCTCTTCGAGGACGGCGGGCGCGTCCTGAAGACGTGGCGCCCCGACGGCGGCCTGTCGCTGCGCAACTTCGTGGGCCTCGTGGCCGAGCGGCAGGCGGCCTCCATCCTGCGCAGCGGGCGTCGCAGCCCCTGGACCGAGGACCCGACCCTGCACGAGGACCTCGACCGCGACGCCGGCGCGTCGGTCCCGCTCGACGCCGGCGTCGCCTCGCGCGACCTGATGCGCGCCGTGCTCGAGCGCCTGCGCGAGCAGCTGTCGCCGCAGGGCCTGCACCTCTTCCAGCGCCTGCTCGTCGAGGAGCGCGCCGTCGAGGAGGTCTGCGCCGAGCTGTCGATGACGCCCGACGCCGTCTACGCGTGGCGCAGCCGCCTCGGCAAGCTCGTGCGCAAGCTCGCGCAACAACTCTCGTCAGAATCGTGGCCGCCGCGGCCAATCCCCCTCGAGAGGGCGAGATGAACGACGACGAGCTCCTCGAGGCGCTGGCGGCGGCGGCGCGGGCCGAACGGGCGCGGGATCCGCGATACGACGCGCTCGCCGACGACGCGCTGTCCGAAGAGGACCGGGCGGCGCTGGCGGCGCTCGGCGACGACGAGGCGATGACCGTGTTCACGCCGCTCGGCGACGCGGCGAAGGCGCGTTTCGCCGATGCCGCGCTCGGCGCCCTTGGCGCGCAGGCCCCGCCCGCGTCGGGCGCGAAGGTCCTCCCCTTCCGCCGGACGTGGGTCGGGCGCGCGCTGACGTTCGCGGTGCCGCTGGCCGCCGCGGCGGCGCTGGCCTTCATCCTGCTGCGGCCGGCCGCCGAGGGGCCGGGCCTGCCCGAGTATCGCCTCGACGCGACGGCGGGCGAGCGCACGCTGCGCAGCGCCGACCCGGCGCCCGCCGACGTTCCGCGGTATGGTCCCGGCAGCCGGATCGAGCTGGTCCTGCGGCCGTCGACGGCGGCGCAGGGGCCGGTCGCCGTCCGCGCTTTCCTGAACCGTGGCGGGGAGTTGCAGCCGTGGGCGGTCACGCCCGAAGTCAGCCCGGAGGGGGCGGTCCGCATCGCCGGTCCGGTGGAGAAGCTGCTCCCGGAGGTGACGGGCGAAGTGGAGATCCTGCTCGCCGTGGGCCGCCCCGAGGCGCTGCCGGACGCGCGCGACGTGCTGACGGCGCCGCCCGCGGGCTGGCGGCTCTTGCGCTACCGCCTCGAGCGCCTGCCGGGCGGCTGAGAGGGTGTGCCCACGAAAATGTCGCCGCGAGCGGACGGATGGCCGAGCGAGCCCGAGGCGACGACCGAGGACGGCCGCAGGCGTGCCCAAAGGCACGTCGAGGACCGGCCGACCGAGGCGACGCGGGCGCAGCCGGTCAGCGGTTCGCGCAGCAGGCATTTCCGTGGGAACACCCTCTGAACGGCCCCACGCCGCGCCGCGCCTGCCGGCCGGCGCTCCTCCTGACGCTCCTGCTGGCGGCGTGTCGCGACGGGCCGCCCCCCGCCGCGCCGCCGGCCCCGCGCCCGCTCGCGGTGTGGTTCTCGGGGTGCGCCGCCGTCCGCGAGGGCCCGGTGTGCGTGCCACCGGCGGACCGCAAGCTGCGCGTCTGGATCGCCGGGCGCGGCGCCGCCACGTTCGAGGGCGGCCGCGCGGACGCCGGCGTCGAGGTGGACGACGGGCGTCGCTACGCGATCGAGGTCGACGCGGACGCGCGGACGCTGCGCGCCGTCGTCGACGCGGACGGCGGCCGCGGCGCGTGGACGCTGCCGCTCGCGGCCCAGGCCCCGCTGCCGGCGCTCGACGAGGCGGCGGCGCTGCGCAAGGCCGGGAAGCTCGAGGAGGCGGAGCGCGTGCTGCGCGCGGCGAGACCGGCCGCGGACGCGGAGGGGGCGGCGCGCATCGGCAGTATGCTGGCGCGCGTCGTGCTCGCGCGCGGCGACGCCGAGGCGGCCCTGAAGCTGCTCGACGAGACGGCGGCGCAGCACGCGGCGCTCGGCCGCGTCTCCGACGCGAGCGACGACCGCCACGCGGCGGCCTTCGTGCGCACGAGCCAGGTGCGGCGGTTCAGCGAGGCGCGAGCCACGCTGGCGCGGCAGCCAGTCCGGCCCGACACGTATCCGGACGGCGCCATCCGGCAGGCCTACTACGAGGGCGTCCTCGCGCTCGCGACCGGGGACGCCCGGTCCGCGCTCGCGAGCCTCCGCGGCGCGACGGCGCTGGCCGAGCGGGCCGGGCTCGACCGGATCCGCTTCCTCGGCAACGTCGAGCTGGCGCTCGTCCTGCGCATGCTGGGGCGCTTCGACGAGGCGGTGGCGCTGCTCGAGCGCCTCCTCCGGGCGCAGCGCCCCGACGCCTCGCCCTGCGATCGCGCCACGGCCCTCAACAACCTCGCGTGGACGGCGATCGTCGCCGCCGACGCGCGCCGCGAACCGCCCGCCGGCGCTGAAGCGGCGGCCCTCGAGTCGGCGCTCGCGCTGTACGAAGGCGAGTGCCGCCATCTCCAGAAGGCCACGACGGCGCGCGTCCACCTCGCGCTGCTGGGGCTCGCGCGCGGCGATCCGGCGCTGGCGCGCAGACACCATGACGCGGCGACGGCGTCGCTCCCCGCCGACGCCCCGGAGCTCCGCCACTGGCTCGCCTACATCGAGGCCCGCGTGGCCTTCGCCGGCGGCGACGGCGGCCGGGCGCTCGCGCACTTCCGCCGGCTCGCCGCCGCCGTGGACCCCGACGTGGCGGTGGAGCTCGCCTGGCGCACGCGTCTCGGCGCGGGCGAGGCGCTCGCGTCGCTCGGGCGGATCGACGCGGCGATCGAGGAGTGGACGCTCGCCGAGCGCCTGCTCGACAGCAAGGGCGCGCGGATCCCGCTCGCCGAGGGGCTCGACTCGTTCCTCGGCCGCCACGAGCGCAGCGCGGAGCTGCTGGTCGACGCGCTCTTCGCCCGCGGCCGCGCCGCGGAGGCCTTCGCGGCGGCGCGCCGGTCCCGCACGCGCGTGCTCGACGGCTTCTATCGCGCGGGCCGGTTGCACCGCCTGCCGGCGGATCGACGCCGCCGATGGGACGAGGCGATCGCGGCGTACCGCGCCGAGCGCGAGGCGCTCGAGAAGGCGAGCGCCGGGGACTGGCGGCTGCCCGAGGACGAGCTCGCCCGCGCCCGCGCCCGCCGGGAGGCATCGCGCGAGCGGCTGCGTGCCGCGCTCGACGACGCCTTCGCCGCGCTCGTGGGCGACGCCGGCGCTCCGGCCCCGCTCGACGTCCCGCCCGGCGACGTCGCCCTGCTCTACCACCCCGGACGGACCGGTTGGATCGGCTTCGCGGCGACGCGGGACGAGGTGCTGGCGCTGCGTCTCGACGAGCCGCCCGACGCCGCCGGCCGGGAGGCGCTCGCGCGCTGGGCGCTCGTGCCGTTCGCCGACACGCTCGCGAAGGCGCGCCGGATTCGCGTCCTCGCGTACGGCGCCGTCCGGGCGCTCGATCTCCACGCGCTCCCCCTCGGAGGACGCGCCCTCGTCGAGCATGCGCCGGTCCTGTACGCGCTCGACCTCTCCGCGGAGGCGCGCCCGGTCGTGGAGCCGGCGCCCGGCGCGCTCGTCATCGCCGACCCGGGCGGCGACCTGCCCGCGGCGCGCGCCGAGGCGGACGTGGTCGCCGCGAAGCTGGCGACGCGCTTCGCCGTCCACCGGCTGACCGGCGACGCCGCGGCCGGCGACGCGCTGCGCCGGGCCATGCCCGCCGCCTCGCTGCTCCACTATGCGGGACATGGCGCGTTCGCCGGCCGCGGCGGTTGGGACAGCGAGCTCCCCCTCGCCGGCGGCGGCGCCCTCACCGTCGGCGACATCCTCGCCCTGCCGCGGGTGCCGCGCATCGTCGTCCTCTCCGGCTGCGAGACGGCCCGCACGGCGCAGCAGGCGTCGGCGGAGAACGTCGGCCTCGCGCAGGCGTTCGTCGCGGCGGGCGCGTCGACCGCCATCGCCGCCGCCCGCGTCGTCGTAGACGCCGACGCGGGCCGTCTCATGGCGTCGTTCTACGAAAATCTCGAAGGATCGGAGCCGGCCGAGGCCCTGCGCCGCGCCCAGCTCGACCTGCGCACGGCGCGGCCCGGGGCGGACTGGTCCGCGTTCCGTGTCCTGGTCCCGTGACCGCAACTCGTTGCCGAGTGACGGACTTTCTGTCAGAGAGGGCCGGCTCGGCGCGAACACCCTCGTGGTCTGACAGCGAGGTTCGCGCGCCCGAGGCGCGAGCCATCGGCCCCTAGGGCCAGGCGGGCCGACGAACGCGTCGCCTCGTCCTATGCGGAGGAGGCCCAACGCAGATCTGGGGGCCGAGGGCCGCGACCAGGGAACGGGTGCCGCCGAGACACGGGGAGGGACGACGACGTGCGAGCTTCGTTCTTGGGGAGCCTGGGTCTGCTGTTCTCCGCCTGCGGGACGCAGGCGCCGGTGCCGACGGCGCCGTCGGGGCTCGAGGCGCGCGGCGCCGGGCTGTCGGACGACGAGGGCCTGCCGCCGATCGACGGCGTGAACGCGGCGTGCCCCGGCACGCGCTGGATCGGCGTCCTTCCGCAGGGGCGCGCGCGGTGTCCCGCGCCGCCGAACCCGGCCTGGCGCGTCGCGCCCCTCTTCGCCGACGAGAACGGCGACCCGCAGGGCGACGGCCGGATCCCCAAACCGCTCGATCGCTATTGCGCGTACGAGTGGGTCGGCGACGGCGCCCCGCCGCAGCGCCGTCCCGCCTTCGCCAACCGGGTCGACGACCAGGGCTGGCTCGCCGCCGACTGTCACACGGTCGGCGCCCAGTCGCCCAGCCGCGACGTCCTGTGGCGCGACCTCGTCGCGTCGCACCAGGTCCAGAACGGCGCGGTCGTGCCGCTGCCGAGCCGCCCCGGCGCCGCCGCCGTCCGCATCGCCGTCGCCGACTCGGCGACGCGCGACTACGAGGGCGGGCGTCCGTCCTACGGGCAGCTGGAGCACGGTCGCGCGGTCGGCCTCGTGGCGCGGCACCTCGCCTGCCCGCCCGAGGGCGGGCCGTGCAACGGCTTCGTGTCGAGCCACCTCGCGCTCGCGCGCGACGAGGACGGCACCGTGAACCGTCAGGACGGCGGCTTCTACGGCTTCCAGAGCGAGGTCGCCCAGGCGATCTACGCCGCCGTGCGCGACTGGCAGGCGCAGCGCACGTGGCCGAACGGGCAGCAGCGGCTCGTGATCAACCTCAGCGTCGGCTGGTCGGGCGCGTACGGCGGCACGTACGCGAACGACGACTGGGAGACGCTGCGCCCCGCCGTGCGCGCCGTCCACGAGGCCGTCCGGTGGGCGCGCTGCAACGGCGCGCTCGTGATCGCCGCGTCGGGCAACTCGACGTTCGGCCCCGCGCCCGAGGCCGGCGCGCTCTTCCCCGCCGGCTGGGAGCGCAAGCGGGCGCCGACCGCCGCCGAGTGTCGGGCGATGGGCGACGTCGTCGCCTCGCGGGACCGCCCCGCGTTCGCCCACAACGCGCCGGGCGCCCCGCCGACCTACGAGGCACTGCTCTTCGCGGCGTCGGGCGTCGACCCGATGGACGCGCCGCTCTACAACGCGCGGCCGCTTGCGCGGGCCCGGCTCGCGGCGCCGGCGTTTCACGTCGTCGCGCGCGACTTCGACCCGAACGACACGGGGGCGATCGGCGCGCCGCAGCCGACCCAGGCCTACACCGGCTCCTCGATGGCGGCGGCGGTCGTCAGCGGCGTCGCCGCCTCCGTCTGGGCGCTCGCCCCCGACCTCGCGCCCGCCCAGGTCGTCGAGGTGCTGCACCGCTCGGGCGTCACGCTCACGGGCCTTCCCGCCCAGCTCTGCCGCGGCGCGTCCTGCGGCGACGTCCGACGCGTCTCGCAGTGCCGCGCGCTCGCCGACCTCTGCGCCGCCCGCCCGGGGGCGTGCAGCTTCGTGCCCGGCTGCGCCGGCACGGTGCCCGCGTTCGCCGGCAGCCACGTCGTGGCCGACCCCGAGACGGACGCGGACGGCGACGGCGTCCGCGACCTGGACGAGGCGCTGCCGTCGGCGGCCATCGCCGCCGGCGTCCTCGCCGCCGACACGACGGCGGGCTGCGACGGCGGCCCCGTCCACTACGTGCCCGACTCGAGCACCGCCGGTCCGCCGGCGGACGCCTGCCCCCAGGAGGCGCGTCCCGCCGGCGGGTCCGCGCCGTGGGTCGGCCCGCAGCCCGACGACCACGGCTGCGACGTCTGCTACCTCATCGGCCGCGACGTGTACCTCAACATCAGCTCGAGCCTGACCGTCTCGCTGCAGGACGCGACGCTCACCCGCTACGACGGGTCGGGCAACGTCATCGACAGCGTCCGCCTGGATACGCTCGACCCGAAGATGGACCCGCTCACCCCCGGCGAGTACGTGAAGGTGAGCGGCCTGCCCTCGACCGGCTTCCGGGTGGCCCGCTCGGCCACCATGAGCTTCATGAACGGCAGCAAGCCGTACTCGAGCATCAGCCCGGTCCTCGTCTACTGACGTCCTCGGCGAGGCGGCGCAGCGCCACCTCCGTCTTCGCGTCGGCGATCTCGCCGGCGCGACACGCCGCGAGCGCCTCTTCGAGCCCCCACCAGCGCGTGCGGCCCGCCTCCTCGAACGGCGTGCCGTCGCCCGCCGCCGCCGCGGGCTCGGCGTCCGCCGGCACCTGGGCGGCGAAGAGGTGGATGACCTCGGTCAGGATGCCCGCGCTCGGGTAGACGCCGTGGCCGAGCGCGCGCAGGTCGGCCGCCGCGACGTGCAGCCCCATCTCCTCGGCGAGCTCGCGCGCGCCGCACGCCGCGAAGCGGTCGGCGTGCTGCTCGTCCGGCTCGGGGATGCCGGCGCAGATCTCCCAGAGCAGCGGCAGCGGACGCCACGCGTCGACGACGGGCGGGTCGAGCCGCGCGCGCAGGTCGATGCCCGGCCGCAGATATTCGCGCAGCAGCACCTCCACGCCGCCGTCGCGACGCCGCCACGCCACGACCGCCACCGCGTCGATGCCCACGCGCCAGGCCGAGTCCGCCGCGTACTCGGCCGAGACGGTGCCGTCGGCGTACCGGTTGCGCAGTCGGCGGCGCGCGAGCTTGAGCCAGCCGTCCTCGACACGCCGGTCGTCGAGGACCTCCAGCGCTTCCAGGGTCTTGTGTCCGCTCATCGCGCACATGGTGTCACCGAACGCCCGTTCCGCGCATCCTGTGCACCGAGCCGGGGCGCTCCCGGCCGGGAGCGGCGATCGCGCCGCCCATGCCATCCTGGCCACTGACAGATCGTGGCTATCGGCGGATGCGCTCGTGGTCGAGGGCCCAGCCGACGGCGAACTGGTCGAGGGCCGACGTCGTGGGCTGCCCCAGCTTGCGCTTGAGGTTCTCACGGTGGGCGTGGACGGTGCGGGCGCTGATGCCGAGGCGATCGGCGATGTCGCGCGGGGCCAGGCCGCGCCCGATGAGACGCAGGACCTCGATCTCGCGCGGCGAGAGGCCGTCGATCTCGGGCAGGGGGGTCGCCTCGGACGGGCGCGGCGGCGGATCGAGGCGCGGCAGTGGGCCCGAAGGCGGGGTCTCCGGCGCCGAGGCGAGCAGCTGCTGGATGCCGGCGCCGATGAAGCGATCGCCGGCCAGCACGCGGCTCACGGCCTCGCGGAACGCTTCGACCGTCGCCCCCTGCTCCACCGCCGCGTGCACGCCGAGGCGGTGCGCCCGTCGCGCATCGCGCACGCTGCCATCGCGCACGAGCGCCATCACCGGCAGGTCGGACCAGCGCCACCGGATCTCCGCGAGCAGCTCGTACCACCGCCGGATGCCGGGCGCGGCGTCGGAGACGACCACCAGATCGGGATCGACGCCCTCGATGCGAGCCAGCGCGTCCTCCTCGGTCGCCGCGGCCTCGATGGTGTCCAGATCGAGCGTCTCTTCGAAGAGGCGTTCGAGCCCGTAGGCCACGATCGGATCACACCCGACCAGGACCACACGCGCGCGTCGCGGCGTAGCGTCCGCTGGACTCATCCGTTCTCCTGCCGAATCGAAGGACAAGCTATCCCATCCCTCGTCACATCGGCAAGTCCGCCAAATGTCACTCGTCGACGGGCCGATATGCCTCGATGAGCAAGGGACGAAAGCCGAGACGCGTCCAGAAGGCGGACGCGTCGGGGTTGTCGGGCGAATAGTTCACCTGCAGGTACTCGATCTCGTGGCGCGCGAACCACTCGCGCAGCGCGCCGACCAGCGCCCGGCCGACGCCGGCGCGGCGCAGATCGGGGCGCACCACCAGGTCGAAGATCATCCCCACCTGCTGCACCGCGAAGATCGGCGCGCGATGGCCCACGCCGCCGAGGATGTAGCCGGCGATGTCGTCGTCCCCCTGCGGCGCCACGAAGACCGCCGTCTGCCGGTCGCCCATGCGGCGGCGCACGAAGGCGGCGTAGGTCTCGGCGGCGCCGGGCGTGAGCTCGTAGAGCGCGGGGTCGAGCCGGGTGTGGGCGCGCATGAGGTCGCGCCAGCGCCGCACGATGGCCGGGATGTCGGCCGGAGTGGCCATGCGCACAAAGGGCGTCGGTGACGTCATGGGCGCGGGATTCTATACGATCGCGCCCGAATTCGCGCAGGGATCGGGGGCCGGCCGGCGCGGCATGCCCCGCGGAAGTGCCTAGTCACATCCCATGGCATCCGGCACCCGGCGCGGCGATGGACGGGCGGATCGCCGCCCACGCGTGTTACAAAGGGCGCATGCGTCTCCTGCTCGTCGCGATGGTGCTGGCGCTCGCCGGCTGCAGCCTGATCGTCGACGTCGAGGGCTGCGGCCACGACGGCGTGCTGTGCGCCGACGGCGGCCCTGACGCCGCGCCGTCGGTCTGCATCGACGGCGACGGCGACGGCTACGGCGCCGGCTGCGCACGCGGCGCGGATTGCGACGACGCCGATCCCGGCGCCTTCCCCGGCAACCCCGAGCTCTGCGACGGGCGCGACCAGAACTGCGACGGCCGCGCCGACGAGAGCGCGAGCGAGGCGTGTTACTCCGGGCCGGCCCAGACGCGCGGGCGCGGCGTCTGCATCGGCGGCGCGCGGGCCTGCGGGGCCGAGGCCTGCGTCGGCGAGGTCGTTCCCCGCGCGAGCGACGAGTGCGACGGCGCCGACGACGACTGCGACGGCCACGTCGACGAGGACTGCGCCTGCGAGGACGCCACCACCCGCGACTGCTACGGTGGACCGGCGGGCACGGCGGGCGTGGGCCTCTGCCGCGGGGGCGGGCAGCGCTGCGCCGGCGGCCGCTTCGGCGAGTGCGCGGGGCAGGTGCTGCCGGCCGCCGAGCGCTGCAACGGCGCCGATGACGACTGTGACGGCCGCACCGACGAGGGGCTCGAGGCCTGCGGCTGCGTGCCCACCGCCGAGACCTGCAACGCGGCCGACGACGACTGCGACGGCCGCGCCGACGAGCACGCCGGCGAAGAGCGCTGCAACGGCGCCGACGACGACTGCGACGGCAAGGCCGACGAGCACGCCGGCGAGGAGCGCTGCAACCAGCGGGACGACGACTGCGACGGCCGCGCCGACGAGGGGCTCGACCGCTGCGCCTGCGTGCCCGCCGCCGAGACGTGCAACGGCGCCGATGACGACTGCGACGGCCGCGCCGACGAGCACGCCGTCCCCGAGATCTGCAACGGCGCCGACGACGACTGCGACGGCCGCACCGACGAGCACGCCGTCCCCGAGGTGTGCAACGGCGCCGATGACGACTGCGACGGCAGCGCCGACGAGCACGCCGCCCCGGAGGTGTGCAACGGCGCCGACGACGACTGCGACGGCCGCGCCGACGAGGCCGTGACGAACGCGTGCGGCGGCTGCGGCCCGGTGGCCGCCGAGGTGTGCAACGGCGCCGATGACGACTGCGACGGCGCGTCCGACGAGGGCCTGCGCAACGCGTGCGGCGACTGCGGGCCGCTGCCGTCCGAGGTCTGCAACGAGCGAGACGACGACTGTGACGGCGCGATCGACGAGGCGGTGCGCAACGTGTGCGGCCGCTGCGGCGCCGTCCCCGAAGAGGACTGCAACGGCAGCGACGACGACTGCGACGGGCGCATCGACGAGGACCTCGAGCGCGCCTGCGGGCATGAGGGCGGCGGGTGCCGCGGCATCCAGCGCTGTCGCGGCGGCGAGTGGAGCGAGTGCCGGGGCGGAGAGAGTCCCGACGAGGAGCACTGCAACGGGAGCGACGACGACTGCGACGGCCGCGTCGACGAGGACCTCGCGCGCGACTGCGGCAGCGACGTCGGCGCCTGCCGTCCGGGACGCCAGGTCTGCAACGACGGCCTCTGGGGCGTCTGCGGCGGCGAGCTCGGTCCGGTGCCCGAGGGCTGCAACGAGGTCGACGACGACTGCGACGGGTTCGTCGACGAGGGCGTCGCCAACGCCTGCCAGGCGTGCGGGGCGCCGCCGGCGGAGGTCTGCAACGACCTCGACGACGATTGCGACGGACAGGTCGACGAGGGCGTCCGCAACCCGTGCTTCGGGTGTGCGGCGGTACCGGTCGAGGTGTGCAACGTGGCCGACGACGACTGCGACGGCCGGATCGACGAAGGCTTCGATCTCTCGTCCGACATCCTCAACTGCGGGTCCTGCGGCCGCCGATGTATTGCACGGAGGGCGGACGCGTGCGTGGACGGTGTGTGCGTGTGCGGCGATTCGAGACCTTGCTTCCCCGGCAGCACGTGCCTCGGCGGGTACTGCGAGCCCGAGTGCGACCCGATCTGCCCGTGAGGTCCGCCAGGTGAGGCCGAGCACCTTCACGCTCTACTGCGTCGAGGGCCGCCGCGCCGACGTGGGCGCGCGCGCCGGACGCCTCGCGCTCGGCCACCGCCTCCGAGAGTCGTTCGGCCCGCGGGTGAACGTCGTCTCGCTGCCGGCGCGCCCCGATCCGCTCGGCCGCGGCGGGCTGACGTCGCGGACGATCTACGAGATCAACCTCTTCGGGCACGGCGTCGTGGTGTGCGGGGAGACCGACACGCCGGACGGGCCCGGACCGACGCTCGAGGTCGACGCGACGGCGCTGCAGGGCCTCGAGGCGCCGTTGATGCTGTACGGGCACGTCGCCGCCGACGCCGACGGCACCGGCAGCCTCGCGGGCCTCGCCCCGGCCGCCCTGCACGCGCTCGCCGACCGCGCGCTGGTGGCGGTCTCCGGCGACGAGGTGGCCGCGTCGATGTTGCGGCGCGCGGGCGCCCGCAACGTCGTCGTCGGCGGCGCGCCCTGCCTGTACGCGGACCGCGTCCGGGGCGACGACGCCGCCACCTGGGAGCCCACGGGCAGCGGCGTGCTGCTCGCGGTGCGCGATCCCGCGTCCCTGCCCGAGTCCGAGGCCGGCCACCCCGAGGCGCGCGACCGCGTCCGCCGCCTCGTCCGGCGCCTGCGCGAGGCGGGCCTCGACGACGTGCGACTGCTCTGCCAGACGCCCGCGGACCATGCGTTCGCCGCCGCCTTCGCCGATCTCGACTACGCCAGCACCGACGACCCGTACGCCTGGCTCGCGCTCCTGCGCGCCGCCCGCCTCGTGCTGACGTGGCGGCTCGAACCGGCGCTCGCCTGCGCCGCCTACGGCACGCCGTTCGTACACCTTGCGAGCGATCCGGGGACGCTGCCGGCGCTCGAAGCGCCCGCGCTCGCGCGTTGGAGCGTCGACGTCGGCGGCGCCGCCGATCCGGTGGACGCCGTCGCGGCGCGCTGGCGCGAGGCGCTGCCCGACGCCAACGACCGCCTGAGCGTGCTCGCCGCCTGGGCCGAGCTCGACCGCCGCACCGGCGCCGCCTTCGACCGCTTCGCGCGCGCGGTGCGCGCCGCCCGCGAGGGCTGGGACCTGCGCCGCAGCCCGACGCCCGGCCCCATGCCGCCCCTGCCGTTCGCGCCCGAGAACACCCGCATCGAGTAGACGCCGCGGTTTCGCCGAAACGACACCTGATCGTCACGTCCGTCCGCTCAGATGGAGTCGTATCGGCGTGGGAGGCGAGGCGAATGGAACGCGAGATCGTCTGGATGCGCTCCGACCAGGCCGAGGACGCAGAGGGCGCCGCGGTCATCGTCGGGTTCGACCCCGACGACCCACAGAGCGTCCGGCGGGCGCGGGCAGCCATCCAGGACGCGCTCGGGGACGCGCCCGGCCTTCACCGCGCGCTGCCGCTGTGCCTGCCGCGCCGCCGCGGCCGCCTCGCACGCCTCGCCCGCGCCGTTCGCCGCGCCGTCCGCCGCGGCTGACAGGGTCGACGGAAGTAAGCGTTCGTCATTGCCTCGGCGCAGGGGTGTGATCGGATGGCTCATGCTGCTCGACACCGCGCCGCTGCACCTCGAGCCTACGCCCGCTGCGCCTGAACGGCGCCGACGCAGACGTCTGGACCCGAAGCCGCACTTCCGTCGACCCAGTGCGAGGGTGTTCCCATGCAGCAGGCACTTTCATGGGAACACCCTCTGAGAGGGTCGGCCGAAATGGTTCACCTGCTGCGCATCCCGCAGCGCGCTCCCCGCAAGACTGGGAGCGCGCTGCCCGCCCGCCTTCGTCGCGGGGCCCCCAACCCCTGGGGCGGTACGCCCGGTACAGCCACCAGGGATTGTGCACCCCCACTCCTTGGCGGGCGGGCGCATCGGGCTGCTCGCGACGGCGACCCATTTCGGCCGACCCTCTGA
>CAUJDF010000009.1 GCA_963169045.1 Myxococcota bacterium
GGCGTCGGCGCCTGCCGCCGGAGCGGCACGACGACCTGCGCCGGCTGCGACGCCGTCCCCGGCGCGCCCACCGCGGAGGTCGCCAACGGCGCCGACGACGACTGCGACGGCAACATCGACGAGGACCTCGCCCCCGCCGGAACGCTGGTGGTGCACGGCAGCGACGCCGGCTGGGCCGACGTCACCGTGAGCGCCGTCGACTGGACGTGGGTGCCCGAGCGCGACGGCAACTTCGGCGGCGACACCCTGCTCGAGACGTACGACGTCGGCGTGCGCCAGTTCCTCGTGCGCTTCGACCTCGCCGCGCTGCCGCCCGGCGCGGTGATCCAGTCGGCGCGCCTCTTCCTGTACGTCGACGGCGTCGACTTCCCGTCGAACCCGTTCCTGCAGGTCTTCCGCCTCACGGAGTCGTGGGTCGAGGGCACCTGCGTCTCGCAGTACGGCTGCATCGCCGACGGCGCCACCTGGGAGGAACGCGGCCCGGGCCTCGGCGCGTGGAGCCGACCGGGCGGCGCCTTCGCCGAGCTCGTCGCCGCGGCGCCGCTCGAGGCCGGCGACTTCGCCGCCTTCGACGTCGCGCCGGCGGTGCGCGCCTGGGCGGGCGGCACGCCGAACCACGGCCTGCTCGCGCGCGGCACGGTGCGCTGGGCCAACGAGGGGCGCGTCTGCTCGGCCGAGCACCCCGATCCCGGCCTGCGGCCCTTCGTCGAGATCGAGTACACCCTGCCCTGAATGCGCCCGCGCGCGACTCCCCCATTGCAGAAAGCACCGCGCGCGGCCGACACTGGGGGCGTGGAGATCACGATTCGATCCGCGGGTTTGCACGACCTCGAGCGGCTGCTGGCGCTCGAGGTCGCCTCCTTCGACACCGACCGCGTCTCGCGCCGCAGCATGCGCCGTCTGCTCGACTCGCCGAGCGCCGCGCTGCTCGTCGCCGAGAGCGGCGACCAGCTCGCAGGCGCGGCGACGGTCCTCTTCCGCCGCAACACGCGCATGGCGCGGCTGTACTCGCTCGCCGTGCACGCGCAGCACCGCGGGTGCGGGGTCGCCGGCCGGCTCTGCGCCGCCGTCGAGCACGTGGCGCGCCTGCGCGGCTGCGAGCACCTGACGCTCGAGGTGCGCGCCGACAACGCGGCGGCGCTGGCGCTGTACCGGCGCGAGGGTTTCCGCCGCTTCGGCGTTCATGCCGCCTACTACGGCGACGGCGCCGACGCGCTGCGCCTCCGCAAGTGGATCGCCCACCCGGACGCGGGCGTCGCCGAGGATGCCCTGCGCACGTGACGCGAGCCCGGCGCCCGACGACCGGGGTCCGTAACTTGCGCCGGCAGCCCAGGCGACGCATCTTCGTCGCTTCCGGAGCCTGCGGCGGCCGACGTCGATGCTGTTCACGAGCGCGGAATTCCTGATCTTTCTCGTCGCCGTCCAGGCGGCGTACCGCTTCGCGCCCGAGGCCTGGCGGCGGTCCATCCTGCTCGTGGCGAGCTACTGGTTCTACATGAGCTGGGGCCCGGTCTACGGGCTGCTGCTCGCCGCCACCACGCTGTTCAACTGGTTCGCCGGCAGCCTCATCGCGCGCGGCCGGCACCCGCGCGCCGTCGTCACCGGCGCCGTGATCGGCAACCTCGGCCTGCTCGGCTTCTACAAGTACACGGGCTTCCTGCTGCAGAACCTCGAGGCGCTCGGCGTCCCCGGCGTCGACGCCGGCCGCTGGTCGATCGTGCTGCCGCTCGGCATCTCGTTCTTCACGTTCCAGGGGCTGTCATACGTCGTCGACGTGTATCGGGACCACCGCATCCACGTGCGGTCCTTCAGCGACATGCTGCTGTTCAAGGCGTGGTTCCCGCAGCTCGTCGCCGGCCCCATCGTGCGCGCGCCCGAGATCGTGCATCAGTTCGCGCACCTCAAGCCGCCGGGCTTCGCCGCCTGGCAGTCGGGCATGTGGCTCGCGCTGCGCGGCTTCTTCAAGAAGGCGGTCATCGCCGACAACCTGGCGCTCGTCGTCGACCCCGCCTTCACCGACCACGCCCACTGGGACTCGACGACCGCCTGGATCGTAATGCTCGCCTACGCGCTGCAGATCTACTTCGACTTCTCGGGCTACTCCGAGATCGCGCTCGGCCTGTCGCGCACCTTCGGCATCGACCTGCCCGTGAACTTCCGCAACCCGTACGCCTCGGCCTCGATCACCGAGTTCTGGCGGCGATGGCACATCACGCTGTCGTCGTGGCTGCGCGACTATCTCTACATCCCGCTCGGCGGCAACCGGCAGGGGCGTCTGATGCAGTATCGCAATCAGATGATCACCATGCTGCTCGGCGGTCTGTGGCACGGCGCCTCGTGGAACTTCGTGCTCTGGGGCGGCTACCACGGTCTGTTGCTCGGCGTGCACAAGCTCTGGCGCTCGCTGGCCCCGAAGGCGCTGCTGGCACGGCTCGACGCCAGCCTGCTCTGGCGTGTCTTCGCGGTGACGGGCACCTTCGCGCTCGTCGTGTTCTCGTGGGTGCCGTTCCGCGCGCAGACGTTCCCGCAGACGCTCGACATCCTGCGGCTGATGGTCGCCGACCTCTCGTTCGGGGCGGTCCCGCGGGAGATCCTCGGCTCCGTCGCCCTCGTCGTCGTCGCCACCTACGGCCTCTACCGTCTGGGACGCCTGCTCGCCGATCGCACCGCCGCCGGGCGCGGGCTCCTCGCGTGGGGCGCGGCGCGGCCCGCGCTCTCGCTGGCGGTGATGACGCACGTCTCGCTGCTCACGTTCGCGCTGAGCGTGAGCGGCAAGTCCCCCTTCATCTACTTCCAGTTCTGATGCGCCGCTTCCTCGAATACGCCCTGTGGCTCGCCGTGCTGTTCGTGCCGTTCGAGCTGTACCTGCGCGCGACCGGCCTCGGGGCGTCGGCGCGCCTGACGGTGCACGACAGCGGCCTCTTCCTGATCGGCAGTCCCGACACGCGCGTCGTCTACCGCGAGGAGGGCTTCGGCGCCTTCCGCTTCAACCGCGACGGGCTGCGCGGTCCGGCGCTGCCCGCCGAGCCCGAGGCCGGCGAGCTGCGCGTCGCCTTCCTCGGCGACAGCTACGTCGAGGCGATGCAGGTCGCCGACGAGGACACGTTCGTCGCGCGCACGGCCGAGGCGCTGCGCGCGCGCTTCCCCGGCGCGACGTCGCTGAACTTCGGCTTCTCCGGCGAGAACCTGCCGACCGAGATCGTGCGCTATCGGCACCAGGTCCGCCCGCGCAAGCCGGCGGTCGTCGTGCTCGTGGCCTCCGACGCGGACCTCAAGTCGCTGCCGTCCGACGCGCGCTCCCCTCGCAGCCGCTGGGACGGGGCGGACGTGCGCGTCGACCCGGCCGCGCTCGAGTGGAACGCCCCGGCCACCGCGCGCGTCTTCGCCTGGCGGCAGCGCCTGCGCGACCGCCTCGACAGCTACCTGCTGCTGCAGCGCCTCAAGCTGCTCGTGCAGAACCTGCGCGGCGGTCCGACGACGTTCGAGACGGCGAAGACCGACGATCGTCCCGAAACCATTGCGCTTTATGCCGCCATGCTCCGCCGCCTGCGCGACGACGTGGCCGCCGACGGCGGGCTGCTCGTCGGGCTCCACGTGCCGCGCGGCTTCGCCGTGCGCAACGGCGACCGGCGCGCGTTCGACGCGTACACGCAGGCGTTCGCGCAGGCGGGCGTGCCGTTCCTCTCCGCGCTCGAGCCGCTGAAGGCGACCCACGACGCGGGCCGCTTTACCCACTACGGCCAGCCCGGCAACGACGGCGGCCACCTGACGCCGGCGGGGCACGCGGTCGTCGCCGAGATGATCGCCGGCGCGCTGGCCGACGGCGCCTGGGCCGAGCCGCTGCGCCGCACGCTCGACGCGCGCCCCGGCCCGCCCGTCACCCTGCGAGCCCGCTGACGCCGGCCCGACCGCCGCGCCCTCTCCACACGGCACGTGCACGGGACAGGTCTCTCGGGTCCCTGCGCGCCCGCTGACGCCGGCCCGACCGCCGCGCCCCTGGTCGCGCACGCGTTCGTCAGGGGGCGTCGCCGAAGTCGATGCGGGCGGCGACGTCGTCGCAGGCGGCCGTCGCCTCGACCTCGAAGGGGCCGAAGGGGGCCGAGAGGCGCCAGGCGGGATCGCGGACGACCGCGCCGAGCGTGCGGTCGGCGGCGGCGCAGAGGTCCGAGAGGTTGATGAGCGCGCGGGGCATGACGAGCGCGGTCTCGCAGTGTTCGCGGGCCACCTGGGGATCGGCGGCCGCGAAGGCCTCGCAGAGGCAGCGCGCGACGTCGTTGCACGTGCGCGCCGGATCGGCGACGCGGCAGCGGCGCTCGGCGAGCGTGGCGCCCCCCTCGTCGAGGACGCGGGCGGTCACGTCGCAGCCCTCGGGCGGACCGGCGTCGCGGCGGCACTCGTCGGGCGGCCCCGGGGGGACCTCGACGCGCCGCCACGCGCCGCCCTCGCAGCGGATGACGTTGCAGAAGCTGCAGGGATCGCCGCACTGCTCACCGCCGCAGAACCGGCCCTCGTCGGGGCAGGGCGCGCCGATCGCCGCGAAGACGTCGGGCGGGCACGGCGCGGCGGCGTCCGCGACGGTGGCGTCCCCGACCCGCGCGTCCACCCCCCCGGCGTCCGCACGGCCCGCGTCGGCGCCGCCCGCGTCCGCACGGGCCGCGTCGATGACGGCGGCGTCCGCAACCCGCGCGTCGGCGCCGCCCGCGTCGGCGCCGCCCGCGTCCGCTCCGCCGGCGTCGGCAGGGCCCGCGTCCGCGGCCGCCCCGTCGCCGCCGGAGGCCCCGTCGCGTCCGAGCGCCGCGTCGCCGGCCCCGGCGTCCACCTCCGGCGGGTCGCCCGTCGTGCGGTCCTGCGCGCACCCCGCCAGGACCAGCACCGCCAGCGCCCGGACCGCGCCGCTCCGCATCTCCCGCATCGTCGTGCTCCGGCCGCCGACTACTCGCTGGGCTCGAGCTCCGAGGCGTCGATCTCGAGCGTCTGGTGGTCGCCGGTGTCGAAGGGGCCCTTGAACGGCGGCGGCCCCTCGGGCACGCCGAGCATGTCGTGCAGCAGGTACGGGCTCGTGGGCTCGCGGCGGAACGGCCCCTCGCCGCCGGGCAGGCCGAGCAGCTCGCGCGCGGCGGGCGGCAGCGCGAACACCTCGCGCACGCCGGCCAGCGCCTCGACCATCTCGTGGACGTCGCGGTAGCGGTCCTCGGGGCGCGGGGCCATCGCGCGCAGCACCACCGGGTCGATGTACGGCGAGACACCCAGCTCGGGGCGCACCCAAGACGGCGGCGTCACGACGCGGCGGCCCTCGTCCGCGTCGACCGTCGGCACCACGCCCGTCACCACGAAGAAGAGCAGCGCCCCCAGCGCGTACACGTCGTCGGGGACCGACGGCGCGCCCCCGGCCCGCCGCGCCGGCGAGGTGTAGGCCGGCGACGGCTCGGGCGGCTGCGCGAGGTAGCCGGACAGCCCGCGCGCGAGGCCGAGGTCGAGGATCGAGACCTCGTCGGCGTCGCTGGGCCGCAGCACCGTGGACGGCCGCAGGTCGCCGAGCACGAGCCCGCCCGCGTGCGCCGCGGCGACGATGCGCGCGAGCCGCTCCACGAGGGCCACGGCGCGGTCGCCGGGCAGCGGCCCGTCCTGCTTGACCGCCTGCTGCAGCGAGCCGCCGCGCGGGCGGTCGACGACGCTGTAGCCGCCGATGCCGGCCGCGTTGCCGCCGGCCAGCGGCGCCAGCAGCCCCGGCGCCTTCACCTGCCGGACGCGCAGCAGCTCGGCGCGCATCCAGTCGAGCCAGGCGGCCTCGCGCCCCTTCGCCAGCGGCAGAACGAACAGCGCGCGCTCGGCGCCGCCGGGGTGCTCGTGCGCCAGATAGGCCGTCCCGATGCTCCAGTGGCCGAGCACCCGTGCGACGCGATACCGCCCGTCCACCGGCGTGCCGGGGACGAGCGTCCGCGTCCCCCGCCGGTCACTTGCCGCGCTCATGCTGGCGACCCTAGCACATTCAGGCTGCGTCCAGCACGGCGCGCAGCCGGTCCGGGCGGTCGGTCATGATGCCGCCCACCCCGAGCCGCACGAGACGCCGCATGTCGCGCGCCTCGTCGACCGTCCACACGTTCACCCAGCGGCCCAGGCGCGCGGCCACGCCGAGGAGGCGCGCGTTGACGATCGGCAGCGGGCCGAGTCGGTACGGCATGTCGAGGACGAGGAAGCGCGGGTCGTCGGGCGGCGTGCGCTGGGCGTGGATGGCGGTGACGAGGTCGGTCAGCGCCTGGCGCGGATAGAAGAGGCACAGCTCGGGCGCGATGTTGGCGAGCGCCGCGCCCAGGGCGTCGTGCTCGCTGCCGGCGCAGATGCGGTGGGTGGCCCGCTCGGCGCGCACGAGGGCGACGAAGGCCTCGGCGAGTCCGGGCACCGCCGGCTTCAGGTCGATGTTGAAGCGCAGGTCGGGGAAGGCGCGCAGCACGTCGACGAGGCGCGGGATGCGCGCGCCGGCGCCGCGGAACGGGAACGTCGCGCCGTCCTCCGTCCAGCGGAAGCCCGCGTCCAGGCTCGACAATTCGCTCCACGTGCACGCCGAGAGCGGCCCGGATCCGTCCGTGCATCGCTCCAGCGTGTCGTCGTGAAAGACCACGACCTCGCCGTCGCGCGTGAGGTGCACGTCCGTCTCGATCATCTGCGTGCCGTGGACGTCCACCGCCTGCCGGAACGCCCGCATCGTGTTCTCGGGCGCGAGCCGCGCGCCGCCCCGGTGGGCGATGTGGAGGGTCGGGCGGAGACCGTCGAGGAACGGGTGCATGGCTCCCATCATATCCCCGCAGATTGAATCGAGTTCAGTCCTGGCGTACCTTCCGCGCGTCGCTCCGCCCCCCTTTCCGTGAGGTGACGCATGTCGCGCGATCCGTTCGGTGCCAAGTCCACGCTGAAGACGCCGCAGGGCGAACTGACGTACTACCGGCTCGACGCGGCCGGCGACGTGCGCCGGCTCCCCTACTCGATCAAGGTGCTGCTCGAGTCCGTGCTGCGGAACCTCGACGGCTTCGCCTTCACCGAGGAGCACGTCCGCGCGCTCGTCGACTACGACCCGAAGAACGTGGGCGAGCGCGAGATCCCGTTCATGCCGGGGCGCGTCGTCCTGCAGGACTTCACGGGCGTGCCGGCGGTCGTCGACCTCGCCGCGCTGCGCAGCGCGATGCAGCGGTTCGGCGGCGACGTGCAGAAGGTGAACCCGCTCGTGCCCTGCGACCTCGTGATCGACCACTCGGTGCAGGTGGACGCGTTCGGCTCGCCCGCGGCCCTCGACGAGAACGCGAGGTTCGAGTTCGAGCGCAACGTCGAGCGCTACGAGTTCCTGAAGTGGGGCCAGCGGGCGTTCCAGAACTTCCGCGTCGTGCCGCCGGCGACCGGCATCGTGCACCAGGTCAACCTCGAGTACCTGGCGCCGGTGGTGATGGTCCGCGACGGCGTGGCCTTCCCCGACTCGCTCGTGGGCACCGACAGCCACACCACGATGATCAACGGCCTCGGCGTCGTCGGCTGGGGCGTGGGCGGCATCGAGGCCGAGGCGGTCATGCTCGGCCAGCCCATCTACATGCTCGTCCCCGAGGTCATCGGGTTCGAGCTCACCGGCCAGCTGCCCGAGGGCGCGACGGCGACGGATCTCGTGCTCACCGTCACGCAGATGCTGCGCAAGAAGGGCGTGGTCAACAAGTTCGTGGAGTTCTACGGGGCGGGCCTGACGCACCTGTCGCTCCCGGATCGCGCCACCATCGCCAACATGGCGCCCGAGTACGGCGCGACCATCGGCTTCTTCCCGATCGACGACCAGTCGCTCAAGTACATGGAGCAGACGGGCCGCTCGGCGGACCAGGTGGCCACCGTCGAGGCGTACGCGCGCGCGAACGGCCTGTGGCGGGACGACACGCTGCCGATCCAGTACACCGACACGCTGAAGCTGGACCTCGCGCAGGTGCAGCCATCGCTCGCCGGGCCTCGCCGCCCGCAGGACCGCGTCGTCCTGAAGGAGATGAAGGGCAACTGGGCGCTCGAGCGCGCCAACTACTACAAGCGCCCCGAGGCGAAGACGGCCGAGCTCGCGATCGACGGCGGCACGCACACGATCGGCGACGGCAGCGTCGTGATCGCCGCGATCACGTCGTGCACCAACACGTCGAACCCCGACGTCCTCGTCGCCGCCGGCCTCGTCGCCAAGAAGGCCGCCGAGCGCGGCCTCACGCGCAAGCCGTGGGTCAAGACGTCGCTCGCCCCCGGGTCGCGCGTCGTCGACGACTATCTGCACAAGGCCGGGCTGATGCCGGCGCTCGAGGCGCTCGGCTTCCATACCATCGGCTACGGCTGCACGACGTGCATCGGCAACTCGGGACCGCTCATCCCCGAAGTGGCGACCGTCGTGAAGGACGCGGACCTCGTCGTCGCCGCGGTGCTCTCGGGCAACCGCAACTTCGAGGGTCGCGTCAACCCGCAGGTGAAGCCGAGCTACCTCGCGTCGCCGCCGCTCGTCGTCGCGTATGCCATCGCCGGCACGGTCGACATCGACTTCGCGAGCGAGCCGATCGGGACGGACACCGCCGGCAAGCCGGTGTACCTGCGCGACATCTGGCCGTCGAACGCCGAGGTCCACGACACGGTGCGCAAGGCCGTCACCCGCGAGCAGTTCGAGCAGCGCTACGGCGAGATGGACGGCCCCGCCCCGTGGCAGGCCATCCAGGTGGGCGCCGACGCGGTGTACGGCTGGAGCGCCGCGTCGACGTACATCCAGGAGCCGCCGTTCTTCGTCGAGATGGGCCCGGACGTGCGCCCCATCTCGGCGATCACCGGCGCGCGCGTGCTCGCGAAGCTCGGCGACTCGATCACGACGGACCACATCAGCCCCGCCGGCTCGATCGCCAAGGACAGCCCGGCGGCGCGCTACCTCGTGGCCAACGGCGTCAAGCCCGCCGACTTCAACAGCTACGGCGCGCGCCGCGGCAACGACCGCGTGATGGCGCGCGGCACGTTCGCGAACATCCGGATCAAGAACGAGCTCTGCGCGGGCGTCGAGGGCGGCTACACGACGTACCTCGGCCCGACGGTCGACGGCGGCAAGCTCGAGGTGGCGGTGGAGCCGGGCAAGGTCGTGTCGATCTACGACGCGGCGATGGCCTACAAGCAGGCCGGCACGCCGCTCGTCATCCTCGCCGGGCGCGACTACGGCATGGGCTCGAGCCGCGACTGGGCGGCGAAGGGCACCTACCTGCTCGGCGTGAAGGCGGTCATCGCCGAGTCGTTCGAGCGCATCCACCGCTCGAACCTCGTCGGCATGGGCGTCCTGCCGCTCGAGTTCTCGGCGGGCGAGACGCGCGAGTCGCTCGGCCTCACGGGCCGCGAGACGTTCGACATCGCCATCGGCGACGACGTGAAGCCGCTCGAGAAGCTCACCGTCACCGCGCGCGGCGAGGACGGCTCGGTCAAGACGTTCCAGGCGGTGTGTCGCCTCGACACGCCGGTCGACGTCGAGTACTACCGCAACGGCGGCATCCTCCACACCGTGCTCCGCCGCATGGCCCAGGGCTGAGACACATCTCCGTTGTGATCCGGACGGTGTCCGCGTAGTTTCCGCCGCCGCAGTCGGCATCACAACGGAGGCTCCCGTGGTCCGTCCGGCGATCTGCGCCTCGATCCTCGTCCTCTCCCTCAATGCGTGCGACGACGGCACGTCGGCCACCCCCGGGGCGTCAGACGCCGTCGCGGCCGACGCGGCGGTCGGCGACGCCGCCCCCGACACCGACGCGGTCGTCCCCGACGGCGGCATGCCCGACACGGCCAGCGCCGATGCGGCGCCGTGCGTGCCCGTCAGCGAGACGGACGAGCCCGATCCCGAGAACGTCGATGCCAACTGCGATGGCATCGACGGTGACATCGCGAAGGCAGTGTTCATCTCACTCGATGGCAACGACGACACGCTCGGCGACCTCGAAGCGCCGGTGAAGACGCTGACGCGCGCGCTCGAGGTGGCGGCGGTGAAGCGCGCGTCCCAGGTGCTGATCGGCGAGGGCGAATACACGTTCGATGCGACGCTGGGTCTCGTCGATGGCATCGGATTGCACGGTGGCTACCGTCCGACGAGCGGCTGGCAGCGGGGCGGCGCGACGGTCCTGCGCGGGCCGCAGGTCGCGCTGCAGGCGCGCGGCCTCACGCAGCGCACGGTGATCTCGCGGCTGACGGCGATCTCGGCGGACGCCGCGCTGCCCGGCGAGGCGTCCGTGGCGCTCTTCGCGCAGGACGCCCCGGAGCTCGCGCTCGAGGACGGCGTCGTGCTGCGGGCCGGGCGCGGCGCGAACGGCACGGATGGCATGCCGGGCATGGTGGGCGCCGACGGCGGTGACGGCGGCGACGGCGAGGCCGGCTCCCTCGACGACGAGTTCGACGAGGGCGCGGGCGGCCCGGGTGGTGTCAACGCGGTGTGCATGCCGGCCAACGGCGGCAACGGCGGCAGCGGCGGCCAGGACTCGTCGTTCCGCGGCGACTCGGGGAGCGGCAGCCCGGGCGGCGCCTCGGGCGGCGGCGGCGGCAGCTCCGACGGGTGCACCCCGCGCAGCGGCGGCGACGGCTCCGACGGCCGCGCCGGCACGCCGGCCATGGAGGGCGCGGCCGGTGCGGCGACGGGGACCTTCCAGGGCGCCGAGGCGCTCAGCTACCTGCCGGGCGACGGCGGCGCGGGCGCCGAGGGCGGCCACGCCGCCGGCGGCGGCGGCGGCGGCGGCTCGTCGGGCCAGGGCGGCGTCGCCTGCATCGACGGCGCCGGCAACGGCGGCGGCGGCGACGGGCACCGCCGGCCGCGCCGCGCATTCCACGGCCATCTGGCACTGGCCCGTGCCGTTGCAGAACTGCCCCTGGGGGCAACCCTCGTTCACGCGGCAGCGACCGTCGGGGATCGCGACGCACTCCAATC
>CAUJDF010000010.1 GCA_963169045.1 Myxococcota bacterium
CGGGAAATCGGGACCCCGATCGGGACCCCGACTGAACCACGGCTCGACGGTCGAGAGGCAGAAATGAAAAAGGCCCTGGAAAACCAGGGCCTTTTCGGGAGCGGGACACGGGATTCGAACCCGCGACTTTCAGCTTGGGAAGCTGACACTCTACCAACTGAGTTAGTCCCGCAGGGGCGCCGCCGATTCTACGGGGCCCCGGAGGCTTGTCAAGAGGCCGATGCGCCGAGTCGGCGGAGGCGGTCGCGAGTGTCGAGGAAGTCGGGGCCGCCGGCCTCCGCAATCTGACGGAGGTGCTGGGAGGCGCTCGAACGGTCGCCGACAGCCTCGAAGGCGGTGGCGAGGTCGTAGTGCAGCCCCATGCGGGCGTCGCGGCCGACGTTGGGCAGCTCGAGCGCTTCGCGCAGCCGGTCCACCGCGCGCGGGGCGTTGCCGAGCGCGAGGTCGCACAGGGCCATGACGCGAAGCGCCTCGGGACGACTCTCGGCGTTGCGGGCGGCCTTCTCGAGCTGCTCGATCGCCTTGTCGTAGCGGCCCATCTCTTTGAAGGCCAGGCCGAGATCGAAGTGGGCGTGGACGTCCTCGTCCGTGAGGTCGGTGATCGTGGCGCCCTGGACCGAGGCCGGGTCGAAGTCGTCGTTGTCCGGCATCGCCGAGCGCATGAGGGCATCGAGACGGGCGCGGCGCGCATCGAGCTCGGGGTGGCCCGGATACTCCAGCTCGAGCTCCTCGAGGAGCTCGCCGGCGTCGCTGACGAGGTTCGAGTCGAGGAGGAAGTCGAGCTCCGCCAGCTCGCCGCTGACGTCGGCGGGCTCGGGCACGGCGACGCGCGGCGGCAGGAGCATCGCCGACGGCGCCTTCGCGGCCTCGTCACCGAGGTCCAGGTCGAAGGAAATTTCGGCCGTGCCGTCGCGCGCGGCGTCCTCGCCGAGCGCATCGAGCGCGCTCGACGCCTCGGCCTCGACGTCGAAGCGCGACATGAGCTCCGGCGAGTCGTCGTTCTCGTCGAGGACCTCGATCTCCTCGTCGTCGATGAGCTCGATCTCATCGAACTCGCCGTCGTCGAGCTCCGAGGCGTCCGGTGCGCCGAGGCCCAGGTCGACGCCCGGAAGCGAGGCGAGCTCGGCTTCGAGCTCGATCTCCTGCGACGGCTCGGCTTCGAGGCCTTCACCCTCGTCCGAGCCCATGAAAAAGTCGTCGAGGTCGCTGGCGGGCGGCGGCGGGCGCCGGAAGGCGGCGAGCGCGGCGTCTGCGTCGGCCATGATCGTGGCGTCGCCGTCGTCGTCGCCCCCGTCGGCGGCGATGCCGATGTCGGCCTCGATCCCCGCCGGTGCGCCGAGGGCGTCGGCGAGCGGATCGTTCAGGTCGCCGAAGTCGAGGTTTACGTCGGCGCCACGGGCGCGCCCTTCGGCGGCGGGCGCGCGTACGAGGCCCGCGAACGGATCGGCGGCGTCGTCGAAGTCGGCGGGCTCGTCGTCGAGCGGCTCTTCCTCGGCTGCGGCGGGCCGCGCGACCTCTGGCGCGAGCAGGTCCGCGAACGCGTCGAGGTCGTCGTCCTCGGGTGCGTCGTCTGCGATGGGATCGGCGCCGTCCGCCTCGGCGGCGGCCGGAACGGCGGGCGCGGGGCTCGCGTGCGCCTCCGCGAGCAGGTCGTCGAACGCGTCGGGGACGGCGACGGCCGGCGCGTCGGCGGCCAGGAGGTCGTCGAACGGGTCGGGCTCGGCGGCCTCGGGTGCGTCGGCGGCCAGGAGGTCGTCGAACGGATCGGGCTCGGCGGCCTCGGGTGCGTCGGCGGCCAGGAGGTCGTCGAACGGATCGGGCTCGGCGGACTCCGGCGCGTCGGCGGCCAGGAGGTCGTCGAACGGGTCAGGCTCGGCGGACTCCGGCGCGTCGGCGGCCAGGAGGTCGTCGAAACCTTCGATCTCGGGCTCGGCGGACCCGGCGTCATCGAGCGCCGCGCTCGCGATGCCCGCGTCCGGCGCGTCGCCCCGCGCCGGGGCCTCGACGGCGTCGGCGCCGAAGAGGTCGTCGAGCTCGTCGAGCGGCGCTGCATCGGCCGGCGCGGCGAGGGGGGCGATGCTTGGGGGGCCGCTGCCGCCGAGCAGGTCGGCGAAGTCGTCGTCGGCCCCTTCGATGCTGGCCAGCGCGGCGTCGTCGACGAGGTCGTCGGCAACGGCCAGCGGCACGTCGGCCGACTCTTCGGGGGCGCCGTCGTCGAAGAGCCCGGCGAAGTCGTCGTTCGAATCGAGGCGAGCGATCGCGGTGTCCGTGCCGGGTCCGCTGCGGCCGAAGGGTCGGCGCGCCGGCTCGCCGAGGAGGTCGCCGAAATCGTCCGCCTCGGCATCGGGCTCGCCGGCAAGGAGATCCCCGAAGGCGTCGTCGTCTGCGGAGGGCGCCTCCGGGGACGGGCTGGCGATCTGCCCGGCGTCGCCGATGCGCATCGCGCCCATCTCGCCGAGGAGGTCGTCGAACTCGCCGCCGGCGATCTCGACCGACTCGGCCGCCTGGATCGGCCCGCCGAGCAGGTCGCCGAAGTCGTCACCGCCGGTCACGCCCGTGGCGCCAGCCTCGCCGAGCAGATCGTCGAAGCCGTCTCCGGCGATCTCGACCGAGGACGCAGCCTCGATGGGACCGTTCAGCAGGTCGCCCAGGCCGTCGTCCTCTCGCAGCGCCGCGGCGCTCGAGGGCCCGTCGGCGAGCAGGTCGTCGAAGCCGTCGAGCTCGGCCTGGCGCTCGTCTGAGCCACCGAGGAGGTCAGCGAAGTCGTCGGCCTCCCGCGTGGTTCGACGCGGGGGGGGAGGGGGCGCGTCCGCGCCGAGCAGATCGGCGAAGTCGTCGCCGTCGGCGCCGAGCAGGTCGTCGAACTCGCTGTCGGAGGGCACGCCTTCGTCGCCGCCGAGCAGGTCGCTGAAGTCGTCCTCGGCGGCTGCGCGCGGCGACGCCGCGCGCGCGGGCTTGGGCGGCGCCACCTCGTCGTCGAGGTCGATCGCGTCGAGGTCGAAGTCGGCGTCGAAGTCGCCGCCGTCGTCCATGGGCGCGGGCTCGATGGGCGCCGGGGCGATCGAGCGCGGCGGCAGCGGCGGCTGCGTGAGGTTCGCCGCCATGCCCCGGCTCAGCCGCTCCATGAGGCGCGTGGCCTCGGGGTGGTCGGGCTGCATCTGCAGCGCTTCGCCGAGCCAGGCCATGGCCTGGTCCGGCTCGCTGTCGCCCGTGGCGCGCGCCAGGCGCACGAGGGCGGTCAGCGCGTCGCCCGGCCGGCCGATCGCCAGCGCGATCTCCTTCAGCTTGAGCAGCGCGCCGGTGTGCTCCGGCTGGATCTGGAAGACCTCGTTGATGCGCCCCAGCGCGTGGTCGCCGAGGCCGTATTTCATGTACAGGTCGGCGTCGTCGATGCACTGCTGGATCTGCTGCGCCGGCGTCAGCGCCTCTTCGACGGGCGACACGACGGCGCCCAGGCGCGTCATGCCCTGCGTGCTCGTGATTGCCGACGTCGGATCGCCGCCGCGCGTCGCTTCGATGCCCGATGGCTGCCGGTGCTGCGTGCCGAGGATCTGGATCGCCTCGTTGTCGTAGGGATCGAGCGCGATGATGCGCCGGTACGCCTCGAGTCGGCCGTTCTCGTCGCCGACCTCACCGTAGAGGCGCGCCAGCTCGCGGTAGACCGAGACCGCTTTGACGTGCTGGCCGAGCTCGGTGAAGGCGCGCGCCAGCAGCGAGAGCGTGTCGAGGTTCGTCGGGTCGGCCTTGAACAGCGTCTGCAGGCGGGCGAGCGCGCGCTTGGCGTCGCCGCGGCGCAGGTGCACGTCGGCCAGCGTGCGGATGGTGTCGAGGTCGCTCGGCGCGAGGAAGAGGAGGCGCTCGGCGACCTGCACGAACTCGTCGGCGCGGTTCGTCTGATAGAGCAGGTTGAGGACGAAGCGGTACTCGTCGGCAGCCGCATCGTTCTCGGCCTGGCGGATGTGGGCCTCGGCCAGGCGGATGCGGCCGGAGAGGTCATCCGGCGCGAGCTCGACGATGCGGCGCAGGAGCTCGAGGCTGTCCTTGTGGCGGCCGTCACGCTCGTAGGCGCCGACGACGATCTGGTACTGCCCGATGGCGTCCGGGGCCAGGCCGAGCTGCACGTACAGCTCCGCCAGCTTCAGGTGGGCCTCGATGTAGGTCGGATCGATGTTGAGGACTTGCTTGTAGACCGCGACGGCCTTCAGGAAGAAACCCTTGTCGCTGTAGTGCGTCGCGACGCGGGTGTAGGTGCCGACCGCATCCCGGATCGACCCCTTCTTGTAGTAGAGGTCGCCGATCTTGAGCCAGATCCGGATGTCTTCCGGATCCTCCTCGACGATCGAGCGGTACTCCTTGATGGCGCGGTCGAGCTGACCCTTCTGCGCGAACCGCTGGGCCGAAGCGATGACCTTGTTCTTATTGATGGCCACCTGCGGGCTCCTCGTCGGCCGCCACCAGCCGCCGGGCAGAACGCCCGTAGACAGGCGAGATCAGTGGATTCTGGGGGAGAATGCTAGACGTGCCCCCCCAGAGCGTCAACTTCGGGGCGGGCGCCCGTCCGCGTCCCTCGTCACTTCCCGACGCGGGAGATGTACTCGCTCGTCCGGGTGTCGACGCGGATGATCTCGCCCTCCTCGACGAAGAGCGGCACCTGGACGATCGCGCCGGTCTCGAGCGTGGCGGGCTTCGTCGCGCCGGTGGCGGTGTCGCCGCGCACGCCGGGCTCGCAGTAGGTGATCTTCAGATCGACGTGGTTGGGGACGTCGACGCCGATGGGGCGCTCGTTCCAGAGCAGCACCTGGACGTTGGTGTTCTCCTTCAGCCACTGCGCCGCGTCGCCGAGGTCCTCCATCGTGATGGCCATCTGCTCGTAGGAGCGGGTGTCCATGAAGTGCCAGGCCTCGCCGTCGCTGTAGAGGGCCTGCATTTCGACTTCCTCGGTGTCGGGCTTGCCGACCTTGTCACCCGAGCGGAAGTTGATGTCGAGGTTGCGGCCGTCGACGAGGTTCTTCATGCGAACCTTGACGAAGGCCACCCCCTTGCCGGGCTTGACGTGCTGGGCCTCGACGATCTGCCAGAGGCCGCCCTCGTATTCGATCTTCAGGCCTTTTCGGAAGTCGCTGGTCTGGTACATGGGGCTCTCCTCGCGCTCAGATGTTGGGTGAGCGCGTCTAGCGCGAGGCGGTAGCCGTACGCTCCGAAGCCGCCGATGGTGCCGACCGCGATGTCGGACACCAGCGAGCGCCGCCGGAACGGTTCCCGGGCCGCCAGGTTCGTGAGATGGACCTCCACCATCGGCAGCCGCGCCGCGAGGAGGGCGTCGCGGAGGGCGACGCTGGTGTGGGTGTAGCCGCCGGCGTTGAGCACGATGCCATCGGCGTCATGGCGGGCCGCCTGGATGAGCTCGACGAGCTCACCTTCGTGGTTGCTCTGGCGACAGGTGACCCGTACGCCGATCGACTCCCCCTGGGCGACGAGGTCGTGTTCGATCTCCGCGAGGGTCGTCGCGCCATAGCGATCGGGCTCACGCTCGCCGAGCAGGTTCAGGTTGGGGCCGTTGAGGACGAGGACGTGCATGGGGCGAGCGGGCGCGCCAGCGCCGGGCAGCATCAGAGTTCGCGCGCGAGGTCGGGCGCAGTCACCCGCAGCTGGAAGCGGCCCTGCCCGGGCGGCGTGCCCGGCGTCACGCTCAGCGCGACGAACCACTTCGGAGAGAGCATGCGGATCAGCGTCACGCGGTCGGGGCCCTCGACCGTGAACTCACGGATCTGGCCGACCTCCATCGCGTCGCCGACGTTGAGGAGCTGGCGACACACCGATGCATACTCGACGGTCGCGTTCTCGGCCGCGATGGGCTCGCCGATGCCGTCGACGGCCTCGAGCGCGAGCCCGTCGACGCTGACCACCGCCGCGCCGAGCGCGCCGGGTACCTTGCTCACGAGCTGACCGAGCGATGCGGTGAACACGGGCTCCTCGCGTGGCTCGCTTCACGAGCGAACCGAACCGCAGGGTTCTACCCCCCGCCCCCGACGATTGTCAACGACGCGCAACGATTGCAGCCTGAGCGGAGTGGGGCGGGCGGGGGTCGGTCAGAACGGCGGCTGGCAGAGCTGGCGGGCGAAGTCGTCGACGGCCAGCAACGTGCACAGGCGGCAGTCGACGGCGGCGTCCTGGCCAGGGCTGCAGAGGTCTGCGGGCGTCTCGATTTCTTCGCCGTCGATGCGCAGGCAGTTCGGCTGAAGGCCGGCCTCGACGCTCACCGCGTCCGGCGGCACGGAGACGAGGCAGCCGTTGCACACGGTCAGCGGGAACGTGAACTCGTTGCTGCCGACGGACTTGCCGTCGAGCGTCTCGCCCTCGACGGTCACGTTCACCAGCAGGCTGACCGCCGTGCGCGCGGGGCGAACCTCGCCGTCGGCGCCGCGGATGATGAACTCCGGCGACGTGCGCAGGTCCTGCACCATCGCCGGCGTGAGGATCTCCACGCCGAACGCCGACAGCCCGTTGGGCTCCACCGGCGAGCTCAACGGGACCCGCAGCTGGTCGGGGAAGCTCACCGAGATCTGGTCGAGCGCGCGGTATTCGACGGTGGCTCGCGTCAGGCGGACCGTGGTCGTGTCGAGCCGGGCATCGCCGGGCGCGAAGCCCTTGATGTCGTTGATGCCGCGCATGTTGTTCTGCACGAGGAGGTTCAGCGTGTAGTCGGTGCCCATCGCCATGTCGATGACACCCCGGGACAGGCTGAACTCCCGGCCGGTGCTGATCTGGCACGATTCGGAGAGTGGCTGCGCCTGCAGGATGACCAGCTTGCCGTCCTCGTCGCCGACGACGCACCCCGACAGCACCGTCACCGCCAGACAGAGCGCCCACCCCTTCTGCGTCCACATCACCTGTTCGCCTCCTCGAATCACGGCGCGGTCCGCACCGAGGCCGCCGACTTGTTGACGATGCGCGGCGTGATGAAGATGAGCAGCTCGGTCCGGCGATCGCTCTCCGTGTGATTGCGGAAGAGCGCGCCGAGGATCGGGATGTCGCCGAGCAGCGGGATCTGGCGGCGCGAATAACCGGAGTTGCTCGTGTAGATGCCGCCGATGACGGTGGTATCGCCGTCGCGGAGCAGGAGCTCCGTCTTCGCTTCCTTCTTGAGGATGGTGGGGTCGCCGCGGGCGCCCGTGTTCTGGAAGTCGGGCGTGTTGTTCTCGGCCCGCATGTTCAGATAGATGTTGCCGTCCTGCGTCACGTGCGGCTTCACCGTCAGCTTGAGGACAGCGTCGAAGAACACCGTCTGCACGCCGGCGGCGCTCACCTGCGAGATCGGGATGCTGACGCCCTGACTGATGAGCGCTTCCTTGTTGTCGAGCGTCGTGATCTTCGGGCTGCTGACGATCTTCACGACACCGGACGACTCGGCGGCGGTGAGGCGCACGTTCAGGTTGAACGTGCTGTCGACGCTGCCGAACTGCATGCCGATGCCACCACCGGTGCCCGCGCCGACCGCCGCCGGCAGGTTCACGATGAAGTTCGGGTTCGTCGAGGTGCCCTCGATGGGGCCCTGGGCGTCGTCGGCGGCGCCGCTGATGCCCACGGTGCTCGGGAAGCGCAGGCCGGTCGGGTTGCCGGTCGCGCCGCTCCAGAGGGCGTCGCCGCCCCACTGGATGCCGAAGTCGAGCTGCTCGTTGGTGTTCACCTCGACCAGCCGGGCCTCGATGAGCACCTGCGGCGTCTGCGTGTCGAGGCGTCGGATGAGGTCCTCGGCCGCGTCGACGTAATCGGCCACGTCCTTGACGATGACCGTGTTCGTGCGCTCGTCGAACTGGACGCTCCCGCGGGGGCTGATGACGCTCGCGACGCGCTCGCGGAGGTCGGCGGCGGTCGCATGGTTGACGGTCACCATCTTCACGTGGAGCGGCGCGAGCTCGACCTCCTGCTTGTTCGCCATGAGGGCGCGCTCGCGCTCCTTGGCGATGTCCTCGGCGAGGCCGATGCGGATGATGTCGGACTCCTCGACCATGTCGAGGTCCTTGGTCTTCAGGAGGATTTCGAGCGCCTGGTCCCAGGGCACGCCCTTGAGGTGGAGGGTGACGGTGCCGCCGACCTTGTCGCTGGTGATGATGTTGATGTTGCCCTCCTTGGCGAGGAGGCGCAGCACGTTGTGGATGTCGGCGTCCTTGATGTCGATGTTGATCTTGCGGCCCTTGTACCGCTTGACCGCGCGGCCGGCGCTCTGGCCCGTGGGGGCCGAGCGGATGGCCTGGGACGGACCGGTGTAGGCCGCGGCGCGGGCGCCGCGGTAGTTCACCTCGGTGGCCACGGCGGGGCGCGCGGCGGGCGGGGGCGGCGTCCACGCCGGCGGCGGCGGCACGGCGGCGAGCGGCTGCTGGCGGGCGGGCTTGCCGAACGACCACACCAGCTTGTCGCCCTTCAGCTCGACCTTGTCGGCGACGAGCTCCCCGAGGGTGACGACGACGCGGACGCGGTCGCCCGGCGGCGGCGCCTGGAAGCTGCTGACGAGCTGGACCGCGCTCGGGAACTCGCCCGTGTCGAGGCTACGCTCGAGCGAGGGCTCGATCAGCGCGTTGTCGAGCTCGAGGATGCGGGTCCGCTCGCCCTCGCTCTTCACCGTGTACTGGACGCCGCCCTCGACGGTCAGCCGGATGTAGGTCGCGTCGTTGCGATCGTCGAACTTCACCTCGGTGACGCGCGCGCGCGCCTTCGGGGGCGGCGGCACGACAGCGAGGGGTGCCGGCCTGGCGGGGGGCGCAGCCGCCTGCTGCTGCTCGGCGGCCTCGCGCTGACGCCGCGCCTCGGCGCGGGCGTTGCCGAGCTCCGTCTCCTTCTGCGCCAGGGCCGCGCGGAGGTCGGTCGACTCCTGCTGCAGGTCAGCGACGGCCTTCTGCAGCCGGTCGGCCTCCTTCGTGTCGTCCCTGCGGGTCCGGGCGGCCTCGAGCTCGGCCTGCAGGGCCTTGAGGCGGGCCTCCATCGCCGAGGCGGCCTTCGCCGACTCGAGCTGCGCCACCTGGGCCCGCTCGGCGCTCAGCTCGGCGTCGCGGGCGCGCTGCTCGGCGGCGAGGCGCGCGCGCTCCGTGTCGTCGGCGCCCTTGGCACCGGCGGCGGCCTGCTTCTGCTGTGCCTCGAGCGTCTCGATGCGGGTGAGCGCCGTCTGGCGCTGACCCTCGAGGGCCTCGAGCTCCGCGGCGAGCTGGGCGCGGGCCGCCTCGGCCTTGCGGGCGCGCTCGTCGGCGGCGATGGCGCGGGCCTCGGCCTCGCGGGCGCGCTGCTCGGCGGCGGCTTGCGCGGCGGCGGCCTTCTCGGCCTCGCTGCGGGCGGCGGCGTCGTCGGTGGCGCGCGCCTTGTCGGCGGCAGCCTGCGCCTTGGCGACGGCGGCGGCCTTCTCGGCGGCGGCCTGCTCGGCCATCGTCCGGGCGCGGGTCGCGTCGGCCGTCGCCTGGCCGGCGGCGGCCTCGGCGGCAGCCTTCTCGGCGGCGGCCTGCTGCGCGGCGGCCTCGAACTGCTTCGCGCGGGCCTGGGCCTCGGTGGCGCGGGCCTGGGCCGCCGTCGCCTCGGCGCGGGCCTGCGCCGTCCGCGCCTCGGCCTTCTCGCGCTCGCTCGCGGCCTTCTCCGCCTGGGCGCGGGCCTGGGCGGCCTCGGCCTCGGCGGCCTGACGCTGGGCGGCGGCCTTGTCGGCGGTCGACTGCGCCTTGTCGGCGCGGGCCTGGGCGCCCGCAGCGTCCTTCAGTGCCTTGTCGGCGGCGGCCTTCGCCTGGGCAGCGGCCGCCTCTGCCGCCGCCTTCTCCTTCTTGAGGCGCTCGAGGTCGGCGCGGGCCTGGGCGGCGGCCTGGTCGGACGCGGCCTTGTCGGCCGTCGCCTGCGCCGCGAGCTTCTCGGCGGCGGCCTTGTCGGCGGCGGCCTGGGCGGCGGCGGCCTCGGCGGCGGCCTTCTCGGTCTTGAGGCGCTCGAGGTCGGCGCGGGCCTGGGCGGCGGCCTGCTCCGCGGCGGCCTTGTCGGCGGCGGCCTTCTCGGCGGCGGCCTTGTCGGCGGCGGCCTCGGCGAGCGCCTTCTCCTTCGCGGCCTTCTCGGCGGCCTTCTCGGCGGCGGCCTTGTCGGCGGCGGCCTGGGCGGCGGCCTTGTCGGCGGCGGCGCGCTCCTCGGCGGCGCGGGCGCGGGCCTCGGCCTCCGTCGCGCGCGCCTCGGCCGCCGGATCGACCCCCGGCGCCGCCACGGGCGCGCTCGCGACCGGCCGCTCCACCTTCCGCTGCGAGGCGTCGACGCTGATCAACAGGTCGTTGCCCTTTGCGCGGACGGTGTAGAGCGCGTCGACCTCGAGCCCCACGACGACGCGGCCGATGCTGACCAGGTCGTCCTTGTAGGGGATGCCCGTGATCTCGCCCACCACGCCATTCTCGACGGCGACTGGGGCGGACACCGCGGAGATATCGGCGTTGCTGATGTCGACGAAGAGCCGGGTGGGGTCGCTGAGCTTGAAGACGGTGAAGGTGGGCGGCTGCGACCCCTTCACGACGATCTCCGTGGCAGAGCTGCTCTCCCGGACCTCGACGCCGGAGATGCGGTTGAGGGCCTGCTCCTGCGCCCAGGCCCCGGCGGCGAACGCCATCGCGAAGATGGCGCCCCATACGCCCGCTGCGCTTGGTCCCAATCGCACGGTCACAGCTCCTCCAACTGCGTCAGCTCTTCGTCGCTCATCAGTCGCTTCACGGTCTCGGCGGTCTGCCCGTCGGGCTTGACGACGAGGGGCTTGAAGACGACCTCGTTCCGGGTGATGCGCGTGACGCGCTTCGGCTCGTCGCGCCCGACGATGTCGCCTGGCTTGATCACGTGTCCCATGCCGCGGGGATCGACGACCAGCGCCTTGTGGATGGCGGTGCCGGTGATGATCGCCTCGAGCTGCAGCTCGGCGACCTCGAACGGGATGTCGCCCTGAATGGGCGGCGGCCCCACGGTCGTCTTGTCGTTGAGCTCCACGGGGTCGACGAAGACCTGGAAGGGATCGCGGGTATCGCGCACCGACCGGTCGAGCTCGTCTTCCGAATTCCAGTCGAGATTCCGGTACTTGGCCGGCACCTTCGTCTCGTCGAGGCCGGCGGCCGCGGCAGTGCCGGCGGCCGCCGACGCGGGCGCGTTCGGCTTCGACCGGTTCGACCCGCGCTGCTGCGTCTTGGGCTCGTCGTCGCCGCAGGCGCTCGCGAACAGCGCGGCCGCGGCGGCCAGCGCCACGGAGAGGCGGATGGGGCTCACTTCGGCTGACCTCCCGCCGGCTCGGCGCCCGGGGCGCGGTACATGAACGTCGTCGCCGTGCACTTCGCCTCGAGCACCGCTGCCGTCTCCGTCCGGGCCGAGGCGCCGGCAGTCATCTGCGGCGGAGCGACGGTCAGCTCGATGTTCTCGACGTTGACGATCCGGGTGAGCTTGCCCACGTAGTAGAAGAACGTCGCGATCTGGTGGAACGTCCCCGCCAGCGTCATGCGCACCGGGATGCGCACGTACAGCTCATCGGGCGTCATGTTCGCGCGCTCGAAGCGCGCGATCTCGAGCCCGACGATCTTGCCCTGACCGTGGATCTTCTGCAGGAGCGACGCGATCTCCGCGTCCTCGGGCAGGCGGTCGCGCATCTCGTTGCGCGCCGTCTTGAGCTGCTCCACCTCGGCCTCGATGCGGCGGATGTTCTGCTCGATGCCCTTCGCGTCGGCGAGCTGCTTGTTGAGCTGCGTCGTCCGCGCGCGCTCGGCGGTGATCTTGTCCTCGGTCTCGGAGATGAACAGGAAGTACCAGCCGGCCCCGATGCCGCCCAGCAGGAGCAGCAGCAGCACGAGGCGCTGCGATGCAGGGATGGCCGAGAACTTGTCGAGCGCCTCACTCATGCGTTCGCTCCGCCGCCCCCCGGCTCACTCGGATTTCTTCGCGGCGCCCAGCTCGCCGGCCGCCAGCTTCTTCAGATCGGCCTGGCCGTAGAGCGCGAGCATGTCGATGTCGAACTGCACCGTCTTCATGCCCTGCTCCTGCACCGCCGCCGAGAAGTTCAGCCTCACTTCGGTGAAGTGACGGGCGGAAGAGAGCCGGTGCAGGAACTCGGCGAGGTCGTCGTTGCTGCGGGCGTAGCCGGTCATCTTCACGATGCGGTTGTTCTCGACGAAGGTCTTGATCCACAGGCGCTTGGGATCCCAGTCGGGGTTCCAGCCGCGCTTCTTCTGCGCCAGCTTCAGCGCCGGATCTTCGACCGGGCTGAGCATGAGCGACAGCTCGTCGAGCATCTTCACCGGACCGGTCTGGCCCTCGACGATCGAGTCGAGCACCTGCTTCTGGCGCTCGAGCTCGACCTTCTCCGCCTCGGCCTTCTTGCCGGTGGCGGCGAGGGCTTCGAGCTTCTTCACCTCGGCGGCCAGGCCGCCGTTCTTGCCGACGAGCGACGCCAGCTCGTCGTCCTTCGAGCTCGACCAGTAGAAGAAGACGCCGACCTCGGCGATGACGAGGACGACGAAGAGCAGCAGCATCTGCTTGCCGCTCTCGCGCTTCTTCGCCTCGCGGACCGGGAGGAGGTTGATCCGAATCATTTGTCGCCCGGCCCCCGGAGCGCGAGCCCCACGGCGACGGCGGCGAGCGGGCGCACCTCGTTGATGTAGTCGAGGTTGAACAGCTTCTGGTCGATCTGGATGTTGCGGAAGGGATCGAGCAGCTCGACCGGCACGCCCACGCGCTGTTCGATGGTGCGCGCCAGCGCCGGCACCTTGGCCGTCCCGCCGGAGAGATAGATGCGCGACATGCGCCCTTCGCTCGACGTGGCGAGGTAGAAGTCGAGCGAGCGGTGGATCTCGCCGGCCATCGCCTCGCTGACCGACTGGATCACCCGCTCGACCTCCTGGGGGATCACGCTGTCGGCGTCGACGCCGCGCTCACCTCCCAGCTTGTACGCTTCGGCTTCGTCGTAGGAGACGTTGAGCTGCTTCTGGATCTCTTCGGTGAACTGGTTGCCGCCCATCGAGATGTCGCGGGTGAACGACGTGATCCCGTTGGCGACGACGTTGATGTTGATCATGCTGGCGCCGATGTCGATCAGCACGACCGTCTCGCCCGGCGGCCAGGCGTAGTTCACCTCGAAGGCGTTCTGGATGGTGAACGAGTCGACGTCGACGACGACCGCCTCGAGGCCGGCCTCCTTCACGATGCCGACGTACTCCTCGACCATCTCCTTCTTGGCCGCGACGAGCAGGACGTCCATCTGTCCCTGCTCGGGCCGCGACTGCAGGATCTGGTAGTCGAGGTTCACGTCGTTCACGTCGTAGGGGATGTACTGCTCCGCCTCCCACTTGATGCTCTCGTCGAGCTCCTCGGGGGTCATGGCGGGGAGGCCGATCTTCTTGATGATGATCGAGTTGCCGCTCAGGCTGATCGCGACTTCCTTCGACTTGAGCTTCTGCGCCGAGATCATCCCCTGGATGGTGTCGACGACCGCCGTGGCATTCATCAACGCGCCGTCGACGATCGCTTCGGGCGGAAGGGGAGCCATGGAGAAGTTGAGGAGCTGGACGCCCTTCTTCGTCTCCTTGACCTGGACGAGCTTGATCGAGCTGGACCCGATGTCCAGGCCAATGGCGTTCCGGCGACGGGCCATCGGGCGTGATCCTCCCTGCGAGCGGGTCTCGCCGATGTTGTCGAATTTCTCCCGCGTTCGCGTGAGCCGTCAACAAAAAGAGGTAGGTTCGAGAGTTATCGTGCGCGTAGAAGGGCGCGAAATTCCGAAAGATTTGACTTGACGGTACCCAGAGGTGGGTTTTCGCGGACTCATGCGTCCACCCGGTACTCTTTGATCTTATAGAGCAGCGCCCGATGCGAGATTTCGAGGAGCTCGGCGGCGCGCGTGCGGTTGCCGCCCGTCTTCTCGAGCGCGCGCCGGATGAGCTCCTCTTCGATGATGCGCGTCATCTTCTTGATGCTGAGCTCGCCGCTGGCCAGCGTGAGCTTCACGCGATCGCTCGCCTCGCGGATGCGCGGGCCGAGGTCGTCCGGGCCGATGTCCGGCCCGTCGGCGAGCACCATGGCGCGCTCGATCGTGTTCTCGAGCTCCCGCACGTTGCCGGGCCACTCGTACTGCATGAGCAGCTTCAGCGCCGAGGCGTCGACACCGCGGATGCTCGTCCCGAGCCGCTGGTTGAACCGCCCGATGAAGTGATCGACCAGGAGCGTCACGTCACCCTTGCGCTCCCGCAGCGGCGGCAGCCGGATCGGCAACACGTTCAAGCGGTAGAAGAGGTCCTCGCGGAAGCGGCCGGCCTTCACCTCTTCGGCCAGGTCGCGGACGGTGGCAGCCACCACGCGCACGTCGACCTTCTGCGACTTGCTGCCGCCGACCTTGCGGATCTCCTCCTCTTGCAGCACACGCAGCAGCTTCACCTGCAGGTTCAGCGGCAGCTCGCCGATCTCGTCGAGGAACAGGGTGCCGCCGTCGGCCTCTTCGAACAGACCCGCCCGCGTCTTGCTGGCGTCGGTGAACGCGCCGCGCACGTGCCCGAACAGCTCGCTCTCGAGCAGGTTCTCGGGGATGGCGCCGCAGTTCACCGCGACGAACGGCTTGTCGCGCCGCACGCTGTTGAAGTGCAGCGCTTTGGCGACCAGCTCCTTGCCGGTGCCGCTCTCGCCCTGCAGGAGCACGGTCGTCTTGTAGTCCGCGACCTTCGAGAGGGTCCGGAAGACGTCGTGCATCGCCTTGGATTGGGCGATGATGCCGCCGGTGTCGACCTGCTCGGCGATGACCTGCTTCAGGCGGCCGACCTCGGCGGCGAGGCGGCTCTGCTCGAGCCCGCGGCGCAGCCGGAACAGCACCTCGTCGGCGCGGAACGGCTTGGCGATGTAGTCGTAGGCGCCCTTCTTGATCGCCTGCAGCGCGGTGTCTGCGTCGGCGTGGGCGCTCATGAGGATGACCTGGGCACGCCCGCCCGCCTCGCGGACGCGGTCGAGCAGCTCCACGCCGCTCATGCCGGGCATCACGAGGTCGGTCAGCACGAAGTCGAAGTCGCCGGCCGCCAGCGCGTCGAGCGCCGCCTTGCCGTTCTCGGCGGTCACCACCTCGTAGCCTTCGCGGCCGAGGTGCAGCTCGAGCATGAAGCGGATGTTCTCCTCGTCGTCGACGACGAGGACGCGCGCGCGCCGCTGGGCGATCACAGCCGCACTTCGATGAAGGCCTTGCGCTTGAGCTCTTCGACCCAACGCCCGACCTCGGACTCCATGCGCTGCTCGAAGAGCTCCTGCTGGAGCTGGGGCTTCATCGCCTCGAAGGCGGGCGGCTCGACGGCCTTCTTCGCGATCACCTTGACCACGTGGACGCCGAAGCGCGTCCGCACCGGACCGCCGACCTGGCCGGCGTCGAGGCCGAACAGCGCCTGTTCAAGCGCCGGATCGAGGCTGCCGCGACGGAAGCTGCCGAGGTAACCGCCATGGGCGGCCGCGGGGCCGGTGCCGTACTGCTTCGCGAGCTCGCCGAAGTCCTCGCCGGCGCGCATGCGGCCGATGAGCTCCTCGGCCTTCTGGCGCGAGGCCGCCTCGTCGGTGGGATCGGCGTCGGGCGCCAGCGGCAGCAGGATGTGGGCCGCCTCGATCTCGGCCTCGTCCTTCGCTCGACTCTTGCGTGTGCGGTAGTGCTCCTGGAGGTCGCTGTCGCTGATCTGCAGCTTGTCGGCGAGCGCGCTGCGGATGACCTTGGTGCGCATCAGCTGGTCGCGCACCTGCTTCTTCAGCTCGTCGAGCGTCATGCCCTGGCCGGACAGGTACAGGCCGAGCTGCTCGTCGTCCCAGCCCTGCTGCGCCTTGACGCGGTCGATGTGCTCGGCGACGTCCTTGTCGGCGATCTTCAGGTTGCGCCGGTTCGCCTCCTGGGTGATCAGCCGCTGACCTACGAGGTCGTCGAGCGCGCGCCTCATCTGCTTCTCGCGCTGCTGCTCGCGCAGGACCGGGTCGGGGATGGCCTCGACCTGGCGCATCACCGGCGCGGCGTGCTCCTCGACCTCGGAGAGCATCACCACGTCCTCGTTGACGAGGGCGGCGATGCGCTCGATGACCCTGGCGCCGGCCACCGCCGGGGCGCACAGCGCCAGCAGGACGAGCAGGCGCCTCACTGCGGGGGCTCCTCGCCGTGCGGCGCCTCGCCCTCGGGACCGTCGCCGCCGGGCATGCCGGGCATCCCCCGCCCGCCGAAGGGGCCGCCCGCGCCCGGAGGCTGCGGACCGCCGGGCCCGAAGATGGGCGGACCCATGCCGGGGACCGGGCCGCCGCGCGTCGCCTCGGCCTTGCCGAGGATGGCGTCGTCGATCTGGATCTTCGCGGAATCCTTCAGCTTCTGGACGTAGGCTTCCATCGCCGCGCTCTTCTTCTCGCGGAAGAGGCGGTTCTTGATGCTCGTCTTCACCTCGGCCAGCTCGCGCTTGTACGGCCGCTTGAAGCCGGTCTTCTGCACGAGGTGCCAGCCCTCGCTGGTCTTGATCGGCGCCGGCGCGAGGTCGCCCACCTTCTCGATGGCCCAGGCCGCGTCGGCGACGGCGGCGGGCGGCAGCGGCGGCGCGTCGGGCGCGCGCTCCGCCCTCGACTCGCCGGGCTTGCCGAAGAACTGCAGGTCGCCGCCGGCCTCGCGCGTGGCCGCGTGCTCGCTCTTCTGGCGGGCGGCGTCGGCGAAGGCCTCGCGCGCCTTGAACGGCTCCCTCGCCGCCAGCGCCGAGAGCTCGGCGTGCAGCGCGTTCGCCGCGGCCTCGTCCTTCAGCAGGATGTGGCTGGCGCGCACCTCGGCCGCCTTGTCGTACTCGCCGAGGTGCTCGTTGTAGTACTTCTCGGCCTCGGCGTCGGTGATGTCGTCGAGCTTGACGAGCTTCGTGAGCTCCTCGCTGCTCAGGCGCTTCACCATCGCCTGCTTGCGCGCGAGCTGGACGTCGGCGTCCTTGTCGTAGCCCTTGGCCTCGGCGTCGAGGGCGAGCAGCTCGAAGCGGATCATGCTGTCGAGGAACTCGCGTTTGCGCTCGAGGCTGTTGTATCGGGCCCGGGCGAACGGCGACTGCTGGTTCAGGCGACGCTCGAACTCCTCGAGCGTGATCGATCGGTCGCCGATGCGGGCGACGACCTCGCCCTTCTCGTCGTCCTTGAGGGCGCCGCTCGACTTGAAGGCGGCGCCCTCGGGCGTCGCTTGCTTCTGGGGCTTCTCGACGCACGCCGCGAACAGCAGGGCGGCGCAGAGCGGCAGGGTGGGGATGCGCTTCATGAAGCGGCCTCCTCGCGAGCGGTGCTCTCGGTAACGAACTCGGCCAGGCGCTGCAAGCACATTCGGGTCGCGGTGACCGTGTCGCGGCGCTCTTCGGCGGTGAAGACGTAGCTCAGCCTGAACTCGGCGGGCGCGCGGAAGCGCGAGCCCGGGGCGGTCACGAGGGTGATGACCGCCGCGACGGGGAACGGGCTCTGGCGGTGGAAGGCGAAGTTCACCTTGTCGCCGCCGTGCTCCACACCCGTGAGGCCCACGTAGCGGGCCAGCGTGCGGATGCGCATGACCTCGAAGAGATTGCGCACCGCGCCGGGGTGCTCGCCGAAGCGATCGCTCATCTCGTCGGCGATCTCGACGATCTCGTCCTCGTCGGACGCGTTCGCCATGCGCTTGTAGAAGACGAGGCGCAGGTGCGTGTCGGGGACGTAATCCTCGGGGATGAGCGCGACCACCGGCAGGTTGATCTCGGGGTCGAACTCGACCTTGGGGGCCTCGCCGCGCAGCTTGCGCACCGCTTCATCGAGCAGTTGCGCGTACAAGTCGAGGCCGACGGCGGCGATCTGGCCCGTCTGCTTCGTGCCGAGCAGCTCGCCGGCGCCGCGGATCTCGAGGTCGTGACTCGCCACCTGGAAGCCGCTGCCGAGCTCGGTGAACTTCTGGATGACGCCGAGGCGCTTGCGCGCGTCGTTGGCCAGCGCCGCCTCGTTCGAGACGAGCAGGTAGCAGAAGCCGCGCTCGCGCGAGCGGCCGACGCGGCCGCGCAGCTGGTAGAGCTGCGCCAGGCCGAAGCGGTCGGCGTGGTCGATCAGGATCGTGTTGGCGTTCGGGATGTCGATCCCGCTCTCGATGATCGTCGTCGCGACCAGCACGTTGTAGCGACCCTCGGTGAAGTCGAGCATGACCTGCTCGAGCTGCTTCGGGTCCATCTGGCCGTGGCCCACGATGATGCGCGCTTCGGGCACCAGCGCCTGCAGCCAGGCCCGGCGCGCCTCGATGCTCTCCACCCGATTGTGGACGAAGAACACCTGCCCGCCGCGGCTCAATTCCCGCAACACCGCATCGTGGACGACCTGGTCCGTCGCACGACACACGTACGTGCGCACGCTGAGACGGTCGGCGGGCGGCGTGGTGATCACGCTCATGTCCCGGATGCCGCCGATGCCCAACTGCAGCGTGCGCGGGATCGGCGTCGCCGTCATGGTGAGCACGTCGACGTTCGCGCGGACCTCTTTCAGCCGCTCTTTGTCCTTGACGCCGAAGCGGTGCTCCTCATCGAGGACGAGCAGGCCCAGGTCCTTGAACTGAACGTCCTGGCCGAGCACGCGGTGCGTGCCCACGACGATGTCGATCTTGCCCTTCTTCAGGTCGTCCAGGAGCTGCTTCTGCTCTTTCGCGGAGATGGTGCGGCTGAGCAGCTCGACCCGCACCGGATAGCTGCCGAAGCGCTCCTTGAACGTCCGCATGTGCTGCAGCGCCAGGACCGTCGTCGGCACGACCACCGCGACCTGCTTGGCGTCGAGCACGGCCTTCATCGCGGCGCGCACGGCGACCTCGGTCTTGCCGAAGCCGACGTCGCCGACGAGCAGGCGGTCCATCGGGCGGGCGCGCGACATGTCGTCGAGCACCTCGTCGATGGCGCGCTCCTGGTCGGGCGTCTCGGTGAAGGGGAAGGTGGCCTCGAAGCTGCGGAAGTAGTCGTCGGGCGGCGAGAACGCGTAGCCCTCGCTCGTCTCGCGCCGCGCGTAGAGGTCGAGCATCGCGTAGGCGTCGGCCTCGGCCGACTCGCGCGCCTTCTGCCGCGTCTTCTGCCACGCCGTGCCGCCGAGCTTGTCGACGCGCGGCGCCCCGCCCTCGGGGCCGACGTACTTCTGGACGCGCCCGAGCTTGTAGACCGGCAGGTAGAGCTTGTCGGCGCCGGCGAACTCGACGACGAGGAAGTCGCTCTCGATGGCCCCGAGCCGCAGCTTGGTCAGCCCGAGGTACCGGCCGATGCCGTGGTCGACGTGGACGATGAAGTCGCCGGGCTCGAGCTCGCGGAAGCTCTGGACGAACGGGCTCGTCTGGTCCGTCTTCGCCCTGCGCCGGCGGGGCGCCTTGCGGCCGAAGATCTCCTCTTCGGTCACCAGCGCGAAGCCGTGGTCCAGCAGGCGGAAGCCGCCGCCGATGTCGCCGGGGACGAGCACCGCCGCCACGTCGTCGGTCGTGCGCGGCGGGCGCAGGTAGGTGTGCGGCGGCTCCGTGCCGCGCATCACCGGCACGCCGTAGCCCTTGAGCAGACGCTCGAGACGGTCCAGGTTCGTCGGCTGACGGCAGGCGAGCACGACGCGCGCGCCCTCCGCCGTCCAGCTGCGGACCGCGGTGGCCAGCGGCGCCAGCGGTTCGCGCTCGCCGCGGTGCTGCTCGAGCTCGTGCGAGAGGTCGCCGTTGGCCGGCACCTGGAACTTGATGGCGTCGGCGGGGCCCGGCGGTTCGCTGTTCGGACCGCCCCGCTCTCGCCGTTGCCCTGGCAACGGCTCGAGGGGCTCGACCGCGCCGAGCTCGTCGACCATCTGGACGACGTGCGCGCGCAAGACCGTGCCCTGCTCGAGCAGCCGTGTCACCTCGGCGGGCGCGAGCTCATGCTGCTCCGGCGGCAGCGCCGGGATCTTGTCGTTCACCTGCTGGTCGTAGCCGGCGACGAGCTGGTCCCATCGTTCGCGCAGCTGCTCGGCCACACCCATCGGATCGACGACCAGATACACCGTGTCCTTCGGCAGATACACGCCGATCGGGGCCAGGTGTTCGTAGAACGACGGCCGGAAACCCTCGATCCCCATGAACGGGATGCCGTTCTGCAGATCGTCGAGCAGCGGCTGCATCTTGCGGGTCGGGTGGCCGGCGCGGTCGCCGGCGGCGAGGATCCCCAGCCGCGCGCGGTCGCGGAACGGTGGCACCAGCAGCTCTTCGCGGACCGGCGGCAGCATGACCGCTTCGTGGCCCTCGCCGGTGGCGCGCTGTGTGTCGGGATGGAAGCCGCGGATGGTCTCGACCTCGTCGCCCCACAGGTCGATGCGCACCGGGCGCGCCATGTGGGGCGGGAAGACGTCGATGATGCCGCCGCGCACGGCGAACGTGCCCGGGTCCTCGACCGCGCCGACCGCGTGGTAGCCGCCGTCGGCGAGCGCGCGCAGGCACGCCGCTCGGTCGAGGTTCTGCCCGACCGCCACGAGGTAGCTCTTGTCGAGGAGCACGTCGCGCGGCACGACCTTGCGGGCGAGCGCGCCGGCGGCGAGCACGGTGAAGGCGCCGGCCTCGTCCCAGGCGAGGCGCGCCAGCTGCGCCATCAGCTCCATGACCGCGCCGCGATCGGGGCTCAGGTCGGCGTAGGGCGCGGTGTCGATGCTCGGGAGCAGCGCGACGCGCTCCGACTCGACCTCGCCGGCGAAGAAGCGCAGGTCGTTGGCGACCCGGGTCGCGTCGGACCCGTGCGGAACGACGATGGCCAGCGGGCGCTGGATCTCGTGGTGCAGCGCGACGGCCAGGTACGCGGCGAGATCGGTGTCGACCCCGGCGAGATCGAGGACGGTTCGACCCTGGCGGAGCGCGGCGAGGACGCGATCGAGGGGAAAGGCGACGGACATGGATTGCGCGTTATAGTGGACGACGGTCCGCGGATCGAGCGTTCGGATCGCGTACTCATGTGCCGACGTTCGGCGGTCGTTACTAGGACCGAAATGGCGGGCACGGCGTTGTTGCGAAGGCAGAGCATGGGTGGCGCGGCCCCTCGGAGCGAGGCGGAGCGGGTGAAGGTCCTCGTCGTCGAGGACGACCCCGATGTCCGCGACTTCTTCATCTACGTGCTGCAGCGCGGCGGCTATCGGACCCACGAGGCGGCGACCGGCGAGGAGGGCCTGCGCGCCTTCGGCCGCGAACGCCCCGACGTCGTGGTGCTCGACCTGCGCCTCGGCACGATGAGCGGCTTCGACTGCTTCTCGGCCATGCGCGAAGGCGAGGCCGACTTCGCCGCCATCCTGCTCACGGCCCAGCTCACGCGCGAGACCGCCGTCGAGGCCGCCAACCAGGGCTTCCACCAGATCCTCCTCAAGCCGCTCGACGACGCCGACGACCTGGTGCGCGCCGTCGCCCGTGCGGCCGAGACCGTGCGCCTGCGCCGCGAGAACCAGGAGCTCGCCGCCGACCTGCTCGAGCGCAACCGGCTGCTCGAGGCGTCGAACCAGCGCCTGCGCGGCACCGTCGACGAGCTCGATCGCTCGCGGCGGCGGGCGGACGCCATCCTGCAGGCGGTTCCGTTCCCGCTGGTGCTCGTCGGTCGCGACCGCAAGATCCTCGGCCAGAACGAGAGCTACCGCGCCACCTTCGGGGCCGGCGCCGTCGAGGCCGGGCTCGAGGTGCTGCCGGCGCAGTTCCTCTCCGCCTCCGACCTGGCGGAGATCGAGACCGGGCTGGTCCAACAGGAGACCGTCTACCTCTTCGACCGCGTCTGGAGCGGCCAGGCCGCCCACGGCGTCTTCGACGTCGTCGCCCGCCGCATGCCCCTCGAGGACGGCGGCGAGACGGCGCTGTTGCTGTGCATGCAGGACCGCACGGCCTCGCGCACGCTGCAGCGCCGCTTCGACCGCCGCCGCCGGCTGAGCGCCATCGGCGCCGTCGCGGCCGGCCTCGCCGAGGACCTGCTCGACCCGGTCACCCTCATCCGCATCAACCTCACGCAGCTCGCCGATCGGCTCGCGCTCGTGCGCCGCGTCTGGGACGAGGTGGGGCGGCGGTTCCGGCCCGTCGACCGCACCCAGGCCGCCCTCGTGGCCGACGCCGAGGAGGCGTTGGCCGATGCCCGCGAGATGATGGACGAATCCCGCGACGGGCTCGCCCGCATGCTGCGCGTGCTCAAGGTGCTGCCGCAGTTCCTGGGCGAGGCCCAGGCCGAGAGCGGCCCCGAGCCGGTCGAGCTGGCGTCGATCGTCGAGCGCGCGCTCACGATGACGCGCGGGCAGCTGCGGCCGCGCTGCGAGGTGCGCGTCGCGTTCTCGCCGATGACGCCGGTGCGGGCCCGTGCGGTCGACCTCGTCCAGGCTTTCGTCGAGCTGCTGCTGGCGGCGGGCGACTGCCTGCGCACGTGGGGCCTGCTGAACGTGCTCGGCCAGGAGCAGGGCGAGGCCGCGTGCGTGCGCATCCACATCGAGGACGACGACCCGCGCCCGCTGACCCGCGCCGCGCTCGCCGACTTCGACTTCAGCGACGCCATCGAGATGATCCATCGCCACGGCGGCGCGTTCGACGTGGAGTGCGAGGGGCGCGGACTGGCCTTCGTGGTGCGGCTGCCGACGGTGGCGGCGGAGGGGACAGGGTGAGGGCGCGACGGCTCCTCGTCGCGGCGGCGCTGCTCGCCTGCGCCTGCGCTTCGCCCGACGACGACGTGAACCGGCCGCCGGTGGCGGTGGCCGGCAAGGACCAGCGCGCCGTGTTCGACGGCGAGCAGGTCTGGATCGCGCTCGACGGCGACGACAGTCACGATCCCGACGGCGACGAGATCGCCTGGCGCTGGTCGGTGGTGCGCGCGGCCGAGCCGCTGGCGCTCGGCACCGAGCAGCGCAGGGAGACGCGCCCGGTCGTCGCGCTGCCCGGCCCCGGCTTGTACGTCTTCTCGCTGGTCGTCGAGGACGAGCGCGCCCCCTCGGCGCCCGACTACGTCAACGTCTGGGTCGTCGATCCCGCGTCGCCCGACGCGGACCCCGCCGACGCGGGCGTGGGGGACGACGGGGCGATCCCGGGCGGCGACGACCGCGAGTGAACGCCGGATCCCCTCTGAACCACGGGAATTCCGCATTGTTGACACTATTCGCGAGCGCTCGATAGGTTTGGGAGCGCACCCGTCTTTGGGGGAGGACAAGGATGTTTCTCGGCCGGAGGATCGGGGGCCGCTTCTGCGTGGCCTTGATCGCGCTCGCGTTGTACGGGTGCCCGCAGGACGGTGACGACGGCGGTGGCGGCGGAGGCGGTTCGACCGATCCGAAGCTCAACCTCCTCATCAACGCCCGCTGCGGGAACATGCTCGCCATCCCCACCCGCGAAGAGCTGACGGCGGGCGAGGTGATGACGGCCGAGGTGTCGGTGCAGGGCATCGATCCCGGCCAGTCGAGCCGCGAGATCCTCCCCGGCACCGACGTCACGTTCTTCATCGCCGACGAGAAGGGCGAGCCCGGCGGCTCCGGCGGCCGCTTCTCGTCGGGAGAGGCGGCCAGCAGCGGCATCCGCTTCAACGGCGGTCGCGCCGCCGACGTGTTCTTCTGCACCGCGCCCGGCATCGTGAACATCCACGCGCAGATCGGCACGCTCAAGGAAGGCCGCGTTTCGCCCTCCGAGTACCCGCCCGGCTCCGGGCTCCGGCCCGTCATCCGCACCGACAAGGCGCTCGGCGGCTTCCCGATCCAGTGCGTCTCGCGCGAGGCCTACGACCGTGCGTGCGTCGACGTGCCGGCGGGCGACGCGGCCCTGTTCGACGCGGGTGACGACACCGACGCCGGTGACGCCGGGGTCGACAGCGGGACGGACGGCGGTGAGAGCGACATGACGCCGCCGCCGCCGCGCTACTCGCTGTCCTACGACAGCCCGCCGCCGGCCGAGCTGGTCATGGTCATCCGCGACGCGTTCCGCGCCGGCGCCTCGGACCACATCGACCTGAAGTTCCGCGTCACCGACGCCGGCAACGCCCCGCGGCAGCGCCTCGACGTCCGCTTCGACCTCGTCGAGCCGCGCCAGCCCGGCGCCGCCGTCCAACCCGCGCAGGCGACGACCGACGCCGAAGGGTACGTCACCGTCCAGCTGCGCTCCGGCGGCACGCCCGGCCTCGCCACGGTGCGCGCCTCGGTGCGCGTGCCCGACGTCAACGAGCCGCTCCAGACCGTCAGCCCGCCGGTGATCATCCGCGCCGGCGTGCCCAGTCACCGCGGCCTCCAGCTCGAGTGCGAGAAGCCGGTCGTCACGGCGTTCACCGACCGCGATCCTGCCAACCCGGGCATCTGGGGCGTGCACCTGCGCGACGCGACCCTGTGCGTGGCGCAGCTGGCCGACCGCATCGGCGGCCGCGTCGACGAGCCGACGCAGGTGATCTTCTTCTCCGAGGCCGGCAGCGTGACGCAGGCCAACCCCACCGACCCGGCGGTGGGCGTCGCCGAGACGTTGCACCGCAGCGGCGTGCCCGTCCCGGCCGACGTCGAACCGCTCGACTACGAGATCCAGAATGATCTCGTCACCGGCAGCTTCAACCCGCGCGACGGCGTCGTGACGATGATCGCGGTGACGCGCGGCGAGGAGGGCTTCCTCGACGTCGACGGCGACCACGTGTACGACGAGGGGCTCGACGTCTTCGACAACCGGTTCGACCTGCCCGAGCCGCTCGTCGACAGCAATGACAACGGCCGGCACGACGAGGGTGAGCAGTACCGCGACCTGAACGCCAACGGCGTGTGGGACGAGGGCAACGGCACCTGGGACAACAACACCGAGATCTGGGACGCCACGCGCGTCCTGTGGACGGGCTCGCTCGTCTGGGGCCCGGGGACGCACACCCGACTGCGCGTCTCGGGCTGCCTCGGCGACGATCTGTGCTTCGACGGGCCGCAGGGGAACGCCCACGCCGGGTGTCCCGAAGGGCTCGACTTCTACCTGCTCGACGGCGGGCGGTTCAGCGCCGACATGCAGTTCGTCGACATCAACGGCAACTGCATCGACGGGTACAACCAAGGCGCGATCAAGATCAGCACCGAGCTCGTGCGCGTCGAGGGCATTCCGCTGCAGTTCACCATCGACGAGTGCTTCGTCGGGCGCGACCAGCAGCAGTGCGGCGGGCTGTGCCCCGGCCCATCGATCTACGACTTCAGCGTGTCCGACCCCGATCGCAACCCGCCGCCGATGCCCGGTCAGCCGCCGCCGCCCGCGAAGCCGGCGAGCGTGACCGTCGAAGTGACGTTCCAGGCCGCCGACGACCGGATCGTCACCGTGCCGTTCTCCTTGCGGGGCTGCGTGCAGTAGTCTGGGGCGTCCCGACGTCCCGCGAAGGCCCCATGACCGCTCTCCGCGAAAGGCGCGACGCCGCGATCGGCGTCTTCGACTCCGGCCTGGGCGGGCTGACCGTCGCCTCCGCCATCGCCGCCGCGCTCCCCGACGAAGATCTGCTGTACCTCGGCGACACGGCGCGCGTGCCCTACGGCACGCGCTCGCCGGCCACCGTCGTGCGTTATGCCCGCAACAACGTCGCCTTCCTCAAGGAGCGCGGCGTGAAGCTGGTCGTCGTGGCCTGCAACACCGTCTCGGCCCACGCGCTCGGGGGGCTCGCCGACGGCGGCGACACGCCCGTGCTCGGCGTCATCCGGCCGGGCGCCCGCGCCGCGCTGGCGGCCTCGCGCGGCGGGCCCGTCGCCGTGCTCGGCACGCCGGGCACGGTGCGCTCGCGGGCTTACGAGGATGCGATCCACGAGCTCGACCCGGAGCGTCCGGTGCACGCGATCGCCTGCCCGCTGTTCGTGCCGCTGGCCGAAGAGGGCTGGACGGACCACGCCGCGACGACGCTGATCGCGCGCGAGTACCTGGCGCCGCTCGCGGGCACCGGCGTCGACACGATCATCCTCGGCTGCACGCACTATCCGTTGCTGCAGCGTACCCTGCGCGCCGTTGCCGACGACGTCCTCGGGACGCACGTCACCCTCGTCGACTCGGCGACGGCGGTGGCCTCCGAGGTGGTCCGCTTCCTCGACGCGACCAGCGGCCGAAGGCCGCCTTCGACCACGACGCACCGCTTCTTCGTCACCGACGCGCCCGAGCGCACCGGCGAGGTGGCCGCCCGCTTCTGGCCCGCCGCCCGCGGCGTCGAACACGTCGACATCAAGATTCTCTAATGATTCTCGGCTTCAATACCGACGTCCGCTACAAGGGACGCACCTTCCACATCCAAACCGAGGACTCGGGCGCCGGCAACCCGGTCATCATCACGCACCTGTTCACCGGGGGCGTGATCCTGGTGACGCGGCGCAGCGAGTACGGAGACGCGCTCGGCCGCGCGGACCTGGCCATGCACGTGCGCGGCCTCATGCGCCAGCAGCACCGCGACGTCCAGGAGGCGCTGGTACGCGGCGAGTTCGACGAGGTCATCCGCCGTCCGCCGAAGGCCGACATCCCGCTGGCGCGCGACGCCCGCAAGCCGCTGGTGCCCGTCGCCCCGGCGCCCGCGCCTTCGCCGTCCCCGCGCGAGACGGTCGACCGCGAGGCCGACGACATCTCGCTCATCGAGTCGATCGAGCTCGTCGACGACCCCGACGCGGGGGAAGGAACCCCGCCCCGCGTCGGCTTCCCCACCGACCTGATCTCCGACGGGATGCTCGACGAGGGCGTCCTCGCGTACCTGACCGAAGACCTCGACGACAAGTGACCGATCCCGCAGCGATCATTCGACTTTTTCACGTCTCGAAGATGTACGGGCGCGACGCCCGGGCGCTCGACGATGTGAGCCTGTCGGTGGCCAAGGGCGAGTTCGTCTTCCTCGAGGGGCCGTCCGGCGCCGGCAAGAGCACGCTCCTCAAGCTCCTGTTCTGCGCCGAGCAGCCGAGCGACGGGCAGATCGTCATCGCCGAGCGCAACGTGACGCGCGTGCGGCGCAGCGCGGTGCCCTATCTGCGGCGCAACATCGGGGTCGTCTTCCAGGACTTCAAGCTGCTGCCCACGCGCACCGTCTTCGACAACGTCGCGGTGGCGCTCGAGGTGCTCGGCAAGCCCCCGCGCGACATCCACCGGCGCGTGACGACGGTCCTGCGGCAGGTGGGGCTCGGCCACAAGCTGCAGGCGCTGCCGACGCGCCTGTCGGGCGGCGAGCAGCAGCGGGTGGCCATCGCGCGCGCGCTGGTGAACGAGCCGGCGATCCTGCTGGCGGACGAACCCACCGGCAACCTCGATCCGGAGTTGGCGCTGACGATCATGGGGCTCTTCGCCGACGCCAACACGCGCGGCACGACGGTGCTCGTCGCGACGCACGATCCGTCGCTGCTGGCCGCTTTTCCCAGGCGGCGCGTGCGCCTCGAGCGCGGCCGCCTCGTGCACGACACCCGCTGATGGCGCTTCGCCCCGCCTACTTCCTGCGCAAGGCGCTGGAGTCGATCCGGCGCACGCCGCTGTTGCAGCTGCTGGCGGTGAGCACCATCGGCGTATCGCTGCTCGTGCTCGGCATCGTCGTCACGGTCGTACACCAGGTGGACGCGTTCACCGCGCGTTGGGACGCCGAGGGCCGCCTCGTGGCCTACCTCGCGGAGCAGGCGTCGCCCGCGCAGGCCGACGCGGCGCGCGAGGCCATCGCCGCCTGGCCCGAGGTGACGTCGGTGCGCCTGCGCACGCCCGAGGAGGCGCTCGGCGCGCTGCGCGGCGCCCTCGGGCACGGGGACGAGCTGCTGCAGGGCATCGGCCCGGAGCTGCTGCCGCCCTCGGTCGAGGTCACGCTGCGCGGCGCCGCCGACGTGGAGGCCGTGGGCGCACGCCTGAAGGCGCTGCCCGGCCTCGGCGAGGTGACGTCCGTCGAGACCGGCGCCGACCTCATCGAGCGCATGCGCGCCGTGCGCGGCCTGGTGCGCGTCGGCGGCCTCGTCATCGGCACGCTGGTCATGCTCGCGGTGGTGTTCATCGTCTCGAACACCATCCGCCTGACGCTGTTCGCGCGCCGCGACGAGATCGAGATCCTGCAGCTCGTCGGGGCCACGCACCGCTTCATCCGCGCGCCCTACTACATCGAGGGCGCGCTGCAGGGCACAGGGGGCGGCCTCCTCGCCGTGGGGCTCCTCTTCGGCCTGCACCGCCTCGCGCTGGCCGAGGCCGGCGTGTTGCCCGACCTCGCCGTCGGCCTCGACGGCCTGACGCTGCCGCCGGCCACGGTCCTCGCCACCCTGGCGCTCGGCGCCGGCGTCGTCGGCGTCCTCTCGAGCCACTTCGCCGTCGGCCGCTTCCTGCGCGGCCGCGAGCCGGGGTGATGCGCCGCCTGCTCGTCGCGCTCGTCCTCCTGCTCGCGGGCGCCGCGTCCGCGGACGACCCGAAGGCCCGCGCGGCGGCCCTCCTGGGCCGCGAGGCGAGCATCCTCGACGGGCTCGACGCGCTCGACCGCGAGATCGACGAGGTGGCGCGGGCGCAGGAGGCGGGGCGCTTGCGCCTGTCGGAGCTTCAGCGCGAGGCGACGGCGCTCGACGCGCGCGTCGCCGAGCTCGAGGCAGAGGCGAAGGACCGCCGCGGTCGTCTCCGTCGACGCCTGCAGGCCCACACGGGGCTCGACGCCTCGGCGCACCTGCGGTTGCTGCTCGGTGCGCGCGACCTGGCCGAGCTCGTGCGCTTCCGCCACGACCTGGCGCTCGTCATGCGCCACGACCTCGATCTGTTGCGCCGCGTGCGGGAGGACCAGGCGCGGATCGCGGCGGCCGCCGCCGAGAAGTTGAAGAATTCCGAAGAGGTGGCGGTCGTCCAGCGCACGCTCGAAGAGCGCCGCGCCCGCCTCGAGGCCGAGCGCGGCACCAAGGCCGAGGTCCTCGCCCGCGTCCGCACCGAGCGCGGCCTGCAGGAGCGCCTCGCCGCCGAGCGCGCGAAGCGGGATGCCGCCCTCGCCGAGCAGTTCGCCGCCGTCCCGCTGCCCGGGGGCGACGACATGCTGCGGCAGCGAGGCCGGCTCCCGCGTCCGGCCCTCGGCCGCGTCGTCGGCACGTTCGGCCGGCGCCATGATCCCGAGCTCGGCACGGACACGTTCTCGAAGGGCATCGACATCGACGCGCCGCTCGGGGCGCCGGTCCGCGCGGTGTACGGGGGCGAGGTCGTCTACAGCGGGTGGTACAAGGGGTTCGGCAACGTGGTCATCGTGCGACACCCCGGCGACTGGTATACGCTCTACGCCCACCTGTCCGCCGTCTCGCGGGGCCGGGGCGACAAGGTGGGGCAGGGCGACCTCGTCGGCGAGGTCGGCGACACCGGCTCGCTCCGCGGGCCCATGCTGTACTTCGAGCTCCGGCGACGCAGCGAGGCGATGGATCCCACCCCCTGGCTCCGGAGCGGCCAATGACCGGCGCGGCCGTCGCCCTCGCGATCGCGCTTCTCGCGCCGCCCCCGAAGCGCGACGAGACCTACCGGCTCCTCGACGCCTTCGTCGAGGCGTACGGCCAGATCCGCGAGCGCTGGGTGGAGCCGGTCGACGACCGCGCCCTCATCGAGGGCGCCATCCGCGGCATGGTCGAGGCGCTCGACGCGCACTCCGAGTTCTTGCCGCCGGATCTCGTGCGCGAGTTCCGCGACACCACCCGCGGGCGCTACGCGGGCGTGGGCATCGAGATCGGCCACCGCGGAGGGAGGCTGCTCGTCGTCGCGCCGATCGACGGCACGCCGGCGTCGCGGGCGGGCATTCGCGCGGGGGACGTCATCCTCGCCGTCGACGGGCACGACGCCGGCGGCATGGCGCTCGTCGACGCCATCCGGCGCCTCCGGGGCGAGGCGGGCAGCGAGGTCACGCTGCGGCTGCAGCGCCGCGACGGCGAGGTCTACACGGTGGTGCTCCGCCGCGAGGTGGTCGTCATCGACAGCGTCGAAGGCGAGCTGATCGAGCCCGCGATCGTCCACATCCGGCTCCGCGCCTTCCAGGAGGACACCGGCGACGATCTCGAGGCGACCGTCGAGGCGTTGAAGGCCAAGGCGGGCGGGAAGCTCGAGGGCATCGTCCTCGACCTGCGCAACAACCCCGGCGGCCTCGTCGACGAGGCGGTCGCCGTGGCCGACCTGTTCCTCGAGCACGGCGACATCGTGCGCACGGTGGGTCGCGACGACCAGGCGAACCGCACGTGGCGCGCCCGGCGACCCGGCACCCTCGCCGGCGTCCCGATGGTGATCATCGTCAACGCGGGGAGCGCCAGCGCCGCCGAGATCGTCGCCGGCGCGCTCCAGGACCACCGCCGCGGCATCGTCGTCGGCACGCCCACGTTCGGCAAGGGATCGGTGCAGTCGCTGATCGAGCTGCCGGGCGGCGGCGGGCTGAAGCTCACCATCGCGCAGTACTTCACGCCGTCCGGGCGCTCCATCCAGGCGACGGGCATCGTGCCGGACGTCCGCATCGAGGCGGCCGACGAGGTGGTGACGGCGCCGGCAGCATCGCCCGAGGGCGCGTCGATCGCCGGGCCCGTCCGCGAGGCCGACCTGTCGCGGCACCTCGAGAACCCGACCGGCGCGAAGGCGCCCCCGCCGCCGGCGCCGCCGTCGCCGGATCCCACCCTGTCGCGCGCGGTCGAGCTGCTCCGGGCGGCGCGCATCCTCGGAGGCGAACGATGAAGGCGGAGCGCTGGCTCACGTTGCTGCTGGCCGGCGTGCTCGGCGCGCTGCTGGCCATCGTCGGCGGCCGCCTGATCACGGGCCGGGCCTCCGACGGCCTGGGCGGCCGGAGTGGCGCGCCGGCCAGTGAGGCGGCGGGCGAGGAGAAGGCCCCGCCGCCGCTCGACGCGGGCCCCGCGCGCACGCTCGTCCTCGAGGCGCTCGCCGAGGCGGGCGTCCCGCAGAGCGCCGTCCACCACGGCGTCTATCCGCTGCGGGGCGCGGGCCGGCGCCCGGACGAGACGCTGCCGCTCGTCAGCTTCGACACGCCGGCTGGGGCCGACCGCGGTCGGCTGCTGTCGCAGCTCGAGCAGCGGGTGGCCGCCGGCGGCTTCGACATGGTGCGCGCCGGCCGCGGCGAGACGGCAGATCGTCCGGCATTTCGCGCACTTGCGAAGGACGGTCGCCCGGTGCTCGCGCTGCGTGGCTTCCCGCCGGGGCCGCGGCTGACGCTGGTCATCGACGACGTGGGCCAGGAGCCGGGCGTCATCGACGCGCTGCTGGCGCTCGACGCGCACGTCACCTACGCGGTGCAGGCCAACGCGAGCTACGGGCCGCGCATCGCCGAGCGGTTGGTGGCCGAGGGCCGCGAGGTGATCGCCCACCTGCCGATGGAGCCGATGCCGCCGGAGCAGCCCGACGGCCCCGATTTCCTGACGACGGGGCAGTCCGAAGAGGAGCTCGCCGCGGCGGCGGAGGGCCTGCTGTCGCGCCTGCCCGGCGCGGTCGGCGCGAGCAACCACATGGGCGGGCGCCTGACGACGTCGCGACCGCACATGCAGGCGCTGCTCGGTGTGCTACAGAAGCGGGGCATGTTCTTCCTCGACAACCGCACCAGCCCGGCGTCGGTGGGCGAAGCGACGGCGCGCTCGATGGGTGTGCGCGCCGCCGTGCGCACGCACTACCTCGACGTGCCCGGCCAGGATGTGCGCGCGAACCTGCGCGCTGTCGAGGCGGCGCTGGTGCTCGACGGGCACGCCGTCGTCGTCGCCCGTCCCGACCCGTCGACGTTGGCGGCGCTGGCCCCGTGGCTGCAAGCGCTCGGCCGCAGGAACATCCACCTCCTGCGCCTGTCGGAAGTCGTGCTCTGAAGCCGTTCGCGCCGCTTTTGCCCGCGCGTCCGGAGTGTGCTAGTCCTACACGTCGAGCCACTGGGGGCCCGCGAATGTTGCGCCTGGTCATCGAGGACGACGAAGGCAAGCAGACCGTCGTCCCGCTGATCCGAGACGAGATCACGATCGGCCGCCAGGAAGGCAACACCATCCGTCTGACCGAGCGGAACGTCTCGCGTCGCCACGCGCGCCTGCTGCGCATGGGCGCCGGCGACGACATCACGGTCATCGTCGAGGATCTCGACAGCTACAACGGCATCAAGCTCAACGGCGAGCGCGTCACGCAGAAGTGCACGATGCGCCCCGGCGACCTGATCCAAATCGGCGACTACGCGCTCGCCCTCCAGAGCGACCGCCCCTCGACGCGCGCCGAACAGCCGGAGCCCGAGGCCGCGACCATCGTCGCCCGCGCCGAGGCCGGCGACGACCAGCCGACGGCGCTGCACCGCATCGAGGAGACCGACCAGCTGGCGCCGGAGGCGCAGGCGAGGCTGGTGGTCGTCAGCAGCAACCTCGCCGGCCAGACCTACGGCCTCGACCGCCGCGAGATCATCATCGGGCGCACCGACGAGAACGACGTGGTCATCAACCACCGGTCGATCTCGCGCAATCACGCCAAGGTGATCTTCCGCGACACCAGCTTCACGATCATCGACCTGGCGTCGAGCAACGGCGTGAAGGTCAACGGCGAGGACTTCGGCACCGTCTCGCTCGTGAGCGGCGACATCGTCGAGCTCGGCCACGTCAAGCTGCGCTTCGTCGCCCCCGGCGAGGAGTACGTCTTCACGCCGGCCGACGTCGAGGACGTCGAGGTCGAGTCCGCGCCGGGCGCCGGCCGCCTCATCCTCATCGGCCTGGTGCTCGTGGGCGTGGCGGTGGGCGCGTTCTTCCTCGTGCGCGGCGGCGAGAAGACCGAGCGGCCCGCGCTGCCGACCAACGTGCCTTCGGGCAGCACGACGCAGTCGAGCGGCGAGGCCCCCGAGCCCGTCGACGCCGTCGCGCTGATGGCCGAGGGCAGGGGGCACATCGAGCGCGAGGAGTGGCGCGAGGCGGCCAACGTGTTCGGCCGCGTGCTCCAGACCGAGAAGGAGCACCCCGAGGCGCGCGAGCTGCGGAACACCGCGAACCGCGAGGCCGAAAATCAGAGGCGTTTCAACACGATCCGCCAGCAGATCGAAGACCGCCAGTTCGCCGAGGCGTGGTTCGCCATCGAGGACTTCCCGCAGGACAGCCTCTATTTCGAGCGGTTGAAGGCGCTGCGGCCGAACGTCGAGAAGGGATACGCCGACGCCGAGCTCGAGCGCGGCCGCGCCCTCATCCAGGATGGCCAGGTCGACGCCGCACGCGAGGTGCAGGTGGCGCTGTCCAAGCGGCCGTTCGCCAAGACGCAGGCCGACATGCTCGCGTCGGCGCTGCGCCCGCAGCCGGCCGCCGCGCCGGTCGTCGCGAGCGCCGAGCCGCGCACCGCGCCCGAGCCGCGACGCCGCCCCGAGGCCGAGCGGCGTCCGGAGCGGGTCGAGGCGGCGCCCCCGGCCCCGGCGCCGTCCGCCGGCGAGTCCGAGTACGAAGACCTGATGAAACGCTCGCTCGAGCTCATCGCGAAGGGCCAGCGCGCCGAGGCGGCCGAGCTCCTCGAGCGCGCCCGCGAGCTGCAGCCCGGCGCCAAGGCCCCGCACCAGCGCCTCTGCGCCATCTACAAGCCCCTCGGCAAGCTCGACCGCGCGCTCCAGCACTGCAAGAAGTGGCTGGCCCTCGAGAAGAACGGCTCCTACCGCCCCGCGATCGAGCGCACCATCCAGCAAATCGAAGAAGAGATTCGCTGAACCTCCGCGCACGATAAGCCAAAACTTTCGCGTCTCGTGAGACATCGCTAGTATCCGCCGGGGCCGCTACGGTCCGGGGGCAATGGAGACGGCGATGGACGGCACGCGAGACAGACGGTCGGCGCACGGCGCACGGCTGCTCGGCGGCATGGTGATCGGCGCGATGGCGCTCGCCGGCGGCGCGGCCCGCGCGCAGGAGCCGTACGACCTCGACATCCAGAACTTCCGTCCGGCGATGGACACGAAGGGTCTGATCACGGTCGAGCGGTCCAAGGCGCTCGGCACGCTCGAACCGAGCTTCGGCCTGTATCTCGACTACGCCTTCAATCCGCTGAAACAGAAGATCGGCGGCGACGAGGAGGTCCTCGTCGAGCGGCTCGGCACGGGCACGTTCGTGTTCGCCATCGGGTTCGCGAACATCGTCGAGATCGGCGCCCAGCTGCCGGTGGTCATCGTGCGCGGCGATCCCGACGGCCCCGGCGACGAGGCCGAGCTCGACGGCGACGGCTTCGGCGACGCGCAGCTCTCGGCGAAGATCCGCATCCTCGACCGCGAGGTGCACGGCGTGGGCCTGGCGCTGCTGCCCATCGTGCAGCTCGCCAGCGGCGAGGAGAACAGCTTCGTCACCCACGGCCAGACGCCGGTCTTCGTCCCCAAGCTGGTCGTCGACTGGGACCTCGGCAGCCGCGTGTCGATGGCGGTCAACGCCGGCGCGACGATCCGCGAGAAGCGCGAGATCGCCGGCAACGTCACCATCACCGAAGCGGGTGGCGCGACGCGCACGCTGGCGCGCGATCCGGTCGTCGTCGGCAAGGAGATCAACTACAGCGCCGGCGTGGGCGTCGCCCTGCTCCCGCAGCGCCTCGACCTCATCGTCGAAGGCTTCGGCGCGGTCCCCATCGAGAGCGGCGCCGAGAACGCCACACCGCTCGAGGTGCTGGCGGGCCTGAAGCTGTTCCTGCTCGGCGACTCCTTCCTCACCGCCGGCGCCACCCGCGGCGTGCTGAACACCGCATACGGCGATCCGGACGTCCGCCTGTTCGCCGGCATCGTGTTCGAGCCGGCGGTGCGCGACCGCGACGGCGACGGCCTCAACGACGACGTCGACCAGTGCCCGGACGAGGCCGAGGACCGCGACCAGTTCGAGGACGCCGACGGCTGCCCCGACCCGGACAACGACGGCGACGGCATCCTCGACATCGTCGACCAGTGCCCGGACGACCCCGAGGACTTCAACGGCTACGAGGACACCGACGGCTGCCCCGAAGGCAACCGCGATCGCGACGGCGACGGCATCCTCGACCGCGACGACCAGTGCCCGGACGACCCCGAGGACAAGGACGGCTTCCAGGACGAGGACGGCTGCCCCGATCCCGACAACGACCGCGACGGCATCCTCGACGTCGACGACAAGTGCCCGATGGACCCCGAGGACCCCGACGGCTTCGAGGATCTCGACGGCTGCCCCGATCCGGACAACGACCAGGACGGCATCCTCGATGTGAAGGACGACTGCCCGAACGAGCCGGAGAACTTCAACAATTACAAGGATGAGGACGGCTGCCCCGACACGCCGAAGGTCGTGATCAGCGGCGGGAAGATCAACATCCTCGAGAAGGTGCACTTCGAGACGAACAAGGCGGTCATCAAGCCGGAGAGCTACGACATCCTCAACCAGGTGGCGGAGACGCTGCGGCAGAACCCGCAGATCACCAAGGTCGAGGTGCAGGGTCACACCGACAGCCGCGGCAGCGACGACTACAACCTCGATCTGTCGCAGCGGCGCGCCGCGGCGGTCCGTACGTATCTCATCGACAAGGGCAACATCGAGGGCGGCCGGCTGACGGCGCGGGGCTACGGCGAGAGCAAGCCGCTCGACCCCGAAGAGAACGTGCAGGCCTGGGCCAAGAACCGCCGCGTCGAGTTCGTCATCATGGACGAGGGCGGCGGCATCACCCCCTGATCTTCTTTACGCCGGCCCCGGTTTCCGGTATCCGGGGCTCCCATGCCTTCCCTTCGGCTGCTCTCCACCCTCACGCTCTCGGTTCATGGCTCGGCGCTGGCGACCCCTCCGGCGCCGCCGAGCGCGCCGCCCGCGCCGGCGCTGGCCGTGGTCGGCGCCGTGCCGCCGGTGGTGGTGCCGACGACGCAGCCGGCGAAGCCCGAACCCGCGACCCAGCCGGCCCGCAGGTGGCTCTACCGCGGGAAGATCGTGGGAGAGGCGGAGGGCGACGATGAGCCGTCCGTCGAGATGGCCCTCGTCGAGACGGGCCGCCGCAAGGTGAGCACCCGCGAGGTGGTCGACCTGGCCGTCGAGATCGACGGCAAGCGCGCCGACGACGAGATGCTGCGGGATCTCGGCGTCTCGGCGGCGCCGTTCCCGTCCTTCTCGCCGCAGTGGAGCCTGGTGGTCGATCGCGAGGCTGCGGGCCCCGTGGTCTGGCTGGTGGGCACGAGCGCGCCTGACGCGGCCGAAGCGCTCGACCGGGCGCTCGACGACGCCACGCCCTGGCACCTCGGCTGGCGAATGTCGAAGCGGCCCAAGGCGCCGCCCGCCGACCGCGCCTACTTCTTCCGCGACAAGGTGGCCGGGCACGAAAGCGTCTGCGAAGGCTTCGCGCATCCGTCGCCGGACACGGGCGACTACTTCGAGTCGGAGCGCTGCTTCGGGGCGGGCGTGGGCATCACGCGGCTCATGTTCGACTCGGTGTGGGGCGGCTACAAGTTCGACCTCGTCAAGGCCCCGGCCGAGCCGGCGCTGCCCCGCCTCGAGAAGCCGTCGAATCCGCGCTGATCCTCAGGGTCCGTTTTTCCCCTTGCCAACATCCGGATCGCCGCCTACCAATAGAAGTACGAGCTGGCCAGCTCCCCACAGGTTCTCCTGACGCAAGGAGGTTGCCTGAACGATCGATCAACCCGTCTGCATCCTCAAATTGGAATGCCTACATAAAGACGTGAGCATCTCGTGATGCTCTGCCGCCGCATCCGGCCGAACCGGACGAGTGGCGGCGATCGAAATCGACGAAGAGCCCCTCACCCGACCGGGTGCAGGGGCTTTCGT
>CAUJDF010000011.1 GCA_963169045.1 Myxococcota bacterium
CGACCACCCCTCGCCCCTTGTCGCGGTGGACGCCTCTCATGACGGAGATGTCGATCTCTAACACATGCCCTAACACCGGCGCGTCCGCTCAGATGGAGTTGAATCGGGCCGCGACGTCGTCGAGCGCGACGCGGAAGCCGACCTCGCGCAGGCGCTGGACGGCGCCCTCCCAGTCCATGTCGGTGCCGAGGCGCGCGCGCTCCGTCAGCTCGAGCACGATGCCGCTCGCCACCGGGTAGAGCGGCGCCAGGCCCTCGTCGAGGTGACGCGGGCTGCGCAACAGCGCCGGGTCGATGTTGACGAACAGGTCGACCTCACCCGGGAGCCGGTCGCGCAGGCGCCGCGACAGGCCGCTCAGCACCTTCTGCAGCGCGAGCTCGCGGTCGTAGGCGCGCGCGGCGTCGAGGATCTCGAGCGGGCCGCGGAAGTTCGGGTGCCGGCTGCGCATGAGCGCCTCGCAGGCGACGAGCCGGCGCTCGGGACCGGCGGCGAAGAGCGGCTGCACGAAGAGCTCGATGCGCGTCTCGGCGAGCAGCGTCTCGAGGTCGGCGCGCACCGGCTCCCGGGCCGGCGCGCTGGCGGCGCGGCGGTGGGCGCGGCGCTCCGCGACCAGACCGCTCACGCAGTCGCGCACCGCGGCGGGGCCGTCGTCCTTGCCGATGTAGCGGTGCACCGTGCCCTGGTTGAACGCGTCGACGACGGCGCTCGTCGGCGCCTGGCCGGTGAACAGCACGCGCGCCGAGCCCGGCGCCAGGCTGCGCAGCCGGCGGAGCACCTCGAGGCCGGACATACCGGGCATGTCCTGGTCGCAGAGCACGAGGTCCGGCGCCTGCTGGCCCTCGTCGAGCGCCGCCACCACCTCGGCGCCGCGGTCGAACGTGCGCACATCGTGGCCGAGCAGGCGCAGCAGCCGGCTCATCGTGCGCAGCACCGTGCGATCGTCGTCCACCATCCAGATGCGCAGGTTGGGCGCCTGCGCGGGCGTCGGCGTCACGACGAGGCCGAGGGCGCGCGTGCGGACATAGCCGGGCCAAGCGAGGCGCGCGACGAGGCCGCCGCCTTCGCGCGCCCGCAGCTCCAGCGAGCCGCCGTGCGCCGCCAGCACCGCGCGGCAGAGCCGCAGGCCGCCCCCCTCGACGAGCGGGCGCTCCGCGGCGCCCTCGTCGACCACCTCGATGAGGACGCCCGCTTCCCCGGCGGCGACGGTCATGTGCGCGGCGCCGCCCCCGTGGACACGCGCGTTGGCGAGCACGTGCTCGACCGCGCGCCGCATGGCGGACGCGTCGGCGCGCACGACGACGTCGGCGTCCTCGGGCACCCACTGCACCAGACCCGCCGGGAAGCCGGTGTGGCGCATCGCGTCCTCGACGAGCTCGCGCAGCGGCACCTCGCCGATCTCGGCGAGGGCCGCCTCGAGCGCCGCCTCGACCGGCGGCTGCCGCAGCCCCTCGAGGCGCCGCGCGGCGCCGCGGGCCGCAGCCACGAGCCCTTCGAGATCGGCGCGCCCCTGCGCCGAGAGCAGCTCGCCGCCCGACAGCGCCTCCGCCAGCTGGATGACAGCCGCGAGCGGATTGCGCAGGTCATGGGCCAGCGCGCCGGCGACGTGGCGCCCGACACGCGTCTGCTCCTCGAGCGCCGACTCGAGCCGCCGCACGCGATCGACGAGGCCGAGCAGCGCGCGCAGCGCGTCGGCGTCCGCGTCGACCGCGAGCTCGACCACCGGCGGACCGAGCCCGTCGAGGTCCGGATCCGCCGTGAGCGCCAGGATCGCATCGAACCGCTGCCCGCCCGCCATCGTCGCCCGCAGCGCGCCGCTCCACGCGAACCCGGGCGCCGCGTGGCCCTGTCGTTCGAGCAGGTCGCGGTACCGCTCGCGCGTGCGGCCGTCGCCGCCCACGATCGCGAGCCGCAGCGCCTCGCCCTCGTGCGCCTCCACCGGCACCGTCGTCGCGTTGACCATGCGACAGGCCTCCACCGCCACCGGAATCGTCCAGTACTGGGAGGAGGTACGGCGGGGAGAGGGGTGGGTCCTTTCGGGGTGGGTCACCGCGGCGATGGGACGAGCCCGAACGGTGCGGTCAGAGGTCGTGAAGCAATCGGACGCCTTGGCGAGCGGGCCGATGCGTCGTGCCAGCCAAGGAGTGGGGTGCAGAAAATCCGAGCTGTAGCAGAAGCTACAGCGCAGGATTTTCGGGGCCCCGCGACGCCGGATGGCGCGGCGAAGCGGCACGCGCAGCCGGCGGACGATTGCTTCACGACCTCTCAGCCGCCGGCGGCGGTGACGGCCTCGGCGAGCATCTTCTCGTGCTCGGCGGGGTCGGCCCAGCGGGCCTGGCCCTCGGGCGGGAGCTGGTCGATGGGGTCGAAGTAGCAGAAGAAGCGGCCGGGCTTCACCGAGGGCGCGGTGTAGACGGAGATGCCCGTCTTGCGATCGTAGTGCTCGAAGCTGTGGGCGTTGCGCTTGCCGCCGCCGCCGGGCGCGTCGACGACGAACGTGGGCGTGTTGAAGCCGGCCGTGGAGCCGCGCACGTACTTCTCGATGTCGAGCGCGCGCTGCACCGTCGTGCGCAGGTCCTCGACGCCCTTCACGAGGTCGTGCACGTACACGTAGTAGGGCTGCACGTTCACGTGGCCCAGGCGCTTGACGAGCAGCGCCATCGTCTCCTCGCGGTCGTTGACGTCGCGCAGGAGCACCGCCTGGTTGCGCACCACCACGCCCTCCTCGAACAGGCGGTTCAGCGCGCGCTGCGTGATGCTGCTGATCTCGTTCGGGTGGTTGAAGTGGGTGTGGAAGGCCACCTGCTTGTGCAGCCGCCGCCCGAGCGCCGCCGTGTCGACGACGGCGCGGAACCAGTCGTCGTCGGTCAGCACCTTCTGCGGCATCACCGCCAGCCCCTTGGAGGCGAAGCGGATGCGCCGGATGTTCGGCAGGTTCAGCAGGCGGTCGCCGATCTCGCGGATCCACTCGGCGCGCAGCTGGTACGAGTCGCCGCCGCTCACCACGATGTCCTCGAGCTCGGGGCGCGAGGCGATGTAGGCGAAGATCTGCTCCCAGCGGTCCTTCTTGGGCTTCAGGTTCACCTTCTCGACGAAGGTGTCGGGCCCGACGGCGTACGACCGCGTGCAGAAGCGGCAGTAGACGGGGCACGTGTCGATGGCGAGGAAGAGCGCCTTGTCGCGGTAGCGGTGCGTCAGGCCCGGCACCGGCGCGTCGGCCTGCTCCGCCAGCGAGTCGAAGCCCACCTTGGGGTGGTCGGGCAGCATGCGCGAGCGCATCGGGATGAACTGGATGCGCAGCGGGTCGGCGTACGGGTCGTTCCAGTCGATGAGGCTGAGCAGATACGGGCTGACGCGCACCGCCATCGGCGCGGTGTCGAAGCCGCTCGCCGCGTCGTCGATGAACGACTGCGGCACGAGGCCCTGGATGGCCGCCAGCAGCTTGTCGACGCGGGTGATGGTGTTCTTCGCCTGCCAGTGGTGGTCGAGGAACGTCGCCTCGTCCACGTCACGGTAGGCGGGGATGCGCCGCCAGAAGTCGCCTTCGAGCAGCTGCTGGTGCGTCAGCGACGCGGGATCGACCGGGGGCTTCAGGGCCTTGGGCGTGGTTTCGACGACGGCGGACATGCGGACACCTCGGGCACACGGGTCGGGTTGCGCGAGACCAGGGACGTGGCGACGGGGGACGGGCGCGGCATCGCGCCACGACGGGGCGCTACGGACAATCGGGCTGGTGCAGGGTGCCGATGGCGAACCACATGAAACTACGATAATTCCGCGGCCGCGGCGCCGTCAACGACGCTGGCACGTCGCGTGCTCGGAGGGCGCGGCATGGTCGATACCCGCGCCCACTTCGTCCCGATCGTCGTCGCGCTCGCCCTGGCGCTGTTCGGCGCCGGCTGGCTGCTGTTCTCGATGCCGGTGGAGGCGCCCGACGGCGCCGCCCGGACGACCGCCACGTCGGCGGTCCCGGCCGACACGGCGGTCACGAACGGCTGAACGGAACCGGCGCTCGACCGCGGCGACGACCGCGCGGTCTCAGCGCCCGACCTGGTCGGCGCCGACGTCGCGCGCCGCCGCGCGCGGCTCGCCGTCCACGTCCTCGGGCACGCCGTCGACCGGCACGCCGGCGCCGACGGCGCGGCTGCCCGGGCGCAGGTGCACGTCGCCGGCGCGCGCGAAGTCGGCGTCGCGCGCGTCGAACAGGTTGCCGCGCTGGCTGAACTCGACGTTGCCGCGGTTCTGGATCGTCCCGCTGAACAGGTTGTTCAGGATGCGATGTCCCACGCCGCGGCTCACGTGCATGGCATAGTCGAGGCCGCCGGCGATCACCGTGTTGTGCGCCACGAGCACGTTGTTGGCGGTGCGCAGCTCGAGGCCGACGTCGCCGCCGCCCGCCCGGTAGAAGAAGTTGTTGCGGACGATGCCACCCTCGTGACCGCGGTCCAGGCCGAGGGCGATGCCACGGAAGCTGTCCACGATCACGTTGCGCTCGACGATGGTGCCGCGCGCCTGGTTCCAGACGAGGATGGCCGGGCCGCTGTCATACGTGCCGCAGTTGCTCTCCACCTCGCAGCCGTTGTGTTCGCCGGTGATGTTGTAGATGTAGTTGTCGCGGATCACCCAGTCGATGGCGCCGTGCAGGTCGATGGCATCGATGTAATCGCCGCGGACGGCGCCCGGGCTGTATCCGATCGACGAGCAGGCGATGACACCGTTGGCGGTGCCGCCGGGCGTGCCCTTGATGTGCTGCGTGCCGATGTCGAACAGATGCACGTTGTAGACGTGCGGCGCCTGCGCGCCCTCGCTGCCCTTGAGGGTGATGGCGTGGTTGCGCACCTGGGTGATGCTGAGATCGGCGATGGTCGAGTCGGCGCCGTCGATGGTGAGCGCCTCGGCCTCGGGGCCGTAGCCGCGGCCGCGGATGACCACCGCCGAGCGGTCGCCGCGCTGGCCGCGCACCGTGACGCCGTCGTGGATGCGCAGGCCGTACGTGTTGCCGAGCTCGTAGGTGCCGTCGCGCAGGAGCACCTCGGTGCCGGGCCGCGCGCTGCCGATCGCGCCCTTCCAATCGTCGTTCGGGCCGACGACCACCTGGCGGTCGCGGCGGCGGAAGAGCGGCGAGTCCACGTACGGCGGGCAGAACGAGGCCACGTCCGGCTCGTCGACGGGCGGCGGCTCCTCGACCGGAGGCGGCGGCGGCGGCGGCTCGTCCACCGGCGGCGGCGGCGGCTCGTCGACCACGCCGCTCCGCTGGTCGCAGCCCACGTCACGCGCGGGACCGCGCGCGTCCCCGTCGAGGTCGTCGGTCACCTCGGCGAGCGTCCGCGCCGCGCCGAGCGCCCGGCTCCCGCGCCGCAGGTGGAAGTCCTCGCTGCCATCGAAATCGGCGTCGTCGGCATCGGCGATGTTCCCGCGCGACGTGTACTCGCCGTCGCCGAGGTCGCGCACGCGCGCCGAGAGCAGGTTGTTGAAGACGCGGACGCCCGCGCTCGCCCGCACCGTCACCGTGCGCGGATCGCCGCCGAGCCGCACCGTGTTGTGGGCCACGAGCGCGCCGTCGGCGCCGTCGAGCGCGATGCCCTCGCCGCCGGGTCGCGAGCGGGCCACGAACACGTTGCGGACGACGCCGCCTTCGTGGTCCGGGCCGAGCGCGACCGCGCGCCCGTTGTCGCTGAACACGCTGCGCTCGACCACGGTGTCGCGGCTGCCGCCGGAGGCGCGCACGGCGTCGCCGGGCAGGTGGTAGAAGTCGTCGTCGCGCACCACCCAGCCGCTGGCGGCGGTCAGGTCGACCGCCACGTCGCCGCCGCGGACGCCGGGCGAGCGGCCGAGGGAGGAGCAGGCGACCAGCCCGCCCTCGGTGGGCGCCGGGCCGGCCTTCACGAGCGCGTCGGCGCCGTCGAAGAGGTGCACGTCGTAGACGTGCAGGCCGTCGGCCTCGGCGGTGATCGCCGGGCCCGCGGCGCCGGTCATGCTGAATCCAGTGAGCGTCACGTCGCGTCCCGCGGCCACGAGGCGGCCAGGGCCGCGGAGCAGCACGCGCGAGCGGTGGCCGCTGCGCCCGCGCACGGTGACGCGCGCGCCGATCACCACGTCCTTGTCGAGGCGATACTCGCCGTCGCGCAGCCGCACTTCGCTGCCGGGCGAGGCCTCGCGGATGGCGCCCTGCCAGTCGTCCTCGGGGCCGACGTCGACCCCGCTCATGCGCGGCCGGCGCAGCGCCGCATCGGCATAGGCCGGGCAGCGATCGGCGTCCCGCTTCGTCGGCAGGCGGCGGCCCATCCCTTCGAGCGTGGGCAGGACGGGCGGCGTCCGCAGCGCCGCCGCGGCGCCGGCGATCGAGCGGAACGCGCCCAGGGCGCCGGCGGCCAGCGGGCCGCGGGCCACGGTGGTCGACGCCTCGTGGGACGCGCAGCCGCCGGCGAGCAGAGAAACGGTGATCAGCAGGCGCCGATCGAGACGCATGGGTGTACCCCTCCGTTGGCCGGCGTCCCCTCGCGGAGGCGCCGGGCGGATTGATCCCCCCGCCCTTTGCGTAACGATTCCGGGACCTTCGCACAGAAATCACGCGGTGTGAAGTTTGGGAGGAACCGAGCGCCACCGAAGGGCATCTCAGCCGCTTCCCGTGCGGTTCCACGCACTTGCGGGCACCGGCCACCCGCGGATGCCTGCGGGCATCGAACCGAGGGACGAGCGGTGGCACGGAGCATCGGCCGATGGCGGAATTCCCGAGCTGGACGTGGGTCGTCTTCGCGGGCGTCCTCTTCCCGCTGCTCTTCCTCGACCTCTACGTGCACCGCGGCGGCCGGCACTCGACGCGCCGGGCGGCCATCTCGTGGAGCATCGTCTGGGTCGCGGTGGGCCTCGCCTTCACGATCTTCGTGTGGGCGGTCGGCGACGCGCGCTCCGCACAGGAGTACCTGGCCGCCTACCTCATCGAGAAGAGCCTCTCGCTCGACAACCTGTTCGTCTTCCTCATCATCTTCGCCAGCCTGCGCGTGCCGCCGAAGCTGCAGCACACGGCGCTCACCTGGGGCATCTTCGGGGCGCTCGTCTTCCGCGCGATCTTCGTCTTCGCGGGCGCGGCGGCGCTCCGGCAGTGGCACTGGGTGAACTATCTGTTCGGCGCCATCCTGTTCGCGGCCGCCTTCCACGCCATGCGCGAGCACCCCGACGAGGTGAAGGAGAGCAAGCTCGCGCGCTGGCTGTCGGCGCACCTGCCGGTGACGAACAAGGTCGAGGGCCCGCACTTCTTCGTGAAGCAGAACGGCCGGCGCTACGCGACCCCGCTGCTCGTGGCCGTCGTCGCGCTCGAGCTGACCGACGTGATGTTCGCCATCGACTCGGTGCCGGCGGCGCTCGCCGTCACCCGGCACGAGTTCCTGGTCTACAGCTCCAACGCCTTCGCCATCCTCGGCCTGCGCGCGCTCTACCTCGTGCTCGCGCGCACGATCAGCCAGATGCGCTACCTGCACTACGGCCTGGGGGGCGTGCTCGCGTTCGCCGGCCTCAAGCTCGTCACCGCCGAGTGGGTGAAGGTGCCGCCGCTGCTGTCGGTGGGCATCATCGTGGTCATGATCGGCGCCGCCATCTACGCCAGCGTGCGCGCCGCCCGGCGCGAAGCGCCCGCGTCCGGCCCGCCCCGTCCCATTCAGGGACACCCCCGCACGTAGGTCCGGGCTTCCCGGACGGCACGTCCGATGCTTCCTGGTCCCTCCGACGCAACATGCGCGCGAGGTGGCCCATGAAATCCATCGCGACGGCCGCGCTGCTCCTCGCCGGGGCGCTGTGCGCCGGCCCGGCGGCCGGGCAGCTCGGCGAGGACTCGGACCCGTTCGGCGCGGCGATGCCGCAGGACGCCACCGAAGCGCTGCTCACGGGCATGCACGAGCTGCATCAGGTGGTGATCGAGCTCGCGCAGCTCGCCTACGCCAAGAGCGACACGAAGGAGGTCCGCGCCTACGCGGACCGCCTCATCCGCGACCACCGGGGCTTCGACAAGCGGCTGACCAAGGTGGCGGCGGCCCACGGCCTCGCGCTCGACGACGCGCTCGCCGCGGCGCCGGACGCCGAGGAGCGCCAGGCGGCGATGACCGAGCTCATGACCGCGCTCGGCAGCCTCGACGACCGCCAGTTCGACGTGATCTTCGTACACATGATGGAGGTGGCGCACCTCAGCGCGCTCGAGGTGCTCACGCGCGAAGCGCACGCGGCCCCGGGCGCCGACGTGCAGCGCCTCATCGCCGCAGTCATGCCGCAGCTCGGCCAGCACCTGCGGCTCGCGCGCAACATCACGCCGCGCCTCGGCGAGTTCCCGGTGGGCGTGGCCCCGGTCGGGCACCGCATCACCGCCGGCCAGTGACGGGAGGTCGCGACATGGCCCACGTGCACTTCGACCGCGCCCCGCCGCGCCGGGGGCTCTCCATGGGCGAGCTCGTCGGTCGCGGCCTCGTCGGCGGCTTCGCCGGCGGCGCGCTGATGATGGGGGCGGCGCTCGTACGCTCCGCCGTCACCGGCCAGGGCCGCTGGCTGCCGGCCAGGCTCGTCGCCGGCGTGTTCTTCGGCGTCGACGCCCTCATCGGCGGCGCCAAGGTCATCCTCTTCGGCGTGGCGACCCACTTCATCGTCGCCGTCGCGCTCGGCGTGCTGTTCTCGCTGCTCGCCTGGCGCGTGCGTTCGCCCCTCGCGGGGCTCGCGCTGGGCCTGGCCTTCGGGGTCGTCGTGTGGGGCTTCATGAGCTGGCTGGTGCTGCCCTGGGCCAACCCGGACATGCTCGTGCGCGTGGCCGCCGACGGTCCCTGGTGGTTCGCGCTGCACCTGCTCTTCGGGATCGGCGTCGGCCTGGCGCCCGTCTTCCGTCGCCAGCCTCGCCGTGCGCCCGCCGCGCGGCGGGCGGTCACGGCCCCCCCACCCCACCCCGTCGTCTGACCGAACCCTAACGCTCGTAAATCGCGTGCAGGTCGGCCTCGTCGACGACGTGGCCGGCGATCGCCCGGAGCAGCTCGACGGTGTCGAGCGGCCCCTCGGCGGCCACGGGGCGGTCGAGCGCGAACAGGCGGAAGTGGTAGTGGTGCCGGCCCGGCGTCATCGGCGCGGGGCCGTCGTAGCCGGTGTTCCCGAGGGAGTTCACGCCGTGGCGCACGCCGGGGAGCTCGCTGGCGAGGTGCAACGCCAGGTTCTCGGGCAGGCCGCCCAGGTCCGGCGGGATGCCGTAGACCACCCAGTGCACGAACGGCTGGTCGCGGCCCTCGGACGAGTCCTCGAGCACGAGGCACAGCTCGCGGGTGAGGACCGGCAGGGCCGCCCATCGCAGGGGCGGCGACCAGTTGCCGCCTTCGATCGTGTACCGTTTGGGCATCGACGCGTCGGGGCTGAATGCGTCGCTCCAGAGCTCCATGTTTCGGGCCTCCCTGTGGATCGCTGCCAGGGATAGCAAGCGACGTGCCGGCGAGACGGCGCGCCTGGGGGTCAGTCGACCGGAAACGCCATGGTGGTGAGCACCGCGTGGGGCGGCTGGCGCGAGTCGAGGCGGGTGTGTTGGGCCACGATGGGCACGTCCGACTCGATCAGGCTCGAGTAATCGGTGTCGCGGGGGATGCGCATCGGCGCCTCGAGCGCGTTGAAACGCAGGTGCCGCGTGCGCCGGGCGGGCACGGTCACGCAGTACGGGCCGACGGGCTCGCGGTCGGCGAAGAAGATGGTCAGGCGCACGTGGGCGTCCTCGTCGCCGGTGTTGAGCAGACAGACGGTCTCGTGGCTGATCATGGCCGCGTCGAAGCCGGTGCTCTCGCTCGGGATGTAGCCCTCGGCGATGATCCAGCGGCGGCGTCCCAGCGGTTCCATCAGTCGGCCTTCGGGAGGCGCGGCCTCTCGCCGAGGATCTCGGCGCGCCGGAAGGCTTCGAACGCGCGCATCGCCAGCTTGAGGTGGTCCTCCTCCTCGTGCAGGTAGCGGCGGAACACGCTGCGCGCCTCGTGATCGCCCGCCGCGTCGGCGATGTCGACGAGCATCTCCCAGCCGGCGTTGTCGCTCAGCTCGGCGGTCAGCAGCGCGTGCAGCATGTGCGGGACGCTCTCGTCGCCCTCGAGGATCACCTGCTCGATGCCCTGCGCCTCGACCTTCGCGAGGCGCGAGTACTCGGTCTCCATGTTGGGATCGCCGCCGAGCTCGCGGATCTGCCGCTCGAGCCACCGCTGGTGCTCCCGCTCGTGCTCCCGGTGGGACTCGAGCTCGGGCAGCAGGCTCGCGACGGCGGGATCCCCGTGATTCCGCATCTTGCCGATGATCGAGTCGTAGAGCTTCACCCCCGCCCGCTCGCACGCGAGGCGCTCGGCGAGGGCGTCGATCACCTTATCCTTGTTGAACTCCGCGAGCTTGTGCATCGCCGCACTCCGTCTGTGCCTGCCCGCTGGTGTGCAATCGCGGCACCACGCGCCGGGGACGCGGGGCGCGCCGCGCCCGGGGCGGTTCGCCTCGAGTCGGGGCATCGCGCCCCCGCCGATGTCGCGCCCGGGGGGTCCCCGAGCGCGCGGCACCGGGAATGCAATGCTCGGCTCGCGTGCAGCACGCATGACATCGGTGGCGAGAGGGTCGAGCAATGGCTGAGCGCAAAAGCAACTGGCTCTGGTGGACGGCAGGCATCGCGGCGGCGGCGTTGGTCCGGCGGCGGCTGCGCGAGGCGCGCGCGCTGGACTTCGACGGCCGCGTCGTCTTGATCGCCGGCGGCTCCCGCGGCCTCGGCCTCGTCATGGCCCGCGGTTTCGCGCGCGAGGGCGCGCGCCTGGCGCTGCTCGCTCGCGACGTCGAGGCGCTCGAGCGCGGCCGCGACAGCATCTACGAGGAGGTCGGCGACGCGCAGGTCGAGATCTTCCCCTGCGACGTGACCGACGAGCGGGCGGCCACGAAGGCGATCGAGGACGTCGTGGCGCGCTTCGGTCGCCTCGACGTGCTGGTGAACGACGCCGGCATCATGCAGGTGGGCCCGTTCGAGCGCATGGGCCGCGACGACTTCGAGCGGGCGATGGCGGTCCACATGTGGGGCCCGCTGTTCCTCATGCAGGCCGCCATCCCGCACATGCGCCGGCAGCGCGCCGGCCGCATCGTCAACATCTCCTCGATCGGCGGCGAGGTGGCCATCCCGCACATGGCGCCCTACGCGGCGAGCAAGTTCGCGCTGACGGGCCTCTCCGACGCGCTGCGCGCCGAGCTGTCGCGCGACGGCATCCGGGTCACCACCGTGTGTCCGGGCCTGATGCGCACCGGATCGCACGTGAAAGCGCGCTTCCGCGGGGCCGCGCGCCGCGAGTTCGCCTGGTTCTCGAACCTGGCCGCCATCCCCGGCGTGTCGCTCGACGCCGAGCGCGCCGCCGCGCAGATCATCGAGGCCTGCCGGCACGGCGACCGCCACCTGACGGTCGGCGTCCCGGCGCGCATCGTCGAGGTGCTCGACACGTTGGCGCCGGAGCTCGTCGGCGACGTGATGGCGCTCGTCGACCGCGCCCTGCCGCGCCCCGAAGCCGTGGAGGACGACCGCGAGCGCACCGGCGCCGAGATCGAGGAGCGGTTCGGCCGGGGCTTCCGCGTGAAGCTCGACGTCGCCGCCGAGCGGAACAACGAGCTGGGCCGCGGCACGCCGCGCGCCTGACGGAGGAGGCCCCATGCCGCCGCGCCGCCGATCGCCGCGGGTCGTCGTCGTGACCGGCGCCTCCGCCGGCGTCGGCCGCGCCACCGTGCGCGAGTATGCGCGGCGCGGCTGCCGCATCGGCCTGCTCGCCCGCGGCCTCGAGGGCCTCGAGGCGGCGCGCGGCGAGGTCGAGGCCCTCGGCGGCGAGGCCGTCGTCGTGCCCACCGACGTCGCCGACGCGGACCAGGTCGAGGCGGCGGCCTCGGCGGTGGAGGCCCGCTTCGGACCCATCGACGTCTGGGTCAACAACGCCATGGTCACCGTCTTCGGCCCGGTGAAGTCCCTCGACGCCGACGAGATCCGCCGCGTGACCGAGGTCACCTATCTCGGCCAGGTGCACGGCACCCTCTCGGCGCTGCGGCGCATGCTGCCGCGCGACCGGGGCGTGATCGTCCAGGTGGGATCGGCGCTGTGTTACCGAGGCATCCCACTGCAGGCCGCCTACTGCGGCGCCAAACATGCCATCGAAGGCTTCACCGAGTCGCTGCGCGTCGAGCTCGCGCACGACGGCTCGAACGTGAAGGTCACGATGGTGCACCTGCCGGCGGTGAACACGCCGCAGTTCGACTGGAGCCGCAGCCACATGCCGCGCAAGGCGCAGCCGATCGCGCCGATCTTCGCGCCGGAGATCGCGGCGCGCGCCGTGGTGTGGGCGTCGGAGAACCCGCGGCGGCAGGTCGTCGTCGGCGCGCCGAGCGTCAAGGCCATCTGGGGCAACCGGGTCGCGCCGTGGCTGGCCGACTGGTACCTGGCCCGGAACGGCTACGACGCGCAGATGACCGACGCGCCCGAGGATCCGGCGCGCCCCGACAACCTCTGGGCGCCGGTCGAGGGCGACGTCGGCGCCGACGGCCGGTTCGGCGCCGAGCAGAAGCAGGACAGCCTGCAGCTCTGGGTGACCACCCACCGCCCGTCGCTGGTCGCCGCGGCGGTGGGTCTGCTCGCGGGCGGCGCCATGCTCTGGCGCGCCGGCCGCGGCAACGCGCTGGCCCACGACGCCTTCGGCGCCATCAAGGAGAGCGCCGGCCGCGGACCCCGCCGCATGGCGCGCCTCGTCCGCCGCCTCGCCCGCGGAGGCTAGCGAGCGGCCTTCAGCGCCTCCATCAGCGCGCGGACGCGCGGATCGCTGGCGACCTTCGCGAGGTTCGGATCGCGCTCGAGGGCGGCCACGTCGCCGGCCTGGATGGCCGCGAGCAGCTTCGGATCGCGCACGGCGGCCATGATCTGGGGGTCCTGCGCGAGCTGCAGCAGCGCCTCCATCATCTTCGGATCGGTCATGATCCGCGTCTGCAGCGCCGTGACCTCGCCGGCGGGCAGCGCGCCCGACGACGGCACGATCGTCACCCGCGCCTCGCGCCCGAGCGTCTTCGCCGTGCCGTTGAGCGACTGCACCGACTCGACGTCGCCGGCGGGCACCGTCCGCTTCTTGCCGGAGACGGTCGTGATCTCGAGGGCGCCCGGCGCCTCCACCACCTCGCCGTAGATCTCCTCGCCGCTCTTCAGCGTGACGAGCCGCGTCTCGGCGGCGGCGGCGACCGGCAGGAGGAGCGCGAAGACCGACGCGACGAAGCGGCGCATGGGGGCCCCCTTCCTTTTCAGGCAACATTGCGCCGGACGCGCCGATGGTTCAAGACAAGGCGAAATGCACGACGCGCACGCCTTCCTCGCCGCCCTCGCCGTGGTCCTGTGCGTCGCCGCGTTCACCACCGTCGTCTTCCAGTGGCTCAAGCAGCCCGTCATCCTCGGCTATCTCATCGCCGGGCTGGTGATCGGCCCGCACGTGCCGATCCCGCTCGTCGCCGATCCCGGCATCGTCCACACGCTGTCGGAGCTCGGCGTCATCCTGCTGATGTTCTCGATCGGCCTCGAGTTCAGCCTCGCGAACCTCGTGCGCGTCGGCCCGACGGCGGGCCTCACCGCCGTCCTCGAGACGAGCCTCATGGTCTGGCTCGGCTTCGTCGTGGGGCAGCTCTTCGGCTGGACGACGCGCGAGAGCGTGTTCACGGGCGCGATCATCGCCATCTCGAGCACGACGATCATCGTCAAGGCCTTCGGCGAGCAGCGCGTCCGCGGACCGCTGCGCGAGTTCGTGCTCGGCGTCCTCATCGTCGAGGACCTCGTCGCCATCCTGCTCATGACCGTGCTCACCGCCGTCTCGAGCGGCGCGGGCCTCTCCGCCGGCGATCTGCTCGTCACGGTCGGCCGCCTCGCCGCCTTCCTCGTCGGCCTCGTCTCCGTGGGGCTGCTCGTCATCCCGCGCCTCGTGCGCGCCATCGTGAAGCTGCAGCGCACCGAGACGACGCTCATCGCCGCGATCGGCATCTGCTTCGGCATCGCGCTGCTGGCGCAGTCCTTCGGCTACTCGGTCGCGCTCGGGGCCTTCCTCGCCGGCTCCCTCGTCGCCGAGTCCGGCGAGGGCCGCGCCATCGAGCACCTGATCACGCCCATCCGCGACATGTTCGCGGCCATCTTCTTCGTCTCGGTGGGCATGCTCATCGACCCGGCGCTCATCGCCGAGTACTGGCGGGCCATCGTCGTGCTCGCCGTCGTCGTGGTCGCCGGCAAGATCGTCGGCGTCTCCCTCGGCGCCTTCCTCACGGGCCGCTCGACGCGCATGGCCGTCCAGTCGGGCATGAGCCTCGCCCAGATCGGCGAGTTCTCGTTCATCATCGCCGGGCTCGGGCTCACGCTCGGCGCGACGCGCCCCTTCCTGTACCCGATCGCCATCGCCGTCTCGGCGCTGACGACGTACACCACGCCGTGGCTCATCCGCCTGTCGGGCCCGACGGCGAACGCCATCGACCGGCGGCTGCCGAAGCCCATCCAGACGTTCACCACGCTCTACGCGAGCTGGCTCGAGCGCATGCACGCGAGCCCCGGCGCCGCCTCCGCCGGCCTCGCGCTGCGACGCGCCATCCGGCTGCTGATCGTCGACGCGGTGCTCCTCGTGGCGGTGGTCGTCGGCATCTCGCTCGCCACGGACCCGGCCGTCGCCGCGCTCGAGGAGCGCTTCCACCTGAAGGCCTCGCTCGCGCGGCTCGCCATCGGCGCTTCGGCCGCCGCCCTCGCCGCGCCGTTCTGCCTCGGCATCTACCGTCTCGTGCGGTGGATCGGGCGCGAGCTCGCCGAGCGCGCGCTGCCGCCGACCGCCGCCGGCCTCGACCTCGCCGACGCCCCGCGGCGCACCCTCACCCTCGCGTTGCAGCTCGCGACGTTGCTCGTGCTCGGCCTGCCGCTCGTGGCCATCCTCGAGCCGTTCGTGCCCGGCCTCGCGGCCGCCGGCGTCCTGCTCGTGCTGCTCGCCGCCGTCGGCTTCGGCTTCTGGCGCCGCGCCTCCGACCTGCAGGGCCACGTGCGGGCCGGCGCCGAGGCGATCGTCGAGGCGCTCGCGACCCACGCGCGCGCCAAGGCCCCCGCCGAGCACGGCGAGGACGCGCTCCACAGCATCCATACGCTGCTGCCCGGCATCGGCGAGCCCGTCGCCGTCCGCCTCGCGCCGTCGAGCCCGGCGGTCGGCCGCACCCTGGCCCAGCTCGACCTGCGCGGCGCCACCGGGGCGACGGTCCTCGCCATCCGACGCGGCAGCGGCAGCGTGCTGGTGCCGGGCGCGCGCGAGGTGCTGCAGAGCGACGACGTGCTCGCGCTCGCCGGCTCCCACGAGGCGATCGACGCGGCGCGCGCGCTGCTCGCCGGGGAGGCCGCGACGACATGAGCACCCTGTTGCTGCGCGCGCTCGCGGAGCTCGGCGGCGCCGCGCTCGTCCTCGCCCCCGACCTGACGATCGTCGGCGCCACCGACGAGGCCGCGGCGCTCCTCGGCGAGCCGCTGCCCCCAGGGACGTCGGTCGTGAAGCTGCTGTGCGGCCGCGCGATGGAGCGCCCCATCGCCCGCGCCCTCGCCGAGGGGCGCGCCGTCTCGGCGGTGGTGCCTCGCCCCCGCGCCGCAGGCGACGTCGTGCTCAACGTGCGCGCCCTGCCGCTGCGCGACGGCGACGCGCCGCCCGCGTGGCTCCTGCTGCTCGACGCCGCCGCCGAGGCGCTCGGCGGCGAGGGGCCCGTCGACTTCCACGGCCTCCTCACGCGCGATCCCGCCATGAAGCGCGTCTTCCGCATCATGGAGAAGGTCGCGCGCACCGACACCAACGTGCTCGTCCGCGGCGACACCGGCGCCGGCAAGGAGCTGGTCGCGCGCGCCGTCCACGCGCTCTCGCCGCGCCGCGCCGGCCCCTTCCGCGCGCTCAACTGCGCCGCCCTGCCGCCGACGCTCCTCGAGAGCGAGCTCTTCGGCCACGTGCGCGGCGCGTTCACCGGCGCCGTCCGCGACAACCCCGGGCACTTCCGGCTCGCCGACGGCGGCACCCTCTTCCTCGACGAGGTGGCCGAGCTGCCGCTCGAGCTGCAGGCCAAGCTGCTGCGCGTGCTCGAGACGCGCACCGTCATCCCGCTCGGCGGCCCGGACCCGGTGCCGGTCGACGTGCGCATCATCGCCGCCACCCACCGCGCGCTGCGCGTCGAGGTCGAGGCCGGGCGCTTCCGCGCCGACCTGATGTTCCGGCTGCGCGTGGTGCCGATCTTCCTGCCGCCGCTGCGCGCCCGCAGCGGGGACGTGATGCTGCTGGCGCAGCGGTTCATCGACGAGCTGAACGCGCGCGGCGATCGCCGCGTGGAGCGCGTCGCGCCCGGCGCGCAGGCGGTGCTCGAGCGCCACGACTGGCCGGGCAACGTCCGCGAGCTGCGCAACGTGCTGGAGTACGCCTTCGTCGTCGGCGACGGGCCGGTGCTCATCGAGTCCGACCTGCCGCCGGAGCTGCTCGATCCGACGCTCGTCGGCGGCCAGGCGCCCGCCGCCAACGTGCCGCCGGACCGCGACGACACCGAGGTCGACCGCATCCGGCACGCCCTCGAGCGCGCCGGCGGCAACCGCGAGCGGGCGGCCCGCATGTTGGGCGTCAGCCGCGCCACCCTCTGGCGGCGCATGAAGGCAGCCGGACTCGAGGGCTGAAGGCCTTGCACGGGCCGCGGCGTGTGCGAATCTCGCCATCCGGGAGGTTGGCAACATGCGTGATCGTTCAGGGATGCTGGCCCTCGCCCTGGCGCTCGCCGCCTGCGAGGGCGGCGGCGGGGACGGCGGCGGCGCGGCGGGCAGCGGCGGCGCGGGCGGCGGCCGCCCGCCCCCGCCTGCGGCGACGGCGACGCCGCGGGGCGAGCGCGTCGACTGCACCTACTTCGACCGCCCCGACGGCTGCTGGCAGCAGCTCCTCGCGCACATCGAGGGCTGCCGGCCCGGCCTCGCCGAGGGCGTCCCCATCGAGGAGCAGACCGACGCCGTCGGCACCCTCGACGAGAGCCGCCGCCTCTGCACGTACACGAACGGCGTCCGCGTCGAGCTGCGCGACCCGCTGCCCGACATCTACGGCCTCGACGAGTTCGAGCTGCTCGAGGCGTTCGGCGACTACGTCTACCGCTTCACGGTGTTCGACGCCGGCGGCGCCGAGTGCCTGCGCTTCGACGACGACGAGAAGCCGTTCACCGTGCACCTGCCCTCGGGCGACTTCCGGTTCGAGTACTTCAACCTGCTCGACCTCGACACCGCCTTCGCACAGATTGCCTGTCCCGACGGCACCGAGGTCTGGCTGCCCTTCGCCGAGACGTCGAAGTGCGCGCCCCACGCGCCCTTCGGCCGCTTCGGCTCGTACCACCAGCACGGCCTGACGCTCGGCTTCAACGACGACCAGATCACGAACTGGACGTGCTACGCGCCGCCGCCCTGAGCGCGGCGCGTTCGTCAGGGCCGGTTCAGGAAGACGCGCCAGGCGCGCGGCTGGTCGGGGCGGCCCCAGGTGTCGAGGCGGCCGCCGACGACGCGGGCCGTCACGACGAGATCGGGGCGGCGGTCGGCGTTCAGGTCGAGCGTGTTCCAGGCCTGGCCCTCGGGATTGGCGTCGGCGCCGCCCACATACCAGAAGCCTTGGCCCTCGGCGCCGCCGCCGTCGGGCACCGACCAGCCGGTGGGCTCGTCGGCGAAGCCCTCGCCGGTGTTCGCGTACACCTGCCAGTAGCGCGGCTGGTCGGGGCGACCCCACGTCTGTAGCCGGTCGCCGACGACGCGCGCCGTGACGACCAGCTCCGGACGCCGGTCGCCGTTCAGGTCCATCGTCACCCACGCCTGGCCCCCGGGGTTGCCGTCGAGGCCGCTCGTCGTGAAGAAGCCCTGGCCCTCGGCACCGCCGCCGTCCGGCAGCGACCAGCCCGTCGGATCCTCGGCGAAGCCGTCGCCCGTGTTGCGATAGACCTGCCAGTAGCGCGCCTGGTCGGGGCGGCCCCACGCCTGCAACTGGTCCCCGACGACGCGCGCCGTCACGACGAGGTCCTGGCGGCCGTCGCCGTCGAGGTCCGCGAGCGTCCACGCCTGGCCCCCGGGGTTGGCGTCCTGCCCGGCCAGCGACCAGAAACCCTGCCCGTCGGGCGCGCCGCCCGCCGGCAGGGACCACCCCTCGGGATCCTCGGCGAAGCCGTCGCCCGTGTTGCGGTAGACCTGCCAGTAGCGCGGCTGATCGGGGCGGCCCCACGCCTGCAGACGTCCGTTCACCTCGCGACCCGTCACGACGAGGTCGGGGCGACCGTCGCCCGTGAGATCGGCAGACGACCAGGCCTGCCCGCCGGGGTTGCCGTCGGCGCCGCCGAACGTCCAGAAACCCTGCCCGTCGGGCGCGCCGCCCTCGGGCACCGACCAGCCCGTCGGATCCTCGGCGAAGCCGTCGCCCGTGTTGCGATAGACCTGCCAGTAGCGCGGCTGACCGGGGCGGCCCCACGCCTGCAGGCGCCCGTTCGTCTCGCGCGCCGTCACGACGAGCTCGAGCCGGCGGTCGCCGTCGAGGTCGGCGAGCGCCCAGGCCTGGCCCCCGGGGTTCCCGTCGACGCCGGCGGTGTTCCAGAAGCCCTGCCCGTCGGGCGCGCCGCCCTCGGGCACCGACCAGCCCGTCGGCTCGCGCGCGAAGCCCTCGCCGCCGTTGCGGTAGATCTGCCAGTACCGGGGCTGACCCGGGCGGCCCCACGTCTGCGCGCGATCGCCGACGACGCGCGCCGTCACCACGAGGTCGGCGCGCCCGTCGCCGTCGAGATCGGCGATCGACCAGGTCTGGCCCTCGGGGTTGCCGTCGCTGCCGGCGATGTTCCAGAAGCCCTGGCCCTCGGACGCGCCGCCGTCGGGCACGGACCACGACGCGGCCTCGTCGGCGAAGCGCGTGCCGGGCGCCGGCGGCGCACCGCCGCCCTCGCCGCCCGCCCCGCCGCCCTCGCCGCCGCCTCCGCCCTGACCGCCGCCTCCGCCCTCGCCGCCGGCGCCGCCCTGTCCGCCGGCGCCGCCGCCTGCGCCGCCGCCGCCGCCCTGTCCGCCTGCGCCGCCGCCCTGTCCACCGGCGCCGCCGCCGCCCTGTCCGCCGCCACCGCCGCCGCCGCCGACGCCGTCACCGCCGGCCGACCCGCCAGCGCCGCCGGCCGACCCGCCACCGCCGCCAGCCGACTGCGCGTCGCCGCCGTCGTCACACCCCGCCGCCGCGAACAGCAGCGCCATCAGCACGAGCTCTCTGCGCATGCGCGGCTCTGTACCCCGATCGGGCCAGCCGCCTCAACCCCGGTCGCCGACCCGGAAGGCGAGGACGCGCGTCACATAGGTCATGCGGACGAGGCCGTCCCGCGCATGCGCCGCGAAGGCATCTCGCAGCGCCGCCTCCATGCCTGCGCGGTCCTCCACGCCGTGCGCCACGTACGAGCTCGACGCCGCGCGGCCCAGCACCCCCTCGAGATCGAGCGCCTGGGCGTGGGGGAAGTCGGCCTCCACGGCCCCGCGGACCTCGGGGCGCGCGCGCAGCAGGGGGATGGTCTCGTGCCCGGTCGGGACCTGGCCCACCTCGGCGCTGTGCCGCGCGATCACCGCGTCGTAGGCCCGCGAGAACGGCCCCTCGTCGCGCAGGTTCCACAGCGCGGCGCACCAGCCGCCGGGCCGCAGGATGCGCCGGCACTCCGCCAGCGCCTCTCCGAGGTCGAACCAGTGCCACGCCTGGCAGCCGACCACCAGGTCCACCGACTGGGGCGGCAGGCCGGTGGCCGTCGACTCGCCGCGCACGAACTGCGCCCCGCCGCGCGCCGTCGCGCGGGCGCGCATCGCGTCGTTGGGCTCGACGCCGACCACGTCGAAGCCGCGCGCCGCGAGCCAGCGCGTCGAGATGCCGGTGCCGCTGCCGAGGTCGGCGACGTCCGCCGGCGGGCGCACCCCGGTCGTCTCGACGAGCCAGTCCAGCGCCGCGTCGGGGTAGCCGGGGCGGTGGCGCTCGTAGTCGCCGACGGTGCGGGTGAAGCGGGTGCGCGGGTCTTCCATGGCGTGGCCTCCCGTCCGCGGGCGAGTGTAGGATGGCCGGCCATGGCGGCGGGCGACTTCCTGTTCCTCGGCGCGCACCGCGCGCTCGACTTCGTCAACACGCGGACGATCGACCGGGGCCGGCCGGTCGAGCGGTTGACCGACTTCGACGCGCTGCTGCGCTTCGCGCGCGGCGCGCGGCTGTTGCCGGCGGCCGACGCCGAGGTCGCGTTCGCGCGCTGGGCGGCGCTGCCCGAGCGCGCGCAGGTCGTCGCCGACGCGATCGCGCTGCGCGAGGCGGTGCGCGGCTGGCTCGGGGACGCGAGCGCGTTCCCGGCGCTCGCCGCCCTGCTCGAGGCGCACCTCGCGCAGCCCGCGCCGCGCGTGCGGATCGCGCGCCCCGAGGCCCGCATCGTCCGGCAGGCGTGGATCGGCGACGGCGCGCCCGCGACGCTGCTGCGCGCGATCGCCGAAGACGCGACCGCGCTGCTGTGCGACGTCGACCGGCGCACGGTCCGCCGCTGCGCGTCCGCCGAATGCGAGGCCTGGTTCCAGGCGACGGGACGCGCGCAGGACCGCGCCTGGTGCAGCCAGGAGCGCTGCGGCCACCGCCACCGCAACGCGGCCTACGAGAGAACGAGGCGCCGCGCCACCGCCCGGTACCGCGACTGACAGCGCTGGACGCCAGCCCGCGACTCTCCGAAACCGCCCCGCGACTCTCCGAAACCACTTCTCGACAAGCGACGCGCCGCTCGCCTGTCGGCGGGCGCACCCACCGGACACCCGACACGCCGTTCGCACGTCGGGGGGCTCGTTCCCCGGGAAGCAACATGGCCATCGGCCGTCGTGACCCCACGCTCGCCGACAGTCGATCCGGCCGCCGCATGTCGGACATGGCCCAATGACGGGTGCGCTCCGCACCGTACGGGCCGCCGCACCGCCTTTCGAGTCCCTCCGGCCCGTTTCGGCGAGCCTGGCGGCCGCTTCGGTGAGCGCGCCGGACGCATCGACGACACCCGAACGCACGTTCGGATGTCCGAGCGCCCACCACCCCGACACGCGATGGTGCGCTCGTATGTCGGAGCGGCGCGTCGCACCGTCCGCCCGCCTGCCGGACGCCTCGGGGCCGCCCGCGGCGCTCCGTCCGGGCGCGTGCGTTTGTGCGTCGCGCGGAGACGTCTCCGCGGTGTATGACGGCGACATGCGACGCCACTCGTTCGTGTCCCTCGCGCTCGTCGCGAGCTGTCTCGTCGCCTGCGGCGGCGCCTCCTACGAACGCTCGCCGGCCCAGTACGCGCCGGAGCGCGACTACGCGCAGCCCGGCAGCACGGCCACGTCGGCGCCGTCCGAGCCGCAGGCCGACTACGGCGGCGTCGAGGAGGAGAAGAGCGCGTCCGTCGACGGGCAGTACGTCGCGCCGTCGTCGCGCCCGGAGCCGTCGAAGCCCGCCGACAAGCCGGCGCCGAGCGGCCTCGAGGAGCGCCTCGTCGTCTACACCGGCTACCTGAAGCTGCGCGTCAAGCGCCTGCTCGCCGCCGTCGACGCGATCACCGCGCTCACCGAGAAGGCCGGCGGCTACGTCGAGTCGCTCACGCAGCGCGTCGTCGTCGTCCGCGTCCCGCGCGGCGACTTCGACGCGACGATGAAGGCGTTCGCCGATCTCGGCACCGTCGTCGACCGGCGCGTGAAGGCGCTCGACGTCACGCAGCAGTTCACCGACCTGCAGGCGCGCCTCGTCGTCGCCCGCGACACCCGCGAGCGCCTGCTGGCGCTGCTCGAGAAGACGACCCACCCCGAGGAGCGCCGCCGCATCCTGCAGGAGGTCAAGCGGCTCACGGAGCAGATCGAGTCGATGAGCTCGACGCTGGCGACGCTGCAGAACCTCGTCGACTTCTACACGATCACCATCGAGCTCGAGCCGGTGCTCGACAATGCGGGCGCCCAGACGCACCGCTCCCCGTTCGCGTGGGTGCGCGCGCTCGCGCCGCACCTCCAATCGATCGAGGAGGGCCGCGACGAGCTCGACATGACGCTGCCCGACGGGTTCGTCCTGTTCGACGAGGACGACGCGTGGCGCGCCCAGTCGGCGGACACGTCGGTGCTGCGCGCCGGCCTCGTCGAGAACGAGCCGCGCGGCGACGCCGGCTTCTGGGCCGACGCGGTCGACCACGAGATGGAGGGCCGCGACGAGGAGCGCGTCGACGCCGGCGAGTCCGGGCGCGTCGTGTACCGCGTCTACCGCGACAAGGACGTCCAGCCGCGCTGGTACCTCGTCGGCCTGCACGTCGACGGCGAGCGGCTGTTCGTGGTCGAGGCCTTCTTCCCCAACGAGGACGCGTGGAAGCGTCACCACGAGAACGTCGTGAAGGCGCTCTCCACTTTCCGGGTGCAGTGATGCGCGCGTTGCTCCTGCTGTGTCTGATGCTGCCCGCCGTCGCCCTCGCCGACGAGCCGCCCCCGCGCCAGACGGCGCTGACGGCCCACATCGTGCTCAAGGTGGTGCACCCCGACGAGGTGCGCCGCGACACGCTCGGCGACGTGGCGAAGCTCGGCGGTTTCCCCGTCCTCGTCACCGAGCAGCAGCTCGTGCTCAAGGTGCCGCCGGCGAAGCTCGACGAGGCGCTCGCCACCATCGCCGGCCGCGGCGCCGTCCTCGAGAAGACGATGGAGCGCAACGACCTGACGCTCGCCATCGCCCAGCTCGAGGCCCAGCTCCGCTCGAAGGCGGAGATCTTCGGCCGCCTGCGCAAGCTGCTCGATGACTCCGACGTGAACGCCACGCTGCAGATCGAGCGCGACATGTCGCAGCTCGTGATGGAGATGGAGTCGCTCAAGGGCCAGCTGCGCGTCCAGCGGGAGCGCGCGGCGTGGGCGCTGATCGACCTCGCGTTCAACTTCCGCGAGCGCGACCGGCTCGTCTACGTCTACTCGCCGTTCGAGTGGATCAACACCGTCGACCTGCACCGCTTCCTGGGGGCGTTCTGATGCGTCGCGCCTGGCTCGCCCTCTTCCTCTGCGCCTGCGGCGGCGCGCCCGAGTACCGCATGGACACGCCGTCCGGCTTCCGGCCGTTCGCCGAGTCCGACGACTTCCGCTACATCACCGCCGACGGCGTGATGCTGAAGGGGCGCGAGGTCGACAACTACCCCGCCGCCGCCCTGCCCTTCTGGGCCGACGCCCTGCAGCGCCACCTCGAGGCGCGCGGCTACGTGTTCAAGGCGAAGGACTGCTTCAAGACGAACGCCGGCCTCGACGGCTGCACGCTCGACTTCGTGCTGCCCTACGGCACCGAGGACTGGGTGATGAGCGAGACGGTGTTCGTCGTCGGCGACCGCATCGTGCTGCTCGAGGCGGCGGGGCCGTTCGAGCGCTTCGCGAAGGTCGAGCCCGGGCTGAAGACGGCGCTGAAGACGTTCCAGCCGGGCGGCTGATCACTCGGCGCGGTGCAGCGAGGCGCGCGTGTCGCGGCTCCACTCGGCGTCGTGGGTGTCGTCGGCGAGCGGCGCGGCGATCGTCCCGCCGTCGATCCGCAGGTCGGATCGAGGTCGAGATCTTCGGGACACGTTGCCGCTGCCTCGACCTGGAACGACTCATCGCGGTGAAGCGCGCCTGCGGCCGCCCCAAGGACCTGGAGGCCGTGGCCGAGCTCGCGTGCATCCGGGACGAGCGCTGACTACGCGCGGCGCGCGCAGATCCGCTGCTTGACGGCGGTCTCGGGGATCTCGACGTGCTCGTACGCGCAGACCTCGAGCGCGCCGCGCACCGCGTCGAGCAGCTCGCCCTCGCGCAGCAGGAAGTCGGGGTTGCGCGGGCGCCCGAAGCGCTCGTTGCCGACGGCGAACGTCTCGTAGATCAGCGCGCCTTCGGTCGCCGCGACGAGGGCGGGCAGCAGCGGGCGCCACAGGTAGTTCGTGACGACGAGACCCGCGAACCGCCGGTCGCCGAACGGCCAGCCGCCGCCTTCGAGGTCGGCGGCGACGATCTCGACGCCGGGACGTCCGGCGAGGTCGGCGACGCCGCGGACGTCGATGTCGACGAGCACGACGGGGTGGCCGCGCTCAAGGAAGAAGCGGCCGTGGCGGCCGCCGCCGCACGCGACGTCGAGGACGACGCCGCCGGCGGGAATGTGGGCCGCATGCGCGGCCACCCAGGGGCTGACGGTCACGGCGCGGGGGCCGTGACGAGCGCGCGCAGGCGCTCGCCGGCGGGCGGCAGGCCGGCGCGCCGGTGGTACAGCCGGTAGCGGAGGCGCGGCAGGCCGGACAGCGGGCGCATCGCGACGCCGGCGGGCGCGCGGCAGCAGTCGTTGACGACGGCGACGCCGAGGCCGAGGCGCACGAAGTGGAGCATGAGCGTCCAGCCGGTCGCCTCGACGCCGACCACGCAGCGCGCGCCCGCCGCCGCCAGCGCGCCCACGACGGCGGCGCGGTGCAGGCGGCCGCGGGGCGGCAGCACGAGGGGCTCGGCGTCGAGGTCGGACGGCTCGAGCGACTCGCGGCGCGCGAGCCGATGGCGCGACGGCAGCGCCGCCACCATGCCCACCTCGGCGACCGGCGTCTCGACGAGGTCGTCGGCGGCGGCGAGCGCGGGACAGAGGCCGAGGTGCGCCTCCCCGCGGCGCACCGCGTCGATGGTGCCCTCGGCGTCGCGCACGAGCAGGCGCAGCGGCGGCAGCGCGCGCTCGCTCCGGTAGCGCCGCACCGCCCCGTCGACGAGGAACAGCAGCGTCCCCTCGCCCGCGGCCAGCACGAGCGGCGCGCCGGCCTCGCGACGCGCGAGCGACGCCCGGAACGCGCCCTCCCGCTCCGCCATCTCGCGCGCGAAGGCCAGCGTCCGCTCGCCGTCCGGCGTCAGGAAGAGCTGCCGCCCCCGCTTCTCGTAGAGCGCCACGCCGAGGGACTCGCCGAGCTTCGCGATCTTCACGTGCAGCGCCGGCTGCGAGATGTGCAGCGCCTCGGCGGCGCGCGTGAAGTTCCGCCGCTCGGCGAACACGACGAACGACCGCAGGGCGTCGAGGTCCATGCGCCGAACTATAGGCGCAACCGATGGACCATCGAAACACGGTCGTTCTGGACGATGGCCGACTCCGCTCTCATGGGGCCACCAACTGGGAGGTCGAGACATGAACAAGCTGGGTGTGGACATCGGGGGTGTGTTGATCGGCGCGACGGATCCGTCGGGGCGGCGCGACACGGCGTTCCTGAGCGGCGGCGAGGCGCAGGCGATGGCGACGCCGCCGGTCGCGGGCAGCTTCGAGGCGATGCGCCGGCTCGTCGCGCGGTTCGAGGGGCGCGTGTGGCTCGTCTCGAAGTGCGGCGCCAACGTCGAGGGCCGGACGCGGCGCTGGCTCGCGCACCACGACTTCTTCGGACGCACGGGGCTCGCGCCGGACCACCTGCGCTTCTGCCGCGAGCGGCCGCAGAAGCGCGACCACTGCGCCGAGCTCGGGATCACGCACTTCGTCGACGACCGGCCGGACGTGCTCGAGCACCTGCGCGGGCTCGTGCCGCACCGGCTGCTGTTCGGCGTGCAGCGCGGCCCGGCGCCGGCGGACGTGACGCCGGCGCTCGACTGGGCGGCGGTCGAGCGTCTGTTACTGCGATAGATAGGCCGGCGGGACGTGGTCGGTGAGCCAGACGCCGTTCGCGCTGCGATAGAAGACATGGCCATCGCGCGCCATCGCCGCGGCGTCCACCTCGAGCACGACGGGGGCGCCGCGGCGCCCGCCCACGCTCTTCGCCGTCGCCACGTCCGCCGACAGGTGTACGTGGTGGCGCTGCCCGCGCACGAGCCCCTCCCGCCGGATGCTCTCCACGAACCGCGCCACCGTGCCGTGGTAGAGCCGCGGCGGCGGCGCCTCCGGGCGCAGATCCAGGTCGACGTCGACGCTGTGCCCCTGATGGGCGCGGATACGGTCGCCCTCGAGCGCGAAGCGCTTCTTGTCGCTCGTCGCCACGACGCGCTCGAGCTCTTCCCGCGTGACCGAGCGGCCGTGCGCGCGCAGCGCCGCGAGCAGCACGTCGACGTCCACCCACCCCTGCGCGTCGAGCGCGATCCCGATCACCTCGGGCTTGTGCCGCAACACCAGGCTCAGGAATCGCGAGATCTCGGCCATGGGACGAGCGTCGCAGATCCCGCGGGCGGGTGGTACGTTCAACGGCACGGCAGGAGGTGGTGATGGAGACGCTGGCCCTTCTGGTGGCGCTTCTCGGGGTGGGCGTGACGAGCAGCGGCGATCTGCGGCTCGACGGTGTGAGCGGCAAGGCGGCGGCCGAGGAGTGGACGCAGCGCCACGTCGCCGGCGAGGCGAAGGCCGAGCCGAAGCTCGCCGGCGCGCTGAAGTTCGAGCTGGCGGGGCTGGTCGTCCCGAAGCTGAGCGCGTTCGCGCCCATCCTCGAGTCGTATCTGCAGCGGGAGCTGTCGCGCGGCTGGGTCGTCTCGGGCCGGTTCGGCCCCGCGCGCCCGGACGGCACGCGCGACGCCCTGTTCACCCGCAGCCACCCCCGCTACGCGCTGACCTGGTCGCTGCCCGGCGTCGCGAAGCCCGTCGCCTGCGGCAAGACGCACGGCGCCGGCGCCTGCTACCTCGTCACGTCGCCCGGCCCGGACGGCGCCGCCGACGTCGAGCTCGGCATGCCGACGAAGCTGCGCGTCTACCCGCGCATCCTCGTCGTCCTGCGCGACGGCGCCGCCGAGGCGCACGTGATGTCGCTGCTGAAGAAGGAGGACGCCGCGAAGCTCACCGTGCCCGCCGGCGAGCTGGGCGATCCGGTCGAGGCGACGCTGCTCACCATCCTCAAGAACCTGATGGTGGCGCCGCAGGGGGACGCGTGGCGCTTCGAGGCCCGCGCGCGCTTCGCCGTCAGCCCTTCCCCTTGACCTCGATGCGCTTCACGTTGCGGCCGCCGTTGAGCTTGGGCGCCTTGAGCGTGAGCAGGCCGCGCTCGTAACGGCAGTCGACCTTGTCGGCGTCGACGGCGACCGGCAGGCGCACCTGGCGACGGAAGCGGCCCCAGCTGCGCTCCATCGTGTGGGCGTCGACGCGCCGCTCCTCCCACTCGCGCTTCTTCTCGCCCTCGATCGTCAGCATGTCTTCGTGGAGCGAGACGTTGATGTCCTTGGCGTCGAGCCCCGGGATCTCCGCCGTGACGTAGACCGCCTCCTTGTCCTCGCCGATGTCGAGGCGCGGTACGAAGTTCTCCATGCCGCCGCCCATGCCGCGCAGCATGCCCATCGACTCGAAGGGACGCCCCATGAAGTCCTCGAACAGCTGGTTCACCGCCTGCTGAAGCGAACCGAACGGGCTCATGCCCATGCCGGACTCGCGCCGCATCATCCCTCGCTGCTGATCGGCCATGACTCGCTCCTCTGTCGTCTCGCCGGTCCTGCCGGCGCGCGAGGAGAGAGCAACGGGTGTGCCACCGCCGCCGCGTCACCGGCGGCGCGGCGCGTGTGCGGGACGGCGTGGTACGGGTGTGACAGATGCGTTACCGCGGTGACACGACGGTCGGCGCCGACCAGACGCCGGTGCCGCCGCCGCCGACGAACGCGCCGATGGCACGCACGAGCGCGTCGGCGCCGCTGACCTTGGAGACACAGTCCACGGCGCCGGCGGCGCGCATCGCGGCGGTGGTGGCGGCGTCGTCGTGGGCCGTCACGCCGATCACCGCGATCTCGGGCATCTCGGCGCACAGGCGGCGGGTGGCTTCGATGCCGTTGACCACCGGCATGTCGACGTCCATCAGCACCAGCGCGGGGCGGAGGGTGCGCGCCAACGCGAGCGCCTCGTCGCCGCCGCCGGCCTGACCGACCACCACGAGGCGCGGGTGGCCGGCGAGCAGGGCCGCGAGCGCCTCGCGCATGAGGGCGTGGTCGTCGACGAGCAGGACGCGCACGGGCGCGCCGGCGTCGAGGCGCAGCGCCGTCGACCGGGGGGCGGCGGGCGTCGGCGTCGGCACGGCCGCCAGCGCGGCGGGGACGGTGAGATCGACGCGCGTGCCGGCGCCGGGGCCGGCCTCGACGGACAGATCGCCGCCGAGGGCGCGGGCGCGCTCGCGGATGCTGAAGAGGCCGAGGCCGCCGCGCGCGCTGGCGGCGAGCGCCGCATCGAAGCCGACGCCGGCGTCCTGCACGCGCACGAGCAGACGCCCGCCGCGCGCCCGCCGCAGCTCGAGGCGCGCCAGGCCCACGCCGGCGTGCTTGACGACGTTGAAGAGCAGCTCGCGGGCGGCGGTGAACAGGAGCGTGCGCGTGCCGACGTGGGCCGGCTCGGCGGTGCGCTCGATGCGCACCGCGACCTCGAGTCCGTGCTGCTCGCGCACGTTCGCGGCGAGCCAGCGGAGCGCCGGACCGAGCCCCTCCTCGTAGAGCACGGGCGGCCGCAGCTCCACCGACAGCGAGCGCGAGACCGACACCGCCTCGCCGAGCAGCGCGTCGGTCTCGTCGAGGTGGCGGGCGACGCCGCCCGGGGCTTGCTCGTGGCGCGCAAGGGCGGTGCGCATGCGCGCCGCCACGAGCAGCTGCTGCAGGTGGTCGTGGATCACCTCGGCGACGCGCCGGCGCGCCTGCTGCTCGCTGTCGACCAGCTCGGCGGCGAGCAGGCGCAGCCGCGCCGCGTGCTCCTCGAGCTGGGCGGTTCGCTCGGCGACGCGGTCCTCGAGCGAGCGATTCAGCTCGCGCAGGAAGGCCTCGACCTCCTTGAGCCGCGAAATGTCGGTGGCGACGCAGCACACGCTCTGGACCGCGCCGTCGCGCCCGAAGAGCGGAACGAAGCGGACGTCGGCGATCCAGGTGCCGCCGCCGGGGCGGCGCAGGCGGTTCTCGAACTGTACCGCCCGCCCGGCCAACGCCTCCCGGGCGTAGGGACGCGCCACCCGCCAGGCGTCGGGGCCGATCAGATGCTCGACGCGGCGGCCGACGAGCTGCTCGCGGGGCACCGCCCACGTGCGTTCGTAGGCGGCGTTGACGAAGATGTAGCGCTCGTCGGTGTCGAAGCAGCTGATCAGCACCGGGACGGCGTCGGTGAGCTCGCGGAGCCGCGCGTGGGCGCGCTCGGCCTCGGCCTCGGCGTCGCGGCGCGCGGTGACGTCGATGTTGACGCCGGTCATCCGCACCGGCGCGCCCGCCTCGTCGCGCACGACCCGCCCCATGCCGGCGATCCAGCGGAGGCCGCGCGTCGGATGGGGCACGCGGAACTCGACGTCCCAGGTCGTACCGTCGTGCAGCACCGCCGTCGTGTATCGCTGAATGCGTTCGCGATCGTCGGGATGGCAGCAGAGCAGCGCCTCGGCACCGGTCGCGGGCGCCGCCTCGAGGCCGTACAGCTCGCACAGCTCCGGCGAGAACCACATCTGGTCGCTCGCCGGCTCGTAATCCCAGGCGCCGATGCCGACGAGGCGGTGCGCGAGCGCGAGCCGTTCGCGGCTGTCGCGCACCTCGGCCTCGGCCTGCCGTCGCGCGCTCAGGTCGATGAGCGTGCCCAGGTGGACCCCCGCACGCCCGTCGCGGCCCGGCACGGCGACGCCGCGCGACAGCACGTAGGCGTAGGTGCCGTCGGCACGCCGGAACCGGTACTCGCTCTCGTAGCGGACGCGGTCCGTCGTTCGGTACCGCGTCACGTTCGCCTTGGCCCGCGGCAGATCGTCCGGGTGCAGGTGCGCGTACCACCAGGCGAGGTCCGTGCCGTGGGTCACCGCGTCGCGGTGACCGAAGCGCTCGGCCATCGCCTCGTTCCAGATCGTGCGGTCGGTCTCGGCGTCGAAGGACCAGATGGCGTCGCTCGAGAGGTCGAGGATCGCGCGGAGGCGATGCATGTGACCTTCGAGGTGCTCGAGGATGTGGCGGCGGGCGGTCAGGTCCTGGGACCAGGTGATGTAGCCGCCGCGACCGCCGTCCGGCGCGGGGAGCGGACGGCCGCTGAAGCGCCCCGTCCACGAGCGATCGGGGCCCGCGGAGACCAGCGTGAGCTCGACGTCGTCGTAGGCCTCGCGTCGCCGCGCGCGGACGACCGGCCACGACTCGAAGGGCACCTCCCGCCCCCCGGCGTCGAGGACGCGCACGCCCGGCGGCGGTCCCGGCAGCGCGGAGAGCTGCGCGTAGGCCTCGCGCAGTGCGCGCATGTCGGTGAACCCGATCATCCGCACGGCCGCCTCGTTGATCACGACGATGCGGTCGTCGGCGTCCTGCACGATCAGGCCGTCGCCGTTCCCCTCGAGCCACTCGACCACGGCGCGCAGCGCGCGCGTTTCATCTGACACGGATCGCCTTCCCCGAGGGGCATCATGACAGTCCGCGACGATGGGCCGAAGAGTTTCTTGCGGATGGGGCTCAGGGCCGCGCGGGACCCTGACCGGCGCCGGTCCGCGCGATGGCGGCGGCGATGGCGTCGAGGTCGTCGGCGTCGAGCTCGAGCGTCGCGGCCGCGATCCAGCCGTCGACCTGAGCGGGGTTGCGCGCGCCGACGATGGCGCCGGTCACGCCGGACCACGCCAGCGTCCAGGCGACGGAGACGGCGGCGACGCTCGCGTGGTGCTTCTCGGCCACCGGCCGCAGCGCCTCGGCCAGCTCGAGGTTGCGCCTCAGACGATCGCCCTGGAACTCGTCGCTCCGGCGGCGCCAGTCGCCCTCCGGCAGCGTCCGCGCGCGCTCGGCGCTGAAGGTGCCGGTCAACAGACCCGCCTGCATCGGGCTGTAGACGATGACACCCGTCTCGTGGGCGCGGCACCAGGGCAGCTCGGTCGCGGCGAAGCCACGCTTGATCGCCGAGAACGGCGGCTGGAGCGTCTCGACGTGCCCGAGCGCCTCGGCCGCCTCGAGCAGCGCCGCGTCATGGTTCGACAGACCGACCGCGCGCACCTTGCCCTCGCGCTTCAGGTCGAGCAGCGCCTGCCAGTAGGCCTCGAGCGGCGTGCCATCGGCCGCCGGCCAGTGCATCTGATACAGATCGATGCGCTCCACCTCGAGCCGGCGGAGGGAGGCCTCGACCTCGCGCCGGATGCTCTCCGGCGCGCCGACGCGCCGCGGCGTGCCCTGCGCGTCCCAGACGAGCCCGCACTTCGTGAACACATACGGCCGCTCGCGCGGCGGGATGTCGCGCAGCGCCGCGGCGACGACCGCCTCGGAGTGGCCGAGGCCATAGACCGCCGCGGTGTCGATCCAGTTCACGCCGCGGCCGACGGCGTGCCGGATGGCGGCGATCGAGTCGGCGTCGTCCTGCGCGCCCCAGCCGAACGCCCACTCCCCGCCGACCGCCCAGGCGCCGAAGCCGACGCGCGTGATGTGCATGTCCGTCCGGCCCAGGGGCCGCGTCGGGAGCGGGTTCACGGGGGACCTCCTCAGTAGCCGATGTGGTCTTTCGTGCGGCCCGGCGCCGCCTTGCGCTCGAGGTACTCGATGATGGCGCCGGCCACGTCGACGCCGGTGTACTTCTCGATGCCTTCGAGGCCCGGCGAGGAGTTCACCTCGAGGACGAGCGGGCCGTGGTTCGAGCGCAGCAGGTCGACGCCGGCCACCTTCAGGCCGAGCACCTTCGCCGCCCGCGTCGCGGTGACGCGCTCCTCGGGCGTGAGCTTGACGGCCTCGGCGGTGCCGCCGCGGTGCAAGTTGGAGCGGAACTCGCCGGCCTTCGCCTGCCGTCGCATCGACGCCACCACCCGGCCGTCGACGACGAAGGCGCGGATGTCGGCGCCGCCCGCCTCGGCGATGAACTCCTGGGCGAGGATGTACGCGTCGAGCTGCCGGAACGCGGCGATGACCGACTCGGCGGCCTTGCGCGTCTCGGCGAGCACCACGCCGATGCCCTGCGTGCCCTCGAGCAGCTTGATGATGAGGGGCGCCCCGCCGGCGGTGTCGATGAGCCGGTCGATGTCCTTCGGCGAGTGCGCGAAGCTCGTCACCGGCAGCCCCACGCCGGCGCGCGCCAGCAGCTGCATGCAGCGCAGCTTGTCGCGCGAGCGCGAGATCGACTGCGACTCGTTGGCCGAGTAGACGCCCGCCATCTCGAACTGCCGCACGACCGCCGTGCCGTAGAACGTGTAGGACGCCCCGATGCGCGGGATGATGGCGTCGAAGTGCAGCGACTCGCCGCCGTACATGACCGTCGGCTTGTGCGACGTGATGTTCATGTAGGCGCGCAGATAGTCGATGATGCGCACGTCGTGACCGCGCGCCTTCGCCGCCTCTTTGAGCCGTCGCGTCGAATACAGCGACGCCTTCCTCGACAAGATGCCGATTCGCACCGGGGGTTCAACCTCGCGCTGGGGCGCACCTTCATACCCGAGGCGCGGTCGCGGGGGAATCCCGTGCTACGTTGATCGGCACGAGGCAAGCTTGGACCTGCAACTCCGCCTGGCCTTCGCCGCCGCGATGGTCGCGACGGTCGCTGCGATGAAGATCACGAACCTGCGCCTGCGCGGCGCGCGCTTCGACGCGCGCTTCTTCGCGACGCCGTTGCCTTCGCTCGCGACGTGGGAAGCGTGTCCCGCCTGGACGGCGAGTCACGCCCGCGACGCGGCGACCCGCGCGGCGCTCTTCGCGCTGCCGCTCGCCGCCACTTGGGTCGCGGCGCTGTTCACCCCGACGCCGGCGCGCCCGTGGGTCGCCGCGCTCGCGGTGCTCTGGCTCGGCGAAGCCCTCGGACCGCTGGCGCAGCTCGCATGCGCGCCGCTCGGACGCCGCCTGCCGTCGCACCACGACCGGCCGCTCGCAGCGCCGGACCTGTCCGACTTCTGGGGCCGCCGCTGGAACACATGGGCGTCCGACTGGTTCCGCGAGGTGCTCTTCCGGCCGCTGCGCCGCCGCCCCGGCCTCGGGGCGCTCGTGGTCTTCGTCTACTCCGGCCTCTGGCACGAAGCGATCATCAACCTGCCGCTCTACCTGGTCACCGGCGTGAGCGTCTTCGGGACGATGATGGCGTTCTTCCTCGTGCAGTGGCTCTGCGTGATCGTCGACCGGCGCCTGCCCGCGCCGCTGCGGCGCCCGTTCCTCTTCGCCGCGGTGCTGGGGCCGGCGCCGCTCTTCGTCAACGCCGCCACGCTCCGCATCCTCGGCCTCTCCGGCTGAGCGGCGGCGCCGGCTCGGAGGTCCCCATGTGCCGAAACATCCGCCCGCTGTTCAACTTCCAGCCGCCCGCGACCGACGAGGAGATCCGGGACGCCGCGCTGCAATTCGTCAGGAAGATCAGCGGTTTCCAGCGTCCGTCCCAGGCGAATGCCGAGCTGTTCGAGACCACGGTCGAGGCGGTCGCCGACGCGGCGCGCGCGCTGGTCTTCGGGCTGGAGACGGCGGCGCCGCCCAAGGATCGCCTCGTCGAGGCCGCGCGGCGCCGCGCCCGGAACGCGGCGCGCTTCGGCTGATCAGCGCGCGCGGCGGCGGCGCGTCGCGAGGAGCGCCCCGAGCAGGCAGAGCGGCCACGCGGCGGTCCCGTGACCGAGCCCGGCGCTGCATCCGCCGCCGTCGTCGGCCGCCGCTTCGAAGTCGCCGCCATCGGCGGACGGCCCCGCGTCCTGGGGCGCCGCGCCGCCCGCGCCGCCCGCGCCGCCTTCGCCGCCCGCACCGCCGGCGCCACCCGCTCCGCCTTCGCCACCCGCCCCGCCCTGGCCTTCGCCGCCCGCCCCGCCGACGGCGCCGGCGTCCACGACATCGCCGACGCCCTCGTCCGGCGCCTGCGGATCGAACGCCCGCCCGAAGGCCGCGAAGCCGCTGAAGTCGCCCGGCCCCTCCACCTGGAAGAGGATGCGCATCGAGAGCTCGCCGGGCGCCGCGGGCGTCCACGCGAGCGTCACGAGACACCCTTCGGCCGGCAGCGGCGCCCCGAACGCGCAGTCGTGCTCGAGGCTCGCCGTCTCCACGGAGCCCTGCTGCGTGTCGATGCGCTCGAGGGTCACCGGCGGGCCGGCGAAGGCGACGCGCACCTCGACCCGGCGCGTCTCGCCGACGGGAACGTCGCCGAAGTCGGCGACGTCCGGAGTGAACGTCAGCCCCTCTTCGAGGGCGGCGTCCCAGGGCGGCCGCGCGCCCGGTCCCGCGTCGCGGGGCGGCTCCGCAAGACCGGCGTCCGGCAGGTTCGGCCCCTCGGGGGGCGCGCCCTGCGGCGCCTCCTCGGCGGCGGCGAGCGACGGAAAGAGAAGAAGGCAAAGGACGAGCGCGCGCATCACGAGTCTCCCCGGTCGTTTGCGGCACCGGACGCGGCCACCGCCGACGCCTTACATCAGCGGGCGCGCACCTCGAAGCGCACGAAGTCGACGTACCAGCCGGGCGGCGAGAGGAACTGGGACTCGTCGGGGTCGGTCGTCTCGGCGCTCACGCCCGTGCCGTAAGCGAAGCGCAGGCGGAACGGGCCGTTGCGGTGGAGGTCGCCGAGCGGGTGGCGGCCCTGGACCCAGCCGCCGCTCTCGCCGACGTAGCCGGGCAGGCCGTCGACGTAGAAGTTGTCGGCGTCGATGCACGAGTAGCCGAAGCCGAGCTCCGGGTTGATCGCGATCGTCCCCGGGAAGCGGTCGGGGGCCAGCGTCTCGAAGAAGCCGGGCACGTTGCCGGCCTCGACGGTGCCGCCGTCGTAGTACTCGTCGAAGAGATCGGCCGCGGACCAGAACGCGTACCAGTGGTCGAAGACGAGCACGAGGTCGCGGTCGGCGCACGCCCGCAGATCGATCTCGGGGGAGCGCAGGTCGGCGCGCTGGCACTGCACGAGGTTGTCGTGCAGGGAGGTCGCCCAGCAGCCTCGGCCCTCGTGGCACGAGCCCGGGCCCGAGGTCGCCGTGCCCTGCTCCCACGCGTCGAACGGCCAATCGGCCCGACCCGCGACGCCGTCCATCGGCGCGTGCGTCCAGCCCTGGGCGCCGTCCTCGAAGGTGAAGGTCGCGCGGCGGAGCGCCAGGCGGCACTCCTCGCTGATGTCGTCGGGGGGCGGCGGCGCGGCCGCGTCCGGATCCGGCTCGACCGCGGCGTCGCGCGGAGGTGGCCTCGCGGCGTCGGGATCGGGCTCGACCGCGGCGTCGGCCGGGGGCGGCGGCGGCGCGCCGGAGTCCCAGACGGGCACGCCGCCGTCGCGGTCGTCGGGCGCGGCGGCGTCCTCGTCGCCGGCGGCGCCGTCGGAAGCGCCGGCGTCGTCGGCGGGGGCGGTACCGGGATTGGGGATCGTCGCCGCGTCGCGGCCGCGGGGCGGCGGCTGCAGCGTGAGCGCGGGCTCGGCGGCGTCGTCGCACGCGGCCGTGAGCACGACGGCGGCCAGCAGGATCGGGGTGAGACGCACGGGCACAGCCTACGACCCGCGCTCGGAGTGGCGCAACGTTCCTCCAACGCGCGACGGCGGCGTGGCGGAGGCGTGCTCCGCGATCGGCGCCGGGAGGCCGGCGCGACCGCTCGGCACGCCCGTTGCTCTTCCACGTCGGCATCACGGGGAGGACCACATGAAGTTCGAGCGCTGCGCCCTGCTGTGCCTGCTGCTGACCGCGTGCGACGTCGGCCCCGACGAGGCGACCCGCTGCGAGGAGGCGCCGCTCACCGAGCGTCGGGAGCACACCTACGACGCCGACGGGCGCCTCGTGCAGACCACGGTGTTCCGCGGCGGCGAGCGACCGGACCACGTCTGGCATTACAGCTGGGACGGCGATCGCCTGGTCCGCCGCCGCGTCGTCGTCGACGACGTCACGCGCCTGCAGGCGGAGCGCACGTACGACGACCAGGGCCGCATGGTCGCCGAGGTCCGCGCGGTCGACGGCGCCGAGTGGCGCGTGGACTGGGCCTACGACGCCGAGGGCCGCCCGGTCGAGAGCGTGAAGCGCGGCGCCGCCGAGGCGATCATCGTCGACGCCGAACGCTACGCGAAGCCGCTCGACTTCGAGCCGGCGCTGGATCCCCTGGCGGCGTTCGCGCCCGAGGGCCTGCGCATCGACCTGTGGGTGGCGACCCCCGCCGACGGCGAGCTCGAGCGCCTCGTGGTGACCTACCGCGGCGCCGACGATCCCGAGCCCGAGGCGCCGGCGGGCGCGAAGCTGTTCATCCGGCGGCTGCGGACGGGCGACGTCCGCCGCGACGACTGGGACACCGATTTCAACGGCCACTTCGATCTGCGCGTCCTCACGCGGACCGACGCGGCGGGCGCGGTCGTGGAGGAGCGCCTGCTGCGCCTCGTCGGCGAGACGGAGGTGCCGCTCATGGAGACCACCTTCGACGGGCACGTGCGCGTCGAGACGAGCTACGGCGAGGGCGGCCGTGTGACGCGCGTGATTCGCACCGAGTACGACGAGCGCGGGGAACGCATCCTGCGCGAAGAGGACCGCGAGGGCGACGGCGACGTCGACTGGCGCAAGGTCTACGAGTACGACGAGTCGGGCCGGCGCCGCAGCGAGACGCGCGATCGCGACGGCGACGGCGACGCCGATCAGGTCTGGACCTACACCTACGACGGTGCCATCGTCGTCCGCGAGGACAAGCTCGAGGCCCGCCCCGACCATGAGTTCTGCGACGACTGACGTCCGCCTGCGCCCCTTCCGTCCCGACGACCGCCACGGCCTGGCGAAGCTGGGCGACGACGCGCGGGTGTCGGTGAACATGCGCGACATCTTCCCCTCCCCGTACACGCTCGAGGATGCGGACGCGTGGCTCGCGCGCGCCGGCGACGTCGACGTCGGCGCGTTCGCCATCGAGGCGGACGGCGTCCTCGTCGGCGGGTGCGGCGCGCACCGCCGTCCCGACGTGCACCGTTTCACCGCCGAGGTCGGCTACTGGCTCGGCGTCGATCACTGGGGCCGCGGCATCGCGACGCGCGCCCTCGCGCAGCTCACCGACTGGTGCTTCGCGAGCACCGATCTGCAGCGCCTCGAAGCGTGTGTGTTCGACTGGAACCCAGCGTCCGGCCGCGTCCTCGAGAAGGTCGGCTACACCCTCGAAGGCATCCAGCGACGCGCCGTCTGCAAGCGCGGGCGCTTCGGCGACGTGGTGATCTGGGCGCGCCTGCGCTGATTCCGCTGGCGACGCCGCCCGCGCTTGCGCTATCTGCTCACACAGCGGTGCCCGACGCCGCCAGAAAGGAGCCGCCCATGAAAGTGCTGACTGCCCGACGCCCCGGCGCGGGGCGAGCGCTTTCGTGCGGCTCCCGACCCCTCCGGAGCTGACCCCCGGCGCTCTCCCCGCAAGAACGATTCGTCAGTGAATCCGTTGTCTTGCACACACGGGAGAGACCGCTTTGGAATCTTTGTACGTCCTCGGATGGGACGCGTTCTTCGCCGCGGGGCACGACCCCGCGATGGGTGCCCCGGCGCGCGTGTGCACGGCGCACCGTGACCTCTTCGATCTGCAGACGGCCGAGGGCCAGGCGCGCGCCTGCCTGCCCGGCCACTGGCGCGTACAGACGCGCGATCCCACGGACCTGCCGGCGGTCGGCGACTGGGTGACGTTCACGCGTCCCCCGGGCGGCGACCTCGCCCGCATCACCGGCGTGCTGCCGCGGCGGAGCGTCTTCGTGCGCCGCGCCGCCGGCGAGCGGCACGAGGCGCAGGTCGTCGCCGCCAACGTCGACACCGTCTTCCTGGTGAGCGGCCTGGACGGCGATCTCAACGTGCGCCGATTGCACCGCTATCTCGCGCAGTTGCACGACTCGGGCGCCCAGCCGGTGCTCGTGCTGAACAAGGCCGACTCGCCGGTGGACGCCGAGGGCGGGCTGCTGGCGCTCGGCGACCTCGCCGCGCGCTGGCCCGTGCGGGCGATGAGCGCGCTGCACGGCATGGGCGTCGAGGCGCTCGCGCCGTGGCTGATGCCGGGCCGGACGATCGCGCTCGTCGGATCGTCCGGCGTCGGCAAGTCGACGCTGGCGAACCGCCTGCTGGGCGAGGCGCGGCAGGAGACGGGCGGCGTGCGAGAGCACGACGCGCGCGGCAAGCACACCACGACGCGGCGCGAGCTCTTCGCGCTGCCGGGCGGCGCGTTGCTGCTGGACACGCCGGGGATGCGCAGCCTCGGCCTGTGGGACGCCGAGCAGGGCGTCGACGCCGTGTTCGACGACGTCGGCGCGCTGGCGCGGCAGTGCCGCTTCCGCGACTGCCGGCACGACGGCGAGCCCGGCTGCGCCATCGCCGCCGCGCTCGCCGAGGGCACGCTCGACGAGGCGCGGGTCGAGGAGTGGGACCACCTGCGCCGCGAAGCCGCCTTCGAGGCGCGCAAGCAGGACCCCGCGCTGATGGCCGCCGAGCGCCGGAAGTGGAAGGCGCGCAGCAAGTCCGTGCGGCGCATGTACAAGGAATAGGGCACGATCCGGCGCGATGCTGCTCGCGCTGAACGCCAACAACACCCGGGTGAAGATCGCGGCCTATGACGGCGAGCGCCTCGCCGCGTTCGCCGCGATCGCCACCGCGCGGTGCCGCGACGAGGCGACGTTCGGCGCCCTCGTGTCGCCCCTCCTGCGCGGCGCGGGCCTCGATCCCGCCGCCTTCGACGCCGTCGCCGTGGCGTCCGTCGTCCCCATGTACAACGAGGTCTTCGCGGGGCTGGCGCGCCGTCGCTTCGGCGTCGAAGCGCTCTTCGTCGACGCGACGACCGACACCGGCGTGCGGGTCGCCTGCGACTGGCCCGAGGAGGTCGGCGCCGATCGGATCTGCAATGCGGTCGCGGCCTTCGGCCGCTTCGCCGGCCCCGCGATCGTCGTCGATCTCGGTACGGCGGTCTGCCTGACGGTCGTGTCGGCCGACGGCGAGCTGGTCGGGGGCGCCATCGCGCCGGGGCCGGGCATCGCGCTCGACGCGCTCACCGCGCGCGCGAGCCTGCTGCGGGGCACGCGGCTCAGCACGCCGCCGCGCGTCCTCGCCCGCAACAACAGCGACGCCCTGCAGTCGGGCACCGTCTACGGCTACGCGTCGCTGATCGAGGGGCTGGTGGTGCGGACCCGGGCCGAGCTCGGCACGCCGGCGCCCGTCGTGGCGACGGGCGGATTCACGGAGCTGCTGGCGCCGGTCTGCCGCTGCTTCGACGACGCCGATCCCAACCTCACGCTCGACGGGCTGCGGCGGATCAGCGACCGCTTCAGGGCTCGACGACCGTCGCCTTCTTGATGTAGTCGAGCTGCGGGAACTCGGCGCGCAGGTAAGCGTTGCCCTCGCCCTGGACGCGGCCCTGGTTCGGGCCCATGCCTCGCGGCGAGCCCTCGCCGTAGCCGTTGTAGAGCGCGTTCAGCGTGGTCATGTCGCGCACCTTGCCGAAGGGCGCAAACCCCATGCCGTCGAGGTTCGTGTTGTCGACGAAGTTGACGAAGAACTGCGTCGTGCGCGTGTTGGGGCCGGCGGTGGCGAAGCTGACCATGCCCGCGGTGTTGCTCTGCTTCACCGGGTCGTCGGAGATGCGCGCCTCGCGCCAGACCTTGTTCACCTCGGGATCGCCGTTGATGCCCACCTGAGCCATGAAGCCGCTGATCACGCGGAAGAAGGCCACGTCGTCGTAGTAACCGATCTTCACGAGGTTGTAGAAGCGGTCGGCGCCGTTGGGGGCCCACTCGCGGGTGACGTCGATGATCATGTCGCCCTTGGTGGTCTCGAGCTTCACCGCGTACTTGTCGGGCGCCTTCTCGGTCGCCTTGGACGGGTCGAGCAGCGCCGGGTGCTTGTCGCCGGCGGGCGCGGCCGGGGCGGCGGCCTGCGTCGCCGCCGCCGCCTGTGTCGCGGGCGCGGCCTGCGTCGCCGGCGCGCGTCCTGCCGGCGGCGCGGCGACCGCCCCCTGCCCGCCGGCCTGCCACATCGCGAACGCGAGGACGCCGAGAGCGAGGACCACCGCCAACCCACGCAACGCCGTGCTTCCCATGGCCCGTCACACTGCCAGAAGACCGCGCCGGCGAACACCCTCGCGCCGCGGCGCGCTTTGAATGACCGCGGCCGCCGCGCGTCCAGCCTCGTGCCGACCCCGCGCGTCGCCCCGTCGCGCGGAGTGCCCGACACCCGCGCGAAAGTGTCCGGACACTTTTCGGACACGCCCTCCCCGCGCGCGCCCTCCGCCGCCACGCCAGCGCAAACCCCTGCCGTTTCAACGACTTGCCCTGCGAGACACCGTCTGGCACGCCCCGTGTACTAGGGCGCCTCCGTCCGCAACGAAGCGAACCACCCACGGAGGAGACAGACATGAAGGCCATCGACACCGCCGTCCGCACCCTGATCGTCGCCAGCGCCCTCGTCAGCGGCTGCGCCGACGGCGACGCCCCGAACACCGCGCCCGAGGGCGGCGCGGCGCAGAGCGGCGAGGACCGGGGCGCCAGCGAGACGCCCGCCGCCGAGACGCCCGCCAGCGACGGACCGCGCGGCGCCGCCGACATGCCCGCCGACGCGCCCGCCGCCGACGCGCCCGCCGCCGACATGCCTGGCGACGCGCCCACCGACCACCCCGGCGACCCCGCCGACGCGCTGCCGGGCGACCCCGCCGACGCGCTGCCGGGCGGCCCCGCCGACACCGACGCGGACGCCGCCGACACCGACGGCGGCGCGGACCGGTCCGCCGGCGACCGCGGCGGCCGCCGCGTCGCCCGCGAGTTCCTCGGCGGCGCCGTCCGCCTCGACGGCGACACCCTGACGATCGGCAACCCGAGCGGCGGCGCGGCCCTGACCCTGCGCGGCGCGTGGACCATCGGCCGCGACTCGCTCTCGGTCGAGGGCGACGTGACCATCGCCACCCCGCTCGGCGACCACACCCTCTCCGAGGCCTCGCTGACGCTGAACCTCGACCCGTTCGAGCTCGTCGGGAGCGCCCGCGTGCCCTTCCCGTCGCTCGGCTTCCTCGACGGCGTCGTCGAGGGCGAGGCGCCGTTCGCCGACATCGCGCTGGCCCACGGCAGGACGCTCGGGACGATCGAGATCAACGGCAACGAGATGGCGCTCGACCCGGACCACTACTACTTCGTCTTCGACTACGCGACCGGCCTCGACGTGCGCATGGGCGACGCCTCGCTCTCGACGCCGGGCAGCGGCAGCACGCTCGTGCTCGCCCCCGAGGAGCCGATGTTCTACGTCGGCGGCGACCTCGCCGGCATGCTCACCGGCGGCCTCGTCGACGACGCCGCGTTCGGCTTCTCGCTCGCGGGGCGCATCCCCTTCACGCCGTCGCTCGAGCTGTACGACGGCGAGAAGTGGTTCTCGCCGGTGGTCGAGGGCCACGTGTACGCCCAGGGCACCGTCCAGCTCGGCCAGTTCCCGGTCTACGCGGGCGGCGCGCTGATGATCGACGCCGACGCCGACGACGACGGCACGACGATCTTCGAAGGCGACACGCGGGACGTCACGCTCGCCGGCGACACGGAGATCTCGCTCGGCTACAGCAAGGCCGGCTTCGAGCTCGGCCTCGAGATCGCCCGCGCCTCGTGGATGTTCGACGGGACCGAGGGCGACATCGGCGCGCTGTACTTCCACAGCAACGTGGGCGCGGACCTCGGCGACCTCTTCGCGGACACGCCGCTCGGCTTCATCGAGACCGACGGCAGCGAGGTCGACATGTACGGCGTGTTCCGCAACGTCGACGACTTCTTCGTGCACTGGCAGGCGGACGTCCGCGTGATGGGCTTCGACATCGCCCAGGCCACGCTCGAGCTGGCCGACGACGGCGTCTACTTCTACGGCACGCTGCAGACGCTGCCGCTGATCGACGACAGCGTCGAGATCGCCGGCCGCTTCAACGCCGACGGCACGTTCGACCTGCTCGGCGACGCCCAGCTCGCGGTCGGCGGCTTCGATCTGGCCGAGGCCCACCTGCGCTGGAACAACGCCGGCATGCGCGTCGACGGCCGTGTCGACCTGCCCGGCCTCGGCCAGGCGCAGCTCTCCGGCGCCCTGAACGACAACCCGCACCTGTCGGGCTCCGCGGACCTGAGCCCGGGCGGCTTCCGCATCGCCGCCGCGCAGGTCGAGCTGAACCGCCACGGCGCCCGCATCGCCGGCAACGTCGCGCTCCCCGGCCTCGGCGGCATCAACGTGAGCGGCGACGTGCGCGGCAACGGCCGCTTCGAGCTGCGCGGCCAGGGCAACCTCGCCGTCGCCGGCCACGCGCTCGCCAACGCCAACGTGACCGTGAACCGCGAGGGCGCCCGCATCGCGGCGAACGTCGGCTACGCCGGCACCGGCTTCAACGTGAACGGCTCCGCGCGCAGCGACGGCCACTTCGACCTGACCGGCCGCGTCGGCGCCAACGCCGGCATCGTCGCGGGCGAGGTCGTCCTGAGCGTCAGCGACCGCGGCGTCGGCGCTCGCTTCGCCGGCCGCGCCTGCGCGGTGGTGCCCATCGGCGAGGCCTGCCACGAGGAGTGCTCGGACTGGGGCGTCTTCTCGTGGATCTGCGACGGCTGGACGACCGTCTGCGAGACCGTGAGCGAGCCGCGCTGCATGGACACCGCCGGCAGCGTCGACACGAACGGCGTCGCCTGCCTCGACACGCCCGTCGGCCGCCAGTGCATCGACGTCCTCTGACCCGCCGCGACGCGCGCCGCCCGAAGCCCGCTCGAGCGCCCGCCCCTCGCCGCTCCCTGCGCCGCGTCGAACGCCCGCGCGTTCAGGACGCCGTCGCGGCGCAGCGGCTCCTTCGTCCACCCTCCTGAACATCCGATCGCCCGAACCCGTTCTCGCGGGTTCGAGGCATCGAAATCGATCGTCCCAACCCGTCTTCGCGGGTTCGAGGCATTGAAATCGATCGTCCCAACCCGTCTTCGCGGGTTCGAGGCATTGAAATCGATCGTCCCAGCCCGTCTTCGCGGGTTCGAGGCATTGAAATCGATCGTCTCAACCCGTCCTCGCGGGCACGAGCGATCGATCTCAATCGCCGGCCGCGGGCGCGTCGGGCCGGCCGCCCTCGACCGCGACGCCGTAGCGAGCGGCCATCTGGCGCGCCGTCTCGACGAAGACGGCGCGCAGCGACGCCGGCGCGACGACCTCGACGCTCGGCGAGAAGCGCAACAGCCACGCGCGCAGTTCGAACGAGTCGTGAACCCGCGCCTCGAGACGGCACCAGCCGTCGGCCTCCGATGTCACACGCTGACCCTCGGCCAGCGGCGTCTCGACGAACTCGGGCGACAACGACCGATCGAACCGCAGCACGAGGTCGAGGGGCTCCTCCGAGTAGCGCACGCCGAGGTCCCCTCGGGCGAGGTACGCCCCGAGGTCGAAGTCGGGCGGATCGACGCTCGGCGTGTCGAGCACCGTCGCCTCCACGAAGCGGTGAAGGAGGTACTGCCGCACATCGGGGCGCTCCTCTGCCTTGGCGACGAGCGTCAGCGTCACGCCGCGCGAGACGAGGCCCAGCGGGTTGAGGGTGTAGGTGCGCGGCCCGTCGGCGCCCCGCGGCGCGTAACGCACGGCGAGACGGCGGCCGCGGTACAGCGCCTCGGCGATGGCCTCGAGCACCCCGGGAACGATCCGCGGCGCGAGCCGCGGCGGCCCGAGCGGGAAGATGCACACCCGGGACGCAAACGACGCGCGCGCGACGCCGGCGCCCGACAGCACGCGCTCGGCCTGGGCCAGCGACGGCTCGAGCAGCGTGCGCAGCTCACGCGGCAGCAGCCGGCCCACGCTCGCGTCGATGATCCGCAGGAGCACCGCCGAGGCCGTGTCGAGGTTCGGCACGTCGATCAGTCCGAAGCCGCGTGGGAAGTACCACCCATGCGGCATCGAGCGGTCGTCCTTCTGGAGCGGGTACACCGCCGCGATCTGGTGCAGGTCGCGCTGCACCATGCGGCGCGGCACCGACGTGCCGATGACCTCGGCCAGCTGGTCGCGAAGCGTCGCCGCGTCGGCCCGGCGCGGGGCCTGGGGGATGAGGCGCAGGAGCTGCCACTGGCGGTACGTGTCTCGGGCCATGAAAAAAAGTGATCCGCGTGTCGGAGCTGGTCACGTTTCGACCAACTCATTGCCTATGCTCGCCCGCACAACCAGCCGCCGGGACGAAGGGCCCGGCACGAAAGGAGCGAGCGCCATGAAGCGCCTCTATATCATCAGCCTCTTGCTCGTCCTCAACGACCTGCTCGGCCGCCGGGCCCGGCGCATCGAGGGGACGCTCACCGCCCAGCTGTATCTGCCGCTGCTGCGCGCCCGCCGCGACGCGATCGCGGTGTTCGTCGCGCGCCCCACCGACAACCGGAAGCCGCTCGCGCAGCGTCTGACCGAGGCGGCGACGCGCCAGGCCGCGCACGCCCGCGCCATCCGCCTGCAGCTCGACGCCATCGTCGACGACGACGCGTTCGCGGCGCCGGTGCGCGAGGCCGCCCACCGTGTGCGCGGCGGCCTCTTCCCACCGGGCGCGCCGTCGCGTCCGAGCCACCAGGACCGCGCCGCGCTCGCCGAGGCGTTCGGGCCGGTGGTCGAGCGCCTCGCCGGCGACCTGGCCCTGCTGACGATGCCTTCGGGTGGCACCATGGGCGAGCGTGTCGCGTCCTGGCTCGGCGAGAGCGCGCAGATCGACGCGCTGCTGAGCGACAGCGTGGACGGCGCAACCGCCGCCGTCGTCGACGCGCAGGCGCGCCAGCTCGCGGCGCGCGCCCGGGCGGCGCTGCGACACATGCGCCAGACCCTCGCCGACGAGCGCGAGGTCAACCCGGCGCTCCCCGAGCGGCTCGACGCGCTCGTCTTCGGTCGCTTCGACCGCCTCGAGGCCGCGGCGCGCCGCCGGACCGGCAAGGACGCAACGGCACCGGTGCCCGCCGAGCCCGTGGTCGAGCCTGCCTGACCCGCCCGCCCCCCTCCCCCCCACCGCCAAGAATCCGCGGCACCCGCTGTCGCGCCGCCGCGACAGCGGGTGCCGCGACAGCGGGTGCCGCGGACCGACCGACAGCGCCGCCGCCGCCCGTCGCTTCGGCGCACAGGCCCGCGCGGCACGACGATTGCTGAGGCCGCCTCCATCCGGAGGAGGGTCCCCCATGAGAGCTCTCGGCCACGCGTCGTGGGTGGCGGTGGCGCTGGCGATCCGCGTGCTCGCGGGCCCCGGCGACGCGCTCGCCTACGAGGTCGCCCCGCTCCCCGCCGACAACCTGATCCGCAACCCGTGGTTCGCGGAGGTCGTCCGCGGCGAGGTGCAGCCCGACGACGCGGAGTGGGTGCTCGAGGGCGACCCCACGTGGGGGCTCGGGAACGACAAGGCGGACTGCCCCGGACCGGCGCCGTGGATCGAGATGCCCACGCTGCGATGGGCCCGGCGTTCGGGGGCGAACCCCGAGTTCGCGCCCCACGTGACGGTGCGGGCCCACCAGGTGGTGGCCGCCGACGAGGCGCACCGCACCCTCGAGTTCTTCATGCACTGGGTCATGCACCGCATGACGCTCGAGGTGCACGTCTACGGCGGGGCGTCGCCGGACGGTCCGTGGGAGGCGATCTGGGTGCCGTTCCGACACACCGAGGACGTGGAGTTCCGGCCGCCGCGCGGGGCACCGCGGAGCGACACCTGGAAGCACTTCGTGGAGATGCCGGGCAAGTTCGACGACTGGTTCGACCCCCGGCCGCAGACGACGACGCTGGCGCGGGGCTTCCCGTTCTACAAGGTCGAGCTCCGGGCGAGCTACCCCGAGCCGGACGCCAGCACGACGGGCGGCGTGGGCGGGAAGGTGACCGGGATCTACTTCGCCGCCAGGCCCGCCGACGGGGCGGCGGCGCCCGACGCAGCCGCCGACGGCGGGACCGACGACGCGGCGGCGCCCGACGCCCACGTCGCCGCCGACGCGGCGGCGCCCGACGCCCACGTCGCCGCCGACGCGGCGGCGCCCGACGCCCACGTCGCCGCCGATGCGGCCACCGCCCTCCCGGATGCCACCGCGCGCCCCGACGCGGCGCTCGCCGCCGACGCCGCCGCGCCGGACGCCGCCGCGACACCCGATGCGGCGGCCACCCCGGACGCGGCGCTCGCGACCGACGCCGCGCCGCGCCGTCCGGACGCCGCCGCGCGGCCCGACGCGGCGCTCGCCGCCGACGCCGCCGCGCCGGACGCCGCCGCGACACCCGACGCGGAAGGCGCGCGCGACTCGGCGGGCGGCGGCTGCGCGGTCGGCGGCCCCACGGCGGCGCCCCTCGGCGCGCTCGCCCTCGCCTTCGGCCTCGCCGCGTGGCGCCGCCGTCGGAAGGACCGGGCCCAGCGCCCCACCCTCGAGGCGACGCTGCGCGTCCGCGAGAAGCTCGGACGCTGAGCGCGGGCGTCTCGCGGTGCCGGCGAGGCGAAGTGCCGCAGGAGGCATCCGCTGCCCGGCGACGCGAAGGACACGACGACGGCGACCGACGGCCCGCGGCGGCAGACCTTCCGCCGCCGCCGCGACCGGCGATACACTCGGCGCCGCCGATGCGATGGCTCGAGAAGCTCTGGCGGCGCGCGGGGCCGGCCACTCCGGCGTCCGTGGATCAGGTGCGCGCGCTCGCCGCGGCGGGCGACGCGGCGGCGATCCCGGCGCTCGCCCGCGCGCTCGACCGCCCGGCCCTGCCACCGGACACCGTGCTGTGGGCGCTCGGCCGCCTCGATCCCGCCGCCGAGGCGCTCGGGCGCGTGCTGCTCGACCGCCACCCGGGGCGCGCCGGCGCCCTGCTCGCGCGGGCCCGCGATCCCGTGGCCGCGCTCGTCGACCAGCTCGCGGCGCCGCTCCCCGCCGCGCCCGTCCTGCAGGCGCTGGCGCGGTGCGACGCCCGCGCCGTCCCACCGCTCGCCGCCGCGCTCGCCCACCGCGACGCGCGCGTGGCGGCCCGGGCGGCCCGCGCGCTCGGCGCCATCGGGCGGGTCGAGGGCCTCGATCCGCTGGCGCGCCACGCCGCGCATCGCCACCCGCGCGTCCGCGCCCGCGTCGAAGCGGCGCTCGAGCGCGTCGCCCGCCGCGATCCCGACGCGGCGCGCCTCGCCCTGCACGACGCCGATCCGCTCGTCGCGCTGGCCGTGCTCGCGCGCCTGGGCGATCGCGCCGCCCTCGCGCCGCTGGCGGCCTTCCTCGGCGATCCCGATCCCGAGCGGCGCGCCCGCGCCGCGCGGCTGCTCGGCCGCCTCGGCGCCCCGGAGGCCACCGACGCGCTCGCCGGCCGCCTCACCGATCCGGCACCCGCCGTCCGCGAGGCCGCCACGCGCGCGCTCGGACGCCTCGGCGACGCCCGCGCCGTGCCGCACCTCGCCCTGCGGCTCGACGAGGGCGAGCCGGCGGGCGTGCGCTTCGCCGCCGTGGCCGCCCTGCGCGGTCTGCGCCGGCACGCGGCGGACGCGGTGCTCGAGGCGGTCGACGATCCGCGCCGTCGCTTCGCGGCGCTGATCGTCTTGCAGGGCCTCGATCCCGACGACGGCGCGCTCGCGCGGCGCCTGGCCGCGCACGCCGACGAGGACGTGCGCGCCGTCGCGCCGCGGCTCTGCCGTCTGTGCCAGGGCGCGGAGCGCCGCCGCGAGCGCGCCGACGTGCTCGCCGCGCTGCTGGCCGATCCTTCGCCCCGGGTGCGCCGCCGCGCCGTCGACGCCGCCGAGCACATGGGCGACGCGTTCGAGCGCTTCGCGCCCGCCCTGCGCCGCGCCGCCGACGACGCCGACGACCGCGTGCGGCACGCGGCGGCCTGGGTGCTCGGCCGCCTGCGCCCGCCCGGCTGATTACTCTTTGGTGTTCAGGTCGATGACGTTGACGACCTTCACGCCCTCGATGGCCTCGGCGACCTTCTGGGCGCGCTCCTTCTGGGCGGCGTTCGGCACGAGGCCCGACAGGAAGACGCGGCCGCCGTCCTCGATGCGGATCTGAACCTGCGAGGCGTCGAGCCCCACCGCGCTGTCGAGCGCCTGACGGACCTGGACCTGCATCGAGGGCTTCTCGGGCTCGGTGGCCGGCGCCGGCGCGGGCTCGGGCTTCGCCTCGGGCTTGCCGCCGCAGCCGACGGCGAAGGTCATCGCGAGGGCGGACACGATCATCGAAATGCGGAAGGCGTTCATCTTCGTCTCTCTCCTCATGGTGGGCGGCGTCTGCCGCCCGCGGTGCGGTCACCGATATACTCACTCCGGGGGGAACCGCACGTGGAATCGTACGGATCGCGCGTCGCGACCGGCGCGCTGGCGCTGCTGCTCGCGCTCTGTTCCATGGCGCACGCCGCCGGACACGCCGATCGCCCGACGCCGCCGTGGCAGACGCGCCTGCCGCGACATCCGGCCGAGACACCGGCGCTCGCGCTCGATCTGGGCCTGTGGCGGCACGCGCTCGCCGGCACGATCACGAGCAGCGGCGGCTCCGAGACCGACGTCGCGGACGATCTCGGCCTCGACGGCGGCTTGAACTTCACCTTCGGCGCCTCGTTCGCGCACGCCATCCCCTGGCTGCCCGACCTGCGCTTCGAGCGCGTCGCCGTCTCGTCGACGGGCCGGCGGCGGCTCGACACGTCGCTGACCTTCGAGGACGTCCGCTTCGCGGCGGGAGAGCCCATCCACGCCGGCTTCGAGGCGGGCGTGCTCGACCTCGCGCTCTCCTGGCGACCGCTCCGCCTCGGCGACGGCCCCGCGCCCTGGTTCGCCCTGCGCGCCGGCGTCGTCCTGCGCCACGTCGGCGGCCGCGTCTTCGTCGAGTCCGAGTCGACGTTGAACGAAGCCGAGACGGATCTCGGCGTGCCGATCGTGCCGATGGCGTTGGTGGGCCTCGACGTGCTTCCGTTCCGGCCGATCGGGGCGACCGCCGAGCTGCGTGCGGTCGCGCTCGGCGGCAGTCGCTGGGTCGACGCGCTCGCGAGCGTCCGCATCCACCCCTTCGGTCCGGCCTTCGCGCTGACCGCCGGCTTCAGGCACCAGCAGATCGTGCTCGAGGCGCCGACGGCGGACGTCGCGGTCGGCGGCCTCACGGCGGGGGCGGCGCTTCAGTTCTGATCGGGCTCGAACGCGCGCCGCGCGGGCGTCCAGACGACGCGGCCGAGCTCGCGGAAGCCGCCCTCGGCGCCGAGCGGGAGCTCGACGAGGTCGACGAGCGCGCCGCCGAGGTACACGCGCAGGACCGCCTCGGCAGCGCCCGGCCAGGACACGCCCACGCGGTAGCCGTCGGCCGTCTCCTCGGGGGACGCGAGCGCGATCACCTCGGGCCCGGTCGGCGAGTGGTGGCCGCCGAGGATGGCGTCGTCGGCGGCGTCGCCGGGCCGGCCCCAGTCCGGGCGCGGGTTGCCGGCGAAGCAGTCGTACGGCGCCTCGCCCCAGGCCGCGCCCGCCGGGTGCCGCAGGTGCAGATCGAGGTCGGGCCCCGGGCCGCCGTCCGGCGCCGTCCAGGTGAGCTGGATGTTCACGTCGGTCGGCGCCTCGGCGGTGAGGTCCATGCGCGCCGCCTCGTGCGGGCAGGCGTCCGACGGCGCCTCGAGCCCCTCGTCGTCGGCCACCCGCAGCTCGAGCGTGTAGGCGCCGACGGCGTCGGGCAGGAACCACGCCGCCGGCGTGGACGGATCGTCGGGCGGGCCGCCGGCGAACGGTCGCGCCGGATCGACGAGCGCCTCGATGGGCGCGGCGGTCGACCCGTCGGGGCGCGCGACGACGGACCACGTCCAGCGGGCGATCGCGCCGTCCGGATCCCGCGACGCGGACTCGAGCGGCACCGCCTGCAGGGGGCGCGCGACCTCCCGCGCGCGCGCCACGGCGGGCGCGGGGCAGGCATTGGCGGGCGCCGCGTCCGGCAGCGCCCCGTCCGGCAGCGCCCCGTCCGGCGCCGCCGCGTCCGGCAGCCGCGCGTCGACCGGCCGCGCGTCGACCGGCTGTGCGTCGACCGGCGCCGCCTCGTCGGGCGGGTCCTGACACGCGGTCGACAGCGCCGCGAGCGCGGTCACGAGCAACGGGCGGCGGGTCCACATGCGCCGGATGATGGCACAGCGCGCGTCATGCTAAGGAGTTCGGACCATGAACACGCTCGACATCCCCCAAGCCAACGATCTGAGCACGGTGCGGGCGGTGGTCTCCGCCGTCGGCAGCGGCGCCCCGAAGGTCGAAGACGTGGTGGAGCGCACCGGCTTCTCGCGCCGGCACGTGCAGTACCGCGTCCACGCCGCGCGCGTCCTCGGCCTGCTGGCCATCGAAGGCGAGACGCTGACGCTCACGCGCGACGGCGAACGCTTGCTGGCGACCCACATCGGCACCCACGACGAGCGCGCCGCCTTTTGCCGCGCCATCGAGGCCAGCCCCGAGCTGCGCGTCTTCGCGCCCGACCTCACCGGCCCGCAGGCGCCCTTCGCGAGCGACCTGTGCGAGCGCATCCTCGCCGTCTCGAAGCTCAGCCCGAACACCGCCATGCGCCGCGCCGAGGGCCTGCTCTCCTGGCGACGCCAGGTGCTCGACCAGGTCGTGCCGACGGCCGCGCCGCCGCCGCCCGCCGAAAAGCCGCGACAGCTCTCCCTCTTCGACTGACCGCGAGAACCTCGACGCGCGCCCGCCGCGCCTGCACCCTGTCGACATTCCTGGGGAGTTGCCCGATGCAGGACCTCGACGATCGCCAGCGGCGCGAGGTGGCCTACCACCGCGAGCGCGCCGAGAAGAAGCGGGCGGCGCTGCTGGCCGAGCCGGTCGCGCTCGACGTCGTGCGCGACGACGCGCGCCGCTGGTGGAACGCCTATTGGGCCGCCTACACGCTGCTCCGCGAGATGGACCTGCGGCACAAGCACGTCCTCGTGGTCGGCTGCGGGTTCGGCGAGGATGCCATCCGGCTCAGCCACCTCTGCGACCACGTCTACGGCTTCGATCTCTCGCCGGACTCGCTCGACATCGCGCGCCAGCGGGCCGGGCGCGACGCCGGTCGGCCCATCGACCTGCGCCAGGCCGCCGCGGAGGCGCTGCCGTACGACGACGGCACCTTCGACGTGATCGTCTGCATCGACATCCTGCACCACTGCGACATCCCGGCGACGATGGCCGAGCTGTCGCGGGTCGCAAAGCCCGAGGCGGTCTTCCTCGCTGACGAGATCTACACGAACAGCCGCATCCAGAAGGTGCGCGAGGCCTCGCTGGTGGAGCGCTTCCTCTACCCGAAGGTCGTCGACCGCATCTACCAGGGCGACGTCTACATCACCGAGGACGAGCGCAAGCTGGACGAGCGCGACCTCGCCGCGGCGAAGGCGCACCTGAACGTGCAGCGCGAGGATTACTACAACCTGGTCTCGACGCGCCTCGTCTCGGGCAACGTGCGCCTCGCCGAGAAGGCCGACCGGCTGCTGCTGCGCCTGCCGCGCCTCGGTCCGCTGCTGGGCGGCCGCGTCGTGCTGCTCGGCCGCTTCCGTCCGGTCGCCGCCGCCCGCGTCGCGTCGACCCGCGCGGCCTGATCACCACGCCCCGAACGTCTCCCAGCCCTCGTTGAAGCGCGCGCCCGCGGTCGCGCACTGGCACCACGTGAACGCGTGGTTCGGGCTGCAGGCGCCCGCCGCCCGCCCGCCGTCGGCGCCCTCGGCGTAGGCGTGGCGCAGCGAGCTCGCGAGCCGCCGTGCCAGCGCGTCCATGGCCTCGGGCGCGTTCTGGTTGCGGTCCCAGGCGAAGCCGACGCGACCGTCGGGATAGGCGTGGTCCTCGGCCCACGCCCGCGCCGCGTACACCTGCCCCGACACGTGGTGCTGCATGTTCTCGAGCGAGATGCGCGTGTCGCCGAACCCCGTCTCGGAGTTCCACACCGCGTTGAGCAGCGGCACGTACGCCCGCCCCAGGTACGACTGCGCGGTGTTCACCGCGTCCGGACCGACGCCCGCGAGCCGCGGCACGTGCATCGCGAACGCGTTGATGCGCGCCGCGCGCTGCGCCACCGTGGTGTCGTCGACGCAGGTGAACCGCGGATCGACGTACACCTCCTGGGCCCACCAGCGCACGGCGTTGGCGACGTCCACCCAGAAGTCCGCGTCCCGCAGCCACGCCTGGATCTTGGGCTTGTACACGGCGAAGTTCATCGTGGCGTGGCCCATGTTGATCACGAACACCGCGCCTTTGATCCGCTGGGCGCCGGGCGGCCCCTCGTACAGGCCGCGCACGACGTCCCGCACCGCGCGCCGGGTCGCGGCGTCGTCGCGCACCGACGACGGCAGCTCGTTGATGGCCCAGGTCTCGCCGCGCCCCGGGTCGTAGCCGGCGGCGGCCATGCGTCGGCGGAACTCGACGCCCTTGTCGTACCAGGACATGCCGTCCACGCGCGACCAGCCGCCCCAGTGGAACTCGGCCATGGCCTTGAACTGCGGCCCGCGCGCGCGCATGGCGTCGAGCACACCGCCGCGCACCTCGGTCTTCGCGTCGGCGGGCGCCGGGATGGAGACGTGGAAGCTGGCGCAGCGCGAGGCGTCGGCGGCGAGCGCGTCGGTCAGGCGGTTCCAGTCGGACGCGGTGTAGAAGACGACCTCGACGGGCCAGCGGCACACCGGCGGCGGACCGGGATCGGGCGGCGGAGGCGGCGGCGGCGGCGCCGCGTCGGGCGGGGGCGGGGGCGGCGCCGCGTCGGGCGAGGGCGGCGCCGCGTCGGGCGGGGGCGGCGCCCCATCGGAATCCGGCGCGGCGTCGTCGGGGGCCGCATCGTCCGCGGGCCTCGCCCCGTCCGGCGCGCGCGGTCCGCCGTCGGGCAGCCCGAAGCCGTCGGGCAGCGGGAAGCCGGTGTCGCCGCGCGCCGCGTCGTCCCCAGGCATCCCCGCCTCGGCCGCGACCGCGTCGTCGCCGGCCGCGGCGTCGGCCGCGCCGCCGCTCTCGAGCTCGGCGTCCGCGCACCCCCACAGGACCAGCGCCCACAAGAGCCTGCGCATCGCCCCCTCCCTCCGCGGGACCGCCTCGCCGCGAGGATAGCCGCGGGGGCGGCGAGACGATAGCTTGGCGGCATGGACACGCGACCGCACGTCGTCATCGTGGGCGGAGGCTTCGGCGGCATCGAGGCGGCGCGGGCGCTGCGCCGGGCGCCCGTCCGCGTCACGCTCATCGACCGGACGAACCACCATCTGTTCCAACCGCTGCTGTATCAGGTGGCGATGGCAGGTCTGTCGCCGGCCGACATCGCCGCGCCGATCCGACACATCCTGCACGACGTGAAGAACTGCGACACGCTGCTCGGCGAGGTGACGGCCATCGACCTCGCCGGCCGGCGCCTCGACGTCGACCGCGCGGACGGCGAGCGGTCGTGGGTGGCGTTCGACTTCCTCGTGCTGGCCGCGGGGGCGCGCACGACGTGGTTCGGCCACGACGAGTGGGCGCGGTCGGCGGTGGGCCTGAAGGATCTCGACGAGGCGGTCGAGATCCGGCGCCGCGTCCTCGTGGCGTTCGAGGCGGCCGAGGCCGAGACGGACGCCGACGCGCGCCGGCGGCTGCTGAACTTCGTCGTCATCGGCGGCGGCCCCACCGGCGTCGAGGTGGCCGGCGCGCTCGCCGAGCTCGGTCGGTTCGTGCTCGCGCGCGACTTCCGGCACGTCCGCGCCGAGGAGCTGCGCGTCATCCTGCTCGAGGGCGGGCCGCGCCTGCTGCCGGCCTTCCCCGAGCGGCTCTCCGCCTATGCCGCCGAGCGCCTCGGCCGCCTCGGCGTCGAGGTGCGGCTCGGCGCGCTCGTCTCCGACATCCGCCCCGACGGCGTTTGCGTCGGCGAGGAGCACCTCCCGTCGGCGACCGTCGTCTGGGCCGCCGGCGTGGGCGCGAGCCCGCTCACCGCCGGGCTGGGCGTGCCGCTCGACCGCGCCGGCCGCGTGATCGTCGCGCCCGACTGCTCGCTGCCGGGCCACCCGCATGTGTTCGCCATCGGTGACATCGCCGCCTATCCCCACACCGACGATGGCAGGCCGCTGCCCGGCGTCAGCCCGGTGGCCCTACAACAGGCGCGCTTCGTGGCCCGCCAGATCGCCGCCGATCTGCAGAAGAAGCCGCGCGGCCGCTTCCGCTACCTCGACAAGGGCAGCATGGCGACGATCGGGCGCTCCGCTGCGGTGGCCGTGATCGGACGCTTCGCGTTCACCGGTCTGTTCGCCTGGCTGGTGTGGCTGGCGGTCCACATCTTCTTTCTCATCGGGTTCCGCAACCGGCTGATGGTCCTGATCAACTGGGCGTGGAGCTACTTCACGTACAACCGCGGCGCGCGCCTGATCACCGGGCGCCGCCTGCACGCGGGGCCGCCGGCGTCGTGGCCGCACGAGCACCCGCCGGGGCCATGACGACGCGCAAGGTCCGGCGCGTGAAGGTCGTCGAAGAGGAAATCGATCGAACGATCGAGCGCGAGTGTCCGCATCGCTTGTGCCCTGCTTGGGTGCGGCGCCCATCGCCCGGAGCGCGGCCGATGTCAACGGATGTCTCGCCGGGACGTCAGGGTGTCAGCGGCTTGCGGAGGTAGACGACGCGCTCCGTCTCGGCGAAGCCCCAGGCGGCGTGCGCGGCGAGCGACGCCTCGTTGTCGACGAGCACGTCCGACAGGAGCTCGCGGAAGCCGCGGTCGCGCGCCCACGCTTCGGCGGCGGCGACGAGCGCCCGCCCGACGCCGGCGCGGCGCGCTGCCGGCGCGACGCGGAGACCTTCGACGAACGCCACCGGCATGTGTTCGGCGCCGTTGGCATACGGGCGGACGCCGAGTTCGAGGAAGCCGAGCACGTCGCCGCCGGGCGCCTCGGCGAAGAAGGCAGTCACGTCGCGGAGCGTCGCGAGCTCCGCGCGGTGCGACTCGACGGACGCCTCGGGCCAGAGCGCCGCGCGCTGGCGCGCCCAGCGGTCCAGGTCGGCGGCGGTCCGCTCGCGGACGACGAAGCTCACGGGGTAACCCGAGAGCGTTCGAGTCCTTCCCGACGGCGCGCCGCCCGGAAGTCTTCGGGGGGCTCGAGCCAGGCCGCGCGTGCGATGTGCATGGAGGGAGCGTGCCGTCGCGTCGCCACGCGCGTCAATCCGGTCCGGCGCGGTCGTCGGGCGGCGGCAGCACGAGCAGGACGAGGAGCGCGAGCACGAAGCCCCACAGACCGCCCGAGAGGTGGCCGACGAAGCTCACCTCGGGGATGACGGCGTCGAAGGTCGCCTGCATCGCCACCATGAAGAGCGCGGCGCGCGCGGCGAAGCGCGCGGTGAGGGTGTGGCGCACCTGCGGGTGCAAGAGCGCGATGGCGGCGACGGCACCCATCAGCCCCATCGCGCCCCCGGAGGCGCCGAGGGTGATGCCTTCGGTGCCGAAGAGGCTGATCGCGAGGCCGGCGCCGACGATGCTGCCGGCGAAGACGAACAGATAACCGAAGCCGCGCAGGGCACCGGCGACGATGGGACCGACGAGCGCGATGGCGATCAGGTTCGTGGCGAGGTGGAGCGCGCCGAAGTGCAACAGACCGTAGGCGAACAGGCGCCAGGGCTCGTCCGCGGGCAGGCGTCCGTCGACGAGGAGCGCGCCGAGGTCGACGGCCACCTCCTCGTCGGTCGTGCCGCCGCGCAGGGCCTGCAGCGCGAAGGCGGCGAGGATGACGACGAGCGAGCCGACGACGGAGAGGCGCTCCCACGGGGCGCGCAGGCGGACGATCCAGCCGGCGCGGACCTCGTCGCGCGCGCGGCCGAGCGCCTGGCGGGCGGCGGGGCCGAGGCGCACGGGCAGCGGGAGGCGCTCGAGACGGGCGCGGGCGGCGGCGCGCAGGCCGGGCGTGAGGTCGGGGCGGCGCAGCAGGTCCGTGAGCTCGGCGATGGCGGCGCTGGCCTGGCCGGCGGCGGCGCGGGCGGTGGCGAGCCAGACCACGCGCGCCGGGCGCGGGAGGCGCAGGAGCGTACAGAGGTGCGCGGTGTCCTCGACCTCGCCGCCGAAGGCCATGGGCGCGAGCGCGGCGGCACGCAGCCGGCCGAGGCCCACCCAGCCGAGGCGGCGGGCGCTCGTGGGCCAGAGGCGGGCGAGGCCCTCGACGGCGCCCTCGACGTCGCCCAGCTCGCAGCGGGCGCGCATGACGAGGTCGTAGGCCGGCGAGTAGAGGGCGCGGTCCCAGTCGCGGATGGCGCCGAGCAGCCAGGCGTGCAGCGCCTCGGCGAACGGGCGGTGGTCGCCGGCGAGGCGGGCGAGCAGCGCCAGGGCGGGATCGGCATCGCCGCGCGCGTGGGCGTCGGCGGCGGCGTAGGCGGCGGCCCAGGCGGCGGCGCGCGGCTCGCGCCGGCCCACGGCGACCCACCCCGCGAGCCGGGCGGCGCCGGCGAAGTCGCCGCGCTGGGCGCGCTTGCGGGCGCGCGAGAAGAGCCGAAGCGGCAGGTAGATGCCCGCGAAGACGATCGCGAGCGCCGCGTAGACGGCCCAGTCCGCGCCCCGCCAGAGCCCCCAGCCGTCGAGGGCCAGCGCCACCGCCGCGGCCGCCGGCGATCCCATCGGCCGCCCGCCGCGCGCGCGCGTCAGCAGCGTGCCGAAGGCCAGCGTTCCCGCGAACAGCCCGAGAAAATCGACGAGCTCCAACGATGCGCCTCGAAGTTACGATGTCCGGCAGGAGGTGCGTGTGCCGGCTTCCCCGATCCTCGTCTGGGTTCTCCTGCTGACGGCGTCCTCCGCCGGCGCCTCCACTTTCTGCGACGCGAAGACCCCGCTTCCGGTCTCGAAAGTCGCCTGGCCGAAGCTCGAGCGCATCGGGGAGGCGGAGCCGATGCCCGCGCCCGGGGCCTGGACGTGGGTCAACCTGTGGGCCTCGTGGTGCGAGCCGTGCACCGACGAGATCCCGCGGCTGCAGGCCTGGCGGGAGAAGCGACCGGTGAAGACGCGGCTGTTGTTCCTGAACGTCGAGGACGACGCGGCGTCGGTCGCGACTTTCCTCATGAAGTACGCGCCTCTGCGCGGCACGTGGTGGTTGCCGCCCGGGGAGCGGCGCGCCGCGCTCCTGCGGGGCCTCGGCGTCCCGGCGGACGCCTTCCTGCCGGCGCAGGTGCTCGTCGACGCCGAGGGCCGGGTGCGCTGCGTCCACGTCGGCGCGCTCGAGGACGCGGACCGCGACGCCGTCGAGGCATGGTTCAGCCGGGCGGCCAGGACAGCGACCGCCCCCCGATGACGTGCACGTGCAGGTGCCACACCGTCTGGCTGGCGCCCGCCCCGTTGTTCACCACCATGCGGAAGTCGGGGTAGCCCTCGTGCTTCGCGACGAGCGTCGCCACCCGCAGCAGGTGGCCCACCAGGGGCTCGTCGGCCTCGGTCATCTCGTCGAGGCGGGCGATCTCCCGGCGGGGGATCACGAGAACGTGCATCGGCGCCACCGCGTTGATGTCGCGAAAGGCGATGCACTGCTCGTCCTCGTACACGATGTCGGCCGGGATCTCGCCGCGCAGGATCTTGCCGAAGATGGTGCTCATCGCGGGTCTCCTCAGGGGCAGCCGTTGGCGCTGCCGGGCGTCGGTACGATGGCACGAAAATCGGCCGCGTTGTCGTTGGAATCGCGGCCGTCCGGGCAGCGGCCGAGCGCCTCGCCCGCGCCCGGGAGGCGGGCCGCCTCGCCCTCGCCGGTGCCCTCCATCGGGCCGCCGTAGGCCAGGCCGTCGGTCAGGGCGCCCGCGGCGACGAGGCGCACGCCGTCGGGCGCGCCGTCCTGGATGGCGCCGGGCAGCGGCAGGCGCGCCACGCCCTCCGGCACCGCGGCGAGCGCCGCCTCCGTCCCGACGACGAGCCACGCGCCGGGCGCGAGCGACGGGCCCGCGTCGGAGAGCGACACGCGGCCGTAGGTGAGCCCGTTCGCGCCGTTCACCAGCTCGAGCGCGTGGCCCTCCAGCGCGACCTCGTCACCGGAAGCGTTGAAGATCTCGACGAATTCCGCCGGCGCCTCGAAGCGCACCTCGTTGACGACGAGCGCGCCGCCGAACGCCTCGACGACGTCGACGCTCGCCTCGGTCGTGATCGCCTCGTCGTCGACCAGGCGCGCCGTCAGGTGGACCGGGCCCGCGACCTCGCCGACGACGAGGTCGACGCTCGCCTCGACCTCGCCCTCGAGGATGGAGAGGAGGCCGTCGCCGATGAGCGCGTCGGCGGGCGCCCACGCGAGCAGCACGACGGCGCCGCCGGGGACGGCGCGGTCGGCGCGCACCGTGACCCGCACCGCCTCGCCGAACGCGAGGAGGCGGCGGTCCGTGCGCAGGGCGATCGACTCGATGACCGGCGCCGCCGCGGTGACGTCGACGGTGGCCTCGAGGCGGCGTTCGCCGAGCCGCGCGGTGAGCGTGACGCCCGCCGCCACGCGGAGCGGCGTGACCGTCACGACGGCCCCATGGGCGCCCTCGGGCACGACGACCGGATCGACGAGCAGGGCGTCGTCGTCGCTCTCGACCTGGACCGCGACGCCGCCCGGGCCGGCGCGCTGGTCGAGCCCGACCGTGAGGGCGGCGCCGGACGCGTCGGTGGGCGGCCCCGGCGGACCGAGGGCGATGGCGGCCTCCGGCGGCAGGAAGGAGGCGAGCTGCGCCGGTCCGCGCGCGACGTCGTCGCGGCTGCGCGGGAGGAGCCGCGAGGCGCCCTCGTCGCGGTGGACGACGCCGGTCAGGCGGGTGAACGTGGAGCCGACGATCGGCGGCGGGTCGAAGCGGAAGAGGTCCTCGCCGACGGGCAGGACGTCGTCGAGGAGGAAGCCGCCGGCCGGGTCGACCGCGGTCACGCCGGCGGGGCCGAGCGCGGCGAGCACGCCCTCGAGCGCGTCGGCGCGGGGGCCGCCGGCGGCGATGTCGGCGGGCGCGACCGGCACCGCGTCGGGCACCGCCACCTGCAGGTTCACGACGTCCACCGGCTGCGCGGCGACGAGGTGGCGGTGACCGTCGCCGTCGTCGACGCGGCCGCGCACGCGCAGGTGGTTGCCGGGGAACAGTGGCCGCGCCTCGGCGGCGGCGAGCGTCAGCCAGAGGCCGCTGCCCTCGGGACCCGTGTAGCGGGGGTGATGGGCGGGCACCTGGAGCGCCACGTCGCGCACGCGCCCCTGGCGATCGGCGCGGACCGCGGTGAGCACGCCCTCGAGCACCACCTCGTCGCCGGCGGCGAAGACCGCGCGCACATCGTAGATGCTGGCCGGGCAGGCGCCGAGGTCGTCGCGCGGCTCGCCGTTCGGGCAGGGATCCGGCGGCGGCGCGGCGTCGGGAGGCGCGGCATCGGGGGGCGGCGCCGCGTCGGCCTCGGCGTCGACGGACGCGTCGAGCGCCGCGTCGACCGCCGCGTCGAGCGCCGCGTCCAGCGCCGCGTCCAGCGCCGCGTCGACCGCCGCGTCGACCGCCGCGTCGACCGGCGGCGGGAGCGCGTCGGGCGGCGCCACGAACGCGTCCGGGACCCGGGCGTCGGGCGGCGCCACGAACGCGTCCGGCGTCGCGACCGCGCCGTCCGGCGGCGTCACCGCGCCGTCCGCCGGCGTCGCCGCGCCGTCGGGCGCCGGGACGGAGGCGTCCGCGCTCGCGTCGGGCCGCGCGGCGGCGTCGGCGGCGCGCTCGTCGGCGCCGTCGTCGCAGCCGACGGCCGCCAGCAGGGCCACCAGCAGGCTGGCCCGCACTCGTCTCATCGGCTCACCCCGGGATCAGTTCAGCTCGGGCAGCGCGTCCCCGCCGACGGGCAGGCACGCGGCCAGGCCCCAGCCGAGGACCGTCTGCCCCCTCTCGTCGATGCGCATCGGCAGGGAGATGTAGACGCGGCCGCGTCGGTCCACGAGGGCCATGCCGCCCTCGCCGCCGAAGAGGCCGCGCTCGCCGCGCATGAGGTATGCGTTCCCGGCGGTCTCGAGCGCGCTGGCGCGGCCGTCGTCCCACACGAACCCGCCGGCCGCGTCGAGGTCGCCGTAGACGGCGATCGGCGTGAACACGCCGCCGTCGCGGGCGAGGCCCGCGCACCAGAAGCGCCCCGGCCGCACCCTCACGCCGCTCGCGTGCGAGCGCCAGGACACGTGCAGGCCGGTGAGGTCGCCGCCGTTCCGCGTCGTCGCCACGTAGCCCGCCCCACCCGGCGCGATCGTGCCGATCAGGTCCTCAAGGCTGAGGTCGGTGAGGCGCACGCGCCCCGCGGCCTCGTCGAACGGGGCCAGCTGGACGTCGGCGAGCGGCTGGTCGACGCCGACGCCGTAGCGGTTCGTCAGCGCGTAGCCGAGCTCGGCCTGCCGGAAGAAGCCGGTCTCCGCGCCGTCGCCCGCCGCGATGCGGCCGTAGAAGGCGTCCTCGAGGCGCTCGCGGCGGATGGGCGCCTTGACCGCGAAGACGAAGGTGGGCCGGTCGTTGGGGGCGCGCGCGTCGTTGACGAGGACACCGATGCCGCTCGCCGCGTCGAACCGCCCCGTCACCACGCCGACGAGCGGCGCGAGGTTTGTCGTCAGCCGGTCCGCGCGCTCGGCGTCCCGCGCGAAGGGCGTGTCGCTCTCGAGGCGCGCCCCGTCGAAGCCGAGCAGGCTGGCGCGCCCGTCGAGGTAGCGCAGCAGGGCCGAGAACACGAGCGGGACGCCGTCGACGGTCACCGTGTAGCCGTAGAGGTGCCAGTCGCCGCGCAGGGCGTCCATGTCGAGCGGCGGCGGCTCGGGCGGCGGTCCGGCGTCGGGCGGCGAGCCCTGGTCGGGCGGCGGGCCGACGTCGGCGGGGGCCGCGTCGGGCGGCGGCGCGCCGTCGGGCGGGACCGCGTCGGTCACCCGGGCGTCCGGCGCGCCGTCGGGGGGCGCCGCGTCGGGGAGGGCCCCGTCGGCGGCGGCCGCGTCGGATCCGGCCGCATCCCCTCGAAACGCATCGAGCTCCGCCGCGTCGGCCGCGGACGCGTCGCGCAGGTCGTCGGGCACCTCGATGTCGCCGACGACGAACGAGCACCCGGCGAGCAGCGCCGGGAACAGCAGCGCGAGGCGTGCGTTCATTCGTCCTTGGGGGCGGCCTTGGGGGGCAGGTCGCGAGGGGTGAAGGGCTGCGGCAAGAGGTCGGTGAGTCGCACCCGGCGGCTCTCGCCGTCGAGGTTGACGAGCAGGATGGGCAGGTCGGGGACGAACTCGACGAGCGTCTGTCGGCACGCCCCGCACGGCGCCGCGGGGGGGCGGGCGTCGGTCACGACCACGAGCGCCACGAACTCGGTGTCGCCGGCGGCGACCGCGGAGGCCACCGCGTTGCGCTCGGCGCAGACCGTCAGGCCATAGGTGACGTTCTCGACGTTGCACCCGGCGAAGACGTTGCCGTCGCCGGTGCGCAGGGCCGCCCCGACGCGGAAGCCGCTGTAGGGGGCGTGGGCGTTGGCCCGCACGGCGCGCGCCGCCTCGAGGAGGGCGCGCTCCTGATCGTCCTTCAACGCTCCACCTCCGCCGCGATGCGCGGCACCGCCGCCCGCAGCAGGCCCACGAAGCTGTCGCGCACGATCGCCGCGGTCTCCTTGACCTCGTCGTGCGAGAGCGGGTGCTGCGCGATGCCGGCCGCCAGGTTCGTGATGCACGAGATGGCGGCGACGCGCAGGCCGACGTGGCGCGCGGCGACCACCTCGGGCACCGTCGACATGCCGACGGCGCCGGCGCCGAGCAGGCCGAGCATGCGGATCTCGGCCGGCGTCTCGTAGCTCGGGCCCATCACCGCCGCGTACACGCCCTCGCGCAGCCGCACGCCCACCTCGCCGGCCGCCTGCCGGACGCACTCGCCGAGCGCCGGGTCGTAGGCGGCGCTCATGTCGGGGAAGCGCAGGCCGAGGCGCTCGTCGTTGGGGCCCTGCAGCGGGTTGCAGCCCATCAGATTGATGTGGTCGCGGATGAGCATCAGGTCGCCGGGCGCGAAGCTCGCGTCGATGCCGCCGGCGGCGTTGGTGAAGACCACCGCCTTGACGCCCCAGGCGTGCATCGCGCGCACCGCGTGCACGACGAGCCGCAGCGGGTGGCCCTCGTAGACGTGCACGCGCCCGGAGAGCGCCGCCACCGCGACGCGCCCCCCGTGCGGGTCGTGCACGTGGCCGAGCACCAGCTCGCCGGCGTGCCCCTGCACGTGCGGCATCGGGAAGTGCGGCAGCGTCGCGTACGAGAGCCGTTCGGCGTCGTCGAGGCTGTCGGCGAACGCCCCGAGCCCGCTGCCGAGCACGACCGCGACCGGCGGCGGCGGATGGCGCTCCGCCAGGAAATCGCCCGCCTCGCGAGCGGCCTCGTATGCACCGACCTGCATCATCTCGAACCCCAATGGCCGCCCATCCTAACCCAGCCTTCCGGTCCGGGGGGAAGTTTGCACGGCCACGGGCCTTTCCGCATAGTGGCGCGCGGGAAGCCCTCCGTGCAGTTCAACTCCCTCACCTACGCCGTCTTCCTGCTCATCGTGTTCGTGGGCTACTGGTCCACGGTGCGGCTGCCGCGCTTCCCGATCTGGCTGCTCTTCGTGGCCAGCTACTTCTTCTACGGATCGACCGCCCCCACGCTGCTCTACGTGCCGGTGGTGCTCGCGCTCATCGGCGTCTCGTCGTCGGTCGACTACTTCTGCGGTCGCGCGATCCACCGCACCGACGATCCGCGCAGGCGCAAGCGCATCCTGCTGATCTCGATCGCCTACAACCTCGGCATCATCGCGACGTTCAAGTACTTCAACTTCCTGTTCACGAACGTCGACGAGCTGCTCACGTCCATCGGCCTTCCGGCGACCGGCATGCGCCTGAGTATGCCGCTGTTCGCCGGCATCTCGTTCTTCACGTTCCAGTCGATGAGCTACACCATCGACGTGTATCGCCGCGAGCTCACGCCGGCGACGGGCTACATCAAGTACCTGTCGTTCGTGAGCTTCTTCCCGCAGCTCGTGGCGGGCCCCATCGTGCGCGCAGCGGACCTGCTCCCCCAGTTCGACCGGCGACCCGCGCTCAACGACGCGATGGGATCGCGCGGCCTCTTCCTCATCGCCATCGGCCTGTTCAAGAAGGTGGTGATCGCCGACTTCCTGGCGCTGAACCTCGTCGACCGTACGTTCGACCTGCCCTACCAGTTCAGCAGCGTCGAGGTGCTGGCCGGCGTGTATGCCTACGCCCTGCAGATCTATTGCGATTTCAGCGGGTACAGCGACATCGCCATCGGATCGGCGCTGCTGCTGGGGTATACGTTCCCGCCGAACTTCGACGCGCCGTACAAGTCCCGGAACTTGCAGGAGTTCTGGCGCCGCTGGCACATCTCCCTGAGCACGTGGCTGCGCGACTACCTTTACGTCCCGCTCGGCGGCAACCGGAAGGGCCCGTGGAAGACCTACCGCAACCTGCTCCTGACGATGCTGCTGGGCGGCCTGTGGCACGGGGCCGCCTGGACGTTCGTGATCTGGGGCGCGCTGCACGGCGGGGCGCTGGCAGCGCTGCGGTTCTGGCAGCGCCGTCGGGAGGCGAAGGGGCGAACGCCGCTGCTGCGCGGGCCGTGGGGCCAGGTCGTCGCCGCCTTCGTCACGTTCCACTACGTGTGCCTGGCGTGGGTGTTCTTCCGGTCGCCGTCGTTCGGCGACGCCGTCGCCGTGCTGCGCCAGATCGGCGCCGGCACCTTCGACACGTCGAACCTGGCCGCGCCGGTGCTGGCCGTGATGGCGATCGGCTTTCTGACGCACCTCGCGCCGCGCCGCGTGTTCGACGTCTCGGCGCACGTGTTCGGCCGGCTGCCCGCGTTCGCGCAGGGCGCGGCCATGCTGCTCGTCGGCCTCAGCCTGAAGAGCGTGGCCGTGCAGGCGGCCGTCCCCTTCATCTACTTCCAGTTCTGATGGGCGAAGGACGTCCCTCCGCGTTGTGGTCGAAGACCGGGCAGGCGCTCGGGTGGCTGGCGTTGCTGGCGGTCGTGGCCATGCTCGCGCCGGTGGCCGACTGGATGCGCTGGTGGCCCGACGACGCGGTGGCGCTGGTGCCGCGCGTCTACCGCGGCGAGTCCGTCGAGGCGGCGCCGCTGCCGGGCGACGAGGGCGAAGGCCAGCTCGACGAGGCGGTGCTGGCGCTGGCCGAAGAGGCGGCGGCGCCGCCGGTCGAGCGGTCGGTCGTCCCGCCCGAGGCCGCCGACGAGGTGCCCGACGCGCTCGAGGGCGCCGGCGGCGGGGACGACGGCGGGGACGACGACGGCGGTTCGGTCGTCGTCGCGGCGGCGCCGCTCCCGCCCGCGCCCGAGGTGCGCACGACGTCGGCGGGCATCCCGCTGCTCGCGATCGAGGACCCGCAGGGCGCGATGAACCGTTTCTACGCCGCCCTCGACCGCACGGCGGCCGGCGCCGAGGGCGCGGTCACGCGCGTGCTGCACTACGGCGACTCGCTCGTGATGGGCGACTACGTCACGCAGACCGTGCGGCGCCTGCTACAGAAGAAGTTCGGCGACGGCGGCCACGGCTTCGTCCTCGCCGGCCTGCCCTGGCCCTGGTACCGGCGCGACAACCTCAAGCTCGCCGCCAGCGACGGCTGGAAGACCTACCGCCTGACCACGCCCACCATCCGCGACGGCTTCTACGGCCTCGGCGGGTCCACGTTCACCACGAACAAGGGCGGCGAGTGGGTGCGCTACGAGCCGAACGGCGACGAGCTCGGCACGGCGGCGTCGAAGTTCCAGGTCTTCTACCTGGCCCAGCCCGGCGGCGGCGATTTCCAGATGCAGGCGAACGACCGCGAGCTCGTCGTGCAGACGAAGGCCGACAAGCCGGCGGCGCGCGTGGCCGAGGTGACGCTGCCCGAGGGCAAGCATGTCTTCCGCCTGCGCACGCAGGGGAACGGCGCGGTCCGTCTGTTCGGCGCCGTCGTCGAGCGCGGCGGCCCCGGCGTCGTCTACGACAGCCTCGGCATCAACGGCGCGCGCGCCTCGCTGCTGACGCGCTACAACGCCGCCCATTGGCACGAGCAGATCCGCCTGCGGCGCCCCGATCTGCTCATCCTCCACTTCGGCACCAACGAGAGCCAGGACCCGCAGATGGGCGCGAAGCGCTACCGCGAGGAGCTCTCGGCCATCGTCGGCCAGGTCCGCCAGGCGCTGCCCGGCGTGTCCTGCCTCATCGTGTCGCCGCTCGACCGCGCGGACCGCGACGAGGCGACCGGCGAGCTGACGACGCGCCCCGTCGTGAAGCGCATCGTGCAGGTGCAGCGCGAGGTGGCATACGCGCAGGGCTGCGCGTTCTGGAACACATGGCAGGCGATGGGCGGCGAGGGCTCGATGGCGAAGTGGATGCGCACGGGCCTCGGCGGCGGCGATCTCACCCATCCCACCCCGCGCGGCGCCGATCGCATCGGCGCCATGCTGTTCGCGGCGCTCATGGACGGCCACCACCGCTACCACGGCACCGCGAACCGCTGATCTCTCAGAACTTGTCGGGGAACTGCTTCGCGAGCGCGTCGCCGAGCGCGTCGGCGATCACGAACATGTGACCGCGCATGTGTTCCCAGGTCTTCGCCTCTTCGGCGTACTGCTTCTTCTTCAGCTGCTGGTTCTGCGCGACGTGGTGCCCGCCGTGCGCAGTCAGCAGGGCGATCAGCGTGTCCTTGGGCAGGTGCGGGTTCGCCTGGCTCAGGAAGGCCGCGATCTCGTTGGCGTTCTGCATCGCCTTGGTGATCGCGGCGTCGCCGGCCTTGGCGTCGCCGGCGACGGTCGCGTCGAGGTGGGCCTTCACGGCGCCCCAGTGCCCCGCGAGCAGCCCGAAGAGCCTGTCCGACGCGACCTTGCCGTAGAAGGGCTCGATCGCGCCGGCGATCTGTTTCGCGTTCGCGACGACCTGTTCCTCGGCGACCTTCGCCGAGGCGACGTCGCCGCCGACCTTGGCGACCGCGACGTTGCGGACCCAGAACACGTGTTCGACCCAGAGGTCGCGCAGGGCGGCCTGGGTGGCGGCGACCTTGGGGTTGGGGCTCAGCGCGGCGCCGGCGGGCGAGGCGACGGCGAGCGCGGCGGCGAGGACGAGGGCGATTCGCTTCACGGGAACCTCCGAAGGGGCGGGCGATCCGTTCGCCCACCCATCAGAGGGCGCAGCCGACGAAGCGTGACGGCGCCGGGCGCCGGACACGCTGGCCGCCGCGATCGCCGGCCGGCTCAACGCTGGCGGCCCTCGTACGCGTCGACGAGGGCCACGAACAGCTTCTCGCCGACGCGTTCGTAGCCGGCGCGGGTCAGGTGCACGAAGTCGCCCTGCGCCAGGCCGGCGCGGCGCCACCTGCGGATGCTGCCCGGGCCGCCCATGGCCGCGCGCTGGTCCCAGAAGGCGCAGCCATGCACCCGTGCCGCGTCGCGCTGCAGCTGCACGAGCGAGTCGAGCCCTGGCGGCGTGCGGCGCCCCATCAGGAAGTCGCCGGGACCGGTGAGCAGGCAATCGGCGCGCGGGGCCATCGCGCGGAGCCGGGAGACGACGCGATCCAACGCCAGCCGGTACTTCTCGGGGTCGAAGTGGCGGTCGAAGGCCTCGTTGGTGCCATAGCTGAAGACGATCAGGTTGGGATTCATGCGCTCGAGGATGGCGGCCATCCCCTGCGGATCGGCGCGGAGCAGGCGCTCCGCGTGGGCGCCGTTGATGCCGAGCGCGTCGTAGACCACGCCGCTCGCGTTCTCCATCGAGACGCCGAGCACGCGCGTCTCGGCGCCGCCGCCCGGCCGGATCTCGACGCGGTGCGGTCCCGGCGGCAGGTCGAAGCGCGCGAAGGCCGGCTCGATCCACGGGCCGCGCGTCGGCACCACCCCCACCGTCGCGCCGTCGACGCGCACGTCGAAGCACGTCCCCGCCGGCTGGCGCAGGTAGTAGACGTCGAGGACCGAGAACGTCCGCGACACGTCGGCGCGCGCGGCCGTGCCCACGCTGACGACGGCCTCCGGATCGCCGCTCGCCACGGTGCACCCGCCCGGCCCCACCTGGCCGTCGTCGAGGCCGCCGGGCAGGCCGTCGGTGCGCCAGCGGCCCTCGCTGCCGGTGACGACCTGCGCCTGCCAGAACGACGGCCACGGCTTGCCGGGGATGACGAAGCCGCGCCCGCCGTCGCCGAAGCGGGTCTGCAGCCCGCTGCGCATCTTGCCGGTGAGCATGTCGGCGGCGATGTGCGAGTCGCCGAGGTGCAGGACGCGCACGCGCCCGGCATCGGGCTCGGCCTCGAGCGCGCGCAGGGCCGCGAAGAAGCGCTTCATCTGCCCCGCGCCCTCGAGGGCCACGGGCGTCTCCGGCTTCGGCGCGGCGAGCGCGATCAGCAGCGCGAGGAGCGGCGCGCTCACGGGACCTCCGCCGCCAGCAGCGGCAACGGTTTGCGGCCGTCGACCGGCGCGCCGCCGGCCCACAGGCGCAGCGGATCCTCCCCGGCCGCGTCGACGTCGTCCACGCGGACGGACACCACCGCCGGCTCGCCGGCGAGCGCCAGCGGCACGCGCATCTCGAGCACGTACCCGTCGGCGAGCGGCGTCCAGGCGGCCTCGGCGCCGGCGGGCGCGTTGCCGAGGCCCTCGGAGGTCGCCTCGAGCCGCGCCGGTCGCTTCGCGCCGAGCCACACCCGCACGGCGTCCTCGGGCCGCGCCGCGTCGTCGCGCACCCGCACCGCGATCGCCAGCGCGTCGCCGTCGCGGCGGGCCGCCACCGACGCCGACAGATCGTCGGGACCGCCCCACGCGCGCGTCCCCGTCTCCTCGACGCGGCACGCGTGCGCCGTCGGCGCGAACGCGGTCGGCGGCCACTCGTCGATGCGCCCGTCGGCGACCGTCCGACCGGCGAGGTACTCGGGGACGCCGAGGAAACACGGCTCGTCGAGACGGCGGAAGTGCGTCCCGGCCATGGCCAGCAGCGGGTGGCCCGGGCCGGTGACCCAGCGCAGGCCGTCGAGGCGGCTGCCGGGCCCGACGTCGACCGGCGCGTCGGCGGCTGCGCTCCAGAACAACAGCCGGCGCCCGGGGCACGGCGTGTCGAACGCGAGCAGGTCGCGGCGCATCGCGGTCTCGGGCGGCGGCGGCGCGCCGGCGAGCAGCAGCGCGTGGCGCCCGCTCGGCGAAACCCGCAGATCCACGACGTTTTCGAGGCGCGGGCGCTCGCCGTCGCGCAGGACGCCGCCGTCCCAGGTCAGCCCGGCGAAGCGCCCGCCCGTCGGCGCTCGCGCGCCCAGCCGGACGAGGTGCGTCCGTCCGAGGCAGTCGGCGCCGTTGGGCCCGAGCACGAGCCAGTCGGACACCTCGCCGCCACGCCCCTCCATGGACAGGCGGCCGATCGGCCGGCCCGCGCAGTCGTCGAAGAGATCGGGGACGCGCGCCCGCGCCCACTCGACGGCGGCCACGGCGCCGGCCGGCGGGGCGGTGCCCTCGGCCTCGGGCAACGAGAGGGTCGCCGCGCTCGCGTCGAGGAAGGCGCGCCCCTCGGCGTCCGTCTCGCGCCGGAAGCGCCCGACGCTCACGACGTCGCCGCGGAACTGCAGGACGGCCTCCTCGTCGCTGAACCCGCTGCCGGCGGGGGCGGGCGCCGGCGCCGGCGTGAGCGGCGTGAAGCGGCGCTCGGTCGGGCCCGCCGTCCACAGGCGCGTCCAGCGGCTCGCGACCTCGGCGCCGGGCGCGCGGCGCGCCTCGGTGCGCAGGCGGTAGCGCCGCACGCCCTCGCCGTCGGGCCCGTACCACCCCTCGGCGAAGCGGAGCGCGGGCTCGGCGCCGCCGCTGGCGATCCACGTGCGGCCGCCGGCCCAGAAGATCGCCGCCGGGGCGAACTCGGACGCCTCGAGCGGCGCCGCCGCGAACGACGGCCCGTGCACGCCGCCGAGCGCCAGCACGATCAGGGCGAGCAGAGGTCTTCCGGTCCGTCGTGACATGGGCAGCGCATGGATATACCAGACCCACCGCCGGACGCACGATTGACCCGCCGTCGCGGTCCTCGCTATGTTCCGGCCGCCATGCGACACCCGAAGCTGCTGCTGTTCCTGGCGCTCGCCGCGACGCCGGCGCTGGCCGCGCCCGGCGCGCCGAAGCCCACCCCGACCACCGCGCCCGCCGTCTCCGTCGCGCCGCCCTCGGTGTCCACCGCGCCGGCCGCGTCGACGCAGGCGCCGACGACGCTCTCCACGACGCCGCGCAACGTGACCCTGCCGGCGCACGCGCCGAGCGCCGAGGACGTGAAGATGGCCATCCCCCGGGCGCGCGTCCAGCTCCCCAAGTACCTGCGCAACCCCGACGGCACGCTCAACGTGAAGCGCCGCGCCGTCAAGGACGACCGCCCGAAGTGGTGGCGCCGCATGCGCCTGCTGATCGAGAACCCGGCGGCCCTCCGGAAGGGCTGACCCGCCGTCAGACGAGCGTCCAGCGGCCGCCGTCCCGGACGGCGCGCCCCTCGTCCACCAGCTTCACGAGGTGGGCCTCGAGCGACAGCCGCGCCAGCGGCCACGCGGCCGGGGGGGTGTCGTCGTAGACGAGCGGCACCAGGTCCGCGATCGTGGCCGGCCCCGCCGCGAGCGCCGCGAGCACGCGGCCCTCCCGCATCAGGCGGTGCTCGATGTACGTCGCGAGCTTGTGCTGCGCGCCGCCGATCACCGGCCCGTGGCTCGGCATCAGGCACGACGGCGCCAGCTCGCGCAAGCGTCGCAGGCTGTCGAGGTAGACCGCCATCGAGCCGTCGCGCGGCTCGACGAGGATGGTGCCGAGGCCCGCCACCATGTCGCCGGCCACGAGGCTGCCGGTCGCCTCGTCGAGGTAGCACAGGTGGCCGGGCGCGTGGCCCGGCGTGTGGACGGCGCGCAGCGCGTGCCGGCCGAGCGCGACGACCTGGCCGTCCTCGAGGTGGCGGTCCACCGCGAACGGCACGCGGGCCGCCGTCTCGCGGTGGGCGAGGACGGGCACCGACCAGCGCGCCGCGAGGTGCTCGGCGCCGCCGACGTGGTCGTGGTGGTGGTGCGTCAGCAGGACGCAGCGCACGTGGCGCCCCTGCTCGCGGCAAGCCTCGAGGAAGGCGTCGAGCGCGGCGCGCTCCGCCGGCTCGGCGGACGCCGGGTCCACGACCGCCAGGTCGGCGTCTCCGAAGACGTAGCAGTTGGTGTGGGTGGCCGGCGGCAGCGTGGGCGTGCGCAACGGGAACAGCGTGACGTGCGGCCGGATGGCCGAGGCGCGCGCCGGCTGGCCATGCGCCTCGGGGACGTGCGTGAAGCGGTCCGGCGTCTCGGGGCGCGCGCCGGCGGCGAGGCAGCGCAGCAGGTGCAGCGTCGGCGGCGCCAGCAGCACCTCGGATCGCAGCCAGCGCTCGACCGCCTCCGCCGGGCGGATCCACTCGCCGCCGCTCAGCTCGCGATCGAGCGGCGGCACCGTGGGCGCCAGGTCGTCGGGCACCCAGGTCGCGAAGAACCAGGTGTCGATCGGCTTGCCGAGGTACTCGGGCGCCGTCCAGCAGCCGGCCCCGGCCAGCGACTGCGCCGACAGTCGCGCGCCGGCCTGCGCCAGCACGTCGCGCAGCGGCAGGTGGCCGTCGCGCACCTCGGACCGCCAGGCCGTCGGCGTCGGGCCGGAGAACCCGTCGGCGACGAGCACGCCCGTCTCCTCGAGCGCCTCGCGGACCGCCGCCACCCGCGCCGCCGCCTCGAGGCCGTGGGCCCCCGAGACCGGCACCGAGTGGTCGTGAGCGTCGACGGCCCCCCCGGGGAAGGCATGAAAACCACTGAGGAATGTATCGTGGTCGGCGCGCCTCACCCAGTAGACCTCCGGCGCGGCGGGCCGGCGCAACATGACGAGCGATGCCGTCTGGACGCGCTGTTTCATCTCTCCCTCCTCGGAGGCCGTCGATCCGACTTGCCGCCCGCGCGAGAATCGGGCAAGTCCTCGCCGAAATGAGCCCGCGCAGCTTCGATTCCCTGCCCGCCTGCTTCGAGCACCTGATCTGGTCCGATCCGGGCGCGCCTGCCGTCGTTCTGCGGCGGCCGGGCGGGCGCGACCGCATCTGGACGCGCGCCGCCGTCGAGCATCGCGCGGTGCGCATCGGCGCGCTCTGCGCCGGCCTCGGGCTCGCCGCCGACGCGCGCGTGGCGATCACCGGCCACGGCGCGCTCGACGTGCTGGCCGCCGCCTGGTACGTGCTCGCGACGGGCCGCCTCCTGTGCGATGGCGCGGCCCCGTTCGCGCTCGACGACGCGACGCTCGCGCGCGCCGACGGCCTCCGCGAGCACTACGCGCTGCGCTGCGCGGTCATGGCCTTCGACGCCGCCGCCCACCTCGGTGGCACCGCCTACGGCCACCGCGCCCTGCTCCACGCCGTGCTGCGCGACGAGGTGGCCGCCGACGGCCTGCTGCTGTCGCGCTGCCTGCGCGCGCTCGCGACGGGCGCGCCCGTCGTCGTCGAGGCCGCGGGCCTGTCGAACGCGCGCGACGCGGTCTGCGCCGCCTGACATCATCGCGTCCGCCGCGAGGCGCTCGCGGCGGCGAGCAGCACCCCGGCGGCGACGGAGACGTTGAGCGACTGCACGGCGCCGGTCCCCGGGATGCGCACGCGCTCCTTGCACGCGAGGCGCACCGCGGGGCTCAGGCCCTCGGCCTCGTTGCCGAAGACGAGGCAGAGCGGACGCGGCAGCGGCTGATCGAACGCGCCGCGCTTCGCCTCGGGCTCGGCGCCGACCACGCGGAACCCCGCCGCGCCGAGCTCCCCGAGCGCCGTCGACAGCTCCTCGACCCCTACGCACGCGAGCACCTCCGCCCCGCCCTGCGCCACGCGCACCGCCGCGGCGCTCAGCGACGCCTGCCGCGGCTCCTTCGGAAAGATGACGCCCTGCGCCCCGAAGTACGCCGCGCTGCGCAGGATCGCGCCGAGGTTGTGCGGGTTGCCGATGCCGTCGAGCGCCACGAGCAGCCCCTCCGGTCCCCGCGCGCGCTCGATGAGCGCCTCGAGGGGCAGGAGCGGCAGCGGATCGGCGACCACGACCACCCCTTCGTGATGGACGCTCTTCGCGACGCGCTCGAGCTCGTCCGGGGGTACCTCCCGGTACGGTCGCTTGCGGGCGGCGGCCGCCTTGAGCAGCGGACCGACGTCGCGGCGGCGTGCCTCGACGTAGAGCACGCGGTGGATGGCGTCGGGGCGGTGGCGCGCGACGGCCAGGGCCGCCTGCACGCCGTAGACGAGGGACTCGGAGGGACGAGGCATGGTGGCGGAGCATAGGAGGCACCGTCGCGCCCGCCAAGTGCTACCCTGCGGGCCGATGGACGCCGCACGACGAGAGGAACGGCGCGCGCGCCTGCGCGCCGGCTGGACGCCGCCCGGGCCGCGGGCCGCCGGCACCCGCGACCTCGGCCCCGGCGAGGGCGAGACGCTCGACGCGCTCGTCGGCGACTGGTGCGTCTTCCAGCTCCGCGACGGGCACCGCCACAGCGCCGACGACCTGCTCGTCGCGTGGTTCGCCGGCGAAGCGGTTCGCGCCCGCGGCCTGACGCCGGCCCGCCTGCTCGACCTCGGCGCCGGCATCGGCTCCGTCGGGTTCATGATGGCCTGGCAGTTCCCGCAAGCGCGGCTCGTCGCGGTCGAGGCGCAGCCGGTCAGCCATCGGCTGTCGCGCCGATCGGCGGCCTACAACGGCATCGACGGCCGAATCGACTTGCGTCTCGGGGACTTCCGTGATCCGGCGGTCTTGCCCGAACGCGCCGCGTTCGACGTCGTGACCGGCAGCCCGCCCTACTTCCGCGAGGACGAGGGGCGCGTCAGCGACCGCCCCCAGCGCGGTCCGTGCCGCTTCGAGCTCCGCAGCGGCGTCGAGGACTATGTCGCCGCCGCCGCCCGGGCGCTCGCCCAAGGCGGCGTCTTCGGCCTCGTGATGCCGACGTTCGCCGAGGCGCGCATCGACGCGGCCGCCGCAGCGGACGGCCTCGCCGTCGTCGATCGCCTGCACGTCGCCTTCAAACAGGGCCGCCCCGCGGCGCTCGTGCTGTGCGCGCTGCAGCGCGCGGGGGCGCCCGTGGCGGCGTCGCGGCCGGCGCTCGTGCTGCGCGACACCGACGGCCGCCGCAGCGAGGCCTTCCGCGCGGTGCGTCGCGCGATGGGCTTCCCGCCGGGGGCCTGGTGAACGCGCGTCGTCCCGGGTTTCCCGTCGAGCTGCGGCTCGAAGGACGACGCGTGCTCGTCGTCGGCGGCGAGGCCGAGGACAAGGTCCGCCGCGCGCTCGAGTGCGGCGCCGTCGTGACGCTCGTCGCCGGCGAGCTGCCGCCAGTGCTCGCCGCGCTCGCCGAGGTGGGCCTGCTGACGTGGCATCGCCGCGCGCTCGAGCCGCGAGACCTCGACGAAGCCGACCTCGTGCTCTTCACGCCGCGCGGCGTGCCGGAGCTCGCGGGGCAGGTGGCGGCCGCGTGCCGCGCGCGGCGCGTCCCCGTCTGGACGCACGACCACCTGCCGGGCTGCGACTTCACGCTGACGGCGCTCGTCGAGGCCGGACCGGTCCGCGTCGCGGTGAGCAGCGGCGGGCGTGCCCCCGCCCTCGTCCGCGCGGTGCGCCACGTCCTCGAACGCCTCCTCGACGCCGACTTCGCGGCCTGGGCCGAGTCCGTCTCGCGCGCCCGGGGGACCGAAGCGCCCGACGAGCGGCGCGCTCGAGCCGAGCGGCTCCGCCTCGAAGGCCGCCTGCGGTGGGACGAGTGAGCTTTCCCTTGCCCCGAACCGGCCGACATGGAACACACTGTAGGTTCGGTCGTGGAGGAGGTTCCGCGGTGCTACGTCCGTTCGCAGTCGCGGCCGGCGTCGGGATCGCCGGCGCAGGCTGCGGCGACGTCGTCGAGGCCGACGACGCCGGGCCGGCCGGCAGCGCCGACGCCGGACCCGCCGCCAGCGCCGACGCGACGCCCGACGCTGCGGCGCCGCCGGGCCCGGTGTGGATCGTCGTCGACGACGTGACGACCGGCCTGCTCGTGGGACCGTACGCCGGGAGCGACGTCGACGCCGTCGACTGGGCGTGCCCCGCGGGCGGCGCGGGCCACGGAACCGCCGTGAACGACCGCCGCGAAGGCGCGCCCGCCGCGACCCCGGCGGAGCGTGCGCTCGGCCCCGCCGACGGCCCCTGCGACCCGCCCGCCGCCTGCGCCGCCTCCCTCGGGGCCGGCGGCTGGGTGGCGCTCGCCGCCGACGTCGCCTCCCTCTCGGGCTGCGAGGTCACCGTCCACGAGCTCGCCGATCAGGCCGGCGAAGCCTTCGAGGTCTGGGTGTGCCGGGGACCCGAGCTCGGCGACGGCTGCGAGGGGCCGCTGTTCGGCGGCGGGGACGGCGCGACGACGCGAGGCACGATCCCATGACGCGGCGCTCCCTCGGCATGACCCTGATCGAGATCATCATGGTCGTGGCCATCCTGGCCCTGCTCGTGGTGGCGATGATCGTGTACCTGCTGCCGAGCGACGACCGGCGGGTGCGCATGGAGGCCGAGCGCATGGCGGCCTACCTCCAGTCCGCCGGCGCCGAGGCGGTCATGCGCGACGGCCCGGTGCGCGTGGCGTTCGACTTCGGCGAGCAGACCTATGATCGCGAAGTCGCACGTCTCGGCGCCGACATCCGCGCGATGCCCTTCGAGGACGATCCGTCCGCCGAGCGCAACAAGATGCGGCAGCCGGTGCGGCTGACCGAGGTGCTGCTGCCGGCGATGGGCGACGTGACGAGCGGCACCGCCTGGATGCTCTGGAAGGGCCGCGACACCGACGGCGGGGTCGCCGTCCTCGAGCTCAACGAGTCGGTCTGGTCGGTGGTGGTCGATCCGAACACCGGCGAGGTCCGGGCCGAGCGTGGGCGCGCCACCCTGCCGGTGCGGGGTCCGGGCCTCGCCCGCTCGCGCTTCGGACCCGGCCTGCCCGGCTTCGGCGACGGCGGCGTCGGGCTGACCGCCGAGGGCGTGCTGTCGGGGCTGGGGCAGGCGCTCGACCCGGGCGACCACGCGCCGACCGGTGGTCCCGGCCACGATCCCGGCAACGGCGGGAGCGGCGGCGGCGGCGGGGCCGGCGGCAGCGGCGGCTTCGGCGGGACCGGCGGACTGGGCCAGGGCGGCTTCGGCCAGGGTGGCTTCGGTCAGGGCGGCACCGGTGGCCAGGGCGGCGAGGGCGGCGAGGGCGGCGAGGGCGGCGAGGGCGGCGAGGACGCCGGCCCGCCCGACGCGGGACCCCAGTGCACCACCGACGAGGACTGCCCCTGGCTCGAGGTCTGCGACACGACCATCGGGGACTGCGCGTTCGACCCGCGGCGACAGCAGTACCGGCTCGGGACGCTGGAGCTCGGCATCGACAAGGCGCCGGAAGGCGTCCTCACCTTCGCCCGGCCGGTCCTTCAGAGCGCCGTCCAGAACAAGCAGCTGAACCTGATCGTCGCGCTCGAGCGCGTGCCGGGCGCCGGCGCGGTGGAGGACCGGCCGCTCCGCGCCTTCATCGTCCAGGGACAGGGCGACAACGCGCCGGGGATGTTGCCGGCCTTCACGGTGCACCCGCAGCTCCCCAGCCTGCTGGCGGCGGTGGCTCCCATCCCGTGCACGATGGGCGGCGAGCACTGCTTCGGATTGCAGGGCAGCTCGACCAAGCTGCGCATGTGGATTCCCAACGCCAATCTGTCCGGCGACTGCAAGTTCCAGCGGTTCACGGTCGACGCCACGGCCCGCATCGAGCTGTCCGAAGGCTCGAGCGGGCGCCCCAAGGGCCACCTCGTGGTCGAGGGCTTCCTTCTCGAGCGCGACGCGAAGCGGTTCAAGATCCCGTACAACGGCAAGCTCGTGGACCTCGCCTCGGTCTTCGTGGACGTCTTCGACTTCGGACCGAACCACGACCTCAACAAGGACGGCGACGAAGATGCCTGGAAGCTCTCGTTCGGCGGCGAAGCGATCAGCGTCGACCTGAGGGGGGATCCACAGCAGTCGCTCGGCGCCGTCCCCTGCAGCGGCGACTGACGTCTCTTTTCAGCGGCACACCACTTGCTAAGTGTCTCGCTCGCAGTTTGACGGGGGAAAGGAGACACCCGAACCATGCGACACTGGTCTCTCACCGCGGCCGCCGCGGCGCTGGCGGCCTCGATGATCACGGCGTGCGATGACGAGGGCGGCGCGAAGTCCTCGCCCGACGCGGGCGGCGCCGACGCTGCGCCGCTGACGCCCGACGGCGGTGGCGGCGCGGGCGGCGCCGGCGGCGAAGGCGGCGCCGGCGGGCAGGGCGGCGCCGGGGGCGCGACGCCCGACGCCGGGCCCGACCCGGACGCCGCGGCCGGGGGCGCCGGCGGCTCGCCGATGCCCGACGCGGACGTGCCCGACCCTGACATGGGTGTCATGGATGCGGCGATCGATGCGGCACCCGATGGCGCCCTCCCCGACGCGCTGCCGCCGATCATCGACGGCGGCGCGGCCTGCGGCGCGGACATGCCCTGCGGCGAGGAGGAGTCGTGCGAGAACGGCGCCTGCCTCCCCGATCTGCGCCCCACCGTCTACCGCATGATCGACGGCGAGGTGCTCGCGCCCGAGTCGGCCGCGGCCGAGCTGCGCGCCGCCCTGCTGCTCGCGGTCGAGCAGGGCGACCTCAACCTCATGTTCGAGCCGGCCGGCTACCTCGAAGACGGCCGCTACCGCTTCTACATGGGCAGCGGCAACCCCGACGCCAACGACGACGGCCAGTTCGACGGCGAGTACGTCTGGCGGCACAACCTGCCGATCCTCGACGTCATCGGCCACTGGCGCGACAACGCCGGCGCGCGGCGCTTCCACCAGGACGGCAACGGCACGTTCCAGCTCAACGTGCCCACCGGCCGCGTGCGCAACGCCGACGGCGACCAGGTTTCGTGCTTCACGCGCATCCCCGTCGTCACCGAGGAGCTGCTGCTGCAGTCGACGCTCGGCGCCGAGGACGCGCGCCAGCTCGCCGGCGAGGTCGAGGGCTTCATCACCGTCGAGGAGATCGACAAGATCCAGTTCGAGTTCGGCGGGGCGACCATCCGCTTCCGCGACTTCCTCGAGGGGGATCCGCCCGATCGCGACACCAACGGTGACGGCGAGGCCGATGCCTACTCCTTCCACCTGCGCGTGATCGCCGAGCCGGTGCCCTTCGACGATCCCGACGAGACCCGCGACCCCGACCCGCCCAACCAGCGCGACCCGGCCTGCGACCAGGCCAACTAGCCTCGCGTTCATTCCCCGGTATACTCCCGCGCATGGAGCTCGCCGAAGGTCTGGTCGTCACCATCGAGTACTCGCTGCGCGACGCGAGCGGCCAGGTACTCGAGTCCTCCACCGCGCGTGGTCCCATCAGCTTCCGCATGGGGTCGACGCGCATGCTCCCAGGCCTCGAGCGGGCCATGCAGGGCATGCGCGTCGGCGAGATGCGCACGGGCGTGATCCCCGCCGGGCAGCTCGTCCCGCGGGAGCTCACGTCCAGCCGGCGCGTCGGCCTCGACGAGTTTCCCGAGGGGGTCGACCCCCAGCCGGGACAGCGCTTCCGCGCCCGCGCCGACGACGGCAACCCCGTCATGTTCGAGGTTCGGGAGCGCGACGGCGCGGCCGTCGTCGTGCAGCTCCTGCACGTGCTCCACGACGTCGAGGTGCACTTCGAAGTCCGCGTCCTCGCCGCCCGCCGCACGAACGTGCCGCCGCCGCCTCCCGCCGAAGTCCCCGATCTGACTGAAGAATTGCTCGAAGACTAGCGCCGGCCCGGGCGGGCCGGCCGCGGCTCACTCGGGACCGAAGACCTCTTCGATGGCGCCCGGCTGGACGCCGTCGAGGTTGCGGCGATCTCCGCCTGCCAGGCCCTTGTCGATGTAGTGCACGACGAAGTCGGCGGCCTGGGCGACGCCCATCGTGACGATGGTCGGGCCGAAGATGGACGCGACGAGCGCGCGATCGGCCCCGGCGTTGGCGTCGAGGTTGGCTGCGATCCACACGCCGACCGAGTCGTTGGGGCCCGCCTGCCCGCGGCGGGCGCGGCGGATGTCGAGGCGGACGATGCGGAAGCCCTGCGCCGTCACGCTGCGGTTGGAGCGCACGAGCTGGAGGCCGTCCTCGGTGGGCACGAGGAGGTCGAAGTCGCCGTCGCCGTCGACGTCGCTCACGTGCGGCTGCGCCGTGGGGACGAGCACGGGCAGGCCGGACGCGGCGTTCTCGCGGCGCGTGAAGCCGGCCTCGCCGCCGCGCCAGTACTCGAGACCAGCGGCGCCGCCGAGCATCACGTCGTCGAGCGCGTCGGCGTCGAAGTCGGCGATCGCCGCGAAGGGCGCCGCCTCGGCGGGCGCGAGGCCGCGCGCCTCGACGGTCCACGTCCGGGCGACGGGGTCCGCCAGGTAGAAGCGCGGGTTGGCGCCCGCGGCGAAGACGTCGAGATCGCCGTCGCGGTCGGCGTCGATGGGCAGCACGCGGGCGGCGCCTGCGCTGGCGAAGCCGCTGCCCTCGGCGACGGCGGCGAAGTTCCCTTCGCGATCACTGGTGTAGGCGGTGGCCGTCGTGTCGGAGACGAGGACGGCGTCCTGGAGGCGATCGGCGCTGAGGTCGAGGAGGAGCGCGCCGGTGGCGGTGCGCGCGACCTCGAGGCCGCGCTCCTCGGCCGGATCGGACGCGAAGCCGCCGGCGCCGTCGCCATAGAGCAGCGTCGAGTCGATGCCCGCGAGGACGAGCAGGTCGAGGTGGCCGTTGCGGTCCACGTCGCCGACGACCAGATCCTGAACGATGAGGCCCTCGGGGGCTCCGGGGGCGCCGGAGAGCTCGAAGTTGCCGTTGCCGCGGCCGAGCCGGAGCTCGACGTGGTCGTCCGTGCCGATCGCGAGGTCGGCGTGGCCGTCGTTGTTGAAGTCACCGAGGCCCGCGGCGCGCACCGACACGTCCTCGGGCAGCCCGGAGACCTCCGCTGGACGGCCGATGAACGTGCCGTCGGCCTGCTGCAGGTACACCGCCGAGACGCCCGCCTCGTCGCCGCTGAGCGCGACGAGGTCGCGGCGGCCGTCGGCGTCGAGATCGGCGCTGCCGATCCAGGCGATGTGGGTGGCGGTCTCGAGGCCGAGCCGCTCGGCGTCGGTCGCGGCGAAGTCGAGCACGCGGACCTCGACCTCGGTCGCGATGCTCTCGTTGCCGGCGCGATCGAGCGCGAAGACCGTGACACGGTTCTGCCCCGCGACGAGCGGCACGCCGGTCGCCGTCCAGGTGCGGCCGTCGGGCGCGATGTGCGCGGCCACGCCGTTGACGTTGACCGAGGCGATGCCGCTGCCGCCAGCGCCGTCGTCGGCGGTGCCGGTGACGAAGAGCGTCGACTCGACCGCCTCGCCGGCCTCCGGCGAGAGGATCACGACCGCCGGTTCGTCGAGGTCGCGCAGCACGTTGGCGAACACCCGGCCGACGAGGCCGACGCGATCGGTGGCCTGGACGGAGATCTGGTTGTCGCCCTCCTCGAGCGGCACGCGGGCGATGGCCAGGGTCGACCCGTCGGGCTGCGCTTCGAGGCGCGCGACGACCCCGCCGATGCGGACCTCGGCGACCCCCGAGTCGGCGTCGACCACGCGGGCGCGCACCTCGATTTCCGGCGCGATCGTCGCCGCCCCCGCGCCGGGCGCGACGACCTCGACCGTAGGCGCGGCGGCGTCGACCACGACGCGCCGGCGGAGGTTGGCGACGTTGCCGACGGCGTCACGGGCGAGGAAGTTGAGGTCGTGGGGGCCGGCGCCGATCGCGCTGCGGACGGTGAAGGCGCCGCCGTCGCCGACGAGGACCGGCTGATTGTCGACGACCAGCGCGTTGCCGGCGACGCCGCAGCCGGAGTCGATCAGCCGGCCGCCGAGCGAGACGCGGCCCGCCTCGTCCGCCGCGACGAAGGCCCCCTCGGCGAAGTCGAGCTCGATCGTCGGCGGCGTGCGATCGACGGTGATGGTCACCGCCGCGCTGCCGGTGCGGTTCGCGACGTTGCGGGCGGTCACCGTCAGGCGCCGGTTCGCGCCCTCGCCGACCGGCACCTCGGCGGAGAAGTTGCCGTTGCGCAGCGCGGCCACGATGCCGCCGGGATCGACGCTGACCGTGTCAACGCGGCTCTCGAAGTCGGTGGCGCGGCCGGAGACCGTGACCGACTGGCCGCCGACGCAGGCGCCGTTTACCGGGCTGTCGACGACGACCACCGGATCGGTGCTGTCGACGACCACGCTGATCTGGGACGACGCGGTCTGGCCCGCGCGGCTCGTGGCGATGGCGCGGATGGTGTACTCGGCGCTGTTCGGCAGGTTGACCGTGCCGCACCACGCGCCGCCGGGCTGAAGCTCGGCCACGGTCGGGTTCCCGGCCACCTCGAGGCGCACCGAGGTCGTCGTGGGGCAGGCGCGTCCGCACACCTCGATCTGGCCGGCGGCGAGGATGGCGCCGTTCTGCGGCGTCTCGATGTTGGCGCAGGGCGGCTCCGTCTCGACGAAGACGCGGATCGTCTCGCAATCCTGGTTGGTCGCGACGTCGACGGCGCAGACCTGGATGCTGTTCGCCCCGGGGAAGACGGCGAGCGCGGCGAATGCGTAGCGGCCCTCAGCGTCGGGATGCGCGTCCTCGACGCGCCGATCGCCGGGGCGCGGTCCGGTGACGGTGGCGCGGACCAGGACGTCCATCGGGTTGCCACCGGGCTCCGTGACCGCGCCGCTCAGCGGGATCGAGCGCAGCGCGACCGCCGTGTCGTCGGCCGGCGTGTCGATGGTGATCTCGGGCGCCGTGCCGTCGAACCTCAGGACGAACGCGTCCTCCGCGCTCGCGTTGCCGAGCGTGTCGAACGCCTGCAGCAGGATCGGGTTCGCGCCCGCGGCGAGCGCGACGTCGAACTCGATGCACTCGCCCGCGCAGGGCATGAGACAGCGGCCGTCCTCGCGGATGCGATCCTCGTCGACCTGCAGATCGCGGACCCGAGCCCGGATCATCCCGATGCCGTGCGCGTCGTCGACGCATGCGCGCACCGTCGCGACCTCCTCGTTGGTGAGGAGGTCGTCGACCGGCGGGTTCTCGCGCGTCACGGTGGGCCCGGTGCGATCGGCCACGATCGTGATGCGATCCGAGCAGCGGTGGCCCTGGTCGTCCTCGACCTCGAGCACGAACGGGTTGTCGCCCTCGGCCAGGTTGGCGATGTAGGTGGCGGTGCCGTCGGCCTCGAGGGTCAGCGGCATCCCGTTGAGCCGCACCGACAACGCGTCGTTCGGCGTGTCGGCGTCGGTGACGGTGACGGTGACGCCCTCCGAGACGATGTTCGTGAGGCGGTTCTCGGCGAGCGGCGAGGTGATCGCGCAGCGGGGCCCTTGCGGCACATGCGCGTCGGGGCGCCCCATGTCGGCGGGCACGTCGGCGTCGCCGGGGCTGCCGTCGGGCGGCAGGGCGCCATCGACCTCCGCGTCGCCGCCGCCCTGCCCCATGTCGTCGACCGGCCCCGCGTCGGAGGTGACGTCGCCGTCGACGCGGCCCGCGTCGGGCGTCGTGAGCGGGATGTCGCCGATGCAGATGCCTTCCTTGCAGACGCCGGGGGCGCACTCGTCGTCGGAAGTGCACTCCTCGGGGTCGAGGATCAGGCTGCAGGCCCCGAGCGGGGCGGCGAGCAGTGCCAGGAGGGCTGCGGAACGTCGCACCCTGACGTTCATCCGGTCTCCCCACGCCATCATCAGAACTCGAACGCGCCGACGGCCGCCGCGCCGCCGCCGGGTGTCGGCGCCACGCCGAACACGGGCCGGCCCGCCGTGGCCGCCGGTTCGTCGCTCAGGAACCACAGGGCCGCGCCCGCGGCCGCGATGGCGATGCCGCTACCGATGAGGATGTCGGTCAGCATCGCGTTCGACCGCACGTCGTCCGCCAGGCTGGACTCCTTGCTGGTCCCGTTGCAGCCCGTCTTGTCGCTGCGGCAGTCGTCGAGGTCGCCGCTGGCGCTCGCCGCCATCACCGCGAACACGGCGCCGCCGGCCATGACCGCGCCGCCGACGCCCATGCCGATGTAACCGAGCGTGCGCTGGGAGACGCCGCCCCCGCCGCCGCCGAGCTCGACCTCGGTGCGGGCCGTCTCGCCGGCGGTGACGATGACCGTCTCTTCGTGGGTCGCGCCCGCGGCATCGCGCACCTCGAGGCGGTGCGCGCCGGGCGCGAGCGGGATGGGTCCCGACAGCGGCGCCACGCCGACGCGGGCGCCGTCGACCAGCACCTCGGCGCCCGCGCGGTCGATCGCCACCTCGAGGAAGCCGCTCGCGACCTGCTCGCCGAACACGACGTCGACGACGAGCGGCCGGTCGGGCGCGTGAGACGTCGCCAGGTCGAACTCGCGCGTGGCCGGCTCACGGCCTTCGATCTCGAGGGTCGCGGTGTGCTTCCCGGCGGGCAGCGGCATGTCGAGCGGCGTCACGCCGACGGGCGAGCCGTCGATGCTCACACGCGCACCGGGCGGCGTCGAACGCAGGCTGACCACCGGCTGCACCGCAGGCAGCACGATCGCGAGCTGCTCCGCCTTGCCCGCCTGCAGCTTCAATGGCCGCTGGACCTGACGGAAGCCTTCCTTCTCGAGGATCAGCGTCACGTTGCCCGCGGGGAGCTGCAATCGGACCGGCGTGCGGCCACGCGGCGGCGAATCCTTCGAGTCGAGCCACACCGACGCCCCGAGCGGCTCCGAGGTGAGCTCGAGCGTCGTCCAGCTCGTCGCGATCGTCTTGCGGATGCGGGCGAGGCGGTCCTTCACGTCGGCCGTATCGTCCGTCCCGCTGGCGAGAAACTTCTCGTAGGTCTCGACCGCCCGAGGCAGGTCGCCGAGCGCCTCCTGCACCTGCCCGATGTTGTAGAGCATCAGGGGGTGGGGCTTGATGGCGTTGGCCTGCTCGAACGCCGTGAGCGCGTCGGAAAAGCGACCGGCCTGGAAGTGTTCGCGGCCCTGCTTGAAGAGGGCCTTCGCCTGTTCCTTCGCCGCGTCGTCCTGCGCCAGGGCGGGCGGCGCAAGAAACAGCAGGAGCGCCGCGGCCACCAAGACCAGGCCGGGCTTCCAGAGTGCGGCCATGGGTTCTCTCTCCCGCTACGCCGTTCGGGGGAAGAGTAACCGCAATGTGAGGATGGGCGCCAGTTGGCCACGGCGAGACGCGGCGGCCCTCGGCTCAGTCGGCGAACGGGTCCTTGAAGTCGGCCTTCGGCGGTTTCGGCTGCGCCGGCTTCGGCTTCGGCTTCGGCTGGGGCGGCGTCGGCGCGTCGTTCTTCGCCTGCTCGAGCGGCTTCGGCCGAGGCGGCGGGGCCGCAGGCCTGTCGGCGGCCTTCTTCAGCTCGACGGAGAGGCTCGGCGGCGGGCTGCCGGCGGCGGGCGGCGCGGACAGGTCGAGCTTGCGCGTGACCGTCTCGTGGCCGTCGAGGGTGAAGGTGAACTCGCAGGGTCGGTCGAGGCTGTAGACGAACTTCGCCGGCGTCGGGCCGATCGACGTCGCGCCGCACGTCACGGTCGCGCCGGCAGGCGTGCTCTCGAGCGCCACCTCGAAGGTGCGCTTCGCTGCCTCGGCCTTTGCCTTCTCGTCCTCGGCCCGTTGCAGCTCGGCGCGGACGGTCGCCGGCATGTCGTCGGCGACGCTGCCCGGCGCCGGCGCGCCCCCGGCGGCGGCCACGCCGTCGGCGGCGCTCGCCGGGCCGCCGGCGGAGGATGGCGCCTCGGCGAGCGACGCCGGCGCGGGTGCGCTCGGCGCGGCGGATGGCTGCGCGCCGGCCATCGACGGCGGGTTCGCCGGGGTCGGCCGCTGCGGCGCCACCGGCTCCTCCCGCAGGACCAACCAGTAGACGGCACCGCCACCCACGACCAGCGTCAGCAGCAGAAGCGCCAGCGACCCCTGCGACCCCTGCCCGCGCGCGGCCTTGCGCTGCGTCTTGTTCTGTGTGTCGCGCGCCGTCGGCGGAGGCGCGAGCGCGGCCAGGTCGGCCGCGGTGGCCAGCGGCGAGACTTTCGCCGGACCCGAGGCCGGAGCGTCATCGAGCTCTTCGTCGATGGCGCTCATGATCTCCGTCGTCAGGCGCGCGCTGCCCGGCGCGCGCGACGCCTGCGACGCCGCTTCGGCCGCCCGGCCGGCGGCGCTGCCCGGCACGTCGTCGAGCGACATGCCGGCGAACGGATCGACCTTCGGCCCCTTGGGCGGAGGCGGCGGCGCCTCGTCGGCGCCCCCCACGTCGGCCAGGGCTGCGGCCAGCGCCGCGTCGAGATCGGAGTCGAGGCGCGGGCCCTTGCTCCGGGGCGGCGAGGACGCCGGAACGACCGGCGCCGGAACGACCGGCGCCGGCGCGGACGAAGCGCGCTTCGGCAGGATGCCGTCCACCTCCGCCGCCGCATCGGCGAGGGCGCGTGCCAGGTCGTCGGAGTCGATGGCGCCCGTCACGAGCAGCGGCTCGGGGATCACCGCGAGATCGTTCTGCGTCGGCGGCGGAGGCGCCGGGAGGCGCGCGGGCGTCGGCGGCGGCGGCGGGGCCTTCATCGGCGCGGTGCGCGGCTGCGGCATCAGGCTCGGCATCGGCCCCGTCAGGTTGGGCGTCGCCTCGCTCGAGAGGCCCAGCGGCGGCGACGGGATGTCGCGCACCATCGTCCCGTCGTCGTCGCCGTCCATGAGATCGGCGAGCGCGTCGGCGCCCGCGACGACCGTCGAGGCGTTCTGGAAGGGACGCTTCGGCCGCGCCTTCGGCGCCGGCTCGGGCTGCGTACTCTTGATGACCTCGGCGAGATCGGTCGCGAGCGCGCGCAGGTCGGGGTATCGCTGGCCCGGCTCCTTGGCGAGGCAGCGGTCGATGATCTGCTCGAGCTTCGGCGGCAGGACGACGCCCGCCGTCCGCTTGCTCACGGCGGTGGGGGTCGTGGTGACGATCGCCGCGAGGAGCTGATCCGGCGTCGCGCCGAAGAAGGGCAGCGCCCCGGTGAGGAGTTGGTAGCCGATCACGCCGAGCGAGAACTGGTCGGATGGCAGTCCGACGGGACGCCCCGACGCCTGCTCGGGGCTGAAGTACTTCGGCGTGCCGATGATCACCGGCCCGTCGGCGGTCTGGCGAACGCCGAAGAGCTCGGGCACGCCGACGTCGATGATCTGTACGAAGTCGGCCCCGCCCTCGCGCTCGACGAGGAACACGTTCTCGGGCTTCAGGTTGGCGTGCGCCCGGTTGAGCCGCTGGATCGGCGCCAGCGCGCTGCAGAGCTGGAAGAGGATGTCGGCGGCCCGCCGCGGTCCGAGCGGGCCTGTGGCCTCGAGCAGCGACTTGAGGGTCTGCCCGCGGACGTGGTCGGTCGCGACGAAGAGCGTGCCGTCGGTGTCGCGGGCCGCCGCGAGCACCGAGGCGATCTTCGGGTGCCGCAGCTTCACGAGCTGCCGGGCAGAGTGCAGCAACTGCTCGCCGAACGTCGCCGCCACGTCCGGGTGGATGATCTTGATGGCCGCTTCCTGGCCCGTCTGGCGATCGAGGCCGCGATAGACCATGCCGATCTCGCCGGACCCGAGCCGGGCGAGCAGCTGGAAGCGGCCCCCGAGGATGCGGCCGACGAACGGATCGTCGTCGAGCATCGGCTCACCGACGAGCAGCGGGCTGGCGCACGTGGCGCAGCGCGTGCTCTGGACCTCGTTGATGGTCTGGCACTGCGGGCAGATGATCATGCGACTCGAAGGTTCCTCATCGCGCGACACGAGTGGTCGTCCACTAATAACACCAGCCCCCCGGCCGCACAAACCGGGTGCGCGGGGGGGATCGACGATCCGGCGCGCCGTTCGATCCATCAGCGGCGCGCTTGACTTCACCCGCCGCCTGTGAGAAAAGCCTGCGCACCACTCGCGAAGGTGGTGGAATTGGTAGACACACTAGCTTGAGGTGCTAGCGGCAGCGATGCCATGGGGGTTCGAGTCCCCCCCTTCGCACCCCGAAAACGAAAAAGCCCCGCTGCTGCTGCAACGGGGCTTTTTTCGTTTCTGGGCCTCGGCGTCGCCCGCGCCGAGGCTTGGTGCGGGCGCTTACTGGGCGGGCTGCGAGGCCGGCGCGGCACCCTCGGCCGGCGCGGCCGGCGCGGCCCCCTCGGCCGGCGCGGCCGGCGCGGCACCCTCGGCCGGCGCCGAGGCGGGCGGCGCCGCCTCCTGCCGCTCCTCGGCGGCGCCCTTCAGCGAGTCGTCGGCGGTGGGGCTCGACATGGCAGCGAGGGTCATGCTCGTCACCATGAAGGTGACCGCGCAGCCGGTCGTGACCTTGCTCAGCACGTTCGCGGCCGAGCGCTGCCCGAGCGCGACACCGGCGCCACCGCCGAACGCGGCGCTGACCCCGCCACCACGCCCTGCCTGGAGCAGAATCGTCAGGATCAGGAACAGGCAGACGAGCACATGGAGGACGGTGACGAACCCCTCGAACATCAGGCGAGCTCCTCTCGGAACGAAACGATGCGTGCGAAGCTATCGGATTTCAGGCTGGCGCCGCCCACGAGGGCGCCGTCGATGTCGGGCTGCGTGAGAAGCTCGGCGGCATTCTCGGGCTTGACGCTGCCACCGTACTGGATGCGCACCGCATCGGCGACCGACGCGTCGAAGCGCTTCGCGATCAGACGCCGGATGGCCGCGTGGACCTCCTGCGCCTGGGCCGGCGTCGCGTTGCGGCCGGTGCCGATGGCCCACACCGGCTCGTAGGCCACCACCGACGTGCGGGCCTCGTCGCCGCTCAGCGCGGCGAGCGCCGCCTCGAGCTGGGTGGAGACGACGCTCATCGTGTCGCCCGCCTCGCGCTGCTCGAGGGTCTCGCCGATGCAGATGATCGGCACGAGGTCGTGATCGTGGAGGCTGCGCACCTTGCGGCTGACCCACTCGTCGGTCTCGCCGAAGTACTGCCGGCGTTCGCTGTGGCCCACGATGACGTGGGTGCAGCCGAGGTCCTTGAGCTGGGTGGGCGACACCTCGCCGGTGTAGGCGCCCTGCGCGGCCCAGTGGCAGTTCTGCGCGGCGAGCTGGATGCGGCTGTCGGCGAGGCGCTCCTTCACGGCGTACAGCGACGTGAGCGGGGGCGCGACGACGACGTCCCGGTCGCGGAACCGGCTGCAGCGGTCGCGGACTTCCGACGCGAGCGCCAGGGACTCCGCGATCGACAGGTGCATCTTCCAGTTGCCGGCGATAATCGGTCGGCGCGCCATGGTCATCTCCGGGAGTAGCCGAGGGCACGGAGCCCCGGCAGTTCGCGGCCCTCGACGAACTCGAGGCTCGCCCCGCCGCCCGTGGAGATGTGGCCGATGTCGCGGTGGCGGCCGCTCTCGTTCACGGCGCGAACCGAGTCGCCGCCGCCCACGAGCGAGTAGCCCTTCGAGTCGGCCACGGCGTTGGCCACGGCCATCGTCCCCTCGGCGAAGGTCTTCCACTCGAACACGCCCATCGGGCCGTTCCAGAAGATCGTCTTCGCGTCGCGCAGCTTGCGACTGAAGATCTCGGCGGTGCGCGGTCCGATGTCGAGGCCCATCAGGTCCTCGGGGATGTCGACGCCGCTGATCACGGTGGCGCGCGCCTTGTCGCTGAACTCGGCGGCGCCGCGGTGGTCGATCGGCAGGAGCACCTGGACGTTGCGCTTCGCGGCCGTCTCGAGGACCTCCTTCGCGTTGCGGAGGTGGTCCTGCTCGATCTTGCTCTTGCCGACGGGGTGGCCCTGGGCGGCGAGGAAGGTGTAGGCCATCGCCCCGCCGATCAGCAGCGTGTCGACGCGACCCACCAGCTTGTTGATGACGCCGATCTTGTCGCTGACCTTCGCCCCGCCGAGCACCGCGACGAACCCGTCGCGCGCCCGGTTGACGAGCTTGTGCAGCGCGGCGACCTCGGCGGCCATGAGGAAGCCGGCGCCCTTCTGCTCGACGAGGGCGGGCAGCGCGGCGACGCTGGCGTGGGCGCGGTGCGCGGCGCCGAACGCGTCGTCGACGTACACTTCGGTCATCGCCGCGAGGCCGCGCGCGAACGAGTCGTCGTTCTTCTCCTCGCCGGCGTTGAAGCGCAGGTTCTCGAGCATCACGAGGTGCCCGTCGCGCATGTCGCGCACGAGCTTGGCGGCGCCGTCGCCCACGGACTCGTCGGCGAGCAGCACTTCGCGGCCGAGCAACCCGGCGAGCACCTCGCCGGCCGGCGCCATCGAGTACTTCGGGTCGGGCGCGCCCTTGGGGCGTCCGAGGTGGCTGGCAAGGATGACCTTCGCCCCGCGGGACAGCGCGTGCTCGATCGTGGGGATCGCCGCGCGGATGCGGCTGTCGTCGGCGACCCGGTCGCCCTCGAGCGGCACGTTGAAGTCGACGCGGATGAAGGTACGCCGGCTCTCGATCGGCAGCTTGTCGATCAAGGTGACGCCCGGGATGCGCAGCTGCTCGGCGTTGGCCGCCATGGTGAACCCTCCCGAGCTCTCAGCGCGCGCGACCGATGCCCAGCATGAGGCGGCTCAGGTCGGCCATGCGGTGGCTGAAGCCCCACTCGTTGTCGTACCAGGCCAGGACCTTCACCATGCGGTCGCCGATGACCGCCGTGTTCGCGGCGTCGACGCTGCTGGAGAAGGAGGTGCCGAGGAAGTCGACGCTGACGAGCTCCTCGGTTTCGAACGAGAGGATGCCCTTCAGCGGACCTTCGGTCGCGGCGCGGCGCAGCGCGTCGTTGACCGCCTCGGCCGTCGTGGCGCGAGACACGTGCAGGACGGCGTCGGTGAGCGACACGTTGGGCGTGGGCACGCGGACGGCGATGCCGTCGAGCTTGCCCTTGAGGTGCGGCAGGACGAGGCCGATGGCCGAGGCGGCGCCCGTCGTCGACGGGATCATCGACAGCGCCGCGGCGCGCGCGCGGCGCTTGTCGTCGTGCGGCAGGTCGAGCAGGCGCTGGTCGTTGGTGTAGCTGTGGATCGTCGTGATCAGGCCGTACTCGACGCCGAACGCCTCGTCGACGACCTTGACCACCGGCGCGAGACAGTTCGTGGTGCACGACGCGCACGACACGATCTTGTGCTTCTCGGGGTCGAGCTGGTGGTCGTTCACGCCGACGACCACCGTCAGATCGTCGCCCTTGGCCGGCGCCGAGATGATGACGCGCCCGGCGCCCGCCTGCAGGTGCAGCTCGGCCTCGGCGCGCTTGCGGAACCGGCCCGTGCACTCGAGCACGAGCTCGACGCCGAGCGCCTTCCAGGGGAGCTTCGCGGGGTCCTTCTCGGCGGTGACCTGGATGCGCCGGCCGTTGACGACGATGGCGCCGTCCTCGGCCTTCACGTCGGCCGCGAACCGCCGGTGCACCGAGTCGTACTTGAGCAGGTGCGCCAGCATCCCGGTGTCGGTGAGGTCGTTGATCGCGACGATCTCGAGATCGGGATCGCCCTCGAGGATGCGGAAGACGCAGCGGCCGATGCGGCCGAAGCCATTGATGGCGATCCTGCGGGCCATGGATGCACTCCGGGGGTGGCGCGAAGCGCGCAAAGCTAGCGGCGACGCGGAGGTCCGTCAAGATGGCCTGCGGCATGGAGGGAGGTCCGATGAACGAGATGGAGCGGTTCCTGACGCTCGACCCCGAGCGGCGACGGCGGGTGCAGATCGCGTTGTGCGCGCTCGCCGTCGACGCGTGGGAGCGCGAGATCGCGCCCGACCCGCCCGCCTACCACGACTCGGTCGTCGGCCTGTTCCACGTGGTCGAGGTCGACCTGCCGCGGGACGCGCTCGAGGCGGTGCGCACCGGCGTCGACGCGCGCGACGTGTGGCGGCGCATCGGGGAGCCGCTCGCGGCGCTGCAGGACGGCGACCTGGAGCTCGCGGGCCACCTCGAGCTCGCCTGGTACTCGGTCTACAACCTGTACGTGCGGTCCCTGAGGGGCCGCGACGTCGACGACTGGCTGATCGTGAACCAGGCGCTCTCGGCCAATCCCGATCCTGCATCCTGGGTGCCGACGCTGCGCGCCGCCATCGACGCGGTCCGCTGAGCGTCCTCGGCGTCCCGAGGCGGGCTCGCGCCGCCCGGCGAGCCTCGCCCTCCGGCGCCCGTTCGCCTTCGCCCGTCGCGACCGCCGCTTCGCCGCCGGCGGCGACCGCGTCGCCCGGCAGGGCCTCTCCGACCGCGAGGCGCCGCCGGAGCCGGCGGAGACGCTCGCGCACCTTCGCGGGCGCGAGGCCGGCGAGCGCGTCCAGGTGCGCGAAGACCGCCGCGTCGACGCGGAGGGCCGTCAGCGGCGCGTCCGCCAGCTCGTCGGCGAGGGCGGCGCGCGCCCGCCCGAGGATCCCGAGCGTGCCGCTGCGCAGGCGGAGGGCGTCCTCGCGCCGGGCGGTCGTGGCCTCGAGGTCCGTGCGCCGGCTGAGCAGGTCGGCGATCACCTCGCTCTCGCCGAGCCACGCTTCGACGACGGCGCGCATCGGCTCGCCGTTGGCCATCTCGAGGCCGTCGAGGTCGCGGGCGCGTTCCTCGACACGCGGGCGGACGCGCTTCGCCAGCATCGCCCGGTGGGGGTAGCGCTGTTGGGCGGCGGGCGCGATGAAGAAGAGGGCGTCACGCACCCGCGTCGCGCGGTCGCGCAGGTCTTGCGGGAGGTCCGGCTCGTCGATGATCCGCGTGAGGCGTCCGTGGACGCGGAGGCCGAGCTGCTTCTGGCGCGCCGCGGCCGCGGCGAGCTCCGTGGCGAGCGGGCGCGTCGCCGGCGTCGCCGGGCGCGCGAAGAACGCGTCGAGCGCGGCCAGTGTCGCGCGCAAGCGCGGCGCGTAGATGAGGAAGGTGCCCGGCGCCTCCGCTTCGAGCGTGGACAGGCGTTGCTCGACGAGGTCGGCGACGCCGACGTGGAGCGTGTCGAGGGCGAGGTCGCGCATCGTGCGTGTCTCCGCGGTGGTGATCGGGAGACAGCATGGGCGGGGGATCGATCATTTCGTGATCCATCCGAACGCGTGGCGCGCGACTTCGCGGGTCGCGCCCGACGGGTCGCACTCGTGTCGCGGGAGGCGGCGGGTCGCGCCCTACGAGTCGCACCCGTCCGCCGACCCTCCCAGAGGGTCGGCGAAAACAGACGCCGAGCGAGAGGCCGTCAGCAGGGAGCCGGAGCCGACCTCGCAGCCGGCGGCTCATTGCCGCCGACCCTCTCACAGCGGCGGGCGTTCAAGTGGACGATGGATCGCGCCGGACAAGCGAGGCGTCGTCCACTTGGATGGCCGCCGCTGTCAGTCGGCTTCTTCGGCGACGAGCGCCACGAGCTCGCTGGCGAAGGCGAGGACCTGGTCCTGCGTGAAGCCCTGGGCGAGGAGCTGGCGGTACATCGTGCGGGCGAGGAGGCGCGGCGCGCGCTCGCAGGCGGGCACGAAGGCAAAGTCGTCGGGCTCCGCGTGGCGGGGCGGCGGCGTCGACGACCGGGGCACGGTCTGCATGGAGCTTCCTCCCGCTCGGGTTCAAGACGGGATTCTGCATCGGGCATGCCAGCGGATTGTCCAGAGAAATCGGGCGCGAAGCCGGCGCAAGGTGCGTAGCAGCGTACGCACCGCGAAGCGCGGGTGGCGGGAGCCGAGGGAGCTTCGCCCCGCAGCGAGAGCACGCGGGCGGACCCGCGTGGGGGCCTCGATCAGCCCTCGAGGGTGCCCAGTCGCTCGCGTACGCCCTCGGCCAGCCGCTCGACGCGCTCGAAGTCGAGCGTCTCTCGCGCGAGGAAGAGCAGGAACTGCACGTACTCGTTCAGGCCGCGCTGCAGCAGGCGCAGCTTGTCGTCGGCCCGGCTGAGCAGCAGGTTCGAGGAGATGCGCTCCGGCGGCAGGCGGCCCTCGGGCGTGGGCACGACACTGTCGAAGAGCGCCGCCACGTCGGGCGTGAGGTCGTTGAAGAAGGACTCGACCCCGATGCGGAAGAGGCCCACCACGCCGCCGGCGGCGAGATCCTTGTAGATGAGGCCGATGGCCTCGTTGTACGAGCCGACGACCGCGGTCACCGCGAGGCCGCCGTCGACGGCGGTGTCGATGCCCACCTCGCCGACGGTGATGACGCCCGCCTTGAGCAGGTGGTGCAGCGCGCGGGTGCCCTCGAAGGCGCCGAGGCCGCTCTCGAACATCACGTCGGCCACGGTGCGGCGCCCGTCGACGAGGTCGAACAGGCGGCCCTCGGTGTCGTTGAGCTGGACGGGATCGGCCGCCGGCTGGGTGCGGACGAGGCGCCGGTTGGCCGGCGGGAGCTGCGCCTTGAGGTGCTCCATCTCGTCCTTGCGGCGCAGCCCCTCGAGCAGCACGTGCTGCGTGTTCAGCGCGGTGCGCGTCGGCACCTGCGTCTGGTCGAAGTGCGCCAACGTGAACTTGCCGCCCTCCATGAGCAGCACCGAGTAGAGGATCTCCTCGATCTGCACGCGGATGACTCGCCACAGGTCCTTGCTCGACAGCAGGCCGCGGCCCAGCAGCACGTTGCCGATCTTCTTGTCGGGGCCCACGGCCTGCAGCGCGTCGTCGAGCTGCGCGCGGGAGACCATGCCCAGCCGGAACATGATGTCGCCGAAGCGATCTTCGGGCTGGTTGCTGCTGGCGGCGATGACCGAACCGTCGCGGAAGTAGACGCTCTTGCGCACCGCGCCGTCGACGATCGTCAGCACCGCCGTGCGCCGTGCGCTGTGCACGAAGTTGACGAGGTCGACGACCAGGTTGGGATCGTCGACCTGGCCCCAGAGGAACACGCCCTGGCGCGACGCGGGGTCGACCTTGGGCGTCGAATCCAGCTCTTCCCGGACCACGAGGGCCGCTCCCGTCGATCGAAGACGGCGGACATGTTACGCAACGCCTTCCGAATTCGGCCAGGATTCACACGAACATGACCCCCAAGGATCCCGCCGCCGTCGTCGACCGCGCCCGCGACGACTTCGTCCGCGCGCGGCTCGAGCTGGTGCGCAGCCACGGCCCCGAGGCGTTCGACCAGGGCCACGTCCTCTACGTATGCGGTGCGTGCGGGCACGCGGTCGTCGTACGCGACAACTTCTACGGCGCGCGGCCCGAGGGGCCCGTCGACGCGTTCCTGCGCCGGCTCGAGGCCGACTGGTGGCGCGCGCGGGCCTCGCTTTCGACCGAGACCTGCCCGAAGTGCGGCGCCGCCGGTCCCCTGCCCGCGGTCGCCGCGTTCTACGCGCGCTACCTCGGCGAGGTCGGCTTCGACTACGGCGTCGAGCTGGCCGAAGGGGTCCTTCGCCGGTGCTGGCGCATGGACGCGCGGGCGCGCGTCGCGTTCCTGCGGCCGGCGCGCGACGAGGGCGAGCTCCGCGACCAGACCGGCACCTTCTTCGACCTGCGCGCCGGGTGGCGGTGGCTCCTGGCGCAGCACCGCGCCACGAAGGGCCACGTGCTGGCCGAGGTCCAGGCGGGCTACGTCGTCGGCGCGCGGGCGGCGGGGCTCGGCGATCCGGCCGAGCGCGACGATCCGGCGCTCGACGAGGCGCTGGCCGGCTTCGAGCGCGGGACCTTCGACGTCCTCGAGCTCCTGGGCGGGGCGGAGGCGCGCGAGTACCCGTTCCACGGCGAGCGCTACGGCGAGTGGCTCGGCGAGGGCGCGGCCGACGTCGACGCGGGCCGCGTCGAGCTCTTCGTGCTCGCCGACTCGTCGCAGTTCCTCGCCGCGATCGAGGACCTCGGCTCGCGCCGCGGCGTCGCCGTGGAGTGGATCGACCCCGAGGAGCACCTCAAGGTGGCCTTCCACCTCGACGACCTGCGGCTCGAGGCGTCGTTCGCCTACCCGCTCCTGCGCTCGCTCCACACCGGGCGCACCTTCGTCGACGGCACGCGCGCGTTCTACCTGCCGCTGCTCGACGCGCTCGAGGACGCGCGCGACCTGGTCGCCACGGTGCGCGCCGAGCTCGACCCGCGGTTCGCGGTCGGCATCGAAGAGGGCACGGTCATGGTGATCCGCGGCCCCGACGGCGAGGTCGGCCGCTGGAACCTCATGGCCGTCGTCGGCCGGCAGTCGTTCCGCGGCGCGGAGGGCACGGCGACGCTGCTGAAGTTCATCGGCTATGATCGCGAATCGAAAAGCTTTTCGCCGCGCGGGGCCCGGCTCGACCGCTGCCCGGCGTGCGGGGCGAACGCGCGCGTGGGCAAGGTCATCCGGCCGCTGGAGCTGCTCGGCGTCGATCCGCGAATGTTGGTGGGCATGCCGATCGGCCAGCACATCGTCTACTACACGATCGAGTGCCCGCTGCACGCGACGCCGGTGGAGCCGGGGCCGGGGCACGACCTGCAGACGCTCGAGGCGGCCTACCGCGACGACCTCGACGAGGCGACGGGCACGCTGCTCGAGGTGCGGCCGATCGGTGAGGGCGCGACGCTGCTCGTCGGCTTCGACGCCGGCTCGCTCGTGCTCGAGCCGGCGCGCCTGCGGGCGGCGCTCTTGGCCGCGCAGCTGCCCGACGACGGCTCGCGCCACGTCTACGCGTTCTTCCCCGACGCGATCGTCGTCGCCGATGGGCAGCTCTCGGGTCCGGCGCGGCACGCGGCGCGCGTCGCGGCCATGGAGGCGGTGCTGCCGCGCTTCCCCGCGCGCACGTGGCCGCTGGACGTCGCCCGCCCGGTGAAGCTCGACGTCGACCCCGCCGGCCGCTTCGAGGTCGCCAGTTGATCCGGCTGCTGCTGGCGCTCGCGCTGGCCGCGCCGCCCACGCTCGGCGACGCGCTGCGCGCCATCGGCGCCTTCGACGCGCCGCCGCCCGGTCTCGACACGAGCCTGACGCCGCCCCCGCCGCCGCCGCGCATCGGCGCGAAGATCCTGATCGGCAGCGGCGCCGCGCTCTTCCTCACCGGGCTCGCCGGGACGATCTTCAGCCCGTACTGCGCGACGAAGAGCGCCGACGGCCGCTGCGTCGACGCCCGCGGCGCCCACCCCGCCTTCCCCGCGCTGATGGTCGCCGGGCTCGCCGCCGCGATCACCGGGAGCGCCTGGTTCCGCGAGGACGTCAGCCCGTAGCGTCGTCGTCGCGGGCGCCGGCCAGGAAGCCTTCGAGGAACCGGATGCGCTCGAGGGTCGTGTCGTAGCGCGAGGGCGGCGACGGCGCCGGCACGAGGCCCAGCGCCGTGCCGGCGGCCCACAGGCAGAGGATGGCGCCGAGCAGGGCGGCGCCCACCGGGCCCTTCCACGAGAGCACGACGAGGGCGCCGCCGAGCAGGCCGGGGACGACCGAATAGAAGACGCGTCCGCTCCGCGCGCGCGCGGCGCGCAGCGTCTCGAGCTCCGCGCGGGCCTCGGCGACGGTCTGTGGATCGTGGGTCAAGGTTCCGCCTCGACACCGACGGCGGTGATGTCGTCGGCCTGCGCGCGGCCGTCGCGCCAGGCTTCGAGGCGGGCGAGGGCCGCGGCGAGCACCGCATCGACCGGACCCGGCGCGCCGAGCAGCGCCCGCAGCGTCGCCTCCGCGAGCCGGTCGCCGGCGCGGTTCCACTGCTCGGCGAGGCCGTCGGTGAAGGCCACGACGCGGTCGCCGGCCCCGAGCGCGATGCGGCGCAGCGGGAAGGCCACGCCCGGCACCATGCCGACGAACGCGCCGGCCTCGTAGACCTCGTCGACGGACGCGCCGGCCCTGAAGACGAGCAGCGGCGGCAGCCCGGCGTTGGCGTAGGCGACGCCGTCGGGTGTGACGTCGAAGCAGCACGCGGCCAGCCGCACCTCGAGGCGCCCGTAGGACCGCACGACGTCTTCGTTGAGGCGCGCGAGCAGCGCCGCGGGATCGGCCGCCTCGTCGCGGTGCCGCTCGTAGAGCGTCCGGACGACCATGGTGCGGAGGGATGCCTGGATGCCATGCCCGATGGCATCGGCGAGGAACACGCGCACCCGCCCGCCGCGCGCGCGCAGGTCGTACAGGTCGCCGCCCACGGCCTCGGCGGGCGCGTAGAGGGCGCCGAAGCGCAGGCCCGGCACGTCGGGCAGCGCCGGCAGCGTCGCCCTCTGGAAGGCGCGCGCCTGCGCCAGGTCCAGGTCGAGCTCGCGCCGCCGCGCCTGCAGCTCGGCCACCGTCGCGGCGAGCGCGCGCTCCTGCCGGCGCAGCTTCGCCAGGTTGCGGATGCGACAGACCAGCTCGTCGGGCTGGAACGGCTTGACGACGTAGTCGTCGGCGCCCTCGTTCAGGCCCTCGAGCTTGTAGCGGCTCTCGGCCTGGGAGGTGAGGAGCACGAGCGGCGTGGCGCGCAGCGGCCCGGCGTCGGCGCGGACGGCCCGCAGCAGCTCGAAGCCGCTCATGCGCGGCATCTGCACGTCGCTGACGATGACGTCGGGCGCCTCGCGGCGCGCCGCCTCGAGGCCGGCGAGGCCGTCGGCGGCGCTGCGCACACGGAAGTGCGGCCGCAGCACCTGCCGCAGAAAGGCGCGCATCTCGGCGTTGTCCTCGACCACCAGCACGCTCGGGCCGTCGCCCACCGGCGGCTCCTCGGCGGCGGCGGCGGGCTCGAGCCACCGGTCCGGCGAGGCGACCGCGTCGGGGGGCGGCGCCGCCTCGCGGACCACGAACGCCGGGTTCAGGTGCGCGAAGCCGAGCCGCAACGTCAACGTGAACGTGGAGCCCCGGCCCGGCGCGCTCTCGACGGCGACGCGTCCGCCGTGCAGCTGCGTCAGCTCGCGGACGAGCGCGAGACCGATGCCGGTGCCGGGCCGCGCGCGCGTGTCGGAACCGTCGACCTGGGTGAAGCGCTCGAAGATGCGCGCCTGGTGCTCGGGGGCGATGCCGATGCCCGTATCGGACACGCGTACGCGCGCCTCGTCGCCCGCGAGCTCGACCGCCACCCCGATGCGGCCGCCGTCCGGCGTGAACTTGTACGCGTTCGACAGCAGGTTCATGAAGATGGTCTCGAAGCGGGCCCGATCGAGCCACACCATCGCCGGCGCATCCGGCAGCGCCACCTCGAGCCCGATGCGCCGGCTGTCGAGCGCCGTGCGCGCCGTCGCGGCCCACACGCGCACGAGCGCGCCCACATCCTCGAGCCGGAACGTGACCTTCGCCATGCCCGCGTCGAGGCTGGCCAGGTCCAGCAACTCGTTGATCTGCTTGAGCAACCGGCGCTTGTTGTCCAGCACGCGCCGGACGGTGGACGCCACGTCGGGCGGCAGATCCGGACGCTGCAGCAACAGCTCGAGCGGCCCGACCGACAGCGTCAGCGGCGTGCGCAGCTCGTGGGAGATGTTGGCGAAGAACTGGCTCTTCTGACGGTCCAGCTCGACCAGCCGCTCCCGCGCCACCTGCAGCTCGCGGTACAGGTTCACGTTCACGGTGTCGTTGGCGGCCTGCATCTTGTCGATGGTGGCCACCTTGCGCTCGAGCTGCTCGATGCGGCGCTCGGCGCGCAACAGCGCCCGCCGCAAAGTCTCTTCGTCGGACACGGGTGCGTTCACGCCGGCAGGCAGAGCGCGCAGACCACGAGCGTGCAGTTGTGATAGCGCGGCCGCGCCAGGGCGGGCTCGTCCGAGTCGAAGGCGCCGATCTCGCCGAACGAGTAGAAGCCGAGCATCGGCACGCCGGGGAAGGCCTCGCGCAGGGCGCCCGCCTCCTTCGGCACCGCGAGGCCGAGCATCAGCTTGCGCGCGCCGCAGCTCGCGAAGAACAGACACAGCGGCCGGCGGCGCTCGACCCGCCGCCGGAGCTGCAGCGCCGCGTCGCCCGCGCCGGCGAGGATGAGATCGCGGGAGCTGCGCCCCATCTGCACGTGGCTGCCCTGCCGGATGCGCCCCCCGTAGGCGATGGAGTCGCTCGCCGCGTCGTAGAAGAACGGCGACCGGATGACATAGTGCGTCACCCCGTCGCGCTCCACCGTCTCGTCCATCAGCGCGATGGGATAGGTGCCCATCACTTCGGGGTGCACGTCGAAGTCGCCGATGTAGCGCCGCAGGAACTGGATGGACGGCGCGCCGTCGATCTCGAACAGGCGGTTCTCTTCGACCCGGGTGACGACGCCCGGCTCGCCCATCGGCGTCCAGCCGGTGCGCGTGACGACGTGGGCCGTCACCCCGCCGCCGAGGAGCAGCAGCGGGATCGCGTCGCTGAGCACGCGGTCGCCGAAGAGCTGGAACGTCTGCTGGAAGCGGCCGCCGTCGCCGGTGCAGCCGCCGACGATGGGGCAGCGGCCGCCGCTGTGGCGCAGCAGGGCGTCGGCCACCGCCTCGCCCTGGTGGCTGAGCGCGGCGTCGGGCAGCGCGATCGCCAGCGAGGGCGCCTCGCCGAGCATGGCCTGCGCCGCGGACCACGCGGCGTCGACGGCGGCCTGGGGATCGGCGGCCAGACCCTCGCCGAGGCCGACGCCGAAGCGCAGGTCGTCGCCGGTGAGCAGGAGCAGCGAGACCGAGTCGTCGGTGTGGCCGGCGTCGGTGGCCTCGGAGTACGTCGTGCCGCCGACGACGGGCGCGTCGATCACCGAGCGCACGCCGCGCAGCACGGCTTCGAGGTCGAACATCACGCTGCACAGCACGACGACGACGGAGCGCGCGCCCCGCTCGACGCCGCCGAGCGCCTGCGCCGCCGCCTCGCGGCCCGCGACGAAGCCGTCCTCGAGGGCCTCGCTGCTGCCCGTCGCCGCCTGGATGCGCATCGCCTCTCCCCCGTGACCGCGCGAGCATGGGCGAGCGGCGCGTTCCGGTCAACGCGGCCGCAATTTCGTGCTCGCCGGCGCGCCGCTGGACTACCTTCTCGCGACGCATGATCGGGTCGCCGCTGCCATCGCGTTTCGTCCCCGACCGGCGGCTCGGCGCCGGCGGGTTCGGCGAGGTGTGGTCCGCCTACGACCGCGAGCGCGACGCCCGCGTCGCCCTCAAGCGCCTCACCCACGCCGAGCCGGCCACCCTCTACCGCTTCAAGCACGAGTTCCGCGCGCTCGCCGACGTCGTCCATCCGAACCTCGTGCGCCTGCACGAGCTCTTCTCGGCCGGCGACGAGTGGTACCTGGCGATGGACGTCGTCGAGGGCGTCGACTTCCGCGCCTGGCTGCGGGGTGGCGTGAGCGCGCTCGCCGACACCTGGGACGAGCCCGTCGCCGGCGCCGCCCCTGACGCGGACCGCGTGCGCGAGGCCCTGCGCCAGCTCGTCGCCGGCGTGCGCGCGCTCCACGAAGCCGGCAAGCTGCACCGCGACCTCAAGCCGCCCAACGTGCTGGTCGACGCGCAAGGTCGCGTCGTCATTCTGGATTTCGGCCTCGTCGCCGAGCTGGACGACGGGCGGCACCGCTCGATCGACCCGCGCATCCAGGGCACGCCCGCCTACATGGCGCCGGAGCAGGCGCGCGGCGGCCCGGTCACGCCCGCCGCCGACTGGTACGCGGTCGGCGTGATGCTCTACGAGGTGCTGCGCGGCCGCCTGCCCTTCGGCGGGACGCTGGCCGACATGCTGCTGCACAAGGAGACGCGCGACCCGCCGGACCCGCGCCAGGCGATGCCCGGGCTGCCGGCGGACCTCTGCGATCTGGCGATGGCGCTGCTGCGGCGCGATCCCGCCGCGCGTCCCGACGGCGACGAGATCGCCCGCCGCCTCGGCGACGCCGCGCCGGCGCCCGCGCCACGCGCCGAGATCGCGCCGTTCGTCGGCCGCCAGGGGCAGCTCGCCGCGCTGGCCGAGGCCTTCGCCACGGCGCGCGCCGGCCGCCCGCTGATCGTCCACGTCCGCGGCGCGTCGGGCATGGGCAAGACCGCGCTCGTCCGCCGCTTCCTCGACGGCCTCGAGGGCGCCGTCGTGCTCGAGGGGCGCTGCTTCGAGCGCGAGTCGGTGCCCTACAAGGCCTTCGACGGCCTCGTGGACGCCCTCACCGACCACCTGCGCCGGCTCCCGCCGCTCGACGCGCCGCGGGTCATGCCGCGGGACCTGGCGGCGCTGGCGCGGCTCTTCCCGGTGCTCGGGCGCCTCGAGGCGGTCGCCGGCCATGGTGGACGCCCCGCGCCGCAGGACCCGCGCGAGCTCCGCAAGCGCGCGTTCGGCGCCCTGCGGGAGCTGCTGGCGCGCCTCGCCGACCGGCAGCCGCTGGTGCTGGCCGTCGACGACGCGCAGTGGGGCGACTCCGACAGCGCCGCGCTGCTGGCGGAGCTCTTCGCGCCGCCCGATCCGCCCGCGGTGCTGCTCGTGATGAGCTGGCGCGTCGAGGACGAGCCCACGAGCGAGCTGCTGCGCGCCCTGCGCCCGGGGCTGCGGCGGGGCCGCGAGGTCCGCGAGGTCGAGGTGGGCCCGCTCCCGCCCGGCGAGGCGACCGCGCTCGCGGCGAGCCTGCTCGGCGCCCTGCCGGCGGACGCGCAGGCCATCGCCCGGGAATCCGAGGGGAATCCGCTCTTCGTGCACGAGCTGGCGCGCTTCGTGGCCGGCGGGCGCGGCCCGCGTCCGGCGTCGCTGCAGGGCATGCTCGCCGAGCGCATCGCGGCGCTGCCGGACGCGGCGCGTCGGCTGCTCGAGGTCGTGGCGGTGGCGGGGCGGCCGTTCGCGAGCGATCTCGCGCGCCGCGCCGCGGGGCTCGACGGCGCCGCGGAGCAGGCCGCCCGCACCGAGCTGCGCCTCGGCCATCTCGTGCGCACCACGACGTCCGCGGGCCGGCTGCACGTCGAGACGCTGCACGACGCCGTCCGCCACGCGGCCACGGGCGCCCTCGATGGCGCGGGCCTGCGCGCCTGCCACGGGCGCGTCGCCGCCGCGCTCGAGGCCGATCCCGCCGCCGATCCCGAGGCGCTCGCCGACCACTTCGCCGCCGCCGGCGAGGCCGAGCGCGCCCGCCGCTACGCCGAGATCGCCGCGGACCGCGCCGCCGACGCCCTCGCCTTCGACCGCGCCGCCGCGCTCTACCGCGCCGCGCTCGGACCCGCGAACGAGCGCGCCCTGCGCGTGAAGCTGGCCGACGCGCTGGCACACGCCGGCCGCGGGCTCGAAGCGGCGCGCACCTACCTCGACGCCGTGGACGGCGCCGGGCGCGACGAAGTGCTCGACCTGCGCCGCCGCGCCGCGGAGCAGCTCCTGCGCAGCGGCCACGTCGACGAGGGCCTGTCGGTGATGCGCACGGTGCTCGACGCGGTCGGCCTCGCGCCGCCGCGCCGCCCGTCGATCGCGGTGGCCGCGCTCTGGCTCCACCGCACGCGCCTGCGCCGACGCGGCTTCGACTTCGCCGAGCGCGACGCCGCCGACGTGCCGCCGCTCGACCTCGCGCGCATGGACGTCTGCTGGTCGCTCGGCAACGGCCTGGGCGGCGTCGACCTCGTCCGCGGCGCCGAGTTCCACGCGCGGCACATGCTGCTGGCGCTCGCCGCCGGCGAGCCCTACCGCATCGCCCGCGCGCTCGCCTGGGAGGCCATCCTGTCGGCGCTCGAGGGCGCCGAGGGGGCGAAGCGCGCCGAGGATCTGTCGGCCCGCGCCGAGGCGCTCGCGCAGCGCATCGCCCACCCGCACGCGCTCGCGTGGGCCATCGCCGCCGCCGCCGTCTGGCACTTCTGCGAGGGGCGCTGGCGGCTCGCGCACGGCCTGTGCGACTACGGCACGGCGCTGTTCCGCGAGCAGTGCGCCGACATCGCCTGGGAGGTGGGTTCGCTCGCGGTGTGGTGGAACCTGCCGGCGCTCTTCCACCTCGGCGAGGTCGGGGAGCTCGCCCGCCGCGCCGAGGCCGTCGCGCAGGAGGCCGAGGCGCGCGGCGACCGCTACGCGCTGACGTCGCTGCGCACCTTCGTGCAGCCGCTCGTGCACCTCGCCGCCGACCGCCCCGACGACGCCCGCCGCGACGCCGCCGGCGCCATCGCCGGCTGGTCCGTGGGCGGATGGCACATGCAACACTGGTCCGATCTGTTGGCGCAGTGCCAGGCGGATCTGTACACGGGCGAGGCCCGACGCGCGCTGGACCGCCTCGCGCGCCACTGGTCGTCGGTCCAGGGGGCGCAACAGCATCGCAATCGCATCGTGCGCGTCCTCGGATGGGACCTGCGCGCCCGGTGCGCGCTCGCCGCCGGGCAACCGGGGCTCGCCGCCGAGGACGCCCGCCGCCTCGCCCGCGAGGGCTCGCCATGGGCGGACGCGCTCGCCGGAGCGCTCCGGGCCGGGCTGCGCGCCGACGCCGTCGGGTTCGACCGCGCCGCCGCCGGGTTCGACGGCCTCGAGATGCGCCTGCACGCCGAGGCCGCCCGCGCCCGCGCCCGCGAGCTGCGCGGCGAGGAGGCCACCGAGCCGCTGCGCGCGCTCGCCGCGCTCGGCATCGCCGATCCGCGCCGTTTCGCGCGGCTGCTCGTCCCGGCGGCACATTGATCGCCCGCCGCGTTCCGGCTACGGTCCGGCCATGTCGACGCGCATCCAGGGCCTGCAGGCATCCGACCTCTCGATCGAGGTGCAGGCGACCGACGACGGCCTGTGCCTCGTCTGGCTCGGCAAGAGCAACGATCGTTACCCGGGCCAGGTGCTCGGGCCGTTCTTCGACGGCGTGCTTCAACACGCGGCGGCGCAGTCGTTGCCGCTCGAGATGCGCTTCCATCACCTCGAGCACTTCAACTCGTCGACGATCACCTCCGTGATCGAGCTCATCCAGGACGCGCGCACCCGCGGGGTGCGGCTGACGATCGCCTACGACGGCGCCGTGAAGTGGCAACGCCTGAGCTTCGACGCGCTGCGGGTGTTCGACCGCGGCGACGGCCTGCTCGAATTGCGGGGGGGCTGAGCGATGCAGGACTTCCGCTTCTCGATCGACGTCCCCGTCCGCAATCAGTGGGCCGACATCGAGCGCCTGCGGGCGTCGGTGCAGAACTGTCTGATGGCGGTGTTCACCGACGTCGGCGGGGTGAACGCGCTGGCGATGGTGACGGGCGAACTGCTCGAAAACGCGGTGAAATACGGGCATTGGGGCAGCGACGGCGGCGTGTTCCGGCTGCGGGTGTCCGGCGACCGCCGGCAGGCGGCGGTGACGGTCGAGAACCCGGTGGACGACGGCGCCGAGGGCCCGGCGCGGGTCGAAGCGACGCTGCGCTGGCTCGGCCGCTTCCAGGACGCGGGCGCGGCGTACCAGGCGCGGCTGCTCGAGGTGGCGGCGGCGCCGCGCGGCACGTCCGGCGGCCTCGGGCTCGCGCGCGTGGCCTACGAGGGCGGCTGCCGGCTGCGCGCCGAGCGGGCGCCGAACACGCTGCGCGTCACCGCCGAGTGGACGTTCGAGGCCGGCGCTTGAGCGACGTCACCGAGACGATCGACGCGTCGCACGTGCCCGGCGCCGGCGGACCGGCCGGCGCGCCCGTGCCCGGCGTGCTGCTCGTGTTCTCGGGGCACGAGCCGCTCGGCGGCTGCATCCCGCTGCGCGACGGCGCCGTCGAGCTCGGCCGGGGCGCCGTCGGCGGCGTGCTGATCGAGGACGGCCGCATGTCGCGCCGGCACGCCCGCGTCGCGCGCGCCCGCGGCGTCTGGACGGTCACCGACCTCGGCAGCCGCAACGGCACGCTCGTCGACGGCCAGGCGGTGAGCGGCGAGGTGTCGGGCGCGGCGCTGCGGCTCGTGCGGCTCGGCGACTCGATCTTCGTGTTGTGCGACGACCTGCGGCCGTTCCAGGCGCGCCACGTCGAGGTCGGGCCCGCGCTGGTCGCCGGCGCCACGCTGCGCGGCGCCTGGGACGACATCGAGCGCGCCGCGAGGTTCGGCGACGTGCTGCACGTGACCGGCGAGAGCGGCAGCGGCAAGGAGCTGGCGGCGCGCGCCTTCCACCAGATGGGGCCGCGCCCGGGCGGGCCGTTCGTGGCCGTGAACTGCGCCGCGATCCCCGAGGGCGTGGCCGAGCGCCTGCTGTTCGGCGCGCGCAAGGGCGCGTACTCCGGGGCGGCCGCCGACGCCGAGGGCTACGTGCAGGCGGCCGACGGCGGCACGCTCTTCCTCGACGAGGTGGGCGAGCTCGAGCCCGGCGTCCAGGCCAAGCTGCTGCGTGTGCTCGAGACGCGCGAGGTGCTCGCGCTCGGGGCCAGCCGGCCGACGCGCGTCGACGTGCGCCTCTGCTCGGCGACCCATCGCTCGCTGCGGACGCTCGTCGCCGAGAAGCGCTTCCGCGAGGACCTGTACTTCCGGCTCGGCCGGCCGCAGGTCGACCTGCCGCCGCTGCGCGAGCGTGCGGAGGAGATCCCGTACCTGATCGACCGCGAGGTGCGGCGCGTCGACGGGGCGCTCGGTGTGCATGCCTCGCTCGTCGAGGCTTGTCTCTTGCGCCACTGGCCGGGCAACGTGCGCGAGCTGGCGGCCGAGGTGAGGGACGCGGCGCGGGCCGCGCTCGTGGCCGGTGCCACCGTCGTCGATGTGTCGCGGCTGAGCGCCCACGCCGGCCAGCCGATCGGGGCGGAACCGCCGCCGGCGAGTCAGTCCGTGGCGCTGCCATCGAGAGAGGTGATCGAGGAGGCGTTGCGCGCCGCGGACGGCCGCGTCGCCACCGCCGCACGCGCGCTGCATCTGCACCGCACCCAGCTCCGTCGCTGGCTGGCGCGGCACGGGATCGATCCGCGGTCTTTCTCGTCGGACCCGCGCCAGGCGGAGGCGCCCGAGGATCTCATCTGATCACGGCGCGCCCCAGCGATCGGCGCCGTCCACCCATCAGATCCGGCTGCGAGGGTCGGCGGAAATGAGCCGCCGAGCCTCAGATTGCCACGCCGCGCGGAGCAGGCGTCGGCGCCGTCAGGATCGGCGGCGCCGCGGGCGCGCGAGGAGGAGCAGCGCGAGCCAGGGGAGGCCGGGCGCAGCGGCCTGGTCGCAGGCGGCGCAGCCGGAGGGCTCGCCGGCGTCCGCCTCGGGCGCCGAGGCGTCGGCGATGCTGCCGTCGACGAGCACGTCGCCGGCGTCGGCGGCGGCGTCGGCGGGTCGCGACGCGTCGACCGCGCCGGCGTCCGACGGCAACGCCCCGTCGGCGTCGACATCGGGCGCGGCGTCCGGCACCGCCGCGTCCGGCGCCGCCGCGTCGGACACCGTCGCGTCCGACACGTCGGCATCCTGCGCCGCGTCGACGGGCACGGCGGCGTCCGGCACCGCCGCGTCCGGCACGGGGAGCGGATCGCCCCCGCAGCCGCCGAGGCCGCCGACGTCGAACGCGCGCGCCAGCATCACCGCGAACTGCACGCGCGTGACCTCGCGCTCGGGACAGAACGCGCGCGGCTCGGCGCGGCATCCCTGGACGACACACGCCGCCGCGGCCGCCTCGACCGCGTCGGCGTACCACGCCTCTGCCGGCACGTCGCCGAAGGTCGGTGGCGCGGCGGGCGCGTCCGGCAGCCCGGCGGTGCGCGCCACGAGCACCGCCGCGACCCCCCGCGTCACGAGGTCGTCGGGGCAGTAGCGCCTGGGATTCTCGGCGCATCCGGCGATGAAGCCCGCCTCGGCGAGCGCCTCGATCGCGCCGGCGCCCGGCGAATCCAGCGGCACGTCGGCGAACGTCGCGCGCCCGGGCGCCCGCTCGGCCAGCCCCATCGCGCGCGCCAGCATGACCGCCGCGTCGCGCCGCTTCACGCCGCAGCCCGGACAGAACGCGGGTGGATCGGCCTGACAGCCCCGGGTGATGCCCGCCGCCGCCAGCGCCTCGGCCGCGGCCTCGCCCCAGTGGCCGGCGGGCACGTCGACGAAGCGCCCGTGCGCGCCCTCGACCGGCGTCACCTCGCAGCAGCGGCTGACGGTGGCGCCCTCGTCGACGCGCACGCCGAGGTGGGTGCTGACCGCGCGCTCGCGGCCGTCGCTCGGCGCGTTGAGCACGCCGCCCTCGGCCGCGACGTAGAAGGTGGTCGAGCCGCCGCCGTCGAGGTTGAGCGCGCGATCCGCGCCCAGCTCGATCATCAGCGCGGCGAGCGCCTCGCGGTCCATGCCGCGCGCGATCCCCGGCTGCCGGCCGTCGACGGTGACGAGGAACAGCCGCCGGCCCGCCGCGTCGAGGCCGACGGCGGTGCGCGGGTGCCGCTCGCAGAAGTGGGAGGCGCACGGCTCGCGCACGACGCGGCCGCCCTCGACGAGCAGCGGCTTGCCCGGCACGACCTCGCGCATCCACCACGACGCCTCGCGCACGACCTCGGCCGGCGCCGAGATCGAGGCGCGGTTGTCGGCGCCGAACGCCGCGAACCCGAAGCCGGCGTCGTCGTTCCCGTCGGGCCAGCGGATGCCGTCGCCGATCGTCAGGCCGAGCGTCGCGAAGCCGTCGAACACGAAGAAGCCGCCGTTGACCGCCACCTGCGCGCCGTTGCGCTCGGCGAAGCGGCTCGTCGTCAGGCCGCGGTCCGCCGGGCGCGTGACGTGCACCGAGGTGCCCGGCGCGCACAGGTCGACGACGGCGGCGTGGATCCGTTGCGGATCGGCGGTGGTGCGGTCGAGCACGCGCACGCCGCGATACGGCGACGTCCAGGTGTCGCGCGCGGCGGCCGGCGCGGCGAGGCAGGCCAGGACCAGGATCCATCCGAGGTTCGTTCTCATCGGGCGCACATTGCGCGGATCCGACCCGATCGAGTCAACCCGTCCGGGACGCCCACCGGCGGGGTGGCATCTGAAGTTGCCACCGAGGGGGCGGCGAAAAGGCTGCGCGAGTCGCCACGCCTGTGTATCTTGCGACGCGAACCGACGGCACGGCCCTTGCTGATCGCGCGCCGTCGAACCGAACGGGGGGTCCCACGATGTACATCCGAACCGGCACGTTGGTGCTGGCCCTCGCCGTCGCCGGGTGCTCCGGCGAGTCGGGCGGCGGCGCCGCGCCTGAAGACGACAAGGGCGTCGAGGCGCCCGTCGAGGTCGGCGGCAAGGAAGTCGCCCGCGGCGACAAGGCCGACTGTCTCGACTGCGACCTCAGCGGCCCGCACGCCTTCGCGCAGCTCCGGCTGGGCCAGCGCTTCTGGAAGGTGGGCGACGCGTGGCAGGTGGCCTGGCTGCTGCGCGCCGACAACCGCGTGCAGATGCAAGAGCTGCAGTTCCAGCAGCCGATCAAGACCGAGGTCGGCCTGACGCTGCTCGACTTCCGCGTGATCGAGCTCGGCAGCCACACCGCCGACGGTCGCGAGCACGCGACGGCCACCATCCGCATCACCCAGGGCCAGGCGACGGGCAGCCTCTCCGAGCTGCTCGCCGGCCGGCAGGTCCAGGTGGACGAGCTGACCGCGCAGGTCGACCTCGTGATCGACGAGTTCCTGCGGCCGGTGTCGGTCACCGAGTACAGCGGCCCGCGCGGCGCGTTCCCGAACGGGCGCACGTTCCGCAGCGACCCGCGCCAGGCGGTGCGCAGCCTCGACACCAGCTTCCCGTACGTCGTGCCCAACGCGTACCTCGGCGCGGCGCGCCAGTCGCTGCCGGCGCTGCCCGAGACGCTGGCGCCCGTCGCCGCCGCGGCGCGGCCCGACTACGAGACCGGGTCGTACTTCTTCTTCGACCTGCAGGGGCGCGGCCTCGAGTCCGCCGAGCGGGTGTACTGGGCCCCCGGCGACTTGTGGCCCTTCTACGTCGAGACTCCGGGCGCCATCGGCGTGCTCGTGAGCCAGAGCGGCCGGATCTGAGGGGGGGACGGAAGATGAGCATCCTGAAGAAGACGTTCGCCCTCGGCCTCGGCCTCTCGCTCGCGACGCCGGCCATCGCCGCCGACAACAGCGTCTACGGCGAGGCGCGCTTCAACCAGCTGCCCACCAAGGGCAAGGCCGCGCACAAGATCTGGGTCGGCTCCTGGTGGGCCTACACCCGCGACGGCATCGCCGACCGGCACAAGACCCGCGGCGGTTTCCCCGAGTGCTCGGGCGTGAGCGCCGACGCGCCGCCGGCCGACCTCATCGCGCAGAACAAGGCCTTCTGCCTCTCGGCCGCCGAGAAGATCGATCTGCTCGCCGGGCGCGTCGACCGCATCGAGGTCGACAAGGTCAAGGAATACCAGCGCATCACCAAGGACGAGCTCGGCCGCATCCAGACGCAGCTGCGCGACCTCGTCCGCAAGCTGAACCGCTGGATCGCCGCGAATCCCAACGGGAACTGGCGCGAGACCGAGGACGGCAAGGCCTACCTGAGCCTCAACGAAGAGCTCGAGACGAAGAGGGCGACGCTCCCGCAGATCGCGATCGACACCGCGACCGAGTTCGAGCGCATCGAGCACGGCAACGGCGTGCCCGGCGTCGAGGGCTGGTGGGGCCACTGCAACGCCTGGGCGGCCGCCGCGCTGATGGAGGAGGAGCCCGCCCGCCGCGGCACCGTCGAGCACGAGGGCCGGAGCGTCGAGGTCACCCCCGGCGAGGCCAAGGCGCTGCTCACCGAGGGCTGGATGGAGCACCACTCGAGCTTCCACGGCTCGCGCCACGACGACCCCGAGAACAAGGCCGACGAGGTCACCTACGCCGACCTGACGGCGTCGGGCTTCCACGTCTACTTCGGCACGCAGCTGGGCCTGCGGCAGAAGGGCTTCGTGATCGACCGGTTCACCGGCAGCGAGGTCTGGAACCAGCCCGTCCGCAGCTACGTCTGGTCGGTCGAGAAGCTGTACCAGGGCGACGAAGCGGTCGAGAAGGAGATCTTCCAGACCGAGTACAACGCCTACGACGGCAAGGGCGCGCGCCGGTCGCTCGGCAAGAAGCGCGTCTACCCGGTGCAGGTCACCGCGTCGATCCACTGGGTGACCGACGGCCTGCCCCACGAGGTGGCCACCGTCGACAACATGCTCGCCGACGCGTGGCCGACGAACAGCAGCGAGATGCACCGGCTCTGGGGCAACCAGATCGAGATGCGCACGCTGACGTACACGCTCGACCTCGACAAGCCGATGGAGGAGCCGACGGCGGTGGTCATCGGCGACGGCGCCTGGAGCCACGCGCTCGCCAGCGACAACCACGCGCACCCCGACTTCGTGTGGCAGCCGCTCACGCAGACGGGATCGCAGCGCCGCTACGAGAACCCGAATCTCGAGTTCGAGCGCATCGTGATGGCGAAGGTGCTGCCCGCGACGCTGGCGCCCGCGCCGCCGGCGATGAGCTCGGGCGAGACGACGGCGCGCGACGTGCCGAAGGACATCCCCGACAACAACCCGGCGGGGGTGTCGAGCACGATCAACGTCGCGACGGCGGGCACGATCGCCGAGGCGTTCGTGAAGCTCGACGTCACGCACACCTACCGCGGCGACCTGCGCGTCGTGCTCGAGAAGGACGGCAAGTCCGTCGTGCTCCACGACCGCACCGGCGGCAGCGCCGACCACCTGAAGCAGAACTTCGACCTGCCCTCGTTCCGCGGTACGAACGCGGCCGGCGACTGGAAGCTGACGATCTTCGACCTCGCCGGCCAGGACGTCGGCAAGCTCAACGCCTGGTCGGTGAACCTGGTGGTGGACGGCGACGTGGTGCCGCCCCCGCCGCCGCCCCCGGCCGACGAGGCGGGCAGCGGGACGTTCGCCGCCGCCGGCCTGCCGGTCAACGTGCCCGACAACGCACCCGCCGGCGTCCGCAGCGAGGTCGTCGTCGAGGGCGGCGGCACCCTGAAGTCGGCCAAGGTGAAGGTGGGCGTCGACCACCCCTATCGCGGCGACCTCGTGGTGGCGCTCGAGAAGGACGGCGAGACGTTCGTGCTGCACAACCGCGCCGGCGGCAGCGCCGACCACGTGCGGCAGACGTTCGACGTCCCGGCGCTCGTCGGCAAGTCCGCCCGCGGCAAGTACGTCCTGAAGGTGTCGGACCACGCCCGCCGCGACGTCGGCAAGCTCGAGCAGTTCGAAGTCCAGCTCGAGTGGCGCTGAGAGCGCGGCGCCCTTTCGTCAGGGCGCCGTGCACACCGTCGAGCCCACCTCGCAGTTCTGCACGCAGCAGTTCACGCAGCCCTGCACGTTCGCCCCGCCGGCGTAGACCTGACCGTAGCTGCTGCCGGTGAAGTGGCACAGCCGGTTGTCCTCGACGACGCTGCGCGCGGCGTGGAGGACGCCGCCCCGGAACGCGGCGAAGCCGATGCCCACGTTGTGGGCGGCCTCGGCGCCGTCGGCGGCCACCACCGACACGTCGCCCGCACGGAACGCGTCGGCGCGCCCCTCGAGGGAGCGCGCGCCGGCGGCGGAGAGGTACGACTGCCGGAGGGCGAGGAAGCCCCACGTCCTGCGGGTCGTGACGCCGTCGGCGAAGATCGTGGCGCCGCCGAACGCCTCGACGCCGACGCCGGCGGTGTCGGACACCTCGCCGTTGCTGAGCACGATCGCGCCGCCCTGGGCGAGCGCGCCCTGGCCGCCGCAGCCGGAGACGGTGCTGCGCGACGCGTCGATCCGGCCGCCCGGCGCGGCGTAGAGACACTGGAAGCGGGTCACGTCGCGGACCTCGGCGTCCTCGGCGAAGAGGCTGCCGCCGTAGCCTGCCGTGAGGCCGACGGCATCCGCGTCGTGGACGACGGCGCCGCCGACGCTGACGCGCCCGCCGAAGAGCGCGTTGGCGCCGATCACGCAGCCGGTCAGGCGCGCGCCCGCGGCGTGCACCAGGCCGGCGTCGCTGGCGAGGATGCCCGTCGCGGCGCCCGTCACCTCGAGCGCGTCGGCGACCATGTTCACCGTGGCGTTGCGCTCGGCCACCACGCCGTAGTCGGTGACCTGCTCGATGGTGAGCCCCGTCTCCACGACGACGATGGCGCCGGTCCGCGCGTCGACGCCGCGCGCGAAGCCGGCGATGGCCACGTCGCCGAGGCGCACGAACGCGCCGTTCTTCACCGACACGCCGACGCCGTCGCCGGCGCCGACGATCCGCACGCCGTCGAGCAGGCCCAGGCGCCGGCCGTCCGTGACCTGGATGCCGTCGCCCGGCGTCGTGAAGCGCAGCGTCGCGCCGGGCCCCACGATGCGGATGCGGTCGCCGTCCGGGTGGCGGATCTCGACGGGGCGCTCGTGCGCGTACTCGCCGGGAGCGAGGCGGATCGCGACCGACTGGTCGGCGCCGAGCCGGACGCGGTCCAGCGCGGCGAGCGCGGCGTCGAGCGACGCGTACTGGCCCGCGGCGGGCTGCGGGGCGACGTCGAGGCGGTCCGGCGGCGCGCGCTCGGCGCGGAGGTCGGCGACCGCCTCGGCCAGCGCGGCGAAGTTGGCGTTCACGTCGGCGGAGCGGATCACCTCGCCGGGCGAGAAGCGGGTGAGCGCGGGTCCCTCCATCTGCGCGGACGCGACGAGCGCCGCACCGCCGAACAGACCCACGACCGCGCCCCCGGCGGCCAGCGCCCAGCGGCCGTCCCTTGCCATGCGGCGTCCCTCCCTCACTCCCATCGCAGATCGTCCCAGGTGGCCTCGTCCCAGCGGGCGACACCGGGTGCGGCGTCGGCGCCGACGTCCAGGTCGATACCGGCGTCGGGCGGCGCGCCGTCGGCCGGGGCGGCGCCGTCGGCGCCGATGCGGGCGTCGGCCGGGGCGGCGCCGTCGGCCGGGACGGACCCGTCGCGTGGCGCCGCGCCGTCGGCCGGGACAGACCCGTCGCCCGGCGCCGCGCCGTCGGCCGGGACGGACCCGTCGCCCGGCGCTGCGCCGTCGCCGGCGGGGACGGCCCCGTCGCCCGGCGCCGCGCCGTCGCGACCGGCGTCGGGCGCCACCGGGCCGCAGGTGCCGAACGTGCAGGCGGCGCCCGCCGGGCAGTCGCCGGACGTCGCGCACTCCTCGGCGACGTCGACGGTGCACGCCGCCACCACGAGGCCGATCCCCCACGACCACCAGACCGCGCGCATGCCCCCGTTGTACGCGCGGGCGTCTCTCCGCGCCAGCGCTACCGTCCGACGAGATCCACCCAGCGCTGCGCGTTGAAGCGCTCCACCCACGCCTTGTAGAAGCGGAAGCGCCCCGTCTCGATCTCGAGGCGCGCCTGGTGCGCGAGCGACGCCTCGATGTCGGGCTGGACGGCCTGCACATCCGCGTAATTCTTGCGGATCTGCGCGGCGCGCTCCTGGCCGGCGGCGTCGAGCGGGCCCGCGACGAGGGCCTCGACGTCGACCGGCCGGCGCACGAAGCGCACGGGCCGCAGGTCGCGGAAGAACGCCACCTCGCCGTGCAGCGTCGCGCGGCCGTCGGGCAGCGTCTCCACCCGGGTGACGACGAGGAAGCGATCGAGGCCGTCGAGCCCGGCCATCACCTCGGGGCCGTTCAGCAAGCCGTCGGCGAGGGTGAGGCGCACGTCGTGGACGCCGGCGATCTGCTCGGGCTTGTACTCGAGGCCGACGTCGGTCGGGATCTCGGCCGGTGGCATGTCCGGGGCGGCGCGCGTCTTCACCTCGACCGCGGCGTCGCGCAGGCGCTTCGACGCGAGGTACGCCCGCAGCGCGGCCTCGACGGCGCGGGCGTCGGCGGCCGGATCGGGCGCCACCGGCACGTGCTTCAACGCCTCGACCGCCGCCAGCATGCGTCCGACCTTCTCGACGTCGCGGGCCAGCGAGTCGCGGTTGGCCGCGAGCGCCGCGTGCGCCGACCGGTACTGGACGCTCGCGCGCCACGCCTCGTCGAGCGCCGCGCGCCGCTCGGGCGCCATCGACGCGGGCGCCGGCGGCGAGGGCGCGGGCCCCTCGGCGCACGCGGCGAGCGCGAGCGCGACGACGGCCGCCCGCAGCCGCCTCACGAGGCGCCCCCCACCTCGGTGAAGCCCCGGCCGATCACCGTGCCGCCGGACTTCACGACGCACGCCGCCTCCCACAACGTGAGGAAGGGCACCGCGGCGCCGTCGGTGGGCACGCGGCGCTGGTCGGCGAGGACCGAGGCGACCTCCCACTCGATGTTCTCGGAGACGCTGCGCACCACGTGGACGAGCGCGTAGCCGTGCGCCGGGTGCACGAGCTCGGGGAGGATCTCGACGTCGGGCAGGACGCGGGCGACGCCGCTGGCCTCGACGAGGGCGGCGAACGTCATGGGCCGGGCATTGGGATCGCCGGCCCGCGTCACCTCCCAGGCGACGAGATCGCGGCCGTCGTTCAACTGGATCGAGACATAGCGCCACCGCGCCGTGACGAAGTCGGCGACGCCCCACTGGTGGTCCATCCACCCCATGCCCTCGACCGTGCGATGGAGGCGGTCGAACTTCACGCCGCCGACGACGTCGAGCCGCGTCCGCGAGTAGAGCCGCATCTCGCCGCTTCCCATCGGGAGCCAGTCGCCGCCGCCGTGCAGCACCGCGGGCTTCGTCGACGCCAGCTGGAGCCGGACCGCGCGCTGTCGCCCCGCCCGCGTGCGGAACGCGGCCTCGATCACATGACGCGGCTGACTGCCCGACAGATCCGCCGCGAGCCGCCAGGGACCGGGCTGGTCCCGGTTCGCCGGGAACACGAGCTCGAAGCCGCCGGGCGCGTCGCGCACGACCCGGCCGCCGAGGCGCTCGCCGGCGAGGTACTCGCCGCCTTCCTGGATGAAGGCGAAGTAGGCGTAGTGGAGGGGGTCGACGACCGGTCCGTCGAGGCGCACGAACGTCAGCTCGAACGAGCACGGTCCGATGCCGGCGCCGCCGTCGAAGTGACCGTTGAAGTACCACCACTCCATGAGGCCGCCCTGGGGGCGATCGTCGGCGGGCGCGCCGGTGGGAAGCGTGGACGCCGGCGCGCTCACGAGACCGATGAAGTCGTACAGACCGGGCACGCCTTCCTCCGCTGCGGGGGCGCCCAGACTACTGCCGGCGCCGGACGTCTGTCACTCGTTGATCGGGTGGGTGTTCGCAACTATGCTCGCGCCCCACATGCCCATCCACACCATCGCGATCTTCGGCGGCGGCATGGCCGGCCTGACCGTGGCGCACGAGCTGGCCCACCGCGGCTTCGAGGTGCACGTCTACGAGGCGTCCCGCGTCGGCGGCAAGTCGGCGAGCCACGAGACGCAGGGGCTGCCCGGGCCGAGCGGCGGGCGCCTCCCGTTGCCCGGCGAGCATGGCTTCCGCTTCTTCCCCGGCTTCTATCGGCATGTCATCGCGACGATGGACGAGATCCCCGGTGTCGACGGCCGGCCGGTGAGCGCCAGCCTCGTGGCGAGCGACGAGGCCGCCATCGCCTGGCCGAACGGGCCGCTCCTGCCGTTCAACCGCCGGGTCGACGTGCCCCCCTGGGACATCGCCGCCCGCACGGCCGCCATCTACGAGGGCCTCGGCTTCGCCCCGCAGGACGTGGCGCGGATGGCATGGTTCCGGCTGAAGTACGCCACGTCGTGCGAGGGGCGCCGCGAAGACTACGACGAGCTCTCGTGGTGGCAGTTCATCGACGGCGACAGCCCCCGCTACACCGATAACTTCCGCGAGTTCGAGCGCTCGATCCCGCGCACGCTGTCGGCGATGGTGGCCGAGACGAGCAGCGCCCGTGTCATCGGTGACGTCGGCCTGCAGATGCTCCTCGGTTACGGGCGCCCGTGGGAGAACCAGGACCGCGTGCTCGTCGGTCCCACCTCCGAGCGGTTCCTCGATCCCTGGCGGAAGTACCTCGAGTCGCTCGGCGTCCGCTTCCACGAGCGACAGCGACTCGGGGGCTTCAAGCGGATCGGCGATCGCATCCAGTCCGCCCGGGTCCAGACACCGACGGGACCGGCCCTGGTGACCGCCGACGCCTACGTGGTGGCCATCCCCGTCGAAGCCATGCAGCACCTCCTTCAGAACGACACGCCCCTGCGGGACGCCTACGGCCCGCTGCAGGCGCTGGCGGCCTGGCACGGCGCCACCGACTGGATGGTCGGCGCGCAGTTCTACCTGCGCGACGACCAGCCCATGGCGGCGGGGCATGTGTTCTATCCCAAGTCGGAGTGGGCGCTGACGTCGATCTCCCAGGGACAGTTCTGGGCGCAAGGCGCCGGTCCCATCGCCGCCCGCTACGGCGACGGGACGGTGCGGGGCATCCTCTCGGTCGACGTGTCCGACTGGTCGCGGCCGAGCGCACGCACCGGACGGGCGGCGCGGCAGACGCTCAGCCGCTCGGCGATCCTCCAGGAGATCCTCGACCAGCTCCGCGACGCCGTCGATCCCACGATCGACCTGAGCGATGCCAACGTCGCCGGCCGATGGCTCGACGAGAACATCGTCTTCGCCGGCCCCACGGGCAGCCTCCCGCAGAACCGGTCGCCGCTCCTCGTCCACCGCGTCGGCCACATGCGGCACCGGCCCGCTCCCCGCGTCGGCCTCGAGAACCTCTACCTCGCGTCGGACTATGTGAAGACGCACACGCTCCTGGCGACGATGGAGGGCGCGAACGAGGCGGGCCGACTCGCCGTGAACGCCCTGCTCGAGGACGACGGCAGCCTGCACACGCGCTGCGCCGTCTGGCCGCTGCACGAAGAGCCGTACTTCGCGACGGCGAAAGCCATCGACCGCGCGCGCCACGCCGCCGGGCTGCCGCATGTGATGGATCGCTGGCCCTTCTCGATGACGCTCGACCTCGTCGCGCTCGGGCAGCAGCTGCAGACGATCATGCAGCAGCCGAACGTGCTGTCGCTCCTGCCCTGATCACTCACGGCAGCGGCATCAGCATCGCTGCGAAGGCGGCGGGATCGGCGACGCCGCGGGCGCGCAACGCCGCCGCCCCGTCGCCGCGCCGGACGCGGGCCGCCTCCGCGAGCACCGGCATGCCGGCGGCGTCGAAGCGCGCCGCCGCCGTCTCGAGCCGCGTGGCGGTCGCGCGCCCGTCGCCGGCGGCCGCCGCGAGGCCCGCCTCGAGCACGGCGACCCACGGCTTCACCCAGGCCGCGTCCTCGCCGGCGAGCCGCCGCGTGCAGCGCGCCGCCTCCGCGCGGTCGCGCCGGCGGAGGGCGCAGCGCGCCCGCAGGAGCGTCAGCTCGCAGCGCACGAGCTGGAAGTCGAGCAGTCGCGCCGCGCGCAGCGCCGGCCAGCCTCCTTCGAGGCGCCGCCACGCGCCCTCGGCGTCGCCCCGGTAGAGCGACGCGAGCACCGCCGAGACCAGGCCGTAGTAGTGCGGGAGCTGGAAGCCGATCGCCGGCCACTGCGCGAGCGCGTCCTCGGCCGTCCGCAGCGCCTCGTCGGGGCGGTCCGCCGCCAGCAGGCGCAGCGCCGTGGGGATGCCCGCGGCGAGGCTCACCGTCGCCAGCCGGTCCCCGCGCTCGGCCGACTCGGCGAGGATGGCGGGCACCCGCGCCGCCAGGGCCTGCACGTCGGCCCGGTGCGCGAGCGACCACATGCCGAAGATGTGGGCGTTCGTCAGCTCCCAGGCCACGCCGGTGCAGCGCGTCCGCAGCACCTCGGCCGCCAGCTCGCTGTGCCGGAAGCCGTCGGCGAACTCCCCCGAGAAGTAGTGGTAACCGGCGGCGCACACCGCCGTCAGGCCCTCGCTCAGCGGGTCGCCGAGCCCGGCGCCGAGCCGCCGCGCCAGGGCGAGCGCCCGGCGCGCGCGCTGCCGCGCCTTGTCGCCGCCGGTCGCCGCGTGGAACGCCGCCTCGGTGCACAGCGCGCGCACGACGCGCGTCGGCTCGCCGGCGTCGAGCGCCATGCGCGTGTGCCGACCGTGAAAGTCGGCGGAGCGGATGGGATCGACCCACACGAGGCCCACGGCGGCCGTCCAGCAGGCGTCGAGGCGGGCGAGGAGCGCCGGCGGCACCTCGGACTCCTCGCGCGGTCGATGCCCGAGGCCGCGCACGGCGAGCCGCAGGCGGTGCACCACCAGCGCCCCCAGCGCCCGGCCCGGCGTCGCCGGGAAGGGCTCGCCCACGCGATCGAGCACCAGGCGCAGCATGTCGAGGCCCTGCTCGAGGTGGCCGCTGCGCAGGTATTGCTCCGAGGCGAGGCGCTGCAGCGCCAGGATATCGCCCCCGGCGCCGACGAACGACCCCGCCTGCCGGGCGAGGCTGGCCGCCGCTTCGGCGTAGGCGGCCCCGGCCTCGCCGCCGCGCCCGCCCTGCCGCAGGGCCTCGGCGCGGCCGCGCAGCAGGCGGGGGCGCTCGTCGGCGCCGGGGGCGAGATCGAGCGCCAGGCCGAAGAGGCGCGCCGCCTGGTCGAACGCCAGCGCGCCGTAGGCCCGCTCCGCCGCGCGCACCGCCGCCGCGCGCGCCCGCGGCGCGTCCCCGCCGCCGATGTAGTGCTGCACGAGCGCCAGCGGATCGGCGCCGCTCGCCGCTTCGAGCGCCCGCGCGAGCGCGAGGTGACGCTCGCGCAGCGCCGACGGCTCGAGCGCGGCGACCACCGCCTCACGGATGCGGTCGTGGTAGGTCTCGAGGCGCACGTCGTCGCCCGCGTCGCTGTGGCGCAGCAGGCAGGCGTGGCGCAGCGTCGAGAACGCGTCTGGCAATGCCGTGCCGAGGCCGGCGGCCCGTGCCGCCACGCGCCGCCCGCACGGACCGCCGGCGACGGCCACCACCTCGAGCAGGCGGCGCGCCGGCGGGTCGAGGCCCCGCACGCGCTCGTCGACGACGGTGGCGATGCCCGCCGTGGCGCGTCGCGCGGCGAAGTGGCGGGCCAGCTCGCAGGCGAGGAACGGGCTGCCCGCCGACTCGCGGGCGATGGCCTCGGCGCGGGTGGCGTCGGCCTCGGCGCCGAGCACCGCCAGCGCCAGCGCGCGCAGGGCCTCGAGGCTCAGCGGCCCGAGCTCCAGCGTGCGGTCGGGCGCCGGCAGGGCCGCGAGCACCGGGCTCTCGGCGCGGTCCTCGCTGCGGTACGAGAGCAGCAGCAGCAACGGCGGCGCGTCCGGGCCGTGCATCAGCGTGTGCAGCAGGAACGCGCTGTCGAGGTCGCCCCACTGCAGGTCGTCGATCCACAGGACGAGGCGTCGCCAACGCGCGATCCCGCCGAGCAGGTCGCGCAGCGCGGCGAAGGCCTGCCGCCGCGTCTCGTGCGGCTCGGGCTCGGCGCCGGCGCCCTCGTCGCGGCGGCAGACGGCGTCGACGCGCCCGAGCACGGGGAAGACGCGCAGCAGCGCGCCGGTGCGCTCCGGCAGCAGCGACTCGACGAGCGTGCGGCGCAGTCCGCAGAGGAAGCGGCTGAGCAGGTCGAGCAGGCTGTCGAGCGCCTTGAAGGGCACCGCCTCCTGCGGATAGCACCGCCCGCGCAGCACCACGCAGCCGCCCGCGTCCTCGAGGCGATCGAGAAACTGCAACAACATCGAGGACTTGCCGATGCCCGAGACCCCGTGGACGTGCAGCGTCAGCGGCAGTGGTCCGTCGAGGGCGGCCGACAGCCGTCGCTGCTCCTCGTCGCGGCCGAAGAACGGCGCTTCGTACACCGACGAGACCGAGGGCGTCGGCAGCGGCGGGAGCGTCTCGGCGGCGAGCCCCAGCAGTCGCCGGACCTCGTGGGCGTCGGGCCGCTCGGTGGCGACCGGTTGCATGAGCGCGATCGCCAGGCGGTCGAGATCGGCGGGCGTGTCCGGGCACAGGTCGCGCACCGACGGCGGGGGCTGGTGGCGCTTGCGGAGGAGCACGTCGAGACCGTGCCCGTCGAACGGCAGCTGCCCCGTGAGCGCCTCGAAGAGCATCACGCCCACGGAGTGCCAGTCCGCCGCCGGGCTCATCGGCTCGCCCCACACCAGCTCGGGCGCCATGTAGGCGATCGTGCCCACGATGCCGGCGCCCTCGAACGGGGCGAGGCGGCGCTCCGACGACAGGCCGAAGTCGAGCAGCACGAGGCGGCCCTCGGGCGTCACCAGCACGTTCGATGGCTTCACGTCGCGGTGCAGGCGCCCGGCGGCGTGCAGGCTCTGCAGACCCTCGAGCAGCTGCGCGAGCGCCGCCCGCAGCCGCGCGACCCCGGCGGCGTCGAGCGGGCCCGGCGCTCCGACACGCTCCGGCCCCCGCGCGTGCGTCACGAAGTCGACGCCGTCGAGGAGCTCCATCGTGAAGAACGCCTCGCGTTCGTCGACGACGAGGTCGTACAGGCGGATGAGGTTCGGGTGCCGTAGATCGGAGAGCATGCGGAACTCGTTCTTGAGCCGCAGCAGGTCGTCGGGCTCGCGGCGCAGCAGCGCCTTGAGCGCGACGTCGTCGCCCCGCTCGACGTCGTGCGCGCGCCACACGCGGCCCTGCGCTCCCTCGCCGACGAACGCGCGCACCTCGTAGCGCCCGCCGCCGAACCGCAGTGTCATGCATGCCTCCGGGCGCCATCATGGAAGACCCGCGGCGGAGGGTAAAGCGCCCCGCTTGACACGTCCCGGCGAGACGGCTACGAGGCGAGGGCGGCGCGGACGTCGCCGCACGCCACCAAACCAGGGATGCGGGGGGGAGCGCGTGGCGCTGACACTCGAGGCGGAGTACTCGCTCAAGGTCGTCGACGGTCGCTCGGGCGAGGTCACGGTCGTGGTGAAGAACGACACGCAGTTCCCGCTCGCCGACGTGCGGGTGCGCGTGACGCACGAGCCCGGCCAGGCGGCGGGGCGGCTCGAGATCCTGCCGTCCGCCGAGCACGGCGGGTATCAGGTCGAGCGCCTCGCGCCCGGCGAGACGCTGGTCCGCCGCTTCGCGGTCGAGCCGGTCGAGGTGGCGGTCGGCGCCACCTACACCGCGCACGCCGAGGTCGAGGGGCGCCCCGTCCGCGCCGACGACGACGGCAACGACCTCCGCCCGCCTCGCGTCGAGCCGCTGACGAAGGTGGTCCCGATCGCCATCGAGATCTTCGCCCGTCCCGAGCTGTACCTGGCGCTCGGCGCCGTCGCGTACGCTCAACGGGCGCTGCGCGAGCGTTACGCGCAGCTCGTGAAGCTGGGATACGAGACGCAGAAGCAGCGGCCGACGCAGTTGCCGTCGACGGCGAGCGTCGATCCCATCGGCGACGTGCTCTCCCAGGCGACGTTCGACTGGGCGCGCGACGTCGCGTCCCTCGGCCTGCGCCTCCTCGGCGGCAAGGGCGACAAACCCTGACCGCGCTGCTGGCGACGTGGGCGCCTTCGGGCCTCGGCCCGGGGCGTCCGCTCGCCTTCCGGGCGCCACCGGGTCCGGCGCTCGTCCGCCAGAGCCTCTCGTGGGTGCGCACGACGAGCGCGCCCGACGCCGCCGAGCGGGCCCGCATCGCCGCGGCCCCGCCCGCCTCGCTCCTCTGTCTGTTCGACGTCGACGCGCTCGCGCAGGCGCTGCCGGCGGCGCGCGCGTGGCGGGCGGGCGCCCTCGCGCCGGTGGCGGTGCGGGGCCGCGCGCTGCCCGACAACGCCCTCGACGCGTTCGGCGCCGCCTGGCTCGGCGCGGGCCTCGCGCCGCTGCTCGCGACGCTCGGGGCCGAGCCGCCTCGCTGGACGCACCCGGTGCTGCTCGCCGACGCCGTCGACGCCGGCGGCACGACGACCGTGGGCGTCGTCTTCTCGCGCCTCCCCGAGCCCGGGCTGCTCGACCTCGCCGACGTCGGGCGCGCCGGCCGCCGCGAGGGCGCGCCGCCGGCGGCGCTGCCGATCGACCTCGACCCCGCGGCCCTGCCCGATCTGCTCGCGGCGCAGGCCCGCGCGGGCGCCGAGGCGGTGCTGCTCGTCGACGTCGGGGGCGACGCGCCGCGCCTCGCCGAGGCGCTGGCGGAGACCGGTCGCGCGGTGGGCTGGTTCGGCCCGGTCGACCGCCCCGTGCCCGCGGCGGTGCGCGGACCGGTGCACCTCTGGTGCGAGCCCGAGGACGCCGCGCCGCCGGCGATGGACCGGGCGTGCCTGTGGCTGCCGGTGGCGTTCGACGGCGACGACGTCGCGGCGGCCACGGCGCGGGTGCGACACGCGCGAAAGCTCGGCTACGCCGCGGTGGCGCCGCGCTTCCATCGCCCCGTGCCGAACACGGCGGAGTGGCAGGCCATGGCCGCCGCCGGTCGCCCGTGCGGCCTCGACGACCGCGACGTGGTCTTCGCCGTGGGCGACTTCGCGCCGGGCCGCGGCGCGGCGCTCGTCGCCGGCTGGACGCGCGAGGACCGCTTCACGGCGTGGGCGCCCGCGCATCGCCGGACGCGATCGCTGCGGACGGTCCGCGAGGTGCTCGCCGGGTACGCGGACGAGGCGCGGCGGCATCCGCCCCTGTGCCACGCACGCGACCTGCTGACCGAGGCGCTGGCCGCGCTGGGCGGCGCGCCGCTGCAAACGCAGGCGACCTATCCCTTTTTCCGCTTCGGCGAGCACGACCTGCTCCGGTGGGTCGACGTCGCCATCGACGCGCGGTTGCGCTCGCTCGAGGGCGTGACCGAGCCGCTGCTGCGCACCGTCCAGCACACCGCGCTGGCGGGGGGCAAACGCATCCGGCCCGTCCTGACGCTGGCGATCGGCGCCTCGCTCGGCCTGCCGCCGGCGACGCTGCTCCCGGTGGCCCTCGCCATCGAGTGGCTCCACACCGCGTCGCTCATCCAGGACGACCTGCCGTGCATGGACGACGAGGCGGTGCGGCGACGGCAGCCCACGGCCCACCGTCGCCACGGCGAGGGGCTGGCGCTGCTGGCGTCCGACGCCCTCGTGGCGCTCGCGTTCGAGGACGTGGCGGCGCTGGCCGATGATCCGCGCGTCGGACCGGCGCGGACCGCCGCTCTCACGCTGCGCCTCGCGCGGGCCCTCGGCGCCGGCGGCCTGGTCGGCGGGCAGGCGCTGGACCTCGCGCTGCGCGGCCGCCCCGACGCCGATCTCGACGCGGTGCTCGCGGTGCACCGCGCCAAGACCGTCCCGCTGTTCCGGCTCGCGGCGTCGCTACCGGCCGTGCTCGCCGACGTGCCCGCCGAGCGGGCGGCGGCGCTCGAGGCGGCGCTCGGCGACCTGGGCCTCGCGTTTCAGATCGTCGACGACCTGCTCGACGGCGGCGAGACGCTCGGGCGCCCGCCCGGCAGCGACGCCCGGCAGGGGCGCCCCACGTTCGCGACGCTGCTCGAGGCTGCGGCGGCGCGCCGGCTCGCCGCGCAGTTGCTGGCGCCGCTTGCCGACGGCCCGCTGTCGCGCCTCGCCCGCTTCGTCCTCGAGCGGACGCCCTGATCACTCGCGCGGCGGCGCGTCGGGCAGCGTGAACGTGATCGTCGAGCCCTCGTCCGGACACCCTTCGGCGCGCACGCGGCCGCCGTGCAGCTCCACGATGCGCTTCACGGTCGCGAGGCCCATGCCGTCGCCCGGAAACGCGCCGCGCGGCTGCAGACGCACGAACGGGTCGAAGATGCGATCGCTGCCCGCCGGGTCGATGCCGACGCCGTTGTCGTGCACGGCGAACGTCCAGGCCCGATCGCCGCGGTTCGCCGTGATGCGGACCCGCGGCGGGACCCCCGGCCGGCGGAACTTCACCGCGTTCTCGATCAAGTTCTGGAAGACCCGCGTGACGAGCGACGCGTCGCACACCACCCGCGGCAGCCCCTCCCAGGAGACCTCGGCCCCCGCCTCGGCGAGCTGGCTCTGCAGCAGCGCCACCGCGTCGCCGGCGAGGGCGCCGACGTCCGCCTCGCCGAGGTGCAGCACCTGCTGGCAGAGGTCGGAGAGCCGCACGGTGTCCTCCACGACGCGGAACAGGCGCCGCGCGTTCCCGGCGATGGCCTCGACGTAGTGGCGGCCCTCCGTGCCGAGGCGCTGCGCGTGGTCCATCTCGAGCAGATCGGCGAAGCAGGCGATGCTGCGGATGGGCCCCTTGAGGTCGTGGGACGCGAGGCGAGCGAAGCGCGCCAGCTCGTCGTTGGCCTGCTTCAGCCGCTGCACCCAGTCGTCGCGGTCGAGCGCGGCGAGCATCCGCCCGATGCGCGTCCGCAGCTCCTTGGGGTGGAACGGCTTGAAGAGGTACTCGTCGGCGCCGGCCTCCCAGCCGCGCAGCAGGGCGTCGCGCTGCGTCAGCGCCGTCAACATCACCACCGGGACGCCGACCAGGTCCGAATCGGCCTTGATCCGGCGGCAGAGCTCCACGCCGTCGCAGCGCGGCATCATCACATCGGCGATCACGAGGTCGGGCCGCCACTCGCGCGCCACCGCCAGCGCCTCGAGGCCGTCGCGCGCGTGCCGGGTCACCGCCAGATCGCCGAGCACCGCCCCGACGTAGGTGGCCATCTCGGGATTGTCCTCTGCGATCAACACCTTGTGGCCGCTTGCGACCGCGCCCGGCGACGGCGCCGGCGCCGGGGGCGCGAGCGGCGGGAGCGCCCCCGGCTCGATGGGCGCGGGGGCGACCGCCGCGGGCGGCGTCGCGATGGAGACCCGGAACGCCGCGCCCTCGCCGGGCCGGCCGTCGACGGCGACCTCGCCGCCGAGCAGCCCGGCGAACTCCTTCACGAGCGCGAGGCCGATCCCGATGCCCTCGTGGCGCCGCGTCGACGAGCTGTCGAGCTGTCGGAAGCGCTCGAACAGCGCCGGCGCGTCGGCCGGGTCGAGGCCGATGCCGGTGTCGCGTACGCACAGATCCAGGCGGCCGTCGTCGTGGCGGAGCGAGACCGACACCCGCCCGCCCTCCGGCGTGAACTTGATCGCGTTCGACACGAGGTTGAACACGATGCGCTCGAACAGATAGCGGTCGAGCTCGACGGCGGCGCCGTCCTCGGCGTCGACCGACAGCGCGAGGCGCTTGCCCGACGCCAGCGGCTCGAAGTCGGCCACGACGCGCCGCAGCAGCGCCGCCGCGTCGGTCGGCTCCCGGTGGACCTCGACCCGCCCCGTCTCGAGCCGCGACAGATCGAGCAGCTCGCCGACCATGCGCAGCTGACGCACCGCGTTGCCATGCACCATCGACAGCAGGCGCCGCTGCGCGTCGTTCAACGCTCCGGCCTCACCGGCCAGCAGGCTCTCGAGCGGCGCGAGGACGAGCGTCAGCGGCGTGCGCAGCTCGTGGGAGACATTGGCGACGAACTCGCTGCGGACGCGGTCGACCTCGGCGAGGCGCCGGTTCGCCTCGCGCAGCCGCGCCGACTCCGCGGCCAGCGCTCGCGCGGCCTCGTCGCGGGCCCGCTCGGCCAACAGACGCTCGGTCACGTCCTCGGAGATGCCCAACAGATAGAGGGGGCGGCCCGCGTCGTCGCAGATCGGCACCTTGCGCGTGCGCAGGTGCCGCAGGCCTTGGCCCGCCGTGCGGATCGGCTCGACGGGGATGTCGACGGGCGCGCCGGCGGCGAGGACCTCGCGGTCCTGGGCGGTGAAGGCATCGGCCTCGTCGGCGGGGAAGAAGTCGTGATCGCTGCGCCCGTACATCTCCCCGCGCGGGATGCCGAGCAGCGCCTCGCCGGCGCGATTGAAGCGCACGAAGCGCAGCGTCTCCGCGTCCTTCACGAAGATCATGTCCGGGATGTTCTCGACGATGGCATCGAGGAGGCGGAGCTCCGCCTCCGGCGGGTTCGACTTTCTCGGCTTCTTCATCGGCAAGCATCCCCGCGCTGCGGTTCGTGCCTACACCAGATCACCGCCCTGTGTCCTCCGCGATTTCGCGGGGGGCCGACCGGTTCGCGCGCGCTCGGGGCCGCGGCGGCTGCGCCGGTGGGCATCTCCGAGCAGATCCGCGTCGGGGGATCACGGCTGCGCGACGCTCGCGAACACACCCAGGAAGGCGCTTCGCTCGTCCGCGAGCGTCGGCACGCTCGCGCGCGCGGCGACGCCGAGGTCGGGGAGCGCGGCGAGGGCCGAGCGCCAGGCGTCCGCGCCGGCGCAGAGCAGGCCGTTCTCGCCGTCGCGGATGACGTCCGGCAGGCCGCCGACGGGGCTCGCGACGACGGTGCGGCCGCACGCCATCGCCTCGAGCACGACGTTCGGCATCCCATCGGCGAGCGACGGATGCAGGACGACGTCGCACGCGCAGTAGGCGGCGCGCAGCGCGCTCGCGCCCTCGATCCAGGGCACGGGGCGGAAGCCCGCCGGCAGCGCGCCCCGCGCGTGGCCGACGACGAGCACCTGCCATCCCGCGGTCGCGCCGGTCGCCGCCAGGGCCTCGACGCCCCGTTTCTCCTTGATTTCTCCGAAGATGCCCGCGACCGGGCCCGAGAGGCCGACGCGGCGCCGGAAGACCGCGCCGCCCTCGGGATCGGGCCGGAAGACCTCCGTGTCGACGGCGTTCGGGACGTACGTCGCGTCGAAGCCGAGCGCGCGCACCTTGCGGACCATCTCCGTCGAGACCGCGGTCACCGCCGCCGCGTGGTCGAGGGCGGTACGGAGGCGCGCGCCGCGTTCGGGGTGGCCGGCGTCGCGGTCGACGTCGTTCCCCCGCAGGCAGAGCACCGTCCGGCCGTCGCCGGCAAGCGCCGCCGCGTAGCCGGTCGAGGTGCCGTAGTAGCCGACGACGACGTCCGGCGCCCACCACGCGACGGCCTCCGCCACCGGCGCCACCCAGGACTCGGGCCGCGGCGTGCTGCCGAAACGGCGCTCGTCGGCGAGGGTCCGCACCTCGCCGGGGAAGAGGTCGGGGTCGGGGCTGACGACGCCGACCGCGTGGCCCGCGGCCCGCATCGCCGCGACCATGCGCGCGGCGGAGCGCACGACGCCGCCGCGGCCGTCGAGGGCGGGCACCACGTACAGCAGCCGCATCAGGAGTAGGCCGACAGCAGCGCTTCCCGCTGCGCCGCGCGCGCCCCGCGCACCCGCGCCTGCCCCTGCTCGCCCAGCGCGCGCCGCAGCGCCGGGGACGCCGCCAGCTCGCCCAGGCGCGCCACCATGCTCGAGCGCCCCCACCGCGGATACAGCGGGTAGTCGTCGCCGAGCACCTCGCGCACGACCGGCATGTCCGGCGCCAGCACCGGCAGACCGGCGGCGGCGTAGTCCAGCAGCTTGATCGGCATGCAGCCCTGCACGAGGTTGCGCTCGCACGGCACGAGCGGCGCCAGGCCGACGTCCTGCGTCGCGAGGAACGGCCCCAGCGCCGCCGGCGGAAGCGGCGGTCGCACATCGAGCGCGACGCCGCGTCGGCGCGCCAGCCGCCGCAGGTCGCGCACGCGCCGGTCGGACGCGCGTGTCAGCACGGTCAGGCGGTGGGGCGCGGCGAGCTTCGGCAGCGCCGAGACCAGCTCCGCGAGGCCCTGCCAGGGGGCCAGCGTGCCGATGTAGACGAGGCGCACCGCCTCCGTCTCGTCGCGCGCGAACGGCTGCTCGACGACGCTCGGCGCGTTCGGCACCACCGCGATGCGCGACGGCTCGACGCCGAGATCGGCAAGGTAGCGCGCCGTCACGCGCGTCGGCGTGAGCACGAGCCGCGCGCGGTCGAGCAGGCACAGCTCGAGCGTGCGCAACTTCTGCCGCACCTCCGGCCGCGTCAGCAGCGCGGGGAAGTGGTACTGCGCCTCGATGCTCGAGAGCCCGTTGACCTCGTACACGATCCGCCGGTCGGGCGGCGCCGCGAGGCCCTCCCAGGGCGAGCGCACGTGATAGACGTCGAAGTCCTCCTTCGCGAACACGCGGGCCACGCGCTCGCGGAAGAGCAACGCCCGCCGCAGCCAGTTCGCCTCGGGCACGTCGATGGGGCGGTGCCGCCAGCCGGGCAGCGGCGCCTCGCCGAGCGTCACGAGCGACACGTCGTGCCCGTGCGCCCGCAGGATCGCCGCGTTCGCCAGGATGTGCGCGCCGGCGCCCTTGCCCGCGTCGAGCCGGTCGAAGCTGGCGAGGACGACCTTCAATGCCGCTCCGCCTCGAACTGGACGAACGCCCGGCTCTCGGCGAGGAAGCCGTCGCCGCGCCCGAACACCCACGGATCGAAGCCCGGCGCGCTCACCGTCTCCACCAGCACCGGCGCCACGTGCGCGTTGTCGACGCGCACGTCCTCGGCGGTCATCGCCTCGGCGCCCTCGAGCCGCGGCCTGGTGTCCATCGGGACGAGCAGCCAGCCGTCGACCGGACGCTCGCGCAGGAACGCCGGCATCTCGACGAGCGCGCGCCACATCAGGCGGCCCGCCGCCGCGGGTGCTCGGCCAGGTAGCCCACGATGACCTCGACGAGGCGCAGGACCTCGGCGACGGAGATGGGCGCGTCCATCTGCGTCACGCGGACGCGGATCCCGTCGTCGCGCGCGTCCAGGTGGACGTGGAAACGTTCGCCCACAGCGCCCGTCGTCTCGAGCCCCGCGACCTTGAGGCGCTTGCGCAGCTGCGCGACGTCGCGCCCCATCGCCAGCACGTCGTACCGGCGCGGATCGGGCGCGAAGGCCACGAACAGGCGGCGCTTCTCGCTCACGAGCCGACCCCGCTTCTCCTTGACGCCGGCCTGGCAGCGCACGCGGAGGCGCGTCCCGTCGGCGAGCGCGACGTCGAGATCGAGCCACTTGTCGGTGAACTTCGCCTTCGGGCGTCCCGGCGGCGTGATGCGCTTCGACGCCTCGTCGTAGTGGCGCGCGTCGAAGGTCACCGCGTGCTTCGCCAGCGGGTGGAGGTCGTCGGCGAGCGCGCGCAGGAGCGACTGCGTGAACTCGAACTTCGCCTGCTTCCGCGGGAGCGCCGCCCGCCGGTGAAGCCCGAAGAAGAGCGTGAACATGAAGCAGACGACCCACAGGCCGAGCAGCATCGGCAGGCTCAGCGCAAGCGCCACCCACACGAGCTGCACCGCCCAGGTGACGAAGACGCGGACGCGCCAGCGAAGGCGGGCCTCCGCCACCACGGACCCCATCTCGGCGAGGACGTCGTCGAGGCGACCGACGCGGAAGCGACCGGCGACGACACGCATCACAGCCACCTCGCGAGCGCGTCGCGGTCGTACAGGCCGACGCCGAGCCGGTCCGCGCGCCGGAACTGGTCGTCGTACCGACGCTCTTGCGGCACCGCGCGGTGGTCGACGCCCAGTCCCCGCAGCTCGTAGCAGAGGTTGTAGCCGGCGCCGATGCTCAGGTAGCGCGCCGCGCGCGGCAGGCGCGCGAACGGTCCGGCCACGAAGCGCGTGCGCGCCGGGAGCAGCGCGCGCCAGGCCGGCGGCAGGACCGCGGCGTCGCCGAGCACGGCCAGCGGCGCCTCGTCCCCGTCCTCGCGGATGAGCTCGCGGACGACGTGGCCGACGTGCAGGCCGTCGGCGGCGCCCTCCCACTCGCACGCCTCGGCGGGATACGGCAGCAGCACCGCGTCGTAGCGCGCCGCCAGGGCCTCGTCGTCCTCGTAGGCGCCGGGCCGCACGTAGCGGCGCAGCAGCACGGTGCGATCGAAGCGCCGCAGCGCGCGCTCGTCGACCTCGCGCCGGAGCCCCGCCGGAAACGTATCGACGACGAGCGTCTCCGCCCCGCGGAGCGCGTCGCGTGCGTCGGACGTGCGCACCAGCGTCGCGTGCGTCGCGAGGGCCGGGCGCACCGCCGACGCGTGCAGCACCGTCGCCCGCGCGAAGCCGCGCGCCACGAGCAGCGCGCGCGTGAGGTGCCCGAGGCCGCCGCCGAGCGCGTAGATCACCGCGGATCCGCCGCGCGGCAGGCCCATCAGCTGTCGTACTCCGGCCGGACCGCGTCGCGGTGGGGCGCGAACGCCGCGAGCTCGTCCTCGGTGAACGCGAACAGGTCGGCGTCGCTGACGTCGACGCGCGCCCGCGGCGGCGCGTACTCGCCCACGCACTGGACGCACGCGTCGGCAAGGCTCGCGCTGCGGTGCCCGCGACACATCGGCCGGGCGCACCGCGCGCAGTCGAAGACCGCCGGCTGCGCGCACGCGTGAGACACCAGCCGTCCGATCCGCATCGCGCAGCGCGCGCTCACGCAGCCTCCCGTCGCACGACGACGAGCCTCGCCCGCGGGCGCCCGTCGAGCACCGACCGACCGAGGCGACGCGGGCGCAGTCGGTCAGCGGTTGGCGCAGCAGGCATCTTGATGGGATCACCCTGTCAGAGCGCGGCGGCGCGGTGCTCCGCCCACAGGCGTTCTTCGATCGCCGCCATGAGCGGCGCCGCGGTGGGCGCGTCGAGCGCCGACACACCAAAGGCGTTGAAGTAGCTGCACAGGTTGGCCGCGACCTCGGGGGCGACGCGGTCGATCTTGTTCAGCACCTTCAGGCGCGGCTTGTCGAGCAGCTCGAGCTCTTCGAGGATGCGCTCCACCGACTCGATCTGCTGGTCCATGCGCGGATCGCTCACGTCGATCACGTGCAGCAGCAGGTCGGCGTCGTGCAGCTCCTCGAGCGTCGCTTTGAAGGCCGTGACGAGGTCGGGCGGCAGATCCCGAATGAATCCGACGGTGTCGGTGAGCACGATCTCGCGCTCCCGCGGGAAGCGCACGCGGCGCGAGGTGGTGTCGAGCGTGGCGAAGAGCTTGTTCTCGGCGAGCACCTCGCTCTGGGTGATCGTGTTGAACAGCGTGCTCTTGCCGGCGTTGGTGTAGCCGACGATCGACACGATGGGCACGTCGCGGCTCGTGCGGCGCTGGCGACGCGTCTGGCGGCTGCGCTGCACCTCTTTCAGCTGCTTCTCGACGCGGTGGATGCGGTCGCGCGCGCGCCGGCGGTCGATCTCGAGCTTCGTCTCGCCGGGACCGCGGCCGCCCACGCCACCCATGAGGCGCGAGAAGGCGTCCGTCTTGTGGGCGAGACGCGGCAGCGTGTACTTGAGCTGCGCCAGCTCGACCTGCAGCTTGCCCTCGTGGGTGTGGGCCCGGCGGGCGAAGATGTCGAGGATGAGCTGGGTGCGATCGATGACCTTGACGTCGGTCGCCTCGGAGATGGCCCGCACCTGGTTCGGCGACAGGTCGTTGTCGAAGATCACGAGCTCGGCGTCGAGCTGCATCGAGCGCAGCAGCAGCTCGTCCAGCTTGCCGCGGCCGATCACGTACTTCGGATCGAACTGCGGGCGCCGCTGCACCATGCGGTCGACGATCACCACCCCCGCCGTCGTGGCGAGCTCCTGCAGCTCGCGCAGGCTCTCGTCCGGGTCGTCGCCCTGCCCCGTCGTGACGTGCACCGCGATGGCGCGCGTCTGCCCGGCGGTCTCGAGCGCGCCGACGGTGCGGCGGCCGAACTCCTCTTCGAGCTCGCGGATGAAGGCCTGGAAGTCGACGTCCTCGGCCCACACGGTGGTGGTCGAGGGGTCGGCGTTCGCGCGCCCGTAGCCGTCGGGCAACAGGTGCGTGTGGTACATCGGGCCGGGGCGGCCGTCGGAGGTGACGGCGATGGCCGCGATGAGGTCCAGGCGCAGGCGCGCGAGGTCGGTGAGGTCGTCGTTCGTCAGCGGCTCGCCGCGCACGTGCGTGTGCACCAGGCGCACGCCGCGGAAGCGGCTGTGGCCGGCGCGGCTGCGGCCGAGGTCCGGCAGGAACAGCTTCTCCGCCTCGCCCACGATCACGTGCTGCACGCGGCCGCCGCGGTCGACGGTGATGCCGATCTGGCGGCCGGTCTCGTGCGAGAGCTCGCACAGGCTGGTCGCCAGCGGGGCGGAGACGATGCGGTCTGCGGGGACCTTGCGGTCGTAGAGCCGTTCGAGGCGGTGCTTCTGGCTGGGCTTGAGGCCGGTGGTGTTGCCGTGGAGTTTCAGCTGTCGTTTCTCCCGGGGTTCTCGACGGTGAACGCGTCCGGTCGCGTCTGAGATATATACTTCAGACGCTTTCACCTCCGAAACACGGCCGGAACGCGAGCTTCCTCGCACACGAGATGCTTGAAAGACCCTCCCCGATTCGATACGGCCTGATCGGCGCGGCCCTGGCGCTGCTCGTCGGCCACGCGCTGGTCTTCGACTTCGTCAACGACGACGCGTTCATCTCCTTCCGCTACGCGGACAACCTGGTGCGCCACGGCGAGCTCGTCTTCAACCCCGGCGAGCGCGTCGAGGGCTACACGAACTTCCTGTGGACGATGGTGATGGCCGGCGTGATGGCGCTCGGCCTCGACCCGGTGCCGTGGAGCAAGTGGCTCGGCATCGCCTGCGCCGCCGGCACGCTGCTGCTCGTCGCGCGGTTCACCGGCCGCAACGGCCGCTCTGGGTGGGACGCGCTCGCGCCGGCGCTCCTGGCCGCCCTGCCGGCCTATGCGTGCTGGGCCACCGGCGGCCTCGAGACGGCGCTGTTCACGCTGCTCGTCACCGCCGGCTGGACGGGCTACCTCGGCGAGCGGGAGCACACACGCTTCCCGTGGAGCGGTCTGTGGTTCGCGCTCGCGGCGATGACGCGGCCCGAGGGCATGCTCCTCTTCGGCCTCACCGGCCTGCACCGCCTGGCGACGCTCGTCTTCGCACGGAAGCTGCCGGACGCACGCGACTGGCTGTGGGGCGCGGCCTTCGCCGGCGTCTTCGCGCCCTACTACGCGTGGCGCTGGTGGTACTACGGCTGGCCCTTCCCCAACACCTACTACGTCAAGACCGGCGCCTCCGGCTTCTGGAAGCCGGGCGGCAACTACGTCGGCGGCTTCTTCCTCACCCAGCACGCGTGGGCCATGTGGCTGCTCGCGTTCTTCGCGCGCGGACAGGGCCGCCTGCTGGCGCTCGCCGGCCTCTACACGGTCGTGATGTGCGTGCACGTCGCCAGCGTCGGCGGCGACTTCATGGCGCTGTACCGCTTTCTGGTGCCGATCCTGCCCATCCTCGCCGTGGTCGCCGCGCTGGGGCTGCGCGGGCTCGCCGGGCGCATCGGGGCGCGGCGGATGGCGGTGGCGGGCGTCGTCCTCGCGGCGGCGCTCGTCTGGAGCACGGTCCGCACCGACCGCAAGGCCCTCGAGGTCGGCAGCGAGGGCGGCGTCGACTCCATCGGCTGGCTGGCGATGTTCGCCGAGCAGTGCACGGCCATCGGGCGGTGGCTCGGCGCGAACGCGCCCGAGAATGCGTCGCTCGCCACCACGGCCGCGGGCATCATCCCGTACTACTCGCGGCTGTACACGCTCGACGTGCTCGGCCTGAACGACGAGTGGATCGCGCACGAGGTGCCGGCGCGCGGGCACCGGCCGGGGCACACCAAGGTGGCGCCCTTCGAGTACGTGATGCGCAAGGAGATCGACTACCTCATCTACCACCCGACGATCGCCGCGCACCGGCCGGGCCCGGTCGGCAACTACCGCCGCCAGGGCTACGCGTGGAAGACGGTGCAGGTGCCGGGGCTGGTGCCCGATCCGCCGCCCGGCGGCTGGCCGGCCGGTGCGACGCCGCCGCCGGGGTGGTGGGGGTACTGGCAGCGGACGCGCTGAGCGCTTCAGGCGACGGCCGGCGCGGGCGTGGCTGGCTCAGGGCGTCGAGGGGGACGCGGCGGCGGGCTCGGCGGCCGGCGCGGGCTCGGCGGCCGGCGCGGGCGTGGCGGCAGCGGCCGGCGTCGCGGCGGCCTTCGACGCGCCGTTGCGCTTCCGGGCGGCGAGCGCGCGGCGCTCCTCCGTCAGCGCCGCGAACAGGCCGAACACTTCGGCCTTGAGCGAGGGCGGCAGCGCCTCGTCCGACGACAGCTCGTCGCGCAGGGTCGTCCGCGCGCGCGTCAGGGCGCCGCTCAACTGGTGCGCGAGCACGTAGGGCGGCGTCGAGGTCGGACGCGCCTCGTCCGCGGCGCGCGCCACCCGGTCGCCGACGACGCCCTCGCGAAAGGCGGCGCCCATCGCGCACCAGCGCTCGACCAGCACGCCGAACGCCTCGCCCCCGGGCGCCACCGGCAGCCGCGCCAGCGCGTCGGCCACCGTCCGCATCCGGTCGCGCACCGCCGACGCCCGCTGCACGCGCGTGGCCGGCGACGTGCGCCGCGGCTTCTTCGGGCTGAAGGCATGGCGGACTTTGCCCGCCGCCGTCCGGACCTCCGCCGTGACCGCGGCGCTGTCCTCGATCGTCTTCAGCCCGACCCAGACGCGCGCGCCGAGCGCGTCCTGCGCCGCCATCGCTTCGCGCCAGTCCGTGCGCGCGGGCGCGGGGGCGGCGTTCGCTGCCCGGAGCGCCTGGTCGTGCCGGGTGAGGATCGGCACGTAGATCCGCCCCGCGTTCGTCTGCTCGAAGCGCGCCCGCGCCGGCCCGCGCAGCACCAGCTCGGCGCACGTCAGCAGCGCCGCCACCTCGAGTCGCCCCGTCACCTGCTTCGTCGTCTTCGTGGCCATCTCGCTCTCCTCCTGTCTCGCGGCCGCCGTGCCCGCCGTCGTTGTCGCGAGAAGCCGTACCAGCACGGTCCGCGTCACACGGTGTTTCGGGCCTCGGCGCGAGGGCATGCGCGCCGTTCTTATCGAAATCGGAAAGGACGCACCGCTGGTGGAAAAACACTTCCGAAAGAGTGGGCACTCATTTGGGCTGCCCGAGGCCGCGCCCGACGCGGCGGGCGAGTCGGAGGCGGTGTTCGGCGATGGGCCGTCCCTTCGGAATCCTTGGTGGGACGTCGCACCGGGACTACAGTGTGGCCCGGGATTGCGTCTCCGAGAGTCGGGCAGCCAGCCACGCATCGAGGCCGAATGAGCGCATACGAGCAGTTGCTCCACCTGTGCCGCGCCGGCGCCAACCTCCTCCACGTCGCTTCGTACGAGTGGGAGCGCGTGCGGGGGCTCGTCGTCGGCGTCGCGAACGAGACGGGGCTGACCCTGCGGATCTGGAGTCAGTCCGGCGGTCTGCTCCGGTGTGACGACGCGGGACTGACGGAGGTGGAGGACGAAACCGCGACCGATCCGCTCGCACTTCTACCGCAGATCCGTGCCTCGGAAGAGCCGGGCGTCTGGATCCTCGAAGACTTCCATCCCTTCCTGCGCGAGGAGCACCACCCCGTGCTCCGCTGGCTCCGCGAGCTCGCACGGATGCCAGCGGAGCCGCGCCGGCTCGTCGTGCTGTCGACGCCGCTGCCGGGGCTCCCGCCCGACCTGCGCAAGGAGGTGCCGACGCTCGAGCTCGCGCTGCCCGGCGTCGACGACCTGCGGGTCGTCCTCGACGACGCCGCGCGGGCGCTCGGCGTCCAGGCATACGCCGACGAGGCGCTGCTCGACGCGGCACGCGGCCTGACGGTGATGGAGGCGCGGCTCGCGTTCGGCCAGGCCGCGGCGGAGTTCGGGCGGCTCGACCACGGCGCCGTCCCGCTCGTCGCGCGCGAGAAGGAGCGCATCATCAAGCAGAGCGAGGTGCTCGAGTACTACCCGACGGACGCCCGCATGTCGGACGTCGGCGGCCTCGACCAGCTCAAGACGTGGCTCGACCGGCGCGGCCGCGCGTTCGGCGCGGGCGCGCGCGACTTCGGCCTGGACGCGCCGAAGGGCGTGATGTTGCTCGGCGTCCAGGGCTGCGGCAAGAGCCTGCTCGCGAAGGCGGTCGCGGCGACGTGGCAGTTCCCGCTCCTGCGTTTCGACATGGGCAAGGTGTTCGGCGGCATCGTGGGCCAGTCCGAGGGCAACATCCGCACCGCGCTGCAGGTCGCGCAGGCGCTCGCCCCGTGTGTGCTCTGGATCGACGAGATCGAGAAGGGGCTGGCCGGCATGGGCAGCTCCGACCAGACGGACGGCGGCACCACGGCGCGCGTCGTGGGCACGCTGCTGACGTGGATGCAAGAGAAGCGCGACCCCGTCTTCGTCGTCGCGACGGCGAACCGCATCGACATGCTCCCGCCGGAGCTGCTGCGGAAGGGGCGCTTCGACGAGATCTTCTTCGTCGACCTGCCGACCGCGGCGGTCCGGCGGGAGATCCTCGCCATCCACCTGAAGAAGAAGAGGCGCGATCCCGACGACTACGACCTCGACGACCTCGCCACGCGGTCGACGGGGTTCTCCGGCGCCGAGCTGGAGGAGGCGGTGCGCGAGGGGCTCTACGATGCCTTCGCCGAAGGCAGGGAGCTCGCGACCGAGCACATCGCCCGCGCGATCGACGCGACGTTCCCGCTGTCGCGGACGATGCGCGACCAGATCGAGGGGCTGCGGCAGTGGGCGAAGGTACGGGCGCGGCTCGCCAGCGGCCAGGCGCCGGAGTCGCTGCCCGCGGACAGCGCGGAGGCGCCGCGGTTGCGCCAGGAGGCGACGCGCAACCCGTTCATCCCGGCGGCGCGGCCGTGAAGGTTCTGTTCTTCGACGCGGTGACCGAGCGACCGAAGCCCGTCATGGCCCAGGCGTGGCGGACGCTCGGACCGTTCCAGCGCTTCCTCGGCCAGGCCATCCACACCGCGAAGCAGCGGCAATCCCGCTACCAGCTCCCGTGGGAGCGGGTGCGGCATCTCACGACGATCCGCCTCGAGCCCGTCGACAGCGTCCTGCGCGTGCCGCGCGCCCGCCCGGGCGTCGTACTGGCGAACTGGCCGGCGAAGAAGGCGCCCGACTTCGCCCAGTTCGGTTTCGTGCTCGACCGCGCCGTGCCAGTGCGCGTCCAGGCCGCGCACATGACCGCCGCCGGCCTGAGGGTGAGCACGGACGAGACGCTGCTCGCCGGGGAGCGGCTGCTGTGGTGCGGCCTGCATTGCGAGGTGCGGCGTGAGGCCGACCCGCCGCCGCCCACGAAGGTCGCCGACCTGCGAGGCCGCGCGCTGACGCTCCGGGGGGAGCCGCGGACCGTCGGCGAGGACCACTGGATCCTGGTGCTCGAGGGCGAGCACGGCGACTGCGAGCTGCTCGTCGACGGCGAGAAGGTGGAAGCCGAGCGGATGCCGCACCGGGAGGGGCTGCGCTGCGTCACCGACGCCGAGGATCGAACCTTCGAGGTGAGCGCCGGAGGCCTGCGCGTCGAGGAGCCGCCCGCGGACGGGCTGTTGCGGGGCGACGATGGCGTCCGCTACCGCTGGTACGCGGAGGGCGGGGAGCGCCGCGGCCACTGGATCCAGCTCCTGCCCCCGGAGAAGTTGGACGCCGACGACTTCCTCGATCCGCGCGCGGCGTTCTGTGAGGGAGAGGCCGGCGACGTCTGGACGCAGCCGCGCCGCCACCCCGACTCGACGTTCCGGGTGAAGAAGGTCGACCCGGATCGCTACCAGCTCCTCCTCGACCGCCTGCCGCCGGAGGGCACGACGCTGTACCTGCCGGTGGACGTGCGCAACCTGCTCCTGCAGAAACGCGCGCTCCGCCAGCTTGCCGAGGGGCCGCTGCCCCATCACCGAGGGCTGCTGCGGCTGTGCGAGGACCCGGGCCACGCCCGCTGGCCCGAGGTGCGGCCGGCTGTGGTCGAGGTCTGGCGCGCGCTCACCGACGCACAGCGCAGCGGCACCGAGGAGCAGCGCGCCTTCGTGCGCAGGGCGCTCGGGACGCCCGATTTCGCGTTCCTCGAGGGACCGCCGGGCTCGGGCAAGACGACGGCGATCTGCGAGATCGTCCAGCAGCTCGTGGAGCAAGGGCAGCGCGTCCTGCTGTGCGCCTCGACGCACGTGGCCATCGACAACGTGCTCGAGCGCCTGATCGGCTCGGACTCGCCGATCGACGCCGTCCGCATCGGCAAGGTCGACAAGGTCGACGACAAGGTCCAGGCCACGCAGCTCGACGAGCGCGTCACCGCGCTCCTGGAGGCGTGGCGCGCGCAGCCGGCGATGCGCGGCTACGGCGACGGCGAGCGGCGCGAGATGGCGGAGCGGACGGTCATCATGGCCGCCAACCTGACCTGCGGCACGACGATGGGCATCGTCAACCACCCGCTGTTCCGCGGGCGGGACGAAGACCTGCACGTCTCCGAGCGGCCGATCACCACCTTCCCGCACTGGGACGTTCTGATCGTCGACGAGGCCAGCAAGACGCTCATCCAGGAGTTCCTCGTCCCGGCGCTCATGGCGAAGCGCTGGATCATCGTGGGCGACGTGCGCCAGCTCCCGCCGTTCGCCGATCGCGGCGACATCGTGGCGAACCTGCGCGACCTCGTGGACGAGAACGATCGCCCGGTGTTTCCGCCCGATCACCAGCGCGCGTGCCTCCTGCGCTTCCGCCTCGTCCGGCGCCGGCTGCGCCAGGAGGCGATGCGGTGGCTCCTCCTCGAGCGGCCGGGAGTGCTCGAGTGGATGGCGCGCGAGCTCGCGGCCCAGCCCGAGCCCGACCTCGCCACCGTCCGAGTGGCCGCCCGGGGCGCGACGTCCGGCGGCGCCATCGACGTCGTCACCCCGCAGCAGCTCGGCTCGGGACGCCCAGAGGCGTTGCGGGCCGCCGCGGCCGATTGGGTGCTCGTCGGCGAGGACCTGCTGCCCGAAGTCTCGGGCCTGTTGCCCGCGAACGTGCTGTTCGCCCGCGAGCCCCCGCTGCCCGAGGGGAACGCGCTGCGGACCCGCCAGCAGTGGTGGCTCGCGCAGTCGGGCAGGCTGCCGACGTCCTACAAGGAGCGCCGCGACACCATCACCACCTTCGCCGAGTGTGAGGCGCACGAGGCCGGATGGCTGTCCCGGCACGACCTGGCCGGCGAGCTGGCGTGGCGTCTGACGCGTGTCCACGAGCTCCGGCACAGCCACGACGACGGCGAGCGCGAACGGATTCGCAAAGAGCTCGAGTGGCTGAAGCCCCAGGCGGCCGACATCGGCGAGTCGATCGCCGAGATCGAGGACATCGGGCTGCCGAGCATTCTCGAAGTGCTGCAGGAAGGCATCGGCGTCGAGCGGGCGAACCGGCCGAGCGCGCTCACCGCCGGGCTGCGCGCGTCGCGCCCCGACGTCTTCGCCGCGCGTTTCGGGAGCCTGCGCTTCCAGCACCGGATGCACCCACACATCTCGTCGTTCCCGCGCGAGCTCATCTACGCGGGCCGGGCGCTCGAGGACGCCAACACGATCGCCCACCGCGACGCGGACCTCGGCTGGGACTTCCACGCGTCCGAGCGCCGCGAATGGGCACACGTGGCCGGGGACGAGCACGGCGGCGTCAACCAGGACGAGGTGGACGTGGTCGCCGGCCTCGTGCGCGAATTCATCGCGTGGGCGCGCCGCAAGGGGGCACCGAAGCGACGCGGCCCGCCGCTGTGGGAGGTCGCCTGCCTCTGCTTCTACGTGAAGCAGGAGGGGGCGCTGTCCGAGAGGCTGAAGTCGGTGACGGGCGACCATCGGAAGACGCGCTTCATCGTCCGGGACGCACCCGTCGAGATCGTGTGCGGGACGGTCGACCGCTTCCAGGGTCGCGAGGCGGACCTCGTCGCCCTCTCGATGCGCAACACGTCGCGCGTGGGCTTCCTCGACAGCCCGAACCGCCTGAACGTCGCCGTCACGCGGGCGCGGCAGAAGCTCGTGATCGTGGGTCGAGCGAACTACTTCGCCGACTGCGGGATCGCCGAGCTGGAACAGCTCGCCAAGAAGACGCGCCGGGTCGACGACGCCCTGGTCGCTCGCTGGAAGCGTGAGTCCCGATGAGAGCGGTGCTTCAATCCGAAATCTCCGTAGTGCGCGTGGCGGTCTTCGCCGAGATGGCGTGGCTGGAGCGCCGGCCCGAGCTCGGCCTGCTGTGCCGCGCGGCGCGCGACGACGGCAACCGCATCACGCCGGCGACCGTGCAGGCGGCCCTCCCGGGCCTGTCCGACGCGGGCGCGCGCAACGTGATCGCCTGGTGCGCGCTGCTCGGCCTCTGCGACCGCCACGGCGGCCTCACCGCGCTCGGCGAGGACGTGGCGGAGACCGACGAGGCGCCCGTCCCCGAGCAGGGCATCTACGACCTGTGGCTGGCGCAGCATCCGCTCTTCGGCGCCCGCGCGCTCGCCGCCGAGCGCCTGGCGTCGACCCGCGACGGGCGCTTCGAGATGATCAAGCAGCTGCCGTTCGCGCCCGACCTCGGCACCACCTTCCGGTCGGTCGTCGAGCCCAGGGAGAGGTTCGTCGTCCGTGCGCTGCCGTCAGCCAATGGCCAGCGCCATTGCATGGCCCGCGTCGCCGCCACGACGTGCCGCCTGCGCTGGACGCTCGACTTCGGCGCCGGCCGGGAGCAGTGGCAGCTCGACGGCGCGATCGACGCGACGCAGGGCGGGCACCGTCCCTTCCGGCACGAGCCCGAGACCGACGGCCTCGACCTCTGGCGGCTCGCCGAGACATGGGGCCACGGCCCGCTCGCGGCGTTCGGCCGCTGGCAGGCCGCCGAGCAGCGACTCGCGGTCGCCTTCGACGGGCTGACCGACGCGGAGCAGGACGCCTTCCGCAAGACGCTGAAGCTGCAGCGCGTCGATGTGCCGGGCAAGGGGTCCTACGACGGCGTGACGCTCGAGGGTGTGCCGATCGGCCCGGCGACGGCCCCCGACGCAGCACGCTGGGCGTTGGCGAACTTCGTGCGGGACCTCTCGCGTCGGCCCGCCTATCGAAGCCGGAGCGAGGTCCGGCGTACTTTCGCCGACGTAGTCGAGGACACCCCCCTCGAACCGTCGCGGCCGACGCTCCCGGCGCATGACACGCTGATCGACGCGACGTGGCATCGCGACAGGCCCGAGCTCTTCTGGTCGCTCGCCGCGCCCGTCGATCTCGCTCCGCGAGCTGTCGCGCCCGAGGAGCTCGGCCCGCTGACGATCGGGGCGCCCGCGGTCGCCGCGACGTCGCCGGCGCCGACGGGCGCCATTCGCGTGCCCTATCGCGGCGACTGGTCCATGCGTCGGCTCGTCGACCGACTGCTGGACGGTCACCGGCCGGCCAAGGTGCTGCTGTGCGATCGGTACGTCCGGGGCGACGGCAACCTCGGCGCGCTGAAGCTGCTGGTGCAGGCGGTGCGGGCGGTCGAGGCGACGGCGGCGTTCGAGGTGTGGACGGGCGACGAGGAGACCGACGCGGCGCAGATCCGGGCACTCACCGGGACAGCCCCCCGGCTCTACCGGGACGTGTTCGGGCGGAGCGCGCCCCACGACCGCTACTTCCTGGTGCGACCCATCGGGCAGTCGGCGTTCGGCTGGCAGATGAGCAACAGCCCGCTCGACGCGCGGCCGGGCGCGCCCGGCGCCGGCCCCGACGCGCCCCTGCGCTGGCGGGACCTGCTGGCATACCGGGTGGCGGACGACGTCGGGCCGGCGATGCGACAGTGGCTGAACGGAGGCGCGCGGTGACGAACGGACCCATCCGCCGCATCGAGCGGGAGCGTGTCGAGGACCGCCGCGACAGCGTCCTGCCCACGGCGTGGATCGAGGACGCTGCGCCCCCACGAGCCGCCGAGCGACGCTCGTGGCTGCTCCAGGAGCGGGCCGAGGCGCCACCCGCCCCCGTCGCGCTCCGGGAGGGGGCCGTGGCGCCGCCCGCCCCGGAGCGCGACGGACCGGTGCTCGTCATGCTCGGCGCCGACGCCGGGCCGGCGCTCGCAGAGCTGATCGCGCACGCCGAGGCCGGCGCCAGGGTGTACGCGCTCGTCCCGCCCGGATGGGGCACCGCTGACAAGCGGCTCCTCGCGTGCCCGAAGGTGCTCGTGCGCCGCGTGCCGGAGGTGCCGGTCAGCGGCGTCCACCGTACGGGCGCGGCGCAGCTTCAGTCCGGCCCGTGGACGCTGCGGCTCGACGCGGCGCAGACCGAAGCGTTCCGCATGGTGTTCCTGCGCCTGTTCTGGCACGAGGCGACCGAGGAGGCGTGGACCGGCGGGCGGCAGCTCGCGTGGCGCGCCGCGGCCGAGCGTCCGTTCGACGTGCCGGAGGTGCCGCCGTCCGCACCGGTGCGCCTCGTCCCGCCTTCGGAGGCGGGCCTCGACACCGAACGCGCGTCGCTGCACCTCGCCACGCTCCCGCTGCCGGACGCCGCGCCGCGCCGGCTGTGGGTCCGCGCCGGCGGCGAGCACCACGAGCGCCTGGCGCGGCTCGTCCGCGATGGCGCCGAGGTCGTGTGGGACGAGCTCGGGCTGCCCGACCTCGCGGCGCGCGACGACGGCGGCACTCTGCTGCTCCCGGGGAGCGGCGACCGGCTGCGGATCGTGCTGACGGCCGCGCAGGCGGGCGAGGCGGCGCGCCTCCTCGCCGGTCCGGCGCGCTGGACGTTCCGCGTCGGCGCGCGCCTCGGCGACCACGCGCGCGACGGCGTCCGGCTTTGGCTGCCCGGAGAGACCGCGGCGCGGGCGGTCGAGCGCCAGCAGCAGATCGCGGTGGCCGACGTGCGCGCCGCGTCGATCCGTGTCATGGAGGAGACGGCGCCCGCCACGTGGCCACCGCCGCAGCCGCTGGCGCTCACGGTGCGCTACCGCTGGACGGTCGTCCCGCCCCTCGTCCCCGCCGGCGCGGCCGAGGACGCGCTGCACGCCCGATGGCGCGCCGTCGACCAAGAGTGGGCGTCGCGCCTCGACCGCCTCTGGGAGGCGCTCAAGAGCGCGGAGAAGCATCGCGGCAGCCTCGGGCGGACGTTCTCCCGCCTCGTCAGCGCGCTCCTCGGCTTCGAGCGGACCCAGCGCGAGGCGCTCGCCGAGGTCGCCCGGCTGCGGAAGGAGCGCCCTTCGGCGTTGGGGCCGGCGGCCGCGCCGCCGATGTTCGCGCGACTGGCCGAGCTCGAGGCGCAGGCGGCGAAGCTGCAGAACGACCTCGAGGACGCCGAGCGCAAGGCCCGCGAGGACGAGGAGCGCGAGAAGCAGCAGCGGGCGTGGCAGGCTCGGATCGAGGCGGCGAAGACCGACCTGGGCGCCCGGCGCGAGGCGCTCGCCGCGGCCGAGGCGCGCTTGGCCGGTGTCCGCGCCGAGCTCACCACTCACGACGAGGCCCCGGAGCCCGAGGACAAGAAGGCCCGCAAGGACCGGGCGGCTCGGCGGAAGAAGCTGTCGGACGAGCAGACGCGCGCGGAGAAGGACGTCGCCGCCCTCGGCCAGGAGATCGCGTCGCTCGGGAAGCGCATCGAGGAGCCGTTCGTGTTCCAGCCGCCGGCGAGCGCCGCCGCCAGGAAGCCGGGCAACCGGTTCGTGCCGGCCGCGACGACCGCACGCGCGGCGCCGGCGGTTCCCCACGAAGCGCTGCCCGAGGTCGGCGAGCTCCGCAGCCGCGGGCAACAGCGCTACCTCGTCATCCGCGACTGGGAGACGCTGGCGGCGGGGGAAGCGGCCGCCGCGCGGTTCCCGGCCGATCTGGTCTCGGAGGACGCATGAAAGAGCAGATCATCACGGTCGAGATCGATCGGGACGGCCGCATCACCGCCGACGCCGAGGGCTTCACCGGCGACGCCTGCATGCGCGATCTCGAGCGCCTCCTCGACGGACTGGCGCCGGGAAAGGCGAGCGTTGATCGCAAGCCAGATGCCGGCACCGGACGGGTGACGGCGGCGCGCAAGCAGACAGTGGGCAAGAAGCCGTGAGCGCCTACCTGCGGCTCATGACGCCGATGATCGACCGCGAGTGTCTGCTCGCGGCGCTTGCCGACCTCGGCTTCGACGGCACCAAGGTCGAAATCCACGAGGCACCCGTGGCGCTCGTCGGATACCAGGGCGACGGCCGCGCGCAGACGGCGAACGTCGTGATCCGCCGCCAGCACCTCGGCGCGGCCTCGAACGACATCGGCTTCCTCGCCACGCCGACCGGATACCAGGCGATCGTCAGCGACTACGACCGCGCTCGCTTCGGCGACGGGTGGCTCGCGCAGCTCGTGGCGCGCTACGAGGCCCACCGGCAGGTCAAGCAGGAGCGGCTCGCCGCCGAGGAGCGCCGCCGGGCGGAAGAGGAGCGGCGGCGCCTGGTCGAGGCCCAGCGACAGGCCGTGTACGAGCGGGCGAAGAAGATGGGCTACCGCGTCACCGAGACGCGCGAGGGCGAGACCGTCCGCCTCGTCCTCGTGAAGCGCACCTACTGATGCGCCTGAACCTCGCGCGCACCCTCCCCCGAAGCGCCGCGAACGGACCGGGCGAGCGATTTGTGGTGTGGGTACAGGGCTGTCCTTTGGGGTGTCGGGGCTGCTGGAACCCCGACACGTGGGCATTCCGGCGGCGCGAGGTGACGGAGGTCGCCGACCTCGTCGCCCGGATCCGCGCGACCCCGGGGATCGAGGGCGTGACCTTCACCGGCGGCGAGCCCTTCGCCCAGGCCCGGGCGCTCGCCGAGGTCGGCCGCGCGGTGCGTGCGGCGGGGCTCTCGGTCTTCGTGTTCTCCGGCTACGAGCTGGCCGAGCTCGCGACCGAAGCGCACCGCGCTCTCCTCGCGGCCACGGACGTGCTCGTCGCGGGCAGGTATGTCGAGAGCGACCGGGCCGAGGGCCTGCCGTGGCGTGGATCGTCGAACCAGCGCGTCCACTTCCTCACTGCCCGGTACGGGCCGGCCGCTCTCGACGATGCGGCGGAGGTCGAGTTTCACATCGATCCGGACGGTTCGCTGACCGTGACCGGGTTCCCCCGCTCGTCTCTCCTGCTGGGCGAGCACTGAAAGCGGCCCCGTCAGGGCGTGACGGTGAAGTCGCCGAAGCTCACGGCGCCGCCGGGGATGGCGATGCCGTTCGCGCCGTACATGTTGACGTCGAGCAGGTCGGGACCGGCGCCGTTGTCGGTGATCGTGAAGCGGTTCGCCGCCGACCAGCTGGGCAGCGTGCCTTCGTCGTCGAGCGTCGTGCAGGTGCCGCGCGCGTCGAAGCGCGTCTGATTGCCGACGACGGTGAAGTTGGTGAAGCCGGTGTAGGTGCAGACGACGGCCAGCGTCGAGGAGTCGGGCACGTCGGGGCGCACGACGATCATGAAGCGGCCGGCGAGCGCGCCGCCGGCGGACTTCGTCAGGTGGCCGCTCACGGTGAAGTGCTGGCGGTCCGCGCCACCCTGCACCGATGGCAGGGCGGAGGCGACCGCGGGGACGGCGAACAGGGCGGGCACGAGCGTCTTCGTCAGCTTGCGCAGCATGGCATCTCTCCTCTGGATGGGTCGTGTCTCGGGAGCGACCGTCGCCCCGCGGACGAGGCGACACCAGAGCAGTAGTCGTGCCATGCCTGGACGCCCGTGCGACGGCGCTGCCGCGCCGCCGCGGGCCACGATCGACGGTCGGCCGACGGTCGGGCGACCGTCAGCGCCCGAGCCGCTGACGCTCGAGCACGCGCCGCGTCAGCAGCGCCGCCTGTCCGCGGCTCAGCGCGTCGGACGGGCAGAAGCGCCCCTCGGCGCAGCCGCTGACGATGCCTTGCGCGGCGAGCCACTGGACGGCCGCGAAGTGCGGCGAGTCCGCGGGCACGTCGGCGAAGAGAGGGGCGGCGGGCGCCGCCGCCGCGTCGAAGCCGAGGCCGCGCGCGAGCTTCGCCGCCGCCTGGGCGCGCGAGAGCGGCTCTTCGGGGCAGAAGCGGGACGCGCCGCAGCCGGACGTGAGGCCCGCGCGCCGGATGGCTTCGACGAACACATAGGCGAAGTGATCGGCCGGCACGTCGTCGAACGACGGGCGCGCCGGCGGCGACGTGTCGAGCGCGAGCAGGCGCGCCAGCCACACCGCCGCCTGGGCCCGCGACATCGCTTCGGCGGCGCCGAAGTGTCCCTGCGCGCGGCCGACGAGGATGCCCCGCGCCGACGCCAGCTCCACGGCCGACCAGTGCGGGCTGCCGCGGGGCACGTCCGCGAAGTCATGGACGCCGACGCGCAGGCCCGCGTCGATCAGCGCGAGCTGCACCTCGAGCGGGTCGACGTCGCGCGGCGCCCGCCCGCTGCGCGACGCGAGCGCGGCGATCGCGCCCGCCGCCTGGCCGGTGTGCATCGTGCTCGGCTGCAAGCGCGTCGCGCCCGAGACGAAGCGCGACTGCGACAGGTTCTTCTCGGCGGGCAGGAAGCCGTCGACGTCCACGGGGATGAACGACTCGAACGGGATCTGGAACGCCCCGGCCGCGAAGCCGGCGGGCCGGTCGGACGCGCGTTCGAGGTCCGCCTCGAGATCCGACTCGGCGTCGCACGCATGCAGGTCGACGGCGTAGCTGGCGACGGCGACCGACGTGGGGTACGGCGTCGGCGTCGGCCGCCGGATCTCGGACGCGGTGAGCGTGTGCAGGCCCACCATGCGGCGGCTCTCGCGCACGTAAGGCATCGGCGGGAAGTGCCGCTCGATCGCGTCCAGCGGGCCGGGGATGCCGGGGCAGTCGTTCCGTTCGCGGTTGTACGGTGTGTCGTATCCCTGGTCGTTGGCGACGGACCACTCCGTCTCGCCGAGCACGTGCTGCGCGTAATAGAGGAACTGCATCGTGCGGAGCTTCGCCGCGCAGTTCGCCTCGAAGCGTCGCGCCGGCGAGAGGTCGCCGACCGTGTACGGGAAGTCGTTGGCCCAGTTCACGCCGGTCTTGGTGATCGTGCGCGAGTCGCCCGGCACGCTGTCGCCCGGCGCCGACGAGTCGGGCGTGGCGCGGTAGCTGACGTGCGTCGTCCAGTCGACGGGGTAGCCGGCGCCCCAGCCCAGGGCGTCCCAGTCGCGCCCTCCGCGGGCGACGACGGACGCGAATTCCGCTTCGATCTCGGGGCCGTAGCCCGGCGGCTCCTCGAGCAGGAGCGGCGGCGGCACGCCGCCCGCGTAGCGCTTGATGATCGGCGCGTAGGTGACGTCCTGCACGCAGGCGCCGCGGTCGAGCGCGTCGCTCGTCGAGTTGCCGGCGCGGTAGCGCAGCGGGACGAGCGGGAGCAGGTCGCCGTACTCGGTCGCGTCGATGAAGACGTGCGCCTCGAAGCGCCGCCCCGGCGTCGCCTCGACGGCGACGAGCGTCCGCCGTGGCCCGCGCGCGACCGTCTCCGCCTCGACCGCCGTCGTGCGCTCGTAGAGGGCCACGCCCGCCTCGGCGAGCATCTGCCGCAGGACGGCCTGGCCCACCGCCGGCTCCATGCACGGCACGGCGCGGATGCCGCAGCGCCGCGCCCGCTTGCCGAGCGCCGCGTACTCGGCCTCGACGCGGGCGATCCACTCGGCGTAGACGCCGGTGTCGTTGGCGAACGGGCCCTCGTCCATGGTGCTGACGCCGCCGGCCGTCGCCTGTCCCCCGACCCAGTCGGTCTCCTCGACGAGCGCGACGCGCGCGCCGAGCCGCGCCGCCTGGATGGCCGCGGCCACGCCGCCGGTGCCGGCGCCGAAGACGACGACGTCCGCCGCGACGACCTCGGCGGGCGCCGGCGGCGCGTCGGCGTCGGGGCGACCGCCGCCCGCGGCGTCCTCGCGCCCCGGTCCGCCGTCCGCGGCCGCCGCGTCGCCCCGCACGCGCCCGTCGGGCCGGGGCGCGCCGCCGTCCGCGATGGCGCCGCCGTCCGCGGCGAGGCCGGCGTCCCGCGCGAAGCCGGCGTCCGTGCCGCCGGGCGGCGGCGCGTCCGCGCAGGCGCACAGCAGACACGCGAGCAGAACGACGACCGACGGGGGGGCGCGCATGCCCGCATCCTCACGGATCGACTGCGGAATTGTCCATCGACGCCGTCAGTAGTGGACGCGCAGCAGCCGCCCGGCGTGGTCGGTCATCTTCTGGGACTCGTCGGCGCCTTCGGGGCCGCTGTACGGTCCGTGGCCGGCGCAGTAGAAGTGCGCGCCGACGACGCCCGGGCGGTCGTTGCGCGCGGTGCGGTTCAGGACGACGGCGCCGGCGTCCTTCACGTGCACGAAGTCGATGGCCTTGCTGCGGTCGTAGACGGTGGGGTCTGCTTCGAGCAGCGGGTCGCGCCAGCCCAGGTTGGGCGTCCGCCCGTCGTCGCACGGGTCCCAGATGCCACGCGTGGTGCAGGCATAGGCATACTTCCAGCGGTCGGCGGGCGCGCCCTCGTACTCGCAGTACTTCGCGGCGTAGTTCCAGTCGCCGGCCATCACGAGCAGGCCGCCGCCCATCTCGCGGACGGTCTCGTCGATGATCTTCGAGTTGCGCCACGCGCAGAACACGGTCGGCGCGTCCGGCGAGTCGCACGTGTTCTTGATGCCGTCGCCGAAGTGGTCGTCGTGGCGCACGGCGACGGTGACGCGCCGCTCGGCGAGGCCGGCGGCGGCGCGCGGCCGGTCGAGCAGCTTCACGACGGGCAGGATGCGCCCGCGCAGATCGCACGAACGGCCGTCGCCGGTCTGGAACTCGACGCGCCGGCTCTCGTCGACCTCGAAGCGATCGCTCCGGAACAGGATGGCATTGGAGAGCCAGTGGCCGGTCACGCCCCCGGAGCGCGGATTGTCGAAACAGAGGTGCTCCCAGCCCTCGATGTCGAGGCCGCCCTCGGCGCGCGGCTTCCAGAGCAGCGAGCGGATGCCCCGCACGTCCTCGCAGGAGGCCTCCTGGAACAGCATGATGTCGGGCACGGCGCCCATGCCGTTGCAGGCGCGGTCGCCCAGGCAGCGGACGATGTTGCGCCAGTTGTCCTGACGCATCCGGATGTTCTGGCTGAAGACGACCACGGTGGTCGGGTCGTCGTTGCGGCCGAGCGGACCGGGAGCCGGGGGCGGCGCGGCGTCGGCGGGCGGCGCCGGCGCGGCGTCGGCGGGCGGCGGCGGCGGCGCCGCGTCGGGCGCCGGCCCGCCGGCGTCGGGCGACGCGTCGGCGTCCGCGCCAGGCGCCGGCCCACCGGCATCGGGCGGCGCGGCGGCGTCCGCCCCGGCGTCGTCGCGGGGGCCGACGTCGAACGCCTCGCCCGCCGCCCCATCGGCCTCGACCCCGGCGTCGGCGGCCGGCGGGGCGTCGGCGGCGGTCAGGAGACCCGCCTCCATGTCGCACCCCGCCGACAGGCCGGCGAGCATCGAGCACGTCACGAGGAGCCGTAGCGGTCCCGACATCCCGGCGAACATAGGCCAATCCGCGCGCCACCGCACGCCGAACGCCGGTCAGTCCGGCAGGATCTGCCCGGAGAGCGACACGGACAGCTGCGTCCAGTCGAAGCCTTCGGAGCTGCGGAGGACCTCGACGTCGATGACGCTCCCCGCGTCGGCGTAGAGGCGGACGGGATGCGTGCCGACGGCGATGTCGTAGTAGTAGTTGCTCTCGTAGGGATCCTCGGGCGTCTCGTAGAACTTGCCCTGAGTGCTCATCGTGAAGTGGTGCTTCACCGGCTGGCCGTTCACCCGGGTCGTCACCGCGAGCGTGACGTGCTGGGCGCAGGGCAGGTCCGCGCGGGCGGTGACCGTCTCGATGAGCAGCAGTCCGTCGTCCGGCGCGACGAGCGCCCCCGTGTCAAGGTACCCGTCGCCCCCGAGCGGCAGGGTCGTCTGCAGCTGGACGGGCCGGACGCGGGGCAGCCGGACGACCGAGACCGGCGTCGGCGCGAGCGACGGATCGAGCGTGTCCTCGTATCCCGATCGCTGGGCCTGGGACGCGGTGGCGAAGAAGGTGACGCAGAGGGCGGCTCGCAGAATGGTGCGCTGAAACATGGCATCTCTCCGGGTTGGTGCCGGAGAGGATTGCAGCGGCCGTGCCACACGCCCGCCCCCCGTGCCACCGTGGTTGGCGAGCGCGCGGAGGCCCGATCCGAGCCGGCACGTGCCAGACACATCGCTGGCACGTGCCCCCCCGGAAGCGGGGATGGCTCGCGCCGAAAACACCCGCGCCGGCGCGCGTCACTCCCCGTACGGAGGAGTGAACCATGAAATGGCCCCTGACCGCGTGCCTCGGCGCGCTCGCCCTCGCGTCCCCGGCCCTCGCCCAGCGGGACGCGGCCTGCCCGCCCGCGGTGCCCGTCCCCGACTGGAACGCGATCGACCTCGGCCTGGCGACCCCCGGCAGCTCGGCGCCCGACGGCGACGGCGCCTTCACGCTGTGCAGCGACGGCGCGGGCCACGGCGCGAGCGACGCGCTGCGGACGCTCACGCAGAACGTCGACCACGACTTCACGCTCGACGCGCTGCTGGTGGACGTCGAGGCGGGCGGCCTCGGCGGGCTCGAGGCGCGCACCGCCGGACGCCTGCCGGAGGGCCCGCGCATGCACCTCTCCGTCGTCCGCGAGGGCGACGGCGCCGCCCGGCTGCTGGCCGGCGTGCGCACCGGCGACGAGGTCGCCGCGGCGCCCGAGCTGCCGGTCGAGCTGCCGGTCCACCTGCGGCTGCGGCGCGAAGGCGGCCTCCTGACCGCCGCCTGGTCGCCCGACGGCCAGACGTTCTTCGACCACCTCACCTTCGACTCGGCGGCGACCGCGCTGGCCGAGACGACCCTCGCCGTGGCCGCGGCCCAGGCGGCGCCCGGCGCGGCCGGCGCGCGGACGGCCAGCTTCGCGCGCGTCCGCCTCGCCGACTTCACGCCGCCGCCGGACGCGGCCTGCACGCAGGCCGACGTCTCGCCGGGCGGCGCGCTCGTGACCATCACCGGCAGCCAGCTCCGCCAGGTGGTCGGCGCCCGCGTGGCCGGCGAGCGCGCCGCCATCGTCGCGCAGGACGACGGCCGGCTCGTCCTGCGCGCGCCGCGCCCCGAGGCCGCCGTGGCCAGCGGCGCCGTCGTGCTCGAGTCCGCGGAGGGCGAGACGGCCGTCGGCGGCCACGTCGCCTACGCCGGGCGACCGTTCATCCGCGGCGACGTGAACGACGACGGCCGCGTGGACGACGAGGACGCGCGCCAGCTCGTCGAGCTCGTCAGCCGGCGCCGCCCGGCGGTGCGCTGCGAGGCCGCGGCCGACACGGACGCCGACGGCGACATCGACGGCGTCGACCACGCCCACCTCGTGCGCGCCCTGCAGGGGCGCCGCGTCGCGCTGCCCGCCCCCTACCCGGCGCCCGGCTTCGCCCGCGCCCCGACGCTCGCGTGCGGCCTCGGCGCGCCGCCGATCGCCCGCGCGCTGTACGACCGCACCGGCCGACCGCTCGCCGCCGGCGCCGTGCTGCGCGAGGGCGACGTCGTCGAGCTGCGCGGCGAGGGCCTGCCCACGGGCCACCACGTCTCGTTCTACTTCGGCGACGTCCGGCTCGAGCAGCTGCCGTTCGGCGATCCGCAGACGGTGCTGCTGCGCGTCGGCCCCGTGCCCACCGCCGGCACGAAGTGCCCGCGCCTCTTCGAGTCGGGCGACGCGGACGCCACCCCCGCGGTGCGCTTCGGCCTGCTGCGCGACGTGCGCCCCGACACCCGCGCGCGCCACCTGTGCCCCACGTTCGAAGCCTCGCGCGGCGTCGTCGGCGGCGTGCGCTGGGACGCCGGCCGCGGCGAGCTGCGGGTGCGCGTCCCCCGCGACGGCGTCGATCCGCGGATGGGCGTGCAGGTCGATCTGCTGCTCGCGCGCCCGGCGATGACCGGCGGCGATCGCGGCAGCCGCGAGATCTCGGTGCGCGCCCGCGCCTCCGATCCGCGGCGCGGCTACGAGTCGATGCTCGAGGCGCTCGCCGTGCAGGTCTCGCGCGCGCTCGACGGCGGCACGCCCGCCGGCGACTGCGGGGACTGCGACTTCGCGGCGACACCGGACCTCGGCGCCGGCGAGCTCGTCATCCGCCCGTGCGCCGGCGGCCTGCCGCCGGAGCCGCCCCCGCCGCCGCCCCCGCACGAGACGACGCTCGCGCCCTACGTGCCGGCGCTCGCGGGCGGGTCCGGCCAGGTGCAGGCGATCCAGCCGAGCTGCGAGGACGACGACGTCGCGAGCAACCCGCGCCTGAACGCCTGGTGCGTCTACGAGCGGTCGACGCGCACCAGCGTCATCGGCCTGCCGTCGTGGGAGTCGTCCATCCCGCGGTCGGTGCTGTACGACGGCCCGAACGCGCCCGCCGGTCTGCCCCACCCCGCCGACCGTGCGCTCGGCGACAAGAGCATCCTGTTCAGCACCGAGGCATGGACGGATGCCATGGCCGGCGGCTATCTGTCGGCGTGCGCCCAGGCGGCCCGCGTGGCGTACTGCAACGACGGCAGCTCCGATTGGATGCCGCCGTTCACGCCGTCGGCCCGCATCTACAAGGCGTTCTGGCGCCCGCTCGGGAAGCTGCCGATGAGCGCCGATCCCGACGCGCTCTACAGCTACCAGCCGCCGAGCGGTCCCCGACAGTACCTCGTCGGCCTGCACATCTCCTCGGGCACCGGCGACATCATCACCTACTGGAAGTGGGCCACGTTCTGGTATCCGCGCGGCAACGACACGCTCACCAAGGACGGCCAGCCCCTGGCGACGACCTACAACCCGGCCTGCACGAGCGGCAACCAGGCGGACCTGCCGGAGGAGGTGCAGGGCGTGTGGCGCAACTATCACATGTGCGTCGACGGCGTCGGCAACGGCGGCGCGCCCTGCGGCAACCCCTGGGGTCCCACGGACGAGTGCAAGGACACCGGCTGCCGCGAGTGCCACATCCAGACGGCCATCGCTCTGCCCGAAGACACGATCAACGGTGAGCTGTCGACCGCGTGGATGGGATCGCTGACGCGCGCGACGGCCGTGAAGGAGTGTCTCGCCACCATCAAGGCCGGCCTGGCGCAGAACCAGAAGCCCTACTTCAACCTCGCGCCGCCCGAGTGCGTGGACTGACGCGCGCGCGCCGTCACAGCGCGAACGGCCCGATCGACAGGATGCGCTTCTGCTTCTTGTCCCAGACCCGCACGACGTGCGCGTCGGCGCCGTCCTCGCGCGCGACCAGCTCGACGACGTGGCCCGGCTTCGCGGCGACGAGGCCCGCGGTGGCGACCGTCACCGACGGCGGGCCCTCCTCGATCGTCTCCGTGGAGCCGGCGGAGCACTTGTCCCGGCCCCATCCCTGGCCCTCCGCGTCGATGAAGACCAGCTCGACGCGGCAGCCGCCCGCATACGAGACCTTGCCGCGGATCTGCAGCGTGAGGGTGGTGGTGCCGTCGTCGTTCTGCTTCACCGCCTTGATCGGCAGCACGAACGTCTTCAGGCCCCGGCCCGCCTCGGTCTGCGGGCTCCACTCGCCGCCGAGCGCGTCGCTCCGGGCCGCGAACCAGCCCTGGTCGAGGTCGATGCGGATCTTCGGCTCCTTCGGCCGCGCCTCGTCGAGGTGCTCGCGCGTCGGGAAGAACGGCGGCGGCATGGCCAGCTCGAACGGGCGGCGCTGCCCGTGCTTCGCCGCGACGACGCGCGCCATCCAGCTCAGGGACCGGAAGCCCGCCGACTTGACCACCTCGCCGCGGCTCTTCCCGGCGGCGAGCAGCTCGTTGCGCGCCTGGTCGATGCGCGCCAGCAGGTCGCCGGGCGCGCCGGTCGCCAGCTCGGCGCGCAGCGCGTCGATCGCCGGCCGGAGCGGCGCGAGCGCCTCGACGAAGGCCGCGTGGCGCTTCCAGACGGCGGCCTCGGGACCGGCGGCGCGCGCGGCGGCGAGGCCTGCGTCGACGCCGAGGGCGAGCTTCTCGGCGAGCGCCGGCTCCACCACCCGGGCGACCGCCGCCTTCATCTCGGCGGCGGTGACCGCGCGCTCGTAGCCGGCGACGAGCGGCGTGAGCGCCTCGCGGGCGAGCCGGGTGTCCCACTCCTGGTTCTCGGGCGGGGCGACGAGGCGCGCGTAGACGTTGATCCCGAGCGCGGCCCAGAGCGGGTCGTGGAGGGCGAGCTCCGAGCGCGCGAGATACGCGGCGGTGAGGCCGCCCCAGCCGTCCAGCCTGGCCGCGGTGGCGACGCAGGCGACCGCCTTCGCGTGTCCCGCGCCGTCGCCGAGCGTCGCCATCGCCTTGCCGGCGCCCTTCGTGCGGACGAGCTCGTACAGGTCGGGGGCGCCCTTGCAGGCCTCCGCCCCGGGCGACAGATCGGCGTCCGCGGAGGCGGGCGACGCCGCCAGCAGGACGGTGAACAGGCTCGCCGCGAGGCGGAGTGTCATCTCCATGACCGGCGGTTCTATGGCATGGGACCGCCGATGACAACCTCGTCGCGCCCGCGGGTCCGCGGCAGGGGGAGGTCGCGCGACCCGGCGGCGCGGGTCAGCGCAGCTCCACGTCGCGCGCCCCTTCGCTCGCGCCGCGCAGGCCGGCGTTGCCGCAAGAGGCGCCGCCGTTGCCGCCGGCGCCCGGCTGGAGCTGCACGTTGCCGCGCTGGACGACCGCCGCGCCGCCGACGCCCCAGACCGCCACCGATGGACCGCCGCCGCCACCACCGCCGCAGCCGCCCGTGCCGCCGGCGCCGCCGGGGCCGCCGTTGCCGCCGTCGCCCTCGGTGTTGCTGCTGGTGTCGGCGCCGAACCCGCCGCCGCCGCCGGGGCCGCCGGGCCCGCCGTTGCCGCCCGCGCCGCCGTGGCCGCCGCCCGCGGTGACGACCGTCACGTCCTCGAGGCGCACGACCGAGTTGCGCAGGACGAGGCCGAGCGAGGCGCCGCCGCCCGAGCCGGGGTTGCCGCCGGCGCCGCCCTGTCCGCCGCCGCCGCCGCCGCCGCCGCCGCGCCCGGTGCCGCAGTAGACGCACTGGCCGAACACGCGGCAGTTCTCGCCGCCGCCGGCCCCGCCGCCGCCGCCGCCACCGCCCGTGCCGCCGCGCGCGCCCCCGGCGCCCGCGCTCGGGCGCCACGTGAGGCCGTCGAAGCTGCCGAGCCCGCTGCCCGGGATGCCGTGGCCGCCGCCGCGCCCCTGGCAGCCGCCGCCGCCGTTCCCGCCGGCGCGCGGATCGCCGTCGTCGCAGCCGAGACCGCCGCCGCCGCTGCCCCCGCCGGCCGCGCCGCCGCAGTCCGAGTCGTTGGCCGCGCCGCCGCCTCCGGGCGGGCCCGCGGCGCGGTTCTGGCCGCTGGCGCCGTTGCCGCCGCCGGGCGCCGCGCCGCCGCCGCCGCCGGAACCGCCCGCGTCGCCGCCGCGGTTGCCGCCGCCGCCCTGGCCGCCCGCGGCGCCCGCGGTGCCGTTGCCGCCGCGACCGACGCGGATCACGCTGCGCTGGATCGCGAGGTGCTGCTGGCTGTCGTCGGCGCGCACGCCGACCGCCGCCTCGCCGGCGCCGCCGCGGTCCGTCACCTCGATGTCGAGCTGGTCGAGCAACACCGGCGCGCGCAGACCCGCGGCGGAGACGCCGAGCGCCGCCGTCACCTGGAGCGTCGCGTGCGCCCCGTTGCGGGTCCGGAAGTCCTCGGCGTAGCCGCCGTGCATGCTCGTCCCGCCCGCGAGGCCGAGCGTGCGGTCGGTGCGGTACACGCCGTTCGCGACGAGGATGACGCGCCGCGTCGGGTGGTTGGCGGCGAGCTCCATGCCGCGCTCCAGCGTCGCCACGGCGTTCGCCGGCGACCCGCCGTCCCGCCCGTCGTTGCCGCCGCGGCGCACGAAGATCGCCAGGTCCACGTCGCCGTCGATGCCGTCGCAGTTGGCGTCGACGCCGGCCGCGTCGGGCGCGTCGTCGTCGGACCGGAAGACGCAGGCGTACTCGCAGCCGTTCCCGGGCAGGCCGTCGAGGTCGACGAAGCCCGGCTCGCAGCCGTCGAGGAAGCACTCGCCGCCCGCGCAGCCGGGCACGCCGTTGTCGAAGCGGCACGCGCGGTTGCACGCGCCGCAGTGCAGCGGATCCGCGTCCACGGGCGCGTTGTCGTCGGCCGTGCCGTTGCAGTCGTTGTCGACGCCGTCGCAGATCTCGAGGCCGCCGTTCGTCGGCTGGCAGGCGTACTCGCAGCCGTTGTCCGCGTCGCCGTCGATGTCGAAGAAGCCGCCGACGCACTCGCGGACGAAGCACTCGCCCTGCCCGCACCCGGCCAGCGCGTTCTCGAGCACGCACGCACGCCCGCAGCGGCCGCAGTTCGCCGCGTCGCTGAGGATGTCGAAGTCCTCGTCCGTCCGGCTGTCGCAGTCGTTGTCGGTCGCGTCGCAGGCCTCGACCCCGCCGTTGCTCGGCACGCACGCGTACTCGCAGCCGTTGACGTCGCCGCCGTCGGCGTCGTGGAAGCCCTCGAGGCAGCCGGCGAGCGCGCACTGGCCGCCCTGGCACGCCGGAACGCCGTTGGGGTACAGGCACGTGCGGCCGCAGGCGCCGCAGTGCTGCACGTTCGTCTGCAGGTCGAAGTCCTCGTCGACGCGGTTGTCGCAGTCGTTGTCGATCAGGTCGCAGGCCTCGACGCCGCCGCGGCTCAGGACGCACGCGTACTCGCACCCGTCGCCGGTGTCGCCGTTGGCGTCGAAGAAGCCGGCCTGGCAGGCGTCGAGGCGGCAGTTCCCGCCGTCGCACACCGCCACCGCCTGCGGAAACCCGCAGGCGCGGTCGCAGGCGCCGCAGTGGTCGAGCGAGGTCTGCAGGTCGAACCCGTCATCGACCGTGCCGTCGCAGTCGTTGTCGACACCGTCGCAGATCTCGACGCCGTCGTTGCTCGGCGCGCACTCGTGCTCGCAGCCCGTGCGCACGTCCTGGTCCAGGTCGACCCAGCCGGGCTCGCACCGCTCGATGCCGCAGCGACCCTCGGCGCAGGCGGGCACGGCGTGCTCCACCTCGCAGAGCCGGTTGCAGCCGCCGCAGTGCGACGGATCGCGCTGCAGGTCGAAGCCCTCGTCGGTGGTGCCGTCGCAGTCATTGTCGATCGCGTCGCAGACCTCGTTGGCGTCGCGGGTGGGGTTGCAGTTGTACTCGCAGCCGTTCCCGTCGTTGCCGTCGACGTTGTACCAGCCCTCTTCGCAGCCCCCGAGCTCGCAGCTGGACTCGACGCACAGGCCCGCGGCGTGCTGGAACGTGCAGGCGTTCGCGCAGAAGCCGCAGTTGCGCGCGTCGCTCGTCAGGTCGATGTCCTCGTCGCGCTGCCCGTCACAGTCGTTGTCGAGGCCGTCGCAGGAGCGCTCCCGGTCCTCCTCGTAGCTCTCGGGGTAGTCGCAGCCCCACTCGCCCACGAGGCACTCGACGCGCACGCCGCGGCAGACGCCCTCCTCGAGGCAGGCCACGTCGTCGGGGCGCCCCTCGAGCAGGTCCGGCTCGTCGACGAGCGAGTTGCAGTTGTTGTCGCGACCGTCGCAGAGCTCCGGCGCGCCCTCGTACACGTCGGTCCGGCTGTCGTCGCAGTCGAAGCCGCGGCAGTCCTCGCCCATGCCGAAGCCGTCGCCGTCCGCGTCGTCGCAGGGACGGCAGCCCTCGCCGTTGGCGGGCACGCACTGCCGCCCGCGCGGTCCGGCGTCGCCCTCGCCGGGGATGTCGACGCACTCGTAGCCCCGCGGGCAGCGCCCGTCGTCGCTGCAGTCCTCGGCGCAGTACGTGGACAGGCCGATGCGGACGCAGAGGTCCTCGTTGTCGTCGCACTCCCGGTCGTGCTGACACGGCTTGCAGAGGTCGGGGACGTCGGTGACGCACAGGAAGAGGTTGTCGGGGCCGAGCTGGATGGCGTTGCACTCGTAGCCGTCGGGGCAGTCCTCGGCGCAGCGCTTCGTGCAGATGCGGCCGCCGGTCGCCGCCTCGATGCAGTAGCTCGACTCGCACTCGCGACCGTCGTTGCACGGATCGCCGAACTGGCCGCGTGAGCGCCCCATGTCGAGCGGCGGCGGCAGATACGCGTCCGGCAGGAACGACGAGTCCAGGTCGACCCCGGCGTCGCCCCCGGAGCCGCCCACCTCGCTCTCCGAGCAGGCGACGGCGCCCAGGCACGCGAGCGCGGCGAGGGCCAGGAAGTTGGTCAGGCGCATGCGGACTCCCCCGAGTGCAGCGGTGCGCCCATCCTATATGGGGCGACCGAGGCCGTACAATCGCAGGCGCGGGGGCGCCCCGCGGCGGCGGCGGGGCCGGGCGCGGCGGCGATCAGGCGGGGTCGGTCGCGGCGGGCTCGGGCGCGGCGGCGCCGAGGCGGGCGGTCAGGTGGGGTCGGGCGCGACCGCCGGCTCGGCGGGCCTCGCCTCGGCGGCCTTCGCCTCGGCGGCCACCTTCGCCGCCTTCTCCGCGGCGCGGCGATTGCGGCGGCGGCTCTGGGCGGCGAGGGCGGCCTGGCGGCGGAGGCGGCTGGACGTCGCCTCCGCGGCGAGGGCCGGATGGTTGCGGAAGGCGAACCGCGCCGCGGACTGGACCCGCGCGACGTACGCGCCCACCACCGTGATGAGCGCCGCCTGCGGCACCAGCAGGCCCGGGCGCCGGCCGTCGCCCTCGTCGTAGACGGCGATGAGGCGGCGCGCAGCCTCGAGCTGCGCGCGGTCGAAGCCCGGCAGCGCGGTCAGGGCCTCGCGGTTCTCCTCGGCCACCGCGACGTGGTGGTGGAGCGCGACCACCCAGGCCGCCGCGTCCTTCCTGCGCGGCACCTCGACTCGCAGCGCCGCCACCACCAGCGGGCGCCGGCGGGCCGCCCCGCGCGCGGCCACCCCGATGCCTGACCCGGCCACCCCGACTCGTGCTCGCGACCCGTGGGCGTCCGGGCCTGACCCCCGCTCCGCTGGGAATCGCCGGCGGTAGCCGCACGCTGCTCGTGTTTCCTGTTCGGGCCGCGCCCGACGGGCAAGTCGATGCTGCTCCGCCGCACCCTTCCGGCCGACACGCCCTTCTACAACCTGCTCGATCATCGGACGTGGCTCGCGCTGAACGCGGATCCGGCCCGCATGAGGGACGCGCTCGCGGCGCGCGACGTGCGCGACGGCCTGGTCGTGTCTGCGCGGATTGCTCGCGCTGGCCGAGGAGGGGCGTCTCGACCGCTCCCTTCTCGTGTGCCGGGAGCCGGTGGCTCGCAAGGTCGGCGACGTCCTCGTCCTGCCGTGGCAGGACTTCGAGGGGCGGCTCTGCTCCGCGTCACCACCGACTCATGGCGCCGAGGTCGTGCACCGCGCCGAAGCCGGCCTGCTTGAGCTGGCGGGCGGCGCTGCCGCTCCGCTGGCCGCTGCGGCAGTAGACGACCACGGGCCGGTCCTTCGGCACTTCGCCCAGGCGCGCCGGGAGCGACTGGACGGGGATGTTGACCGCGCCGGGGAGGTGGCCCGCCGCGAACTCGCCGGGCGTCCGCACGTCGAGCAGCGTCGCGCCCTGCTCGACGAGGCGGCGCGCGTCCGCGCCGGAGACGTCGCCGCGTCGGGCGAGGAGCATGTAGCCCACGACGAGGGCGAGCGCGATCCAGGGCAGGAACTTCACTGCGTGTCCTCCAGCCGGCGGAGCGCCCGCGTCAGCTTCTCCCGCACGCGGCGGGCGACCGAGGCGATCTCCGGGTGCCCGCGACCGGCGATGGTCTGTATGGGGTCGACCGCGGCGACGATCGCCCGGCCGTCGTCCGCCTCGTACACGATGACGTTGCACGGCAGGAGCAGGCCGAGATCGAGGTCCGCGGTGAGCGCCTCGTGGGCGAGGGCCGGGTTGCAGGCGCCGAGGATCTGATAACGCCGGAAGGCGACGCCCAGCTTCCGCGTGAAGGTGTCGCGCACGTCGATGCGGGTCAGCACGCCGAACCCCTCGGCCTGCAGCGCCTCCGGCACGCGCTCGAGCGCCTGGTCGAACGAGAGCGCGAGGGACTTCTTCAGTTCGGTCGCGTCCATGGCCCGGTCCTCCTCTGATGCTTCCGACTGCTGGGAGCCGCGCGGACGCGAAAAGGGTTCGGTGGGTGCGCGCGGCGCCCGAGCGGGGGCCAGGAGCGTGTTGCGCGTATCCGCCTGCTGCGACTTCCGCAGACTCGCTCCCGCAAGTCGGTCGCTTCGCTGCGCCGTCGGCTGCGTTGGACTCTGCGAAATCGGCTCGACGTCGCCCGGGGCGACGCCGGTCTGCCGGCGGGGGCTATTCGTCGGCGGGCGTGCGCGGCGGCGCGACGGGCTGGCCGCGCGGCGGGACGGCGGGCGCGACCGGGGTGCCGCGCGGCGGCGCGGCGACGGGCGCGCCGCGCTGGGGGAGCGGCGGCAGCGGCCGCGCGCCGGGCGCCGGCGGCTGGCCGGGCGCGGCGGGGCGCGGCGCGGCGGCGGGCGTCGGGCTCGGCTCGGCGGGGCGGGGCGGGGCCGCCGCAGGGTTCGGCGCGGCGAGACCGGGGCTCGCGGCGGGACGCGGCGCGGCGGCGCCGGGCGCCGCGGGCGTCGGCACGGCGGGACGCGGCGCGGCCGGCGCCGCAGCGGCGCCCGGCGCTCCGGGCGTCGGCGCGGGCCGCGGCGGCGCGGCGGTCGGGGCGGCCGCCAGCGGATTGCGTGGCGCCGCGGGCGGCGGCACGACCGATGGACGCGACGCGGTCGACGCCACGCCCGGCGCGCCCGCCACCGGCGTCCCCCGCGGCGGCAGCGGCGCCGGGCCGGACGGCGGCGCGCCCGCCACCGGCGTCCCGCGCGGCGGCAACGACGCCGGCCCCGAGGACGCCGCGGCGCGCGGCGGCAGCGGCGCCGGGCCGGACGGCGGCGCGCCCGCCACCGGCGTCCCGCGCGGCGGCAACGACGCCGGCCCCGAGGACGCCGCGGCGCGCGGCGCCA
>CAUJDF010000012.1 GCA_963169045.1 Myxococcota bacterium
GGCGGCCGCGCCCGCCGGCGCTGGCCGGCCCGCGCCCTGAACCACCGCCGCGAGACGGCGTGAGGAGGCCTCGTGTACGAGGACATCGACGACATCGGCGATCTGCTCGACGCCGAGACGGCCATCGACATCGAGCTCGGCGACCTCGGCGCGCCGCGTTCGCCGGCGGCGCGCAAGCGCCAGGCGCAGCTCCAGGTCAAGAAGGGTCGCGTGCTGACGCAGCTGCGCACGTTGCAGGGCCGCATCGGCGGCATCAACCCGCAGCGCCTGCGCAGGCTCGTGCCGACGGCGCGCATGCTCTACTGCCACCGCCGCATCGCGTCCGGGACGGTGCTCACCGCCGGCGCGGAGTTCGAGTTTTTCGGCAAGGGCATCGGCGACTCGGCCGAGTCGCTCGGCTGGCCGGCCGGCTCGCTGACCGCGCGCCACACGAACATGGGCCAGGAGGGGCGGCTCCCGAACGGGGAGTTCTTCTTCCTCCACGGCTCGGGCGTCGACCTCGTGATGCTGCCCAACGGCGACACCAGCGACGAGACGCCGCGCCAGGTGCACCCGAACAACCTGTTCTGGTTCGGCAACATGACCGTGCGCTACGAGGAGGGCCAGGGCACCCGCTCGCTCGCCCTCGGCACGGTCGCCGAGATGCCTCCGCAGCACTGGATCGCGACCGAGCTCGCCTCGGGGCTCACGACCGCCGGCGGCATCCGCGAGGCGACGCGCCAGGCGGGCCCGGCCTACCGCCGCAAGGCGCCGATCGCCGTGTTCCAGGGCGGCGACCGCATCGAGCAGAACCGGGTGATCCTGCGCAACCACGAGACGGTGGCGGCGCTGGACGTCATCGACTCGAACAACCCGGCGCAGCTGTCGGTGTACCTCTACGGCATCTGGTGGCAGCACCCGGCCAAGGCCACGCAGACCTGAGACGTGACGGCGGCGCCCGCGCCGTCATCGAGGAGCACCTCCGATGAGCGAGCAGCTCCCCACGCTCGACCCCCGCACGCTGGCGAACCGCTTCGGCGCCGCGATGCTGCGCGCGACGGGCGCAGGCCGCGAGATCGTGGTCGGCCGGCAGCGCTACCGCGTGCACCACGAGCGCGTGTTCTCGGTGGTTCAGATCACCGTCGCCGACGACGACGAGGACATCGACTACACCGGGCGCATCGTCGCGCCGTTCGACCTGCTCATCGAGCGGGTGACTGCGCGCTCGTCCGACGTCGACGGGCTCGACGGCGTGCGCATCGGGTGGACGGACGACGCCGACCAGTCGGTCAACTTCGTCAAGCCCAACGAGCAGGCGCAGCTCGTCTACCCCGTCGCCTCGACGATCCTCACCGGCGCCGAGACGGGCGTGGAGCTGCCCGCGTGGGACATCCCGCTGCTCAAGGACCAGAAGCGCACGTTCATCGCGCGGTGGCTCTCCGGCGCCGTCCCCCTGACCATCGACCTGACGCTGCACATGCGGCGTCTCGTCCGCGTCGGGTGAGGCGCCGATGTCCCGCGAGGTCCTCGACGGCTACGGCGTCGGCTTCGTCGTCGCCTCCGACCGCACCTGGCGGCGCGCCTTCGCGCTGAAGCGCGCCTACAACGCGCGTCTGCTGACCCTGCGCCTCAAGGGGCTGGGCCTCGACTACCGCGTCGTCGTCGACGGCTTCGCCGGGCAGGAGGTCGTCACGTCGGGCGCGACCGGCGTCAATCAGCTGACCCGCATCACGCTCGCGGAGTGCCTCGCCGGCCGCATGGTCGAGGTCCTCGTGCGGCTGACCTCGGCCGTCGCCGACCCCGTCGACGCGATGGTCGAGGCGTCATGGGTGCCGCTCGGCCGCGGCGCCGAGCTGGAGGGACGCTGATGCGCGCGATCGTCGATGCCTGGAAACGCCTGCCGACCTGGGCGAAGTGGGCCGTGGGCCTCGGCGCCGTCGGCGGCGGCGCCATGCTCCTGAAGGGGAAGAAGACCGTGAGCCTCCCGGCGCCCGCGGATCTGGCGAAGCAGGTCGGCGTCACGCCGGCCAAGGCCCGCATCATCGCCTGGATGGTCGACGAGTGGCGCCGCGACGGCCGCCTCACCGCCGACGAGCAGGCGGCGCTGCTGGCGGTCGCGCTAAAGGAGGGCGCCTTCAACCTCAACGCGATCTCGCCGGCGGGCGCGCCCGACGACAAGGGCGGCAAGGCCTGGGGCACGTTCCAGTTCCTCGCCGTCACCCTCAAGGGGCTCGGCTTCACGATCGAGAACGTCAGCCCGAAGAAGGGCCCGGACGGCAAGGTCTCCGAGGCGGAGCTCGAGCGCGCCGCCCGCGGCTCCGCCCGGGTCGCGCTCGCCTTCCTGTTCAAGCAGAAGGCCGCGTGGACGGGGGGCAGGCCCTACCTCGAGGCGGTGCGCGCGATGCACGCCGGCGACCCGTTCAAGGTCGCGCGGGACATCTTCACCGCCTGGAACGCCGGCCCGGGCCGCCGGTGGGCCGACATCGAGAAGCACCGGCCGACCACGACGCCGGGCCCGCTCGGCTACGTCCACTACACCGTCGCCGGCAAGCTGAAGGCGCTGCCCGCGTTCCGGGCCGCCCTCGGCCTGCCGCCGATCACCATCACCACGACCGTCTGAGGCAGACCATGGCCGACGCCCTCTTCACGCTCTCCGCGCTCTCCGGCGCCTGGCTCACGTCGCCGCAGTCCATCGGCTTCAACGCGCGGTCGGTGGTGCTCTTCAACGCCTCGTCCGTGCCGGTGCTCGTGCGCTTCGCCTCGAGCGGCGACGCGGTCCTGCGGCTCTCCGCCGAGGGCGAGCTCGGCGCCGTGCGCCAGCTGACCTGGCAGCGCGGCACCGCGCCCGAGATCGTCGACGTGCAGGGCGTCGGCGGCACGGGCACCGTGTACGTCGAGGCCTCCGACGAGCAGCGGCCGCACGCGGCCGTCCCGACGCTGGTCGTCGGCCAGGCGGCGGCGCTCTCGAGCGCGACGCCGGCGGCCCTCGGTTCGGCGGCGGCCGGTGTCGCGACGACCGCCTCGAGAGCCGACCACGTGCACGCGCTGCCCGCCGGGACCACCGTCGCGGCGGCGCTGGGCACCACGGCGTCGGCCGGCGTGTCGCCGGAGCTGTCGCGCGTCGACCACGTCCACCCGCTGCCCGCCGGGACCACCGTCGCGGCGGCGCTGGGCACCTCGGCATCGGCCGGCGTGTCGCCGGAGCTGTCGCGCGTCGACCACGTCCACCCGCTGCCCGCGGGCACCACGCCCGCGGCGGCGCTCGCGGAGTCGGCATCGGCCGGCGTGTCGCCGGAGCTGTCGCGCGTCGACCACGTCCACCCGCGGCCGGTCGTCGACTGGTCGGTCTCCACGCAGATCTTCCGCATCGAGGCGCCGGCCGTGGTGGCGGCGGACAGCGTCCATGCGGGCCACGCCGGCAACGACGCGAGCAATGCCTTCGCCGGTCCGCTCGGGGCTATCGACGTCCCGCGCAACGTGTCGGTGACGTTCGGCGCGAGCTGGGACGGCGGCAACGTGACCGTGACCGGGACCGACCAGTACGACGGGGCGGTTTCCGAGACCATCGTCGCCAACCCGGGGAACACCGTCGATGGCGTCAAGGTCTTCAAGACCGTCACCGCCATCGCCAAGGCCGCAGTCGGCAGCAATGCGGACACGGCGACGGTCGGCCTCGGCCGCCTGCTCGGTGTGGTCATCGAGGGTCGGACGATGGGCGGCTCCATCGGCGGCTACGGCATCGGCATCATGGGCGACAACACCCCATTCGTGGCCACGGGCTCGGGCTACGACGGGTTCTCGCCGCCGTCCTTCGCGGAACCGAACGGCTTCTCTGATTTCGTCGTTGTCCTCGAGGTCCAGCACAACCACGCGCTGCTCTGAGCCGCGCACCGGAGGCCCCATGGCGCTCGCCGGCATCATCGGAGACCTCGGAGCGCTCGAGCGCGATCTGAGCCCGGCCGAGGTACGCGTCGTCAACGCCGCGCTCACCGCCCGCCTCGAGGCGGCGCGCCCGCTGCCGACCAAGAAGCAGCTCAACCGCCTGGTCGTCGACGTCGTCCGCAGGGAGACGGGATCGGCGGCGACGGCGACGAGCCGCCTGCCCGTCACGCGGCACGGCCTCGCCGAGCTGCAGCGCATCGCGCGCGCCCGCGCCGCGGCCGACGCGAAGCGCCGCGCGGAGCGCGA
>CAUJDF010000013.1 GCA_963169045.1 Myxococcota bacterium
CGTGTACGGGCTCAGCGCCGCCGAGCTGACGCCGGCCGCATTCATGCGATCGACGGCCCCGGCAACCTGACCGGCAACAAGCCCGCCGGAGCGATGCACACGCAGGATCTCCGGTCACCAGGGCTTCGCTGATCGGTCACGACGCACGCGACCAGTTCGACGGAGGCTTCGCCGGCCTCGGTCTTCCCTGCGGCTCGCAGCGCGTCGATCGCCATGCTCTGGGCGAGCATGTAGCCGTCGACCAGACCGGCCGCCAGGAGTGCCTGCTGACTACCCTCAGGTAACTGCGCGACCAACGCCGCCATCTCGCGGACGTCGTCGAGGCCGCCGGCGAGCGCCCTGGAGACCCGGGCGGGCACGGACGGACCTCTGCGCTTCTCATCGGCCATTGCGGACTCCGGCGCACCGCGTAGGGCGGCGGAAACGTGCACCCACGCGACTGTAGTTCGACTCGCACGCGGGGCCAATCGCGCGAACGGGGCCAGATCAGTCCGCCCTGCTGCACCATCGCGAACGTGAGGACGCGCTCGTGCGTGTGCCGCGAGGCGCACACCCGGAGGGATTGCCGATCGACGGAGTTCCGCCGGAAGCAATCATGTTGTACTACGTCATGTAGTAAAGAAGTGCCGCCGTCGAATCGCGTCCAAGAAGGGAGAGCCGCGTGGCGAAGGCCGGGGCGCTCGAGCGCCGCATCGTGGAGATTCTCTGGGAAGGCGGCGAGCTGTCGGTGCGCGGTGTCCTCGACCGCCTCGGCAGCGACCACGCCTACACGACGATCATGACCGTGCTCGACCGCCTGCACCGGAAGGGCGAGGTCGTCCGGCACAAGGTCGATGGCGCCTGGATGTACCGGGCCGCCGAGTCGCGGGAAGAGACGATCGGGCGCGAGGTCGCGCGACTGCTCGTCGAGGAGGGACGCAGCGCGCCGCCGCTCTTCATGGCGTTCCTCGACGAGGCCGAAGCGCTCGACCCCGCGGCGCTCGACCAGCTCGAAGCGCTCATCCGGCAGCGCCGGGCGGAGCGCAAGTCGTGATCGCCGCCGCCGGGCTCGTCCTCGTGGCGAGCGCGCTGGCCCTGGTCGGCACGCAGGCGGCTGCGGTGCCGATCCTCTGGGGCTGGCGGCAGGTCTCTCGGCGCTTCTCGCCGGCGACGGAGCAGTCCTGGGCGCGCTGGTACCCGGCGGTGCTGTTCCTGCCGCTCGCGCTCGGTCTCCTGCTGCCGGTCGGCGCGATGATGGCGGCGTGCCACTGCGCCGCCGTCCCGGGACCGCATCTCTGCCCGCGCCACCCCGAGCTGGCTCTCGGTTGGGTACCCCACGCGGTGGTCGCGTGGGCGGTCTTCGGGCATGGGCCGCTGCGGGCGATGGCGCGGCTCGTGAGCGGCGCGTTGCGTGGCGGACGCATCGGCAGGCTCCTGCCGCGGAGTGTCCCCGCCGAGGGTCTGCACCTCGTCGACCTCGACTCGCCGACGGCCGTGACCGTCGGGCTCTTCCGGCCGGTCGTCGTCGCGGACCGCGGCTGGTGGGCGACCCTGACGCCCAGCGACCGGACCATCGTCCTCGCGCACGAGCAGGCGCACGTCGCGCGTCGCGATCTACTGACGCACGCCTTCGTGCGCGCGCTCGCCGCGTTCCTGCCCGTGCGCCTGGCCGGGCCGCTCGTGGCGGGGTGGCTGGACCGGGCCGAGCAGTGCGCGGACCGGCACGCGGCGAACGTCGTCGGCGACCCCCTGGCGGTCGCCGAGCTGCTCATCCGTCAGCGTCGGCTCGGCGTGGCGCCCGCCGGACGACTCGGCCTGCACGGCGGCAGCTTCGCGCGCCGCATCCACGCGCTCGCGGAGCTGCGCGACGAGGGCGAGCCTCTCACGTCCGACCTCGACGGGACGCTCGCGTTCGGGCTGCTCGCCGTTCCGCTGCTCGTGCAGGTGCTCTCGCCGCAGTTGCACGGCCTCGCCGAGGCCACCCTGCGCTTCCTCCACTTCTGACCGCCGGGGACCGCGCTGATGCCATCCACCATTTCCCGTCGAGGTGCAGGCGGCCCTACTACGCCGCGTAGGACCGCGTGCGCCCTGCTGTTGACCGCGGCGCTGCCCGCCGCGGCCGCGCCGCCGGAGAGCGAGGCCTGGCTCGTCGAGCGCTTCCTCGCCCAGGGACCGCAGCAGGCGGTCGCGGCGGCCGCGCGCGGGCGCGTCGCGGCGCTGACCGAGGTCGGTCCGGCGGTGGGCAACCCGACGGTCGACGTGCGGCGGGAGCAGAGCTTCGGCGCCGACACCGAGTTCTCGACGACGATCGTCGGCGGGACGATCGACCTCGAGATCGGCGGGCGGTACGGCCTGCGCCGCGAGGCGGGGCGGCTGCAGGCGGAGGCGGCGCAGGCGGAGACGCGGGCGGCCCTCGTCGAGGCCGTGTGCGGGCTGCGCCGGCAGGCGCTCGCGGCGCGTGTGGCCGGGGAGGAGTCCGCCGTCGCGGCCGCATGGCACGAGCGCATCACCGGCCTCGAGAGCGAGCTGGCGCGCCTCGTCCAGGGCGGCGAGAAGGCGCCGTTCGACCTGCGGCTCTTCCGCATGCGCCTGGCCGCCCACGATCGCACGCTGCAGCAGGCGCGGGCCCGGGCCGACGCCGCGCAGGCGGCGGTCGGCGCCTGGACCGGCGAGGACGTGCCGGCGCCCGTCGCGGCCGAACCGGCGACGCCGCCCGCCCCGGACGTGCTCGTCGCGCAAGCGATCGAGTCGCACCCGGCGCTGCAGGCGCTGCAGCTCCAGGCCCGGGCGGCGGAGGTCGACGAGGCGCACGCCGGGCGCTGGTGGGTGCCCGACCTCGGCCTCTACGGCGCGTGGCGTGGCGACACGGCAGGGGACAGCGACCTCGGGAACGGCTTCGAGGCCGGCGTCGCGGTCGCGGTGCCGCTCTTCGACACCGGCGGCCCCGAGCGGGCGGCCGCGCGGGCGGAGGCGCTGCGCGCCCGAGCGGAGCTGGCGCGGGCCGAGCGCGACCTGCGCGCCGACTTCGCCGGTCTGCATGCGGAGCTGACCCGCCTCGGCGCCATGACCGCTCCGCCGGCGTCCGACGAGCCTTCGCTGCTCGAGATGGCCGTCCGCCGCTACCGCGCGGGCGAGGCGCCGCTCGGCGACCTGCTCGACACCCTCGAGGCGCTCGAGGCCGACGAGATCGCCCGCCTGCAGACCGCCGATCGCGTCCGCGGCCTGCGCCTCGCCCTTGCCTGCCGCGCCGGCCGCTTCGCCGAGCCCGACATCGCCGCCCTCGTGGAAGGAGCCGTGAAGTGAGAGCCAATGCCATCGCGCCCGTCCTGGCGCTCGTCCTCGCCGCCTGCGGGCACGGCCACGACCACGGGCAGGAAGAATCCGGCCACGGTCATGGACACGGTCATGGCCACGGCGCGCAGGGCCACGCGGAGGAGGGGCCCGAGCCGGTCGCCCTCACGCTCTTCACGAACACTCACCAGATGTTCGTGGAGCTGGACGCGCCGATCGCCGGCAAGGCGTCGGGCTTCCATGCGCACGTGACGCGCCTCGCCGACCACCAGCCGGCGACTGCGGGCTCCCTCACCGTCGAGTGGCTGCGCGGCGGCGCCGCGGTGACGAAGGCGGTCGCCGACAAGGTCGCGCGGGCGGGCATCTTCACGCCCGAGCTGATGACGCCTCCGGAGCCGGGCGAGTACACGCTGCGGATGACCTTCGCCCACGAGGCGGAGCGCGCGGTCTGGGAGGCCGGGCCGTTCAAGCTCGGCCCGGAGCCGGCGACGGCCCCGGAGGCGCCGGAGGAGGGCGACATCACCTTCCTCATGGAGGCGCAGTGGAAGATCCCGTTCGGGCTCGGACTGCCGGAGGAGCGGCCCGTCGCGCGGCCGCTGCCAGTGCCCGCGGTGATCGCGCCCGACCCCGCCCGCTCACGGCCGGTGGCGGCGACGTCGGCGGGCCGCGTCGACTGGGTCGCCGACGGCCGGCCGATCGTCGTGGGGACGCGCGTGCGCGCTGGCGAGACAATCGGGCGCCTCGTCCCCGCGGCCGCCGGCGAGCACCCGAGCACGCTCGAGGCGACCGCCAGCCAGGCCCGCATCGAGCTGGCGCGGGCGCGGGACGAGAAGGCGCGCCTGAAGGGGCTCGTGGCTGACGGCCTGGTACCCGCCTCGCGGCTCCGCGATGCGGAGGCGGCGGAGGCGCAGGCGGCGGCGGCGCTGAAGGGCGCGAGCACGCGCCTCGGGCAGGTGCGCGGCGCGGCGGCGCCCGGGATTCCGGTGGTCGCGCCGGTCGACGGCGTGGTCGTGGAGCAGGCGGTCGCGCACGGCGCGCTCGCCGAGGCCGGCGCGACGCTGGCGCTCGTCGCCGACGACGCCGGGGTGCTCGTCCGCGGCCGGCTCTTCGGTCGCGAGACGCCGCGGCCGGACGAGATCCGCGAGGTCCGGCTGCGGCGCGGCGGCGAGCAGGCGAGCGTCACGCTCGAACGCGCGGCGCTGCTCAACGCCGCGTCGGTCGCCGACCCGGTGACGCAGACGACGCCGGTGGACGTCCGCGTCGACAACCCCGAGCGGCGCCTGCGCTTCGGCGAGGCGGTCGAGCTGACCCTCGCCGTCGGCGAGGAGAAGCCGTACCTGACGGTCCCGCGCGACGCCGTCGTCGAGATCAACACGCGCCCCTACATCTTCGTGATGAACAGCGGCGAGTCGTTCAGCCGGCGCGCCGTCCGCCTCGGGCCGGCCGACGCGGAGCGTGTCGCCATCCTCGAAGGCATCGCTCCGGCGGACCGCATCGTCGTGCGCGGCGCGTTCGACGTGTACGTCGCCTCGCTCGCCGGCACCGTCGAATCCCACCAGCACTGACGGAGCCGCCGACCGATGTGGAACGCAATCATCCATTGGTCCCTGCGGCACCGCGTGGCGGTGATCGGGTTGGGGCTCGTGCTGACGCTGACCGGCCTGTGGGCCGCCACGCGCCTGCCCGTCGACGTGCTGCCCGACATCACGGCGCCGACGGTCACCGTGATCACCGAGGCGCACGGCATGGCGCCGGACGAGGTGGAGAACCTCGTGACGCTGCCGCTCGAAACGGCGCTCAACGGCGCGCCGGGCGTGCGCCGCCTGCGCAGCTCGTCGGGCACCGGCATCTCGATCGTCTGGGCCGAATTCGAATGGGAGATCGACCCCTTCCGCGCGCGACAGGTCGTCACCGAGCGCCTGCAGCTCGCGACGACGACGCTCCCGCAGGGCGTCGAGGCCCCGATCCTCGCGCCCATGTCGTCGATCATGGGCGAGATCATGTTCCTCGGCGTGACGGCCGAGAAGGGCACCGATCCCAAGCTGCTGCGCCAGCTCGCCGACAGACAGATCCGCCGTCGCCTTCTCGGCGTGCCGGGCGTGGCGCAGGTGACGCCGATCGGCGGGGAGCTGAAGCAGGTCCAAGTCGTGCTCGACCCCGACGCGCTGCGGCGGCTGAAGGTCGGCGTGCGGCAGGTCCTCGAGGTCCTCGGCGAGGCGTCGCAGAACGCGCCCGGCGGCTTCTACGTCAGCGGCCACCACGAGTACCTGATCCGCGCGCTCGGCCGCGCCGACACGCTCGAGGCGCTCGGGGCGATCGTCGTGGCGCGGCGCGACGGCGCGCCGGTGACGCTGCGTAGCATCGCCGAGGTGCGCGTGGGCGCGGCCCTCGCGCGCGGCACCGCCGCCATCGACGGCGAGCACGCGGTGGTGCTCGCCGTGCAGAAGGCGCCGCACGCGAACACGCTGACCCTCACCGAGGGCATCGACGCCGCGCTCGACGACATCGCCAAGACGCTGCCGAAGGGCGTGAGCCTCTACCGCAAGGGCTTCCGGCAGTCGCACTTCATCGAGCTGGCGCTCGGCAATGTCACCCTGCACATCGTGGAGAGCGCGATCCTGGTCGTCGTGATCCTGGCGCTGTTCCTGATGAACTGGCGCACCACGTTCATCTCGCTCGTCGCACTGCCGCTGTCGCTGTTCGCGGGGCTGCTCGTGCTGTACGCGATCGGCGGTTCGGTCAACACGATGACCCTCGGAGGCTTCGCGATCGCCATCGGCGCGCTGGTCGATGACGCGATCATCGACGTCGAGAACGTGTACCGGCGCCTGCGACAGCGCGCCGCGCTCCCGCCCGAGGATCGGCCGCCACTGCTCCACGTTGTCTTCTCGGCGTCGTCGGAGATCCGCAACTCGATCGTCTACGCCACGGTGGTCATCGTGGTCGTCTTCCTGCCGCTGTTCTTCCTGAGCGGCCTCGAAGGCCGCCTGATGCGGCCGCTCGGCACCGCGTACGTCGTCAGCCTCGTGGCGTCGCTGCTCGTCGCCGTCACGATCACCCCCGCGCTCTGCGCCCTGCTGTTGCGCAACGTCCCCGCGCCGACGGAGCGCCGCGAGAGCGCCGTCGTGCGCGGCGCCCGCGCGCTCTACGCGCCGGTGCTGGGCTGGGCGCTGCGCTGGCCGCGCACCATCCTCGCGCTGACCGTACTCGGCGTCGCCGCCTCGGTCGGCCTGATCGCCACGTTCGGGCGCGGCTTCCTCCCGGCCTTCAATGAGGGCAGCTACACCATCGCCGCCGCGACCGTGCCGGGCACCTCGCTGGCGATCTCCGACGAGATGGCCGGACGCCTCGACCGCGCGCTGGCCGACCTCGGCTTCATCACCTCGAACGTGCGGCGCACCGGCCGCGCCGAGGGCGACGAGCACGCCCAGGACGTGCAGTTCTCGGAGCTGGAGGTCACCGTCGATCCCGAGGCCGCCGAGAAGCTCGGCCAGGTCGAGATCGCGCGCCGCATCCGCGAGGCGGCCGCCAGCGTGCCGGGCCTCGTCGTCAGCGTCGGCCAGCCGATCGGGCACCGCATCGAGCACATGCTCTCCGGCGTGAAGACCTCGATCGCGGTGAAGGTCTTCGGCCCGGACCTCGCGACGCTGCGCTCGCTCGCCCGCCAGGTCCAGGGGGCGATGAGCGGCGTGGAGGGCGTCGTCGACCTCGCGGTCGAGCCGCAGACCGACATCCCGCAGCTCGTCGTCCGGCCCGACCTGCCCATGCTGGCGCAGCTCGGCCTGACCCCCGGCGAGCTGGCGGAGGCCGTCGAGGTGGCCTTCCAGGGCCACCCGGTCGCGCAGTGGTGGGAGGAGTCGGCCGCCTACGACGTCGTCGTGCGCTACCCCGACGCGCAGCGCGCCGACTTCGACGCCATCGCCGCGAGCCCGGTCGACGCCGACGGCGAGCGCTTCGCGACGCTCGGGCAGGTGGCGCGCCTCGACCGCACGCTCGGCCCGAACCAGATCAACCGCGAGAACGTGCAGCGGCGCATCGTGGTCATGTCGAACGTGGCGGGGCGCGACGTGCGCGGCGTCATCGACGACGTGCGGGCGCGCCTCGCCGAGAGCGTGCCGATGCCCGAGGGCTACTACGTCGAGTACGGCGGCGAATTCGAGAGCGAGGCCCGCGCGAGCCGCACCATCGGCCTGCTGTCGCTCGCGGTGCTCGTCGTGATGGTCGGCCTGCTGTGGACGGCCTTCGGCTCGCTGCGCGACGCGCTCGTCGTCATGGTCAACCTGCCGCTGGCGCTCGTCGGCGGCGCGCTCGCGGTCGCCGCGACCGGCGGCGAGCTGTCGGTGCCGTCGCTGCTCGGCATCATCGCGCTGTTCGGCATCGCGACGCGCAACGGCATCATGCTCGTCACCCACTACCGGCACCTCGTGGAGGTGGAGGGCGCGAGCTTCGCCGAAGCGATCGAGCGCGGGAGCATGGAGCGCCTCGTGCCCGTCCTGATGACGGCGCTCGCGACCGGCCTCGCGCTCGTGCCGATCGCGCTCGCGCTCGGCGAGCCGGGCAACGAGATCCAGGCGCCGATGGCGCTCGTCATCCTCGGCGGGCTCCTCACCTCGACGGTGCTGAACATGGTGACGCTGCCCGCGCTGTACCGGCAGTACGGGCGGCCGGCGCGCACGCCGTGACCGCGCCGGCGCTGTGGTGCCTCGTCGCCGCGGCGCTGTTCGGCGCGTCGACGCCCGCGTCGAAGGCCCTCCTCGGCCCCGTCGGGCCGCTCACCCTCGCGGGGCTGCTCTACCTCGGCGCCGCGCTCGCCGTGCTTCCCGCGGCCCTCGGCGGCAGATGGCGGCGCACCTCGGCAGCCGACCGCTGGCGGCTCGCGGGCGCCGTCCTCTTCGGCGGCGTGCTCGGGCCCGTGCTCATGCTCTCGGGCCTGCGGCTCGCCCCGGCCTCGTCGGTCGCGCTCTGGCTCAACGTCGAGACGGTGGCCACCGCGCTGCTCGGCGCGTTCGTCTTCCGCGAGCACGTGCACGCTCGCGGCTGGGCCGCAGTCGCGCTGATCTGCGGCGCCAGCGTGGCGCTCGCGTCGCCGTCCGGCTTCGAGACGGGGCCGGCGGCCGTCCTCGTGGCGCTCGCGTGCGCGGCGTGGGGCCTCGACAACAACCTGACCGCGGTCATCGACGGGTTCACGCCGGCGCAGACGACGCTCGTGAAGGGACTCGTCGCCGGCGCGTTCAACGTCGGCCTGGGCCTATGGCTCGAGGGGGCGCCCCCGGGATGGAGTGCGGTCGGCGGCGCCCTCGGCGTGGGCGCGCTCGGCTACGGGGCCTCGCTCGTGCTCTACGTCGCCGGCGCGCAGCAGCTCGGCGCGACGCGCTCGCAGATGGTGTTCTCGACGGCGCCATTCTGGGGTGTCGCGACGGCCTGGCTCGCGCTCGGCGAGCCGGTGCTCGGCGTGCAGGTCGGCGCCGGGTGCACGATGGTCCTGGCGCTGTGGCTCGTGCACACCGAGCGGCACGGGCACGTGCACCGGCTGCACCGGCACGAAGCGGTCGAGCACACGCACTGGCACCGTCACGGCGACGGGCACCACGACCATTCGCACGAGCGCCCGCCGCTGCTCGGCTGGCACGCCCACCCGCACACGCACGCGCCGGTGACGCACGAACACCCGCACCGACCCGACCTGCACCACCGCCACCGGCACCGGCGCGAGGAGCCGACGGACCCCGGGCCGCGCGAAGTGCCGCCCGGCGAATGACGCCGGCCTACGACGCGAACGACCACTCGAACCGGCGCTTCTTCGCCAACTCCCAGTAGGCGGCGGTCTTCGCGTGGGGGCCTCGGCCGTAGACGAACCTGTTCGCGAAGACGAACTGGTGGACATTCAGCAGGTCCACGAAGAAGTACGGCGCAGGGGTCATCCACTCCACGGGCAGCTTGGATTCCGTGTCGATCATCAGCACGAGCTGCGGTGTGAGCGGCATGTAGACGCCACGATGCGTACGTGCGACCGGGTGCCGGGAGTCGAGTTCGACGACGGGATGGTCCGACGTGAGGAATCCGCCGTCCACGTCGAAGAAGAACCGGAACTGATAACGCATGAACTCGGCCGGCAGCTTCTTCAGCCCATCGAGCATGCAGAAGAGCGCGAACGCCTTCTCCCACTCGGCGCCCAGAGCCTCCCGCAGGGCATGCTCGATCTCCGGCGCTTCGGAGCGGAGTGCATCGTGCAGCGCGGCCACCTGGCCCTCGCGCCCGCGTGGCGTGCGGACCATCTGTGAAGCCACCAGCCTGGCGAGCTGCAGCCGGTCCGCTTCACTCAGCATGACGATCCGCTGAAGAGCGTCCGCGACGAGACTGTCCGAGAGGAGCGGCGGATTCGAGCCTCTCATTGCCCGTACGATCGAGGAGAGTCGCTCGACGAGCGCCGAGACGACCGCGGGCGACGGACCGTCGACCGCGGCGCCCAGGTGCAGCTCGATCAGCTGCCCGCAGTCCCACGTCGACGCCGGGAAGTCGTAGAAGCCGTTCACGGCGGCGACGCGCTGAATCGGGAGACGCTTCCACGGACCCGGGGTCGACTTGTCGAAGCGGTGCACGTGCGCGCGGTCCAGCGAGAAAAAGCGGAGATACGACTGCGCGACCGTGTGCTGGTGGACCACCCACGGATTGCCGAGGAGGTTCTTCCGGTTGTTCTCGCGCTTGCGGCTCACGGCTCCAGAGGATGAACCGGCTGCGGCCATAGAGGCAACCGGCCGCGCGGCCAACCCGATGCTGGCGTTCCGCCGGCGACCACGGTCGGGCTGCAGCGGCGCTCGGCACCTCGGCGGCCTTCACGCGGCGCGGGCGCCGGCGTCCCGACGCGGACCTTCCCCCTCGTTGAGCAGACCGATCGCACGGCAGTTCCGAGTCATCCTGGGGGAGTGAGTGCTTCTCGGGTGTCGGCGGGGAATGCACCGCGGGCCCGGACACGGAGCGCCTCGCGGAAGCTGACCGTGCGCGGCGGCGGGGTGGTCGTCACGCGCGCAGCGCCTTCGCGGCCGCGAGCGCACGCTCGTACCGCCGGTTGACCTCGTCCCACTGGACGTTCGCGAAGAAGGCGTCGATGTACGTCGCCGCCGCGGCGCCGTAGTCGAGCGCGTAGGAGTGTTCGTACATGTCCATCACGAGCAGCGGCACGCCGAACGCGACTGACTGCGTGTGGTGGCCGCTCCAGTAGGTGCGCAGGTCGCCGCTCTGGAAGTTGTAGTCGAGCAGCACCCAGCCGCTGCCGCCGCCGAGGCTCGCGCCGGTGGCGCGGAACAGCTCCTCCCAACGCCCGAGGCCGCCGAACTGCGCCGCCAGCGCCTTCTCGACGGGGCCGCTCGCCTTGCCGTCGCCGCCGAGGTTCCCGAAGTACGCCTCGTGCAGGATCATCGAGTTCGTGAACGTCAGCTCGCGCTCGCGCAGCCCGCCGACCACGAACGCGGGCGTGTCCTTGGTGACGCGGGCCAGCTCCTCCTCGGTCTTGTTCAGGTTCTTCACCGCGCCGCCATAGTTGTTCTCGTGGTGCGACACGATGAGCCGCTCCGAGAGCCCCCGCAGCGTCTTCGGGTCGAACGGCAGCGGCTTCGGCTCGTGCCGACCCGCCGGTGCGCCCGCTCCCTGCTTCTCCTGCGCCATGCCCACCCCTCCTGCGGCCGTCAGGGCCGCGGCCGTTCCGATCACGCCCAGTACCTTTCGTCGATCGAGCGTCACGTCCGTCCCTTCGCGCGTCGATGCCGTCGAACGACGTCACCGAGTCCGCCCTGGTCCACACGCGGATGCCGCCGCCGTGGGAAGCGGTCGCATCCTGGTCCTTGTCGCGGGCGACTGCGACGAGTTCCAGGTGGCCGAGGTTGGAGCAGACGCGATGCGGTGGCAATCGCCCGCGTTCCCAGGTCGTGACGTGGCTGTCCGACGGAGTGGAGAGCGCCGCTGCGTCCGGCCCGACACGGCGGCCTCACTGCGGTGCGCGACCAGGGGCACGCCCCTTGCTGTGCGCACAGATCCAGCCGACGAAAACGCGCGGAGGATGGAGCCCGACATGGCATGTGTAGACGATGGGACGCCGCCGACCCTGAGCTTCCTCGGCGGCGCGGGGACGGTGACGGGCTCGAAGCACCTGGTCACGACCGCTCGCGGGCGGATCCTGCTCGACTGCGGTCTGTTCCAGGGGCTGAAGAGCCTGCGGCTTCGCAACTGGGACCGGCCGCCGTTCGATCCGGCGGGCCTCACGTCGGTCGTGCTCAGCCACGCGCACCTGGATCACTCGGGGTGGCTGCCGGTGCTCGTGCGCAAGGGCTTCCGCGGCGCCATCCACTGCACGTCGGGCACGGCCGACCTCGTCGGGGTCGTCCTGCGCGACGCGGCGAAGATCCAGGAGGAGGACGCCGCGCGCGCGAACCGCCACGGCTACTCCAAGCACCGGCCCGCGCTGCCGCTCTACACGGTGGAGGACGTCGAGCGGACGCTCGATCGGCTTCGGCCGCACCCCTACGGGCGCGCCGTCGACGTGGAGGCCGGCGCCCGGGTGACGTTCCGGCGGGCGGCGCACATCCTCGGCTCGGCGACCGTGCAATTGGACCTCGACGAGCAGCGTCCGGTCCGGCTCGTCTTCTCGGGCGACCTGGGCCGCTGGCACCGCCCGATCCTGCGGGATCCGGAGTTCGTGCCCGAGGCCGACGTCCTGCTGGTCGAGTCCACGTACGGCGACCGCACGCACGCGAACGGGTCCGAGGAGACGCTCGTCCGGGTCATCCGGGATGCCTACGACCACGGCGGGGCCGTGATCGTGCCGGCGTTCGCGATCGGGCGGACGCAGGAGCTGATCTGGACGCTGCGGAAGCTGGAGGACGACGGGCGTCTGCCCCAGGTGCCGGTCTACATCGACAGCCCGATGGCGCGCAGCGTCACCGAGCTGTACTGCGAGCACCCGGAGGATCACGACCTCGACATGGCGACGCTGATGGACGAGCGGCGGTGCCCCCTGTGCTGCCGCGAGTACCACGTCGTCCGCACCACGCAGGAGTCGAAGGCGCTCAACCGCCGGCCCGGTCCGATGGTCATCATCGCGGGCAGCGGGATGGCGACCGGTGGGCGCGTGCTGCACCACCTCCGCCATCGGCTGCCGGATCCTCGGACGACGGTGCTCCTGCCCGGTTTCCAGGCGGCGGGCACGCGCGGACGGTCCCTTCAGGAGGGGGCGCGCGAGGTCAAGATCCACGGTGGCTGGGTGCCCGTCCGCGCGCGCATCGAGACCCTGGACGGGCTCTCGGCGCACGCGGACCAGGACGAGATCCTGCGCTGGCTCGGCGGCTTCACGCGCCCGCCCGCGGTGACGTGGCTGGTTCACGGCGAGCCCGCCGCCAGCGCCGCCCTGGCGCTGCGCATCGAGAGCGAACTCGGATGGACGGTCGGCGTCGCCGAGGACGGCGCCAGCGTGTCGTTGCTGGTCGAACCGGACGCGCCCGCGCGGGCGGGGAGGGAGGCGGATGCCAGGCTTCAGCGTGGGTGACCGGCCCTGTCACTGTGACCTCTCGGGTCACGTTCCGCGCCTGGTGGCGATCACGGGCGGACCCGGCGCCGGCAAGACCGCGGTGCTCGAGATCGCGCGCCGGAGCTTCTGCCGGCACATCGCCGTCCTGCCGGAGGCGGCGGGGATCGTCTTCGGCGGCGGTTTTCCGCGCCTGGAGGATCCGGCGGCGCGGCGCGCGGCGCAGCGCGCCATCTACCACGTGCAGCGGCAGCTCGAGGCCTACGTGGACGAGGCGCGCGACGTGGCGGTGGCCCTCTGCGACCGCGGCACGCTCGACGGCCTGGCGTACTGGCCGGGCGAGGAGCAGGTCTTCTGGGCCGAGGTCGGATCGTCGCGCGCGACGGAGATGGCCCGCTACCACGCCGTCCTGCACATGCGGACGCCGGCCGCTCAGCAGGGCTACGACCACAGCAACGCCCTGCGCATCGAGAGCGCGAGCGAAGCGGCGGTGCTCGACGGACGCATCGCCGACGCGTGGCAGGGCCATCCGCGTCGGCACTTCGTCGAGAGCACCGACGGCTTTCTCGAGAAGGCGACGGCCGCGCTTCAGCAGGTCCTGGCGGCGCTGCCGCCTTGCTGCCGGACGCACCCGCTCGCGCTCTGAAGCGGCGGGCCTCTCAGGCCGACGGCGCTCGCGCCGTGATCCGCTTGACGACGTCGAGCGCGAGGTCCGCCTGCTCGACGTCGACGAAGCCGGCGGCGCGGACGTTGGCGACCGTCTCCCGCGCGATGTGCGCGCCCCAGAGGCGGGCGGTCACGGCGTCGAGGCGCAGCATCCAGCGGCGCAGCGCGGGGCGCTCCGAGAGGACGTGCTCGAGCAGCAGCAGGCGGCCGCCGGGGCGCAGGACGCGGCGCAGCTCGCGCAGGCCGAGGACCGGATCGGGGACGGAGCAGAAGACGCAGCTCGCGATCGCGGTGTCGAAGGACGCGTCCTCGAAGGGCAGGCGCTGCGCGTCGGCGGCGAGCAGGCGGACGTCGGTGTCGAGCTTCGCGGCCCGGCGGCGGGCGCGGTCGAGCATCTTCTCGGAGATGTCGATGGCGGTCACCCGGGCGGCGGCGGGGTAGTCGGCGAAGCTGTTGCCGGTGCCGACGCCGACCTCGAGCACGCGTGGGCCTTCGACGAGGGTCCAGAGGTCGCGGCGCCAGCGGCGCATCCGGCGTTCAGGGAGCGCCTCGAGCACGTCGTACACGGGGGCCACGCGGTCGTAGCGGCGGCGGGTCGATGCGGTGGTGTCGGTCATGGGGTCCTCGATCGTGGCGTTCAGCGTGGGACGCACACGCGGGGCTCGAGGTCGCCGGCGGCGTCGGGGCGCGCCGCGCAGGCGTAGCCCTCGCGGCAGTCGGCGTCGTCTTCGCAGAGCGCGAGGCAGACGGGCTCGAGGTCGAGCACGCACTTCGCGCCCGCGCTCGCGCCGGCCTGGCCCGCGTCGTTCGGGCAGTCGTGGCCGTGCGCGGCGCAGGCGTCCACCGCGCAGTAGCCGCCGGGCCAGTCCTTGCGGCAGACCGGCGTGCCGGAGCCGCCGGCCGGGCACTCGTCGTCCGCGGCGCAAGTGCCGCCGACGGCGCCCGCCGCGTCGCCGGCCGGGGACGCGCCGCCGCCGTGCATGTGGTCGCCCATGTCGGGACAGCGCATGTCGCCGCTCTCGCGCATCATGGCGTTGCGGTGGCCGCGCATCGCCATCATCCGGTCGGCCATCGCGGCGCGGTGTCGCTGCTCCTCGGCGCGCGCGGCGGGCGCGTCGGCGGCCTGGCGCATCGCCATCGCGTGCCGGTCGATCTCGGCGGCGGCGGCGCGCGCCGCGTCATCCATCGGCCGCATGTCGTGCATCATGCACATGCCCATGCCACGGCGGGCGGCGCCCATCTCGTCCATCGCGGCGCGCATCTCTTCGCGATGGCCGGCCTCCATGCGCTGCATGGCCGGCAGATCCTGCGCGCCAACGACCTCGTCGTGGTGGGCCGCGACCATCGACTCGACGTCGTCGGCGGAGTCGTCGAACTCGCTGGCGAAGTGAGCGAAGGCTTCGTCGGGATCGTGGTGGTCGTCACACCCTGCGAGGAACGACAGAACGAGCAGCCAGAACATACGCTTCATGACCCATCCTCCGCGTCGGGCTCCCCTTCGTGCGGGAGCATCGGGCGTGCCATCGGCGCGACCCGCGCGCCGCGTGGGCGGAGGTCACCGCGGCGTGTCGGGCGCTCCGGGCGAGGTCACCGTTTCGGCGAGCAGCAGCTCGAACGCGGCGAGCGCGAGCAGGCGGGGGATGACGGCGCGGAAGACGGCGCAGTACGGCGAGCGGCCGTCGACGTGGCCGTCGCGGCGGAAGAGCAGCAGCGGACAGCCGCCGGCGCAGCTCGGGTGGTAGGGGCAGGCGCGGCACTCGGCGTTCGCGGCCTCGCGCCGGAACGGAACACACTGTGTCTGTCCGCGCGCCTGCGCGGGCAGCGGCCGCTCGCCGTCGAGCGCGGCGCGCGTGGGCTCGTGCAGCGCGGCGTGGCAGGGAGCGAACGTGCCGTCGTGGCCGAACGCGAGGTAGGTCTCGCCGGCGCCGCAAGCCTTGCGCAGAGGACGCCACAGCTCGAGGTCGCTGAAGCGCAGCCGGCGCGCGTAGCCGAGGGGCAGCGGGCGGCCCTCCCGGGCGCGGCGTTCCAGGCCGCGCTCGACGCGGCGCCAGGCTTCGTCCAGCACCGCGAGCAGGCGATCCAGCGCTTTGCCTTCGAGCGACGGGTCGCGTTCGGGCCGTCCCGCGCCGGCGCCGCGGCGGTCGTCGAGCGCGGCGCTGCCCCACTCGAGGTCGCGCACGAGGCTGAGGCGGAAGGCGAGCCCCTCCTCGACGAGGAAGTCGACGAGGTCGGGCAGGGCGTCGAGGTTGGTGCGCCCGACCGTCACGAGGACGTAGGGGTCGAGGCCCGCCGCGCGGTACGTCGCGAGCCCGCGCCGCAGACGGTCCCACGACGGTCCGCCGCCGGCCCGCGGCCGCATCGTGTCCTGCACCTCGGCGAGGCCGTCCATCGACACCGAGACCGAGAAGCCGTTCTCGCGCAGCCAGTCGGGCGCGCCGCGCGGGGTGACGGTGCCGTTCGTGATGATCGCGCCGGTCACGCGCACGCCGTGCGGCGCGCAGCGCGCGGTGGTCTCTTCGTACAGGCGGCGCAGGTGGGCGAAGCGCAGCAGCGGCTCGCCACCGGCGAAGCGCAGGTGGATGCGGTCCACCTCGCCGAGCGCGGCGGTGCGCTCGATCGCGCCGAGCAGGCGGTCGGACGCGGCGTCGGCGAGGTGCACGGGCGTCTTCGCGATGTAGCAGTAGGGGCACGCGAGGTTGCAGGCGTTGGTGAGGTGCACCCAGACGTTGAAGAAGCGCTCGCCGCCGCTGGACGCGCGCGGGAACGCGGGCGGCGGCGCGCCGTCGTCGAGCAGCGCCAGCGCGTTCTCGGCGTAGGGGTCGTGCACGAAGCGGCGCCCGTGGACGACGCCGAAGTTCAGTCCGGGTGTCATGTCTCCACTCGCTTCAGACCGATGGACCGCCAGCTCACGTAGACCGCCGGCACCACGATCAGTGTCAGGATGAGCAGCGTGAGCAGGCCGCCCATCATCGGCGAGGCGATGCGCTTCATGACATCGGCGCCGGGTCCGGTCGCGAGCATGACCGGCGCGAGGCCGACCAGGTTCATGCCGACGGTCATCAGCAGCGGGCGGACGCGGCGCACGGCGCCTTCGAGCGCGCAGGCCACGAGGTCGCCCGGCGTCCGCAGGCGTCCCTCCTTCTGCCATTGCTCGTAGGTCTGTTCGAGGTAGATGACCATGACTGACGCGGTCTCGGCGGCGATGCCGACGAGGGCGATGAGACCGACCCAGACGGCGATGCTCGTGTTGAAGCCGAGGCCGTACAGCAGCCACAGGCTGCCGACCATCGCGAAGGGCACCGAGAGCATCACGAGCAGCGACAGCGAGAGCTTGCCGAACTCGAAGTAGAGCAGGCCGAGCACGAGCGCGAGCGTGATGGGGATCAGGTACTTCAGGCGCTCGCGGATACGCTCGAGGAACTCGTACTGGCCGGTCCACTGCAGGTGGTAGCCGGTGGGCAGGTCGAGGTCGGCGACGGCGGCCTTGGCGCGCTCCACGTAGCCGCCGAGGTCCGACTCGGTCGTGTCGATGAACACATAGCCGACGAGGGAGCCGCCCTCGTTCTTGATCATGGGCGGTCCGTCGCGGACCTCCAGGCGGCCGAGCTGGGCGAGCGGCACCTGGGCCTCGCTCGGGGCGGCGCCCATCGCCATGCCGGGAGCGGTCGCCGTGGTGCGGACCGGGACGAGCACGCGTCCGAGCGCCTGCACGTCGCTGCGCAGCTCGCGGGGGTAGCGCACGTTGATCGTGAAGCGCTGTCGGCCCTCGACGGTCTGGTCGACGACCATGCCGCCGATGGCGGTCTCGACCTGCTCGAGCACGTCCATCACGCGCAGGCCGTAGCGGGCGATGGCGGCGCGGTCCGGGACGAAGTCGATGTAGGCGCCGCCGGTCTCGCGGTCGGCGTAGACGCTGCGCGTCCCGGGGACGGCGCGCAGCCGCTCCTCGATGGCGCGCGCGACGCGCTCGATCTCCGCGAGGTCGTCGCCGAAGACCTTCACGCCGACCGGCGTCCGGATGCCGGTGGTGAGCATGTCGACGCGCGCCTTGATCGGCATGGTGACGGCGTTCTGCACGCCGGGCATCCGCAGCGCGCGGTCGATCTCCTCGGCGAGCTTCTCCGGGGTCATCCCGGGGCGCCACTGTTCGCGGGGCTTGAGCACGATCGTGGTCTCGAACATCGACAGCGGCGCCGGGTCGGTCGGGGTCTCGGCGCGCCCCGCCTTGCCGAAGACGGTCTCCACTTCCGGGAATTCCTGTTTGAGGACGCGGTCTTGTATCTGGATGACGCGCCGCGCCTCCTCGATGGAGATGTTCGGCAGCGTGACCGGCATGAACAGATAGCTGCCTTCGTAGAGCGGCGGCATGAACTCGGAGCCGAGCTTCGCGAGCGGCCACGCGCACGAGGCGAGGATCAGCAGCGCCGCGGTCAGCACGAGCTTGCGGTGGCCGAGCACCCAGCGCAGGACGGGCCGGTAGGCGCCGATGGCGGCGCGGTTCACCGGGTTGGCGCGCTCCGGGCGGACGCGGCCCCGGATGAACAGCACCATGAGCGCCGGGCCGACGGTCACCGACAGGATGGCGGCGCACGTCATCGCGAAAGTCTTGGTGTAGGCCAGCGGCGTGAACAGACGGCCCTCCTGGGCTTCGAGCGCGAAGACGGGCAGGAAGGAGACGGCGATGATCAGGAGCGATCCGAAGATGGGACGGGCCAGCTCCTTCGCGGCGTCGATGACGATCTCGGCGCGGGGGCGTGTGTCGCCCTCGGTCTCGATCTTCCGGTGGGCGTTCTCGACGAGGACGACGGTGGCGTCGACCATGTCGCCGATGGCGATGATGATGCCGCCGAGCGACATGATGTTCAGCGTCACGCCCGTGAAGTACATGGGGATGAAGCTGGCGAGCACGGCGAGCGGCAGGGTGACGATCGCCACGAGCGCGCTGCGGAAATGCATGAGGAAGACGGCGATGAAGAGAAGCACGACCAGCATCTCTTCCGTGAGCGCCTCGCGCAGCGTATCGATGGCGCCGCGAATGAGGTCGGATCGGTCGTAGGCGATCTCGACCTCGACGCCTTCGGGAAAGGACGTCTTCAGCTCTTCGAGGCGCGCCTTGACGCGGTCGATCACTTCGAGCGCGTTCTCGCCGCTGCGCATCACGACGATGCCGCCGACGGCCTCGCCCTCGCCGTTCCACTCGAGCAGGCCGCGGCGGATCTCGGGGCCGATCTCGACGCGGCCCAGCTCGCTCAGCCGGACGGGAACGCCGTCGCTGCCGACCTTCACGACGACCTGCGCGAGGTCCTCGGCCTGCTTCACGTAGCCCAGACCGCGGAAGACGTACTCGCGTCCCGACCACTCGACTACGCGCCCGCCGACGTCCTGGTTGCTCATGCGCACGGCCTCGACGACCTGCGGCAGGCTGACATCGAAGGCTTCGAGGCGCGTCGGATCGACGACGACCTGGTACTGCTTCTCGAAGCCGCCGACCGAGGCCACCTGGGAGACGCCGGGCACCTGCTGCAGGGCGTAGCGCAGGCTGAAGTCCTGGAAGGCGCGCAGCGACTGCAGGTCGTTGCGGCCGGACCGATCGACGAGGACGTAGTTGAAGACCCAGCCGGAGGCGGTGGCGTCGGGGCCGAGCACCGGCGTCACGCCGGGCGGAAGGGCGCTCGCGGCGCCCGACAAGTACTCGAGCACGCGGCTGCGTGCCCAGTACTGGTCGGTGCCATCCTCGAAGATCGCGTAGATGAAGCTCATCCCGAACATGGAGAAGCCGCGGACGGCCTTCACGCGCGGCGCCGAGACGAGCGTCGTGACGAGCGGGTAGGTGATCTGGTCCTCGACGAGCTGGGGGCTGCGGCCCATCCACTCCGTCCAGACGATCACCTGGGGGTCGGTCAGATCGGGGATGGCGTCGAGCGGGCTCTTGCGGACGGCGAACACACCGCCGAGCGCGAGCGCGAGCGCGAAGACGATCATGAGCCCGCGCCGGCGCGCGCACCACTCGACGAGTCGCTCGAACATCAGTGGCCCCCGTGGCCCATTGGCTGGTCGGTGGCGCGCAGGCGGCTCTCGCTGTCGATGAGGAACTGCGCCGAGGCGACCACCTCGTCGCCCTCGCGAAGGCCGCCGCGGACCTCGACGCGGCCCTCGCCGCGGCGGCCGACGGTGACCGCGACGGGGCGGAAGCGCCCGGGGCCGACGGCGACGTACACGATCTGCTGGCGGCCGGTGTCGATGACCGCCTCCTCCGGGACGGTCAGCGCCTCGCCGGCGACGGTGGGCAACAGGACCGTCGCGAAGCTGCCGGGGCGCAGCAGGCCGGCGGGGTTCGCGGCGACGAGGCGGATGCGCACCGTGCGCGTCGCGGGATCGACGGTCGGGTAGACGTAGTCGACGCGGGCCCGGAACGGCGCCTCGAGCCCCTGCACGCGGACCTCGGCGGTGCCCGTGCGGTCGACGCGCTGGACCTCGAACTCGTAGACGTCGGAGAGGATCCAGACCTCGGACAGGTCGGCGATGCGATAGAGCATCATGCCCGGCTCGATGAAGTGGCCGCGCAGGACCATTTTCTCGAGCACCGTCCCGCCGATCGGCGAGCGAAAGACGACGGTGCGCTGAGGGCCCTTCTGCTCGATGAGCTTGATCTGATCCTCGGGCACGTCCCACAGACGCAGGCGCTCGCGGGCGGCGGCGGCGAGGTCGGGGTGTGTTCGACGGACGTTGGCATATTCCTGCTGGGCGGCGAACAGATCCTGGCTGTAGAGCGAATACAGGGGGTCGCCGCGCTTCACCTGCTGGCCGACGGTGTTCACGTAGAGGCGGTCGATCCAGCCCATCAGCTTGGAGTGGACGTGTGCCTCGCGGCGCTCGTCGGGCTGGACGACGGCCGATGCGCGGACCTGGCCCGCGACGGAGGTGCGCTCGGCGCGCGCGAGGCGGACGCCGATGAGCTGGAGGCGGTCCGGCGCGATCTCGACCACGGCGTGGCCCTCGGGCAGCGGCGGCGCCTCGCCGTCCGGCGGCGCGTGGCCCTCGGACGGGGGCGCGTGCCCCTCGTGGCCCGTGGAGGCCGGTGCGCGGCCGGTGGTCGCGGGCGCGGGGCCTTCGTGGCCGGCGGAGGCGGGCGCGTGCCCCTCGTGGCCAGTGGCCGGCGCACGGACCTCATGTCCGGCGGAGGCGGGCGCGTGGCCGTCGTGGCCAGTGGAGGCGGGCGCATGGCCCTCATGGCCGGTCGTCGCGGGCGCGTGCATCCGGTGCGGCGGCGGCTCTTCGGCGCGGCCGCAGCCGGCGAGCGCGACGAGCGTCAGCGCGCCGAAGAGGCGAGCGGCGCGGCGAGCAGGCGCTCCAGCTCGTAGCGGGCGCCCTCGCGCCGCACCACCGCCTCCAGGCGTTGTGCCTCCAGGCCCAGCAGGGCCTCCAGATCCTCGAGCCATCGCAGGAAGTCTCCCGTTCCGCTCACGTACGCGGCCTCGTCGGCCTTCACGGTCTCGCGCAGGCGCGGCAGCGCCGTCTCTTCGAGCGCGGCGAGCGCGCGCTGCGCCGCCCGCGCGCGACTCCACGCCATGCGCACCTCGGCGTCGGTCATCGTCGCCATCGCGACGCGCTCGCGCTCGGCGCGGCGCACCATCGCGCCGGCCATCGCGACCTCGTTCTCCTGGCGGTCCCACCACCACAGCGGCACCGAGAGGCTCAGCTCGCCGCCCCATGTGTCGTCCATCTCCGGACTCGTCCGCTGCTCGTAGAAGGCGCCGACCATGACCATCGGGAGGTACATCTTCTCGGCCAGGCGGCGCTGCGCCTCCGCCTCGGCGCGCATGGCCTCCGCCTCCGCGATCTCGGGCGTCGAGGGCACGCGCGCGGTGAGCGCGTCGAGGTCGGGGACCGGCGGCTGCTCGGGCAGCACCGGGGCGCCGGGGTCGTCCTGCGCCGGACGCCCGCGCAGGGCGTTGAGCATCGCCGCGACCGCGAGACGCTCCTCGGCGAGCGAGGCCTGCTCCGCCTGCATCGAGGCGACCTCCGCCTCGGCGCGCAGGATGTCGTGGTGCGCCATCATCAGCCCCGCCGAGTAGCGGGCGAGCGCCGAGCTGCGCATCAGCTCGAGCGCCTCGATCTGGCGCGCGAGGACGCCGCCCATCTCGCCGATCATCCACAGCTCGAAGAACAGGCCGGCGGCGCGGGTGCGCGCGTCCCACTCGACGCGGCGGCGGCGCGCCTCGGCGCCCTGCAGCGCGCCGCGGGCGGCGTCCTTGGCGGCGGCGCGCCGGCCGAAGACGTTGAGCGTCTGCGTGAAGCGCCAGGTCAGCATCGGCTCGCCCATGCCGCCGGGCAGCGGCACCTCCTCGGCCATGAGGCCGACGGTCGGATCGTCCCAGGCGCCGGCGACGCCGACGCGGGCCCGGGCGACGTCGATCTCCGCGTCTTCCACCGCGAGCGCCGGGGCGGCGCGTGAGACGTCGGCGAGCACCTGCTCGAGCGTCAGCGGCGGCCCGTCCTCGGCCCGGGCCGGGGCGGCCAGCGCGAGGAGCATTGCGAAGAGGAGGGGGCGGAGCGGCATCGCCGGACTTGGGTGCAAGGCGTGATCCACCCAGGGTGAGCGAGACAGGCGGAGGACGACGTCACCGGTGGGTGACGCTTCAGGGCATGGCGCCCTGCTCGTGGAGACACGTGATGCCATTCGGACCCTCGCCGACCGGCAGGGTGGCGGCCACGCGCCCGTCGGCCACGTCGACGCGCTGGACGCTCCCGTCGACGAGGAGCGTCACCCAGACCGAGGCGCCGTCCGGCGTCACGACGACGCCGTGCGGCCCCTGTCCGACGGGGATGCTCGCGAGCACCTCGCCGGTGCTCGCGTCGAGGCGGTACAGCGTGTCGCCGGCGGGACGGTCGAGCAGGACGCCCTGGTCGGCGACCCAGACGCTCCCGCCGTCCGGATGGGGGTAGATCTGGAGCGGCCCGGCGCTGTCCGCCGGCAGGTCGAAGAGGCGCACATCGCCGGTCCCGAGGTCGAGCCGCGCCACCTGCCGCGTGTCGAAGAGCGTCGCGAAGGCCGCCGAGCCGTCCGGGAGGACCGCGGACTGGACGGCGACGCCGGGCAGGTCGTGGGAGGTGACGGCGCCGGTCTCCGTATCGACGACCTGCAGCGAGCCGTCGCCCATGCCGGCGACGACGAGGCGGCCGTCGGGCGTGAGGCGTGCGCCGTGCGGTCCGCTGCCCGCGGGCAGGTCGACGCGTCGCGTCACCTCGCCGCGCGCCAGGTCGACGAAGAGCACCTGGTCGGCCTCGTTGGCGGTCACGAACGCGCGCTGCCCGTCGAGGACCACGTGGGCGACGTGCAGCTCTTCGCCGAGTGGAACCCGGCGGGTCACGGCGCCCGTCTCGAGGTCCACGCCGACCAGCTCCTCGGGCATCGGCGCGTCGCCGTGGCCGCCGTGATCGCTCGCGGGCATGGCCGTCGCCCACACCGTGTGCCCGTCCGGGGCGCCCTGGACGTTGTGAATCGTGTAGGCGGTGCGCGCCCCGTGCACCTCCGTCGCGAGGTCGATTCGCCGGACGACGCGGCCCGTCACCTCGTCGATCACGGCGAGCACGCCCTCGTCTTCGACGGCGGCGACGATGCGCCCCTCGTGCGTCGCGGGCGCCTCGTCGTCGGTGACGGCGTCGTCGCACGCGGCGATCGCGCCGGTCAGGAGCATGGCACGGCGGAGCGAGCGGATCATGGGCAACCTCCTCCCGAGTCCTCTGTGGACCTCGTTGTCCACTGTGCAGCGGTCGTGCCGTCCCGCCGGCCCCGGCCGGACGCGGCGCCCATCGGCCGTGCGTGTGTCCGCGCTGGTCACATGTGACGCCGGCGGTCGCGCTGCACCGTTTCCCGACGCCCAGTCACCGGAGGGTGACCGGCGCCCGCCGTTCCCCGCCGCCCGGCGGGCCCGCGGCGCAGGGCACGTTCGTTGCTCCTTCGCTTCGACGGACGTGAACCGGAGAAGCGCGATGCGGAGCGTGGCGTGGGCCCTCGCGGCACTGACCCTGGCGGCGTGCGGCGGGAGCGGGACGAAGCCGGAAGACATGACGGTCGAGGAGCACCAGGCCGCGGTGGCCTCGGACGAAAAGGCGGCGCGTCTGCACGACCATCTCCGGCTGCATCGGCGTGACGACGCGGTCGACAGCTTCGCGCTGGCGAAGCTCTACGCGTCGCACGCGGCGGAGCACGGCGCGGCGGCGAAGCAGCTCGACGCGCAGCACGCGGCCGCCTGCGAGGGTCTCGCCGCCGAGCTGCAGGGCGAGTGTCCGCTGATGCACTACCGCGTGAGCGACGTCGAGCGGCTCGCCGACGGCGTGCGGGTGACGTTCCGGGGCGCCGAGGCCGGCGCGCTCCTCCGGCACGCCGAGTGCCACCGCGCCCACGGCGCCTCGGAGGGTCGCGAGGAGATGCCCGCGTGCCCGCTCTACAGCAAGGGCCTGAACCTGCGCGCGGAGCCGAGCGAGGGCGGCGCCGCGCTGTTCTTCACGAGCGCCGAGGCGGCGACCGTCGAGCGCGTGCAGTCGATGTACGAGCCCGCGCGCCCCTGAGCGCGAGGAGGGCGCCATGCACCCGCTGATCATCGCGAGGGTGCTCGCCGGACGCAGCGCGCTGCGGCGCCGCGAGACGTGGAGCGCGGAGCGGCTCCGCGCGCACCAGGCGCGGGCCCTCGAAGAGCTGCGGTCCTTCGCGGTCGCGCGCTCGCCGTTCTACCGCCGCTTCCACGCCGGCCTCGAGCGGGCGCCGCTCGGCGAGCTGCCCATCCTCACCAAGCAAGTGCTCATGGAGCGCTTCGACGAGGTGGTCACCGATCCGCGATTGCACCTCGCCGACCTCGAAGCCTGGCTGCGGGACCTGCGCGGCGACGAGCGCTTCCTCGGGCGGTACTGGGTCTCGACGACGTCGGGCAGCTCCGGACGCAAGAGCATCGTGCCGAGCGACGCGCGCGAGTGGTCGACGGTGATCGCGTCGTACGCGCGGGCGAACGAGTGGGCGGGCGTGAAGGCGGGGCTCGGGCGCCGCGTGACGATGGCGGTGGTCAGCTCGACGGCGCCCTGGCACCAGTCCTCGCGCGTCGCGACGACGCTGCGCAGCCCGATGGTGCGCTCGCACCGGTTCGACGCCTCGACGCCGCTGCCGGACCTCGTCGCGCGGCTGAACGCGCTCGACCCGGAGGTGCTCGTCGCCTACGCCTCGATGGTGCGCATCCTCGCCGAGGAGCAGCTCGCGGGCCGGCTGCGACTGCGGCCGCGCGCCGTGAACTGCTCGTCGGAGGTGCTGACGGCCGAGGGACGCGCGCTCGCCACGCGGGCGTGGGGCTCGCCGCCGTTCGAGGTCTACGCGGCGACGGAGACCGGTGGCATCGCGGCGGAGTGTTTCGCGCATCGCGGCATGCACCTGTTCGAGGACCTCGTGATCCCGGAGGTGGTCAACGCGGAGGGGCGGCCCGTGCCGCCGGGGCAGAGCGGGGACCGGCTGCTGGTGACGGTGCTGTTCTCGCGCACGCTGCCGCTCGTCCGCTACGAGATGACCGACCGCGTGCGCCTCTCGACGGAGACCTGTCCGTGCGGGCGGCCCTTCCGGCTGGTGGCCGCGGTCGAGGGCCGCACCGACGACGTGCTGCGGCTGCCCGGGCTGCGGACGCCGACCGTCGACGTGCACCCCGTCGCCGTGCACCAGGCGCTCGACGCGCTGCCGTGCGCGGCCTGGCAGGTGCGCCAGGAGGCCGACCGCCTGCGGCTGCTCGTCGCCGGACCGCCGCCGGGCTTCGAAGCCGGCGTCGTCGGCGGCGCGCTCGCGGCGGCGCTGCAGCGGGCCGGCGCGGCGCCGATCGGGGTCGCCGTCGAGGTGGTGGAGACGATCGCGCCGGGCGCCGCGGGCAAGCGGCCGCTGATCGTCGCGCGCAAGTGAAGAGGAGGTGGATCATGCGTCGCTCGATCGGGATGTGGATGCTCGCGCTGGCGCTCGGCGGCTGCGGCGGGGTCGGGACGAAACCCGAAGACGCGAGCGCGGCGGAACACGAGGCTGCGGCGCGCGAGGCGCAGGCGCGCGCGGATCGTCCGCGGACCGCGATCCCGCGCGCGGCCGGACGCGACGTCGACCTCGGCGAACGGTACGTGCCGAGCGCGTCGTCCGCCGAGCACGCGGCGCAGCACCGCGAGGCCGCGCGGCGACTGCGCGACGCGGAGGCAGCGGCGTGCGGCGGCGTCGCCGAGAAGGCGCGCGCCACGTGCCCGCTGATGCGCCACCCCGTCCTCGCGGTCGAGGCGCTGCCGGACGGCGTGCGCGTCACGTACGGCGGCGCGAGCGCCGAGGCGCTCGGTCGCGACGCGGAGTGCCACCGCGCGTTCGGGGCGACCGAAGGACGCGAGGGCATGCCGGGTTGCCCGCTGTACAGCAAGGCGCTCCGCGTCCGGGCGGAGGCCGTGGACGGCGGCGCGGCGCTGGTGCTCACGAGCGACGATCCGGAGACGGTCGCGCGCGTCCGCGGCATCTACGTGCCGGCGAGCCGCTGAACGGAGGCCCCGTGCAACCGCACACGCAACCGGCGCAGGCCCTGCTCCGGACGCTCGCGACGGACGCCGAGCGCGGCCTCGACCCGGAGCAGGTCGCCGTCCGGCGCGCCGAGCACGGCCCCAACGCGCTGGCCGAGGCGTCGCCGCCGCCGTGGTGGAAGCTCTTCGCGGCGCAGTTCGCGTCGCTCGTCGTCTGGATCTTGATCGTCGCCGCGGTCATCGCGGGCGCGCTCGGCGAGTGGGCGGACTCGGTCGCGATCCTCGCGATCGTGCTGATGAATTCGCTGCTCGGCTTCTTCCAGGAGCAGCGCGCCGAGCGGGCACTCGAGGCGCTGCAACGCATGTCCTCGGCGCAGGCGCGCGTGATCCGTGGCGGTCAGCCGGCGCTCGTCCCGGCGACGGACCTCGTGCCCGGCGACGTCCTCGAGATCGAAGCCGGCGCGCGCGTGCCCGCCGACGCGCGGCTGCTGCGCGCGTTCGAGCTGCGGACGCTCGAAGCGGCGCTGACGGGCGAGTCGGTGCCGGTCGAGAAGCGCGCGGACGTCGCGCTCCCGGAGGACACGCCGCTCGGCGACCGGCGCAACGTCCTGTTCATGGGCACGGTCGTGGCGGCGGGGAAGGCGACCGCCGTCGTCACCGCCACCGGGATGAAGACGGAGCTGGGGCACCTCGCGGGCCTCCTGCGGCGTCAGGCGCCCGAGCCCACGCCGCTGCAGCGCCGCCTCGCCGAGCTGGGCCGGGTCCTGCTCGTCGTCTGCGGCGCCATCGCGGCGGTCATCTTCACGATGGCCGTCGTGCACGGGGAGAGCGTCACGGCGTCGCTGCTGGTCGCGGTGAGCCTGGCGGTGGCCGCGGTCCCCGAGGGCCTGCCGGCGGTGGTCACCATCGCGCTCGCGCTCGGCCTCACCCGAATGGCGCGGCGAAACGCGATCATCCGGCGCCTGCCCAGCGTCGAGACGCTCGGCGCGGTCACCGTCATCTGCTCGGACAAGACCGGCACCCTCACGCGCAACGAGATGACCGTCCGCGTCCTGATCGCCGGCGGCGAGCGGTACGAAGTCACCGGCGGCGGCTACGCGCCGGTCGGCGAGTTCCGCCGCGACGGCGTGCGGGCGACGAGGCCCGGCGACGCGCCCGCGCTCGCCCGCGCGCTCGAGATCGGCGTTCGCTGCAACGACGCGAAGGTCGAGCCGAAGCCGGACGGCACGTGGCAGGTGATCGGCGATCCGACCGAGGGCGCGCTGGTGGTCGCGGCGCGCAAGGGCGGCATCGAAGCGCCGTCGGCCGAGGGCCTGCTGTACCAGATCCCGTTCGACTCGCAGCGCAAGCTCATGTCGGCGGCCTGGCGGCTGCCGGACGGCCGCACGGTGCTCGAGGTCAAGGGCGCGCCGGAGATGGTGCTGGCGCGGTGCGTGGCCGAGCGCGTCGGCGACCGCGTCGTGCCGCTCGCCCCCGAACGCCGTACCGAAATCGCCAGTCAGATCGCGGAGATGTCGTCGCAGGCCCTGCGCGTCCTGGCGCTCGCGTGGCGCGACGATCCGGGGCCGGCTGACGGCGACCGGACCGAACGCGACCTCGTCTTCGCCGGGCTCGTGGGCATGATCGACCCGCCGCGCGAGGAGGCGCGCGAGGCCATTCGGCGGTGCCGCGCCGCCGGCATCCGGCCGGTCATGATCACCGGCGACCATCCGGACACGGCGCTCGCCATCGGGCGCGAGCTGGGGCTCGCCGAGCCCGGCGCGCGCGTCCTGACGGGGCAGGCGCTCGACGCGCTCGACGACGACGCGCTGCTGGCCCAGGTGGAGGGGATCGCCGTGTACGCGCGCGTCTCCGCCGAGCACAAGCTGCGCGTCGTGCGCGCGTGGCGGCGGCGCGGGCAGGTCGTCGCCATGACCGGCGACGGCGTGAACGACGCGCCGGCGCTGAAGGCGGCCGACATCGGCATCGCGATGGGCATCACCGGCACGGACGTGACCCGCGAGGCCGCGGCGATGGTGCTCGCCGACGACAACTTCGCGTCCATCGTCAACGCGGTCGAGGAGGGGCGCGGCATCTTCGACAACATCCGGAAAGTGCTGCTCTATCTGCTCGCGTGCAACGCCGGCGAGGTGCTGTTCATGTTCGCGGCGTCGCTCGCCGGGTGGCCCGTCCCGCTGGTGCCGGTGCAGCTCCTCTGGATGAATCTTGTGACCGACGGCCTGCCCGCGATCGCGCTCGGCATGGAGCCGCCCGAGAAGGATCTGATGCAGCGTCCGCCGCGGCCGCCCGGCGAGCCCGTCGTCACCTGGCGGCGCGGTCTGGCAATGCTCGGCATCGGCGCGCTCATCGCCGCCGTGGCCAGCGTCACGTACCGCATGACCTGGGCCGGCCAGGAGGCGAACGTCGCGTCGGCGCGGACAGTCGCGTTCTGCACGATGAGCTACGCGCAGATCCTGGTGGTGTTCGCGTGTCGCAGCGAGCGGCGGATCCTGCCGTCGCTCGGCTTCGCGTCGAACCCGCACCTGGTGGGCGCGGCGCTCGTTTCGGTGCTGCTGCAGCTCAGCGTGGTGCTGCTGCCGTTCGCGCACCCGGTCTTCGAGACGGCCGAGCACCTCGCCGCCGAATGGGTCTGGGTGTTCGGCGCGGCGCTCGTGCCGGTGACCGTGGTGGAGCTGTTCAAGCTGTCGCGGGGCGCGCTTCGTTCCGGAGGGTCTCCTCGTCCGCGGCCTCGCCTCGCTCGATGAGGCGCCGCGCGAACGGCACGTCGCGCGGACGGTTCATCACGAAGGCGCCGACGACGCGTCCGTCGCGGACGAAGAACGTCGTGAACGCGCGCTCGTCGCCGCGGGTGACGGGGCGCTCCGTCCCGTCGAGCGTCCCCAGCACCTGCAGGCGCACGCCGTACTGCTCCGACGAGGCGGCCGGGACGGCGGCGTGGGGCGTCGGGTCGCCGGCCATCGTGCGGCCGACGGCGAGCCCCTGGCCGTGGGCGCGCCCGTAGGTCTCGCCACGGAACGTCCGTCCGTCGGCGAAGCAGGTGCGGGCGACGTCGCCGGCGGCGAACACGTCGGGGAGGCTCGTCCGGCCGTACTCGTCGACGAGGACGCCGTCGTCGAGCGCGATGCCGGCGCTCCGCAGCCAGCTCGTCGCCGGGCGGACGCCGATGCCGACGAGGACGAGGTCGGCGGGGAGCACCGTGCCGTCGCCGAGCCGCACGGCCTCGACCGAAGCGACGCCGAGGAGGACCTCGGCCTTCGCGCCGCTCAGGATGCGGACGCCGTGGTCGGCGTGCAGCCGCGTGACCGCCTCCGCGGCCGCGTGCCCCCGCAACAGCCGGTGCAGCGGCTGGGGTGCCGCCTCGACGACGACGACCTCCTTGCCGATGCCGCGGGCGGCCGCCGCGACTTCGAGGCCGACCAGGCCCGCGCCGATGACGACGACGCGGCTGGCGGACGCGAGCTTCGCGCGGAGCGCCAGCGCATCGTCCATGCGACGCAGCGAGAGCACGTTCTCGAGCGACGTGCCTCGCGCGGGCAGCTCGAGCGGGGTGCTGCCCGTCGCGATGAGCAGCCGCTGGTAGTCGATCTCGCGACCGCTCCAGAGGCGGACGCGGCGCCGAACGGGATCGAGCGTCGAGGCGCGCTCGCCGAGGACGAGGGTGACGCCGTGGTCCTGGTAGAAGGTCCGCGGCTGGATCAGCGTGTCCGGGGGCTCCATCTGGCCCCGGAGCAGCTCCTTGGACAACGGGGGCCGCTCGTACGGCAGGTGGACCTCGTCGCCGACGAGCGTGATCGGACCGCCGTAGCCGGCGGCACGCATGGCTTCGATGGCGCGCACGGCCGCGAGGCCGGCGCCGATGACGACGTGCATCTCGCACCTCTCGACGGGAGGGGCGGGGCGCCGGGGGGCGCCGCGCGGGGGTGGTCGCGTCAGGCGGCGGTGGACGACTCGTAGCCGGCCTCGGAGAGCGCCTCGATCATCGTCGCGACGGGCGTCCGGGCGTCGTGGCGCACGAGCACCTGGCCCTTCTGCAGCCGCACGTCGACCTCCGTGATGCCGTCGAGATCGCGCAGCGCCTCCCCGACGTGGTGGACGCAGGAGCGGCAGGTCATGCCCTGGACGTTCAGCAAGGTCTCGTTCATCGCTTCTCTCCCGGTGGGTCGACGCTTCATCGCGTCGTTGCAACCGGGCTGACGCTCGACCTGGCGGGGCATTACAGGCGACGGCGACCGTAATGAACCGGCGGCGGTCGCGTCATCCCGGACGAACCGCGAGGGGTGCCGCCATGAGGGACATGAACGTGGTCGTCGAGGACGAGGTCTGCGAGCTGCCCATCCAGGGCATGACGTGCGCGAGCTGCGTGCGCCGGGTGGAGCGCGCGCTGAAGAAGGTGGATGGCGTGCGCGAGGCGACGGTGAACCTCGTCACCGAGCGCGCGTCCGTCACCTTCGATCGGGAGCGCACGTCCGAAGAGGCGCTGGCGCGGGCGATCGAGGCCGCAGGCTACCAGGTCACGAGTCGGCCGGCGACCGACGCGACGATCGAACTCGACGTCACGGGCATGACGTGCGCCGCATGCGTGCGGCGGATCGAGAAGGCGCTCCGTGCCGTCGACGGGGTCGAGGAGGCGAGCGTCAACCTGCCGCTCGAGCGCGCGACGGTGCGCGTCGACCCGAGCCGCGCCGGACGCGAACAGCTCGTCGCCGCGATCCGGAAGGCCGGCTACGACGTCGTCGAGCATGCGCCGACCGACGACCTCGCGAAGGCGGCCGACACGCGCGAGGCCGCCGACGAGAGGGAGCGGCGCGCGCTGAAGCGCGACTTCGTGATCTCGGCGGTGCTGACGGTGCCGCTGCTCGTCGTCGCGATGTCGCACGGCGCCATCCCGGCCTTCGACGGCCCCATCGGGCGCTGGCTGCAGTTCGCGCTCACGACGCCGATCGTGCTCGGTCCCGGTCGGCGATTCTTCCGCCTGGCGTGGGCGGCGCTCCGGCACCGCAGCGCGGACATGAACACCCTCATCGCGCTGGGCACCGGCGCGGCCTGGATCTACTCGACCGTCGCGGTGGCGTTCCCGCGGCTCTTCCCGCACGCCGAGCACGGGATGATGCCGCACCTGTACTTCGAGGCGGCGGGGGCGGTCATCACCTTCGTGCTTCTCGGCAAGCTCCTCGAAACCCGCGCTCGAAAGCGCCTCGCGGACGCCGTTCGTGGGCTCGTCGCCCTGCAGCCGAAGAACGCGCGGCGCCTCGCGGGCGAAGACGAGGAGGAGGTGCCGATCGAGCGGCTCCGGTCCGGCGACCTCGTCCTCGTGCGGCCGGGCGAGCGCGTCCCGACCGACGGCGAGGTCGTGCGGGGCACGTCGGCGGTCGACGAGTCGATGCTGACCGGCGAGAGCATGCCGGTCGACAAGGCGGCCGGCGCGCGCGTGTTCGCCGGGACGCTCAACCAGTCGGGATCATTGATCTTTCGGGTGACGCGCACCGGCAAGGGCACGGCGCTGGCGCGCATCGTCGAGGCGGTGGAGCAGGCCCAGGGCTCGAAGGCGCCCATCGCGCGGCTCGCCGACGTGGTGAGCGGCTGGTTCGTGCCCGTGGTCGTCGGGATCGCGCTGGTGACGTTCATCGCGTGGCTGCTGCTCGACCCGACGGCCGAGGGCGTCGCCACGGCGGTCGAGCGGTTCGTGGCGGTGCTCGTCATCGCGTGCCCCTGCGCGCTCGGCCTGGCGACGCCGGCGGCGGTCGCGGTCGGCACCGGCCGCGGCGCAGAGCTGGGCGTCCTCGTGAAGGGCGGCGCGGCGCTCGAGGCGGCGAGCCGCATCGACAACGTGCTCCTGGACAAGACCGGGACGCTCACGGCCGGCAAGCCCGCGCTCACGGACGTGGTCGCGAGCGGCGTGGACGAGATGGAGCTGCTCTGGCTCGTGGCCTCGGTCGAACGCGAGAGCGAGCACCCGATCGCCCGCGCCATCGTCGACGGCGCGCTCGAGCGCGGCGCCCGGCCGCAGCGCGCCGAGCACTTCGCGAGCGTGCCCGGCGGAGGCGTGGAAGGCCGCGTCGAGGGCCGCCGCGTCCGCGTTGGGACGGCCGCCTGGCTCGGCGTGGACACCTCGCCGCTCGAAGAGCAGGCCGACGCGCTCGCGGCGCTGGGCCGCACGCCCTCGTTCGTGGCCGTCGACGGCCGACTCGCCGGGCTCGTCGCCGTGGCCGACCGGCCGACGGACGAGGCGAAGCGGACGGTCGCGGCGCTGCGCGCGATGGGCATCGAAGTGGCGATGGTGACCGGCGACCGCGAGCGCACGGCGCGGGCGGTCGCCGCCGAGCTGGGCATCGAGAACGTGCACGCCGAGGTCAAGCCAGAGGACAAGGCGAGTGTGGTCGCTGCGGAACGAGCGCGCGGACGCACCGTGGCGATGGTCGGCGATGGTGTGAACGATGCGCCCGCGCTGGCAGGCGCCGACGTCGGCGTGGCCATCGGCACCGGTACGGACATCGCGGTCGCCGCGGCCGACGTCGCGCTGCTGCGTGGCGGCATCGCCGGCCTGCCCACGGCGCTGCGGCTGGCGCGCGCGACGCTGCGCAACATCCGCCAGAACCTGTTCTGGGCGTTCGTCTACAACGTCGTCGGCATCCCGCTCGCCGCCGGTGCGCTCTACGCCTGGACCGGGTGGCTGCTCTCGCCGGTCTTCGCGAGCGCCGCGATGTCGCTGTCGAGCGTCTCGGTGCTCCTCAACGCACTGCGCCTTCGTCGCTTCGGCCGCGCCGAGGCCTGAACCCCGTCGCGCTACGCGCCACCCCCGCCGACATCCCGCTCGATGCCATCCGCGCGCAACTCCTCGGCGGTCGCCGCCCGGGCGACGGTCCCCGGCGGGTGGTCGTACCAGCCGACGCCGCCCTGCGCCGGCAGCCGGGCGCGCACCTTGAGGAGCGTGGTCATCCCTCCGAGGTCGAAGTGGCCGAACGGTCCCGGCCCGACCTTCATCGGAACGCTGTTCTCCGGCGCGGGCATCTTCATCTCGCCCATGTCGGCCATGCCCGCCGTGCCCATGCTCATGTAGCCCGGCACGAGCCGCTGCAATCGCGCCTCGAGGTCCGGCGGGACGTGCGCGCCCACCATCGCCGGCCGCGCGTGGCCCATCTGGTTCATCATGTGGTGGGTCATGTGGCAGTGCATGGCCCAGTCGCCCGGATCGCCGGCCACGAACTCGATGGTCCGCACGTCGCCCACCGACACGAGCACCGTCGTCTCCGGCACGCGCGCCGCCGGGGACACGGGACCGCCGTTCGTCGCAACGACCTCGAACACGTGGCCGTGCAGGTGGATGGGGTGGTGGTCCATCGGGCTCAGGTTGCCGATGCGGATGCGGACGCGCTCTCCGGTCTCGGCCACCATCGGCGTCGTGCCCGGGTAGGAGCGGCCGTTGATCGTCAACACGTTGAAATCGCTGGGCTCCTGCGGCTCGGGCCGCGCCATGCCGGCGGGCACCATGAACTCGGCGAGCAGCAGCGCGTAGTCGCGGTCCACACGAGGGCCGACGGGGCGCCGCGGGTGCACGACGATGAGACCCATCATGCCGAGGCCGACCTGGGTCATCTCGTCGATGTGGGGGTGGTAGAGGAACGTGCCCGCGCGGTCGAAGACGAACTCGTAGACGAACGTCGCCCCCGGCGGGATCGGCGGCTGCGTGAGGCCGCCCACTCCGTCCATGCCGTTGGGCAGCAGGACGCCGTGCCAGTGAACACTCGTGGGCTCCGGCAGATCGTTGCTGACGTAGAAGCGGCAGCGATCGCCCTCGGTCGCCTCGATGGTCGGACCGGGGACGCGGCCGTTGTACGTCCAGGCGTTGATCTTCAGGCCGTCGACCACCTCGTGAACCGCCGGCGCGGCAATGAGGTGGAAGACCTTCACACCGTTCACCGTCCGCCAGGGGAGCGTGACGCCGTCCGGCGTCACGACGCGACCGCGGCTGCGCGCCTGCGGAACCGAGGAAGTCGCCTGCGCGAGCGCTCGGGGCGCCGCGCCGACCAGGGTGGCACCGCCCACGGCGGCGAGGACTTCGCGCCGACTGGGTCCCGTCATCGTCAATCTCCCTCTTCGGGCGCTTCGGGCGCTTCCACCGGCGCGGCCAGGCTGTCCGTGGGCGCGCCCTCCGCGACGGGTGAGCCGCCGGCGAGCAGGCGGTCGAGGTCCGCGCGCGCGAGCCAGTAGTCCCGCAGCGCTTCGGCGTGGCGCACGGACGCCTCCGCCACCGCGCGGCGGGCGCGCAGCAGTTCGAAGATGCCGATGGTGATTGCGTTGAACTGCAGGACGCTCTGCTCGAGGACGCGCTGGCGCAGCGGGACGACGACCTCGCCGAGGAACGCGGCGCGGTCGCGTGCCGCCCGCAGCCGGACCGCGGCATTCCCGGCCGCCGTGCGCACGTCGAGCGCACGAGCGCGCAATTGCAGCTCTGCCTGCCGCTCGAGAGCCTCGGAACGCGCGATCCCTCCCGAGTTGCGATCGAAGAGAGGCAACCCGACCGAGAGCGCCGGTCCGACGGCCCACTCGCCTTCGGGCTCCCGCTCCGCGGATGCACCGACGCCGATCCGCGGCACCCAGCCGGCGATGCGGGCCTGCGTGGACGCAGCAGTCGCCGCATCACGCTGTCGGCGCAGGGCGGCCAGCGCCAGGCTGCGCTCGACGGCCCGCCCCTCGACTGCCGCCAGATCGCCGTCGTTCTCCGCCGGAAGGGCGGGCAGGGGATCGGCGATGTGCCAGGTGGCCTCGGGGCCCCACAGCCCCAGCAGGCGCTCGAGCTGCGCTCGCTCCTCGAGCAGCGCCGACTCGGCCATCGCGAGGCTCAGGCGGGCCTCTTCGAACTCCGCCTGCTGCAGATCGACCTCGAGGCGCGTGACGTTGCCGGCCGCGTAGAGCCGTTGCGCAACTTCGAAAGCGGCCCCCGCGATCTCGTGCGCCGTCCGCCGCAGGTCGAGCACCCGCATGCCCACCTGGACGCGCCGGTAGGCCGCACGCGCCCCGTCGGCACGATTGACGGCCCCCTCCACTGCTCGCAGCCGTGCCGCGTCGAGCCGTGCGGTCGCGCTGCGACGGCCGGCCGGGATGGCGAGGAAGGTCGTGACGTCCTGCAGGAGCGCCAGCTCGTATGCCGTGCCGTCGCCCTCGAGCGCGAAGCGCACTTCGGCGTCGATCTCCGGATTGGGCGGGGCGCTCGCACCGATGAGGTCGCCGCGTTCGGCGCCGAGCGCGGCGAGCGCCGCGTCGAGGTCCGGCGCGTTCACCAGCGCCAGGCGAACCGCCTCGTCCGCGGTGAGTCCGTCGGCGAGAACGGCGCGCAGATCGCCGAGCCCATCCGGCGTTGCTTCGGCCGGCGGGGTTCCGAGCCGCTCCGCCACGTCACGGCGGATGTCCTCGCGGATCTCGCGCTGGCTCGGCACGCCGCACGAGCACGTCGAGACCGCCGCGATGAGGAGCGCTTTGCGTCCGAACCTCATCGTCCGGCCTCCTCCGGAGGGAAGAGGGGCGGCGGCGCGGGACACGCCTGCGTCGCGTCCGCGGGCGACGTACCGCCTGCTCGACGACCGGGTCCGCTTGCCGGCGCCGGTGCGCCGTGCCCCGGGCCGTGCGCTCCGTGGCCTTCCGCCGACGGCCCGTGCCCCGCCGCGTGACGAGCATGCGGATCCTCGGGCGGAGGCACAGCCGCCTCGCCCGGGACGCGGAACGGCGCGCAATGCGGCGGGAGGTCCGGACGGAGAGTCAGCGTGCGCGCCGGCAGCGACGTTCCCGGTGCGCTGGGATTCGCCGGGTCCGCCGACGAGGTCGCGACTCCGGTCGCACCGCCACATCCGAGCGCGGTGGCCACCAGGAGGGGAGAGAGCCTCGCGCTCGAACCCTTCATGTCCGCCCCCGAGAGCCGTCGCGCCCCGTCGCGCGAGTCCTCGTCTGCCGACGCGCACGCCGGCCGATGGTCGCGCCCGAAGATGCGGACGGGCACGTCGTCGCGCCATGCGCGGTCCTGCGCGGATCGCCGATGACAGTGACTGCGGCGTCCACATGTGACCGGTGCGGACACACTCAGCGCGAAGTGGCTCGTGGCTTCCCCTCCGGGTTATCAGGACCAGGCGAGGTTCACGATGCCGTCGAGCAGATCGCAGACTGCGATGCACGCCGCGCTGCTGGTCCTGGTGTGGCTGGCGCTGCGGGTCGTCTTCTTCGAGGGGCTCTGGGGCTACGACGACCTCGACCACATCGGCTACGCGATGGATCCGGGGCCGCCGGCGGACGTCTTCCAGGCGCGGCTGATGCTCAACGCGCTGCTCATCGGCGCCTACCGGCTCTTCGGCGCCGCCGAGTGGGTCTGGGCGCTCCCGACCATGTTCGCGTCGCTGGTGTTCGTGTTCGCGACGTGGCTCACGGCGCGCCGACTCTTGCCTGAACGCACCGCGCTCGCCGCCGGCCTGCTGGCGGCGACGCTCGTCCTCGACGTGACGACCTCGACCGACACGGGCGGCAGCCCCTTCGCCAATGCGTTCGCGAGCGTCGGGACCGGCCTCCTGCTCACGGGCGAGGGCCGGCGACGGCTTGTGGCCGCCGGGATCGTGCTCGCCGGCGGCATGCTCGCGCACCTCGCGACGGCCCTGTACGTGCTGCCGCTCATCGTCGCTTGGGCCCTTCACGACGGCCGGCGCTGGCGCGAGGCGTTCCTGCTCTTCGGCGTGGTCTCGGCCACCTACGTGATCGTGGATTGCACCCTCTTCACGATCCTGCTCGGCGACCCGCTCGGCCATTACCGCCTGCTCGTCGGCACGCACCTCACGAACCAGCCGTACCTCGACGTGCCGCCCCGCCTGGCGGACGGATCGTTCAACCCCTGGTTCTTCGGGTGGAGCTTTCGCGCGCTCGTCTTCACGAAGCACTTCGGGCTGCTGCTCGGGCCGGTGCTCGCCGCAGGCATCGTGATGTGGCGCCGCTGGGACCGGACCGCGCGTCTGATGGTGCTCGCCGTCGGGCTCGGGTGGCTCTACCTCAACTTCGGCAGCCAACACCCGTTCGGCTGGGCGCCGCTCGCGAAGAACGAGCGCTACTGCTATCCGCTGGCGCTGCCGGCCATCCTGCTCGCGCTCCGCGTGCTCGCCGAGATTCGTCGGCCGACGCTGCGCGCGGCGTGGGTCGCCGGCCTCGTGCTCCCGGTGCCACCGCTGCTGCTGGCGGCGGGACCGTGGGGGCAGAACGTCGAGATCTCGCGCGAACTGATCGCCGTCGCCGAGGCGCACCCCGACCGCACCTTCGTGACCGATCCGCACACGTACGACGAGATGTTCATGCTCGGGGAGCGGCGGGCGCCGCCGAACGTGGCCATCCTCGACGACGGCACACCGGACCTGCGGCCCAACGAGAAGCCGCCGCGGCTGCCGCCCCGGCCCGGCGACTGGTACGCGCTCGTCAACCCCATGCACCTGCACCGCGAGCGCGCCCGCGCCTTCGCGGAGTTCGTGCGTGAGCGGATGAGGGCCGAGCCGGTGACGGCGCCGACGTGGCGCCTGATCGCGATGGTGCTCCCCGAGCGGGTGCGGACCGACTGGCCGGTGATGATGCGCAAGCCGCCGGCCGAGGTGGCGCGCTTCCCCGAAGCGCCCGCCCTCGCCGACGCCGGCCGTTGAGAACGGTGACGAAGCGCCGGCGCGTGCTGGAACGTGAGTTGCTGATCGCCGCCATCCCGAGAGGAGCGAGGATGCAGACGCTGCGTTGGGCGCCGGCTGGAGACGGTCTCGAAATGGAGAAGGTCGTCTGCTGCCTCTGCGGCATCGACGACGCCGATCCGGTGGCCGTCGGCGAGGACTTCGAGTACCACACCTCGCCGGAGGTGTTCCGTGCGGTCCGCTGCCGCCGCTGCAGCCTCGTCTACCTCGACCCACGCCCGGCCGCCAGCGAGGTGTCGCGCATCTACCCGGCCGACTACCACGCCTACGACTTCTCGGCGGAGAGCTTCGGCCTCGTCCACGCGGTGCGCCGGCGCCTCGAAGCGCGTCGCATGTTGTCGTGGTGCGAAGGACTCGGGCCGGAGGCGCGCATCCTCGACGTCGGGTGCGGCGACGGATTCCACCTCGGCATCCTGCGCGAGTTCGGACGGCCCGGCTGGCGCCTCGAAGGCATCGACCCCGACCCTCGCGCGGTCGAAGCCGGGCAGCGTCGCGGGCTCACCGTACACCAGGGGACTATCCAGACGGTCCAGTTGCCGCCGTCGAGCTTCGATCTGGCGCTCCTCATCATGACGATCGAGCACGTCGACGATCCGATCGGCGTCCTCGACGGCATCTTCGCCGCGCTGCGCCCCGGCGGCCGGTGCGTCATCGTCACTGACAACGTCGAGTCGCCGGACTTCCGTGTCTTCGGCGGACGCCACTGGGGCGGCTACCACTTCCCGCGCCACTTCACCCTGTTCGGCAAGCAGACGCTGCGGGCGGCCGCCGCCCGCGCCGGGTTCGAAGTCGCGTCGCTGCGCACGATCGTCAGCCCCGTGAACTGGGTCTACTCGATCCGGAACCTGCTGGTCGATGTGCACGCGCCCGAATGGATGGTGGAGCGCTTCAGCTTGCGAGCGCCGGGCGCGCTCGCCGCATTCACGCTCCTCGACATGGCGAACGCGCGTGTCGGGCGCGGGGCGGTCCTGAACGCCATCCTGCGCCGCCCGGCGACCGTCACGGAGGCCCCTTGAGTTCCAGGCCGGGTTCCAAGAGCTTTCCGCCGGTCGCCGTCGTCGGCGGCGGCGTCGCCGGCCTCACCGCGGCGCGCGCGCTGCGCGAGCGCGGCGTACCGGTGCGCATCTACGAGGTGGGACCGCAGCTCGCCGGTCTCGCGTGCAGCTTCCGGGACGACGAAGGCTTCAGCTTCGACTTCGGCGCCCACTTCGTCACCAACCGCCTGGCGGCCGCGCTGGGCATGGGTGCGGTCTGCCGAACGGTGCAGCGCTACGGCGAGGTCGTCCGGGTCGGCGACCGCTTCCGGAGCTATCCGTTGGGCCTGCTCGCGAGTCCGCGGCACGACGTGAGCGCGGCGGTCGCCCGGGCGCGAGCGCTCTTCGACGCGACGGCCCCGCAGAGCGCGGCCGAGGCCTTCCGCCGCGAGTACGGCCCGGCCTTCGCTGACGAAATCGCGCTCCCCCTCGTGGAGGCCTGGTCGGGCGTCGCCGCGGACCAGCTCGCGCCCTCGGTTCTGCAGAAGCTGCCGACGGGCATCGTACGGACGTTGCTGATGTGCGCTGTCGGCCGGCTCACGCATCGAGCGATCGCGATCGGGTACTGCCGAGAGCAGCCGACGTCGCCGCACGTCTGGCACGTCTATCCGGAGGGCGGCACCGGCGCGCTCTGCGCCCGGCTGGCGGAGGGCCTCGAGGACGTCGTCGAGCTGCAGGCGCGCGTCGAGAGAATCCATGTCGTGGACGGCCGCGCCGTCGGACTCCGCGTGAACGGCCGCGACGTCGAAGCGTCCGCGGTGGTCAGCACGGCGCCCATCCACGTGCTTCCGCGGCTCGTCGAGGGCACCGACATCCTGGCGGACTTCACGGCATTCCAGTTCCGCGCGATGACCTTCTGCAACCTGCACCTGCGCGGGCGCGGGCTCCTGCCGGACGTCGTCGTCTGGCTCCCCGAGCGCGACTTCCGCACGTTCCGGGTGACGGAGGCCACGCAGTCGATGCCGTGGCTCGCGCCCGAGGGCAAGACGACGCTGACCGTCGACGTCGGCTGCCGCGCGGGCGACGAGTGGTGGCGCCTCGACGATGCGGCGATCGTCGAAGCTTCCCTGGATGACGTCCGGCCGCTGGTACCCGACGTGCGCGAGCGCTTCCTCGGCGCGCGCGTGCTCCGCACGCCGATCGCCTATCCGGTGTTCCTGCGCGATTACGAGGCCGCCCGGCGGCGGCTCGTCGACAAGGGGACCGGCGTCGACCGGCTGCTCAGCGTCGGCCGCAACGGCGAGTTCGATCACCTGCTCATGGAGGACGTCTACTACCGGACGCTCCACCGCGTTCGCCGTCTGGCCGACGAGCTTTGCGCCGGCGGGCGTGGTTTCTCCGACCGGGAGCCTCGCGCGTCGACGGCGGACGCGTGGCTGTAATGTCGCGCGACGTCCTGCGTCTGCACCTCCGGATCTTGTGAATTCGGAGGTGCACCATGAGGAATCCACGTCGCCTTTTCGCAGCGATCTTCGCGCTGTCCCTGTCGCCCGTCGCGTCGTTCTCGCCGGCGGCGGCGCAGGAAGCGCCCGTCCGCGAGGTCGAGGTGATCGTCGACGGCGGGTACCGGCCCGACCAGATCACCGCTCGCGCCGGCGAGCGCTTGCGGCTGAAGTTCGTGCGTCACGAGGACGGCTCGTGCACGCGGGAGGTCGTCTTCCCGACCCTCGACATCCGCAAGGACCTGCCGCCGCACCAGCCCGTGTTCGTCGATCTGCCGGCGCTCGCGGCGGGCGAATACGAGTTCCGCTGCGGCATGAAGATGATCCGGGGCCGGATTGTGGTGGAGCCGGCCCGCTGAGGAAGCCCGTTGTGCGAACACGCCCCGCCGCGTCCGGACGGCGAGCCCGCGCTCGAGACCACGCCCGAAGTCGCTCGAGTGCTGGTCGAGAACCTTCGCCAGTTCCTGGCCTTCGTCGAGCACCGCGTCGGTGACCGCGCGCTCGCCGAGGACATCCTGCAGGACGCCTTCGTCCGTTCCCTCGACAAGCTGGCGACGCTGCGGGACGAGGAGTCCGTCGTCGCGTGGTTCTACCGCAGCCTGCGCAACGCGGTGACCGATCGCTGGCGTCGCCGCGACGCGTCGCAGCGGGCGCTGGCGGCGTTCGCCGACGAGCTGCGCGCCGAGGAACCGAACGACGAGGTGCACGGCGTGCTCTGCCGGTGCGTCGGGCAGCTCGCCGAGACGCTCAAGCCGGAGTACGCGGCGGCGCTGCAGCGCATCGAGGTCGACGGCGTGGCCGTGAAGGACTACGCGCAGGAGGCCGGCATCACGAGCAACAACGCGGCCGTGCGCGTGTTCCGGGCGCGCGATGCGCTCCGCAAGCATGTGGCGCGGTCCTGCGGCACCTGCGCGACGCACGGCTGCGTCGACTGCACCTGCGGCTGAGATCGGACGCCCGCGGCCCCTTCGGGCACCCGCCTTGCACTTCGACCCGAAATCTCCGTTCGGACCTGTAATGCCCGGCAGGCCTGCGCGTCTGCACGAGCGAGATCGCCAAGAGGAAGCAGAGGACATGGACGAGACTTCGGCCTTCGTCGCGCTCGGGGGCGCGTTCGCCGTCTTCGGCGGTGGCTGGTACCTGTTCGCGCCGCTCCGCGGCCTGTTCGGCCCGGCGCCGGGACGGGCGCTCCCGTGCTGCCTGCGGCGCGCCACGGCGACCGAGGGCCGCCGCCTCGGGCGCGTCGTCGCCCTCGGCGCGGCGGTGACCGGCTGCGCGGGCTCCGGACTGCCGGAGACGCTCCCGGCCGACTCGCCCGCGAACCCGGCGGCGCAGGCGGCGCCGCGTCCGACCGTGGCGCAGGCCCTGCGCTCCGCGGATCCGCTGGCGTGGCCGCCGCTCGCGCCGGCGCCGGCCGGCGGACATCACCACCACCACGGGCATCACGGCGCGGCGGCCGCCCCCGCCGCGTCCGGGCACGCGGGTCACGGCGGCGCGGCTGGCAAGGAGGCGGACAGTGACCACGCGGGTCACAGTCACGGTGACCACGCAGGTCACGGCGCGCCGACTGCCCCGTCCCCCGCGAGCGTCCCGGCGAACGACCACTCCGGACATGGCGCGCCGCCCACGCAGGGCGGCCAATCCCACTGAGCACCGCGGCCCACGCAACCGTCGAGGAATAAACCATGCGCCAGCCGATTGCGACTGCGCTCGCCCTCCTGGTGTCCCTGGGGGGCTGCACGACCACCTCCGTTCGGTCCGACGTGGCCGCCGTGAACGACCTGCTCAGCGTGCGGGACGCGCTGCCCGTCGCGGTCACCGTGCCGAAGGACGAAGCCTTCGCCGACACCGACGACGAGATCGAGAAGCTGCTGAAACAGCCGCTCTCGGCCGACGCCGCCGCCCGCATCGCCCTCCTGAACAACCAGGCGCTCAAGGCCTCGATCGTCGAGCTGGGCGTGCCCCGAGGCGCGCTCGTGCAGGCCGGCCTCGCGCCCAATCCCGAGGTCGAGTTCGCGATGAGCCGGCCGCTCGAGGGCCACCACGAGTTCGACACCGAGGTAGCCGTCGAATTCGACCTCTCGCGCCTCATCCTCATGCCGCAGCGGAAGGGCGTGGCCTCCGCGGAGTTGCAGGCCGCCCGCCAGCGTCTGGCCGGAGACGTCCTCGACACCGCCCACCGCGCGCGCCTGGCGCTGTTCGACGTGCAGGCGGCTCAGCAGCTCCTCGAGCTTCGGACGCGCGCGCTGCAGAGCTTCCAGGCGGGATACGAGACCGCGGTCGAGCTGCACCGCGTCGGCAACGTCACCGACCTCGACCTCCTCACCGAACGGTCCGCGGTGGAGGCCGCGCGGGTCGCCGTCGCGGCCGCCGAGACGCAGGTCGTCGACGCGCGCGAGCGGCTGAACGTCGTGCTCGGGTTGTTCGGCGCGCAGACGAGCTGGACGGTCGCGGGGACGCTGCCGGCGCCCCCCGCCGAAGAAGTCCAGGCGGCGACGCTCGAACAGCGGGCCGTCGAGAGCAGCCTGGAGCTGGCGGAGCTGAAGGCGCGACTCGATGCGACGGCGGGCCGCGCGGACCTCGCGAGCGCGAGCGGCTGGCTGTCGCACCTGGCCGTCGGCGCCCACGCCGAGCGCGAGGAGCAGGTCTGGGAGGTGGGCGGCCATGTGTCCGTCGGCATCCCGCTCTTCGACCGGGGGCAGGGTGAGGTGGCCTCCGCCGAGGCCCAGCTCCGCGGCCTGCAGCACCGCTACGTGCAAACGGCGACCGAAGCGCGCGCCGCCGCGCGAACCGTCTACAGCCGGACGGAGACGGCCCGGCGGAGCGCGATCCACCTGCGCGACGTGCTGCTGCCGTCGCGCCAGCACGCGCTCGAGGAGACGCTCCGCTTCTACAACGCCATGCAGATCGGCGTGTTCCAGCTCCTGCAGGCGCAGCGCGACACGCTCGACGCCGGCGTCGCCTACATCCAGACACTGCACGACTACTGGCGCGCCCGCGCCGCGCTCGACCTCGTCCTGGCCGGACGCCACACCGGGCTCGGGCTCGGCGAAGCCCGCGCCGGCTCCGTGATGCCCGCGGCCTCCTCCGGAGGCGGCGGCGACGCCCACTGAAAACGACGCTGGAGAGATCGATGAACCGCCGTAACTTCCTGCAGTGGAGCGCCCTCGCCGGGGGCACCCTGATCAGCTCGAAGGCGCTCGCCGCCCAGGCCGACGAGATCGTGCGCGCCGCGGGGGGACCGCCCGATCCGCCGCTCACGCGACCGAAGGTCGTCGCGCCCGGCGGCCAGGTCGCCGTGCACACGCCGAATGGCGCCACGCTGCCGCTGCGCACTGTCGGCAAGGTGCGCGTCGGGCACCTCGTGGCGATGCCGTTCGAGCACGAGTTCGCGCCCGGCCTGAAAGGCGAGGTGTGGGGCTACAACGGGCGAACGCCCGGACCCACCATCGAGGCGGTCGAAGGTGACGTCATCCGCCTGTACGTGACGAACCGGCTCCCCGAGCCGACGACCGTTCACTGGCACGGCGTGCTGCTGCCGAACGGCATGGACGGCGTTTCGGGCCTCACGCAGCGACCGATCAAGCCGGGCGAGACCTTCATGTACGAGTTCCCGCTGACGAAGGCGGGCACGTACATGTACCACCCGCACTTCGACGAGATGACCCAGATGGCGCTCGGCATGGTGGGCATGTTCATCGTGCACCCGCGCCGGCCCGTCGGGCCCCGCGTCGATCGGGACTTCGCGCTGATGACGCACGAATGGCAGATCGCGCCCGGCGCCCGGCGTCCGAATCCGAACGCCATGAGCGACTTCAACCTGCTCACGTTCAATTCGAAGGCCTTCCCGGGGACCGAGCCACTCATGGTGCGCAAGGGCGAGCGCGTGCGGCTGCGCTTCGGCAACCTGTCGGCGATGGATCACCACCCGATCCACCTCCACGGCTTCGCGTTCGAGATGACGGCTACCGACGGCGGCTACATCCCGCCGTCGGCGCGCATCCCGGAGACGACGGTCCTCGTCCCCGTCGGCAGCACGCGTGTCGTCGAGTTCGTGGCCGACGCCCCCGGCGACTGGGCGATGCACTGCCACATGACGCACCACGTGATGACGCAGATGGGCCACGGCGGGCCGGTGATGGTCGGCGTCGACGCGAAGCGCATCGACCGCCGCGTCCAGGCGATGCTGCCCGAGTACATGACGATGGGCCACGACGGCATGGGCGCGATGGCCGAGATGGACATGCCGTTCCCGAAGAACAGCCTGCCCATGCGCGGCACGCCCGGGCAGTTCTCGTCCATCGACATGGGTGGCATGTTCACCGTCGTGAAGGTGCGCGACGGCGAGGCGACCGAGTGGTACCGCAACCCGGCGGGGACCGTCGCGGACGTGGCGGACCCGGCGAAGATGCGGGCCGACGGCATCGACCCGGACGCGAAGTTCGACGTCTGACCGGCGCAGCGACTCGCCGCCGTCGCGCCGACCGCTGGTTCAGCGCGGCTCGGCCGTATGCAGCGCGGCGACGAGCATCTCGAGCGGCGGCACACCCAGCAGTCTGCCGTCCGCTCCCTCGTAGAGCCGGCAGCAGGGGTCGGTCGAAGTCCGTTCGGCGATGTCCACGCCGTTCACCAGCACCGTCGGCGAGCCGAAGCCACGAACGTGGTCCGGCTCGGCCGGGTCGTCAATGCGAACCTCTCGCCAGATCGGAGGCTCGCCGATCTCGGCGAACGCCTGCTGCAACCGATCGCGCGCCGCGTCCACGTTCGGACAGTCACCGGCAAACAGCAGTTCGACGATGGGCATCGGCGGGTCTCCCGGTTCAGTTCGGCCGCTGCTGCGCCAGGTCCACGCCGTGGTAGGACAGGATCTCGTCGGCGTTCTTCGCCCAGAGCGTCGGGAACTTCTCGATGCACATCCCGCAGCACTGGTTGAATTCGAACGTCTTGCCCTGGAAGCGCGGATCGGTGCCGGCGTACTCGACGCGCGTCGTGAAGCGGCCGAGAGTCTCCTGGCCCATCGGGCTGCGGGTCACGCCGCAGAGGCTGTTGTTCACCTTCACCAGGTTGCCCTCGACGGCGAAGGGCGCGCGCTCGCCCTGTCCCGGCTTCAGGGCGGCCGGCGCGGCGGGCGCCGCCGTGACCGGCGCGGTCACATGTGGCTGCGCGGGTGACGCCGCGGTCTTGGTGTCGCGGTCCATCGTGCAGGCGGCGGTGAGCAGCGTCAGGCCGGCGATGCCCGACCAGCGGGAAAGGCGCATCCGTGTCCTCCTTCGGTTCGGAACATCGGTGAGCAAGAGCCGCACCAGGGATCAGGACCCGCATTCAACCGCATCGCGGAGCGCCCGCATTCGCCCTCGCGACGGCCGCTGGCGAGCGCGCGGTCGCTCCTCTGGACCGTCGATTGCAATTTGCAGGGTCGGCGCACCCCTGTAATGACCGGCCGCCGGGCGCGTCAGCGAGGGTGAAGCGCCGCAGGAGGACGTCATGGGCACCGGCCACCACGAGCACCATCACCACGGACACGGGGGCGCGCCGGCGGGCCCGCCGCCCGAGATCGCGGTCGGCGCCGGTCCCGACCACGGGGCGGCGTCCGCGGGCCTCTACACCTGCCCCATGCACCCCGAAGTCCGGCAGGAGGGTCCCGGCGCCTGCCCGAAGTGCGGCATGGCCCTCGAACCCGTCGCGCCGGCGCCGCCGACTGCGAAGGTCGAGTGGACCTGTCCGATGCACCCGGAGATCGTGCGCGACGCGCCCGGGAGCTGCCCGATCTGCGGCATGGCCCTCGAGCCGCGCACGGTGGCCGCGACCGAGGAGGAGAACCCGGAGCTGGCCGACATGACCCGGCGCTTCCGGGTGAGCGCCGTGCTCACGGTCCCACTCCTCGTTCTCGCGATGGGCGGCATGCTGGCAGGAAGGCTCGTGCCGGCGCACCTGCAGGGCTGGATCGAACTGGCGCTGGCGACCCCCGTGGTTCTCTGGGGCGCCTGGCCGCTGCTCGAGCGCGGCTGGTGGTCGGTCGTCCGCCGCAGCCTCAACATGTTCACGCTCATCGCGCTCGGCGTCGGCGTCGCCTACGTCTACAGCGTCGTCGCCGTGCTCTTCCCGGGCCTGTTCCCGGCGGCCTTCCGCGGGCACGACGGCGAGGTCGGGCTGTACTTCGAGGCGGCGGCGGTCATCGTCACGCTCGTGCTGCTCGGGCAAGTGCTGGAGCTGCGCGCGCGCAGCCGCACCGGCGCCGCCATCCGCGCGCTGCTCGGCCTGGCGCCGAAGGCCGCGCGCCGCATCGCCGACGACGGCAGCGAGGCCGACGTGCCGCTCGAGCACGTGCAGCCCGGCGACCGCCTGCGCGTGCGCCCGGGCGAGAAGGTGCCCGTCGACGGGGTCGTGCTGCAGGGCACGAGCGCGGTCGACGAGTCGATGGTCACCGGCGAGCCCATCCCGGTGGAGAAGACGGCGGGCGCGCGGCTCGTCGGCGGCACGGTGAACGGCACCGGCGGCCTCGTGATGCGCGCCGAAAAGGTCGGCGCGGACACGCTGCTGGCGCGGATCGTCCAGATGGTCGCCGACGCGCAGCGCAGCCGCGCCCCCATCCAGCGCCTCGCCGACCGCGTCTCCGCGGTCTTCGTGCCGGCCGTGATCCTGATTGCGATCGCGACGTTCGCGGCCTGGGCGCTGTGGGGTCCGGAGCCACGCTTCGCCTACGCCGTCGTGAACGCGGTGGCGGTCCTCATCATCGCGTGCCCCTGCGCGCTGGGCCTCGCCACGCCGATGTCGATCATGGTCGCCGCCGGCAAGGGCGCGACGCTCGGCGTGCTATTCCGCAATGCCGAGGCCATCGAGGTCATGCGCACAGTGGACACGCTCGTCGTCGACAAGACCGGCACCCTCACGGAGGGGCGGCCGCGGCTGGTCGCCGTCGAGGCCGAGGACGAGGACGCGCTCCTGCGCCTCGCCGCGAGCCTCGAGCAGGGGAGCGAGCACCCGCTGGCCGCCGCCATCGTCGAAGGCGCCCGCGAGCGCGGCGTGCGGCCGCCGGAAGCGCGCGACTTCGCCTCGGTGACCGGCAAGGGCGTCGAGGGCGAGGTCGACGGCCGGCACGTGCTCCTCGGCAACCGCGCGTTGCTCGCGGAGCGCGGCGTCGAGCCCGGCGCGTTCGCCGAGCGCGCAGACGCCCACCGCCGCGAGGGCCGGACGGTCATGTTCGTGGCTGTCGATGGTCGAGTCACGGGCCTCGTCGCCGTGGCCGACCCCATCAAGTCGACCTCGCGCGAGGCCATCGAGGCGCTGCACGCCGAGGGCATTCGGGTCGTGATGCTCACCGGCGACAACCGGACGACGGCCGAGGCGGTCGCCCGTGCACTCGGCATCGACGACGTCGTCGCGGACGTGCTGCCCGACGCGAAGGCCGAGGCCGTGCGGCGGCTGCAGGCGGAGGGCCGCATCGTGGCGATGGCCGGCGACGGCGTGAACGACGCGCCGGCGCTCGCCGCCGCGCACGTCGGCATCGCGATGGGCACCGGCACCGACGTGGCGATGGAGAGCGCCGGCGTCACGCTCGTGAAGGGCGACCTGCGCGGTATCGTGCGGGCGCGTCGACTGAGCCGCGCCACGATGGCCAACATCCGCCAGAACCTGCTCTTCGCCTTCGGCTACAACGCGCTCGGCGTGCCCGTCGCGGCCGGCGTGCTCTACCCCGTCTTCGGGCTGCTGCTCAGCCCCATGATCGCCGCCGCCGCGATGAGCCTCAGCTCCGTGTCGGTCATCGGCAACGCGCTGCGTCTGCGCGCGGCGCGGGTCTGACCGATGCCCGGCCTCCGCGCGCTCGCCGCCTGCCTGACGCTCGCCGCCCTCGGCTGCTCTCCGGGAGAACCGGCGAGCCGCGCGCCGACCGGGAGCGAGCGCCCGACCGACCCGCTCGCCGCCGCGCCGGGGGCGACCTGGCCGGCCCCCGCGCCCACGGGCGAGACCCGAGAGTACGCGCTCGTCGCCGCGCCGGCGGAGGTGCCGCTCCTCGACGGGCGGACGATGCGGGTGTGGGCGTACAACGGCCAGGTGCCCGGCCCGGTGCTCCGCGCGAAGGTCGGCGACCGCATGCGCGTCCGCGTGACGAACGGCCTCGATCAGCCCACGTCGGTTCACTGGCACGGAATTCGGCTCGCAAACGCGATGGACGGCGTCCCCGGCGTCACGCAGCCGCCGATCGCGCCGGGGGAGTCGTTCACCTACGAGTTCCTGGCGCGCGACGCGGGCACGTTCTGGTTCCACCCGCACGTCCGCGGCAGCGAGCAGGTCGAGCGCGGCCTGCACGGCGTGCTCGTCGTCGAGGATCCGGCCGATCCGCCCGCCCGCGAGCTGGTCTGGGTGCTCGACGACTGGCGGTTCGGGACCGACGGCGAGATCGACCCGCGCTTCGTCACCCGGCACGACCTCGCCCACGACGGGCGCTGGGGCCGCACGATCACCGTCAACGGCCGCGTCGCGCCGACGTTCGACGTCGCGCCCGGCGAACGGCTCCGCATCCGCATGATCGACGTCGCCAACGGACGCGTCTTCGTGCCGCGCGTCGTCGGGGCGGAGGCGCGGATCATTGCCTTCGACGGCCGACCCACCGCGCGTCCGCTCACGCTCGGCCGGGACTTCGAGATGGCCCCCGGCAACCGCGCGGACCTCGAGGTCGTCGCGCCGCCGGTCCCGGGCGTGGTCACCGTCGTCGACGACTTCGCGCGCGGGTCGCCGACGCTCGCGACGCTGCGCGTCACCGGCGAACCGCGCCGGGCGTCGGCGGGTCCCGCGTTCCCCGTCGCGGCGTCGCCCGACTGGAGCGCGGCGCTCGATCGCGAGCCCGACCTGCGGTTCGCGCTGAACGTGCGCCAGGGCGGGCCGTACGGGCTCGAGTGGATGCTGAACGGCGAGCCGATGCGGGACCACGGCGACGTGTCCGCCCACCACGGCACGGGCGCGAAGATGGCGCTCGGATCGTTCGTGAAGATGCGATTCGTCAACGAATCCTGGCGCTTGCACCCCATGCACCTGCACGGGCAGTTCTTCCGCGTGCTCGCCCGCGACGGCGTCCCCGTCGACGAGGGACGTTGGCGCGATACCGTGCTCGTCCACCCGCGCGAGACCGTCGACGTCGGCCTCGTCGCCGAGGATCCCGGCCGCTGGGCGCTGCATTGCCATGTGCTCGAACACCACGACTCGGGGATGATGACCGTCGTCGACGTGGAGGGGCGGGGGACGATGGGCAGCGCGTTCGGATTGCTCCTGAGCGGTCTCTCGTGGGCGCTCGCCGGCGCGTCTCCGGTGAAGGGCGCGATCGATCCGCCGGCCGCGCCCGGCGCGATGGCGCCGAACCTCACGGCGCAGGGAGACGAGGTGCGGCTGACCTGGCTCGAGCCGGCCGGCGACGGACACCGGCTGCGTTTCGCGGCGCTGAAGAAGGCGGGCTGGGACGAGCCGCGAACCATCGCCGAGGGCGACGACCTCGTGGCGAACTGGGCCGACGTCCCCTCCGTCGCACGCGTCGCCGACGGTGCTCTGGTCGCGCACCACTCGCGTCACCTGGGCGACGGGAAGCACGCCTCCGAGGTGCGGCTCTCGCGCTCCACCGACGGCGGGCGCACGTGGCGCGATCTGGGCCCCGCCCACGACGACCGGACGCCCACGGAGCACGGCTTCGTCTCGTTCGTGCCGTCCGCCGGCGGCTTGCGCGTGGCGTGGCTGGACGGTCGCGAGACCCCGCCGGGTGGACCGATGACGCTGCGCGCGGCGCGGATCGATGGTGACCGTGTCGGTCCCTCGGAGGTGATCGACGCTCGCGTCTGCGATTGTTGCGGGACGGCCGCGGCCACGACCGCCGAAGGTGCGATCATCGCCTTCCGCGACCGCGGCGAGCGCGAAGTGCGCGACATCGCCGTCGCCCGCTTCGTCGGCGGCCGTTGGGAGGCGCCCCGGACCGTGCACGCCGACGGCTGGGAGATGCCCGGTTGTCCGGTCAACGGCCCGGCCATCGCTGCGGACGGACGCCGCGTCGCCCTCGCGTGGTTCACCGGCGCCGGCGGCGCGTCGCGTGTTCGCGTCGCGTTCTCCGAGGACGCGGGGACCACGTTCGGCGCGCCGGTGGACGTCGACGGCGGGGCTCCGCTAGGTCGCGTCGGACTCGTGCTCCTGCCGGGCGGCGACGCCGTCGTGAGCTGGATCGAGATCTTGCCCGCGAGGAAGGCGGCCGTCCGTCTCCGGCGCGTCGCCGGCGACGGTCGCCTCGGCCCGCCCCTGACCGTCGCCGAGACGAGCCCGGACCGGAAGGCGGGCTTCCCGCGCCTGGTCCGGAGTGGTGACGACCTCGTCGTCGCCTGGACCGAGACGAGCGAGCCATCGCGCCTGCGCGCCGCACGAGTGCCGTCCGCTTCGGTGAGCGCGGTCGGAAAGTCGCCGGAGGTAGTCGCGCCCACGCTCCCCGCGCCGGCGTTGCCGGACTACGCCGCGCCCGCGTCGGATGGGCGGGCGTTCTCGCTCGGCGATGCGCTCGGCAGCGTCGTGCTCGTGAACGTCTGGGCAACGTGGTGTCGACCGTGTCGGGCGGAGCTGCCCGTGCTCGCCCGCCTTCACGAGACCCATGCGCCACGTGGTCTGAGGGTCGTCGGCGTCTCTGTCGACGAGGACGCCGAAGCGTTGCGCCGGCACCTCGCCGACGCGCCGCTTCCGTACACCGTCCTGCGCGACCCCGCCGGCGCCCCCCGCGCGTTCCGGGCGATGGCGGTCCCCGCGACGCGGCTCTATGACCGCTCCGGACGGCTCGTCTGGAGCCGTGACGGCGCGTTCTCGTCGGGCGATCCCGCCTTCGCCGCCGCGCTCGAAGCGGCGCTCGCTTCTTCGCCGCGCTGAGGAGCGGCCGGGACCGGACTGCGCCCGGCCAGGAGGACCGCACCATTGGCGTGGTCCGCGTGAGGTGTGCTGCGCCGGTGTTTGTGCGTACCGTGTGACCCCGGCGGTCACCCGTGGCGCGTCCGGTGACTGCCCGAGGCCTCGCGACGTTGGACGCGCACGTGCGGCGCTGTGTGGCGTCCGCCTTGCACGACGGCCGGACGATCCGACGGGGAGGTGACGGCATGCATTCTCGATGGGGGCGGCTCGCCGCGGCGCTGACGGCCCTGGCGTTCACCGCGTGCGGTGGGCACGGCGCTCACGACGGTGAGAGCGACGGCGGAGGCCACGAGGGCCACGGAGGCGCAGGCAGCGACGCCGGTGCCGGCGGCGGACACGACGGTCATGGTGGTGGCGGCGCGGGCGGTCATGCCGCCGGCAGCGTTCCGGCCGTGTGGGACGCGCCGGTCTACGAAGGCCAGTGGAACACCGCGCCCGCGGCCGACCTCGACGCGTCTCCGAACGTGCTCGAGGTCGAGCTGGTCGCCCGTGCCGCCGACGTCGAGTACCTGCCCGGCAAGACGGCCGCGGTCTGGACATACAACGGCACGGTGCCCGGGCCCGTCCTCGAGGCGCGGGTCGGCGACCGCGTCATCGTTCACTTCCGCAACGAGCTGCCCGAGGAAACGACGATTCACTGGCATGGAGTCCGGGTCCCCGCCGCGATGGACGGCGTGCCGGTGCTTCAGACCCCCGTGCCGCCCGGCGGCACGTTCGACTACGAGTTCTTCGTCCCGGGCGCGGGCACGTTCTGGTACCACCCGCACGTGCGCTCCGACGAGCAGGTGGAGCGCGGCCTCTACGGCGCCATCGTCGTGCGCGGCGACGGCGAGCCCGATGTCGGCGGCGACGAGGTCCTCGTTCTCGACGACGTGCTCGTCGACCAGGAGGGCGCCCTCGCGACCTTCGAGTACGACCCGGCCGAGGCCGCGATGGGCCCGCCGATGCTCGGCCGCCAGGGAAACGTGATCCTCGTGAACGGCCGCCCGCGTCCACGCGTGGCGCTGCGTCCCGGCGAACAGCGGCGCTGGCGCCTGATCAACGCCGCCAACGCGCGCTACTTCCGGCTGTCGGGCGTTCGCATGACGCTGATCGGCACGGACGGGGGTCTGCTGCCGGCGCCGCGCGACGTCGACGAACTGCTGCTGGTCCCCGGCGAGCGGGCCGACGTCGTGGTCACGGCGCCGGCGGAGCACGGCGCGGAGGTGGATCTCGTCACGCTGCCCTACGATCGCGGTCACGGCACCGGAGAGGCCCCAGCGGCCAACGTGCTGCGCCTGTCGACGACGCACGGCGCGCCTGTCGAGGCGCGCCCGCTGCCCGAGACGTTGCGCATCATCGAGCCGCTGCCGGCGCCGGTCCGCACGCGGAGCTTCCGCCTGAGCGAGGAGGTCGGCGGCGGTCACGCCGGACACGGCAGCGGCGGCGCGACCGGCGAGCCCGTGTTCAGGATCAACGGCGAGGCCTTCCCGGACAACGCGGCGCTCGAGACCGAACTCGGGGCGGTCGAAGAGTGGACGATGATCAACGAGTCGGAGATGGACCACCCGTTCCATCTCCACGGCTTCTTCTTCCAGGTCGTCTCCCGCGGGGGACGTGCGGAGCCGCCGGCCTGGAAGGACACCGTCAATCTGCGCGGCCGTGAAGAGCTGGTGCTCCGGGTCCGCTTCGACGACCACCCGGGTCGCTGGATGTACCACTGCCACATCCTCGAGCACGCGGAGCGGGGGATGATGGGCGAGATCGACGTCCGCGCGCCGGCGACGCCCTGAAAGTCCATCGCGTGCGACTCGTCGACGGCTTCGACGCGACTGCAATCTGACCGTCTTCGGAACGCTGACGTTCTACCGCGCCGGGGTCGCCTGACCCGTATCCCGCGCGGTCACACGTGACCGAATCGGCTCCACTACGGTCTCCGAAACCGCGTGTTAGGTTGCGGCCGGGAGGTGGTCAATGCGCGGGTCGATGCGGCTCTGCCTGTTGGCGGCCGTCCTGGTGGCGTGCGGCGACGACGGAGCGGCCGGAAGTGGCGCCACCGACGCAACGCAGGGCGACGCGCGCGCCCCGGACGCAGGCTCCGACGCTCGCATCGACGACGGTTCGCCGCCGGACGCTCGCCCGCCCGCGCCCGACGCCGCGCATACCGACAGTGGCCTACCGGACGGCAGTCCTTCCGATGGGGCCGTGAACGACGGCGCCTTCGACGCGGCGCGGCCCGACGCGCAGGTGCCGACGCTCGACGCCGCGCCGCCGACACCCGACGCTCGGCCGCCGATGCCGGATGCGGTTCTGCCGGATGCCACGCTCGACACGGCGGCGCCCGACGCGGTCGTCGATGCCGTCGCGCCGGAGGCCGCGCCGCCAGACGCCATCGCCGACGCGGCCGTGCCCGATGCCACTCCCGACGCGGCCGCGCCCGATGCCACTCCCGACGCGGCCTCGCCCGCCTGCCGCGAGCGCGTCTTCGGCCGGGTCGTCGCCGACGGCACCGGAGAGCCCATCGCCGGCGCTCGCGTCACCCTCCTCCGCGACGACGAAGGCGAGTTCTTCGAGGCGCGCACCGGTGCGGCCGGCGACTTCGCGATCGACGGTGTGCCGGCGGGACGCTACGCCGGCGGCGCCTCCGCGCCGGGGAGGGCCTACGTCGAGCAGGTCGTCGATCTCGACGGCGGCTGCCTCGACCTGTCCATCGCGCTGGGACCGGAGACCGAACGAGGCCGTTGGGATCGCCTCGGGGATCCCGGCGAACGCTTCGGCGGCACGAACTCCGGCGTCCTGCTGCCCGACGGTCGCGTGATCTGGTGTCACGACACGCGCGATCCCGTGATCTTCGACCCCGCCGCCGAAGGGCACGCGCGCTTCCAGGCGGGCGCCGACTCCGGGACGATCCAGGGCTGCCATGCCGTCAGCGTGCTCGATGACGGCCGCGTCCTGTACGTCGGCGGCGCCGACCGTCCCGTGTACGGCCCGGGCACGCGCCAGGTGAAGCTCTACGACGCCGTCGCCGACCGCTGGACGGTCATGGAGGACCCGCAGCGCCTCAACGACGCGCGCTGGTACCCGAGCCTCGCGCCGCTGCCCGGCGGCGGCTTCCTCACGATGGGCGGCGGCGGGCTCGACAACCCGGTGCGCATCCGCAGCACCGAGGTCCTCGACCCGGTGACCCTGCGGTGGCGGCGCGTCGGCGACCTGGCGATCGGGAACGAGGTCTCGCCGGTGGTCCTGCTGTTCACGGGCGAGGTGCTGATGACGCACCGCCCGCCGCAGCTCTACGATCCGGCGACCGAGCAGTGGCGCCTCGCGGGCGACTTCGTCCAGGGCCCGCGCATGCCGAACGGCGACCACGCGGACCACGAGATGGTCCTGCTGCCCGACGGCCGCGTCGCCGCCATCGGCTACAAGAGCTTCGTCGCCGGCCAGCCGGGGCAGATGCTCGAGGTCTACGATCCCGCCATCGATCGCTGGTCGCTCGGCGCCCCGGTCCACCCGGTCCGGTCACGGCCGAGCATCGTGATGCTCCCGGACCGACGGGTTCTGGTCATGGGCGGCGCGAAGGAGGAGCGCGACGATCCGACGCCGGTGAACCGCTGGAACCAGGTCGCGCTCACCGATGCCTACGACCCGACGACCGACACGTGGCGCCGCCTGGCCGACATGAACCTGGCGCGCGAGTACCACGCGATGCCCATCCTCCTGCCGGACGGTCGCGTGCTCGTCACCGGCGGCGAGGAGGCGCCCGGGAACGAGCCGAGCGCCAGCGTCGTGGAGGTGTTCTCGCCGCCGTACCTGTTCCGCGGCCCGCGACCGCGCATCACCGAGCTGGCCGAACGCCGCTTCGCGGCCGGCGACGAGGTTCGCTTCCGCGTCCAACGCACGCGGGGGGTCACGGGCGTGGCGCTGCTCGGCGCGATCGCCACGACCCACTTCATGGACTCCGGCCCCGGCCGCTACCTGGACCTGGACTTCCAGCAGGCCGGTGACGAGGTCGTCGCGCGCCTCCCCGCGGAGGCCGCCCGCGCGGTGCCGGGGCACTACATCCTCGTCGCGCTCGTGGACGACGTGCCCTCCGAGGGCGTGATGGTCTCGATCCGGCGGCCTTGAGGCGGGCACGCCGCGTGCACAGTGTGCGGCGCTCGTTCGTGCGCTGACGCCGTGGGGGTGATCCGTGTCGAGGAAGTCGTGGGTGGTGCTCCTGGTCTGTCTGTCGTGGGGATGCGAAGGCGGCGGCGGGGGCGGTGACGACCCGTCGCCGGACGCCGCCGCGCCCGACGCCGCGGTCGAGGCGCCGACGCCGGACGCCGCCGAGGCGCCGGCGGACGCTTCGGTGACGCCCGAGCCCGATGCCGCTGCGCCCGCGCCGCCGCTGCCCGAAGTGCAGGGGCCGGCCCTCGCCGAGGACATCAACCCCGACGCGCGCATCGTCGAGGTGAACCTCAACGCCAGCAAGCAGCGCGTCCGCCTCGCCGACGGCGCCACCGTGGAGATGTACGCGTACAACGGCCAGGTGCCGGGGCCGATGATCCACGCCCGCCAGGGGGACACGATCATCGTCCACTTCACGAACGCGCTGGACGAGGACACGACCATTCACTGGCACGGTCTGAGGATCCCCGCCGACATGGACGGCAGCCCGCGCATCCAGGCGCCGGTCCGGCCCGGCGAGACCTTCACGTACACGTTCCAGGCGCCGGACGCCGGCTCGTACTGGTACCACCCGCATGTCCGCGCCAACGAGCAGGTCGAGAAGGGGCTGTACGGCCCGATCGTCATCCGCGGCGAAGACGAGCCCGCGTACGACGCCGAGCGCTACCTCATGCTCGACGACATCCTGCTGGACGACGACCAGATCGCCCCGTTCATGTCGAACCACATGGAGGAGATGCACGGTCGGACCGGCAACGTGCTGCTCACCAACGGCCGCGCCGAACCGGCGTCGAGCACCGCGCGTCAGGGCCAGGTCGAGCGCTGGCGCATCGTCAACACCGCGAACGCGCGCACGATGTCGCTCGGCATCTCCGGCGCCACCTTCCGCGTGATCGGCACCGACGGCGGCTTGCTCGCGACGCCGTACACCATCGATCGACTCGAGGTGCCGGTCGGCCAGCGGTACGACGTCGAGGTCAGCTACGGCGACGCCGGGCGCGCGTCCGTGCGCAGCTACGTGCTCGTGCTCGACGAGAACGACAACGTCGTCGAGGAGCCGTTCGAGGTCTTCGCCGTCGACGTCGCTCAGACCGGGGCGTCGCCGCGCACCGTCGAGTGGCCCGAGATCGCGCCGCCCGCGCGGCGTCCGGTCGCCGAGACGATCGAGCTGCGCTTCAACGGCCGCCAGACGGCGCACGGGCTCGAGTGGACGATCAACGGCCAGGCGCACGCGCACGAGCCCCTGTTCACCTTCACGCAGGGCGAGACCGTGCGCATGCGCCTCATCAACGAGGCGGGCCCGGAGCACCCGTTCCACCTGCACGGCCAGTTCTTCACCGTCGAGAACGGCCCGGCGCTGACGACGCCGCAGCCCGGCTTGAAGGACACCGTACTGGTGCCCGGCCAGAGCACCGTCGTCATCCGGGCCAACCTCGACAACCCCGGCCGCTGGATGGCGCACTGTCACATCCTGGAGCACGCCGAGCTGGGGATGATGTCCGAGTTCGTCGTCGAGCCGGCGCCCTGACCGACGCGTCGTTTCGTGAAGGATTCCGCGGCATTCGACTCCCACGGGGCCAACGCGCCCTCGCCGCCGGTCTCACCCGCGGCGACGGAGGCTGGCTCGGCATCGGGCGCGCGGCGTCGGTGGGCATCGCTCGCGGCCACCGTCCTCGCCACGATCGCCACCGTCGTCCTGGGCGACCTGGCCCTCCAGCGCGTCCAGCCGCTGTTTCCGCCCGTCCGCCACGTCCACGATGGCATCGCCGATCTCGAAGCCGCCGATCCGACGGTGATCGTCCTCGGTTCGAGTCACGCGCGGTCGTTCGACGCCGTGAAGGCGCTCGTCGAGGCCGAGACGAGGGGCCGCCAGCGCCTCGTCACCGTGCCGGTCGAGATGGGCGGCTTCTCGTCCTACCGCTGGGTCCTCGAGCACCGGATCGCGCCGCTGCTCGGCGCCGAGCGACCGAGCGCGCGGCATCTGCTGCTCGTCACCACGTTCTACGACGCCTGCTCTCCCAGCGTGACCCGCGGGGACCTGAACATCCCCGCCCGCGCGTGGACGCTGCTGCACTACGTGCGGGACGTGCGGCGGAACGGCCTGACGGACTTCAACCGCAACTACGTCCGCGAGCGCTGGAAGCAGATCTTCCCGAGTTCCGTCCTGGTTCAGGACCGCGGCGCGGCGAACATCGCCGGCGCGCTCAAGCGTCTCGTGCGGCCGGAGCCGCCCGGCGAGGTCGTCGAGTGGGCGCGGGGGAACCTCGAGGCGCAGGCCGAGTGGTGCCGCGACGAGGGCGAGCTGGCGGCGCTGGCGTCCATCGCGGACTTCGCGGCCGCCCGCGGCCTCACCCTCACGGTCGTCCTCTTCCCGCTGGTGCCGGACATCGTCACCGAGAAGGCCCGCCGGACGACGCTCGCCCAGTATGCGGACCGCGTCCGCAACATGGCGGAAGAGAAGGCTTTTCGCGTGGCCGACCTGACCCTGTCCAGCCCCCTCGTCCTCGCGGACTTCGCCGGCGATCTCGACCACGTCACGCGCGATGGCAACCGGAAGTTCGCCGAGTGGGCGCTCGCGAACGACCTGCGCTGGCTGTGGGCGCCCTGACCGCTCACCGGTCCGTCGGAGCGAGCAGCCGGAAGAGCAGGTGCCGCTCGCCGCGCTCGACCAGACGCGCGTTCTCCTCGAGCCACGGCGCGAGCGCCTCCTCGTGGGCCTCGAGCGCGTCGGCGCGTTCGACGAACAGCGTCGCCCCGCCGCGGATCGCCTCCTCGAGAAGTCCGACGCCCGCGACGTCGGCCGGCAGCGACCATCCCGGACGGCGCGCCGCGTAGAACACGATCGGCTCCTGGAAGTTGTTCGAACGCGCCCACGCCGCGTCCCACGCGACGTCGGGGCTGCGCACGACGATGAGCCCGCCTTCAGGGACGAGCACCGCGATGCGTTCGCCCAGCGCGGCTTCCGGCACTTCGCCCGGCGCGGCCGTGCGCTGACGGGCGTGGACGTGCGCCGCCGCGAGGGCGACGATCGCCACGGCCATCGCGGGACGGCGCCACTCGCGCGCGAGCAGGGCAGCGACCGCGGCGGCGACGACCACTTCGATCCCCGCGACGACGTCGGGCCCATAGGGACCGGCGGCCCGCAGGCCGGCCGCGATCGGCGTGGCCACGGCGAGGGCGCCGAGGGTTCGCAACTTGCGCTCGCGCAGCGCCTCCGGCAACGCCAGCCCGGCGGCGACGGCCACGAGCAGCATGAAGAACGCGTGGTAGTGGAGCCCGGCGGCGGAGGTCGTGTACCGCATCGCCGTCACCAGCCCGAGGCCCGTCGCGGCCGCCCACGGCAGCACGAAACCGCGATGCCGCCGGCTGGCGACGGCGGCGACGAGCGCCGCCAGCGCCAGGACGTGCAGGCCGGCGTCGACGGCGGTCGCGCCGAGGGCGGCCCAGCGGCGCGGGTTCACCAGGTCGACGAGGCGCGGGAACTTGGAGTCGGGCTCGCCGAGGACGCCGAAGGAGCGCCCCGACTCGACGTAGAGACCGTGCGCATGCGCCAGGAAGGCGGCCACGATGGCCAGCACCGCCGCCCAGGCGACCCAAAGCGAGGACCGGCGAATCGGCCGCCCGGGCGCGGTCAGGGCCCGCAGCGACATATAGAGGCCGAGGTGCAGGGCCGGCGGCTTCACCAGGGCGGCGAGTGCGAGGCAGCCGGCCGCGGCGGCCAGCGTTCCGCGCCGGGGCGCGCGGATCCAGCGCTCGAACGCGAGGATGGCGCCCGCGTAGAACGCGAGGCACAGCGCCTCCGGCATGAACGCCACGGCGAGCCCGTCGAGGACCGCGCTCGAGAGGGCCGTCCAGATCACAGCCGCGCGCGCCAACCACCGCTGCTCCTGGGGGACCGCCTCCGCCGCAATCTGTGAGGCCAGCAGCACGGCGGTCGTCATCGCGAACCACGACACGCAACTGCCGGCAATGTCCCCCATGCCCGTGAGCGCCTGCAGGGCGGCCACGATCCACGGGTGCAGCGCGAGTTCCGTCTCCACGTAGCCGGGGGGCGGCCCGCCCCAGAAGACCTGGGGGTGCAGCAGGTCGAAGTCGACGTGCAGGAAGTGCCACGCGATCGAAGCGGTGTCGGACGCGCGCCACACACCCCACCGGCCCTCCAGCGGCGCGTGGAGCGCGGAGAGCAGGGAGACGGCCCACACCGCCCAGCCGCAGGCCAGCGCGAGCCGCGCGAGACGTTCGCCGTCCCAGGTGAACCGCCGGGTCACGGTCGGCGCTTCGGCGCTTCGTTCGGCCGGGTCGACCATCGGCAAGAGAGGCATCTCGGCGACCTCCTCCGCGGGCGCGGACGCGTTCAAGGCCCGTGCCGCCGGCCGACTTGCGACTCGCCGGCATGCCGATGCCCGCCTTCGCCCTCGGCGCGGGGCATATCGCCCCGTCGGATGCCCACGTCGCGTCGGTCCTGCCGGACCGGGGATTGCACGACCCCGGGGACATGGACCGGCACGGCCACCCGCCGCCGATGGTCATGATGGCCGTCGACCACTACCGCATGTACCGCTGGGTCCAGGCGCCCATCGCGGTGCTCTCGCTCTGGCTGATCACGAGCCCGTTCACCCTCGGATACACGAGCCGCGCGCTCATCGTGAGCGACGTCGTCAGCGGCGTGGTTGCCCTCGCGATGTCACTGTTCGCGCTGCACCCGAGGCGCGGACTCGTCTCGTGGCTCATCGCGGCGGTCGGACTCTGGCTGCTCTTCGCGCCGCTCCTCTTCTGGGCGCCGGAGGCCGCCGCGTACGCCAACGACACGCTCATCGGCGCGTTCCTGATCGCGTTCGGCCTGATCATTCCCATGAGCATGGAGATGAAGGGGCCGGCGATCCCGCCGGGCTGGTCGTACAACCCGTCGTCGTGGCCGCAGCGCGCGCCCGTGGCGGCGCTCGCCTTCCTGGGTTTCCTCGCCTCGCGGTACATGGCCGCGTACCAGCTCGGGTACATCGACTCGGCCTGGGATCCCTTCTTCGGCGACGGCACGCGCCGCGTCCTCGACTCCGAGGTCTCGCGGATATGGCCGGTCTCGGACGCGGGGCTCGGCGCGGCGACCTACGTCATCGAGCTGCTCATGGCGCTGATGGGCGATCCGCGCCGCTGGCGCACCATGCCGTGGATGGTGGCCGGCTTCGGCGTGGTCGTGGTGCCGCTCGGCATCGTCAGCATCGCGCTCATCGTCATGCAGCCGCTCGCGGTCGGCGCCTGGTGCACGCTCTGCCTGTTCACCGCGGTGACGATGCTGGTGATGATCCCGCTCTCGCTGGACGAGGTCGTGGCGATGGTCCAGTTCGTCGCGCGCGAGAAGCGGGCGGGCCGCAGCGCGTGGCGCACCTTCTGGCTCGGCGGCGACCTGCCGGACGACACGCCGACGTGGCGGACGACCCGCCCCGAGACCTGGCGCCCGCACGGCATGCTCTGGGGGGTCACCGGCACGTGGAGTCTCTGGCTCGCGGCCGCCGCTGGCGTCTGGCTGATGTTCGCGCCGGCGGTGTTCGGCATCTCCATCGAGGCGGCCGCCGCCGACAGCGACCACCTGGTCGGCGCGCTGGTCGTCGTGGTCGCGGTCATCTCGCTCGCCGAGGTCGCGCGGCCGGCGCGCTTCCTCCTCGCGCCGCTCGGGCTGTGGCTCGTGGCGGCCCCCTGGTTCCTCGAGGGCGCGACGGTCGCCTCGCGCCTGAACAGCGCGCTCGTGGGTGTCGCGGTGGCGCTGCTCTCGCTCCCGCTTGGCCGGCTGCGCGACCGCTACGGCCGCTACGACCGCGTCGTCCTCTGGAGCCCGCGCCCGAGCGCCCGCGCGCGGCACGACCGCATGGAGTGGGGGCCGCGCCCGCCCGTCGGGGTCCGCTGACATGAGCCGGCCCGACGACCTGCCCCTCGGACGGTATGCAATCGTCGGCGACGGGGTGACGGCCGCGCTCGTCGCCGACGACGGGGCCGTCGACTGGCTCTGTCATGGGCGCTTCGACGGTCCGGCCGTCTTCTGCCGCCTGCTCGACCGCGAGCGCGGCGGTTACCTCCAGGTGGCGCCCGACGCGCCGGGCTTCCGCGCCACGCGCACCTACGCTGGCGACACCAACGTCCTCGAGACGCGGCTCGACGGCCCGACCGGCGCGATGCGCGTGACCGACTGCATGCCGCTCGGAACGGACGGATCTATGCTCCTGCGCAAGCTGGAGGGCCTCGCGGGCGAGGTCCCGGTCCGCGTGGAGTTCGTGCCGACCTTCGACTTCGCGCGCGCGGGCGCCGACATCGAGCGGACCGCCGGCGGATGTGTCGCGCGCGCGGCGGATCGCTGCCTCCGTCTCGCGTGTCCGCCGCCGCTGACCGTCGGCCAGGGGCGCGCGACGGGCTCGTTCGGCCTCGCGGCAGGGGAGACGCGCTGGGTCGTGCTGACGCACGGCGCGCCCGCACCCGACGGCGACGCCGCCGAGGCCGCGCTCCGCGCCACCGTCGCCGCCTGGGAGGACTGGATCGCCCGCGGCCGTTTCCCCGGGCGTCATGCGCATCTCCTGCGTCGCAGCGCGCTCGCGATGAAGGCCCTGATCCACGCGTCCACGGGCGCGATGGTCGCCGCGCCCACGACCTCGCTGCCGGAGTCGCCCGGAGGCTGCCGCAACTGGGACTACCGCTTCACGTGGCTGCGCGACTCGTCATGGGTCGTCAGCGCGCTGATGGACCTCGGCTATCACGACGAGTCGATGGCGTTCATCGGGTGGCTCGAGGGGCTCCACCTCGACGGCGCGAGGCATGCCGTCTGTTACGATCTCGACGGCTGCGCTCCCAGCGAAGAACGCGTGCTCCACCACCTGCGCGGCTATGGCGACGCACGACCGGTGCGCGTAGGCAACGCGGCGGCCGCCCAGGATCAACACGACGTCTTCGGCGAGGTGATCGCCGCCGTCCACATGTGCTCGGAGGCGATGCCCGAGATGCGGCCCCTCGAGCCGCGGCTCTGGCGCCTCGTGACGTCGATGGCCGACGAAGCCGCCGCCCACTGGCGCCACGGCGACGCCGGCATCTGGGAGATGCGTAGTCCGCCTCGTCACTTCCTGGCTTCCAAGCTGCTGTGCTGGACGGCGCTGGACCGCGCCCTGGCGATGGCCCGGCGCGACGGCCTGCCGGGGCCCGTCGAGAGGTGGGCCGCCGAGCGCGCCCGCCTTCGTGATGCCATCCTGGCCGAAGGCTTCCACCCGGGCGTCGGCGCGTTCACGATGGCCCTCGGCGACGACGCGCTCGACGCGACGGCGCTCCTCCTCCCGCGATACGGCCTGCTGCCGGCGACCGATCCGCGCGTCGTCCGCACCGTCGATCGCGTGCGCGAGCGTCTGTCGGCGGGGCGGGGACTCCTCCGGCGGTACGTCGCGCCGGACGGCCTTCCAGGCGAAGAGGGCGCCTTCATCGCCTGCAGCTTCTGGCTCGTCGAGTGCCTGGCGCGGCAAGGCCGTCTCGACGAGGCCCGCGACGTGTTCGAGCAGGCGGCCGCGTGCGGCAACGACGTCGGCCTGTTGTCCGAGGAGGTCTGGCCCGGTACGGGCGAGCTGCTCGGCAACTTCCCCCAATCGTTCAGTCATCTCGCGCTGATCCAGGCGGCCGTGGCCCTCGCCGATGCGGAGGCCGGCATCCCCGGAGACCGGCCCAAGGGGTGCGAGCGACGCGACGGACCGTAGCGTTGCCGGCCGGAGCACCGCGGGTGACACCGTGACCGCCGCGGCCACGGTTCGCCGCAGCAACCCCAACCCCGCCCGCGCCCCCCGGCGTGGCCCGGACCTTGCTCCTTGCCCCGCCCGGCGCGGCCGTCGCGCCCCGATGATTCCGAGAGGAGAGAGCATGTCCATCCGGCGCCTCGCGCTCGTCGTCGCCCTCGCCGTCGCCCCCGCGGGCGTCGCGCTCGCCCAGGACCACAAGCACGGCGACCACGGGAAGCACGAGGGTCACGCCGCGCCCGCGGCGGCGAAGACCACGGTCACCGGCGAGGTCCTCGACCTCGTCTGCTACATGCAGCACCCCGCCACCGGCCAGGGCCCCGGCCACGCCGGCTGCGCGCAGCAGTGCATCAACAAAGGCCTGCCCGCCGGCCTCAAGGTCGGCGACAAGGTCTACCTGCTGATGGGCAAGGGCCACGACAGCATCGTCGACAAGGTCGCGCCGCTGGCGGGCAAGAACGCCAAGGTCACCGGCTCCGTCATCGAGAGCGGCGGCCTGAGCGCGCTCGTCATCGAATCGGTGAGCGCCGCGCCGTGACGCGTCGGCACCGCGTCGTCCTCGCCGCGGCGGCGCTCGTCGCGGCGGCCGGCGCGGCCGCCTGGCACTGGGTGACGCGCCCAGGCCCCACGGCCGCCGAGCGCGGCCACGCGGCGTACCGGCGCCTCGGCTGCGAGGGCTGCCACGGCCCCGGTGGAACCGGCGGCGTCGCCAACCCCGGCAGCCGGGAGCGGAACGTCCCCGGCTTCACCGGCGGCACGGCGATGATGTACGTCGAGTCCGAGGACGACCTGCGGCAGTGGATCCTCGACGGGCGGCCGAAGCGGCTCGCGGAGAGCCCCGCCGGTCCGGAGGCCCTGCTGAAGATGCCCGCCTACCGCGACCGCATCTCCGCGGCCGAACTCGACGACCTCGTCGCCTGGTACCGCGCCGTCGCGGAGTACGAGGACGTGCCGCCGGACGCCGTCGCGGGACGCGAGGTGGCCCGCAGGGCGGGCTGCTTCGGCTGCCACGGACCCGGCGGGCGCGTGGGCGTGCCCAACCCCGGCGCCCTGAAGGGCTACATCCCGGGGTGGGGTGGCGACGACTTCTTCGACCTCGTTCGCAGCGAGGCCGAGCTGCGCGAGTGGACTCTCGACGGCGTCGCCGCCCGCCTCGCGCACCATCCGATCGCCGCGCGCTTCCGCGAGCGCCAGTTGATCCAGATGCCCGCCTACCGCGACGTCCTCACGCCGGCCGACGTCGATGCGCTCGTCGCCTACGTGCGCTGGGTCTCGGGCGGCTGGTAGCCGGCGCTCAGGCGCGGAAGGTCGACGCGTCCAGTCCGTGCCGTCGCAGCAGGCGGTGCAGGCTCTCGCGCTCGACGCCCGCCTGCTCCGCCGCGCGCGTGACGTTGCCGGCGTGCCGACGGAGCAGGGCCTCCAGGTAGTCGCGCGTGGCGCGCTCCCGGGCGTGGTCCATCGCCTCGCGGTAGCTCATGTCGGCGAACGCCGGCTCGCCCTCCGCCGACGGCCGCCGCGCCGCCGGACGTGCCACGACGGCGTCGGGCAGGTCCTGCAGCCGGATGTCGGGCTCCTCGGCGAGGATGACCGCGCGCTCGACGGCGTGCGCCAGCTCGCGGATGTTGCCCGGCCACGCGTACCCCGTCAGCGCCGCCAGCGCCTCCGGCGTGAAGCCGCCGATCTTCCGCCCGAACCGCGCCGCGGCGCGCTCGAGGAAGTGCCGCGCGAGCAGCAGCACGTCCTCGCCTCGGTCCCGCAGCGGCGGGAGCGCGATCGGGTACACGTTCAGCCGGAAGTACAGGTCCTCGCGGAATCGGCCCTCCGCGACCGCGCGCGGGAGGTCGCGGTGCGTCGCCGTGACCAGGCGTGCCGCGAACGGCCGCTGACGGCCTTCGCCGACGCGGCGGAAGGCGCGCTCTTCGATTGCCCGGTTCAGCTTGACCTGCAGGTCGAGCGGCATGTCGCCGATCTCGTCGAGGAAGAGCGTGCCGCCGCCCGCCATCTCGAACAGGCCCTCGCGCGCGGCGGCGGCTCCGGTGAACGCGCCCTTCACATGCCCGAACAGCTCGCTCTCGAGGAGCTGCTCCGGGATCGCGCCGCAGTTCACCGCCACGAACGGCAGCTCCCGCCGCCTGCTCGCGCGGTGGATGGCGCGCGCGGCGACCTCCTTGCCGGTGCCGCTCTCGCCGGTGACGAGGACGGTGACGTCGAGGTCGGCCACGCGCTCGATGAGCGTCCGGACCTGCCGGATGGCCGTGCTCGACCCGAGCAGCTCGTCGAGCCCGCCGCGCTCGCGCAGCGCCGCCTCCGCGGCCCGCGCCCGCAGACGCAGCGCGCGCCGCTCGAGCGCGCGGTCCACCTTCAGGAGCAGGTCGTCGGGCTCGAATGGCTTCGCGAGGTAGTCGTAGGCGCCGGCCTTCACCGCTTGCACGGCGGCTTCCACCGAGGCGTACGCGGTCATCAGGATGACCTCGGTGTCGGGCGCGCGCTCGCGGCAGCGCTCGAGCACGGCGAAGCCGTCGACGTCTGGCAGGCGCACGTCGCTCACCACCAGATCGAATTCGTGGTTTGCGACGAGATCCAGGGCCGTGCGCCCGTCCGGGGCGGAGGCGACGTCGTGCGCCGGCTGAAGCAGTTTCTCCACCATCGCGCGCAGCGACGGCTTGTCGTCGATCACGAGGATGCGCGCCACGGGCCGCCTCCGAACGGGTCCGAGAACATCAACCGCGGTGCATGCCACGTGCCGCCGCGGCGGCGGCCCACGATCGTGCGCCGCCTCGCCCGTCGCGGCATCCGTTCGGCCACATGTGACCGGAGGGGTCACACATTCAGTTCCGGGCGTTCCCGAACGGAAGCCACAGCTCGAAGTGGCCTCCGGCGCCGCCCGCGCACGCGCGCAGGGTGCCGCCGTGGGCGGTCGCGATGCTGCGGGCGATCGCCAGGCCCAGCCCGGTGCCGCCCGGTCGCGTGGAGTGGAAGGGCTCGAAGATGCGCTCCAGGTCCGCCTCCGGGACGCCGGGGCCGTCGTCCCGTACCGTCAGGCGCACGCCCTCGTCGGCGGGTCGTACGTCGACCGCGACCTTCGTGCCGAAGGCGAGCCCGTTGCTGACGAGGTTGTAGACGAGCTGCTCCAGCCGGCGCGCATCCCCCTGGATCTCGGGACACGCGGCCGCCGCCTCCACGTGGCCGCCGCCCGCGCGTTCGACGGCCGCGCGCGCCACGTCCGCCAGGTCGGCGGCCTCGGGATGCACGGTCCCCGGCCTCGCGTAGTCGAGCAGGTCGCGCACGATCGACTGACACAACCGGGCCTCGCGGGCGATGGCGGCCGCGTCGTCGGTCGCTTCGCCCCCGGCGCGTTCGATGAGCCGCGCGTGGCCCAGGATCACGCCGAGCGGGTTGTTGATCTCGTGGGCGATGCCGGCGGCCACGCGCCCGAGCGCCGCCAGCGTCTCCGCCTCCGCGCGCGCCCGCCGCTGCGCCTCGAGCGCGCTCAGCATCCCGTTGAGCGTCGCGCCCAGCGCGGCGACCTCCGCCGGCCCGTCCTCGGGCACGCGCGTGTCCGGCGGCGCGTCGGGCAGCGCGTGCGCGGCGGCGCGCAGGCGGCCGACCGGCAGCGAGATCGCGCGGCTCATCCAGAGGGCGACGCCGAGCGCGAGGAACAGCGCGCCGGCGAGCGCCGCGATCGACTCCGCGAGCGCCCGTTGCGAACGTCGCTCGGCGGCGGACTGCGCGCCGTGGATGGCGTCCGTGATGCGGTGCTCCTCGGCGTTCAGCGCGCTCAGCGCCTGCGCGACGGAGCGGACGGCGTCGTGGTGCGCCGCCAGCGCCTCTTCCTTGCGGCCGTCTTGCAGCGCCGGAAGGAAGCGCTCGTCGAGGAGCCGGTCCAGCGCCTCGAGAGGCTCGCGGATGCCCACCCGGCGCGCGTCTGCGGGCGTCGTGGCGACCTCCTCGTAGGCGACCACCGCCGCTTCGAGTTCCGAGCGCGCCCGCCGCGTCTCCGCCAGGTGCTCGCCCGCGTGCAGGCCCAGCGCGATGTGCGCCTGGTGCATGTAGTAGTCGCGCACGAGCCCGCCGACCTCGGCGAGGCGGCGTCCCTGCTCGGCGAACGCGGCGACGCGCAGCAGCGAAGCGCGCACGTCCTCGGCCGCGCGCAGCGCCAGCGTCACGCCGATCGCGCTGACGAGGAAGAGCCCGAGGAAGCCGAACAGCAGCCGGCCGCCGATGGTCGTGGGTCCGCGCATGGGCGTGTGATCATGGCGTCCGCGCAGCCGGCCTGCAAAGGGGGTCAGACTAGCCGGCGCGCGACGGCGTCGACGGCCTTCAGCCCCTCGCCGAAGCGGGGCATGACGTCCCGGTTCCGCGCCAGCTCTCCGTAGGCGAGCGGCCGGACGATGCCGGAGTAGATCGACGTCGTGTGCTCCACCTCGAAGGCGGCGCGCACCCGTTGCCCATTGCGATCGAGCCACAGGACGTCGATGAGCCGCACCGCGTCAGCTCCGGGCTGCCCCGCGATCGCGTCGGTCAACGTGTCGAGGCAATGGTCGCCGAGGCGGCCGTCTCCCCACGGCCGCGCTCGCCCCCCAAGGTTTCCTAGACCACTTCACGGCGATGAACCCTGACGCCGACCCCGTGATCGTCGACTACTTCAAGGAGGCCGTGCTGACCTACAACGCTGGATGCCCAAAGGCGTCCACCGTGATGATGGGGTGCGCTTCCGAGCAGGCGGTCCTCGTTCTCCACCAGGCGTTCATGTCCGCGATGTCGGACACGTCCAAGAACCTCTTCACCGGCGCGCTCGGCCGGAAGCGCACTTTTGTCGCTCTGCCGTAAGGTGGCGGAGTACGACTGCCCAGCGACCTTGCCGGCCTGACCTACCTCGACTACCCGCCCGAGCCGACGAGCGCTGCCGTCGCGGCCGGGCCGCTCGTTGAGAGAATCGTCCGGGAGATCGAGGCGCTCGGTTCGAGATGACGAGAGGGCGTGGGGTCATCCGCCTGAGCAGGCGCCCTTGGGGGCCCGAGGAGCTCGACGTGCTCCTCCCGTCACGCCTTCCGACTTGCACGTGCGGCTGCGCTGCGAACGTCCTGCACGCAACCAGCGGGGAAGAGGTGCGTGGGCGTGCCCTTCACCAGCATCGAGTGCGCGGGCGCGATTCGTCCGTCGTGCAACAGGCGGAGGATGGTCGTGCGCGACACGCCCGCCTCTCTCGCCAGGTCGGCGGTGGTCAGCATTCCCGGGGGGATGGACTCTTCGCCGAAGCGCTCTCGGACCCTCTCGACGTCCGCCTCCGCGAAGTAGTGGCGACGGCGACCTCGGATGAGGGCCGCGCCAGCCGGGGTGAGGAACCGGTTCGCGACCAGTCCGTTGATGGTGGTGATCGTCACGCCCGCGCGATTCCCGAGCTCCCGCGCATCCATGTGGCCGTCCGGAACCTCCGGGAGAAGCCCGAGTGCCTGTCGCAGCTCGTCGAGCCGGGAGGCGTCGAAGTAGACGATCTTCCGCCCGGAGCGCTCGTAGTCCGCCTGGATCGTGCCCGCGCGAACGTGCCGGATGAGGGCGGTGTGCGAGATGCCGAGCGCCGCTGCAACCTCGGGCGCCGGCAGGTACGTACGATGCGCGCCGGCCGCGGCCAAGGCGCGGCGGATGTCCGAGCGCACCTCGCCCTCGCGGAATCTGGGCTCCCAGGAGCCGTCGCCCAGCTTCGCCCACCCCACGTGGGTCAGCTCCCCGCGACGATGGAGGAAAGCGGCGTGCGCGAGGGCGATCCCCTCCGACTCGGCCACATCGGGGAGCGATACCGTCGGTTCGTGGGTATCCACCGGCCGCGCCTCGCCCCTGCAGTCGTTGACATCCCACACGACGCTCACGCACGAAGTGAGCTCGGGCTCTCCGGAGCGAGGGAGCGGCTCGACGCAGTCGGGCCGCGAGGTCGCCCGCTGTCGCTGCGCCTCGAGGCGCGCCTCGAGCTCGCCGAGAACGAGGCGCTCTCCGTAGTACGGCTCGTACTCGTGCGTGGGTCCCTTCGGGACCACGAGCCAGAGCGGGAGTCCGCGCTCGCGCAGCGCTTCGGTCCGAGCGTTCGCGCGGTCGAAGGGGAACAGACGGCGCGCGGGGTCGTAGCCGTCGAACTCCACGAACACGGCGTTCCCGTCGTTGAGCACGACGACGAAGTCCACCTCCCATCGCCGTTGCGACGAGATGGTCTGGTGAGGGATGTAGTCGGCGATCCGTCCCCGCAGCATGGCTTCGAAGAGCAGGTCCGCCACCGCGCGTTCTCCACGCGTGTCGTAGAACAGCCCGTCCCGTCCGCGGGCCGCCATCAGACGCCCGGCCGAATCGTTGGGGTCGAGTCCGGCCTCCAGCAGCAGGCGCGCGATGCTCCCGAAGTGACGGGTGATCGCCGTCGGCCAGAGCCTCGCGGCTTCGAAGTCCGACGTGTTCGGAGGGAAACCGTTGCGCTCGGCGAAGCGTCGCGCGAACGCGACGAGTCGCTGTCGCATGTCGCGGCGCATTCGCGGCGCCGGCGTGAGACCCGCCGCGCGGACGGCCGCATCGACGGAGCCGAAGCACCGGTCGAACGGCGTGGTGCTGTATCCCGACCACTTCTGGACGTCAGAGTGGCTCGGGGCTACCCCAGACGGCTTGCCCGGGAGAGCGGACTCGGTGAGCCGCCGGATCTCGCGGAGGAGCTCCTCCGCTTCGAAGCGGGTGCGGCGGGGATCTCTTCCCACGCATCGGAGCGCGTGGGCCCAGCCGCCCCGTCCGAAGAGGTCGTCGAACCGCTTGGACGAGTAGCCCTTCCTCCGCGCGAACTCGAGGCGACCCGGGATGCCGTCCATCGCGTCACACACCTCACGGAGGTCGGCGAGCAGGTCGTCCGGCGTGAGCGTGCGGCGCTGCGAAGGGGAGCAGCCGGCGAGACGCCGCGCCTCGACGATGGAGCCGAAGCGGTTCTTGAACGTACCGGCCGAGGGGGGACCCAGTGACGCCAGGAGCTTCTCCGTCGCGGGATGTCCCGTCGTGCGCTCGATTGTCCGGAGATGCTCGAGCAACTCTTCGTCAGTATAGGTTCGGTTGGCGCCCTTCTGTCCTGCCATGATGTTCCCTCGTTCGGTGTCGACGGCAACGTCGCACCCTTCGACATCGTTGCGTGTCGGGCATCGCCCTGGTAACCACCACACGCCAGTAGTTGGCGATGTGGTCGATCTTGGTAATTTCAGGTTATTGTTCTGGTGTTCATGTCGTCAAGAAGAAATTACCAGCCGGGTGGTGGCGATGCGGACGAGGATGCGCTGAACGCCGCGATAGGCTCGCGCGTGCGGGACATCCGCACGCGAATGCGCCTCACGGGTAAGCAGGTGGAGGAGGCGTCTGACGGCGGCATCTATGCCTCGCACCTCTCGCTCCTCGAGCGCGGCCAGCGCAAGTGGTTGCCCCATCACCTCCAGGCGGTCGCGACGGCACTGGGCGTTCATCCGCGCGACTTGCTGCCCCCTCGCTCCGGCGGTGACGAGGGCGAGGTCGCGATGGTGCTGAGCGCACCTGAACGAGCGCTTATCGAAGCGGTCAGGACGCGCGAACTCGGGCGCATCCTCAGGGCTCTCCAGCGGGCTGTCGAGCCGGAGAGCGACGAGCAGACCTGACAGCCTCTTCCCGGCGCGTACGCCGCAAACTTCCCGGTTCGTGGGTCTCCCGCTGGCCCTGAGAGAAGGAACCGTTCAGAGGGGCTGCTGTTCGATGCCCAGGGCTCTCAGGGCGCGCACGTCGAGCAGCTTCACGTTGGGGTCGTGGCGCTGCCCGAGCGCGTCGCACGCGGCGTCGTTCGCACCGATCCAGCAGTTGAACTCGTCGATTCCATAGCTGATCGCATCGGCAGCGGAAACGTCGAGCGAGCCGACGAACGTCGTCTCGATCGGGATGATCTGGTCGTGGTCTCGCGAGGTCCACAGGCCGACGAACGCGTGGCCGTTGGTCAGGCTGACGATGAGCACCGGCTCGACGCCGAACATCTCGAGGAAGCTGGCGAAGAGCAGCGCGCCTTCCACGCAGTTCGCGCCCATCCCGTCGACCGCCTCGTCGGGTCGACGGATGATCTGCGCGTCCGTGAAGTCCGACGCCGTCAGGTTCGCATAGCTGAGCCCTTGTGCGCGGGCGAACTCGAAGATCGCGGTGAGGTAGTCGTTCGCCACGTCTCGTTGCAACCAGTTGCGGCGGTAGGTGACGGCGTGCGGTCCGCCCGAGATGTTGCAGAAGAAGATCGTGTAGATCCCGGCGTCGAGGCGGCCGGTGGCGATACGCGCACCGGTTGCGGCAGCGGCATTCTGGGCGATGATCCGTTGAGCGGAGTCTTGGATCCGGACGTCGAAGGTGTCGCCCCGGTCGACCTGGACCTCGACGGCGATCGACTCGCCGTCGGCGACGATTACGTTCTCGCCCCGACAGAATGCGTCTTCGACCGGATCGATGGACGCGCGACGTGGTGTGGCCGGCGGATCGTACCCGCCGACTCCGAAGCCCCCGTCGCGAACGGAGTGTCGTTCGACGTCGTCCTGCAACCGCCGCAGGGCGGGGTGCTGCGAAACGACCATGGTTGCCAGGAAGATGGAAAAGGCTTCGTCCCATGCGCGCCAGAGCATCGCGTTGGTGGGAAGGACCTCGACGGAAAGAGAGAAGACTTCGAAGGGAGCCTCGGCCCCCACCTCGCGCGCGGAAGCGTTGATCACCTGCCGCGATGGCGCGTGCAGTCGCACCAGGGCGCTGAAGTCGAGGGCCGGCGAAAGGCAGTCGGTCAGGACGTCGCCGGGGTCCAACGTGTGCTCTCTGGTGGCGGCGTCGCCGAAGCCGGACAGGCCGACTTCGACCACGACGGTGGTTGGTTCGGCAGCTGTGTTCGCGAGGTCATAGCAGACGAGCTCGATCGGGGTGCCGTTGATCTCGCGACCGACGATGTGTGCGAGCATCCCAGGGAACTGCGGCGGCGTTCCGTTGGCGCTGATGTCGACGGCGAAGACGAAGCCGGCGCTGATCCCGAGCGTCCCGCCGGTTCCGCCCGTCCCGCCGTGACCACCGTCTCCGCCGGTGCCTCCCGCACCGCCAAGGCCTCCGCTGCCACCGGCGTCGCCTTCGCCGCCGCCGCCCTGGCCACCAGCTCCGCCGCCTCCACCGCCTGGCCCGAGATCCATGGGAGGCGGAGTTGCGGCATCCGGGTCTGGACACTCGCAGGCGCCGTAGCCGTCACCGGAGGCGTTGCAGACCTGGACGCCGTCACCGCCCCCCGGACAGGGGCAGTTCACCGCATGGTTCGGGACGCATCCGAACATGCCGTCGTCCGGCGACGAATCCTTCGGGTCCCCGCTGCAGGCGGAGAGCGAAATCGCGAACACCAGCGGCGCCAGCGTGACGCCGTTCCCCACCTTCGACCGGCCCAACGACATCGACCCCCTCCACAACGGCAGCACGTGCTCGTCGACCTGGGCGCACGGTGGTGCGCACGTCTATACGGCATACCGGATAGGCGCCTCCGCGGCAACGGCTACGGTGCTGCGGCGGAGGCCCCTGGTTGGACGAGCTGCAGCGGCGCCTGGTGAGCCACGTGCGCGAGCTCGCGCGCAAGCGCGGCATTCCGCTGTCTCACGTTCCGGATCGAAGCGGTCTTGGCCGGTCGCACTTCTTCGATGTGCTCGCCGGTCGGGCGTCCCCGACGCTCGACTGGGTGGCGAAGATCGCGAGCGTATTCGAGATCGACCCCGTCGAGCTCCTCGCGCCACCGGCGCGCAACAACCCGCCGTCGGAGGACGGTTCGTCGGGGAGCGGCCCGAACCGCACGGGTTGATCAAGGCCGCGGGTGGCTGCGCGCTGCTGGCGCCGACGCTGGATGGCGGCGCGCCTGCGGCCCCCCGTTCGGGGGACCGGGGCGCGCTCGGCGGTTCTCCACAGGTCGCTCTACGTTACGCGCGCGCGCGCGCCTATTAATAGCTATCAATTCGCATCAACATCGTGGTGAGGCGTCGAGGGGGCCGCCGAGAGTCGAACCTCGAAGGCCCGGATCTTGCGAGTCCGGGAGGCGGCGTCGACATCTCACGAGTAGAGACACTGCGCATTCGGGACGGTCGGCAATGTGGGAGGGGATCTTCGTTCCAAACTTCCCGGCACTGGGGCCCGTCCGACAATCCGTCGGCGGCTGCGGGGACGGTTCTGACGGAATCGGCTGCATGGACCTTCCGCTGCGAGACGGCGCCGAGGGAATTCACCATGACGCCCTCCTGAGCCAGACGCAGTTCGTGATCGACCTCCTGGTCCGCGCACGGAGCGCGTACGTGAACGCAATCCTCGCGCGCGACATGACGACAGCGGAGCACCATGGTGCTGCCCTCGCCGACGCGGTCGACCGACTTCGAGACGGTGACCTGGTGCTCCATGAACGCCACGTTCACCAGCTCGGCGCACGGGCGGCGCTCATCCAGGACTTTCGCGCGCGATCCGAGACGTGGAGACCAGCCGTCGCAGCACTGAAGCGGCTCGTTCGGGACGAGTTCGCGTTGGAGCGGGCAGATCTCGTCGACGCCTCGAGCCGCCGCAAGGCGTTCGAGGACGTGAGAGCCTGGCTTGTGGACGAGCCGGCGCCGCCACCGAGGTGGAACGATGTCCTGACCAACGCAACGCGCCTCCGCGATCTCGTCACGAAGAAGCCGGCCGTGCTTGCGGCAGAGCTTGCGGCGGCAGAGCTCGGCAGATCACGGTCGGCCCTCGAGAAGCTCGCGGCGGAGGTCGAGCGGGTGCGCGATCGTCGCCCGGACGAGGTCCTCGTGGCGCACCGAGCGAAGCCCGGCCCCAAGCCGAAGCAGGGCTGAAGTCGAGCCGTCCCTACCGCGATCGGCAGATCAACTGCGAACGGTTCGCCAGCGGGGCAGGTCGAGGTCGTCCACTCTCCCGGTCATGGACGACCGACGCACCGATGACGGCTACCTGAACACCGAGGAGGCGGCCCGCTACCTGGGCTACCGCAGCGGTCAGGCCGTGCGCGCGCTCGTGGGCCGGCGGCAGCTCCAACCTGACGGGCGAC
>CAUJDF010000014.1 GCA_963169045.1 Myxococcota bacterium
CGCGGCGTTGCGCATCGTCGGCCTCGAGTTCGTCGTCACGGCCGCCGAGCCGCACCTCGTCGCGGTCTGGCTGCCGGACGGTCCCCACGGCGGCTGAGGCGTCCCGCACGCGCCGGCTGCAATTCTGGCCGACCCTCTGAGACGCGCGCGCCGATCGCTGGCACGCGCTCGCCCCGATGCGCACACCCCGCCACGGCATGGGCGCGGCCGCCGTCGATGGGCGCGTCTACGTCCCGGGCGGCGCCGACGTGCGGGCCTTCGGCGCCGTGCACGTGCACGAGCGGCAGCCATGACGCTCGTGCGCCGTCGACCCGCTCGCGCGTCGGGTCAGGGCGCGTAGAGCTCGGCGCAGCGCCGCGCCGGCGCGGCGCAGGTGAGCTGCTGGATGCAGTGGTTGTCGCCGGCGGCGCCGCGCACGTCCCAGACATCGCGGCCTGGGATCCACTCGGCGACGCGGTTGTCTCCCGGCGAGGCGAAGCAGCGTTCGCCGCCGTCGCCGTGGGCCGTGACCTGCGTGTAGCCGGCGCAACGGCAGATCTGGGCCGCCGACGCCGCGTCGTAGAACACGTGCGTCTCGTTGTCGATCGACGTGTGGTTGTGGACGGCGGCGCAGCGGCGCTGCTCGGCGCGGACCTCGTCCCGGTTCGCGAAGGCGCGCGTCTCGGGAAGACCGGTGACGAAGGCGACGTCCAGCGAGGCGATCAGCGGCCCCGCGGGCCCTTCGCAGCTCAGCACGAACTGGGTGTCGGCGGCGACGGCGACGGTGACCGTGCCCTCGGTCGCCACCGGCATGTCGACGAGCGGCGGGTGCGAGGCGAGGCGGCAGCCGTCGACGCTCGTCGTCGTCCAGTGGAGGGCCACGTCGCGCGGCGCGCAGCCGGCGGGCGCCGCGTCGTCGGTCCGGAACGTCACCGCCGGCGGCGGCGGCGCGGCGTCGGGGAGAGGCGGCGCGGCGTCGCGGGGCGGCGGCGCGGCGTCGCGGCGGAGGGGCGCGGCGTCCGCCCGACCGCCGTCGCGGCGGACGACGAACGCGATGTCGGGCTCGGGCGCCGTCGCGTCCTCGGGACCGGCGTCGGGGTCGAACGCGGCGCCGTCGAGCCCGCCGCGCCAGGCCGGAAACTCGGTGGTGCACGCCGCGACGCCGAGCGCCACCGCGAAGGACAGAAGGCGGGCGAACATGCGCCGGATCTTCGTGCCGCGGGCCGGCGCCGCGCAACTCGCTCGGCGCCATCCGCGGGACGGGCCGCGCCGCTACAGGCTGAAGTCGCCGCCGTCGTCGTCGCCCGTCAGGCGGCGCAGGCGGTCGGTGATGCTCTCTCGCAGACGCGCCTCCTCGCCCTCGTCGCGCGTCCAGTCGAGCGCGTAGACGTGGCCCTCGGCGGCGCCGGGCGGGAGGAGCGCGCGCGGCACGTCGAACGTCTCGCCCTCGAAGATCAGGACGGCCCGGTCGCCTTCGATCCGGTCGACGCTGACCCGCTTCTTCTGGTTCGCCATGCCGAAAGCCTCCGGTTTTGCTAGCCTGCCGCCGAATCCGACCCGCAGGAGCCGACCATGAAGTTCTTCATCGACACCGCCGACGTCGCCGAGATCCGCGAGGCCGCCAGCTACGGCCTGCTCGACGGCGTGACCACCAACCCCTCGCTCATCGCGAAGACGGGACGCAAGTTCCGCGAGGTCATCGAGGAGATCTGCGAGCTCGTCGACGGGCCGGTCTCGGCCGAGGTCGTCTCCACCGACTTCGAGGGCATGAAGAAGGAGGCGCGCCAGCTCACCGACATCCACCCGAACGTCGTCGTGAAGGTGCCGCTCATCCTCGAAGGCCTGAAGGCCGTGCGCTGGTGCAGCGACCACGGCATCCAGACGAACGTCACGCTCTGCTTCAACCCGCTGCAGGCGCTCATGGCCGCCAAGGCCGGCGCCACCTTCATCAGCCCGTTCGTCGGCCGCCTCGACGACATCGGCGCCGAGGGCATGGAGGTCGTGGCGCAGATCATCGAGATCTACGAGGCCTATGACCTCGACACCGAGGTGCTCGTCGCCAGCGTGCGCAACCCGCTGCACGTGCTCGAGGCCGCGCGCATGGGCGCCGACGCCGCCACCATCCCGCTGAACGTCCTTCAGCAGCTCGTCAAGCACCCGCTCACCGACGCGGGCCTCGCGAAGTTCCTCGCCGACTGGAAGAAGGTCCCCCAGTAACGATCACGGCAGCGTCAGCGTCGTCCGGTAGATGAACGTGGGGCCGTTCTGGCCCTGCAGCCACGAGAGGTCCGGCTTCTCGAAGGGCGAGCTGTAGTTGTAGACGAGGTGCTGGCCGTCGCCGAGCGGCAGCGCCGACGGGAAGCACGTGTCGCCCGACGACGGCAGGTCGAGGGCGAACGTCACGGTCAGCGCCTCGGGGTCGACCCTCCACAGCGCGCAGCGCTTCGGGTGGCGCCAGTAGTCGGCCTGGTAGCGGATCTGGCGCTGATTGAGCGGCAGGTCGTCGAGGCCGAGATCGTAGGCGCCGCTCTCGGTCACGTTGCGGCGCCCGATCAGCCACACGTCGTCCCCCTCCCGGAGGAGCAGCGGCGAGTCGTAGCGGCGGGCGTCCTCGGCGCACGTCCACGCGTCGAGCGCGCCGGCCCGGGCTCTGCAAATGCGCGATCCGAATCCGTTTTCGTCGCCGGCCTCGTTGCGGCCGACGGCGACGAGGCCGCCGTCCGCGAGGAAGGTGAAGGCGGTCTCGGAGACGCCGCCGCTCAGCACCACGTCCCCCGTCCACGCCTCGCCGTCGGCGCTGCGCAAGAGGTGCACGCGGATGGGGTCGTGCTCGGGGTCGTACACGCCGGCGCCGCCCGAGTACCCGACGATCCATGCCGCACCGTTGTGGACTTGGACGCGCCACGGGATGAAGTCGGCGGCGAACGGGCTCTCGCGGGGCGCCGTGAAACGGCCGTCGACGTACTCGGCGACGCGCGTCCCCTGCGGCTCGAAGTCGAGCGGATCGGTGCCGAGCACGGCGAAGTACAGCCACAGCCGCCCGCCGAAGGCGAGGAAGCGCGGCTCGCGCAGGTCGGTGCCGAGCGCGAACGTGGCCTCGTGGCGCCACGCCTGCTGGTCGGCGGTGCTGACCACGTAGAGCGTCGTCTTCTCGCTCGCGAAGTGGTTCGGCGCCGTGCGGAAGGCGAAGAACAGGCGGCCGTCGTGGAGCGCGATGTCGAGGTTGTTGTGGGACGGCTGCGACACCACCTCGGGCGGCAGGGCCGCGCTCGGCGCGACGACGACGGGCGCGGTGAGCGTCGGGCCGTCGCCCGGCGCCCCGCATGCGCCGAGCGTCGCGCAGCGCGGCGGCCCGGCGTCGGGCACGGCGCCGTCGGCGGCCTCGTCCGCCGGCGAGGACGCCGAGCAACCCGCGAGGAGCAGCGCGACGAGACGTCTCATGCCCGCGACGCTACGGGCCCGCGCGGACGGCGTCCAGCGTCGTTGCGACACGGCGCCTCCGCGGCGAATCTCCGCTTCATGGACGCGCCTTCGACCGATCGCCGATGCGAAGACTGCGGGACGGGCGCCCTCGCCGGCACGCGCAAGTGCGGGCAGTGCGGCGAGTGGCTCGACGCCCCGTACGTGCTCACCGGGGCCGCGAAGCTGGCGCTGCTGGTGGTCGTCGCCGAGATCGCGGCCGTCGTGTGGATGCGGGCGTGGCTCGTGCCGGCGCTGAACGCCGCGTTCCTCGAGTTCGGCACGCTGCCGCCGGTCCTGACGCGCCTGGCGCTCGGCGATCCGACCGTGCTCACGCTCGGCGCCGCGCTCGCCGTCGTCGCCGGCTGGGCGCTCGCGCGCGTGCGGCGCGTGCGGCGCCGCGAGACGGTCCTCGTGGCGCTCGCGGGCATCGGCTTCGCGCTCGTCGGCTTCGCGCTCTGGGCGCTGTACCTGCCGATCCTCGAGATGGCCGGAAACATCAAATCGTGAATCGCCGCGCGGTCTTGCATCGACCGGGGCCGCGGTGGATGCTCCCGCCCATGAAGCACCTGACGATGCGGATGGGCCTGCTGGCGGCGGCGCTGGCGGCGGGCGGTTGCGACGAGGTCGAGAAGCTGCTCGCGAGCGACGCCGGCACGGTGAACATGCGCGACGCCGGCAACATGGGCGGCGCCGGCGGCGAGGGCGGAGGCGGCGGCGATGGCGGCGGTGCCGGTGGCGAGGGGGGAGGCGAGGCCGACGCGGGCGGCGACGATCCCGACGGTGCCGCGCCGGACTTCGACGGCGCCCCGCCCGACGGCGGCATCATCCACGGCGACGCGGGCGTGGAGCCCGACGGCGCCCTCTCCCCACCGGCCTGCGACTTCGGCGAGCTGCCGGCGGCCAACCGCGACCGCGTCGTCCTCGTCGGCTTCCCGTTCAGCGACGAGGTCGGCGAGTCGCTCACCGAGATCGGCAGCTTCACGCTGTCGGCCGACGGCGAGCTCGCCGCGACCCGCACCCGCCTCGACGTCGGCGACCGGCCGCGGCGCATCGCGTTCGTCCCCTCGGGCGAGCTGGCGATCGTCGTCGGCGAGCGCGGCCGCATCGTCTCGGTGCGCGTGAACGCCGCCGACGACCTCGAGATCGTCGACGCGGTGCAGCTCGGCGGCGCCGACTACGGCGACATCGCCATCGCCGACGACGGCTTCACGATCTTCGTCTCGGGCAGCAACAGCACGCCCGAGGGCGGCCTGAACACGATCCTGCTCGACTGCGACGGCTTCCTCACCGCGGTGCCCGAGGCGTTCTTCCCGCTGAAGCTCACCGACAGCTTCGCGCTGCTGCCGGGCGGCGATCGCGCCGTCGTCCGCGGAGGGCAGACGCTCTTCGAGCCGATCGACCACCGCGATCTGCGCCTGCTCGAGCGCACGCCCGACGGCTGGGTCGAGATCGGCGACGCCGACATCTACGAGGACCACGTCAGCAGCGCGCGCATCGGCGTGTCGCCCGACGGCTCGCGCGTGCTCATCCCCAACGGCGCCATCTTCTCGAACGAGTTCGCGCAGGTGGCCGAGGTGGGCATCGGCGGCGCCGGCTTCGACGACCGCGGCCGCCTCGAGGGCCTCGAGGATCCGCGCGAGGTGCTCTTCTCGGCCGACGGCGACACCGCGCTGCTGACGCTCGGCGAGCCCGGCGCGATCGTGGTGCTCGCCGAGCAGGACGGGCGCTTCGACGAGGTGGACCGCATCCGCCGCATCGGCCTCGCCGACCAGATGGCGCCGATCACGCGCGGCGACCTCGCGGGCCTCGTGCTGCTGCCGTCGGTCGACCCCGACGTGGGCTCGAACATCGCGCAGATCCGCATCGAGGGCGCCGGCCAGGTGCGCGACCTCGGCCAGCTCACGCTCGGCGAGGGCGGCAGCCGCATCCCCACGGCGATCGCGGTGCAGCCATGAGGGAACCGATCGTCCGCTACGAAGACGAAACTGCAGAGATTCCGTGCCCTTACGGCAACGTGCGGCGCATCGTGACCGGCGGCGAGTGGGCGGTGGCCAACGTGCACGTCGTGCGCATCACGCGCGGCGGGCGGCACCTGCACACCGAGTACGACGAGACGTACTACGTGCTCGCCGGCACGGGGACGATCACGCTCGGCGAGGCGACGCACCCGCTGCGGCCCGGCGCGGTGGTGACGATCCCGGCGGGGCTGCCGCACGCGCTCCTGGCCGACGAGGGCGAAACGCTCGAGTTCGTCATCTTCGGGACGCCGGGGATGCCGATCGGGGACGAGCGGGCGCGTCCGCGGGGCGTGTGACGCCGCGCTGGAAGCTCAAGAACGCGCCGACCGCGGCGAGCCCGAGCGCGGTGAGGCAGACGGCGCGCATCCCCTCCATGAACGTCGCGGGATCGACGCGCTGCGCGAGCGACGCGCCCGCCGCCGCGACGAAGACCGTGCCGCCGACGGCGACGCCGAGGGTCTGGCCGGTGAAGCGCGCGAGCGCCAGCAGGCCGGCGGCGACGCCCCGCGCGTCGCTCGGCACCGCCGACATCACGCCGCTGTTGTTCGAGGGCAGGAAGAAGCCGAGCCCGGCGCCGAGCAGCGCGAAGCGCCAGAGCACGTCCGCGGGGGCGCTGTCGGGCCGCACGGCGGCGACGAGGCCGAGCGCGACGGCGGCGAGCGCGAGGCCGAACGTCGCGACGCCGCGGCTGCCGTGCCGGTCGGCGAGCCGGCCGGCGAAGGGCGCGGCGGCCATGAGCGCCACCGGCAGCGGCACCATGAACAGGCCCGCCTCCTCGGCCGAGTAGCCGCGCAGCCCCTGCCAGTAGAACGGGATCACGAAGGTCAGCGCGTGCATGGCGAACATGGCCATCATCGCCGCGAGCTGGCCGGCGGTGAACGCGCGCACCCGCAGCAGCGCCATCTGCACGATCGGGTGCGCGATGCGCCGCTCGTGCGACACGAACAGCACGAGGACGGCGAGGCCGCCGGCGAGGCTGCCGAGCGTGCGCGGATCGTCCCAGCCCCACTCGCCGGAACGCGTCACGGCGAGCAGCGACGCGCACAGCCCGACGAGGAGCAGCAGCGCGCCGAGCAGGTCGATCGGCTCGCGCTTGCCGGCGGGCTTCATCGGCGGCAGGGCGAGGCCAGCGTAGACCACGCCGACCGCGGCGATCGGCAGGTTCACGAGGAAGCACCACTGCCAGCCGTAGCGCGTCACGAGGAAGCCGCCGATCGTCGGTCCGATGGCCGCCCCGGCGCTGATGAGCGCCGTCTGGACGGCCATCGCGCGGCCGCGGCGCCCCGGCGGGAACACGTCGGTGACGACGGCGAGCGTGTTGGCGGTGATGAGCGCGCCGCCGACGGCCTGCACGACGCGCGCGGCGATGAGCCGGTCGATGTGCGACGCGGCGGCGGCGAGCGCGCTGCCCGCGGCGAAGAAGACCAGGCCGGCGAGGTAGAGGCGCTTGCGGCCGAGCACGTCGGAGAGGCGCCCGAACGTCGGCACGAGGCCGATCATCACCAGGCTGTAGACGGCGAGCGCCCACTCGAGGCCCACCATGCTCGCTTGCAGTGACTTCGCGATGACGGGCAGGCCCACGTTGAGGATGGTCACGTCGACCACCACAAGCAGCTGTCCGATCACCACGCTCCCCAGGATCACCCAGGGATTCCGCCGCATCCGAGGCCTCCGCGCGCTGCCCCCTCGGGATCAGGGATGGCGCCGGGGGACCGCGGGATGCCGACTACCAGGTGCCGCCGACGTAGGGCGACACGTAGTGCATCTCCATCCAGGTGTGTCGCACCCAGTCCCAGTCGTCCATCTCGCCCTCGACCGACTTCACGACGGGGAAGAGGGGCGACGTCATGCCGATCCACTCGACGCCGAACGTGAAGCGCTCCCACTGCCACTGGTGGCCGAGGCCGAGGTCGGCGCCGATCGTGACGACGGTGCCGACGACGTCGTCGACGCCGTTGCGCTCCGCGACGGCGTAGGTGCGGACCTCGGGACCCGCCGCGACGTACATCGCGTCGCCCACGAACTTGCGCAGGCGCGCGCTGCCGCCGACGTACCAGTCCACGTGCGGCTCGGCGTCGAGGTACTGCCCGAAGCGGACGCGGCCCTCGACGAGCAGGTCGGGGTCGAGGAAGAAGCCCACGGTCGCCACGCCGCTCACGCTCGCCTCGAGCGGGATCGGGCCGTAGTGGGTCGTGCCGGCGACGTCGCCGCCCACCGTCAGCGTCACGGTGCGGTCGCGCGCGCGCTGCTCGGCGTTCGTGCCCGCGTAGGCGGAGGGGGTGGCGTGGGCGGCGGAGGCGGCGAGCAGGACGGCGGCGATGGTTGTCGTGTTCGTCATGCCGCGAGCCCCTCGGCAAGCGGCGTGCCGCCGCGTGCCTCCGCGAGACGCGCGCGGGGGTGGAGCACGCCTGCACCGGATCGGCGGAGCAGCGCTGCTCCCGCGCGCCGACCGGTGCGATGATCGGACGCATGTACCCGAACGACGTCGTCCAGGTGCTCGTGAGCATCTTCGCGCTCTCGCTGGCCGCCGGCCTGACGACGGCGCGCGTGCGGTCGTTCGTCCTGCGGCGCGCCTTGGCGGCGGCCCGCGCGCACCCGCGGCGCGTCGCGCTCGGGTTCGTGGCGGCCCTCGTCGTCCTGGCGGCGGCCGTCGCCGTCGCGCTCGCCGTCCCCGCGCTCCACCCCCGGCCGCTCGCGGCGTGGTGGAGCGACGGCGTCGTCCTCGGCGGCGGCCGGCCGCGCGGCCTCTGGTCCCACCGGTGGTCCCTGACGCTCTCGGCATGCGCGATGTCCGTGCTGCTCGTGGCGGCCTTCGCCCTCGTGCTGCGCGTGACGCCGGCGGTGCTGCGGGCGGCGCGGCGACGCTGACGGCCGCGCCGCGAGACACGCGCCGTGTTACGGTGCGCCCGCGCATGAAGATGAAGGCATCTCGCAGCCTGCGCCTCGTCGGGGGCGCGCTCGCGGCGGCGGTCGTCGCCTCGCCGTTCCTGTTCCGCGCGTGGATCGCGCTGCCCGATCCGCCGGCGCTCACGCCCGAGCAGGCGGCGGCGGCGCTGGCGATCGCGCGCGCGGCAGCCACCGACGCCCCGCTGCCCGCGCCGGTCGCGTTGCCGGTCACGGCGGGGCCGGTCCTCGTGTCGACGTACGGCGTCGACGGCAAGGCGGCGGTCGGCGTCTGGGACGGCGCGGACGGCACCCCGCTCGCCGAGGCGCTCGCCGCCGCGGGACAGCAGGCGGCGCAGGCGGTGGCCGCGCGCGTCCGCGTCGACGTGGGCGGCGCGCCGCGCGACACCGGCGACTGGCTCCTGCACCTGAGGGTCAACCCGGGCGTCGACGGCCTGCGCGTCTCGCGCGGCGGCAAGACGGCTTGGGCCTCGCCGTCGCGCCTCGTCGAGCAGGGGTGGGACGCGGCGGCCACGGTCAGGGCGCTGGCGGCGTGGCTGCCCGGCGAGGGCGAGCCCGACCTGGCCCGCTTCCGGACGTCGAGCTGGGTCGAGAGCCCGCGCGGCCCGCTGCCGGTGCTGCGCGCGACCACGCCCCCGCCGGCGATCGACCCGCAGAGCGTCCGCGCGGCCCTCGCGGACGGCGGGACGTACCTCGCGCGCCAGATCGGCAAGGACGGCCGCTACTGCTACGCCTACCGCGTCGACACCGACCGCTGCGGCCGCGACTACAACCTCTTGCGGCACGCCGGCTCGACCTACTCGCTCTACCAGATCCAGACCGCCGTCCCGAACCGCGACGTCGTGCGCGCCGCCGAGCGCGCGACGGACTGGCTGCGCCGGCAGGTGCGCCCCGTCGAGGGCGATCCGTCGCGCAACTACTTGATCGAATGGAAGAAAGCGAAGCTCGGCGCCGTGGGGCTCGGCATCCTCGCGCTCGTCGAGCGCGAGCGCGTGGTGCGCGACGGCAAGGACCGCGCGCTGCTGACGCGCCTCGCCGACTTCGTGCTCAGCCAGCAGCACCCGGACGGATCGCTCGAGAGCTACTTCGACTGGGGGCCGGGCGCCGAGGTGCCGCCCGACCGCTCCATCTACTACCCGGGCGAGGCGATGCTCGGGCTCGTGCGCCTCTACGCGATCGACCCGCAGCCGCGCTGGCTCGAGGCGGCCGTGCGCGCCGGCGACCACCTCGTGTTCGAGCGGTGGCGGTGGGCGGGCGCCGAGGTCTTCGTGCCGCCGGACGCCTGGCTGCTGCAGGCCGTGGCCGAGCTCGATCGCTTCGCGCCGGACCCGCGCCGGCGCCAGTACGCCTACGACATCTTCGAGACGATGTCGCGCACGCAGGCCCGCGCCGAGGAGGGCGCGCCGCCGGACCTCGACGGGGCGCCGCCGTCGGGCGGGCGCGACCTGCCCTCGGTCACCTCGGCGGGGTCGCGCAGCGAGGCGGCGGGCGCGGCGTGGCGCCTCGCGGTCTCGACCGGCGAGCCCGATCGGGCGGCGGAGATCCGGGCCATGGCGCTGCGGGCGGCGAAGTTCCAGCTCCGCCACCAGCTGCGCGACGACAACCTGTGGTGGGCGCGCAACCCGGACCGCGCGCGCGGCGGCATGCGCGACCGGCCGGACGTCCCCGAGGTGCGCATCGACACCGTGCAGCACAACCTGTCGGGCCTGCTCGACGTGCTGACGATGCTGGAGTCCGCGCCGTGAGGTGGCTGGCCATCGCCGCGCCGCTGCTGGCGCTCGCCGCGCTCGGCGTCGTCGCCTTCGCGTTCAACTTCCGCTTCGACACCTGGGAGGCGCCGGCTTTCGTCGCGCCGCTCTACGCGGCGGCCTTCTTCTGCCTCGCGGGCACGCTCGCGGCCCGGCGCGCGGGCGGCGCCCCGCTGCGCTGGCTGCGCGGCGCCCTGTGGGTCGTCGTCGTGCTGCTGCTGCTCTGGGTCTGGACGCCGTGGCTGCGCGCGCCCGTCGGCTGGTGGGTGCGCCAGGCCGCCACCTGGCGCTTCCGTTAGCGCGGCTTGAACACCATCAGCGCGAACGCCCCGATCAGCGTCGCGAGGATGAACGCCCCGCTCCCCCACGAGCGCCGGCCGTCGCGGCCGACGGCCCAGAGCACGCCGTTGAGCGAGACGAACGACAGGCCCATCGCGCCGTAGATCCACGCCTCGGCGAACGCCGCCGCCACCTCGCCGAGCAGCATGAAGCCGAAGTACCAGCTCAGGATGAAGCCGGGGCCGGCGACGGCATAGGCGAAGCGGCGGCGGTCGCGCAGGTCGACGGGCAGCACCGCGCCGAGGCAGCCGGCGAACAGCAGCGCGACGGCGAGCATCTTCCCGAAGCGGAGCCAGAGGTACGTCACGCGTCACCGTCCGTGAAGGCCCCGGCCAGGGCCTCGCCGAGGCGCGCGCGGCGGTTGCGCGCGGCGGCAGCCCGGGCGCGCTCGGGCACCCCGGGGTCGTAGCGGCGGACGGCCAGGGCGGCGACGGCGGCCGCGGCGTCGGCCTGGCCGCCCTCGGCGATGGTGGCCAGCAGCGCCGCGAGCGCGCGCTCCGTGCGGTGCAGTCCGAGCGCCCGCCAGAAGGTCGCGCGCTCGTGGGCGAGCACCGTCGACTCGATGCGCGCGAGCAGCAGGTCGAGCGCCGCGTCGGACCCGGACTGCCCGAGCGCCAGCGCCGCCACCTCCGCGTGCTCCGCGTCGTCGAGGAGCGCGGCGAGTCGCGGCAGCGCGCGCGCCGGCGCGAGCGCCAGCAGGCCGTCGAGGCACGCGAGCAGGACCCGCGGCTCGTCGTCGCCCAGACGGGCCTTCAGCGCCAGCAGCCCCGCCGCCGCCGGATCGCCGCGCGCGACGAGCGCCTCCACCGCCGCCTGCCGCACCTGCGCCTCGGCGTCGGCCAGCAGCTCGCCGGCGACGACCGGCAGGTCGGGGTGGCCGAGGCGCGCGAGGCCGAGCACCGCCCGCGCGCGCAGGCCGGCGGCCGTATCGACGGGCGGCCCCCACGCCGGCTCGCGCTGGACGTGCCCCGCGCCGCGAAAAAATGGTGTCGGATCGGGATGTTCCGTGAAGTCGAGCGCCTCGAGCGCCGCGCGCTTCGCGTGGCAGCCCGGATCGCTCTTCACGGGGTCGGCGAAGAAGCGCGCGAACGCCGCCTCGAGCGCCGGCCCGAAGCCGTCGAGGCGGTGGTCCTTGATCAGCGTCGCCGCGCGCGCCACGACCGGCGAGCGCGCGCTGCCGAGTCCGCGGCGGATCGCCTCGCGGCCGGCGGCGGTCTCGAGCTCGAGCCCCCGCAGGCCATCGAGCTCGGCCTCGAGCGTCGGGCGCTTCCTGGACGACACGGCCCTCCCCCTGCGCGACAGGCCGACATCGTACCCGATGAACGTCGTACCGATGTTCGTCGGGATTGAGGCGGCCCGCCGGGGCGCGGTAGAAGCCCGGGGAATCCGGTTCGTGGAGGGGGACGGCATGCGCGGCCTGGCGCTGCTTGTGGTGGCTCTGCTGGCGACGGCCTGCACCGAGAGCAACGACGACGCCCGCGACGGCGGGACGGACGGCGGCGGCGGCGCCGGCGGAGGCGGGGGCGGCGGTGGTGGCGGCGCGGGCGGCGACGCGGGCGACGGCGGGCCGGTGGGCCCGCCGGGCGACCGCGACGACGACGGCGTCGGCGACGGGGAGGACAACTGCCCCCGCGACGCCAACAACAACCAGGCCGACGGCGACGGCGACGGCGCCGGAGACGTCTGCGACCTGTGCCCGTCGGTCGCCGATCCGCTGCAGAGCGACGAGGACGGCGACGGCGTCGGCGACGCCTGCGACCTCGACGATGACGACGGCGACGGCATCCCCGGGCGCGCCGACAACTGCCCCGACGTGGCCAACGGCGGTCAGGCGGACCGCGACAACGACGGACGCGGCGACGCCTGCGACAACTGCCTCGACGCGCCCAACTTCAGCCAGGCCGACAGCGACGGGGACGGCACCGGCGACGCCTGCGAGATCGAGGGCGACGACGACGGCGACGGCGTGCCCGACGAGGTCGACGTCTGCCCGCAGGCCCGCGATCCGGACCAGTCCGACGCCGACAACGACGGCCGCGGCGACGCCTGCGACAACTGCCGGGACGCGCCCAACTTCAGCCAGCGCGACACCGACGGCGACGGCATCGGCGACGCCTGCGACGCCAACGAGCCCGACCCGGACGGCGGGCGCGAGCCCGAGCCCGACGGCGGCTCCGAGCTGCCCGACGGCAGCGCGGGGTGCACCGACGGCGCGCGCCGCTGCGCCGGGGCGGCGGCGCTCGAGGTGTGCCGCGACGGCCGCTTCGAGCGCGAGGCCTGCGCCGCCGGAGAGACCTGCAGCGACGGCCGCTGCGCGGGGGCCGAGGGCGACCCCTGCGCCGTGCCGGGCCTCGGCCACCTCGGCTGCGACTTCTGGGCCGCGCAGCTGCCGAACGTGGTCAACCGGCAGGTCGATGGCACGACGCCCGAGGCGCCCTACGGCCTGCTCGTCGTCAACCCGAGCGCCGACCAGCCGGCGCGGCTCGACCTGTTCGGCCCCGGCGGCGAGCGTCAGGCGACGCTGCCCGACGTGACGATCCGGCCGAGCGCCTCGAGCCCCGACGAGCAGGCGGTCACCGTGCGCTCCGAGGTCTTCGACGGCGATGGCCGCGTCGTGCAGTCGCTCTTCGTCGAGGTGAACGGCCTGGTCGTGCCGCCGGGCGGTCGCGCCGTGCTGCTCCTCGCCCCGCAGGCCCCGCCGTCCCGCGACCTGTCGCTCGTCCGCCGCGCCGCGATGCGGCTGCGTTCGAGCCGCCCGGTGGCCGTCTGGCAGCACTCGCCGCTGTGCTGCAACTACAGCTTCAGCAGCGATGCGAGCCTGGTGTATCCCGCGCCGGCGCTCGGCCGCGACTACCGCTACGCCGGCGTGCCCTCCTGGGTCACCGGCGGCGATATCTTCAACCCCCAGGTGAACGCCATCCCCGGCGCGCTCGTCGTCGTCGCCACCGCCGCCGACACGAACGTCACCGTCGACCTGCCGCCGGGCGGCGCCATCGCCGCGCCCGACGTGCCCATCCGCCAGGTGGAGCGCCGCGTCACCGCCCGCCTCGGCGCGCACGACGTGATGATCCTGCACAGCGGCAGTCAGGGCATCGGGGGCGACGTCCAGCCCGACCTCTCGGGCGCGGCGATCACGGCCAGCGCCCCGATCGCCGTGTTCTCGAGCCACGAGTGCACGTACTACCCGCAGGACGTCGAGGCCTGCGACCACCTCGAGGACCAGCTGCTGCCCACGGCGCGCTGGGGCCGGACGTTCGCGCTCGCGCCGCACGCCACGCGCCTCGCGCCGCGCAACGCAAATGACCGGATCTACTGGAAGATCGTCGCGCGCGACGCCAACACGCGCATCGCGTTCAACGCGCCCTTCGACCGCATCCGCAGCGACGGCCCGGGCGTCTCGGGCGTCGCCGACTGCAACGCGCACCTCGACGGCGACCGCGCGGTGGTCCTCGGCCAGGGCGGCGTCTGCGAGTTCGGAACGAGCGTCGGCTTCACGGCCACGGCGACCGGTCCGGTGCAGTTCCTCGGCCTCACCCCGTCGGCGGGCGCCACCGGCGCGGAGAGCACCGACGTGAACGGCGGCGATCCGGCGATGTTCCTGGGGATCCCGATCGAGCAGTGGCGGCGCGACTACGTCCTCGGCCTGCCCGCCCGCTACCACCGCACCCGCGTGACGATCGTGGCCAGCCGCGACGCCGACATCCGCCTCGACGGCGCACGCCTCGACCTCGGCACCGGCACCGCCATCGCCGGTTCCGACCGCGTCTACCTGTTCGCCACGGTCGGCGAGGGCACGCACCGCCTCGTCGGCGACCGTCCCTTCGGCGCCTTCGTCTTCGCCTACGACAAGTACGTGAGCTACGCCCACCCTGCCGGGGCCGCTTTCTGATCCGATCCGCGCCGCGCCGCGTACCGGCGGCATGCGCATCCGACATGTTGTCGCGATTTCGGTGGCCCTCGCCGGCTGCGGCGAGGAGAGCGGCGGCGGCGCGGCGTCCGAGGACTTCGCGTCCGTCTGCGTCTACGCGCCGTTCGAGATGTCGATCCGGACGGGCACGCACGCGAACACCGACCTCACGGGGCGCCTCGTCCTCGTCGAAGAGACGCCGGGGCGGCTCGTCGGCGGCTTCGTCGGCGCGGACGCCGCGTACTTCGAGGTCACCGGCAGCGTCACCGACACGCAGATCTCGCTCGTCGTCGCGGACGCCCTGGGCGGCACGATCCGCGGGACCGGGCCGCTGAACGCGCCGTTCGCCGAGTGCCCCGAGCCGATGGACGGCGATCTGACCGGCCCGGCCGCCGACGACGCCGGCGACTGGCAGGCGCGCTTCATGCCCGAGTCCTCGGCCAACGAGATCGCCGACGCCGTCTGCGATTCGTGCCGCACCAACGCCGGCTGCGACATGCGCTTCGGCGTGCCCTGCGACAGCTGCCCGGTGTGTCCGGTGGGCGACTCCGGTCCGCGCCGCACCCGGCGCTTCACGCAGTGACCCGGTCGGCTCAGGGTTGGACCGCCTCCCAGATGCAGTCGTCGTAGGCGTAATAGTCGCAGCGGCCGCCGTCGTGGTGCGTGAAGATGCACGCGCGGAGCGCGGCCGCCTGCGCGGGATTGCCGGCGGCGTTCGCTTCGCAGTGCGCGACGCAGTCGCGGTCGTCGTAGCCGCACGCCTCGAGCACGGCGCAGGCGCGCGGGCAGCCGCCGTCGCTCGCGAAGCACGCGGCCGACGCGCGCGCGTCGCAGGCGCCGTCGAGGCACGCGCCGACGTCGAGGAGGTAGTCGGCCGGCACGCGCTGGCTGCGCAGGCGGCCGGTGCAGACGGCGGCGCAGGCCTCCACGCTCGCGAAGCCGCCGCACGCGACGGCGCGCTCGCACGGCGCGAGGCAGGGCGCCGCCGGCTCCGCGCCGAGGTCGACGCACGCCTGCATGCCGCCGCAGCCCGCCTGCTCGAGGCAGGCGCGGCGGACGGGCGCCGCCGGCGTGCAGGCGCGCTCGCACAGGAACGCGTCGTGTCCGGCGTCGCAGCGCGCCGCCTCCGCGCAGTACGCGGCGCAGTCGGCGTCCACCGGGGGCTCGACGTGGCCGACGCAGGCGGCCACGCCGGCGCACCCGAGGCGCAGGCGCGCGGCCTCGGCGAGGCAGCCGGCGTGCGCGCGGTCGGGTGCGGCCAGGCACGCGTCGGCACACCCCTCCGCCGGGAGGCCGCACGCCGCGACCGCCGCGCAGTCCGCGGCGCAGTCCACCGCGCCCTCGCGCAGGCACTCGCGCAGCGGACCGCACGCCGCGCCGGCGCCGTCCATGCACGCGCGGCTGGCGGCGAGGCGCAGCGCGTCCTCGGCGCCGAGGCCGTCGGCGCACGCGAGCAGGCAATCGCCGAGCGTGCCCTCCGCCGCAGGATCGCACTCGGTGACGGCGCGGCAGTACCGCGCGCACTCGAGACCGCTGTCGGTGAACCCCTCGACGCACGCCCGCACGCTCGCCCGCCCCACGTCGCGGAAGCAGTCGGGCGCGAGCAGCAGGCAGGCGGCCTTGCGCGCCTCGGCGTCGGCGTCGGCGAAGGCGGCGTCGTCGCACTCGGCGACACAACGCGCGAAGCCCGCGTCGTCGAGGCCGCACGCCTCGACCCGGCGACACGCCTGCGCGCACGGCAGCGGCGGCGCGGGCGCGCAAGCGTCCATCGCCTCGCAGTCGGCGGCCTCGCTCACGCAGGCGATCCACGCCTCGTTGCGGTCGCGCGCGAAGTCGTCGATGCAGTCCACGCGACAGCGGACGCGATCGGCGACGAGCCCGCAGTCCGACAGCGTGTCGCAGTGCCGCGTGCAGATCGCGCGCGGCGTCGTCGCGGCGAGGCACGCGTCGAGCGCCTCGCACGTGAGCGCGCCGGCGCAGGCCCGCTGCGGCAGCGAGCGCTCGACGTCGTCGGGGTTTGCGGCGTTCATGCCGTCGCACTCGACCTCGCAGGCGCGGCGCGAGCCCTCGAGACCGTCGCAGAGGTCGCGCGCCCGGCAGAGCGCGCGGCACGCCTGCGCGGGCTCGGGGATGAACAGCAGGCACTCCGGATAGAGGTCGCCGGGGTCGGCGCCGCAGACGTCCATCATGCGCAAGGCGCAGGCGAGCGACTGGGGACCCTCGCCACCGAAGGCCTCGTAGGCCCCGCCGCAGTCGGGATACCCGCAGCCGCTCCAGGCCTCGCAGAAGGTCGCCTCGTCGACGGGCGGGGGCTCGGCGCTGCCGGCGTCGAGGCAGGCGCGCACCGCGGCGCAATCCCCGCCCGCCTCGGCCACACAAGGGGCGACCTCGAGGGACCGCACGCGGCCGAGCGGATCGCGCGCGCACTGCGCCTCGCAGTCCGCGGGCGCGGCGCCGCAGGCGTCCAGACGGCCGCACAAGGCGGCGCAGCCGGCGTCCGCCGCCGGGGGAATGCAGGCGCGCGCCGCGTCGCAGTCGGACGCCACGTCGCCGCCGGCGAGGCACTCGGCGGCCGCCTCGAAGCGCGCCGCGGCGTCGCCCTCGAAGCCGGCGGCGCAATCGAGCAGGCAGGCCTCGATGTCCGCCGGATCGCCGCCCGCGCATTCGCCCTCGGCGCGGCAGAAGCCGAGGCAGGCCTGGCCGTAGGGGCGGCGGCGCTGGAAGCAGCGATCGACGGTGTGCTCGTCGATGGGGCCGGCGCAGTCGGGCGCCGTGACGACGCAGGCGAAGAGCTCGAGTCGCCGCTCGGCGTTGGCGGCGAAGGCCTCCTCGCAGGCGATGACGCACCCGGCGTCGCCGTCGTGGTAGTCGCAGCGCTCCAGCACGTCGCACCAGCGCTCGCAGAGGACGGGCGCCTCGAGGACGCAGCGGTCGCGCGCGCCGCAGTCCGGCGCGGCGGCGACGCAGTTCCGCCATGCGCGGTGCCGTGGGGACGGGTAGTCGGCGAGGCAACCGGCGCGGCACGCCGCCGCGTCGAGGCCCGCGTCGCAAGCGGCGAGCGCGTCGCAGTGGGCGTCGCAGGCCGCCTCCGGCGCGGCCGCCTCGACGCACGCGACGAACGCGCCGCACTCGCCGGCGGTGACGCACCCCATCTGGGGGGCGAGGCGCGCCTGCCCGGCGCGGTCGATCGGGTAGTCGAGGAAGACGCCGCGGCACGCCTCGAGGCACGCGCCCGCCTCGTCGAGCCCGCACAGGCCGCGCGCATCGCACCACCCGGCGCAGCGCGCGTCGACGCCGGCCTCCGAGTAGCACCGGCTCGCCTCGCTGAAGGCGTCCTCGGGTCACGCGCCGGACAGCGCCTCGACGAGGCAGCGCAGGCCGGCGGCACCGTCCGCCCCCCGGCCTGCGACTTCGTCGTACTCGACGTCGCACTCGATCGCCTGGTCGAGGCCGCAGCCGTTCCACGCCTCGCAGAAGGTCTCGCGGTCCGGGGCCGCCACCTCGCCCCGCAGGCAGGCGCCGACGGCCGCGCAGTCGCCGCCCACCGCCGCGAGGCACTGTGCCCGCGTCGTCGCGTGGCGGCGGGCGAGCGGATCGTCGTGGCGGACGCCCGCGAAGCACCCGGCGAAGCAGCCTTCGCCGCCCTCGCAGGCGTCGGCGGCCGCGCACGCCGCGCCGCAGGCCGGGTCGACGTCGCGGCCAAGGCACTCGAAGAACGCGCGCGTGCCGCAATCGCCGGCGGCGAGCGCCCCGCCGCACGCGAGGAAGCGGTCGCGCTCGTCCTCGGGCAGGCCCTCGCAGAGCGCGACGCAGCCCGGCGCGGGCAGGCCGCTGCCGCAGGCGTCGAGCGTGCCGCACAGACGCTCGCAGTCGGACATCGGCGGGCGCGCGTCCGCCGCATCGGCGGGCGTGCCGGCGTCGGCGGGCGCGCCCCCGTCGGCGCCGCCGTCCGGCCCCGGCGCGCCGTCCGCGACGCCGCCGTCCGGCTCCGCGCCATCGGGCGCCCCTGCGTCCGCAACCCCGCGTCCACCATCGGGAATCGCCGCGTCGTGCGCCGTCTTCTCGCCGTCGCCGCACGCCCACGACGTCGCGAGCGCGAGACCCGCGAGCCACCCTCGGCCCAAGTGCATGTTCCCCCCTGGGATGCGCGCGAATGCTACGACGCGACCCCCGGATGACGCGAGCCGGACCCCCGCCGCCGAAAAAAGCACGCCCCGTGTTTTTTCTGTGTCACAAGACCCGAGGGCCCTCCGTTGGTCGGTTGCAACGCCAACCGGCAACCACCACGGGAGGACCCGATGAACGCCGCGACCCACATGACCCAGCAGCCCGACGCCTCCACCGGCGCCCGCCTCGTCGCCACCGACGGGCGCACGCTCCCGCTCGCGGGCACCTTCCTGCGCGCCGACGCGTGCGCCGGCCTCTGCCGTGTCGTCCTCGAGCAGTGCTTCGTCAACCCGTTCGCCGAGCCGCTCACCGTCACCTACCTCGTGCCGCTGCCCGCCGACGGCGCGGTCGCCGGCTACGCCTTCCGCATCGGCGACCTGCGCGTCGTCGGCGAGATCGACCGCAAGGCCCGCGCCCGCGAGCGCTTCGAGGAGGCGGTGATCCAGGGCCGCACCGCGGCGCTGCTCGAGCAGGAGCGCTCGAGCCTCTTCACGCAGGAGGTGGGCAACGTCCCGCCCGGCGCCGAGGTGGTCTGCGCGCTGACGATCGACCAGCCGCTGGCCTGGGCCGGCAGCGCCTGGGAGTGGCGGTTCCCGACGGTCGTCGCCCCGCGTTACATGGGCGCCCCGGGCCGCGTCGCCGACATCGACAAGGTCACGGTGGACGTCGGCGAGAAGGTCGACGCCCGGGCCGGCATGGCGCTGACCATCCGCGACGCGCGCACCGGCGCGCCGTTCTCGCCGAGCCACGCGCTGCGGAGCGACGGCGACACCGTGCGCCTCGCCGAGTCGGCGCTGCTCGACCGCGACGTCGTCGTGCGCTGGCCCGTCTCGCTGCCGGACGCCCACGTCGAGATCGACCGCGCCCGCCCGGTCCGCGGCCGCACCGGCTCGGCCTTCGCGGCGCTCACGCTCGTCCCCCCGGCGCTGAAGACGACGTCGGTGGCGCGCGACCTCATCGTCCTTCTCGACACGAGCGGCTCGATGGGCGGTGAGCCGCTCGACCAGGCCCGGCGCGTGATCAACGCGCTCGTCGACGGCCTCGACGAGCGCGACCGCCTCGAGATGATCGAGTTCTCGACCCAGCCCCGCCGCTGGAAGACGGGCGCCGCCGTCGCCGACGCCGGCCACAAGGCCGACGCGCGCCGCTGGCTCGCGAAGCTCCAGGCCTCGGGCAGCACCGAGATGCGCACCGCGATCCTCGAGGCGCTCGCCCCCATGCGCGCCGAGGCGCAGCGCCAGGTGGTGCTCATCACCGACGGCCTGATCGGCTTCGAGAGCGAGATCGTGCGCGAGATCCTCGAGCGGCTGCCGCGCGGCTCGCGCGTCCACACGGTCGGCGTCGGCAGCGGCATCAACCGCAGCCTCACCGGCCCCGCCGCGCGCGCCGGGCGCGGCGTCGAGATCCTGTGCGGCCTCGGCGAGGACGTGGAGCCGCTCGTGCGCCGCCTCCTCGCGCGCACCGCGGCGCCGCTCGTCGTCGACCTCGACGTCGGCGGCTCGGCGGTGCGCAGCATCGTCCCCGAGCGCCTGCCCGACCTCTTCGCCGGCGCGCCGGCGCGCCTCGCCGTCGAGCTGTCGCCTCAGGGCGGCGAGATCGTCGTCCGCGGGCGCACCGCGGACGGCGAGTGGACGCAGCGCCTCAGCGTGCCCCCGACGTTGAACGGCGAGGGCAGCCCCGCGGTGGTGGCCCTGTTCGGCCGCGAGGCCGTCGAGGACCTCGAGACCCGCGCCGCCACCGGGCAGCGCGTCGACGAGCAGGTCGAGGCGCTCGGCCTCGAGTTCTCCATCTCGACGCGCCTCACCTCGTGGATCGCGGTGAGCGAGACGGTCACCGTCGATCCGACGCAGGCGACGCGCCGCGTCACGCAGCCGCACCTGCTGCCGCACGGCATGTCGGCGGAAGGCGTGGGGCTGCGCCCGTCGGGCTTCGTGGCGAACGCGAGCATCACCGCGGCCGGGGGCTACGCGCCGGGCGGTCCGCCGTTCCCGGTGGCGGCGCCGGCGCCGATGCAGGCGTCGATCCCGCCGGCGGCGCGCGGCAAGACGATGGCCGGCGTCTTCGGGAAGGGCCGCGCCGCGCCGCCGCCGCCCGCGCGCCCCGCCCCGTCTCGCTCGGAGGGGGTCGCCGCCCGGCGGCCGACCGACGCCCCGCCGCCCGCGGCGCAGGAAGAGGCGGAGTCGGCGGCCTACGACGACGAGGGCGACGGCTTCGGCGCCGACTTCGACCGGGCCTCCGCGCCCGAGCCGACGGCGGAGAAGCGCGAGGCGGCGAAGCCCGCGAAGAAGAAGAGCCTGCTCGACCGCCTGCGCGACGCGCTCGGCGGCGGCCGCGGCCGCGAGGTGAAGGGCCGCGTGGTGCTGAAGCGCGACGACCTGCTCGTCGTCGAGGCCGCGCTCGACGGCGCGTGGGAGCCGGGCGCCGAGGTGGAGATCGAGCTGGCCGACGGCCAGACGGTGCGCGCCACCGTCGACGCCGGTCGTTCGACCGCCGCCGGCGCGCTGCCCCGGGGCGCGGTCGTCCGCCTCACGCTGCAGCTCGCCGGGCCGCTCGGCGCCGATCCGAGGCGCGTCCATGCCGGCGAAGTGGTGATCACGCTGTGAACGACGCCCGCCTGCCCCAAGAGCGCCGCCGAGCGCGCCCACGCCGGCGAAGGGGTGACCGCGCCGTGAACGACGCCCGCCTGCCCCCCAGCGCCGCCGAGCGCGTCTGCGCCGGCGAGGTGGTGACCACGCCGTGAACGACCTCGACGCCCTCCTGCCCTTCATCGCCGCCGGCGACGCCGGCGCCTTCGGGCGCTGGGTCGCCGGCGCCGAGCCGCGCCTGCGCCTGAGCCTGACGCGCTACGCCGCCGCGGCCGACTGCGAGGCGGTGCTGCAGGAGACCCTCCTGCGCGTGTGGCAGGTGGCGCCCCGCGTCGTCCCCGACGGCCGGCCCGACGCGCTCCTTCGCTTCGGCATCCGCATCGCGCGCAACCTCGCCATCGACGAGGCGCGGCGCCTGCGGACGACCGCCGCCCTGCCCGAAGGGCACGAGCCCGAGGCGCCCGCGCCGCGCCTCCCCGATCCGCACCTGCGCGCGCAGATCGCGGGCTGTCGCGACAAGCTGCCGGAGAAGCCGGCGCAGGCGCTCGCCGCGCGCCTCGAGGACGCCGGCGGCGCGCCCGACGAGACGCTGGCGGCGCGCCTCGGCATGACGCTGAACACGTTCCTGCAGAACTTCACGCGGGCGCGCCGGTTCCTGCTCGAGTGCCTCGGGCGCGCAGGCGTCGACGTGGACGCGGAGCTCACATGACGCCGCAAGAACGAGACGCGCTCGTCGAGAAGGCCGCCGGCGCCTTCCGGGCCCGCGACCCGCGGACGGGCGCCGTCGTCCCGTCCGCCGCCTGGCACGACCTCGACGCCGCCGGCCGCGCCGAGGCCTGGAAGCGCGCCGGCGCGCAGCGCGCGCTCGAGGCCGCGCTCGACCCCGCCGGCCTCTCGACCACCGCGCGCGCCGTGCTCGCGCGCATCCACGGCGCGCGCTGACCGCGACGGCGTTCGAGTCGCCGACCAAGGCATCCACGTCTCGCGACGAGCGTCAGCGCACGAGCTCGGCGTGCTTGCGCAGCTCGTGACGCAGGTGGCGCAGGCGCTCGTGGATTTCGGGCAGCGCGCCGCGCTCGCGGTTCTCGATCGCCTCGTCGCGCTGCCGCTTCAGCTCGCGGATGCGTCGCTTGATGGGCGCCTTGTCGATGCCGGTCACCCGGCGATGCGGCCTCGGGATGCCTTTCTTGGGCATGAAGCACCTCCTTCCAGCGAGTCAGACGCGCAGGACGACCTTGCCGGCGCCATGACCGGCGTCGAGACGTCGATGGGCCTGCGCCACGTCGGCGAGCGGCAGCACCTCGGCCACGACCGGCCGCACCTCGCCCCACTCGACCATGCGCGCGAGCACGCGCAGGCGCTCCGCCTCGCGCGTCAGGAAGACGCCGTGCAGGGTCTGGTTGCGCGGGTACAGGCCGGTCAGGTCGCCGGTGGGGCCGAGGATGGTGGCGAGCCGCGCGAACGGCCGCGCCGCCGGGATGCTGCGCGCGATGTTGTCGCCGCCGGCGGTGTCGAAGACGGCGTCGACGCCGCGCCCGCCGGTCTCGCGCAGCGCCACCTCGGCCACGTTCGCGTGGTGGTAGTCGACGCAGACGTCGGCCCCGAGGCGCCGCAGCAGGTCGTGGTTCACCGCGCTCGCGGTGGCGATGACGCGCGCGCCCACCGCCTTGCCGATCTGCACCGCGAACGAGCCCACGCCGCCCGCGCCGCCGTGCACGAGCAGCGTGTCGCCGGGCCCCACGCGCAGGCGCCGTACGACCGCCTCGAAGGCGGTGCCGCCGGCGAGCGGGACGGCCGCCGCCTCCTCGTGGCTCAGGTTGGCCGGCTTGCGCGCCACGATCGTCGCCGGCACCACCGTGTACTCGGCGTGCGTGCCGTGCCGGTTCCCGACGAGCTCCGGGGTGAACCAGACCTCGTCGCCCGGCGCGAAGCCCGTCGCGCCCGGACCGGCGCGCTCGACGACGCCCGACGCGTCGTAGCCGAGCACGGCCGGCAGCGGGATCTGCGCCCAGTGCCCCGACTGCCGGATCTTCGCCTCGACCGGATTCGTGCCCGACGCCACCACCCGCACGAGCAGCTCGCCGGGCCCCGGCTCCGGCACGGGCACCTCCCGCGCCAGCAGCACCTCCGTCCCGCCGAACGACTCGATCACGATCGCGCGCATCGCCCACCTCCCGCTCACCGACGCCGCGGGCTCGACCGGCGTCGCGCCCAGGCCGTAAGAAGGCGCATGGCCCACACGTTCATCGCCCTGATCTGCGCGCCCGTCCCCGTCGGGCACCGCGTCGAGGTGCTCGTCCTCGTCGAGTCGAGCGGCGGATTCCGCAAGACCGAGACCACGCGCACCGTCGTCAGCGACCTCGACACCGGGGTCGTCTACGGCGAGATGGAGGCGTTCGAGGCGGTCACCTCCATCCGCGCCGAGCCGCGACCGCTCCCGCCGGCGCCGCGCGCCGACCTCGCCGTGAAGACACGCGTCACCGGCCGCGTGCGCGCGTGCCAGGTGGCGACGATGGGCTTCACCGACCGCTGGATCCAGACGACGCTCGTCATCGAGTGACGTCGGGCACGGCCGCCCCGACCGCCGGCCACAAGCGCGCACCGGCGCGTGCGCGAGGTCGACGAGGTTGCAGCAGACGGCGCGCGCGCCCGTCGCTTCGAGCCGGTCGGCGATGCGCGCGAGGTTCGCCGCGGAGCGCTCCACCGGCTCGAGCCGCCACAGGTCGTTCATGCCGACGGCCAGGAGCCTGTCGCGCGTAGACGCCGTCGCGAGACCTTCCGCGCGCTCCGGCGGCACGGCGGGCGAGGGCGAAATCAGCGCCGGCGCAACCGCGCGGGGTCGCCGCCGTCGCCGGCCGCGCCGTCACCGACGGCGGTCGAGCCGCCCAAAGCCACGTAACTGAAGGTGAATCCGGACATGACCCGCGCTCAACGCGCACGCGGGTCGCTCGCATTCCGGGTCGCGGCGAGCACGCCGACAGCGCGCTCGATCTCGTCGACGGTCAGCGTCGCGAAGCCGAGGCGCGCGGCGGCGAGGCGCGTGTCGTCGAAGGCGAAGCGGCTGCCGGCGGCGAAGGCGACGCCGCGCGCGAGGGCCCGCGCCGACCACGCGTCGAAGTCGAGGCCGGGGCCGCGCACCCAGAGCGCGAGGCCACCGGCGGGCAGGTCGAACTCGAGCGCGGATCCCAGGTGGCGCCGCAGCGCGTCGGCGAGCGCGCCGCGCCGCCGCTCGTACTCGCGTCGGACGCGGCGCACGTGGCGCTGCACCTCGCCCTCCTCGAAGAGCTCCGCCACCGCGCGCTCCCCGAGCGTGTCGCCCTGGCGGTCGACGAAGCGCCGCGCCTCGGCGAGGCGGTCGAGCAGCGGGCGCGGCGCGACGACGAAGCCGATGCGCAGGCCCGGCGCCAGGATCTTCGACAGCGTCCCGACGTAGACCACGACGCCCGCGTCGTCGGCGGCGGCGAGCGGCAGCAGCGGGCGACCGTCGTAGTGGAACTCGTTGTCGTAGTCGTCCTCGAGCACCGCCACGCCCTCGCGGCGTGCCAGGTCGAGCAGCGCGAGGCGACGCGCCGGGTGCAGCGACGCGGTCGTCGGGTACTGGTGGTGCGGCGTGACGTAGACGGCGCGCAGCGGCCGGCGGCGGTGCAGATCCGCGAGCGCCGCGACGTCGAGACCGTCGCCGTCCACCGGCACCGGGACGAGCGTCGCGCCCGCCTCGCGCAGCGCCGTCCAGGCCGGGCGATAGCCGAGCGCCTCCACGGCCACGACGTCGCCCGGCCGCAGCAGCGCGCGGGCGACGAGGTAGATGGCCATCTGGCTGCCGCGCGTGATCTGGACGTCGTCCGCGCCGACCCCGAGCCCGCGGTTCGCCGCCAGCATCGCGGCGAGCGCCGCCCGCAGCGCCTCGTCCCCGCGCGGATCGCCATAGCCCGCGAGCCCCGAGCGCCGCGTCACGCGCCGCCAGGCCCGCGCCAGCGGCGACCAGGGCACCGCGCGCACGTCGGGCGTGCTCGCGAACTGCAGCGGCGCCCCGGGCGGCTCGGGGACGGGCGCCGGCGCCGGCGGCAACACGAAGCCGAGCCCGCCGGCGCGCCGCCCGCCGGACTTCGCCGCCGTCTCCGGAAGCTCCGCGTTCACGAACGTGCCGCTGCCGTTCACCGCCACGAGCCAGCCCTCGCTCAGCAGCTCGGCGAACGCGGCGAGCACGGTGTTCCGGTGGACGCCGAGCGACGTCGCCAGCGCGCGGCTGCCGGGCAGCCGGTCGCCGGGCCGCAGCCGCCCGCGCCGGATGTCGGCCACGATGCGCTCCGCGATGCGCACGTAGACGGGACGCGGATCGTCGGAGGCGTCGAGGTCGAGCGAGAGCATGCCCGCGATTCTACTCGGCGATCACGTGCGGGCACGCGCGCTGGGACGCCGGAGCGCCCCCGGCGCCCCGGTCCGGCGACGGCGCGCGTTCGAGCCAGAGCGGCTCGCCGCCGCCGGTGCGCGGGGCGAAGCCGAAGCGGCGGTAGAAGGGCGCGGCGTCCTTCGTGGCGAGGCCGACACGCTCGCAGCCGCGGACCGCCGGGTGGTCGAGCAGCACGCGCATCAGCGCCTCGCCCACGCCGCGCCCGCGCCAGGGCGCGTCGACGACGACGTCCATGATCCAGGCGCGCCGGCCGCCGTCCGCGAGGGCCGAGGCGCTGCCGACGAGGCGTCCGTCGGCGCGGGCCACCACGCGCGCCGTCGCCCCGCGCACCGCCGCCTCGAGCTTGGGGCGCGGCACGCCCGCCCACCAGTACGTGCCTTCGAGCAGCGCCACCGTCGGCCCCAGGTCCGAGGCGCGCGCGACGCCGAGCGTCACGCCCGGACCGCGCAGGAAGTCCGGCGGCGGCACCCTCGGGTTCGCGACGAGGAGGGCGTCGATCGCCTCGACGTCGCCCGGCCGGCCCCGGCGCCACAGCGCCTCGACGATGCGCTGCAGCGCCTCCGGGCGGCGGTTCTGCCCGAGCTTCGCCTTGCCGTCCACGCGCTCGGGGCGGACGCGCGCCACGAGCAGCCCGTCCACCTCCTTGCGGTACAGCCGCTCGTAATCGGGATGCGCGACGTCGATGGGCGCGTGCCCGCCCTCCGGCTGGTACTTCGCCATGAGCGCCGCCAGCGCCGCCGCCTTGTCGCGCGTCTCGACGACCTGCTCGAGCACGCCGTGGATCTGCACGCTCCGGTAGTACGTCGTCGCCGGGCAGGCGCGCTCGGCGTCGAGGAACCAGCTCGGGATCTCGGCGACGACCTCCTCCGCCGAGACGACCGCGGGGCGGCCGAGCCCCTCCATCTTCTCGCCGGCCGGCGCCCCGTGGAACACGAGCGCGCCGTCGACGACGACGCCGTGCACCGCCCGCAGGATGGGCCGGCCGTCGGGCGCGGTGGTGGCAAGGTGGACGACCGGGACGCGCGCCAGGAGAGCGAGCGCGTCGGCGTCGGGCATGCGGAACAAGTGGGCTTTGCGCATGGCCCGAGTCTGACCGCCAACCGGTCCATCGGACAGGACCGGTTCCGCGAAATCGGATGGACCGGTCAGCCCTCGACGGCGACCTGGCGCAGGCCCTGGTCGAGGAAGACGTCGAGCGCCTCGACGATGCGGTCGTAGCCGACGCGGTCGACGGCGCGGACGCGCACCGGCTGCGTCGACGCGAGGTGCGGGCGCAGGGCGCCGATCACCGCGCCGAGGCGGGCGCGCGCGTCGGCGCCGGCGAGCACCAACTCCGGCTCGTCGGCGTACCAGACGCGGAAGCCGGCCTCGGTGACCACGACCTGGAGCGTGTCGCGCGCCGGCCACCAGCGCCCGGCGTCGACCGTCGGCCGCACGTCGATCGCCTCCGTGCGCGACAAGTGCGTCCACGTCGCGGTGAGGATCAGGATGCCGGCGAGCACCGGCGCGCCACCACGGGTCATGTCGACCTCCCTCAGAGTCGACAGACGCACCGCGCCGATGTTCCGGTCTATTTGAGGACTTCGTCGAAGAAGGCGCGCATCGCGGCCCAGGAGCGCCGGTCGGCGGCGGCGTCGTAGGCCGCGCCCTTGGACGGGTCGCCGCCGTTGTTCGGGTTGGTGAAGCCGTGGACGGCGTTGCCGTAGCTGACGAGCTGCCAGTCGGCCTTGGCGTCGCGCATCTCCTTGGCGAACGCGAGGACGTCCTTGTCGGGCACGTGCGGGTCGTCGGCGCCGTGGAGCACGAGCACCTTCGCCTTCAGCGTCTTCGCCGGCACGGGCGTGTCGAGGCCGCCGTGGAAGCTCACCACGCCGGCGATCTCGGCGCCGCTGCGCGCGAGCTCGAGGACGGTCGTGCCGCCGAAGCAGTAGCCGATGGCGGCGAGGCGCGCGGGGTCGACGCCCGGCTGCGCCCGGAGCGCGTCGAGCCCCGCCCGCGCGCGCCGCCGCAGCAGCGCCCGGTCGCCCTTGAACTTGCCGGCGGTGGCCCCCGCCTCCTGGTGGTCCTTCGGGCGCACGCCCTTGCCGTAGATGTCCGCGGCGAACGCCACGTAGCCCATCCCGGCGAGCTGCTCCGCGCGCTTCTTCGCGTAGTCGTCGAGCCCCTTCCACTCGTGCACGACGAGAACGCCCGGCTTGCGGTCGGCAGCGGCGTCGTCGTAGGCGAGGTAGCCCTCGAGCAGCGTGTCGCCGTCCTTGTACTCGACCGTCCTCGTGACGACCTTCGCCTCGGCGACCCCCACCAGGGCCAGCAGCCACAGCAGCGCCCTCACGGCGTACCTCCTTGCGGCTTCAGGCCGCACCAGACCTCGGTCCGCAGGCGCCCTTCGGGCACCTCGCCCGGGTCGTCGACGTAGACCTCCCAGCCGTGCGCCGCCGGCGTGCGCCCCTGCGCCTCGATCCACGCCTTCAGCGCCCAGTGCGTCCCGCCGAGGCCGGCGTAGGGGCCGACGTGGATCGCGCGCGCCGCCTCGCCGCCGGGCACGGTCGTCAGGCGGAACGGCGCCTCCGGCGGCTCCGCCTCGGCGACGAAGAAGCCGCCCTGCACGAGGAACGTGCCGCCGTCCTGGTCGTGGTCGAGGTACAGCATCATGGTCGGGCTCGTGACGACGAGGCCCTGCGCGGCGATGAAGGCGGACGTCTCGGACAGGATCTCGCCGAGCGCGCGGCCCAGGTCCTGCGGCTTGACGCGGCGCCGCTGTCCGATGCAGCGGCGCGCCTCGATCGGGACGATCGCGAAGTCGCTCATGTCTCCCTCCCCAGCAGCCGCGCCGGCGCGCCCCACGGCGTCAGCGCGAGATACGGCGGCGCGAACGCCAGCGCCCAGGCGACGAGCGGCGGCGAGCGGTGCGCCGCCAGCAGCACGAAGAACAGGACCGCGCCCGGGATGCGCGGCGTCATCTGCGCCATGGGCACGCGGCCCTGGTGGCGCCACGCCCACGCGGTGAGGCCCAGCGAGGCGGCCCAGGCCACGGCGACCGCCGGCCACTCGGGCACCGTGAAGCTCACCCACCGCAGCGCGCCCCACCACGTCGCCAGCAGCAGCGCGTGCGAGCCGAGCGCGGCCACCGGGACGACGGCCAGGTCCGCCCACCCCGGCGCCCGCCGGCGGTCCAGCCACTCGAACGCCGCCATCGCCACGCCCGCGAAGTACGCCCAGCCGAGCACACCGATCGGCGGCACGCCGAACAGCCCCGGCGCGTGCCAGCGCCACAGCCCGGACGCCGCCGCGATCGGCTCGATGAGCCACGCGTCGGCGAACACGAAGGCCGCGCCCGCGAGCCACACGCGCCGCGACGCCATCCGCTGCGCGAGGCCCCAGGCCGACATCACCACCGGCGCCCAGATGAGCACGATCAGGAGCGGGACGCGGTCGACGAACGCGCTCCACTCGGGCGCATACCCGTAGAAGTCGTAGAGGCGGATGCAGGTGTCCTCGGCGAGCCAGCTGCCGGCGGTGATCACCCCCATCCGGCGGAGCCAGCGGGCGCGGTCGCGCTGGCGCGGCAGCTCGACGGCGACGTACAGGGCGACGATGGCGAGACAGACGAGCTGGAAGCCGACCATGCGCGCCTTGTAGCCCGAGCCGGGCCCGCTCGGCTATAAGCGCGCGCATGTCGGACGTCGCCTCCATCCTGCGCCTGCACATCATCGGCGTCGCCGTCGCCGCCGCGCTCGTCTTCGGCTGGCTCTTCACCGGCGAGTACCTGTTCGCGGTGGGTCTGCTGGTCGCCCTCGACTGGTGCCTCATCAACCTGCTCAACCGCGTCAGCGACGTGCGCGAGGACCTCGCCAACGGCATCCGCGGCACCGGCCTCGTCGCCGCGCACCCGCGCGCCTTCCTCGGCGGCTGGTTCGCGCTGCTCGCGCTCTCGTTCGCGCTCGGCTGGTGGCTCCACCCCGCGCTGACGTGGATCCGCGTCGTCGTGCAGGTCATCGGCGTCGGCTACAGCTACGCCATCGTGCCGACGCCCGGCGGGCTGAAGCGCTACAAGGACATGTATTTCTTCAAGAATGGCATGTCCGCGTTCCTGTTCGTGCTGACGTGCTTCGTGTATCCCATCGCCGCGAACGGCTGGCAGGTGTCACACCCCGGCGGCTGGGCGGCGGTGGGCGTACTGGCGGCGTTCTTCGTGCCGTTCGAGATCACGTACGAGATCCTCTACGACCTGCGCGACCTCGAGGGGGACCGCCTCGCCGGCGTGCCGACGTACCCGGTGGTGCACGGCCCCGACGTGTCGCGGCGCATCATCGACGCGCTGCTCGCGCTCTCGGCGGTCGTGCTCGCCGGAGGGCTCGCGGCGGGCGTCGTCGGCCTGCGCGAGGGCCTCATGCTCGCCGCGCCCGGCGTGCAGCTCGCCTACTACCGCCCGCGCTTCCGCCGGGGACTCACGCGCGGCGACTGCATCGCGGTGACGCACCTCGGCACCGCGCTGCTCCTGCTCTTCCTCGTCGGCACGTACGTCTGGGCGCGGGCGGGGCTGCCCGAGAACATCTACCTGCGGGGCTGATCGGGAGGGACGAGCGATGGCCAAGGCGGAGGCGACCGTCGAAGAGCTGGTGGGCATGATCGAGCGAGGCGAGCTCCGCCTCCCCGAGATGCAGCGCCGGTATGTCTGGCGCTCCACGCGGGTGCGCGACCTGCTCGACTCGCTGTATCGCGGCTACCCCTCGGGGGCGATCCTGCTCTGGGAGACCGACGAGCGCGTGCCCCTGCAGGAGCTGGCGATCAGCCAGCAGGCGAACCCCTACGCGAGCACGCGCCTTCTGCTGGACGGACAGCAGCGGCTCACGTCGCTGTCGGCGGTGATCCGCGGCGTCCCGGTGACCGTCCAGGGTCGCAAGCGTCCCATCGAGCTGCTGTTCAATCTGGAACATCCCGACGAGCTGGCCTTCAGGCGGGAGGTCAACGAGAACGCGGACGACGACCGCGGCGACGACGAGGCGGACTCGTCGGACGACGAGCTGCAGCGCCGCCTCGAGAGCATGACCTTCGTGGTGGCGACCCGGAAGCTCCAGCAGAACCCCCGCTGGGTCAAGGTGTCCGACGTGTTCCGCGCCGACGAGGACGCGCCCTTCCTCGAGCGCGCGGGCGTCGAGCGCGTGAGCGATCCCCGCTTCAAGAAGTACAGTCAGCGCCTCGCGCGTCTGCGTGGCATCCGCAGGTACGTCTATCGCATGGACGTGCTCGAGCGCGGCTTGTCATATGACGAGGTCACCGAGATCTTCGTGCGCGTCAACTCGCTCGGCGCGAAGCTGCGCAGCTCGGACCTCGCCCTGGCGCAGATCACCGCCCGGTGGCGCAACTCGCTCGAGACGTTCCTCGCCTTCCAGCAGCGGTGCGCGCGCGCGGGGTTCGACCTCGACCTGGGCCTGCATCTCAAGAACCTGGTCGCCTTCGCGACGGGGCAGTCGCGCTTCCTCACCGTGAGCAGCCTCACCCAGGCGACGCTCGAGCAGGCGTGGAAGGCGAGCTGCGAAGGCATGGAGTTCGCCGTCAACTTCCTCAAGAGCAACGTGGGCATCGACAGTCCCGCGCTGCTCTCGTCTCCCTACATCCTCGTGACGATGGCCAACTTCGGTCACCTCCGCAGGTACGCGCTCGGCGCGGAGGAGGCGGAGAGCTTGAGGTTCTGGGTCCTCGTCGCCAACGCGAAGGCGCGCTACTCGCGGGGGTCGAGCGAGACCATCCTCGACCAGGATCTCGCGACGCTCCGCCTCGGGGGCGGTCCGGCGGAGCTGCTCGACCGCCTGCGGCTGCACGTCGGTCGCCTGGACGTCACGCCCGAAGAGCTGGAAGGCCGCAATCAGCGCAGCGCCCTGTTCAAGACGATGTTCCTCGCCTTCCGGCAGGCGGGCGCCCGCGACTGGACGTCGAGCCTGGCCATCGGCCTGGACCACGCGGGCGCGCAGCACCGGCTGCAGTTCCATCACATCTTCCCGAAGGCCGTGCTGAAGGCGGGATACACCCCGCGCGAGGCCGACGACATCGCCAACCTGGCCTTCATCGGCGGGCGGACGAACCGCCGCATCAGCGACGCGCCGCCGGAGAAGTACTTCCCGGGGCTGCTCGCCCAGCACGGCCCGCGCATCTTCGAGGCCCAGTGCATCCCGACGGACGCCGACCTCCTCGGCCTGTCGAGCTACAAGGCGTTCCTCGCGCGGCGGCGGGAGACGATCGCGGCGCGTCTCAACGACTTCCTCGGCGTGTCGGGCGGCGCGCATCTGGTGTTCGCCGCGCCGTGAGACCGCCGGGGCGGTCCGCGGTGGACGCGCCCCCCTGCGGCCGTGCGACACTCCCGGCACACGCGCGCTGGGGGACGGGGTGCGACGTTTTCTCTTGTGTTTCGCGGTGCTCGCGGGGTGCGGCGCCGGCGGGGAAGAGGCGGTGTCGGACGCCGCGTTCGCGTCCGACGCGGCGGTCGAGCCGGACGCCGCGCCGGGTCCGGACCTGCGCCTGAACCACCTGCAGGCGCGCGGCACCCACAACAGCTACCACCTGCCCACGCCGCTCGACATCCCCGAGCTGAAGTACGAGCACCGCCCGCTCGACGAGCAGCTCGAGAACCAGGGCGTGCGCCAGTTCGAGCTCGACGTGCACTGGGATCCGGCCACCGACCGCTTCCTCGTCCATCACATCCCGCGGATCGACGAGAACAGCACCTGCCCGCGCCTCGCGGACTGCCTCGGCCTCCTGAAGGCCTGGTCGGACGCCCACCCGGCGGCGCACGCCCTGTTCGTCTTCCTCGAGCCCAAGGACGACGTCGACCGCTACAAGATCCACGACCACTTCCCCGCGCTCGAGGCGGACGTGCTCTCGGTGTGGCCGCGCGAGCGCATCGTCACGCCCGACGACGTGCGCGGCGCGCGCGCGAGCCTGAGCGAGGCGATCGCGCTCGACGGCTGGCCCTCGATCGAAGCCACGCGGGGCAAGATCGTGCTGGTCCTGCTCGACGAGGCGATCGCGCGCGACCGCTACCTTGCATGGCAGCCCGACCTGCGCGGGCGCCTGCTCTTCCCGCTCGCGCCGGCGGACCACCCGCAGGCCGCGTTCTTCTCCGAGAACTCGGCGGCGACGAACGAGGCCGCGGTGCGCGACCTCGTGGCGCGCGGCTTCGTCGTGCGCACGCTCGTCGAGGACGAGGCGGAGTCGGCGGCGGCGCTGCGGGCCGGCGCGCACCTCATCAGCACCGACCACCCCGATGCGCTCGACCTCGGCGACGGCGCGCCCTCGCGCTGCAACCCGGTCAGCGCGCCCCCCGACTGCGCCGCGGCCGACCTCGACTGACAGCAGGGCCATGCGGGCGAGCCGCCGACGCGCCGACCCGGAGCGTGCGGACGCTCGAGCGCGCGAAGAAGCCCGGTGGGTCTGGCGCGGGGAGCCCAGACGGAGCCACCCTGCGGGTGGTCTTCGTCTTTTCCGGGGGGTCCTTTGGCCGACACCGTGCTCTTCTTCACGCGCAGCGACGACCACGGGGGCGTGGATCGCGTCGCCGAAGCGCTCCGCGCCCGCGGACGCCGTGTCGCGCGCCTCGACACCGACCTCTTTCCGACCGATCTGTTGCTCACCTACGAGCAGGACGCGCACGGCCTGCGCGCGCGGCTCGCGCTCGACTTCGGCGACGTCGATCTGCGCGACGTCTCCGCCGTCTGGTACCGGCGCTTCCACCCGGCGGCGCGGCTGCCGTCCGACCTCGATCCGCAGCACCGGCACGCCGCCGCCCTCGAGTCGCGCACGGCGCTCCTCGGCCTGCTGCACGCGCTGCCACCCGATGTCTTCGTGATGGACCCATGGGGTGCGATCCGTCAGGCGGCGCAGAAGCCGCGGCAGCTCGCGCTCGCCCCGCGCGTCGGCCTGCGCGTCCCGCCCACGCTCGTCACCAACGACCCCGCGGCGGTGCGCGAGTTCGCCCGGCACCACCCCGGCGGCCTCGTCATCAAGACGATGTCGTCGTTCGAGATGCGGCGCGGCGGCGCGCCGCACGCCGACCGCCTCCGCGAGACGGACCACGACGAGCTCGACGGGCTCGACCTGTGCCCGATGATGTTCCAGGCGCGCGTGTCGAGCGCGCTCGAGATCCGCGCCGCGGTCGTGGGACGCCGCGTCCTCGTCGCCGCCGCCGAGACGGGCGCCTCGGCGCACGCGCACACCGACAGGCGCCGCGACAGTCATGCGCGGCAGGACACCTGGAGGCCCCACGCGCTGCCCGCCGCCGTCGAGGCGGGCCTGCTGTCGCTCGCCGGCGCGCTCGGGCTGAATTTCGGCACCGCCGATCTGATCGTCACGCCCGAGGGCGAGCACGTGTTCCTCGAGATCAACCCCGCCGGCGAGTTCCTCTGGCTCGAGACGTCCGCGGGCCTCCCGATCTGCGCGGCGATCGCGAGCGTCCTCGTCGATCCCGCTGCGCGCCGCGAGGCGTCCCACGACGCGTGACGTCGTCCCGCCTTTCACCCAGACCGGCGACTTCGCCTCGCGCTCGCGATGCGCGGGCGGCGAGGTCCTGACCGCCGGCTCTTCTCCCGCAGGGACGGCACGCCCTGCTGACGTAGACGCGGCCCCCCGCCGCCGTGCAACACTCGCCCGAAACGCGTGGGGGTCGGGATGTGGCGACGGACGTGGTGGGTCTGGGCGCTCGGGTGTGTGCTCGTCGCCGGCTGCGACGATGGCTCGGGAGCGTCGCCCGAGGGTGACGCGGCGCCGGTCCCCGACGCCGCGCCGCCGGACGCCGCGCCGCCGGACGCCGCCACAGCGGACGCGGCCCCCGACGCCGCGCCGGACGCGCAAGCGCCCGATGCGGCGGTGGACTTCGGCGTCCCGCCCGACGCCGCCCCGCTCTTCGCCGAGGGCTGCCCGCGCCCCGGCCGCGCCGTCGCCCGCCAGATCGCCGATCCGCGCGTCCGGATGGAGGGCCCGAGCGCCCTGGGCGGCGAGGGCGACTGGCTGCTGATGAACGACCGCGCCGCCTTCATCGTGCAGGCGCCCGAGAACCCGAAGACCTGGTACTACTACGGCGGCATCGTCGTCGACGCGGTCGCCCTCGACGGCTGCCGCCAGCCGGGCCCCGAGAAGTTCGACGAGCTCGGCCTCGCCATCGGACGCGCCGAGGTCGCCGACTTCCCCGCCTCGATCCTGCGCGGCTTCGCCGGCGAGTCGGTCGAGGTGATCGCCGACGGGCGCGACGGCGGCGAGGCGCGCCTGCGCGTGCACGGCCGCGACGACTACTTCTGGCTCGTCGAGCTCGAGCTCATCCGGCGCGTCTACCTGGGCGGCGGCCGCAAGGATCTGAGCGACCCGCTCGGCCTCGACGTGTTCGTCGACTACGTGCTCGAGCCGGACCGCCCCGTCCTGCGCATCGAGCTCCACGTGCGCAACGCCACCGAAGAGGCGACGACGTGGCAGGCCGGCATGGCGGTCTTCTTCGGCGACGGCACCACGCGGCGCATCTACAACCGCAACGCGCTGTCGCTCGGCGGCTTCGACGTGCGCTTCGGCGTGCCGTGGCTCGTCGCCGAGGGCGGCGACGGCGCGTGGGCGCTGGCGTACGGCGGCGCCAACGCCGGCGCGCTGCACCTCTCCGGCGTGGACGCGGTGATCGACGTCAACCAGTTCCTCGCCGCGCCGCGCCTCGGCCCGGGCGACGAGGCGACGTCGACGTTCTTCTTCGCGGTCGGCCCCACCGACGCCGACAGCGCCGTCCGCCACCTGCGCGACGTCAACCCCGTTCCGGTGCCGGGCATGGCCTACGAGAACGTGCCGATCGGCGGTCTCGTCACCGAAGCCGGGTCCGGCGCGCCGCTCGCCGGCGCGCTGCTCGAGCTGCAGACGCCGGGCGCCAACGAGACGTGGATGACGGTCGACGCCTACCGCAGCGGCGCGGACGGCCGCTTCGGCGGCATGCTGCCGGCGTTCCGCGGCGCGCGCTTCCGCCTCATGCCGTCGCTCGACGGCCGCCCCTCGCCCGAACCCATCGAGATCACACCGGAGGCCGGCGAGGTGAACGTGACGTTCGGCGCCGCCGGCCGGCTCGCCTGGGACATCCGCGACGGCGGCGGCGACGAGCTGCCGGCGAAGATCGAGCTCTGGCGCGACGGCCGGCGCCACCTGCGCATTTTCGCCACCGACGGCCCCGACGCGCACGACGTCGCGCCGGGCGCGTACGAGGTCTCGGTGACCCGCGGCTTCGAGTACGAGGCGTGGCGCGGCCCGATCGAGGTCCGCGCCGGCGAGGAGGCCCGGCTCGACATCACGCTGCGCCACGTCGTCGACACCGAGGGCTGGCTCTCCTTCGACGGCCACCTGCACGGCGGCCCGAGCGCCGACAGCCCCGTCCCCGTCCCCGACCGCATCCGCACCGTCGTCGCCGAGGGCCTCGACGTCGCGCTCAGCACCGACCACGAGTTCGTCGCCGACTGGTCGCCGGGGGTCGCCGAGACCGGCCTCGGCGAGTGGGTCGACACCGTCATCGGCCAGGAGGTCACCGCCTCGCTGCCCGAGCACTGCAACGCCTGGCCGCTCGTGCCCGATCCCGACGACCCGCGCGGCGACTTCCCCAAGTGGTACGGGATGGACCTCGACGAGTTCTTCGGCCTGATGCGGGAACGCGGCGCGGGCATCATCCAGCTCAACCACCCGCGCCAGGGCTGCAACTACCTGTGCCTCATCCAGTACGACCGCCTCACCGGTCTGCCGGGCATCATCGACGGCCGCGGCCTCGGCGTGGAGGGCGACGATCCGACGCTGTGGTCCTGGAACTTCGACGCCGTCGAGTACATGAACGGCTACCGCTCGCCCTTCGTGGACCCGGACAGCCCGCACGACACCGGCATGTTCGAGGACTGGACGAGCTTCCTGAACCTCGGCCACCGCATCACGGCCACCGGCGTGACCGACGAGCACGACTGGGGCCCGCCCGGCAGCCCGCGCACCTACTTCGTGGGCGGCGAGGCGTTCGACGAGGACGAGATGGTCGAATCGGTGCGCGGCGGCAAGGTGCAGGTGAGCGCCGGCGCGTTCGCGCACGTCCGCGCCAACGACATGGGGGGGCCGGGCGACACGGTGAGCGCGAGCGAGGGCGCGATCAGCCTGTCGATCCGCGTCGAGGCGATGCCGCAGATCGACGTCACGCACGTCGTCGTGTTCGTGAACTGCGACGAGGCCCTGAAGATCGCGACGACCGACCCGGCGGGCGTGGTGAAGCTCGACGACACGTTCACGGTGCCCGTGCCGCAGGACGCCCATGTGATCGTGATGGCGTTCGGCCGCGGCGACATGCCGCTCGGCATGGACGGCTACGACCCGCGCCGCATCCCGCGCGTCACCACCAACGCGCTTTACGTGGACGCCGACGCCGACGGCGAGTGGACGCCGCCCGGCGGCAAGACGTGCACCTACTCGCTCGACCCGCCCTGATCGGTGCAGATCGCGCCCACGGCCCCCTCCGTCACGCGCAGATAGTCCGCCGGCGCGAGCACGATCTGCGTGCCGCGCACGCCCGCCGACACCGCCACCTCGTCGAACAGCTCGATCGTCTCGTCGACGAACACCGGGAAGGCCTTCTTGCCCCCAAACGCGGTCACGCCCCCGCGGATGTAGCCCGTCAGCGGCTGAACCTCCTTCAGCGCGACCGTGTCCACCTTGCGGTCGCCCGCCAGCTTCGCCAGCGCCTTCAGGTCGAGCTTCGTGCCCGCCGGGATCACCGCGAGGACGACGCCCACCCGGTCGCCGCGGCACACCAGCGTCTTGAACACCTGATCCGGCGGCAGTCCGACCTTCTTCGCCACCGTCTCCGCCGACAGGTCGTCGGGGTCCACCTCGTACTCGCGCAGCGTGTACTTCACGCCGAGCGCGTCGAGCATCCGCGCCGCGTTCGTCTTCATGGGCGCGCAGTCTACCCGACGTAACGAGGCCTTGACGCTGGTTCCATTTTGGCTCCACAGTGGCGTCATGGCGAACCTCTCCATCAAGAACGTGCCGGAGGACCTGCTCGAAGCGTTGCGGACGCGGGCGCGACGGAACCACCGCTCTCTGCAGGGCGAGCTGATGGCCATCCTCGAGGAGAGCGTGTCCCCGTCGCGCGGGCTCACGCCACGGGAGCTGCTCGACGAGGTGCGGCGATCCGGCCTCGCGACACCGCACGAGGCCGCCGCGATGATCCGCGAGGACCGCGATGTCCGCTGACCTGCGGCTCGCGGAGACGGGGCCGCGCGCCGCCGAGCTGAAGCTCGTCGACGCCTCCGCGCTGGCGGCGCTGCTGTTCGGCGAGCCCGAGGCGGGGCGCGTCGCCAACCGGCTCCAGGGCCACGTGCTCGCCGCGCCCCACCTCATCGCGGTGGAGCTCGCGAGCGTCTGCCGCAAGAAGGCGCTCGCGCGCCCCGAGCAGTCGGCGCTGCTGCTCGAGGCGCTGCAACGCCTGCCGGCGCTGGGATTGCGCCTCGTCGCCGTCGACGCCGCGGCCGTCGCGGAGCTCGCGGTCCGCACCGGCCTGACGGCCTACGACGCCGCCTACCTGTGGCTGTCTCGGCTGTTCGGCGCGGAGCTCGTCACGCTCGACGACCGGCTCGCGCGCGCCGCGCGCTGATCAGAAGCCGTCGCAGATCACGTACCAGTCGGGGAGCGGCGCGCCGGCGTCCCACGCCGCGGCGCGCTCGACGACGCCAGGCGCGGTGCTGACGAAGAGGTCGGCGTGGACCGATCCGCAGCCGGACGGGCAGTCGCCTTCGCGGCGATCGACGACGTAGCGGTACGTCTCGCCCTCGCGGACGACGCAGGTCGTCGGTCCGTCGCCGCCGTTGCCGCCGACTTCGTAGCCCTCCATCTCGACGCCCGGGAGCTCGTCGTAGAGCGCGGTCAGGCGGACGACGTCGTAGCGCCCGCGCAGCCGCAGCACCACGCGCCACTCGTCGGCGATGTCGGAGAAGTGGACCTGCACGTCCTCGTGGCCGTAGGCGGCGTCGAGGCAGTCCCAGGCGTGATAGCGGCCCGCCTGGATGGCGAGCGCCGCGGCCTCGGTGACGAGGAGGAGCAGCTCCTGCCCGCTGAAGGGCTCGTAGTACTGCGCGTCGACGCCGAGCGCCTCGATGGCGGCGACGTCGGCGACGAGGCGGTCGTAGGTGGCCTGCGACGCGACGACGTCGCCGACCCGTTCACGGCGAGGTGCCGCGGGGTCTCGAGCCGGTCGACGACGACCTCGGCCGCGCCGCCGCGCAGGGGGACGCGCGCGATGCGCCCCTCGCGCGCGCCGCCGGTGATGTGGTTGTCCGCGCTCCGCTGCGTCCAGTAGAGGTGTTCGCCGAAGACGACGAGGGTCTCCGGGTTGCCCGCGGCGACGACCTCGGCCGGGCCGCCGTCCGCCGGCAGGCGCCGGATCACGAAGCCGTCGCGGTCGCCCACGAAGGCGTCGTCGCCCGCGACCGCGAGCGTGCGGACGTTCGCGAGGCGGATCAGCGTGTCGGCCGGCCCGCCCGCGAGCGGCGCGGCGCGGACGCCCTCGGCGGTCGTCCAGTAGAGCCGCGTCGCGCCGGCGGCCACGAGGAACGGCCCCCGCTCCCCCTCGGCGAAGGCGGTCACGCCGGGGCACGCGTCGGCGCCGCCGTCGGGGAACGCGGCGCCGCCGTCGGGCACGGCCGCGCCCCCGTCGGGCGGGTCCGCGTCGCGTCCGCACGCGCCCGCGAGCATCGCCAGCAGCGCCCAGCCGAGCGTGCGCCTCATCGCCGCCTCCTGGCCCCTGCCGACGGTACACGGCGCGCGCGGCCGGGATCCGTTCGTCGCGCAGCCGTGACCCGCATCGGCGCGCCGGCATAGACTCGCGCGCGGAGGTCGCATGCGCCGCTTCGCCCCGCTCTTCGCGCTCGTGCTCGCCAGCTGCGCCGACGACGGCGAAAAACGCCTCGCCGGGCCCGATCCCGGCCAGTCGGGCCGCGACGCCGCGCCCGGGAGCGACGCCGCCCCACCCGACGCCGACGCCGGTGAAGACGACGACGCCGCGCCGCCCCCCGACGGCGACGTCGCCGACCCGGACGCCGCCGTCGCCGACCCGGACGCCGCCGCCGCCGACCCGGACGCCGGTCCGGGCTGCCCGCCCGGCACGGCCTGCAACCCGATTGAAATCGAGGACTTCCCGTTCCGCGACGCGCGCGACACGCGCGACGCGCCCGGCGCCGAGTGGGACGCCTACGCCTGCGCGCCGGACACGAACGAGTCCGGCCCGGAGTTCGTCTACCGCGTCGAGGTCCGCGAGCGCGGCCTGCTGAGCGCGCGCATCGAGGAGGAGCCGCGCGACGACGTCGACATCGACGTGCACCTGCTCGGCACCGCCGACCCCGACGACTGCGTCGCCCGCGACCACGTCGGCGTCTCCGCGTTCGTCGAGCCCGGCACGTACCACATCGCCGTCGACACCTGGGTGGACGGCGACGGCATGGCGAAGGCCGGCCCGTTCACGCTCGCCGTCGACCTGCGCCCGCAGGGCAGCGGCGCCTGCGAGACGCTGCCCACGCGCCTCGAGATGTTCTGGCGCGCCTGCGATCCCGGCGTGCCCGACTGCGTCGCCGAGGGCGGCGCCGTCTTCCTCGACCTGCCGACGAGCGGCCCCGTCGTGAAGGAGGCCCACCTCGTCACCGTCGCCGACGACTTCGGCGGCGGCTGGCCGCAGGGCAGCCGCGACGGCATCGAGCGACACTACGCGCTCTCCGAGGCCGCGACCGGCTTCGTGACCGAGCGGCGCGAGCCGTGGGCCCCCGAGGGCGAGGGTGGTTCGATGTGGGGCCAGGCCGCCTACGGCCGCCCGCTGCCGGTCGAGGACGAAGCCTGGTACGTCAACATGTACTGGCGCCGCCGCCCCGCCGCCGGCACCCGCATGATCCTCACCAACCCCGAGAACGGGCTCTCGGTCGTCGCCGCCGGCGGCTACGAGACCGGCCCCGGCGCGAACACCGCCATCGCCGGCGCGAGCGAGGAGATCCACAACTACCTCGGCACGCGCCACCGCTCCCCGATGGTCGTCGGCTTCGCCGCCGATCCCGACCTGCCGCTCGGCCCGATCGACTGCGACCGCTGACCCCGCCCGAAGCCCCACCGGCGAGGCTTGACCGACGCCCCTTTCCCGGCTTCGATGGCAGCCACTCTTCGGGGGGGCCCATGCGGCGTTTCGAGTTCGTGGAAGGCACGTCGGCGAAGTTCTGGCAGGTCGCGCTCGACGGCGCGTCGTTCACGGTGACGTGGGGGAAGATCGGCGCCGCGGGCCAGACGCAGACGAAGGCGTTCGCCTCGGCGGAGAAGGCGCGCGCGGAGCACGACAAGCTCGTCGCCGAGAAGACGAAGAAGGGCTACGTCGAGGTCGGCGCGCCCGCCGCCGCGCCGCCCGCCGCCGCGCCGCCCGCCGCCGCGCAGGCGGTCGCTGCCGCCGCGCCGCCCGCCGCCGCGCCGCCCGCCGCCGCGCAGGCGGTCGCTGCCGCCCCGCCACCCGCCGTCGCGCCGCCCGCCGCCGCGCCGCCCGCCGTCGCGCAGGCGGACGCCGCCGCCGCGCCGCCCGCCGCCGCGCAGGCGGTCGCCGCCGCCCCGCCACCCGCCGCCGCGCAGGCGGTCGCTGCCGCCCCGCCCCCGGCGGACGAGGCGCACGTCGTCTGGACCGAGGCCGCCCGCGCCCGCTGCACGCTGCGGCCCGGCGGCCGCGCGCCCGAGCCCCCCGCGGGGACGCCCGCCGAGCACTTCGCCGCGGTGACGCGGTGGTTCGCCACCGTGCGCAAGCGCTGGCACCTCGACCGGTTCGCGCCCGAGGTCCGGCCCGCGGCCGATCGCGCCCTCGCCTGGCTCGCCGGCGGCGACCCGACGCCGCCCGACGTGGAGACCGCGGCGATGGCGAGCGTGCTCGTCGGCGCCGGCGGCAGCGCGCCCTGGTACCCGCGCACGCGGGCGGCGTCGATGGTGCGCCGGCTCATGGCGCTCTGGGCCGACGCGGGGGGCCTGCCGTGGACCGCGCGCGTGCTCCTCGAGATCCGGCGCTACGCGGAGGCGGGGCACCAGTACGACCTGCCCTCCGAGGACGGCCTGCTCAACTACCCGCACGTCCCGTGGGCCGTCGCGCTCCGCCAGGAGAGCTCGCCGGAGGGCGCCGGCGGCGACGCGTGGCTCGAGCTGCGGGACCTGCTCGCGGCCGGCGCCGCCGAGCAGGCCGCCGCGGCGCGCGCGGCGGTGGCCGAGGCCTGGCCGTCGCTGTCGTTCGCGGAGCGCGAGCTCGTCCTCACCGCCTTCCCGTACGACCGCGACTGGGCCGACGAGCAGGGCGAGACGTGGCTCGCGCACCACGAGGCCTGGACGAAGACGCGGCGCGCCTCGTTCCCGGACCAGGCGCGGCGCCGGTCGCCGGCGCTGGCGCTGCGCATCCTCGACGTCCTCGTCCGCGCCTACGGCCGCCGGAACGAGCTGCGCGACCGCGCCTTCGACCTGCTCGACCTGCTCGGCGCGGGCGCGGAGGCGGTGCTGATGCTGCAGTGCGAGCGCGGCGAGTGGGACGACACGCGCAAGAACGCCGCCGAGGCGCTCGCCTGCATCCGCTCGGCGGGGGTGGCGCGCTTCCTCGCCGGCGAGCTGATGGACCGCGTGACGAAGAGCGTCGCCGCCGAGTACATGACCGCGCACCCCGACCTCGCGGCGCCGGCGCTCGCCGCGGTGCTCGCCGGCCGCGGCCGGGCGGCCGACGCCGCGGGGACGCTGCTGCTCGCCCTCGATCGCGCCCACCCCGGGCTGCTCGACGCCGCGCCGCTCCCGCCGGCGCACCGGACGGCGGTCGAGGGGCTGCGGGCGCGCATGCGCGTGCTGCCCGAGGCGGCGCCCGGCGAGCTGCCGCCGGTCCTCGCGAGCCCGCCGTGGACGAGCAAGAAGCGCCGCCCCGCGCCGGCCGTCGTCGAGGGGCTCTCGCCGCTGCCGTGGGAGGAGCGGATCGTCTGGGGCCCGCGCGAGCAGGAGCGGGTGCGGCGCCCGGGCGACGCCTGGGCGAAGCGCCCGGGCCAGGGCTTCGCCGAGATGGACCCGCGCGTGCGCGCGGGCGGCGTCTCGTGCCCCTACGGCTACCGCGGTCAGGGGCTGTTCTATACGTTCGCGTTCTCCGACGCCGACGCGCTCACCGCCTGGAACGAGTGGCCCGCCGCGGAGTTCCGCTACGCCGGCGACGGCCTCTACGGCGCGTTCCTCGCCCGCTTCGGCCTGCCGACGCTGCCCGGCTTCCTGAAGAACGCCGCGGTCGCGCCCGTGCCCGCCGTCGAGGCCCTGTCGCGGGTGGACTCGCCGCGGCTCGCCGGGCTCATGGCCCACGCGCTCGCCGGCAAGGCGGCCCGCCGGCACGCCGAGCGCTGGCTCGCCGCCTTCCCCGAGGCGGCCGCCGTCGGCCTGGTCCCGCTCGCGGTGGGGCCGCCCGGCAAGGAGCGCCGGCAGGCCGAGGAGGCGCTGCGCTGGCTGACCCGCAAGGCGCAGCGGCCGGCCGTCGAGGCGGTCGCCGCCCGCTACGGCGACGAGGCGGCCGCGGCGGTGCGCGACGCGCTCGACGCCGATCCGCGCGAGCTCCTGCCCGCGAAGATGCCCAAGCTGCCGGCATTCTGGGCCCCGGAGGGGCTGCCGCGGCCCGCGCTGCGCGGCCGCGAGAAGAGCCTGCCGCTCGCCGCCGTCGCCCACCTCGGCGCGATGCTCTCGATCTCGACGCTCGAGGCGCCCTACGTCGGCCTCGAGGACGTGCGGGCGGCCTGCGATCCCGACTCGCTCGAGGCGTTCGCCTGGGCGCTCTTCCAGGCGTGGCTGCTCGCCGGCGCGCCCCCGAAGGAGGTCTGGGCCTTCCACGCCGTCGGGCTGCTCGGCGGCGACGAGTCGGCGCGCCGGCTCACCGCGCTCGTGCGCGCCTGGCCGGGCGAGAAGGCGCAGGCCCGCGCCGTCGTCGGCCTCGACGTGCTCGCGCGCATCGGCACCGACGTCGCGCTGATGCACCTGCACGGCATCGCCCAGAAGCTGAAGTTCAAGGCGCTCCAGGAGAAGGCCGGCGAGAAGATCGACGAGATCGCCGCGGAGCGCGGCCTCGCCGCCCACGAGCTCGCCGACCGCCTCGTGCCCGACCTCGACCTCGACCCGGACGGCTCGCGCACCCTCGACTTCGGGCCGCGCCAGTTCCGCGTCGGCTTCGACGAGGAGCTCGCCCCGTACGTGAAGGACGCCGCCGGCAAGGCGCTCCGGGACCTGCCGAAGCCGGGCGCCGCCGACGACGCCGAGAAGGCGAAGGCGGCCGCCGACATCTGGAAGACGCTGAAGAAGGACGCCAAGGCGATCGCCGCCACGCAGATCACGCGCCTCGAGCTGGCGATGTGCCTGCGGCGCCGCTGGGACGCCGAGGCCTTCCGCACCTTCCTCGTCGGCCACCCGCTCGTGGTGCACCTCGCGCGCCGGCTGGTCTGGGGCGTCTACGAGGGCGAGCAGCTCGCCGCCACCTTCCGCGTGGCCGAGGACGGCACGTTCGCCGACCGGAACGACGACGGCTGGACGCTGCCCGACGGCGCCATCGTCGGCATCCCCCACCCGCTCGAGCTCGACGCCGGGGCGGGGGGCGCCTGGGGCCAGGTCTTCGGCGACTACCGCATCGTGCAGCCCTTCGCGCAGCTCGGCCGCGACACCTACGCGCCCACCGACGCCGAGCGCGGCGCGCGGACGCTCGACCGCGTCGTCGACGTGCCGGTGAAGACCGGCAAGATCCTCGGCCTCGACGCGCGCGGCTGGCGGAAGGGGCCACCCCAGGACAGCGGCGGCATCTGGACGTACGACAAGCCCCTGCCCGGCGGCGTCCACGCCGAGCTGCGGCTCTTCCCCGGCCTCGCGGCGGAGATGGCCTACACCGAGCCCGAGCAGAAGCTCGGCGAGGTGGAGCTCGTCGCCGACGATCCCGAGGAGGGCGCGGCGCCGACGTTCGGCGCGCTCGACCCGGTGCTGTTCAGCGAGCTCGTCCGCGACCTCGTGCACCTGCGATGACGCCGGCGAAGCCGCAGCGTCCGCCGGCCGAGGTCACCTGGGCCGACGAGCTGGCGCGGCTCGCCGCCGCCGACGACGCGCCGCGGCCGCCGGGGTGGCGCCTGTCGGCGAAGGCGGTGCGCGCGTTCGTGCTCGGCGACCCGACGCTCGGCGTCGAGGCCAAGTTCGTCGGGCAGCCGGCGCTCGTCGAGCGGGCGATGGTCGCGCTCGCGACCAACCGCGGGCTGCTGCTCGTCGGCGAGCCGGGCACCGCCAAGAGCTGGCTCTCCGAGCTGCTGGCGGCGGCGATCTCGGGCGGCTCCCGGCTCGTCGTCCAGGGATCGGCGGCGACGACCGACGACCAGATCAAGTACGCCTGGAACTATGCGCTGCTGCTCGCCGAGGGGCCGTCGCACCGCGCGCTCGTCCCCGCGCCGCTCTATGTCGCCATGCGCGACGGCCTCGTCGTCCGCTTCGAGGAGATCACGCGCTGCCCGCTCGAGGTGCAGGACGGCCTGCTCTCCGTGCTCTCCGAGCGCGTGCTCGCGGTGCCGGAGCTCTCCGGGGAGGCGGCGATGCTCGACGCCCGCGAGGGCTTCAACGTGATCGCCACCGCCAACACCCGCGACCGCGGCGTGAACGAGATGAGCGCGGCGCTCAAGCGCCGGTTCGTGTTCGAGACGGTGTTCCCGATCCCCGATCTGCCCACCGAGCTGGCGCTCGTCCGCCGCGAGGCCGCCCGGCTGCTCGCCCGCGCGGGGGTGCCCACCGTGCCCGGCGACGACGTGCTCGAGGTCCTCGTCACCACCTTCCGCGAGCTGCGCGCCGGCGAGACCGCCGACGGCCACGCGCTCGACCGCCCCTCGACCGTGCTCTCGACGGCCGAGGCGGTGTCGGTCGCCCACGCCGTCGGGGTGCGCGCCCACTTCCTCGGCGACGGCGTCGCCACCGCCGCCGACCTCGTCGAGTGCCTGAGCGGCACGGTCGTGAAGGAGAGCGGCGACGACGCCGACCGCCTGCGCCGCTATGTCGATCGCCACGTGCGCGAGCGGCCCGGGCGCCACTGGGAGGCCTTCTACGCGGCGCGGCACCGGCTGCCGTGACCGCGGGCCTCCACGTCGTCGGGGTGCGGCACCACAGCCCGGCGTGCGCCCGCCTCGTGCGGCACGTGATCGCCACGGTGCGGCCGCGCGCGGTGCTGATCGAGGGCCCCGCCGACCTCAACCCGCGCCTCGACGAGCTCCGCCTCGCCCACCGCCTGCCGATCGCGGTGTTCACCGCCGTGCCGGCGGAGCGCGGCGGCCGGAGCTGCTGGTCGCCGTTCTGCGCCTGGTCGCCGGAGTGGGTGGCCTTCGTCGACGGCGAGGCGCTCGGCGCCGAGGTGCGCTTCATCGACCTCCCCGGCTGGGATGCCGCGTTCACGGACCTGCGCAACCGGTACGCCGACGGCCCCGACCGCTACGGCGCGCGCGTGCAGGCCCTCTGCCGGCGGCTCGGCGTCGCCGACCTCGACGCGATGTGGGACCACCTCTTCGAGCGGCCCGACGCCCCCGAGGCGCTCGCCGAGCGGCTGCGGCTGTGGTTCGCCGAGGCGCGCGGCGACGAGCCGGGCGGCCCGCGGGACGGCCCGCGCGAGGCCTTCATGGCCGCCCACGTGGCGCATGCGCTCGCCGAGGGCGGCCCGGTGGTGGTGGTCTGCGGCGGCTGGCACGCGCCGGCACTCGCCAGGGTCGCGCCGTGCGCCGGGCCGCCCCCGCTCCCGGCGCCGCCCGCGGGCGCGGAGAGCTGGCTCGTGCCGTGGTCCTACGAGCGCCTCGACAGCTTCGGCGGGTACGACGCCGGCATGCCGTCGCCCGCGTGGCAGCGCGCCGTGTGGGAGGGGGGGACGGAGCGCGCCGGCGAGGCGCTCCTCGGCGCGGTCGCGCGGCGCCTGCGCGCGAAGAGGCAGCAGGTGTCCCCCGCCGACCTCGTCGCCGCCCGCGCCCTCGCCGAGGGGCTGGCGCGCATGCGCGGCAACCCGGCGCCGACGCGCGTCGACGTGCTCGACGGCCTCGCCGGCGCGCTCGTGAAGGACGCGCTCGAGGCGCCGCTGCCGTGGAACACCCGCGGTGTGCTGTCGCCGCACACCCCGCCGCTGCTCGTGGAGGTGATGGCGGCGTTCCGGGGCGACGCGCAGGGCCGCCTGCACGACGCCACGCCGCGCCCGCCGCTGCTCGCCGACGTGGCGCGGACGCTCGCGGCCCACGACCTCGCCGTCCCGCGCGGCGGCCGCCGGGTCGCGCTCGACCTCGCCGATCCGGCGGCGCGCGCCCGCAGCGCCGTCCTGCACCGCCTGCGCGCGCTCGACGTCCCCGGCGTGGATCGCGCGGCGGGTCCCGCCTGGGGCACCGACCGGCGGCTCGCCGAGGACTGGCGCCTCGCGTGGACGCACCTCACGGAGGCAGCGCTGATCGAGGCCTCGGTCTGGGGGCCGACGCTGCTCGAGGCCGCCGGCGCCCGGCTGCGGGCGCGGCTGCTCGCCGCCGACGGCCGGCTCGACCGGCTCGCGGCCCTGCTCGGCGAAGCGGCGTTCGCGGACCTCACCGACCTCGTCTCTTCGGTGGTCGCCGACGTGGCGCGGGCCGTCGGGCGCGAGCCCGATCTCAAGGTGCTCGGCGCCGCCCTCGAGCGCCTGCTGCTGCTGTGGCGGCACGGCGAGATCCTCGGCGTCGCCCGGTCGGCCACGCTGGCGCGCGTGGTGGCGGCCGCCTGGCGGCGGGGCCTGGCGCTCGTCGAGGACGTGCCCGCCGGCGCCGCGATCGACGCGGCCACCGTGCGCGCGGTGGTCGCGCTGCGCGACGCGATGCGCCACGCGCCGGCGCTCGGGCTCGAGCTCGACCTCGGCCTCGCGGCGTTCGACCGTCGCGCCGGCGATCGCGCGGCCCCGCCGGCGCTGCGTGGGGCGGCGCTCGGCGCCCTCTGGTCGCTCGACGCCGCCGGCGCCGCCCGGCAGCGCGACCGCGCGGTGCGCGCCGTGCGGAGCGCCGCCCGCCCGCAGTCGTTCGGCGACTTCCTCGTGGGGCTCTTCGCCCTCGCGCGCGAGCCGCTCCTCGAAGGCGAGGACCTGCTCGGCGCGGTCGAAGAGGCCCTCGCCGCCCTGAGCCCGGCGGACTTCCTCGTCACGCTGCCCGCGCTGCGCCTCGCGTTCGCGTGGTTCCCGCCGGGCGAGAAGGAGCGCCTGTCGCTCGCCCTCGCGCGCCGCCACGGCGCCGCGGTGAACCTCGCCCGCGCGATCGAGGCCGACGCCGCGGTGGGGCTGGCGCTCGACGCGGAGGTGGCGCGCCTCGTCGAAGCGTGGGGGCTCGAGGGCGGCGAGCCATGAGCGATCCGGCCATCCTGCTGCGCTGGCGCCTCGTGCTCGGGGCCGCCGCCGAGGCGGGGCTCGGCGGGCTCGCGGGCGCCGAGGCCGAGATGGACGCCGCCCTCGACTGGCTCTACGGCCGCCCCGAGCCCGAGCAGGACGAGCGCGGCGTCCGCGGCACGGGCGGCGGCGAGGGCCACCCGCTGACGGCGCCGCGCTGGCTCGAGAAGATCCACGAGCTCTTCCCGCGCGAGACGATCGAGCGCCTCGAGCGGGACGCGCTCGACCGTTACGGCCTGCACGAGATCGTGACCCACCCCGAGGCGCTCGAGCGCGTGGTGCCCAACGAGGCGCTCGCCCAGGCCATCCTGCGCGCGCGGCACCTCATGGCGCCCGACGTGCTCGAGAAGGCGCGCCGGCTCGTCGACCGTGTCCTGCGCGACCTGCGCGAGAAGCTCGCGCGCGAGGTGACGCGCGCCTTCGGCGGCGCCCGCGAGCGGCGTCCGGTCCGGCACGGGCGCGCGGCCGAGCTCGACGCGAAGGCCACCATCCGTGCCAACCTCAAGCGCTGGTCGCCCGCCGAGCGGCGCCTCTACATCGAGCGCCCCCTCTTCCGCGCCCGCTCGCGCCGCGAGACGTCGCGCTGGCAGGTGATCCTGCTCGTCGACCAGTCGGGCAGCATGCTCGGCTCGGTGCTGCACGCCTCGGTGCTCGCGGCCTGCCTGTGCGGGATGCCGGCGCTGAAGGTGCACCTCGTCGCCTGGGACACCGAGGTCGTCGACCTGACCGACCGCGTCGCCGACCCGCTCGAGGCGCTCATGGCGGTGCAGCTCGGCGGCGGCAACGACGCGGCGAAGGCGCTCCGCTACGCGCACGGGCTCGTCGAAGCGCCGCGGCGCGCCATCGTGGTCCTCGTCACCGACTTCTTCGAGGGCAGCGGCGCCCCGGCGATGGTGCAGCAGGTGAAGTGGCTCGTCGAGGCGGGGGTGACGGCGCTCGGGCTCGCCGCGCTCGACCCCGACGCCCGCCCGATCTACGACCGCGACATCGCGCGGGCGTGCGTCGAGGCGGGCATGCACGTGGCCGCGATGACGCCGTCCGCGCTCGCCGCCTGGATCGCGGAGAAGGTCCGGTGAGGGCCGACCTGCGCGCGCTCACCCCCGAGGCGCTCGCGGCGCTCGCGAACCCCGGGCTCGTCAAGCGCGCCCAGCGGGAGAACGCCGCCGCGCCGCCCGCGATCGAGGAGGCGCCCGACGGCCTCGTCGTCGGCACGTTCGCCGACGGCGCCGTCGCCCGCCTGCCGCCCGGCGTCACGCTGAAGGACGCCCCCTGCACCTGCGGAGCCGTCGGGATGTGCCGGCACCGCGTCGCGCTCGCGCTCGCCTACGCCGGCGGGGGCGCGCCGACCGTCGCCGGCCCCGAGACGCTCGACGACGCGGCGCTCGCCCGCGCCCTCGGCGCCGAGCGCGTGCGCGCGGCGCAGACGGCCCTCGAGCAGGTCTGGCCCGCCGAGGTCGACGGGGGCACGGTGCGCTTCGAGACGTGCGCCGTGCGGTTCCTCGCTGGCGCCGACCTCGCGCACGCCCGCTGCGACTGCGCGGAGGCGCGCTGCGTCCACGTCGTGCTCGCGGTCTGGGCGGTGCGCGCCGGCGCGGCGCGGGTGACGCTCGGGCGGGCGCCGGCGGCGCCGTCCGCGGCGGCGGTCGGCGAGGCGGTCGACGCGGTCGGGCGGCTGCTGCTCGACGGCCTCGCCCACGGCGGCGGCCACGCGCAGGCCCTCGATCGCGCCCGCGACGGCCTGCTCGCCGCGGGGTGCGCCTGGCCGGCCGCGATCCTCGACGAGCTCCGGCAGCAGCTCGCCGGCTACGCGGACCGCCACGCGCGGCACGACGCGTCCCACGCCGCCGCGCTGTGCGCTGAGCTCGCGACCCGCGCCCGCGCCCGCGGCGACGCCCGCGCCGTCCTCGGCGTCGGCGCCGGCGGCGACACCGTGCTCGACACCGCGCGCTGGATCGGGCTCGGCGCGCGCCTCGAGGCGGGCGAGGCGGACCACGTCGCCGAGGTGTATCTCGCCGATCCCGAGGCGGGCGTCGTGCTGGTGCTGCCGGTCCGCTGGCCGCGCGACGCGGGCGGCGAGGCCGCCGAGCGCCTCGTCGCCCCCGCCGTCACCCTCGGCCGCCTCGCGGGCGGGCAGGCGGTGTCGCGCAAGGCGGTGCGCCGGCCGGACCGCGTCCTGCGGCTGCCCGGCGGCCGGCACACGACCGTCCTCGGCCAGACCGGCGACTGGGAGGCGCTGCCCGCCGCGCTGCGGGTGGAGCGCGTCGCCGCGTGGCGGGACCGCGCGCGCGAGCGGCCCCCGCGCTGGCTCCGGCCGCGGGTGCGCGCCGAGGACGTGGTCGCCGTGCGGATCGCGGCGGTCGAGCGCGTGACCTGGTCGCCCGGCGCGCAGACCCTGCGCGCGCTCGCCCGCGACGGCGCCGGGGACGCGATCGAGGTCGTGGCCCGCTGGCGCGCCGTCGCACCGCACGCGGTCGACGCCGTCGCCGAGGCGCTGCCGCGGACCACCTGGATCGCCGGCCCGCTCACCCTCTCCGGTGGCCTGGCGCGTCTCGAGCCCACCGCCCTCGTCGCCGGCGGCGCGGTGATCCTTCCCGACCTCGCCGGGCCGCGGCCGTCCGTGCGGCTGCCCTTCGCGGCGACGCCGCCGCCCTCCGCCCTCGCCGAGGCGCTCGCCGACGCGGCGACGGCCCTCGCGACCGCGGCCCACCTCGGCCTGTGCGCGCGCGACATGGATCGCCGGGCGGACGAGGCCGCGGCGCGCCTCGCCGCCCTCGGCCTCGCCGGCGTGGCCACGCGACTGCGCGCCTTCGCCGCCGCGGCGCGGAGCGCGCGCCTCGATCCCGCGCGCGGACCCGAGGCCGCGCGCGCGTGGGCGATCGCCGCGACCCGGGTGCACCTCGCGACGGAGCGCGCCGACGGCGCGTGACCGCTCACAGCGGCGGGCGTTCAAGTGGGTGACGGATCGCGCAGGACGTCGAGGCGAGGGCGAGGCGCGACCCCGACGGCAGGGCCGTCGTCCTGTCGAGCGGGTCGCAACGGAGCCGAGGCCCTCGACAGGACGGGGCCGTGGGCTCGCCCCGAAGGGGCCATCGCCTCGACGGACAGGCGAGGCGTTCCCCACTTGGACGGCCAGCGCTGTCAGAGGGCTCAGCTCGACGTCACGGCCTCGAGCGCGCGCAGGATGGCCTCGCTCGTCGCCGGCGCCGTCAGCGGCGGGTCGACGCGATGGCCGCCGGCGGCCGAGATGGCATCGCGGATGGCATAGAACACCGCGAAGGGCAGCAGGAGCGGCGGCTCTCCCGTCGCCTTGCTGCGGTGGATGGTGTCGGAGACGTTGTCGCCGTCCTTCCACAGGCGCACGTCGAACACCGGCGGGCAGTCGTTGGCCGTCGGGATCTTGTAGGTGCTCGGGGCGTGGGTCAGCAGCAGGCCGGCGCGGGACGAGCCGTCGTTCGGATGCCACACCAACTCTTCGGTCGTCAGCCATCCCATGCCCTGGATGAACGCGCCCTCGATCTGGCCGATGTCGATCGCCGGGTTGAGCGACCGCCCGGCGTCGTGGATGACATGCGCCGCGAGCAGTCGCCACTCGCCGGTGAGCGTGTCGACGACCACCTCGCTCACCGCCGCCCCGTAGGCGAAGTAGAAGAACGGCCGGCCCTGCATGGTCTCGCGGTCCCAGGACAAACCGGGGGTGGCATAGAAGCCGTCGGACCAGAGCTGCACGCGGCCCATGTAGGCCTCGCCCACCAGCTCGCGGAACGCCATCGTCTTCACCGCGCCCACCGTCACCCGGCCGTCGGCGAAGCGCACGTCGCTCGCCGCGACGCCGTACCGCTCGGCGGCGAACGCGGCGAGACGCAAGCGGATCTGGCGCGCGGCGTCCTCGGCCGCCTTGCCGTTGAGGTCGCTGCCGGTGGACGCCGCCGTCGCCGACGTGTTCGCGACCTTCGCGGTGTCGGTCGCCGTCACCCGCACCGCCTCGAAGTCCACGCCGAGCTCGTGGGCGACGACCTGGGCCACCTTGGTGTTGAGGCCCTGGCCCATCTCGGTGCCGCCGTGGTTCACGAGCACCGATCCGTCGGTGTAGACGTGGACGAGCGCGCCGGCCTGGTTGAGGTGGACGAGGTTGAACGAGATGCCGAACTTCACCGGCGTCAGCGCGAGGCCGCGCTTGAGCACCGGGCTCGTCGCGTTGTAGGCCGCGATCTCTTCGCGGCGCCGCCGGTAATCGCTGACCGCCTCGAGCTCGCGCGTGAGCGGCTCGATGATGTTGTCGGGGATCGGCTGGCCGTAGGGCGTGACGTTGCGCCCGTCGGTCGCATCGCTCGGCCCGTAGAAGTTGAGGCGGCGGACGTCGAGCGCGTCGCGGCCGAGCCGGCGCGCGATCGTATCGAGGATGTTCTCGATGGCGATGGCGCCCTGCGGCCCGCCGAAGCCGCGGAACGCGGTGTTGCTCTGGGTGTTGGTGCGGGCGGAGTAACCGTGGATGGCGACGTCGGGCAGCCAGTAGGCGTTGTCGAAGTGACACATCGCCCGCGTCATCACCGGGCCCGACAGGTCGGCCGAGTACCCCGCGCGCGAGACCATCGTCAGCTCGGCGCCGAGCACGCGCCCGTCGTCGTCGTAGCCCACCTCGTACTCGTAGTGGAAGCAGTGGCGGCGCCCAGTCACGAGGAAGTCGTCGTCGCGGTCGACCCGCAGCTTCGCGGGACGGCGCAGCTTGCGGGCCGCGAGCGCCGCGATGCAGGCGAAGACGGCCGACTGGGACTCCTTGCCGCCGAAGCCGCCGCCCATGCGCCGACACTCGACCTGCACGCGATGGGAGGCCACACCGAGACAGTGCGCGACCGTGTGTTGCATCTCACTGGGATGCTGCGTCGAGCACTGCACCAGCATCCCGTCGTCCTCGCGGGGCACGGCGTAGGCGATGTGGCCCTCGAGGTAGAACTGCTCCTGCCCGCCGACCTCGAACGTGCCGGACAGACGGCGCGGCGCGGTCTCGATGGCCGCCCGCGCGTCGCCGCGGACGAGGTGCATCGGCGGCAGCACGTAGCGGCCCGCCGCGTGGGCCTCGAGCGGCGTGAGCAGCGCGGGCAGCGGCTCGACGCGCACCACCTCCCGGGCGCGGGCGGCGGCGCGCCGCGCGAGCTCGCGGGTCGTCGCCACCACGGCGAACACCGGCTGCCCGAGGTAATGCACGACGCCGTCGGCGAGGATGGGGTCGTCGTGGATCACCGGGCCGCAGTCGTTGGCGCCGGGGATGTCGGCGGCGGTGAGCACCGCGAGCACGCCGGGGAGCGCGCGCACCGCCTCGACGTCGACGCCGAGCAGGCGGCCGTGCGCGACCGGCGACAGGCCGAGGGCCAGGTGCACCGTGCCGGCGAGCTCGGGCAGGTCGTCGGTGAAGGGCGCGCTGCCGGTCACGTGCAGGTGCGCCGACTCGTGCGGCCGCGAGACGCCGACGCGCTGTTGACGGTTCTTCATGGGGCCTCCGGTTCGCGCGCGGCCCAGACGCTGACGTCGGCCGCGCCCAGCGGCGCATCGGGGCGCGTCTCGAGCCAGAAGCGCCGCAGCAGGTTGCGCGCGACCTGCAGGCGCCAGGCGGCCGAGCCCCGCACGTCGGTGAGCGGCGCGAACTCGCCGGCGAACGCCTGCTGCGCCGACAGCAGCGTCGCCTCGTCCCACGGCCGGCCCACGACCGCGGCCTCGGTCGCGTACGCGCGCTTCACGACCGCCGCCAGCCCGCCGAGGCCGAAGCGGGCGGCGCGCACGCGGCCGTCGTCGCCGATCTCGATCGCCAGGCCGGCGCAGACGGCGGAGATGTCGCAGTCGAACCGCTTCGAGATCTTGTAGGCGCGGACCTGCGCGGCGCTCTCGAGCGGCACCTCGATCGCCTGCAACAGCTCGCCCGGCTCGAGCCGGTTCTGCATGTAGCCCGTGTAGAAGTCGGCGAGCGGCAGGCGGCGCACGCGGTCACCGCGCCGCAGGACGAGGTCCGCGTCGAGCGCCATGAGCACCGGGGCCGAGTCGCCGATCGGCGAGCCGTTGGCGACGTTGCCGCCCATCGTGCCGGCGTTTCGGACGGGCACGCCGGCGAACCGCAGCCAGACCTCGGTGAGGGCGGGCCAGCGCGCGGCGAGGGCGCGCCACGCCGCCTCGAGCGACGCGCCGGCGCCGATCGAGAGCACGCCGTCGCGCGCCTCGACGCGCTTCAGCGCGTCGACCGCCCCGACGTAGAGCAGCGCCGGCAGGTCGCGGAGCTGCTTGTTCGTCCACAGGCCGATGTCGGTGCAGCCGGCGAGCAGGCGCGCGTCGGGCCGCGCCAGGCGCTCGGCCGCCAGCGCCTCGAGCGTGCGCGGGGCCACCAGCTCGCCGCCGCACGCCGGCGCGTACCGGAACGTCTCCTCGCTGCGCAGCCCCTCGAGGGCGGCGACGACCGGCCCCGTGTCGAGGGCGGCGGCCGGGGCGTCGAACATGCGCTCGCCGGCGTCGAGGATCGGCCGGTAGCCGGTGCACCGGCAGAGGTTGCCGGAGAGCGCGTCGGCGAGGGCCTGCCGGCTCGGGCGGGCGCCGCGGGCGACGTGGTGCTGGTACGTCGCCCACAGCGACATCACGAAGCCCGGCGTGCAGAAGCCGCACTGGGACCCGTGGCAGTCGACCATCGCGCGCTGCACGGGGTGCAGGGGGCGCTCGACGCCGCCCCCGACGTCCTCGACGGTGAAGAGGGCCTTGCCGTCGAGCATCGGCAGGTACTGGATGCAGGCGTTGGCGGTCGTCAGCTTCAGGCCGCCGACCACCTCGCGCCCGTCTCCGGCGGGCAACTCGCCGACGACGACGGTGCAGGCGCCGCAGTCGCCCTCGTTGCAGCCTTCCTTCGTGCCGGTGCAGCGGGCGTCCTCGCGGAGCCAGTCGAGCACGGTGCGCGTGGTCGCCACGTCGTCGACCTCGACGACGGCGCCGCGAAAGTAGAAGCGGATGGGGCGGTTCGACATCGTAGCCCGGTACTCTACGCCCGGCCCCCCTCGCGCGGAAATCCCCGTCCGCAGCCCGGGCATCCCCGTTCGAGAGCGCTCCCGCTCGGCGGAGGGCCGCGCATGTCCGCGATCGTGCTGGCGTTCCTGGCGGTGGCGACCGTGCCGCGCGTGGAGATCGAGGCGGACCTGACCGCGCTGCTCGCCGAGAAGCACCGCCCGGACGCAACGCTCCGCGAGGCGACGCTGCGGATCGATGACGCCGATCCGATCGAGGGCGAGCTGCGCCCCCGCGGCCGCAAGCGCCGCTGGGCCTGCCGGGTGCCCCCCTTCGCGCTCGTGCTGCGCGCGCCGGCGCCGGCCCTGCTCGACAGCGCGCGCCTGCACCTCGTCACACACTGCGATCCGCCGGATCGGGCCCTCGGCGCGCGGCAGCTCGACGACCGGATGGTGCGGGAGTTCCTCGCCTATCAGTACTTCCGCACCCTGAGCGACGCGGCGCTCGACGCCCGCCTCGTCCGCGTGGAGTGGCGCGACACCGGCGCGCGGCGCCTGCGGCTCACCCACCTCGCCATCGTCGTCGAGGACTTCGACCACCTCGCCGCCCGCGCCGACCTCGCGCGCGCCCCCGACACCGACGAGGCCGCGCCCGCCGACGAGGCGCTCGCCCGCTTCAACGCCTTCCAGCTCTTCGTCGGCAACCGCGACTTCGACCTGCGCGCGGGCGTGCGGCGCAACGTGATGCTGCTGCGCGACGCCGGCGGCGACGTCCCCGTGCCCTACGACTTCGACCTCGCGCGGACGACGTGGGGCGCCCGCTTCGGTCCGGGGACCTGGCTGCGGGCGGAGATCTGCCGCCCGAGCTTCTGGCGGGCGCGCTCGCGTTTCCCCGCCGATCCCGCGGTCCAACGGGCCGCGCTCGTGCGCCTGGGCGACCGCTTCGAACGCTTCGAGGCGCTCGTCGACGCCTACGCTCCTCTCCTCACCCCCGCGAGCGCCGCCAGCCTGCGCGAGCACCTCGCGGCCTTCCGCGTCCTTCTCGGCCGGCGTTTCGGCGTCGACCGCGTCCTGCGGACCTGCTTCGGCCTCGCCGGGTAGAGGGAACAGAAGGGACAAAGGCCCCGGTTGCCGCCCCCGTCCACCGTGGAGGTCGAATGCGCGTCGTCACCCCCTTCGTCGTCACCCTGGCGCTCGCCGCGCTCGGCAGCTGCCGCGCCCGCGCCGAGCTGGTCCCCCGGGCGGCGTTCGACGCGGCGCTCACCGCCGCCTGCGGGGCCGGCGGCGTCACGCCGCAGGGCGAGGCGCGTCTCTTGCGCCCGCCCTACCTGCAGCAGGTCACCGAGCGCTCGGCGGAGCTCCTGTGGACCGCGAAGGACGACGCGCAGTACGCCGTCGAGGTGCGCGGACCCGACGGTGACGTGCGCCGGTTCGCCGCGCGCGTGGACGAGAGCGCGCGCGTGCCCGGCGGCGCCCAATTCGTGGCGCGCCTCGACGGCCTCCGCCCCGACACCGCCTGGTGCTACCGCGTCGTCGCCGGCGACGGCGCGCTCGTCGAATCGACCGGCTTCCGGACCGCGCCCGCCCCCGGCGCCGGGCAGGCCATCCGCTTCATCGCCCTCGGCGACCTCGGCGAGGCGTCGGCGTTCCAGCGCGCGGTGGCCGCGCGCATGGGCGAGACGCCGTTCGACTTCGCGGTCGTGACCGGCGACATCGCCTACCCGCGGGGCTCGCTCGCGAGCTACGAGAAGTATTTTTTCAAGATCTATGCGCACTTGCTGCGCAAGGTCCCGTTCTTCGTCGCCAGCGGGAACCACGACCGCAACACCGGCCCCGACTCCGCCTTCGCGCAGGTCTTCTCGCTGCCCGATACGGGCGGCAACGAGGGGCGGGAGAAGTGGTACTCGTTCGACTGGGGGCCGGCGCACTTCGCGGTCCTCGACACCGAGCGCATCGGCAAGACGCAAGCGCGCTGGCTCGACCGCGACCTCGAGGCCAGCCGCGCGCCCTGGAAGATCGTCGTCGGCCACCGTCCGCCGTTCTCGGGGGGCGCCCATGGCGACGACGAGGACGTGCAGCGCTGGTTCCTGCCGGTGCTCGAGAAACACGCGGTGCCGCTGGCGCTCTGGGGCCACGACCACCACTACGAGCGCATGCGGCCGGTGAACGGCGTCACGCACATCGTCACCGGCGGCGGCGGCAAGGACCTGCGCCGCGTCCGGCCGACGAAGCGGACCGTCGTCGCCGAGCCCGTCGCGCACTTCACGCACGTGACGATCGACGGCGACGAGCTCGTGGCCTACGCGGTGGACTCGCAGGGCCGGACGATCGACGAGGTGCGCCTCGGCCGTCCGCAGCCCACGGTGGCCACGTCGGCGGAGGCGCGTCCGTAGGTCAGAAGTCGTCGCCCGGCTGGGGATCGCCCTGCGGCGCGCGGTCGTCGTCGGCCGGCGGCGGCGGCGCGCAGTCGGCGGGCGCCTCGACGCGGTCGCCCTCGCCGGGGGCGGGGACGCGCTCCTGGCCGCCCCGGTCGTGGGCGATGGCCACCTGGCAGGTGCCTTCGATCGCGTTGCCGCCGTCGTCGACCGCGCGCCAGCCGAAGGTGTAGACGCGCCCCTCGCCGTTGCCCGTGCGCTCCGAGCGCACCTGCACGCGGTCGCAGCCGAGCCCCACGATGTCGGCGTCGGTGTTGCCGTCGCCCGTGTCGTTCGCCGGCTCGTTGGTCGCGCCCCAGGTGAAGTAGACGGTCGCGTCGGCGTCGCAGGCGTCCTCGATGGTGACGCAGTCGTCGATGCCGATGGTGTGCAGCGCGTGGTTCGGCGGCCACAGCGCGACGGTGTGGGCCGTGGCCCGCGGCGGCGTGGTGTCGACCACCGTCAGCGTCGACTGGCACATCGCCGGCGCGGTCGGCGCCGCGTCGGGGTCGCGCACTTCGATGCGGTACGTGCCCGGCCTCCTCTACCTGCCCCCCCCTTTCGCGCCAGGGCGACAGTCGGGCGTCACGACGGATTGACACTCTCGGGGGCGCGGGCGGCGCGGCGCGGTCAGTGCCCGCCGTCGCCGTGGAAGCGGAGCGCGGTGCTGCTGAAGGTCGTGCCGGTGGTCTTCACCAGCGTCACGACCTGCTCCATCGCATCGACGAACTGCTCGGCGTCGGCGCGCGCGAGCGGGTGGACGAAGCACGACCACAGCGTCCCCTGGAAGACGCAGTAGCGCACGTCGAGCGCCGTCTCGAAGTTGGCGCGCAGCAGGCGGAACAGGAAGCCGGCGTCGTCGAGCGGCTGGTCGGGCACCGGCGACATCACCCGCAGCCGATCGGCCTTGACGTCGGCGAAGATGTGGATGGGGATGTCTTCGTACATCAGCGTCCAGCGGTCCTCCTGGTCGACGAAGTCGTCGACGTACCGCCGCAGGACGTCGTTGATGTCGGCAGGCTTCATGGGCGGACCATAGCAGCGCCCGGTCGAACTTGCCTATCCCGCGCGGCGCTGGTGCAATGGCTCCATCCGGAGTGCGCCATTGCGGATTCTTCTCATCGACGCGGCCGCGGAGACGATCGAGCGTTTCCGGTCCGCGCTCGCCGCGAGCGACCAGCTCGTCACCTCCGAGACGGCAACCGATCCCGATCTGGTGGTGCTCGGCGACGGATTGGGGGCCGAGGCCACCGCCGCCGCGCTGAGCCGCTTCGAGGGCGCCGCGCCGGTGCTGGCGCTCGTGCCGGACGTGGCGGCGGCGGTGGCGGCCATCGACGCCGGCGCCACCGACGCGCTGCCCTGGCCCGGCGACGCCCGGCTCCTGCCGGTCCGCCTTGCGGCCGCGCGCCGCGCCTGCGCCACGACGTGCGGCGTGCCCGACGGCCTCGTCGCCTGCGACACGGACGGACGCCTCCTCGCGACGAACGCGGCGCTGCGCGCGCTCTCGGGCCGCGAGACGCTGCAGGGCGCCCGCCTCGACGAGCTGTTCGGCGACGCGTCCGGCCCGCTGCCCGACGACGCGGCCTTCCTGGTCGACCGCCACCTCGCGCGGCCCGACGGCGGGCGACTGCTCGTCGAGATCCACGGCCGGCGCCTGCCGGACGGCCGCCTCGTCGCCGTCGTCCGCGACGTCGACGCGCGGCGGACGCGCGAGCGTCAGCTCAGCCTCACCGAGCGGCTCGCCTCGCTGGCGACGCTCGCCGCGGGCGTCTCCCACGAGATCAACAACCCGCTCTCGTACGTGCTCGCCAACCTCGACGTGCTGCGCGACGAGCTGTCGGAGCTCCTGCCGACCCTCGATCCGCGGCTGGCCGAGGACATGCGGCGCCTGCTGCACGAGATGACCGAGGGCGCGCGCCGCGTCGCCGACGTCGTGCGCGAGCTGCGCACGTTCGCGCGCGCGGACCACGAGCTGGTCGGGCCCGTCGATGTGCAGCGCCTGCTGGCCTCGGCGTTGACGATCGCCTCGAGCGAGGTGCGGCGGCGGGCGCGGCTCGTGCGCGACCTGCAGCCCGCGCCTCGCGTGCGCGGCAACCACGCGCGCCTCGGCCAGGTCTTCGTGAACCTGCTCGTCAACGCGATCCAGGCCATCCCCGAGGGCGATCCGGACCACCACCTCGTGCGCGTCGCCACGTCGACCGACGCCGCCGGCCGCGCGGTGGTCGAGGTGAGCGACACCGGCCGCGGCATCCCCGAGGCGATGCGCGAGCGCATCTTCGACCCGTTCTACACCGCACGGGACAACGGCGGCAGCGGCGGCGGCACGGGCACCGGCCTCGGCCTGGCGGTGTGCCACTCGATCGTCCACCAGCTCGGCGGCGAGATCACCTTCGAGAGCGCGATCGGCGGCGGGACGACGTTCCGCGTGACGCTGCCCTCCGATCTCAAGGCGCCGCCGGTCGTCGCCGGCCCTACGGCGGCGTCCCGACGCCGACGCGTCCTCATCGTCGACGACGAGACGGGCGTCGGCCGCGCCCTCCAGCGCGTGTTGCGCCACTACGAGGGCGTGATCGCCACCACCGGCGAGGAGGCCCTCGCGCAGCTCCATGGCGGCGAGTTCGATGTGGTGTTCTGCGACGTGAACCTGCCCGACATCGACGGTCTGACCGTCTTCGAGCGGGCACGCGCCCTGCGCCCGCCGCTGGCGCACCGCTTCGTCTTCATCACCGGCGGCGTGCTCGACGGCGGGCTGGCGGCGGCGATCGAGCGCTCCGGCGCGCCCGTGGTCGAGAAGCCCTTCGATCTGCGGCGCGTGCGGGACATCGTCGAGCAGATCGCCGGTCCGGGCTGAGGCGTGCGCGTCTACGGGCTCGCCGCCGGCGCGCTGCTGGCGCTGCTGCTCGCGATGTTCGGCCTCGCCGAGGCGCTGCAGGTGCCGCTGCTCACCGGCGATCCGGCGCCGTGGCTCGGGCGCGGCGGTCCGGCGGCGGCGGCGCTCGGCGTGGGCCTGCTCGTCGTCGACGTGCTGGTGCCGGTGCCGTCGAGCCTGGTGATGGTGGCCCACGGGGCGCTGTTCGGCCCCCTGGCCGGCGCGCTGCTCTCGCTCGCCGGCGGGACGGCGGCCACGCTCGTCGCCTTCGCGCTCGGCCGGCGCGGCGGTCGCTTCCTCGAGCAACACGCGACGGCGGCGGAGCGCGCACGGGCCGACGCGTTCGTCGACCGCTGGGGCGCCCTCGCCATCGTCGTGACGCGCCCGGTGCCGCTCCTCGCCGAGGTCACCGCGGTGATGGCCGGCACGTCGCGGCGGCTCTCCTGGGGCCGCGTCACCGCCGCCGCCGCCACCGGCACCGCCCCCGCGGCCCTGCTCTACGCGCTCTCCGGCGCGAACGCCGCCGGCCTCGGCAGCGCCTTCCTGACGTTCGGCCTGGTGCTGGCCGTCACCGGCGTGTTCTGGCTCGTCGGCCGCAGGCTGCGGTCCGCCTGACTCACAGCGCCGGAGAGCTCGGCGAGGTCGAGGGTGAAGCCCGGCAGGCGCCGGCTCGCGAGCGTGCCGCGGATCTCCTCGCGGGTCATGAGGTGGGCGCCCGTCCAGCGCTCGAACAGGCCGATTCCCTCGCGGACGATCGTCCAGAGCTCCTGGACACCCGCGGTGGCGTCGATGCCGCGCTGGGTGACGCGGTCGTTCGACACGACCCCGACGCACAGCGGCGGGATCACGTCGAGCGGGCCGCGGTGGTCGCGCGCGACGTGCCCGGAAGCGAACCGCACGGACGGTCAACACGCAAACGCCACTGCCGCGGCCGCCGCGACCGGGGCATCTCGCGGCTTTCGTCCTCGACCGCTCGGTCGCGGTCCCTCCAGGGACCGCTCGGGGCGCGCTCGCGAGCTGCGCCGGCCGCGACGTCCTCGCGACGCGTCGTTTGCGTGCTCGTCTCTCCGGCACGCTTGAGCGCGCCGGGGCCGGCGGCGCAGAATGCGCCGGCTTCACGGGAGCGGAATGAGCGGGCTCGACCTGGTGCTGGCGGGCGGCGTGGTGGCCGACGGGCGCGGCGGAACACCCGAGCGGCTCGACGTGGGGTTGCGCGGCGACCGGATCGCGGCGCTCGGCATCGGCCTGCAAGGTCGCGAAACCATGGACGTTTCCGGGCAGGTGATCGCCCCGGGCTTCATCGACGCCCACGGGCACTCCGACCTGCTCCTGTTCGCCGATCCGCTGCTGGCGATGAAGACCGGGCAGGGCATCACCTGCGAGGTCCTCGGCCAGGACGGCCTCGGCGCGGCGCCGCTGCGCGACGGGGACGTCCCGGGCGTGCGCCGGCAGCTCGCCGGCCTCGACGGCGACCCGCCGGGGCTCGACTGGTCGTGGCGCACGGTGGCCGGCTTCCTCGACCGCGTCCGCGCCGCGCGCACCGCCTTCGACGCGTGCTTCCTCGCGCCGCACGGCCAGCTCCGGCGCGCCATCGCCGGCGACGAGCGGCGTCCGCTGCGGGCCGCGGAGCGCGACGCGCTGCAGGGCGTGCTGCGCGAGGCGCTCGCCGAGGGCGCGGTCGGCTTCTCGACCGGGCTCATCTACCCGCCGGGCAGCTTCGCCGACACCGCCGAGCTGCGCGCGGTCGGCCACGTGCTCGCCGAGCGCGGGCGGCCGCTCGTCGTCCACCTGCGCAGCGAGGGCGACCGCCTGCTCGAGTCGGTCGAGGAGCTGCTCGGCGTCGCCCGCGCCACCGGCTGTCCCTGCCACATCAGCCACGTCAAGATCCTCGGCCGCACGAACTGGCTGAAGCTCGACGCGATGCTCGACCTCGTCGAGGCGGCGCGCGACGAGGGCCTCGCGGTCACGGCCGACCAGTACCCGTACACGGCGGCGAGCACGTTCCTCGGCGCCCTCCTGCCGCCGTGGGTGCACGACGGCGGGCCGGACGCGGCGGTCGAGCGCCTCGGCGACCCGAAGGCGCGGGCGCGCATCGAGGCCGACATCCGGCGTCCGGGGCCGCACGACTGGGAGAGCTTCTGGGCGTTCAGCGGCCCCGAGGGCATCGTCATCGCGGACATCGCGAGCGGCAACCACCCGCAACTGCTCGGGAAATCGCTCGTCGAGGCCGCGGGTGGGGGCGATCCGCTGCGCTTCGCGCTCGACCTGCTGCGCGACGAGCGGCTCGGCGTGACGATGATCTCTCACAGCCAGGACGCCGAGGTCGTCGCCCGCCTCTGGGCGCGCCCCTGGGTCTGCGGCGGCACCGACGGCCTGCTCGGCGGGCGGCCGCACCCGCGCACCTACGGCGCGTTCCCGCGCATGCTGGCGTGGCTCTCGCGCGAGCGGCGGCTCTGCACGATCGGCGAGGCGGTCCGCAAGATGGCGGCGCTGCCCGCCGAGGTGTTCGGCCTGGACGACCTCGGCGCCGTCCAGACCGGCAGGCGCGCGAACCTCGTCGTCTTCGACCCGGAGCGGGTCGCGGACCGTTCCACCTTCGCCGAGCCGCGGCAGGCGCCGGCGGGCATCTCGCTCGTCGTCGTCGGCGGCCGGCCGATTCTGCGGGAAGGAGCGCCCACCGGCGAGCGGCCGGGGGTGGTGCACGTGCCACGATGATCGGATCCCTGCTGCTCGTCGCCCTGCTGCAGACCGGCGCGCCGGCGCCGCCCTCCGGCGTGCCGGCGCCGCCCTCCGGGGTGGCCGCCCCGCCGACCGCGCCCGCCGACGACGTCGCCTGGCTGCGCGATCACCTCACGCGCCTCGTCGACGCCCGCGCCGCGAAGGTCGGCGGTCCGAAGATGGCCGACCCCGATCCGCGCCTCGGCGTGCTGCTGGCCATGCTGCGCGCCCAGGCGGCCAACCCCGGCCTGCCCGTCCCGCGCTACGTCCGCGACGCGAAGACGCTCGAGGAGCTCTGGGCACGCTCGACGGCCGCCTTCACCATCAACCTCATGGTGCAGGTGGCGCAGGCGCGCCCGCCGAAGACGCCGGTGGACGCCGCCGCTTGCGGTCGCCTCTGCGACGGCATCGTGCGCGCCTCGGGCGAGGACACCGTCGCCGGCCTGTCCCAGGGCGGCTGGCCCATGCCGCCGGAGTCGGCCGCCGCCATCCGCGAGGCCGCCGCGCTCGAGCGCGCCTCGTGCGTCGAGTGGTGCGGCAAGTACCCCGTCCCCAATGGCGCCTGCGTCGAGAAGATCAAGTCCCAGGCCGACCTGATGACGTGCTGGAAGGCCCCCTGACCGGTCAGACGCGCGCGAGCGGACGGCCGAGCGAGCGGCCGACGCTGCACGCGGCGAGGTAGCCGGACATCATCGCGCCGACGATGCCGTGCCCGGCGCGGGTGCTTGCGCCGCACAGCCACAGGCCGGGCAGCGGGCCGCGGTAACCGGGGCGCTGGTCGAGGAACTGGTCCGGCGTGGCGGCGATGCCGTACGAGGTGCCCCCGCTGGCGCGGGTATAGCGCACGTGGGTCACCGGCGTGGCCGACTCGCGGAAGACGATCCGGCTCGCGGCCCCGGGGAAGAGCCGGTCGAAGCGCGCGACCATGTCCTCTTCCACCGCCGCCTTGCGCTCCTGGTAGACCTCGGTGAAGCGGTAGTGCCACTTGCGCGGATCGTCGCTGACGCCCCACGCGGGGCCCTCGCCGGGTACGACGGTCATGACCTCCACGTTTTGAACACCGGGCGGCGCGTGATGCGGCGTCGCCGGGTCCTTCATCGTCGCGCTCGTGACGTAGCAGCCCGCCGGCCGGACGCGCCCGTCGGCCACGCCCCGGTAGAACGACGAGATGTCGTAGTCGTCGAACTGCCAGTAGTTCGCAGCGCCCATCCCGCGCGCGGCGAGGTCGTCCTCGACGCCGAGGAAGGTGATGAACAGCGCCGCGGCCATGCGGAAGCCGCGCACGCGCTCGGCCCACTCGGACGGCAGGTGCTCGGGCCCCACGAGCTCGAGCGCGGTCTTCTTGAGATCGGCGTTCGACAGCACGATCGGCGCGCGGATCTCGTGGGCGACGCGCGGGTAGGGCTCGGTGCGGACGCCGACGACCCGCCCCTGCTCGACGAGGATGCGCTCGACCGGCCGCCGCAGGTGGATGCTGCCGCCGTGCGCCTCGATCACCGCCGCGAGCCGGTCGGCGATGACCTGCCCGCCGCCCACGGGGTAGTACGCGCCGTGGAAGTAGTGGTTGGCGAGGCCGCCGTGCAGCACCGCGGCGACCTGGTCCGGGGGCAGGCCGTAGTCGCCGTGCTGCCCGAGCAGCACCGCGCGCAGCTTCGGGTCGCGGGTGCAGCCGTCGAGCAGCGCCGCGATCGTCCGCCTCCGGTTGCGGAGGACCGCGCGCCCGCGCAGCAGCGCGTCGATCGCCAGGCCGATCGTCGGCCGGCCGCCGCTCTCGTCGTGCCGCCGCGCCACCCGGTCGAGCTCCCGCAGGAAGCGCAGGTACTTGTCGATCCCGCGCTTCTCCTTCGGGAAGAGCGCGAGCAGCCGCTGCCGGAACAGGTCGAGGTCGGCCGGCACGCGGAACCGGAAGTCCGGGAAGATCAGCGTGTCGAAGCCCTCGGGATCGAGCGGCCGGAACTCTACCTCGGCCCCGACGCCCCGCAGGAGGCGCGGGATCATGCCGCGCTCGCCGCAGTCGCCGACGTAGTGCAGGCCGATGTCGAAGTGAAAGCGCTTTCCATCCGCTGACTTGCGCGCGAACTGCGTCGCGCAGCCGCCGGCGACGTAGTGGCCGTCGAGCACCACCACCCGCTGCCCCGTCCGCGCGAGGAACGCCGCCGCCGTGAGCCCGCCGAGGCCGGCGCCCACCACCACCACGTCGGCGCTCTCCGGCGGCTCGGCCCGCGAGCGCCGCGCCGACTCCGCCGTAGGCGACCATTCTTTCGACTGCATGCGGGCACGGTGGCACGGCCGTCGCCGCCGCCTCAATGGTCTTCGGCGCGAAACCCGCGGGGGGCGCGACCGGATCCCATAAGCAGGAGAGCCGTCGGTCGCCCCCCGACCGGGGGTGGGCCGTCACCGGGCGCGAGACCATCTGGAGGCCCCCATGGAACGCCTGATCGTCGCCACGCACCGCGGCTCGCCCCGCCCGCCGGACCTCTTCCAGCCCCATATGCCCGACGTGGACGAGCTGGCGGACATGGAAGGGTTGTTCACGGAGACGCGGCGGCTGCTCACGGTCGGCGTGGACGCCGACGACGACGACCCGGGCACCGGGCGCCACCTCGCCATCGTCACGCCGGGCCGCGCCGTGCTGTTCCACGCGTGCCCGGCCATCGGCAGCCTGCCCGACGAGGTCACCGCACCGCTCGAGCGCTGGCTGCCGGCCATCCCGCCGCTCGAGGTCACCGTCATCACCTACACGCGGCTCGAGGCCATGCTGCAGGACCTCGGGCGCTGCATCCCCTTCTTCGGCGTGCTCATGGGCTTCGCGAGCCTCGGGCACAACCTGGTGGTCTACGAGGGCCACGAGTCCGCCCTCGAGTCGGGCGTGCGCGGCTCCGACGTCATTCTCGTCGACTCGGCGATGCTGCCCTACCTGCAGCCCGACTGGGTGCAGGTGGCGCGCCGCGTGTCCCGGCCCGGCGCGCGCATCCTCGTGCCCTACCGCGACGACGGCAGCCTCGTCGAAGTGGACGACGCGGACGACGACGTCCCCCCCACCCCCGGCGGCCGCAAGCGCTGGTGGCGCTTCTGGTCCGGTGGAAGGCCGTAGGCCTTCCACCGTGTAGGGGCGCAGTGGTTTCCGGTGACGCGAAGCGCCGCCGGAAACCGCGGGAGCCCCGGCTTGGTTCGCGACGGCGCCTGCGGCACCATGCGCCCCATGAGCGGGTTCTTCGCGCGCCTCGCGCGGCTCGAAGCCGGGCGCCGGCCGTTCGTCCTCTGCACCGTCACCGATACCGGCGGCTCGACGCCGCGCCTCGCCGGCGCGCAGATGGCCGTCGCCGCGGACGAGCAGCACGGCACGGTCGGCGGCGGCGCCTTCGAGTGGCGCGTCGTCCAGGAGGCCCGCGCGCTGCTCGCCGACCCCGCGCGGACGACGGCCGAAGTCGACGTGCACCTCGTCCGCGACCTCGGGATGTGCTGCGGAGGCCGCATGACCGCGTTCCTGCAGAAGGTCGAGTCCGCGCCGCGCGTATGGATCTTTGGCGCCGGCCACGTCGGCACCGCCCTCGCCGCGATGGCGCAGCGCGTCGGTTTCGAGGTCGTCGTCGCCGATCCGCGCGCCGAATGGGCCGCGCCCGCCCGATTCCCGAGCGGAATCCGAGTGCTCGACGCCGAGCCCGAGGACCTCGTCCGCGCCGAGCCGCCCGCCCCGGCCGACTACGTCGTGATCACCACCCACGACCACGCGCTCGACGAGGCGCTCGTCCGCAAGCTCGCCGCCTGCGACCTGGTCTACGTCGGCCTCGTCGGCAGCCGCGGGAAGTGGGCCCGCTTCCGCAAGCGCCTGCGCGAGCGCGTCGCCGCGGCGGCGCTCGACCGCGTGCGCTGCCCCGTCGGCCTCGACATCGGCGCCGCCACGCCCGAGGAGATCGCGCTCAGCATCGTCGGCGAGATGGTCGCGCGGCGCCGCGGCGTGGACCTCGCGCCGAAGCCCGCCGCGCCGGATCCCGTGGACGCCGGGTGACCGCCGGCCTCGTCCTCGCCGGCGGCGCCGCCGCGCGCATGGGCGGCTTCCCCAAGGCGCACCTGAGACTCGGCGGCGAGACCTTCCTCGCGCGCCTCGTGCGCCTCTTCGCGGCGGCCGGCTGCGACCCGATCGCGGTCGTCGAGGGCGCGCACCGCCTCGACGTCCCGGCGCCCGCCTTCGGCGTCGCCGCCCCGGACTGGGCCCGCGGCATGCGCGCCAGCCTGCGCGCCGGCCTCGCCGCGCTCCCGCCGGGCCCGGTGCTGCTCACCCACGCCGACCGACCGCTCGTCGCGCCGGCGACCCTGCGCGCCCTGCTCGACGCCCCCCGCGGCCGCCCGGCGATCCCCGTCCACGCCGGGGCGCCGGGACACCCCGTCCGGCTGCCGGCGGCGCTGCGCGCGCGCCTGCTCGAGGACGACGACACCCCGCTGCGCGACGTCCTCGCCGCCTGCGACGTCATTCACCTGATCGTGGAGGACCCCGGCGTCCTGCTCGACGTGGACTCGCCCGCCGAATACGAAGCTCTCCGCGTCCGGTTCGAGGGGGCGGGCGCCCGCTAGGAGCGCCGAGGTTGCGCCCGGGCCGCGGGTGTCTACACTATTGCGTCTTTTTCGCGATCGAGCCTCCCTGGAGCCGCCCCCATGTTTCAGCTTCTCACCAAGATGTTCGGGACACAGAACGACCGCGCGCTGCGCAAGGTGCAGCCGGTCGTCGCGGCCGTGGCCGCTCTCGAGCCGCAGATGCAGAAGCTCAGCGACGCCGAGCTCCAGGCGAAGACCCCCGAGTTCAGACAGAAGATCGCCAATGGCATGCCGCTCGACGACCTCCTGCCCGAGGCGTTCGCGGTGTGTCGCGAGGCGTCCAAGCGCGTGCTCGGCATGCGCTCCTACGACGTGCAGATCATCGGCGGCACCGTCCTGCACCGCGGCAACATCGCCGAGATGAAGACCGGCGAAGGCAAGACGCTCGTCGCCACCCTGCCGGTCTATCTCAACGCGCTGACCGGCCGGGGCGTGCACGTCGTCACGGTGAACGACTACCTCGCCCGCCGCGACGCCGAGTGGATGGGCGTGCTGTACAAGTGGCTCGGCCTGTCGGTCGGCTGCATCCTGCACGGCCTGACCGACCAGCAGCGCCAGCAGGCCTACGGCAGCGACATCACCTACGGCCAGAACAACGAGTTCGGCTTCGACTATCTGCGCGACAACATGAAGTACGACCTCGCGCGCTACGTGCAGCGCGAGCTCAACTACGCCATCGTCGACGAGGTCGACTCCATCCTCATCGACGAGGCGCGCACGCCGCTCATCATCAGCGGCCCCGCCGAGGACTCCTCCGAGCTCTACGTCACCGTCGACGCCCTCATCCCCAAGCTCAAGAAGGACATCCACTTCAACGTCGACGAGAAGGCCCACTCGGCCACGCTCACCGACGAGGGCGTCGAGCAGGTCGAGAAGCTGCTCGGCGTCGAGAACCTCTACGAGCCCGGCAACATCATCCTGCTCCACCACGTGAACAACGCGCTGCGGGCCCACGGCCTGTATCGCCGCGACGTCAACTACCTCGTGAAGGACGGCGAGGTGCTCATCATCGACGAGCACACCGGCCGTCTCATGCCGGGCCGCCGATGGTCCGACGGCCTGCACCAGGCGATCGAGGCCAAAGAGCACGTCCAGATCCAGGCCGAGAACCACACGCTCGCCACGATCTCGTTCCAGAACTACTTCCGCCTCTACAAGAAGCTGGCCGGCATGACCGGCACCGCGAAGACCGAAGAGGCCGAGTTCCAGAAGATCTACACGCTCGACGTCGTGGTCATCCCGACCAACAAGCCGATCGTCCGCAAGGACGACGCCGACCTGGTCTACCGCTCCGAGAAGGGCAAGTTCCGGGCCTGCGTCGAGGAGATCAAGCAGCGCCACGCCAAGGGCCAGCCGGTCCTCGTCGGCACGGTGAGCGTCGAGAAGAGCGAGATCATCCACCGCATGCTCAAGGCCGAGGGCATCCCGCACCAGGTGCTCAACGCCAAGCTGCACGAGCGCGAGGCGTACATCGTCGCCCAGGCCGGCCGTCCGGCCGCGGTCACCGTGGCCACCAACATGGCCGGCCGCGGCACCGACATCATCCTCGGCGGCAACGCCGAGTACGCCGGCCAGGCGATGATCGAAGAGGAGCTCGGCTACGTGCGCCACACCGCGGAGTGGGAGCGCGTCGAGTACCTCGTCAAGCAGATCTGCATCGGCCGCAGCGAGCAGGCGCGCAAGCTCATCCAGGACGAGCCGCTCCTGCAGCGCATCCCCGAGTCGTACGTCGACCGCATCGCGGCCCTGCACGCCGAGTACGGCGCCGACCGCGGCAAGGTCGTCGAGGCCGGCGGCCTGCACATCCTCGGCACCGAGCGCCACGAGAGCCGCCGCATCGACAACCAGCTCCGCGGCCGTTCGGGCCGCCAGGGCGACGTCGGCTCGAGCCGGTTCTACCTGTCGCTCGAAGACGACCTGATGCGCATCTTCGGCAGCGACCGCCTCGCCGGCATCATGGACCGCCTCGGCATGACCGACGACGCGCCCATCGAGTCGCCGATGGTGGCGCGCGCCATCGAGAACGCGCAGAAGCGCGTCGAGGCGCAGCACTTCGACTCGCGCAAGAACATGCTCGAGTACGACGACGTGATGAACCAGCAGCGCAAGTCGATCTACGGCCAGCGCCGCGAGATCCTCGGCGCCGAGGCGGAGCGACTGCACGAGCTCTGCCTCGACGCCGTCGAGGACCTGGTCCGCAACTTCGTCCAGATCCACTGCCCCGAGAACCAGAAGCCCGACGAGTGGAACCTCGAGCAGCTGGTCGCCGACGTGAAGGTCCAGTTCGGCGTCGACGTGGACCTCTCCAACGTGCCCAAGCAGGCGCGCGAGCGCATCGAAGAGGCGATCTACTTCACGGTCGAGCCCGTCTTCCTCGGGCGCATGAAGGACATCGACACCAAGCAGGAAGGCCTCGCCGCCCGGCTCCAGAAGGACCTGTACCTGCGCCAGATCGACGAGCTGTGGAAGAACCACCTGCAGGTGATGGATCAGCTCCGTCAGGGCATCGGCCTGCGCGGCTACGGCCAGCGCGACCCGAAGAAGGAGTACCAGAAGGAAGGCTTCCGGCTGTTCCTCGATCTGCTGATGAACATCAAGGCGCAGACGATCGGACAGCTGCTGCGCGTGGTCGTCCGCAGCGAGGAGGAGGTCCGTCGGCAGGAGGAGGAGTACCGCCGCCGCATCGAGGAGCAGCAGCGCCAGATGCGCTTGCTGGCCCCGACCGAGGACGGCGAGACCGCCGAGACCGGCCCGCCGCCCGCGACGAAGTCCGTCGGCCCCGCCCCCGACCAGGTGCTCGCCCCCCGCCGCCAGCCGTCGATGGCCATGCGCCGCCAGCGCCCGAAGATCGGGCGCAACGATCCGTGCTGGTGCGGCAGCGGCCAGAAGTACAAGAAGTGCCACATGGACGAGGACGTGAAAGCCGGCATGCCCATGGACGACGACGGCGACGACTCGTCCGAGGTCCGGGCGTGAACGTCGGCGGCTTCCGCTTCGGCGGGGTGGTCGCGGGCATCAAGAAGCGCGGGGGTCCGGACCTCGCGGTCATCGTTGCCGACCGGCCGGTCGCCTGCGCCGGCGTCTTCACCACCAACCAGGTCGTCGCCGCGCCGGTCGTGGTCAGCCGCGAGCACCTCGCCGGCGGGCTCGCGCGCGCCGTGATCGTCAACAGCGGCTGCGCCAACGCTTGCACCGGCGCCGAGGGCGAGGCCGACGCGCGGCGCACGGCGGCGCTCGTCGCCTCGCTGATCGGCGCGCGGCCCGAGCACGTGCAGGTGTGCAGCACCGGCGTGATCGGCCAGCCGCTGCCCATGGCGAAGCTCGAGGCGGGTCTTCCGCTGGTCCTCGAGGCGGCGCGGCCCGACGGCCTGCCCGACTTCGCGCGGGCGATCATGACCACCGACACGAAGCCGAAGATGCGATCCGCGTCCGGCGACGTGGACGGCGTTCGTGTGACGGTGGCCGGCGCCTGCAAGGGCGCGGGCATGATCCACCCCAACATGGCGACGATGCTCGCCTACGTGGTGACGGACGCGGCGGTCACGCCCGAGGCGCTGGCGCCGATCTGGCGCGACGTCTGCCGGCGCACCTTCAACGCCATCAGCATCGACGGCGACACGAGCACCAACGACACGGCGCTCGTCCTCGCGAGCGGCGCCGCCGGCAACCCGCCGATCACCGGCCCCTCCGCGGCGCTGACGGCGCTGCTCGAGTCGGTGGCGGTCGAGCTGGCGCGCGACATCGTGCGCGACGCCGAGGGCGGCACGAAGACGGTCGGGGTCACCGTGAGCGGCGCCGCCAGCTTCGACGACGCCCTCAAGGCGGCGACGGCCATCGCCACCTCGCCGCTCGTGAAGACGGCGCTGCACGGCGAGGACCCGAACTGGGGTCGCATCGTCGCCGCCGCCGGCCGCAGCGGCTGCGCCCTCGACCCGGCGCGGGTGTCGCTGCGCATCGGCGACGTGCTGATCTACGAGCGCGGCCAGTGGCTCGGCCCCGCGACCGAGGCCCCGGCCCACGCGGTCATGAAGACGCCCGAGTTCGACCTCACGATCGACCTCGGCCTCGGCGACGCCCGCCACACCCTCTACACCTGCGACTTCTCTGCGGATTACGTCCGCATCAACGCCGACTACCGCAGCTGATCAGCCCTCCAGCAGGGCGCGCAGTTCGGCCGGGATCGTGATGGCCCGACCCTCGCCGTCGACGCACACGTGCGCCGTGGTGCCCGTGCTGACGAGCGCCTCTCCGCGACGGATCTCGTAGGCGAAGGTGAAGCTGCGGTGCCGCACCTCGGCGACGCGGGTCGAGACCACGATCTCGTCGTCGTAGCGGAGCGGCGCCCGATAGGTGGCCCGGGCCTCGGCGACGACGAAGTTCGTGCCGGCCGCCTCCATCGCGCGGTAGTCGAAGCCCTGCGCGCGCAGATACTCGGCGCGGCCAATCTCGAAGTAGATCAGGTAGTTGGCGTGGTAGACGACCGCCTGCGCGTCGGTCTCGGCGAAGCGGACGCGCAGGGTCGTCTCGACGGTTCGGCTGGTCATCGGCGGGAGGGTACCACGGCCGGCGGCGCGACCCCGACCCGGGCGAGGGGTGTCGAACGGTTCGGGTAGGAGAAGGAGCGCACGATGTCGTACCCGATGATCCGCCGCCTCGCCCCGATCGCGGCCGCCGCCGTCCTCGGCGCCGGCTGCGCCTCCCGTGACGAGGTGACGACCGAGGCCATCGAGAACACAGGCGGTGAGACCGCGCTCAACGTGAAGTACGAGCGCGAGATGCCCGACTCGCAGATCGTCGACGTTCTCGCGGCCAGCAACGAGGCCGAGATCGAAGAAGCGAAGCTCGTGCTGACGAAGACGCAGAACCCCGAAGTCCGCGCGTTCGCGCAGCGGATGGTCGACGACCACACCCGGCTGCTCAACGACGGGATGGCGCTCAACCAACGCCTCGGCATCACCCCCATGCCGACGGCGCTGACCCAGCGCATGCGCCAGGAAGCCGCGGAGTTCCGCGCTCATCTGCAGACGATGTCGGGGGTCGAGCTCGACCAGCTGTACGTGGCCCACCAGGTCACCGAGCACCAGAAGCTGCTCGACCAGATGGACGGCGGGCTGCTGCCGTCGGCGCGCGCTCCCGAGCTGAAGTCGCTGATCACGGCGGCGCGGCCGACCATCAGCGAGCACCTCGACCACGCGAAGCGGCTGCAGGCGCAGCTCGGCAGCCCGCCCGTCGGCGTGAACCGCTGAGCGACGCCGCGCCGCGCTTGCCGACCGGTCGGCGACCGTCTCCCGCGTCGGTCATCCCGCGGGGGACGCTCCGGGTCGCTCCGGTCAATAGCGGCCCTGCACCCCGAACGACGGGAAGATGGGCGTGCTCGGCACGCCGGCGCTCTCGCGGTAGCGGTAGTCGTAGGTCGTCAGCTCGGTGTTGTCGGCGTTGTAGACGTTCTGCAGGTCGAGGTAGGCCGAGAAGCGCCAGGCGGGGAACGCCCAGGTCTTCTCGACGCGCAGGTCGAGCTGGTCGAACCAGCCCTGGCGCACGGAGTTGCGCGCGCCGCGCACCGCCTCGTAGTCGGCATCGTCGCCCTCGAAGAGGCTGCCGACGATGGGGGTGCGGCGGTTGCCGGACACGAGGCGGAAGCGGGCGCCCACCTCCCAGCCCGCGCCGAGCTGGTAGCTGGCGACCGTCGTCAGGATGTGGGCCTGGTCGACGCCGGCGGCGACCCACGCCTCGTCGCTGCTGCGCCGCCGGTCGGCGCGGGACAGGGTGTAGGCGACCCAGCCGTAGAAGCGCTCGGCGAGGTCGTGCTTCAGCAGCACCTCGAGGCCGTATGAACGCCCCTCGCCCCGGTTCGCGAAGCGCGTGCGCACGATCTCGATCGACTCGAGGTCGTCGCCGCCGTTGACCTCCACGTCGTTGACGCGGTCGGCGAGGTCGTGGCGGTGCAGCCAGAAGCCGCCGACGTCGAGCAGGATCGGCGGCGCGAGGCGCCACTCGAAGCCGGCGCCGTATTGCTCGGCCCACTCCGGGTGCAGCTCCGGGTTGCCGAACTCGGGGTCGAGGCGCTGCTCCGGCGGCGGCTGGTTGGTGAGACCGGCGCCGGCCTTGAGCGCGAACGTGGGCGAGAGCGCGTACCGCGCGTTCAGCCGCGGATCGGCGCGCCACCGGAAGCGGCCGTGCCACCTGTAGGTGTCGAGGCGCGCGCCGGGGACGAGCGTCAGGTCGCCGAAGCGCCAGTCGGCCTCGAGGAACGTGGCCGCGGCGACGTTCTCGTACTCGCGCTCCACACGCTGCGTCTCGCGCACCGCCCCGCCGCCGCCGGGGAAGGGGCGGTAGTCCTCGACGCGCCGGCGCTGGGTGGCCCCGAGGAAGACCGAGCGGCCCTGGACGTCGACGCCGGTGCGCAGGGTCAGCGAGGCGGCCGCCTCGAGCTTGAGGTCGAAGCGGCCGCCGTAGGTGAGCACCGTCTCGTCCACCTTCGTCTCGCCGCGGTCCACCGCGCGCAGGTCGAGACCCACGGTGGGCGAGAGCGTCCACTCGACGCCGTCCGTGCGGGCGTCCCAGTCGAGCTTCAGCCGGTGGAACGCGACGCTCGCGCCCTGCTCGCCCTCCTCGTCGTCGCGGTTGCCGCGGTCGTTGAGCACGCGGATGGAGTCCTCGGAGCCGAAGACGAACAACGACAGACGATGGCGGCCGGAGAGGCGGCGCGTCACGCGCGCCTGGTAGTCGTAGTAGGCCGGCGAGACCGTGGAGAGACGCTCCTCGACGAAGGTGTCCGCGGCGGCGATCACCCTGTCGACGTAGCTGCGGCGGCCGGCCACGGCGAGTCCCCAGCCGTTGCCGAGCGGCCCCTCGACGAAGCCACCGGCGTCGAAGAGGTCGACGTCGACGGAGCCGCGCCAGCGCTCGGCGTCCGCGCGACGCGTGCCCACGTCGATGACGCCGGCGAGCGCGCGCCCGTAACGCACGCTGTAGTTGCCCGGGTAGAAGTCGATGCGCTCGAGGATCTCGGGCGGCAGCACCGATGGCCCGTTGAAGAAGTGGTAGACGAGCGGAATCTTCAGTCCGTCCACGAAGATGGACGTGTCGCGCGGCGAGCTCCCGCGGACGACGAGCGTGCCGCGCACGTTGGGCGCGCGCGCGATGCCGGGCAGGTTCTGGACGGCGCGGAGCGGATCGCCGAACGAGCCGGGCACCGTGCGCAGGAGCTCGGCCTCGAGCGTGCGGCGCGTCAGGCCGGACGCGGGGCGCGGCGCGCGGACGACGATCTCCGCCTCCTGCGGCAGCGGCTCGAGGGCGACGTCGGCGACCGCGTCCGCGCCCTCCGCGAGGGCGATCGCGCGCGTGGCCGGGCGGTGCAGCGGAGAGGAGACGACGAGCGCCCCCGCGCCGGCGGCAAGGCCCTCGAAAGCGAAGCGGCCTTCGCGGTCGGTCTCCGTGGCGAGCTCGCCGAGCTCGACGACCGCGCCGACGACGGCCTGACCCGTCTCCGCGTCGGTGACGCGGCCGTGGGCGCGCGCGGGGAGCGCCGCCGGCGGCGGCAGGCGGAAGCGGTACACGAAGGGCACCCGGACCGCGATCGGGGCGCCGCCCGAGCGGGCGGGCTCGAAGCGGAAGGCGAGCGCCGCCGCGACCGCCGCCTCCTCGAGGCCGTGGCCGAGCGGGGCGGACGTCGTCTCCACCTCGGTCACCTCGCCCGCCTCGTCGATCGTCAGGATCAACGCGACGTCCCCCTCGACGCCGGCCTGCATCGCCTCGGGCGGATAGGGCGCCTCGTTGCCCTGCACGAGGCGCGGCGGCTCGATCGGCGCCTCCTGCGCCCGCGCCTCGAGCGACGTCAACCACAACACGAAGAGCAGTCCGAGCCCGCGCATCGTCGTTCATTGGGCCGATGTGCGCGTCCGAGGCAAGGGCAATTCCGGGTCGCGCGGCGTTCGGGGCTTTCCTGTTAGGATGCCGGCGTCGCAGGAGGTGCCGATGAAGTCACTGAGAGCAGCCGCAGCCGTCGCGGCGGTCGCCGTCCCCGGGCTCGCGGGTGCGCAGACGAACCAATGCGTGCCCGACCAGGTCTCGTTCGGCTGGACGCAGCCCAACGCCGTGGCCATCGCGAACCCGAACTCCACGCGCTGGCCGGTCGACGCCACCATCCGCGTCGCGTACGGCGGCACCTGGTGCCCCGAAGCGAGCCAGATCGAGCTGACCGAGATCGACACCGGCGAGGGCGTGCCGGCCCAGATCCGCATGAAGACGCCGCAGCTCATCGTCGGTAACGAGGCGCCGCCGCTGACGCTCGTCGAGATCGATCCCATGACCGATCTGAAGGAGCGCACCGACTACCGCGTCACGCTGCGCCCGCCGAACCCTTCGTTGCCGATCTTCGAGGAGTACCAGATCGAGTTCCGCACCAAGGGCGGCGGCGACAACGCGAAGCTCGAGCCGGTGCCCGATTTCGAAGGCATCCGCGGTGTCATCCCCGCGGGGCCGCGCTGCGGCGAGGGTTTCTTCGGCGCGCTGCAGAACAACAACCCTGCCTGCACCGTGCCGAGCCGGCTGAAGCTGCGCGTGAAGTTCCGGCCGCTCGACCGCGCGGACCTCAGCTACATCGTGTACCGCGTGTCGAGCACCCAGCTCGACGTCGACGGCAACCCCATCGACTCGACCGCCGACACGACCGAGCTGCCGGTGTACTTCCAGCCGGGCCTCGCCGACGTCACCCAGACGGGCCTGCCCGAGCTCGAGGTGCCGGTGGTGGTGCACTACTACCCGCTGCCGCGCCGCGACTGCTTCAGCGTGCGTGTGATCGACGAGTGGGGCCGCGAGCGGGGCGACACGTCCAACAAGGCGTGCATCGACCTGAACATGGACAGCCAGTGGTTCGAGCGACTGCCCGACCTCGAGGCCGACGAGGAGACGGCGCAGGTCGCAACCCAGATCCGCTCGTCGATCGAGATGGGCACGCTGCCGCTCGACCCCTGCCCGGAGGGCTGCGATCCGCTCGTCCAGGGCCAGTGCATGTCGGGCTTCCCCGATCCGAACCCGTTCGAGACGACGGAGCCGGTGCCGGGGCAGTCGTGCGGCAACATCGGCATCCACGGCGGTGATCCCGACCGTCCCATCCCGCCGATCGAGGACGGCGGGCAGGGCGGCGCAGGCGGCGCTGGTGGGGCCGGCGGTGCGGGTGGCGCCGGTGGCGGCGCCGGCGGCGGCGGTGGCGACGATGATGACGACGGCGGTGGCGGAGGCGGCGGCTGCGACGCGGTCGGCGCAGCCGGCGGCACGTCGCTGCTCGCCCTGCTCGGCCTCGCCGGCCTCCCCCTGATCCGGCGCCGCCGGCGCTGAGACACACCGCCCGCCTCACGTCGAAGTTCTCATTTCTGACATTCCGTGCGATGCCTTGACTGTGAGTCGGCGCACTCCCCCCGACACCGGGCGCACCGTCGCGTTCTTCCTCGTGGCTGCGATCCTCGGCCTCTTCACGGCGGCGCTCGCCCGGCAGCTCCGCGCGCCGTGGTCCGGCGCGGTCGTGGCCGACGGCGGCGGCGCGTGGATCACGGTCACCGCCATCCACCCCGACAGCCCGGCCGACTGGGCGGGCCTGCATCCGGGCGACCGGGTGCCGATCGACCTCGTGCCCCCGGCGCGGGCGGTCCACCCGGGGGAAACGCTCGACATCGGTGACGGGAAAGGACGCCGTGTCCGGCTGATCCCGGACGCGACGCCGCTGCGCGTGCTCGCGATCCACGGCGGCGCGCTGTTCGTCGCCGGGCTGGGCTGGCTCATGGCGGGGCTGGTGCACACGCTGCGGCGCCGCGACGGACCGCTGACGCGGCTGCTCTTCGTGGCGCATGCGGCCATCGGCCTGGGGCTGCTGGCCGCGGTGCCCGACGCCTCCGCGGACCTGCTGCAGCGAGGCGGGGCGGCGACGACGCTGCACCGCGCGGCCGTCCCGCTCGGGGCCGCGCTGCTGTTGCACGCGCTCGTGATGCTGCGGCGGGAGCTCGGGCGCCGCGGCGGCGCGTCGTGGCTGCCTCTGGCGGGCTACGTCGTGGGGAGCGCAGGCGCGGCGGCGACGGTCGTGACCGAGGGCCTCATGCCGGCAGTGCTCGGGGCCGCCGTCCTGCACCTGCTCGCAGTCGGCCTGCTGGCGTCCGCGAGGGCCCAGGAGCCGGCGTACACCGAGCGGCAGCAGCTCGGGTGGCTGCTCGTGGGCCTGGTGCTCCCCTCGCTGGCCTTCGTGGGCATCTCGGCGACGGCGCGCCTCGGCAGCGGCGAGGACGTCGTGCACCTCGCCGGCGACGTGCTGGCGCTCTCCTCGCTGGCGGTGCCGGCGACGATCGCCTTCGCGACGCTGAAGTACCGGCTGCTCGACGTGGAGGCGCTCGTCGGACGGGCGCTGCTCGACGGGCTGCTGGCGGCGCCGCTCGCGGGCGCGGTGCTGGCGGTCGCGGGCGCCGTGGCCGACGTGCCGGCGCCGCGCGGGCCGTTCCTGGTGCTCGCGGCGGGCGCGCTGGCGGCGATCGTGTGGTGGCGACTGCGGCGGCCGCTCCGTCGGCTGGCGGCGCGTTTCGCCTGGGGGCGGCACGTCTCGCCCGCGCGGCTGCGGCGGCGGGTGGAGGGCGCGCTGCTGGCGGCGCGCGATCCGGCGGCGGCTCTGACCGCCGTGGCGGACGCGTTGACCAACGAGCTGGACGTTTTCGAGGCGCGCTGCCTCGTGGAGAGCGGCGACGGGCGCTGGCGGCCGTATGCGCCGGACGGGGCGCTCGCGCCGGTGGCGCTGCCGGCGGGCGGGCACCTGCTGGGCCTGGCGCGGGTGTTCTGCGCGCCGGTCTCGGCGGCGGACCTGGCGGCGGGGCCGCTCGACGACGAGGAGCGGGCCCTGCTCTCCTCGCCGGCGGGCGGGGCCACGTCGCTGCTGGCGCCGTGCCTGGTCGAGGACCGCCTCGTGGCGGTGCTCCAGCTCGGACCGGGCCGGCACGGCGTCGTCCCGGAGCGCACGGCCTATCGCGCGCTGGCGCACCTCGCAGCGGTGATCGGTCCGCAGCTCGAGCCGCACGTGCGGCTCGCGGCGATGGCGCGCCGGCTCGAAGTGACGCAGGACGTCGCTGCGGCGGAGCGCGCGGAGCTGCTCGAGCTGGTGGCGCGCGACACGGCGCGGCGGCTGCGGCCGGCGTTGTCGGCGCTGCGCGACCGGGTGCGCGACGGGACCGACGCCGAGGCGCTCGCCGCGCTCGAGCGCATGTTCTCGGGCATCGTCGCGGCGGAGACGGATCCGCGCCGGCGCCTGATCGACGCCGCGCCGGTGCTCGACGAGGCCTGCCTGATCGTGGAGCCGGCGCTACAGACGCACGGCGTGGCGCTGGTGCGGCAGACGGCACGGCCGGCGCCGGTGACGAGCGATCCCGACCGGCTGCGGCTGCTGGTGGCGGAGATGCTGCGCCAGTCGCTCGAGGCGGTGCTGCACGCGCCGGGGCCGCGCCAGATCACGCTGGTGGCGTCGTTCGAGGACGGGCTCGCGCTGACGCTGCTCGACAGCGGTCCGGAGCGGCCCACGCTCGACGAGCCGCTGCTCGCGGCGCCGTGGCCGTTCATCTCGGCGGCGCTGATGGAGCGCCTGGTGCGACTCGACGGCGGGCGCATCGCGCGCGGCCCCGGGCCCGCCGGTGGGCAGCAGATCCGCGTGTGGCTGCCGCCGCCGTGAATCAGGCGGAGTCGGCGCGGGCGAGGAGCGTCTCCACATCGACGTCGAGATCGGCGTCGAGGTGGTCCTGCGCGAGGCGCAGGCGGTCCTCGACGGCGCGTGCGGCGCCCTTCGCCGGCAGCTGGCCGGGCTGGTAACCGCGGCGCGACGGCAGCGCGTACAACTCGCCCAGCGTGATGCGGGTGAGCGCGCGGCCGGGGATGACCTCGGGACCCGGCGCCGCGTCCTCGACCGGCACGAGCAGCTGCGCCTCGGTGAGCAGGCGCACCGCGGGCTGCAGCTCGGCAAGGGAGACCTCGAGCCGGCGCGCGACGTCCTCGAGCGAGACGCCGCCCCCCTGCGTCCGGAAGCGCTCGGCCACCTCGAGGAAGACCCGCGCCGTCATGTAACCGGTGGGCATGCGCCGCTCGCCGTGCAGCTCGCGGTGCCGGCGCAGGACGCGCTCGTCGTTGAGCAGCTTCCAGTTCTGCGCGATGAACGTGAGCTCGACGCCGCCGAGCACGATGATCCAGGTCACGTAGATCCAGAAGAAGAACATGGGGACGAGCGCGAACGAGCCGTAGATGGCCGCGCGGACCGAGCCCCTGTAGATGCTGCCGATGTACTCGTTGAAGCCCCACTTGGTGACGTCGAAGACGATCGCCGCGACGACGCCGGCGACGAGGGCGGGCCTCCAGCGGACGCGGGCGTGCGGCATGAGCCGGTAGATCATCGTGAGCGCGGTGACCTCGAGGAGCCACGGGACGACGCGGGCGGCGAACGGGACGCGCTCGAGGCCCGACTGCAGGGCGGCGGTCGCGTAGAGCGCGACGCCGGCCAGCGCCGGCGACAGCGTGATCACCGCGTAGAACGTGACCACGCGGCGGTGGAAGGGCCGCGTGTGCGTCACGCGCCAGATGCGGTTGAACGCGGTCTCGATCGACAGGAAGAGCGAGACGGCAGTGACGATCAGGAAGGCGAAGCCGACGGCGCCGACGGCGCCGGACCGGGCGCGCTCGAGGAACTGGTAGAGCTGGTCGGCGACCTCGGTGACGCTGCCGGCGAGGAAGCTGCTCGCGAGCCAGTCGGCGACTTGGCCGCTCACCTCCTCACTCGAGGTGAACGCGCGCAGCACGGCGAAGACGACGGCCAGGAGCGGGACGAGCGACAGCAGCGTGGTGAACGTCAGCGCGGCGGCCGCGCCGAGACAATCGTCGTGGTACAGCTGGCGCGCGAGCTGGAAGACCGTCCGGCCGACGACGGCCGGCCAGCGACGCCAGCGACTGCCGTCGGCCTGCGCGCTCTCGTAGACGGCGTCCATCCACTGGACGAGGCGGGCCCACATCGCGGCAACGATACCCCGCGTGTCTCGCGCGGGCGATCTTCAGACGAGCGCGAGGCGGCTCGCGGGCGATCGGACGCTGAAATCGACCGTGCCGCCGGTGGCGAGGAAGACACCGTACTCCGTGCCGCGGACGGCGCGGACCGCGAGCTCGACCGTGCCGCCGGCCGCCGGGACCTTGGCCCAGGCGGCCTGAGCGAGGTAGTCCGCGAAGCGGGTGTAGCGCTTCGTCGGCTTCGGCAGATACGGCACGGCCACGGCGTACCAGGTCTCCGGCGCGTTCAGCGGCGGCTTGGCGGCTGCGGTGATCACCGCCGCCTCGGCGCCGGCCCAGCGGTGGGTGACGGCCGAGGGGCCCAACGAGAGGCCGCCTCGCTGTACGGCGCCGGCCGCCGTCTTGGCCTCGTTCGTCGCCACCCGCACGCTGCGCATCGTGGCCTTGGAGCGGCCGCCGAGGTGCGCCGCGTCGCCGATCGCGATGCCCCGGTAGAGGAACTGCGCGGCATCGACCACCTCGAGCATCATCACCGCCAGCGGCTTGCCCTCGAGCGAGAAGGCGTGGTCGGGCTGCTCCTCGTGCGGCGACATGCCCTTCAGCAGGATGGGGAACGCGGTGAAGGAACGCGCCGCGTCCCAGCGGAGCGGCTGCGGCATGTCGGGATCGGGGGGCACCCACGGCGTCGGCATGATGGACCTCGTGAAGCCTCGATGCTGCAGCGGAAGCGCGGCGCGCGCCAGCCTTCATTCAGCGGGGGTCGCCCTTCAGCGCGAACGACGCCCAGAAGTACGGGTGCGTGAAATCGGTGGGGCGCCCCTCACCGGCGGCGCGGCGCACCCCGCGCACCGCCGTCGCCAGCGCCCCCTCGTCGATCCCCGCCGCCGTCACTCGACCGCTCCGCAGCGCCCGCTGCGCCGCGGCGAACGCGCCCAGCCGCCTCTGCTCGGCGAGCGCGCCATAGAAAGCGTCCATGAATCGCAGGGTTGCCGCGTCGCTCACCGGCCAGCGGCTCGAGATCACCGTGCGCGCGCCCGCCTGCAGGAAGGCGCGGTCGAGCACGCCCGGGATCTCGTCGCCTCGGTTGGGCGCGCCGACGCCGGAGTCGCAGGCCGACAACGTGACGAGGCTCGACTTCAGCCGGAGGGCCGCGATCTCGTCGGCAAACAACCGCCCGTCGTGCGCGCTGTCGGGCAAGAGCTCGAGCCAGGCCGGCCGTCCGGAGGTGGGCTCGATGCCGTGCACGGCGAGGTGCACCACGTCGGCGGCACCCATCGCCGCGCGCACCGTCGTCTCGACGGCCTGGGCGCCGAGCAGCACCGTCCGCTCCGGAAAGAGCGCGGCGATGCGCGCCGCCTCGGCCCGGGCGCCGGGCAGGTTCTCGACCGGATCGCCGACGGCGAGCACCCGCGGCGTCGCCGTCGCCGGCGCCGCCTCGAGCAGGGCCGCCAGCGCCGGCAGGCTCGGCGCCGAGAAGACGTCGAAGCGGTCGAGCAGCCGCTCGCCCCCCCACGGCAGCACCTCGAAGGGCACGCGGTGCAGCGGCCCGTGGGGCACCACGCAGAGCCGCCGGGGCGCCCCGGGGCCGTTGAGCGCGGCGGCGAGCGGGTCGAGCAGGCGCGCCGCCAGCCAGGCCGCCGGGGCCTCGTAGTCGCGCCCACGCCCGAGGATGCCGCGCTCGAGCGCCGCCGCCTGGCCCGCAAGCGACGCGGCGTCGATCGCCACCCGCAAGAGCCGCCGCTCCGACCGCGTGACGTGGAACACCAGCAGCTCGTCGGGGAGGGCGTAGTAGTCGAGCACCGCCGTGTCGTCGGGCAGCCGCGACGCCAGCGCCACCACCCCGGGCGGGGCGCCCAGGCCGCTCGCCACCTGGCGCAGGTTGGCGCCGCGTTGCAGGCGCCGCGGATCGGGCCCGGCGGCCGCGACGTCGCCGCGGTGGAGGCGCAGCAGGTCTTCGACGAGCGCGCGCGCCTTGATGCGGCCGACGAGATCGGCGGCCTCGTCGACGCGGTCGCGCCGCACGAGCGCCCGCAGGAGGTCCTGGTAGATGCCGAGCCGGCGCCGGTTGTAGAACGACGCCAGCATCTCGGGCCCGAACTGGCCTCGCAGGCACTCGAAGTGGTCGATCGCGCGCCGCCGGTGCGTCAGCTCGCCCTCGGCGTCGCCCGCGGCGGCGGCGCGCCGGGCCGCCACGTCCTCGGCGAAGGCCTTCCAGCGGTCGGGCAGGCGCCCGCGCGCCTCGAGCCGACCGAGCGCCTCGTCGACATCGGGCCAGCGCTCGAGCGCGGCCAGCGCCATCGCCCGGATCAGGTGCGCGTCGTCGATGATCGCGTCGAAAGACCCGCCGAGCGCCAGCCCCTCGTCGGCCGCGGCGATCGCGCGCTCGTGCAGCCCCTCGGCGAGACAGGCGTTCGCGAGCACGAGCCGCGCTTGGGCCTGGAGCAAGCGGTTGCCCGATCTCGCCGCCACCTCGCTCGCCTGCGCGGCGCGGTCGCGCGCCTCGGCGAAGCGGCCCTCCTCGGCGGCCAGGTTGGCGAGGTTCAGCGTCGAGCGCGCCAGCGCCTCGGTGCGCTCGGCGCCCGCGTGGAGCGTGCCGGCGCGCGTGACCAGCCACCGCGCCGACTCGTGCTCGCCCACGTGGGCCATCAGCACCCCCAGACCGTCGAGCGCCTGCGCCTCGAGCGCCGTGTCCCCGGCGGCCTGCGCGCGGTCGTAGACGTCGGCGTAGGCGTCGTAGGCCGCCTGGAAATCGTCCATCTCCCATGCGAGGGCGGCGCGGCTCGTCTGGACCTTGAGCAGGTCCGCCGTGGGGCCATGCTCGCGGTGGAAGGCGAGCGCCGCGTCGAACTGCGCCATCGCCGCCGGTCGCTCGCCCTCGGCGGCGTAGACCTGGCCCAGGTAGCGCCGCGCCACCGCCTCGAGCGGCGCGTCGCCCTCGCCGCGTGCCTCGTCGATGGCCCGCTGCAGGACCGCCTCCGCCGCGGCCAGCTCGCCGAGCTTGCGCAGCGTCAGGCCGAGCTGCGCCCGCGCCCTCGCGGGCGTCGCCGCGGCACCCGGTTGACGCAGCGCCTGCTCGTAGGCCGCCCGCGCCGCCGCGTAGTCGGCTCGCGCGTAGGCTGCCTCGCCCTCGGCGAACGCGTCCGGTGAGGAGCACCCCGCGAGGATCAGGCCGAGGAGCAGCGCAAAGCGGGCGCGACCCACCCGATCGGCGGCAAGCGAGGCGAGCGGTTTCACGGCGCGTGCTGGATGTCGCTCGACTGGACGAGCGTGAAGGCTTCAGCCGGCAGGCGCGCCTTCAGGGCATCGTGCAGGTGGGCGAGGCGCGCCTCGCGATCGAGGTCGCCGCGGTCGTTGATCCGCGCGAGCAGGCTCGGCAGGTCGGGCACCGGGCGGCGACTGACGACCGCGAGGAAGCGCTCGCGCCCCGGCTGCCCGTCGAGCTCGAAGCGCTCGCGCAGGAGCGCGCTCTCGAAGTTGAGGCGCGCGGGCTCGGTGAGCACGAAGCGATCTCGGCTGTCGAGCAGGAGCAGGCTGACGTACCCCCCCGCCGGCGCCTCGACGGTCACCGCCAGCACGTCCGACTCGCGGAAGGTGCCCGCGTCGGGGCGGCGCACCGTGTCGGCGCGTTCGCCGGCGACGTAGATGAACGCCGGGGGCGGTGTGCCGCCTGGGCGCAGCAACGGCACGAGCGCCAGCGCCGCGACGGCGGCTGCGGCGGCGACGGCGAGCGGCCACCGGCGGCGCGGCTTCGAGGCGGCGGTCGCCACCGGCGCGGCGGGCGCCGCACGCCGGGGCGCCGGCAGGCGCACCCCGCCCGCCACCGGCTCGCCCGCTCCGCCGACGGCGGCGTGCGCTCGAGCGTCGAGGACGACCCCTTCGGCGCCTTCGGCGACGAGGCGGCGGAACAGCGCCGCCGCCGCGTCGGTCGCCGGACCGAGCACCGCGTTGTGACCGCGCGCGCCCCGGCCGACGACGACCGCCGCCCGCACCGGCGCGGCGCCGCGGACCGCGTCGACGAGCGTCCGCACGGCATCGCCGGCGGCCTCGACGGCGAGCGCGAACCGCCCGTCGCCGAGCGCCTCGAGCTCGGGCGCCGCCGACGCGAGCGCCGCGGGGAGCGGCCCGGCCAGCTGCACGACCGCCACCGCGAGCCAGCGCTCGTCGACCTCGGCGAGCGAAGCCGGCGGCTCGGCTTCGCCGCCACGCTCGAGCGCGCGCAGCACCGCGTCGGCCGCTGCCAGCGCCGCCTCGTCGAGCTCGTCATAGTCGTCCCAGTCAGCCATGCAGTTTTCCAGTGCAGTCGCAGACGGCGGTTCTTACCGGGCGTCGTAGCCCTCGTCGCGCAGCACCTCGAGCGCCGTCTTCGCGATGCGGTTCTTCCACTGGTACACGTTGTTGGCGTTCGTCTCCTCCAGGCGCGCGATCGTCGTCACGTCGAGCTCCTGGACGAACAGGTACTCGTAGAACTGGCGTCCCTTGGGGGAGAGCTTGTCGAGAATGGCCGTGCGCAGGCGCGCCACCTCCTCGACCGTGCCCAGCCCCTCGAGCGGCGGCGGCTCCGCGTCGTCGAGATCCAGCTCGGCGTCGGCGCCGTCGAGCGCCAGGCGGAAGCGTCCGCGCTGTTCGAGCGTGCGCCGGAAGTGCCGCAGCGCCACCCGCTCGGCGATGCGGCACAGGTAGGTCTTGAGCCCCGCGCGCCCCGCCCAGCGGCGCAGCACCTGCGCCTCGGCCTCGAACACGGCGAGGAAGACGAGCTGCAGCGCGTCGTCGACGTCGGCGAGTTGCACGCGGCCCGCGCGCACGACCGACAGGAACGAGATCGCCTGATGCACCGCGCGATGGAAGCGCGCGACGAACCGCCGCCGCGCCTCGCGGTCGCCCGCAATGCAGGCGTCGACGAGCGCCCGCTCGTCCTCGTCCCCCCCGCGCATGTCCCCGCCGCCCCCCTCTCGCACCGCTCAGCGGGCGCAGAGCCCCACGTCCGCGTACACGTCGTCGTTCGGATCCCGCGTGCCCTGCGTCCCGAAGACGTAGCGCCCGACGGCGCACCGCGCGCCCGCGGCGCAGTCGGCGTCCGCGCCGCAGACGCCGAAGCAGGCCCCCTCGCGGCAGAAGCCGCTGGCGCAGGCCCCGTCGTCCGCGCAGGGCGCACCCGCGGCGGCCCCCTCCCCCCCACGGACGCACGCCGCGACGAGCCGCCGGCCGTCGACCGACGTCCGCAGCGCGCAGACCTCGCCGCCCTCGCAGTCGGCGGTCCGAGCGCAGGGCGCAGCGCTGCCGCCGTCCGGGAGGCACGCGGGCAGACCGATGCGCAGATCGTCGGCGCGCCCCACCGTGCTGCCGTCGTCGACGATGAACACGCCGGCCTCGTAGCAGCGCGCGTCGCCGGCGCAGTCGCCGTCGGCGGCGCACGGGCCGAAGCAGATGCCCTCGTCCAGGCACTCGCCGGTCACGCACTCCTCGTCGCGGGCGCACGCCGCCCCGCCGGCGCCGGCGCCGATGCGACCGGGAACGCAGGCGAGCAAGAAGCCGCGCGGGCCGTCGGACGCGGCGATCGGCGCGCAGCGCTCCGTCGGCCCGCAGTCGCCGAGCCGCTCGCACCGCCGCGGCGCCTGCCGGCAGGTGCGGATGCGCCACGCCGTCGAGCCGTTGAACAGGCGCGTCCACAGGCATGTGTTGCCGTCGAGACAGTCGCCGTCGGCGAGACACGGATCGAGACACTGTCCGGTCACGCAGATGCCCGACGCGCAATCCGCGCCCTCGTCGCACGCCGCGGCGCGCGCCCCCGGGCCCTCGGGCTCGCGGCAGCGGGCGATCATGTCGTCGGTGCCGGGCACGGCGTCGACGCGGCAGATCGAGCCGTCGGGACAGTCCGCCGACCGGCCGCACGAGAACGTCGCGTCGTCGGGGACGCAGGCGCGGAGCCGCGAGTGGCACCGCTGGCCGTCGCGGCAGTCCTCGGCGCGACATCCGGGGAGGCAGCGCCCGGCGTCGGCGTCGAAGGCGCAGTAGTGCGCGGGCGGGCAGTCGTCGATCGCGCCGCAGGGGATGGCGTCGAAGTCGTCGCAGTCGCTGTCGACGCCGTCGTCGGGCGTCTCGGGCGCGCCGGGCCAGCGCCGGCCGTCGGTGTCGTCGCAATCTTCCGGCGCGGCGACGCCGTCGCGATCGCGATCGGAGCCGGGGGGCGGCGCGGCGTCGGGCGCCACTGCATCGGAGGCGGCAGCATCGGACGCGCCGGCATCGGCGGGCGCGCCATCGGACCGCCACGCGGCGTCGCCGACCGGCGCCGCGTCACCGGCCGCCGCGTCGGGCGCGTTGCCGCGCGGCCCGCAGGCGGCGCCCTCGCACTCGCCCCCCTCGGCGATGTCCCCCGCGGCGCACCCGGCGAACAGGAGGCCGATCGTCGCTGCAATGCGGCGCATCAGGGCCCGGAAGACCGCGCGAGGTGCTCGAGCGGCTCGACCAGCCGCCGCGCCAGATCGGCGCGCGCTTCGCGCAGCTCGCCCGCCGCCTCCTCGGCGAACGCGGCGAGGCCGTCGAACAGCGCGTCCGCCAGCCCCTCGAGCTTCAGCGGCCGGGCGCGGTCGAGCGCCAGGTCGCGACCAGACGGGGCCCGATCGATCCATCCTTCGAGATAGGCACGGTGACGCCCGAAGATCTCCTCGAAGCGCAGCTGGCGGTAGCCGTCGATGATGCCGCGCAGGGCCGCGACGCGGGCGGCGATCGTGTCGTCGGCGCCCCCCGCGAAGATCGTCTCGAGCTCGTCGAAGAGCGCGTCGAGCCGCGCCGTGAGCCGGGCCTCGATCGAGGCGCGCAGGGCGTCCACCGCCTCGCCGACCCCCCGCCGGCCCCCGGCCTGCTGGATGTCACGACCCAGCGCGTCGACCACCTCGGGCCCGACCTCGGCCGCGAACGCGCGCTGCTGGTCCTCGATGCGACGCGCGATGCGCGTCACCGCCGCCTCGCGATGGCCGAGCGCCTCGAGGCGATCGTCGAGCCGCGCCAGCACCTTCGCGAGGATGCGGCGCAGCCGCAGCCGCACCGCCGCCTGCCGGATGACGGCCGCCCGGTCGAAGAGCGACTGGCGCAGGAGCCGGTGCAGCTTGCCGAAGCCGCTCGCCCGCACCGCCTCGACGTCGCGCCGCGCCAGGCCGTCGAGGCCGAGCCGCGCGCTGACCGCCGCCACGCCGTGCACGCGTCGCCCGAGCGCGCGCTCGGCCCGCGACGCCGCCTTCGCGACGCGTGCCTCGTCGTGGGCGTCGACGCGGGTGACGACCGCCACCGCCTCGATGGCGCCGCGCCCGAGCCAGTGCGCCGCTTCGCGCCAGTGCTTCGCCGGCTGATCCGCCCCGACCAGCCACAGCGCCGCGTCGGCCTCGGCCAGCAGCGGCTCGCTGTCGCCCGGCGCGAGCGGATCGGGCAGATCGAGGATGCTCGCCCGCGTCAGTTCTTCAATCGGGACGAGGACTTCCACGAGTCGGACCGCCGCGGCGCTCAGCGCCTCCTCGTTGGCCTCGAGGAAGGCCCGCAGGTCGCGGATGCGCACCGTCGAGACGCGCCCGTCGCGGTAGAGCACGCGTCCGCCGGGCTCGCTGCCGTAGCGCAGCATCAGCGCGACGCGCGTGCCCTCGGGGATGACCTCGGAGCCGATCAGCGCGTTGACGAACGTCGTCTTGCCGGCGCCGGGCGGACCCAGGATGGCGAGGAGCAGCGGCTGGTCGTGTGTCTCGACGAGGCGCTCCACGGCCAGTCGTAGATCGGCGAGCGCCGGCTCGTCGGCGATGAGCCGCCGCACCGCGTGCAGTCGTGCCAGCGCCTCGGTGGCCGCCACCGACGGCAGCGGCGCCGGCGGTGCCAGCATCGAGGGCGGCTCCGGCACGCCGTCGGTCCCCTCCACCGCCAGCGGCGGCACGGAGGCGGGCGGCGGCGGATCGCTCGCCGGCGCGGGCAGCGGCGGCGTGGCCAGCGCCGAGATCGAGGCGAGCGGACCCGTCGGACGGCGGGCGTCGGCCCGGGGGCCCAGGATCTGGCTCACGACCGCCTCGACGGGGGACGGCACCGCGCTCGTCGGCCGCCGCGAAGCCCCAGACGAACGCGAGGCGAGCGACTCGTCGGGGACCGCGTCGTCGTCGTCATCCGCCTCGACCGCGCCGAGCCTTCGCCGCACCTCGCGCCCCGCCTCGCCGCCGTCGGCCGCGAGGCCGCGCAGGTCGCGCGCCAGCGCGTCATCGCCCAGGTGGCGCAGGTGCTCTTCGGCCGCCTCGGGCTGGCCGAGCGCCGTGAGCGCCGCGCCGGCGGCCAGCCGCAGGTCGACGGGGGTGTCGTCGCCGACGAGGCGCGGCGAGACCAGCGCCAGCGCCTCGGCGGCCTCACCGGCCGCGACGAGCGCAAGCGCCCGCACCGCCAGCGCCTCGGCGTCGTCGGGCAGCAGGCGCAGCACGTCGCGCGCGTGCGCCGACGCCCGCTCCATGCGCGCCCCCGCACGCGCCGCCTGCATCGCGACGACGTACCCCGCGGGCTCGTCCGGCTCGAGCGACGCCGCGTGGATCGCCGCCGTCTCCGCCGCCTCGTGACGCCCGAGCGCCAACAGCAGCCGCGCGTGGAACAAGTGCAGGTCGACCCGGTCCGGCGCCGTCGCCAGGGCCCGCAGCACGTAACCGGGCGCCTCGGCGAGGTGGCCCGTCTGGGCCAGCGCCTCGGCCATGCCCGCCAGGGCGTCGGGGGACTCCGCGTCGCGGCGCAGCGCCTCGGCGAACAGCGCCCGCGCCTCCTCGCCGCGCCCGAGGTGCAGGAGCGAGCGCGCGAGCGCCACCGCCAGCTCGCCGTCGCGCGCCTCGCCGAGCGCCTCGACCGCCTCGGGGTGCCGGTCCTGACGCTGCAACGTCTCGACGAGCGCCCCGAGCAGCTCGCGATCGCCGGGAGACAGCTCGAGCCCGCGCCGCGCGAGGGCCTCGGCGCGGCTCAGGCGTCCGAGCGCGTTGTAGCAGCGCGCGAGGGCCGCGATGGCGCCCGGGTCGTCCGGGCGGGCCTGCAGGGCGCGCCGCAGAAGCTCGGCCGCCTCGTCGTAGGTCTCCTGTGTCTCGCGGACGGCGGCGAGCGTCCGCAGCAGCCAGAACGCGTCGGGCTCGGCGGCCAGCGCCCGCTCGAGCGCCGCCGCCGCGCGCCAGGCGTCGGCGCGGCGCAGGTGCGCCAGCCCGACGAGGTGGAGCGCGTCCGGCGTGGCCGCAGACCCGTCGAACAGCGCAAGCACCTCGTCGACGCGTCCGTCGCGCAGCGCGCGCAGCGCCCCGTGCAGGGCCTCGTCCGCCTCGGCGGGGAGCGTCACCTCGGTGAGGACGCGTTCGATCGGGTCCGAAGGGCGCATCCCTCTCCACTCGGTGCCGGCGGCAGGCAGGAACGCGGGGGATCATATTCGCGCCGTTCGCGGCCGGTCAATTCGGGGGTCGGGGCCGGGCGGGAGGGTTGTGTCCCGATCCCCGCCGTGGTTTCATCGCCTTTCGCCAGACGAGAGGGAGGGCTCGCACCATGCCGTTTTCGGTCGGTGACATGGCGGTCTATCAGGGGCAGGGCATCGGTCAGATCACCGACATCGGGCACATGAAAGTGGGGGGAAGCTCGATCGAGGTGTACACCCTGCGGCTGGTGGAGACCGGCACGACCATCCGCATTCCGACGCACAAGGCCGGCTCCGTCGGCCTCCGGCAGATCATCGACGAACAGCAGGTCCGCAACGTCTACGAGATCTTGCGGGCCGCCGCCGAGAAGCTCGAGGACAAGACCTGGAACCGCCGCTATCGCCACTACCGCGAGAAGCTGCGCACCGGTTCGGTCTGCGAGGTGGCCTGCGTGCTGCGCGACCTGTACCGCCTCAAGGGCGACAAGGAGCTCAGCTACGGCGAGCGCCAGATGCTCGACGAGGCGCGCAACCTGCTCGTGAAGGAGCTGTCCTTCGCGACGCGGCGCGACGAGACCGAGATCGTCCAGGAGCTCGAAGACCTGTTCGCGCGCGAGTGCTGAACCTTCGCGGCGGCGCGTTGTCGAAGGGTCGATGCCTGCGAGCACCCTGCCCGTGAACGACGAGTCTCCCGACGAGGCGCCGGCCCCCCGTCCTTCGGGGGCGCGCGCGCTGCTGCTGGCGCTCGTGCTGGCCGGCTCGGTGCTCATGATCGCGCACCACGCGCCCGGCGCCGCCTACTTCCTGAAGGCCGGAGAGGCCGCCGACTGCAACCGCGAGGTCGCCGCCCTGCCGCGCGAGGCCTGGTGCCGGCTCGGCGGCCACGTCGCCGATCTCGAGGTCCTCGTCGCCGGCGATCCCGGCGATCCCGAGGCCGACGTGCGCACGCGGAGCGCCGGCCGGAAGCTCTACGTCCGCCTCTGGGGCCAGCGGGTCTTCGCCGTGCTCGCCGCCGACCGCGAGGACGTCCTCGCCTGGCGCGAGGGCCACGCGGGCGCGCTGCCCGGCTTCGAGGTCGAGGGCACGGGGAGGCTCTTCGACCCCGACGGCGACCCGGTGTTCGCAGGCGTCGCGGCCACGCTGCGACAGCGCTACGGCATCTCCGCCGACGAGAGCATCCGCCTCTTCGACACCACCGACCAGCCGATCGACCGCTGGCCCGCAGCGCTCGCCGTCGCGCTCATGACGCTCAACGCGGCGCTCGCGCTGACCGGCCTGATCCGCGTGGCGTTGCGCCTCCGCCGCCCTCCGCCGCCGCCCGAGGACGTGAACTCTTCCACCGTTTCGGTTTAGACTTCCGGGGATCGACGCGGGGGTGAGCACATGGGGGCCCGGGCGCGGCTGGCTTCGCATCGCACAGCGCTGCTGACGGCGCTCGCCGTCGTCTTCTCGGTGACCGGCTGTGGCGACGAGACCCGCCCCACCGAACGGACGGTCTACGTCGAGGGCGAGCCGCCCGATACGCGCCCGATCCAGTACGACGACGCGGGGCGGCCCATCCCGCCCGACGGCGGCGTCGAGTTCCAGTTCGCCCGCATCCTCGTCATCTCCGGCGACGACGAGCTGAGCGTCCACAAGGGCGGCACGGTCGAGCTCGGCGTGCTGCTGTTCGACCAGCAGGGCGATCCCGTCCCCGAAGAACGCATCCAGTTCGCCATCGAGGACGAGGACCGCGGCGACGCCAGCCTCAGCGCCCAGCGCGTGATCACCGACGAAGAGGGCTTCGCCTCGGTCACGCTGCGCGGCAGCAGCGACGTGCGCCAGCTCACGGTGCAGGCCTGGGGCGAAGAGACGCGCGTCGTCGACTTCACGGTGCACGTGGTCGACGTCCCGGCGGGCAACATCGAGGTCGCCTTCGACTACGAGGGCCCCGCGGCGATCGGCAGCATCGAGACCTACCTCATCGAGGACGGCCCCTTCTGCGAGGACCCGTACTACCTCGCCCCGCCCGAGGACGTCGTCCTCAGCGCGGTGGCGCAGAACACCGGCGAGACGCTGCAGTTCGGCCCGCTCCTCGCCGGCACCCAGGTCAGCATCGTCGTGCGCGGCCGCCTCGCCAACGGCGGCGTCCTCGCCGCCGGCGGCTGCGTGTCCGACGTGGTCGTGCCCGACGGCACCTCGCGGCGCGTCTCGGTGCCGCTGTTCCTGCTGCCGCTCAACCCCGCCGGCACCTACTCCGTCAACAACACGTTCGACTTCACCGACGCCATTCCGGGCACGATCGGCGACGTCATCCGCGGCCTCGTGCGCTTCTTCGGCGATCGCAACCACGAGCGTGAGATCGCCGGCCTGATCTTCGACCTCGTCGACAACTTCGTGCGGCAGGCGGCGGGCGCCATCGGCGGCCTCGTGATCGACTTGGTGCGAGGCTGGGTCGAGGACGACCTCAACGACATCATCAACGACTACATCGACAACGACGCGCCGGAGTGGGTGCGCAGCTTCTTCCTGATCGGCGAGGACCTCGTCGGCATCGTCTCGCAGATGGAAGTGATCAGCCGCATGCGCCTCGGCAAGCTGCGGGCCGACGGCACGTTCGACGGCAGCCAGAACTGGATCGGCATGGCCTTCTACTGGCGGCTACCGTGCCAGGACAACCCGGATCCGATGTGCGGGCGCTACGAATTCACGATGGACGAGGTCGCGGCGGCCCTCGAGGGCGTGAACCTGGTCTACGGGCAATTCACCGGCCGCGTGCACAGCTACGACCAGGGCATCATCAACCAGCACACGTTGGACCTGCAGTACGGCCGCCTGATCCTGTTCGTGCTCAACAACATCGTCCTGCCGGAGATCGCCGATGGGGCGACGAACCTGCGGGACGGGCTGCTGAACCTCGCCAACTGCCCGGCCTTCGCCGACGGCATCACCGGGGGGCGCGATCACCTGCGCATCGGCGGCATCAACATCGTGAGCCGCGACAGCATCGAGGGTTGGTGCACGACGATCATCGGCCTTGCGGGCGACGCCGCCGAGGCGATCATCGGCCGCCTGCGCATCGACACGCGCCTCACGCTGGACGGCACGTTCCGCTTCGTGGAGCAGAACGACGACCTGCAGCCCGACCTCATCACCGAGGGCGTGTGGCGCGGCATCATCCGCACTGCCGAGGACGAGGGGCCGCCCTTCGAAGGCTCGTTCGAGGGCATGCGCGACGGCACCGAGGACCCGGGCGGCGGCCAGTAGCCGGGCGCCCCGGCTGGCCGGTGCTCAGAGCGGTCGAGAGCGAATGAGGGCGCTGGCGGGGAACCCGTCGGTGTCGGTCGCTTCGAAGCGCACCTCGAGCAGCTTGCCGTCATCGCCGCAGTAGATCGGCTCTTCGCTCGCCTGCTTCTGCCAGGTGTACACCACGCGCTCCTCGCCCTCAGCTGCGGCCGTCGGCTGCAGGCGCGCCGAGATCACGAGCACCGACACCGAGGCGCCCGCCTCGGTGTCGAGCAGGTCCTCGGCGCCGTCGGCGTCCTCGACGACCACCCTGATCTCGTTCAGCTCGTAGGTCGACTCGGTGCCGACCTTGCGGCACTTCGCTTCGGCCGTGACGACGGCGGGCTCGTTCGGGGCGGGCGTCTCCTCGTCACCGCAGGCGGCGAAGAGCGCGGTGGACGCGGCGAGCGCGAACAGCGAGCGGCGCATGGGGCACTCCTGGGAACCCGTCTCGGGCGCAGAGGATAGGCCAGCCCCGCCGAGAGCGGCAAGCAACCGACGATCGGCGCCGCAGGCTCGCGTCGTCGGCGGCGGGCCGTGCTAGATTCGCGTCGATGGCTCCGTGGCTCCTGCTGGTCTTCCTCGCCGCTCCGCCCGAGGTCGTGCTCTGGCATTTCCCCGGGCCGCGCGGCGACGCGTTGCGACAGGCGCTCGTGGCCGCCGGCGCGGCCGAGATGCCCGGCCAGCGGCTCGACGAGGCGGCCATCGCCGAGCACCTGCGCGCAGCGAAGTGGCCGGCATCGCTGGGCTGTCTCGAGGACGGCGCGCCGTGCGACGACGCTGCGCAGGCCGGCCTCGCGCTCGTCGGCGCCGCGGCGCGCCTCGACGCCAGCGCCGATCGCGACGGCGAAGGCTTCCGCGTCACGCTCACGCGCGTGCCTGCGGGCGCCGGGGCGCCCGTGACCTTCGAAGGCCGCGGCGCGACGCTCGAGGCCGCGGCGACGACCGCCCTGACCGCGATGCGCGGCACGAGCATCCTCGAGGTTGCGGTGACGCCGCCCGAAGCGCAGCTGTTCCTCGATGGGCAGCCGCTGGGGCAGGGCCCGGGCCGCTATCCCGTCGCGCCCGGCGAGCACACGATCCGCGCCGAGGCGCCCGCGCACGTCACCGCCGAGGAGACGGTGCGCGTCCTCGCCGACCGCGCCGCCGAGGTCGCGCTCACGCTCCAGGCCGCGAACGGCAAGCTCGTGCTCGACGTCGCCCCGAAGCACGCGAAGGCCACGCTCGACGGCGTCCCGGTCGCCCACGGCACCGGCGCGTTCGACGTGCTCGCCGGCAAGCACGCGCTCCACGTCGAGGCCGAAGGTTACGACACGCACGACGAGACCATCGAGGTGCCCCCGGGCGGACGACTGCAGGTGAAGGTCGAGCTCGGCGCGCCACGCAGTGGTCTGTTGTCCGACCTGCCGCCGCCCCACCCCGACACGCTCGCCCACGGCTACTACGCCCGCGGCGGCCTGCGCCTCGGCGGCATCGCCTCGGGCTCGGTCGACGCGGGCCGCGGCAGCGGCACGACGCGCAGCGACGTCGACGAGTTCGCCGACGCCCAGCCACTCGTCGGCGTCGACGTGGCCCTCGGCTGGCGCGGCCGGATCATGATGGTCGAGGCGCTCGGCATCACGCTCGGCGCGAGCCCCGGCGAGGTCGACGCGACGCTCGAGCGGGTGACGGTCGACGGCACCGCCGAGGATCTCAGCCGCGTCGTGATCCGCCCGGCCTGGGTAGGCGCCCGCTACCCGATCGAACGCTTCGAACCTTACGTGCTCGGCGGCCTCGAGCTCGTGCTCGAGTCGTTCGACATCACCCCTCCCGCCGACCGGCCCCGGTGGTCCAAAGGCGAGATCGATCACCGGATCTTCCTGATCGGATTGGAGATCGGGACGCGCTACCAGTTCACGAGCGACTGGTTCGGCACCGCAGCGCTCGGGTTCGACTTCCTGCCGGGCGAACGCGGGAGCGCCGCGCTCATTCTGGGCGTCGGCTACGCGCTACAGCTTCCGGAGGGCCTGTGAGGGGCGCGGTTGTGATGTGCCTGCTCGGTTGGCTGGTGTGCGCGGCCGAGGCGACGGCGCAGGCGGGGCCCACGGCCAACGTGGCGAGCCCGGTGGACGGGACGGTGGACGCCGCGCGCAAGGCCTACAACGAGGAGCGCTACGCCGATGCGGCGCGGCTCTTCCTGCAGGCGGCGCAGGCCGCGCCGGAGCGCATCGAGCTCTACCGCGACCTCGCCCGCGCGCGCCTGTGGGCCCGCGACACGGCGGGCGCGGTGGTGGCATACCGGGTGTACCTCGAGTCCGCCCCCGGCGCCGAGGACCGCGATCGGGTCAAGGGCGAGCTCGAGCTGGCGCTGAGCCAGTCCGGCGAAGCGCCACCGCCCGAAGGGCAGCCGGCCGAGGCGGTGCGCGCGCTCGAAGCCGCCCGGACGCGCGCCGTGGGCGGGCAGTTCGAGGGCGCCCTCGGCGCGGTCGACGACGCCGTTGCGGCCGGCTACCTCGGCCCGGCGCTCGGCGATGCGCGCCGCTTCGTCGCCGCCGAGCTCGCCCGCCAGACAGAGGCGGCGCTCGAGCGCTGGTGGCGCCCGAAGGACGCCGCCGACGCCGCGGTGCTCGAGCGGCTCGCCGCCGGCTGGAAGGCGCACCGTGGCCGCCGCCCCCTCACGCCGGTCGAGGTCCAGGCGGAGACCACGGTCGCCGGCCTCGAGCGGCTCCGGCACGCCGACTACCCCGCGGCCATCGACAAGCTCGGCCCCATCGCCGGCGCCGATCCGCGTCTGCGCTATGCGCTCGCGCTGGCCCTCGCGCACACGGACCGCCTCGACGAGGCCATCGCCTCGGCAGAGACGGCGGCGCGCGCCCTCGCCGATCCGCGCCCGCACCTGCTGCTCGGCCTGCTGCTGAACCGCGCCGGACGCGACGGCAGCGCGGCGCTCCGCCGCGGCCTCGACCTCGACGAGCACTGAATCCCGCGTCTCTTCGGTCCGTTCGGACGTCGGGCAGGCTCAGACTCGACCATTTCGGCGTCGACGAGGCCGAGCAACGACCGAGTCACCGCAAGGAGCAAGGCGAATCCCGGTCGAAGGCGTGCGTGATGCACGTCGACCCGCGCGACGCAGCGGCGGCCGGTCGGGGCCGGCCGCAGGCAGCCGAAGATTGCAGAACTCGAGTCAGAGGTTGCGGGGCGGCAGCTGGCCGCTGCACTGGTTGAGGATTTGCCGAGCGTCCGAGGCCTGGGGCGCCACCTGCAGGACGGGCTCGAGCGCGGCGCGGGCCCCGATGCAGTCGGACTTCGCGAGGGCGGAGCGGCCGCGCGCGATGCCGTCGCGCGCGAGCTCGATCTGCTTGCGGAGCGCCTCCGCGTCGGCATCATCCGGTGACTTCGCCAGCACCGCCTGCACCGCGCGCTCGGCCTCCGCGAACTCGCCCGCCTTCAGCGCGCGCCGCGCGCCGGCGAGCGGATCCGCCTTTCCTTCCGCGGGTTTCGCCGCCTCGGCCTTCGGCGCAGCCTTCGCGGGCGGGACGTCCTCGAGGCGCGCGTCGGGCGGCGCGTCCTCCTCGATCGGCGCGGCGGCCACCGCCGGCTTCGCCTCCGGCCTGGCGGGCGCCACCGGCTCCTTCTTGGGCTCGGGCTTCTTGGTCTCGGCCACGGGCTTCTTCGGCTCCGCGGCGGGCTGGCCCGCCCCGGCGACCGCCCGCTTCGCCGGCTCGGCGGCGGGCTTCTTCGCCGGCTCGGGCTTCTCGACGGCCACGCGCGGCGCCTCGCTGGCGGGCGCGGGCGCGGCGGCGACACGGGCCGCAGGGACCGCGCTCGGCGGCGCGGCGGGCCCGGGCGGCGGTGCTTCGACCGCGGCCACCGTCACGGGCGCGTCGCCGTGCGGCGCCGACCCCATCCACGCGGCCGTCCCGATCGCGCCGACGAAGAGGACCACCGCAGCGCCGATGGCCGCCCGCGAGGCCCCGACGCCGCGCTCGACGGGCGGGGGCATCGTCCAGCCGCCGCTGCGGCCAGCCATCGTCGGCCCGGAGTCGCCCGCGGTGACCGCCCGGCGCGTGGGGCGCGACCCGCCGGACTCGCCCGCGGCCGGCGACACGATGGCCGGCGGCCGCGCGCTGCCGCGCACCCGGGACGCCGAGCTGAGATCGGCGGCCTCGAGTGCCTCGATGAGCCCGGTGCAGGACTGGTAGCGCTCGTCGGCCCGCTTGGCGAGGCACCGCAGGATCACCGCTTCGAGCGCCGGCGGGACGGACCCGGCGGGCACGAGCGACGACGGCGCCGGCGGCGGCTCGTTGGCGTTGCAGTGCATCACGCGCATCTTGTTCGCCCCGGTGAACGGCGGTCGGCCGGTCACCAGCTCGAACAGGATGGCCCCCAGGGCGTAGATGTCGGTGCGCGCGTCGACGCTCTCGCCGCGGGCCTGCTCGGGCGCCATGTACTCGGGCGTGCCGAAGACCATGCCCGCCTGCGTCAGCCCCGGCCCTTCGTCGTCGAGCTGCTTGGCGATGCCGAAGTCGAGCAGCCGGGCGTGGTAACGGCCGGGCCGCGTCTCGACCAACATGATGTTGGCCGGCTTCAGGTCGCGGTGCACCACCCCGCACTGGTGCGCCGCGTCGAGCCCCTGCGCCACCTGCACGATGACGTCGACCGCCTCTTCGGCGTCGAAGCGCCCGCGCTCCTTGAGGGCCGTGGAGAGCGCCCCGCCCTGGCAGTACTCGAGCACCATGTAGAGGGTGCCGTCGGAGGTGTGCCCGAAGTCGTGCAGCGACACGAGGTTCGGGTGGTTCAGCCGACCGTACGTGCGCGCTTCGTTCTCGAAGCGCTGGATGAACTGGGGGCTCTGGGCGCAGCGCTCGTGGAGGACCTTGATCGCGACCTTCTGGCCCATGCGGACGTGGGCGCCGAGGTACACGGTGCCCATGCCGCCGGCGCCGATGCGACGCTCGATCTTGTAGCGGCCGTCGAGCGTCAGACCGAGCAGCGGGTCGACCTGCGCGCCGTCGGCGGAGAGCGCGAGGCCGCAGCGTCCGCAGAAGCGATCGCCGTCTGGAAACTCGTAGTCGCACCGAGCGCAGCGCATCGCACACATGGTAGCACCGCATCCCACATCACCGTCAAGCGGGACGGCGACGCGAAGTTCACTCTACCGAGGGACGCGCGAGGAGTGCGAAACGTTCGCCGGGTCGCTCAGTACTCGCCGAAGAGGACGGTGAGCTTCACGCCGAGGGCGGCGGCGATCTTGTAGAGGGAGCTGACGGAGGCCGACGACTCGGCCCGCTCGATCTGGCTGAGCAGGCTGACCGAGAGGCCCGTGCGGCGCGAGAGCTGCTTCAGCGTCAGATCGCGGTCCTTGCGGATGCGCCGGATGTTGTGGCCGATGGTGCGGTGCAGCTCCTCCTCGGGGTTGAGGTAGAGGCCCTTCCGCTTCAGGATTTCGCTGATCTTCGTCCGGAATTCGTCGGGGTCGAACGGCTTCTTGATGTAGTCGGAGACGCTGAGCTTCAGCGCGTCGACCGCCGTCTCCACCGACGGGTAGCCCGTGAACACGACGATGGCGATGTCGCTGTCGATCTTGCGGATGTTCTGGATCAACGAGATGCCGTCCATCTTGGGCATCATCAGGTCGATGATCAGGACGTGGAATTCCTCGTTGCGGATCTTCTCGATCGCCTGAGTGGGATCGGTCAGCGTGGTGACGCCGTAGCCCGACGCCTCCAGCATCGTCTTCATGTACTCGCAGATGTCGGGCTCATCGTCGACGACGAGGATGTTGACCGCAACGGCCATGGCCCACTCCCGGTCACGCGGCGACGCGCACCCGCGTCGCGTTGAGCGGCCGCGAGACGGTCTGACCGCCCGGTTCGTAGCCGCCCGCGTCTACTAGCACGCCGCTCGCGCGCCCCGCAACCGCGGCTCGCCGCAGTGTCCGGCGCGGTGTCTCAGCCCGGGGAACGCGGGAGACGTACGTCGCGGGATCAACGGACGGAGGCCTGGGCCGCCGCCGGAGGAATGGGACGGCGCATCGCCGGACCGGGGCGCCGCCGCGTCTTCAGAACACCGAGGTGTCGGCGGCCAGGCAGGCGGCGTCGGCGGCCTCGCGATCTCGGCCGACACCGAAGAGCAGCAACGGGCCCTCGCTGAAGGCGCGCTCGCGGGCCTCCGCGGCGATGCGCTCGAGCACGCCCATCAGGCGGCGGGCGGCGGCCTCGTCGCCGGCGACGACGAACGAGTGCCGCCGCTCCCCCCGCAGGAAGAGGTTGGCCTTGCCGCCCGGGACGCGGTCGCGCGCGCCGGCGAGCACCGCCTCGACGACGTCCGGCGCGCCCTTCCCCTCGAAGCGGAAGGTCACCACCGCGACCGGACCGCCGCCGACCCGCAGCGAGGCGAGCGTCTGATCGAGCCGCTCCGACTCGTCGACGATGCCGCTGCGCCGGTCGCGCGCCACGGGCGTCAGGTCGCGCTGCAACTGCCGGCGGAAGAGGCGCAGCTGCAGCGCGCTCTTCACCCGCGTCTGCAGGTCGTAGAGCTTGAACGGCTTGTTGAGGAAATCGTCGGCGCCGGCCTCGACGGCGCGCGTGCGCGCCTCGATGTCCTGGATCGCGGTGACGACGATGACCGGCGTGTCGGCGAGCAGGGGGTCCGCCCGCAGGCGCTGCAGCACACCGAAGCCGTCGAGGCGCGGCAGCATCAGGTCGAGCAGGATGAGGTCGGGACGCACCTCCTCGGCCATCTCGAGGCCGGTCTCGCCGTCCATCGCCGAGCGCGTGGCATACCCCGCGTTGTGGCAGATCTCCGTGAGGAGACGGACGTTCAGCCGGTCGTCTTCGATGATGAGGATGGTGGCGCCGGCGCTCATGCTTCCTCGGCGAGGTTGTCGAACCGCGTCCACTGCCGGAAGAACCGAAGACGCGCCGTGCCGATCGGCCCGTTACGCTGCTTGCCGATGATGATCTCGGCGATGCCCTTGTCTTCGGTGTTCTCGTTGTACACCTCGTCCCGGTAGATGAACATGATCACGTCGGCGTCCTGCTCGATGGCGCCGGACTCGCGCAGATCGCTCGCCATCGGCCGCTTGTTGGGCCGGGTCTCGCACGAGCGGTTCAGCTGCGAGAGCGCGATGACCGGGACCTTCAGCTCCTTGGCCATCGCCTTGAGGCTGCGACTGATCTCGCTGATCTCCTGCTCGCGGCTCTTCGAGTTGCGGCCGCGCATGAGCTGCAGGTAGTCGATCACCACGAGGCCGAGGCCGGGCAGGTTGCGGTCGCTGGCGATGCGGCGGCAGCGCGAGCGGCAGTCCATCACGGTGATGCCCGGCGTGTCGTCGATGTAGAGCGGCCACGTCGCCATGCGCCGGACCGCCTCCATGATGCGGTCGATGTCGCCGTCGACGATGTGGCCCGTCTTCATCCCCTTTTGGTCGACGCGCGCTTCGAGCGCCAGCATACGCTGGACGATCTGCGTGGTCGGCATCTCGAGGCTGAACACACACACCGCCTTGCCGGTCAGTTTCATGGCGTTCGTCGCCACGTTCATCGCAAAGGCGGTCTTGCCCATCGCGGGCCGCGCCGCGACGATGATCAGGTCACCCGGATGCATGCCCGAGGTCATCGAGTCGAGGTCCACGAAGCCCGTCGGCGTGCCGGTGACCGCCACCTTCGTCTCGTAGGCTTTGCGGATGGCGGTGACGACCTCGACGAGCGCGTCCTTCATCGAGACGAGCGCGCCCGACTTCTGGCGTTGCCCGATCTCGAAGACCGCCTGCTGCGCCATGTCGACGAGCTGCTCGGTGTCGTCGTACTCGCCGCCCTTGGCCTGGTCGACGATCTGGCTGCACGTGGCGATGAGCCGCCGCACCTCGGCGCGCTCGTGGATGATGCGGGCGTGGTGCTCGAGGTTGACGGCCGTGGCGACCGCCTCGGCGAGGCCCAGCACGTACTCGACGCCGCCGACCTCCTCGAGCGTGCCCTGCTTCTCGAGCGCCGTCGCCAGCGTGACCGGATCGATGGGCGTGCGCGCCTCGGCCAGCGCCAACATCTGCTCGAAGATCACGCGGTTGCGCGGATCGTAGAAGTCCTCGGCCTGCACGGTGCTGCCGACGCGGTCGAGGGCCGAGTTGTCGAGGATGATGCCGCCGAGGACGGAGAACTCCGCCTCCTGGGCTTCGAGATGACGGCTGACGGACATGGCGGGCAAGGTAGCAAGGCGGGGAGCGGCGACGCCAATCGGAGGGGGCCGCCGCGCCCCCGGCGCCGCTCACTCCTTGGCGGCGTCCTTGGCGACGACGACCACCTCGATGGTGGCCGTGACGTCCCGGTGGAGCTTCACCGGCACCTTGAAGACGCCGGTGCTCTTGATGGGCTCGCCGAGGTGGATGTTCTTGCGAGTGACGTCGAAGCCCTCCTCTTTGAGGAGCGCTTCGATCTCCATGCTCGTGACCGAGCCGAAGAGCTTGTCGTTCTCGCCGACCGCCTTCTCGACCGTGAGCGCCACCTTGTCGAGGCGCGCCTTGATGCCCTCGGCGCCGGCCCGCTCCTTGGCGGCCTTGGCCTGGATGATGCGCTTCTCGTGCTCGACGCGCTTCATCTGGCGATCGCTGGCCAGCACGGCCAGGCCGCGCGGCAGCAAGTAGTTGCGCGCGTAGCCGGGCTTGACGTTCACCAGGTCGCCGGTGTGGCCGAGGTGCTCGACCTCCTCACGCAGAATGACCTGCATCGTCGGTCCTCCCTCAGTGCGCCTTGGCCGTGGTGAACGGCATCAGGGCGATCATGCGGGCGCGCTTGATGGCGCGCGTGATCTTGCGCTGGTTGCGGGCGACGAGGCCCGAAACGCGCCGGGGCACGATCTTGCCGCGCTCGGTGATGAAGTACTTGAGGACCGACGGGTCCTTGTAGTCGATCACCATGCTCTTGTCGGCCAGGAAGCGGTCGACCTTGCGGCGGCCGCGACGACGGCCGTCGAAACGGAAATCACGCATCGGCGTCCTCCTCGTCGAAGCCCGCGTCATCGTCCTCGAAGACGGCCGACATCGGGCGGCTGCGGCGCTCGCTGGTGGGCTTGGCGGTGAGCGACTCGGCGGTGGCCTCGTCCTCGAGCTTGATCGTCAGGTAGCGGATGCAGTTGTCGAGCATGCGCAGGTTGCGCTCGATCTCCTGCACCGTGCCGGCATAGGCGCCGAAGACGAAGTAGCTGTAGAAGCCCTTGTTGAACTTGCGGATCTCGTAGGCCAGCTTGCGCTTGCCCCAGTCCTCTTCGAGGACGAGGGTGCCTTCGAACCGCTGGATGATGTCGCGGACGCGCTCCGCGATCTTGCCGCGATCTTCGTCGGTCGCCTCGGGCTGAACGACGTAGATCAGCTCGTACTTGCGCAGTTTGCGAACTGCCATTGCAGGGGTCTCCCTCTGGACTGAAACAGCCCGTGGCACGTACGGCCGCGAGCAGGGAGTTGGGAGCCTCGGGGGCTCCAGGGGCGGGGCACCATACGTGCTCCGCCCGGATGAGTCAATTCACTTCGCGGCGTCGACGTTGACGGTGTTCATCGCCTTCTGCGGGCCCTGGCGCAGGGCCGTGCGGACGGCGGTCACCGAGCGATCGATGAGATCGGGCAGGAAGTCCTGCTCCTCGCCTTTCGCGAAGTCCTGCAGGACGAAGCTCGTCACCGAGCCCTTGGCGGGCCGCCCGATGCCCACCCGCAGGCGCGCGTAGGCGGGGCTGCCGAGCTGCTCCTGGATCGAGCGCAGGCCGTTGTGACCCGCGTGACCGCCGCCCACCTTGAGGCGCAACGTGCCGTAGGGCAGGTCCAGCTCGTCGTGGATGACCAGGATGTCGGGGATCTCGACGTTGAAGAAGGACCGGGCGGCCGACACCGACTCGCCGCTGAGGTTCATGTAGGTCTCGGGCCGGAGCAACACGACCGAGTGACCCTCGGCGTCGCCCGTGCCGAACCGCCCCTTGAACTTCGAGCGGTCGACGGCGATGCCCAGATCGCGCGCAAGCGCGTCGAGCACCATGAAGCCGACGTTGTGGCGGTTGCGGGCGTACTGGGCGCCGGGGTTGCCGAGGCCGACGATGAGGAGCTTCGCCATCGGCCCCTAGCCCGTCTCAGCCTTCGCCCTTCTCGCCGCCGGCCTTGTCGCCGCCGCGGGGCGCGACGACCTTCGCCACGACGTAGTCTCGGTCGAAGACGGCCTTCACGCCCTCGGCCATCGGCAGCTGCGAGGCCATGAGGTTGTCGCCCATTTCGAGGGTCGAGACGTCGCCGGTGACCGCTGCCGGGATGTTCTGCGGCAGCGCGCGGACGCGGACGGTGCGCGCCGGCGTGCGGAGCTTGCCGCCCGCCTGGACGCCCGGCGAGCTGCCGGTGATCGTCAGCGTGACGTCGGCCTCGATCTCCTTCTGCGGGTCGGGGGCGACGAAGTCGATGTGCTCCAGCTTGCGGGTCAGCGGGTGCCGCTGCACCTCGCGGATCATCACCATCCGCGCGCCGCCCTCGATCTGAAGATCGATGACGGCGTTGAGGCCCTTGGGATCGTTGAAGACCTTGAGCATCTCCTTGGGGTCGACGCTGACGTTGACCGGCGTGGTGATGCCGTGGCCGTACACGACCGCCGGCACGCGGCCGGCCATGCGGAGCTGGCGGTTGGGACCCTTGCCGGTGCCGTCGCGGCGCTCGGTGGAGATCGAGATGGCTTCCATGGGAAACGTCCTCTAGTGGAACAGGCTGCTGACCGAGTCGCGGTCGTGGATGCGCTTGATGGCCTCGCCGAACAGCCCGGCGGCCGAGAGCACCCGGATCTTGGGGCAGGCCCGACCGGCCGCCGACAACGGGATGGTGTTCGAGACGACCAGCTCCTCGAGCGGGCTCTCGTTGATGCGCGTGATCGCCGGGCCCGACAGCACCGCGTGGGTGGCGACGGCCCGCAGCGAACGCGCGCCGACGCGGCGGAGCGCCGAGGCCGCCTCGCACAGCGTGCCGGCGGTGTCGCACATGTCGTCGACGATGATCGCGTCGCGCCCGTCGACCTCGCCGATGATGTGCATCAGCTCGGCCACGTTCGGCTCGATGCGCCGCTTGTCGACGATCGCCAGGCCGGCGTTCAGCTTCTTCGCGTAGGCACGGGCACGCTCGACGCCGCCGGCGTCGGGGCTCACGATGACCGGCCGCTCGAGCTCCAGCTTCTGCAGGTAGTCGATGATGACCGGCGAGCAGTAGAGATGGTCGACCGGGCCGTTGAAGAAGCCCTGGATCTGGCCGGCGTGCAGCTCCATGGTGATGATGCGCTGCGCGCCGGCGATGCTGACGAGGTCGGTGACGAGGCGGGCCGAGATCGGTGCGCGCGGCGCCGCCTTGCGGTCTTGTCGCGCGTAGCCGAAGTACGGGATGACCGCAGAGATGCTGCCGGCCGACGCGCGCTTGAGCGCGTCGAGGATGATCAGCAGCTCCATCAGGTTGTCGTTCACCGGCGCGCAGGTGCTCTGGACGACGAAGACGTCCTTGCCGCGCACCGACTCCTGGATCTCGACGCGGATCTCACCGTCGGAGAAGCGGCCGACCCGAGCCACGCCCAGCTCGACGCCGAGATACCGGGCGATCTCGCGAGCGAGCTCGGGATTGGAATTTCCCGTGAAGAGCCTCACCGACTCCATGGGCCGCGCCTCCGAAACGGGCTGGGGCGGTAGGATTCGAACCTACGTTAGCGGGAACCAAAATCCCGTGGCTTACCACTAGCCGACGCCCCAGCACATGGCTCCACCCCGGCCGGGGGCCGCAGTGGACGGGCGGAGATATCACAGCGTCCGAAGTGTGTCAATCCGGGCACCGGGCGCCGGGCGCGGCGCATTTTCTGGATCCCGGGCGCACTTTCGTTTTCGGATTCGGCCCAGCTCGCGGGTCCATGACCGCGGAAGGCGCGATGGACGGCGATCCGAGCCTCGAGACCCTCTACGTGCAGTACGGGCACCACGTGTTCCGGCGCTGCCGCTATCTGCTCGGCAGCGAGGACGCCGCCTGGGACGCGACGCAGGAGGTGTTCCTCAAGGCCGAGCGGGCGCGCGGCGGTTTCGAGGCGCGCGCCTCGTGGCTGACGTGGCTGCAGCGCATCGCGACGCACCACTGCCTGAACCTGCTGCGGGCGGGCAAGGTGCGGCGCGGGCGCGGCACCGTCGGCCCCGACGCGCTCGACGCCGAGGGCCGCTTCGCCGAAGGGTCGGAGCGGGCGGTGCTCGTGCGCGACCTGTTGGCCTGCTTCGACGCGCAGACGCAGGCGGCGGCCGTCCACTACTTCGTCGACGAGATGAGCCAGGAGGAGGTCGCCGCGGCGGTCGGGCTCTCGGTGCCCACGCTGCGCAAGCGCCTGCGCGGGTTCGTGGAGCGGGCGCGCCGGGAGGGGGCGCGTGTGCTCGCCGGCGCGGCGGAGCGGAGGTCCTGATGGACGACGAGATCGGAGCGCTCGAGGCGCGGTTGGACGAGGCGTCGCCGGCGCACCCCGGGCGGCACCTGCTGGCGCGCTTCGAGGCCGGCGAGCTGGACGACCCGAGCGCGCTCGCGGCGCACCTCGACGTCTGCGCGCGCTGCGCGGGGCTCGTGGCGGAGATGGGGCGCGATCGGCAGGCGTTCCTGGCGCTGCGGCCGCCGGCGACGCTGCAGCGACCGACGCCGGCGCCGTCGCTGGCGGCGCGCCTGCGCCTCTGGCTGGTGGGCCCGACGCTCGTCGCCGCGGGGCTGGCCTGGTGGCTCGTGCCGCGGGAGGCCCCGGCGCCGGCGGGCGTCCGCCTCAAGGGGGCGGTGGACCTCGGCTTCCACGTGCGCTCGGACGGCGAGGTGCGGCGCGGCGAGCCCGGCGACGTCGTCCACCCCGGCGACCAGGTGCAGCTGCGCTACTCGACGCCGCAGCACCGCTACCTCGTCGTGGTGTCGCTGGACGCGCGGGGGGCGGTCACGCCGTTCTACGACGACGCCGGCCGCTCGCTGGCCATCGAGCCCGGCACCGCGCGCCTGCTCGACGGCAGCGTGGAGCTCGACGACGCGCTCGGCCCGGAGCGGGTGGTCGCCTGCTTCAGCGCCGCGCCTCTCGAGACGGCGAGGGTGGTCGAGGCGGGCCGGCGGGCGCTGACGGCGGCCGGAGGGGATCCGCGCGCGGTCGGGCCGCTCGATCTTCCTTGCGATCAGGCCGGCTTCGTGCTCGAGAAGCGGGGCCGGTGATCACGCGCGTCCTCGTGCTGCTGCTGCTCTTCGCGACCGCCGCGGCCGCGGGGGAGCTTCGCCGCTTCGCCGTCGTGGTCGCCCACGACGACGGCGGACCCGGCACCGACCGCCTCGTCTACCCGCTGAACGACGCGGGCAAGCTCGTCGGCGTGCTCACGGAGCTCGGCGGGTTCCGCGGCGAGGACGTGACGCTGCTCGCCTCGCCGACCGCGGCCCAGGTGGACGCGGCGCTGCGCGGCGTCGAGGCGCGCGTGGCCGAGGTCCAGGCGCGCGGCGGGCAGGCGGTCCTGCTCTTCTACTACTCGGGGCACGCGCGCGGCGGGGAACTGCTGCTCGGCGACACGCGGCTCGGGATGGCCGGGCTGCGCCGGGCGCTCGCCGCCTCGCGCGCCGAGGTGCGCCTCGCCTTCCTCGACGCCTGCGAGTCCGGCGCCATCACGCGGCTGAAGGGCGGGCGCCGCGCGCCCTCGTTCCTCGTCGACCTCGCGCCGGCGAACCTCTCGCGCGGGCACGTCATCATCACCAGCTCGAGCGAGGACGAGGCGTCGCAGGAGTCCGACGAGATCGGCGGCTCCTTTTTCACCCACTACCTCGTCAGCGGGCTGCGCGGGGCCGCCGACCGCTCGGGCGACGCCCAGGTGACGCTCGGCGAGGCCTACGCCTACGCCTACGACCGGACGGTCGACCACACGACGCACACCCGCGCGGGCCCACAGCATCCGACCTACACCTACGACCTGCAGGGCAACGGCGCGCTCGTGCTGACGCGGCTCGGCGGCCTTGCGGGGCTGGTGTTCCCGGCAGAGGCTTCCGGCACGTGGCTCGTCTACGACGTGGACCGCGAGGGCGTCGTCGCCGAGGTGCGCAAGGCGGCGGGCGAGCCGCGCCGCCTGGCGGTACCGGCGGGCAACTATGCGATCCGCAAGCGGACGCGGGACCACCTGCTCGTGCAGCGGGTCGCGTTGGGTCCGCGCGAGCAGCGCCCGGTCGACGAGGGGCGCTTCGAGCAGGTGGCCTTCGCGGACGAGGCGGCGAAGAAGGGGCCGGCGAGCCTCGAGGACGCGCGGCAGGAGACACCGCGCCTCGATCTGTCGGCCCGCGTCGGCTACCAGGGCTTCTTCGACGCCGACGCCCGCCGCGAGCTGCTGCACCCGAGCGCGCTGCTCGGGCTGCGCGCGGAGTTGGCGAACGCGCTGGCGCCGCGCCTCAGCCTGCACGTCGACGCCGCGCTCGGGCGGACGAGCGAGGCGCCGGTGCTCGGCGGGGAGCGCGTCCCGGTGGACTTCCTGATCGGCGTGGCCGGCGTGGGGCTCACCTGGGATCCGTGGCTCGCGGACGTCCGGTTCCAGGTCGGGCCGCGGCTCAGCGCCGTGTATGCGCGGCGCGACTTCCCCGGCAGTGACCTGCCGTTCCAGGACCTCTTCACGCTCTGCCCCGGCCTGTCGCTCGGCGCGACGACGTGGCTCGGGCCGCTCGCGCTCGGTCTCGAGGCCCGCGTGCACTATCTGCGTTACGCCACCGAGGCCGAGGACCGCTCCCTGGGCTTCGGCGAAGGCTACTTCACCCTGGGGTTCACGCCATGAGACGCGCGTTCGCCCTGACGCTGGGCCTGCTCGCCGCCGGCTGCGGCGACGAGCTCTCGAACGCGGTGTTCGACGACGACGCTCGCTTCCTCGCCGCCGTGCCGCGCGCCGCGTTCCTGCGCGTCGGCGGCGCGGACGAGGACGGCGTCCGGCGCGCCGCGCTGTCCGAAGAGGGTCTGGCCCCGTACTACGTCGCCACGCGTCGCGCGACGCTGGACCTCGACCGCGCCATCGTCGGGCACCTGCGGCAGGTCGAGGCGCTCGTCGCCGAAGGGCCCGCCGTCCGCGACGGCGATCGCCGCGTCTGGGGTCCCTTCCGGCACGCGCTCGATCCCCTCGAGAGCCGCTTCGTGGTCGATCGCACCGACGACGACACCTACGCCTACGCGCTCGAGATGGCGACGGTGGGCACCGAGGACCGCGCCGCGACGATCACCGGCGCCTGGACGGGCGAGGCCCCCGGCGAGGGTCGCGGCGAGATCGTCTTCGACCTCGACGCGCTCGCGCGCCTGACCGGCTCGGCCTCGCGCGGGCGCCTCGAGGCCGCGTACGCCCGCCGCGGCGACGAGTCGATCGTCTGGCTCGAGCTCGTCGACTTCGCCGAGGCGCCCGACGCGCCGCGCCGGGACCTCTCCGCCGCGTGGCGCCGCCATCCCGGCGGCGGCGAGCTCGAGTTCGGCTACACGGACCGCGACACCCTGGTGGGCGTACGCAGCCGCTGGCGCAGCGACGGCGCCGGCCGCGCCGACGCCCGCGCGGAGGCGGACCCGCCCGTCGACGTGACCGAGTGCTGGGACGCCTCGTTCCGGCTGGTCTACGCCGCCGTCGGCGCGCGGTCCGAGGGCGATCCCGCCACCTGCGCCTTCGCGGAGCGGGAGCTTCCGGGGAAGATCGCCGCGCCGTGAAGATTCCTTTTCGGACGCCGCGCTCCTGGCGTGTCGGGAGAGACGGACACCCGGCACACGAACGGAGGCATCCATGAGATGGAATCGGTGGGGAGGGGCCGCCCTGGTCCTGGCGCTGGCGGCCGCCGGCTGCGATCCGGCCGAGGACGCAGGCGGCGAGGCCGACGGCGTCTCGCGGCTGAAGCGGGCGCTGCCCGCGGCCGAGGAGATGACCATCCACATGCCGAGCGCGGCCCAGCTCGCCCCCGAGCAGGCGACGTTCTACGGCTTCACGCGCGGCATCACGCTCGTCGTCAACGGGTTCGTCTGGCAGATCACGCACCTCGTCGAGGACGTCGTCGCGTCGCCGCCGACGGAGACGGACGGCGAATCCTTCGCGATCTGGGGACCTTACGCGGATGCGCTGTCGCCCGCAGTCTGGCGCGTGCGCGTCGATCGCGCCGGCGACGGTGTGTTCGACTTCCGTGTGGATGGCTGGCCGAAGGCCGACGGCGAAGGCGCGGCGGTGACGGTGCTCGAAGGCACGCACGACGAGGGCGCCGGCCGCGGCGACTGGACGTACCACCTCACGGCCGCCCACGGCCTGGATCCCATCGCCAACGACTCGACCGGCGACGTCGCGGTCGCCTACGCGCTCGGCGCCGAGCGCACGCTCGAGGTCCGGCTCGACGGCGTGCAGGGGCCCCACGACCCGATGGCGGGCTCGTCGCTCTACCGCTACACCGAGGCCGCCGACGGGGCGGGCACCTTCGACTTCATCTCCAACCTCGACGTGCACGCCGAGGACGATCCGGCGCTCGACCGCCGCGAGCTGTTGCGTGTGCGCTCGCGCTGGCTGCCGACGGGCCCCGGGCGCGCCGACGTCGTCGCCACGCACGGCGACCTGCCCGCCGGTGAGCAGGTGGACGTCGTCGAGTGCTGGGACGACGGTTTCCTGCGGAGCTACGTGCGGTTCGGCTACGCGGGGATGGCCCACGAGGAGGGCGACGCCGCCGCCTGCCCGTTCGACGACCGCCAGGCGCCGGCGTTCGAGGGCTTCGACGCCGACGCGTTCGCCGACGCCGACCTCGTCGACGCGCTGCCCGGGCCGGTCGATCTCGGCGAGGTGCCCGAGCCCGTGGCCGATCCGGTGGCCCGGCCGTCGGCCTACTACACGCTCGTCCGCGACACCGTCCGCGGCCTCGTGACGCACGTGGGCGGCGCGCTCGAGCTCGTCCGCACGGTCACGCGGCACCCGCCGGGCGACTGCACGCCGGCCGGCTGCAGCTGGGGCCCCTACACCGACTGGAACACACGCGTCAGCTTCCGCCTTGCCGTCACCCGCGAGGGCGAGGCGCACTACGCGTTCCGCGGCGAGTCCAAGCGCTTCGGCGCCCCCGAGGACGCCTGGCGCACCACGATGGAGGGCGGCTTCGTGCGCACCGAGGGTGACGACGGCCGCGGCTGGCTGGAGTTCGACTTCGACGCCGCGGCGGCCGCCGATCCGAACGTCGCGGAGCGCGGCGCGTACCGCGCGGAGTGGTCGCGCGAGGGCGACCACCGCGAGCTCGCGGTGCGCCTCGCCGGGCTCGTGACCGCGGACGAGCCCCGGCCCACCGACGCGCGCTACTTCGTCGAGGTGGACGCCGACGGCGGCCGGCTCGACGTGCGCTTCCCCACCAACATCGACCAGGCGCCGGAGAAGGCCGCCCGCGAGGAATTCGAGGGGCGCTTCCGCTGGACGCCCGAGGGCGCCGGCGCCGGCAACGCCAGCTTCGCCGGCGGCGACCTCACCGAGGGCTGGGCGGCGCTCGGCGTCGAGTGCTGGGACGAGCGCGCCGCCGCCACCCACACCCACACCGTGCTGCGCGCCCCCGACCAGGACACCGTGCCGAACATCGACGCGGACCGCTGCGCCTTCGCCGACTGGCAGGCCCCCGAGTTCCCGCTCATGGGGGACGAGCTCTGACTCGAGTCTGACCGCTCGCCGACCGTTTGTGGTAACGCTTCCCCGGTGAAGCGCCCGCCCCCCGGACTGCCCTGAATGCGCGCCGTCGCCCTCGTCGGTGGCCTCGCCGGGGTGCTCTTCGCCCTCGCCGCCGCGCCCGGCCTCACCTGGCTCGACGCCGGCGAGCTCGGCGCCGCCGCCTGGGAGCTCGGGGTGGCGCACCCGCCGGGCCTGCCGGTCTTCGCCCTGCTGCACAAGCTCCTCATGCTGCTCGTGCCGGTCGGGGACGTCGCCTTCCGCGGCAACCTGGCCTCGGGCCTCCTCGGCGCCGCTGCCGTGGCGGCGACGACGGCCGCCGCGACCCGCCTCGGCGCCCGGCCAGCGGCCGCGGTCGCCGGCGCGTCGCTGGCGGCGACCGCCGGCCTGTTCCTGCCGCACGCGCTCACGATCGAGGTGTACTCCGGGGCGGCGCTGTTCACGGCGCTGTTCGTCTGGGGCTTCGCGGCCTGGCGGGCGACCGGCGACCGGCGCGCGCTGCTCGCCCTCGGCCTGCTCGCCGGCCTCGCCGCAGGGCACCATGCCGAGCTGCGCCTCTTCGCCCTCGTCGTGGCGCTCGGGTGCCTCCCGAAATCGGCGGGGGCGCGTCGCTCCGCGGTCGCATTCGCCTTGATCGGCGCGCTGGTGGTGCTCTACCTGCCGCTCCGCTCGCTGGCCGATCCGTGGCGGGACTGGGGCGATCCGGAGACGCCGGCGGCGCTCTGGGCGCACTGGATGGGCGCGCGCATCCGGCTGGCCTTCGCGGGGCAGTTCGGCGCGCCCACGCTCGAAGCGCTGGCCACCTTCGCGCGGCAGTGGGCCGACGGGGCCCCCGTCCTGCTCGTGCTCGGGCTCGCGGGCGCCGTCGTCGCGTCGCGACGGCCGGGCGGATGGCTCGTGGCGGGGCTCTGGGCGGTCGACGTCGCCTACGCGACGGTCCTCAACCCCATGGGGCTGCGGGACGCGCAGAACGGCGGGCCGGGGGTGGTCGCGGCGGCGATCGGCGCGGCGCTGCTCTTCGACGCGCTGCTCGAGCGGGCGCGTGCCGCACGGGTCCTGCCGGTCGCGGCGGCGGCGATCTCCGCCCTCTTCGTCCTGCCCCGAACGGGAGATCGGGGCGCGCCGGCGCTCGTGCGCGCCGCGCTGGACGAGGCGCCGCCCGCCGCCGCGCTTTTCGTGGCCTCCGACGGGATGGCGGCCGGCCTGGCCTTCGTGCAGGTGGTCGAGGGCGCGCGGCCCGACGCGGCGGTCGTCGTGCGGCAGCACGTCTGGGACGCCTCCTCGATCGAGCCGGTGCGGCGGCGCCTGCCCGCGGCGCTCGCCGGCTGGCGGCCGGGCGCGAACCTCCATGATCTCGAGGTGTTGCGGCGCGGCCCGCTCCGCTGGGAGTGGGCGTCGGACACCGACGTCGGGGCACGCCCGCCGGAGCTCGGTCCGGCCTTTCCGCTGTTCGCGCCGGGCGCCGCGGACGACGGCACGTTCGAGCGGCGCATGACCGGGCTGCTCGACGAGCTCGGTCCGGGCGGCCTCGACGCCCCCGACGCGCGGCGCGCCTTCGGCCACGTGCTGCAGGACCTCGGGCGCTGGCGCCTCCGCGCCGGGGACGCGGCGCGCGCGGTGACGGCGTTCGAGGCGGCCGCGGCGCTCGACGCGGAGGCGGTGACGGCGTGGAACAACCTCGGGAGCGCTCGTTCGGCGCTCGGCGACTTCGCCGGCGCCATCGCCGCCACCGAGCGGGCCGTCGCGCTCGCGCCCGGCGATCGCACCGCCCACGTGAACCTCGCGCGCTACCGCCTGCAACGCGACGAGGACGCCGCCGCCGCGGGCCACGTCGACGCGCTGCTCGCCCGCGACGCCGGTGATGCCGACGCGATCGCCCTGCGCGGCATCCTGCGCGCCCGCCGCGGCGACCTCGCGGGCGCGGCGGCCGACTTCGACGCCGCGCTCGCCCTTGATCCGGCGCAGCCGGAGGCGCGCGCCGGCCGCGACCGTCTCCGGAAACCCTAGGCGTTACCCGAGGTTGTCGCGGAGCTGCTGGGCCGCCTTGAAAGCGACGGTGCGGCTGCCGGCGATCTCCATCGGCTCGCCCGTGCGCGGATTGCGCCCCATGCGCGCCTTGCGTTCGCGCACGACGAACGTCCCGAAGCCGGGGTGGAAGAACTTCCCGTCGTCGCGGACGCTGTCCACGATCGTCCGGAAGATCGCATCGACGACCTCGGCGGTGCGCTTGCGCGAGAGGCCGTCGCCGGTCGCCTCGTGCACCCGCTCCACCAGCTCCTGCTTGGTCATGTCACTCCCTCGGAGGGGGTCGCTCAATCGACCCCGATGTTCGTTTTGAAGTCGGGCGCCGGCTTGAAGCCGACGGTGCGACTCGCCGGGATCGGGATCTTCTCGCCGGTGCGCGGGTTGCGACCCGTTCGTGCGGCGCGCGTCTTCACGGAGAAGGTGCCGAACCCCGGGTGCGAGTACCGACCGTCCTCGCGAATCGCCTTGGCGATGGTCTCGAACACGGCGTCGGCAATCTCACCTACCTGCTTCTTGGTCAGATCGCCTGCGAACTGATCCTGAACGGCGGCGACGAGCTCTTTTTTTGTCATGTCTCATGCCTCCACATCGGGATTCTTCCAGACTGGACTCGGTTCTTTCCCCGAGCGCAGCGAGTCGACTCGCCGCGTGATTGGAGTGTCGACAGCGAACCACACGCCAAGACACCCCGCAAGTCGTTTTTTCATGCGGGCCCGCGGCGTTTTCCACAGGGCGGGAACCGCGATCGAGACCCGAACATCGTCAGCACTGGCACCGAGATTCGATACAGGTTCATCTCTGGTACAAAGAAACAGTTGAAGCTCCACGGGGTTTCGGAATAAAAGGCGTGACCATGCGAATCCTCGTCACCGGCGCTGCAGGCTTCATCGGCTCGCACCTCGTCGACCGTCTGCTCGCCTCGGGACATCAGGTCCTGGGCATCGACAACTTCAACGAGTTCTACGATCCCGGCATCAAGGCTCGAAATCTCACCGACGCCCTGACGAGGAGCGGATTCGAGCTCGTCCGAGGCGACATCCTCGACGTCGACCTGATGGCGTCCGTTTTCGCCCGATTCCAGCCCGAGCGGGTCGTTCACCTGGCCGCCTGGGCTGGCGTGAGACCCTCGATCGAGAAGCCGGCGCTGTATCAGAAGGTCAACGTCGAGGGGACGACCAATCTCCTCGAGATCTGCCGTCACCAGGGCATCGACCGCTTCGTCTTCGCCTCGTCCTCGTCGGTCTACGGCGAGCGCGCCGAGGGGCCCTTCCGGGAAGACGACCGGGTCGACGAGCCGATCTCGCCCTACGCCGCCACGAAGAAGGCCGGCGAGCTGCTCTGCTACACCTACCACCACCTGTTCGGCATCCACGCGCACTGCCTGCGCTTCTTCACCGTGTACGGCCCCCGCCAGCGCCCGGAGATGGCCATCCACAAGTTCACGCGGCTCCTCGACGAGGGTCGCGCGGTGCCGATGTTCGGGGACGGCTCGACGTCGCGCGATTACACGTACGTCGACGACATCATCGACGGCGTGGTGGCGTCGATCGAACGCGTGCAGGGCTATCGCATCTACAACCTGGGCGAGTCACAGACGATCGAGCTCCGGCAGCTCATCGAGGTGATCGCCGCCGCGCTCGGGCGCGAGCCGCTGATCGATCGCCTGCCGTCCCAGCCCGGCGACGTGCCGCGCACGAACGCCGACGTGAGCCGCGCCCGCGCCGAGCTCGGCTACGACCCGCACACGAGCGTCGAGGAAGGCGTCCGTCGTTTCGTGGAGTGGTTCCGGCTTCAGAAGCAGCCGGCGCTCGAGGTCTGAGAACGATCGGGGGCGGCAACATCACCCATTGTTGCCGCCCCCTGCGTGGGCCCCGCCCGGCATTCCCCCCGGGGACGTCGTTGCGCTGTAGGCAACTGCCCCGAAGGTCTCAGAGGTCGGGGGCGACATCTATGGTCAATTCGGACCACGCCCGTCAGACGGGCAGGCGGACCCCCCGACCGATCGCGTAGTAGACGAAGCCGCGCGCGGCGAGGCGCTCGGGGTCGTAGAGGTTGCGGCCGTCGAAGATGAGCGGCGACTTCAGCTTCTCGGCGAGCGCGTCGAAGTCGGGCCGGCGGAACTGCGACCACTCGGTCATGATCACCAGCGCGTCGGAGCCCTCCGCGCACTCGTAGTCGGAGTGGAAGAACTGCACGCGGTCGCCGTAGCGCCGGCGCGCGTTGTCCATCGCCTCGGGGTCGTAGGCCTTCACCCTCGCCCCGGCGTCGAGCAGGCCGTCGATGACGTCGAGCGCCGGCGCCTCGCGCAGGTCATCGGTGCGCGGCTTGAACGCGAGCCCCCAGATGCCGAACTGGCGCCCCGTGAGATCCTTCGTGCCGAAGTGGCTGAAGATCTTGCGCAGGATGATCTTCTTCTGGTCGACGTTGACGTTGTCGACCGCCTGCAGAATGCGCAGGGGGTGTCCGTGCTGCTCGCCGGTGTGGATGAGCGCCTTGACGTCCTTGGGGAAGCACGAGCCGCCGTATCCGGTGCCGGGGAAGAGGAACTGGTAGCCGATGCGCGGGTCGGAGCCGATGCCGGTGCGGACCTTCTCGATGTCGGCGCCCACGCGCTCGGCGAGCGACGCCAGGTCGTTCATGAAGCTGATCTTGGTCGCGAGCAGGGCGTTGGCGGCGTACTTGGTGAGCTCGGACGAGCAGACATCCATGAACATGATGCGATCGCGAGTGCGGGTGAACGGCTCGTAGAGCTCGTGCAGCACCTGGCGCGCGATCTCGCCGCGCTCGTCGTCGGGGGTGCCCACGACCACGCGGTCCGGCTTGAGGAAGTCGTTGACCGCGTCGCCTTCCTTGAGAAACTCGGGGTTCGAGCAGACGACGTAGGGCAGCTTCGCGTTCTTCGCGATGCCTTCGTGGACGCGCAAGCTCGTGCCCACCGGGACCGTCGACTTGGTGAGCACGATCTTCAGGCCCTCGACGAGCATGTTCTCGCCGCCGGCGAGCGCCTGACCGATCGTCTCGGCCACCTTGTCGACGAACCGGAGCTCCGCCGAGCCGTCGTCGCCCTGCGGCGTGCCGACGGCGATGAAGATGACCGCGCCGTCGCGGCACGCCCGCTCGACGTCGGTCGTGAAGGTGAGGCGGTGCTCGTCGAGGTTGCGGCGGACGATGTCGGCCAGGCCCGGCTCGAAGAACGGCACGATGCCGTCCCGCAGCGCGCGGACCTTGTCCTCGTCCACGTCGGCGCAGCAGACGTGGTTGCCCACGTCCGCGAGGCACGCCCCCACCACCAGGCCGACGTAGCCGCTCCCGATCACCGTGATGCGCATCGACGAATCTCCCCAGACTCCGGTTGACCTCGGACGCCCCTATGTAAGACAGATGGACGCCCTGTCGCAAAGGAAGGTCGTCCCTTGGCCATCATCGTGCAGAAGTACGGGGGCAGCTCGGTCGCGACGCCGGAACACATCCGGCGCGTCGCGAAGCGCGTGGTGGCGACGCGCGAGCTCGGCCACCAGGTCGTCGTGGTCGTCTCCGCGATGGGGAACACGACGAACGATCTGCTCTCGCTCGCCGCCTCCGTCAGCCCGAACCCGCACCGCCGGGAGCTCGACATGTTGCTGACGGTCGGCGAACGCATCTCGATGGCGCTGCTGTCCATGGCCATCCACGACCTCGGCTACCCGGCCGTCTCCTTCACCGGCTCCCAGAGCGGGATCATCACCACCGACAATCACACCAACGCCCGCATCGTGCGGATCACGCCCCACCGCATCCAGGAGGCGCTGTCCGGCGGACGCATCGTGATCGTCGCCGGCTTCCAGGGAGTGTCCGAACGCAAGGAGATCACGACGCTGGGTCGCGGCGGATCGGACACGACGGCGGTCGCGCTCGCGGCGGCGCTCGAGGCGGAGTACGCGGAGATCTGCTCGGACGTCGACGGCGTCTACTCGGCCGATCCCCGCGTCGTGCCCGCCGCGCGGCGCCTCGACGAGCTGTCGTACGACGAGATGCAGTCGCTGGCCGACGCCGGCGCGAAGGTGCTCAACGCCGAGGCGGTGGAGTGGGCGCGGCGCAACGGCATCGAGATCCGCTGCGTGGCGACGCAGGGCGGCGCGCCCGAGGGCACGCCGGTGCGGACCGTGAAGGCCCACGAGCACCCGCGGGTGACGGCGGTGACGGCGCACCCCGGGCTGTACGTGCTCGAGGCGGAGGGTCACGAGCCTGCGCCGCCGGACCTCGAATCGACGCTGGCGGCGCACGGGGCAGCCGACGCGTGGATCCTGCAGTTCCCCGGCGGGTGGACGGCGCTGGTGCCGAAGCAGAACGTTCACGGGCGCGGCGCCTTCCAGCAGGCGATCGAGGCGATGGGCGGGGTGCGCATGCGCGAGGACCTGACGCTCGTGACCGTGGTCGGGCGCTCCCTGACGGCGCCGCCCGACGCGGCGAAGCAGGCGCGGCGTGCGCTGACGGCCGCCGGCATCCAGGCGCACGGCAAGCTGCTCGATCCTGGGCGCGCCGCGTTCCTGATCGACGCGGCGCGGGCAAACGAGGCGGTGCGCGCCCTGCACGAGGCGCTCATCGACGGAGCAGCCGATGTTGCGTGAGTCGCTCGACGTGGCGGTCCGGCTGGCCCGCGAGGCGGCGCTCGAGGTGAAGCGCGTCTACGAGACACCGTTCACCGTCGACAAGAAGAAGGACGGCTCGCCGGTCACCGCCGCCGACCTCGCCGCCAACCGCTTGATCCTCAAGGGACTGAAGCGCTGGTTCCCCGACGACGCGGTGCTGAGCGAGGAGTCGGACTTCGACCCGGACGCGCCCATCGGGCGCCGCGTCTGGATGGTCGATCCGCTCGACGGCACCGCCGACTTCGCCGAACGCACCGACGACTTCGCGGTGATGATCGGGCTGTGCATCGCCGGCAAGCCGGTGCTCGGCGTCGTCGCGGCGCCGGCGCTCGGCCGCATCTGGGGCGGCGCCGTGGGCCTCGGCGCGTTCGAGGAGGCCGAGCACCGGCGGCGACCGCTCAAGGCGCCGGACCCCGCCGAGGGCGAGCCGCTGCGCATCCTCGTGAGCCGCAAACACCGGCCGCCGGCGGTCGAGGCGCTGGCGTCGACCTTCGGGGCCGGCGCCGTGCTGCCGCGCGGCAGCGTCGGCGTGAAGGTGTGCCTGATCGCGAGCGGCGAGGCCGACGTGTACGTGCACCCGGCCGGCGGCACGCACCTGTGGGATTGCTGCGCGCCCGAGGCCATCCTGCGCGCCGCGGGCGGCGTCTTCACCGACGCGGGGGGCCGCCCGCTCCGGTACGACCTGCACGCGACCGCGAACCCGCGTGGCGTGCTCGCCGCCGGCCCCGGCCTCCACGCGCGCGCGGCGGAGGCCGTCCGCCCGCACCTGCCGCCGGAGATGCGCTGAGGCCCCGCGAGACTTGCCAGCGGAAGATAATGGGCGACGCCCCCGTTCAAGGATTCCGATGGTGGACCGTCGATCCTTCCTGAAGGCCGGCCTGGCCCTGCCGGCGCTCACGCTGCTCGCCGGCCGCCGCGCGTCCGCGCTCGGCGTCGACGCCAAGGTCGGCGTCGGGATCCTGCGCCACGGAACCGGGTTCGACCAGCGCCCGCGGGCCGTCGAGCAGCTGCTCTGGGAAGCGACGAAGCGGACGAGCATCGATCTGCACGAGAAGCCGGTGTTCCTGGATCCGTCCGACCCGGATCTGTTTCGTTGGCCGCTCATCGCGTGGATCGGGACGGCCGCGGCCGAGCCGTTCTCTGACGAGGCCGCGCGCCGCCTCGGCCGCTATCTGCGGTCCGGCGGCATGCTGTTCATCGACGACGCCTCGCCCCCGGGCGACGACGGCTTCGACGCGACGGTGCGCCGCGAGGTGCCGCGCCTCTTGCCCGACGCGCCGCTGGCGAAGATCGGGGAGGACCACACGGTCTTTCGCAGCTTCTACCTGCTGCGGGCGCCCGCCGGGCGCATCAACCGGCAGCCCTGGCTCGAAGAGGTCGCCTTCGACGACCGCAGCCCCGTCCTCTACGGCCGCAACGACCTGTTCGGCGCCTTCGGGCGCGACGCGCTCGGCGGCTGGAACCTCCCCATGAGCGGTGACGGCCGCGACCGGGAGATGGCCTTCCGCCTCGGCGTGAACCTGCTCATGTACGCCACCTGCCTGGACTACAAGCGCGACCAGGTGCACGTCACCGCGATCCTGCGGCGGCGCCGCTGGCGGGTGGAAGACACCGACTGATGCTCGAATCGCTCTTCGACGCCGGCGGCGAGTTCAACGCCGCGCGGCTGGTGCTGCTGTCGTCGTGGAGCGTGTGGGCGCTCGCGCTCGTGGCGATCCTGGCCGTCGGCGTGGTCGTGCTGGCGTGGCACAACGTGCGTCCGCTCGGTCCCGGCCGACGCAAGCTGCTCGTGGCGCTGCGCGCGCTCGGCGTGGCCGCGCTCCTGGGCCTGTTCCTGCAGCCGGGGGTGCGCCTCGAGAACGTCACGCGCGTGCGCAACCACGTGGCGGTGCTCGTCGACGACTCCCGCAGCATGGCGCTGCCCGCCGACGGCGGCGGCTCGCGGCTCGACGTCGTGAAGAAGACGCTGGCGGGCGAGACCGACACGCTGGCGAGGTGGCGCGAGCAGCACCAGATCGACTTCTTCTCGGTCAGCGATCGCGCGCGGCCCGTCGGCGGCCCCGACGAGCTGAACGCGCACGGCGACGCCACGCACCTGCTGGCGGCGCTCGAGGACGTCCAGTCGCGCTTCAAACCGTCGGACCTGGCGGCGGTCATCGTGATGTCCGACGGCGCCGACAACGGCGCGCTCGGCGAGGCGGTGCGTCCGGGCAGCGAAGAGGTGCCGCCGGTCGTGAAGGACGCGGTGGCGCGGCTCGGCGCACCGGTGCACACGATGTTCACCGGCCCCGAGGACCCGCCCCGCGATATCGCCATCGAGCGGGTCGCCTACGACGACTTCGCGTTCGTGCGCAACGTGGTCAGCATCGAGGCCGACATCACGGTCACCGGCTACGACGATCTGGCCATCCCGGTGACGCTGCGACGCGGCGAGACGGTGCTGGGGACGCGCGTCCTGCAGGTGAAGGACGGCGAGGGCAAGTACCACTTCGAGTTCGAGTTCGTCCCCGACAAGACCGGCAAGGACGTGTTCACGCTCGAGGTGGGTGCGGGCCCGGGGGAGCAGGTGACGGTCAACAACCGGCGCCAGTTCGTCATCCGCATCATCCGCGACAAGATCCGCGTGCTGCAGGTCGTCGGGCGGCCGAGCTGGGACGAGCGCTTCATGCGCAAGCTGCTCAAGAAGAACCCCAACGTCGACCTGATCAGCTTCTTCATCCTCCGGACGAGCACCAACATCATGATCGCCGGCCGGGACGAGCTCTCACTCATCCCCTTCCCCACGCAGGAGCTGTTCGAGGAGCAGCTCGGCAGCTTCGACCTGATCATCTTCCAGAACTTCACGTACCGCGGGTACCAGATGGAGCGTTACCTGCCGTTGATCCGCGACTTCGTCGCGAACGGCGGCGGCTTCGTGATGGTCGGCGGCGACCAGAGCTACACGAGCGGCGGTTACGAGGGCACGCCGGTGGCGGAGTTCCTGCCGGTGGACCTGCCGCCGGTGGGCGGTGATCTCGTCGACACCGGGCGCTTCAAGGCGCGCCCGGCGCCCGGCGGCGAGCGGCACCCGATCACGGCCCTCAGCGTCGTGCCCGAAGACAACCGGGTCATCTGGGAGGGCCTGCCCGAGCTGTCGGGGGTCAACAGGGTGAGCGGCGTGCGCGCCGGCGCCCAGGTGCTGCTCGAGCACCCGACGCTGCAGGTCAACGGTCAGCCCGCGCCCGTCGTGGCCGGGTGGCAGTACAAGGACGGCCGCGTGCTCTCGGTGCTCTCCGACAGCACCTGGCACTGGGATTTCCTCGCCACCGGCGAGGGCGGCGACAACCGCCACTACTACAAGTTCTGGGGCAACGCGATCCGCTGGCTCATCAAGGACCCGGATCTCGAGCCGGTGCGCGTCGAGGCGGACCGCGACCGTTATCCCCTCGGCGCGGAGGCGACGCTCGTCGCGCACGTGGTCGGGCGCGACTACCAGCCCGCCGTCGACGTGCCGGTGAAGGTGCGCGTCGAGCGCTCGCGGTTCGACGAGGGCGGTCGCGAGCTGCGCGAACTGGTGACGGAGCTCGAGGGCCGCACCAACGAGGTCGGCGAGTGGACGGGGCGCGTGACCGCCGCCGACGAGGGCGCGTGGTTCGTGCAGGCCACCGCGACGCTGCCCGGCGGCGACGTGCAGGACGACGACGTGTTCATCGCCCAGGCCGATCCCGTCGAAATGCGCGACACGCGTGCGCGGGCCGATACCCTGAAGGTGCTGGCCCAGGCCGGCGGCGGCAGGTTCGTGGGCCTCGCGGCGGGCCTCGACGACCTCGAGCGAAGCGAGCCGCGGGTGCTCAAGGTCAACCGCCGGCGCGACGTGCCGCTGTGGGCGAGCGGGTGGTGGCTGCTGATCGCGGTCCTGCTGCCGAGCGGCGAGTGGTTCCTGCGCAGGCGCTGGGGGTTGATGTGACCGGCAAAGGGCTCAGCGAAGAGGAGCTCTCGGAGGTCGTCGAGGCGCTGATCGCGAGCTACGATCGGGCGCGCCCCGACAGCGAGGCCCGCAAGGCGCCTCCGCTGCCGCCGCGCGAGGCGATCGTCGACGTCGTCGAGCAGTGCCGCCGTCTGCTCTTTCCCGGCTACTACGCCGACGAGCCGACGCCCGAGGCGAGCCGTCGCTACCGCGTGGGCATGTGGACGTGCCAGCTCTACGCCCAGCTGCTGCGCGTCCTGCGCCTCGCGCTCGCCCACGTCGAGCCGCTGCGCGCCGCCGATCAGGTCCAGACGCGGGCGGCGGCGGTGGCCGCGTCGCTGCTTCAGTCGCTGCCCGAGCTGCGCGAGCGCCTGCTGCTCGACGCCCAGGCGGCGCTCGCCGGCGACCCCGCCGCGGCCTCGCTCGAGGAGGTCATCCTCACCTACCCCGGCTTCGAGGCCATCACCATCTACCGCATCGCCCACTGGCTGTACGAGGCGGGCATCCCCTACATCCCGCGGGCGATGACCGAGCACGCGCACATGCGTACGGGCATCGACATCCACCCGGGCGCGCGCGTCGGCCGGCGCTTCTTCATCGACCACGGCACCGGCGTGGTCATCGGCGAGACCACCGACATCGGCGACGACGTGAAGCTCTATCAGGGCGTGACGCTCGGCGCCCTGTCGGTGCGGCGAGAGCTCGCCGGCGCCAAGCGGCACCCGACCCTCGAGGACGGTGTCGTCATCTACGCCGGGGCGACGGTGCTCGGCGGCAAGACCGTGATCGGCCGCGGCGCGGTGATCGGCGGCAACGTCTGGCTGACCGAGTCGGTGGCCCCAGGCACGACCGTGCTCGAGAGTCCCCCGCGCCTCGACTTTCGCGCGCCGCGAGACGCGACGAGCGAAGAGGGATAGAATCGCGAGCCGATTGGGGTGGTTGCATGTCGGCGGCGGAGACCACGCTCGAGCTGGTGCGGCGACTGTACGTCGGGCTCGACGAGCGTGACCCCTACGCCCCCATGCTCGCGGTGCTGGTGCACGCGTTCGAGGCCCGACAGGCGTTCGTCGTGGTGCTGACCCGCGGCGACGACCGTTTCGTGCTCGGCGCCCAGCGCGGCCTCGATCCGCTGTCGCTCGATCCCGCCGTCCACGATGGGGCCTGGCGAGCGCTCACCGACGGCCCGCGGTTCCGCCGGACCGTGCCCGAGGCGCTGCGTCCGGCGGTCGTCTGCGCCGGCGAGGTCGCGGTGCTCGCGGCGCAGCACGGGACCTACGGCGAGTCGCTGTGGATCGTCGCGCGCCCGCAGGCGTTCGGCCCGCACGACGAGGTGCGCGGGGCGGTGCTCGCCGCGAACCTCGAGCATGCCGGCACGATCGCCCTCGCCCGTGGCCGCGCGCCCAAGGGCTCGGAGCTCCGCACGCGGACGGGCGACTACGGGCCCCTGGTCCGGTCGCTCGTCACCCGGACGCGCTCGGGTGATCTCGGCCCGTCGCTGCCCGAACGCCTGCGCCGGCCGACCTCGGCGATCACGCGCCGCGTGAGCGGGCTCTGCAGGCCGGAGGGCCCCTCCACGGCGCCGTCCCCGTGCCCGCCGTCGTTGACGGGGGACCTGCCGCCGCGGGCGCTCGAGTGCGCCCGGCTCGCCGCGCGAGGCAAGACCGACGACGAGATCGCCGACCAGCTCGGCATCTCGACGAGCACGGTGAGCCGCGACCTGCGGGCCGCCTACCGGGCCTTCGGCGTCCGCGGCCGACGCGAGCTGAACATCGTCGACCTCGTGGGAGAGTCGTGAGCGGGCCGATCAGCTTCGAGGAGCTGCAGCACCAGATCGCCGAGCTCTACCGGCCGGCACCCCGCGGACAGTGGCAGCGCCGCGTGTGCAGCCGCGTGGCCCAGTGGCTCGGCCGCAACGACGTGCGGATCGCATGGACCGCCGACGAAGAGTCGGCCGACGATTCCTCAGAGAAGTTCATGCTTTATAGCCGCACCGCTCCGCCGCGGTGGATCGGCTTCCCCCGCGGCCTCGACCGCGAGACCTCGCAGGTCATGGTGCTGCTCGTGCCGCACATCGAGCGGGTGGCCCAACTCATGGAGGACATGATCGAGCCGCCCGCGCAGCCGCTGCCGGCGCGGTGGCGACAGGCGCTCACCACGAGGCAAGCGCAGGTGGCGGTCCTCGCCGCCACCGGCCTGAAGGACACCGAGATCGCCGACCACCTCGGCGTGGCGCCGCGCACGGTCGCGCGCCTGCTGCAGGACACCTTCAAGCGGCTCGACGTGCACAGCCGGCACGAGCTGGCGGCCGAATTGGCGCTCGGACGCCCGCCGACGCCCCACGGCTCTCGCGACCGGTAGGACCGGTCGCTACAATCCCGCCATGCGTCGTCCCCTGATCATCGCCGCCGGGCTGGGCGTGGCCGTCGCCGTGGCCTTCGTGGTGCTCTGGAAGCCGCGCGGCCGCGATGCCGCCCCCATCGACGTGCCGCCGGCGGACCAGTCTGCGCCCGCCGCCCCGCCGTCCTTCGCGGCCCCCGCGGTCCGCCCCGCGCCACCCTCCGAGGCGCCGGCCGCCCCGATTGCGGCGGCGTCGGCCGAGCCCGACGGCGGGCCCGCCGAGCCCCAAGGGCCCTTCGAGGTGGAGCTCGGCCGGCACGTCATCCACCTGAAGGATCCCGAGCGCGGCCGCGTCCTGCGCGTCAGCCCCAAGCTCGTCGTCGACAAGCAGGTCACGGCGAAGGAGGTCCGGCGTCGCAAGGAGGAGCTCGTGCGGATGATGTTCTTCCTCGGCAGCCACCGTGTCGCCGACGGGGCCGAGGGCACCGACGGCGAGGCCCGCTTCAAGGCCGACCTCATCGAGCGGTTCCGCAACCTCGTACGCACCGGCCAGGTGCAGGACCTCGTCTTCGTCGAATACGAGGTCGCCGAAGCCCCGCCCGAGAACTGACCTATTCGCGGCAGAGGACGAAGAAGTTCGGGGTCTCCCGGTCCTCGCGGAAGGCGCGGCCGATGGTGACGCCGGCGCCGAGGCGGCGCATGAAGTCCTGCATGAAGCCATAGACGAGGCGCTGGCGGGGTACGGTGTTCGGCACGACCTTCGGCCAGCCGGCGGGGGCGCGCGGCGGCACGAGGTTGTAGTCGATCACCGCGTCGCCGCGCGGATCGCCGGGCGTCTGCCGCACGATGAAGTAGCCGGGGCCGACGAGGTAGCGCGTGGGGCCCTCGTTGTAGCCCCAGAGCACCTGGCCCTCGCCCTCGGGCCGGACGAAGCGCTTCTCGAAGCGCTTGAACGCCGGCAGCGTGTTGCGGCCGTAGTGGCGAACCGGCTGCATCGCGCCGACGTCGGACGGGACGAAGTCGTCGAGCGTCGCCGCGCGGCCGCGACAGAGCGTCCACAGCCGCCGCTGCGCCTCGGCGTCGAGCGCGCGCGCCTCATCGATGCGGCGCGGGGGATCGAGCGTCTCGAGCCAGGCGGCGAGCGCGTCAGGGTCGGCTCCCGGCGCCAGGATGCGGTCGCGCAGGGTCTGGGACATCGGGCCCTCCTCGTTCGGAGCGGACTCTATCGATTCGGGCGCCCGTACGCACGTCCCAGATGGTGACGGCACCGTCCACGCCGCCGGCGAACGCGCGCTCGCCGGCGAGGGCGACGCCGAGGTGGCGTTCGCCGGGCGGGGCGAGCGCGCGCGCATCGAGGTGGACCGCGCCGTCATCGGTCGCGAAGAGGACGCGGCCGTCGGCGGCGGCGACGTCGATCACCGCCGGGCCCGCCGCGACGAGGACCGGTCCCGGCGCCAGATCGGCGGCCCAGCGCTTCACCGCCCCGTCGGCGCCGCCGCTGACGATGCCCGCCGCGTCCCAGGCGAGGGCGAGCACCCAGCCGGCGTGGGCCTCGACCTCGCCACGACTTGCGCCGTCGGCCGCGTCGCGGAGCACGATCCGCCCGTCGGCCCCCCCCGAGGCGACCACCCGCCCGTCGGGGGACACGGCGAGCGCGAACGCCGGTCCCCGGTGGGCCGCGGGATCGCGCCAGACGGCGCCCGCCGCGCCGAGCCGCGCCACCGTGCCCTTGACGCCGGCGACCACCGCATCGTCCCCGAGCGGGCGGCCGTCGTTGAGGCGCTCGCTCTCGAGGCGGCGGCGCCACCGCTGCTCGCCGGCCAGGCTCCAGCGCGCCACGGTCCCCTCGCCGCCGGCGGTGAGCAGGTCGCCGTCGACCGCCGTCAGCGCGCGGACGGGCTCAGGGTGCGCGAACCAGCGCGCGCCGCCGATCACCGCGACGTCTCCCGACGCGTTGCCGATGGCCGGCCCCCCGCCGACGAGCGCGAGCGCGGTCACCGCGCCGCCGGTCGGAGGCGCGTCCGCCGGCGGCGGCGGCGCTTCGGTGCGCTGCAGCACGAGCGGCAGGATCACGACGGCGGCGACGCCGACGACGATCAGCAGCAGGCCGAGGCGGCGTCGCACCGGGTCAGCGACGGCGGCGGCGGGCGGCGAGGCCGGCCAGGGCGAACAGCGTGAAGATCGGAGCGCCGGGGGCCGCGGCGCAGCCGCCCTCGTACGCCGCCTCGCGGGTCGCCAGCGCGCCGGGCGGGAGGATGAGGCCGCCGTCGCTCTCGTCGGGCGCGGCGTCGGGCTCGAGCGGCTCCTCGCCGGCGTCGGGCACGGCGGCGTCGACCTCGATCGCGGCGGCGTCGGCGTCGATCGCGGCGTCGACCTCGCCCCCGGCGTCGGGGACCGCCGCGGGCTCGCAGCGCACCGACTTCGGCGATCCTTCGAGCGCCACGTCGCCGACGAAGGCGCGCACCGCGTGCGCCGCGCCATCGCGGAGGGCCTCGGGCCACGGCGCCGAGAAGCCATGGTCGCACGCGTCGCCGCATGGATCGGGGCGGCGCGCGTTCGCGGTCAGCGTGAGCGTCTCGGCGCCGTCATCGAAGTCGAGCCGCACCTCGAGCGCCTCGGCGGGAGCGTCGGGATCCTGCGCCCAGCCGGTGACCGCCTCGCAGCTCGCCTCCTCGAGCGCGCCCGCCGGCGGGCGGTCGCAGTCGCGCACCTCGGCCTTGAGCTCGAGGTAGTCGTCGCGCGGCCCGCCGGCGTCGGCGAACCACGAGACGCCCTCGGCGACGAGCCCGAAGGTCTGGTTGACCAGGCCCGGCCGGTTGCCGCGGATGGTGAAGGTGAAGCGTGCTTCGGCGCCGGGAGCGGTGTTCGCCTCGGCCGCGGTGACGCGCGTGTCGCTGATCCAGCTCGGGTCGTGCAGGGCCGAGGCGCGGTCGCGCGGCGTCGGCGCGAGGCGCACGTTGGCGTCCCAGGCGTTCGAGCCGGTGTTGCGCACGCGGATCGTGCCCTCCATCGTCTCGCCGACGCAGAGCTCGATCGGCGGCTGCGCGGCGAGCGGGAAGGTCTGGCCGAGCGGCTGCCCGGCCCACTCGACGCCGACGCGCAGGCGGCCGAGCGCCTCTTCGGTGCCGTTGAAGCGGTTGACGTCGACGTTGCCCGAGATGCCGGCGACGCGGCCGCTGCTCGTGAACTGCCAGAAGGCCCAGTCGGCCCAGGCGTCGGCGATGTTGGGGCAGCGCGCGTTCGTGTACTGCGGGTGCCAGAGCAGGTAGTCGCGGAAGGCGCGGCTGTTGCCGACGTTGTCCTGCCAGAAGTACTTGCCGGAGTAGATGATCGGCCGCACGCCGAGCTCGGCCTCGACGCGGCGGATCCAGCGCCCGACGCGGTCGACGATCGTCTGCGCGTTCTGGCCGTCGGTGGCCTCGACGTCGATGACCGGCGGCAGATCCATCTCGCCGTGCTCGCGGATGCGGGCGATCAGCAGGTCGGCCTGGTCTTCGGGGTCCTGGCCGGGGCGGAAGAACTGGTAGGCGCCGCGCAGGACGCGGTTGCTGCGCGCGCCGGCCCAGTTCCGCGCGAACTTCTCGTCGTGGTAGCGCAGGCCGTCGGAGACACGGATGAAGGCGTACTTGACGCCGTCGCCGGCCACCGCGGCCCAGTTGATGTCGCCCTGCCACTTCGAGACGTCGATGCCGCGGACCGTCGCCCCGTCGGCGCAGACCTCGAGCGCCTGTTCGAGGACGCCGTCGTCGGGGCGGTCCCTGGTGCCGCGCAGGCCGTCGCCCATCGCGAGGTCCTCTCCGGGCGGCGGCGCGCCCTCACAGGCGGCCAGCACGAGCAACAGCAAGCAGGCTACGTGGCGGGTCGGCCTCATCCCCCCCTCCTGGCGCTGCATTCTAGCGACATCGGAGATCCGTCACGGAAATCCATCGCCGAGATGTCTCGGGCCGCGTCACGCCGGGCCAGGCGCGGCGGCATGCGCCTTGCGAACGTGCGGCCGCATGAAATTCGAACCCCGCATCGTCACCGCCGCCCCCGAAACCGCAACCGCGCTCGTCCGCGACGTCGGCGCCCTCGAAGAGAAGGGCGTGCTGCGCAGCCGCTGGCCCTTCTGGAGGGCGTGGCGCGAGAAGGAATGGTTCTTCTCGTGCCTGCACGATCCGCAGGCCGGCGTCTACTGTAGCTGGACGTTCGCGCGGACGTTCTATGCGGAGACCTTCCGCTTCTGGCTGTGCGACCTGCGCACGGACCGATCGTGGCACCTCGACCGACGGATCTTGTTCGACCGTCAGCAGACGCCCGGGCACCTCGACCTGCGTTGGGCGAAGCGCGGCGCCCTCATCGAGTACCAGGGCGCCGGCGACGAGGCCGCCTTCTCGATGCGCGACGAGCGTTTCCGCGTCGACCTGGAGCTCGTGCGCCGATGGCCGTCCTTCGTGCGCCGCGAGAACCAGTTCGTATGTGATTACACGCTGTTGCACGACTTCGGAAACGAGGTGCGCGGCGCGATCGAGGTCGAGGGCGAGCGGTTCGCGGTCGACACGCGCCGCTGTTATACCGACCACTGCTTCGGGCGCGTCCCCTCGCGAACCGGCTGGCACTGGCTCGCGGTGCAGGACGAGCAGCTCGCGCTCGCGTCCCTCGTGAACTACGGGCCGTACGCGCAGCGATACACCCAGATGTTCGCCGGCGGGGAGTGGGTCCGCCTCGCGCCGGACGTGAACTTCGACTACGACCCGCGGCGGCCGCTCGAACCCTGGCGTGTCACGTCGGTGGACCTGGACCTCGTCGCGCGCCCGGTGCGCCTGCATCCGGACCGCGTGCGCGTGCCGCCGTTCGTCGACATCCGGCACGACGAGCTCCACGTCGAGGTCGAGGGCCGCGTGCGCGTGGAGGGCCGCTGGCGCGCCGTCGGCGGCCTCACCGGCGTGATGGAGTCCCACCACGGCCGCTGGTGATCACGGCACGCCGAAGAGGCGCAGCACCAGGGGGCCGGTCCATGTCACGAGCGCGGCGCCGGCGAGCATCACCACGAGGCCGGGCACCAGCAGGTCCCGCGAGGTCACGCCGCCCTCGCCGTAGACCATCGCGTTGGGCGGCGTGCTGACCACGAAGGGCGCGCCGAGCGAGGTCGCCACCGCCACGAGGACCGCCGTGGACGGCGCGGGATCGATCTGCAGCGCGAGCGGGATCAGCATCGTCGCGGTGCCGGTGTTGCTCATCAGCGCGCTCATCGTCGCCGCCGCGAGCACGAAGACGAGCAGGCGGAGCGTCGCCGGCGCGGCCTCGAGGCCGAGGCGGGCGGTCACGGCGTCGACGAGCCCGGCGTGTTCGATGAGGCGGCCGAGGCCGATGCCGCCGGCGATGAGCAGCAGCGTGCCCCAGTCGATCTTCGCGAGGTCGTCGCGGGCGAGCAGGCCGGCGCCGAACAGCAGGACGACCGCGGCGAGCGCGACGAGGGCCGCCGCGACGCCGTGGAGGGGCTCGGTGAGCCACGCGACGACCGTGACGCCGAAGACCACGAGCAGCCCACGGCCGGCCGGCGAGAGGCGCGCCGCGGGCGCGGCGGGCGCCTCGAACGCGCCGCGGACGCGGTGGCGCCGGACGAGGACGACGTAGGCGACCGCGATCAGGCCGATCGCGAGCGGCACGCCGAAGAGCATCCAGGCGGCGAAGGTGATGTGGTGCTGCGCCTCGGCGGCGGCGATGGCGATGCCGTTGGGTCCCGTGCCGACGGGCGTGGCGAGGCCGCCGAAGTTGCCGCCCATCGCGATGGCGACGAGGACGGCGCGGCGGAAGGCGTCGTCCGGTGGGAGCGCGGCGAGCACCGGGCGCGACGCCGCGATCATCATCGCCGCGGCGGCCACGTTCGACATCCACATGGACAGCACGGCCGTCCCGCCCATCAGGAGGCCGAGGAGCCGCGCCCGCCGGCCCCGCGAGGCGCGCACGAGGCGCTGCGCCAGCGCCGCGTCGAGGCCGTGCCGGCGCGCGGCCACGCCGAGCGCGAAGCCGCCGAAGAACAGCGTCAGGACGGGGTCCGCCGACCAGGCGAGCGCCTTCGGCAGCGAGACGTCGGACAGGAGAAGGGGGCTCGCGAGCCACAGGATGACCGTGGGCAGGAACGCGGGCACCGCCTCGGTGAGCCAGAGCACGAGGCACACGGTGACGATGGCCGTGGCGCGGCCGAGGCGCGGCTCCGGCACGAGCGCGAGCGCGGCGGCGCCGGCGGCGAGGCTGAGGGCGACGGCGATCGGCGGGCGTCTCACGCGGCGCGGCTCCGGCGGTCGCCGGCGACCATAGCACCGGCGCGCCCGGCCGCGCGCGTCACTCCTTGGGCGCGGGGGCGGGCAGCGCGAGGTAGACGGCGGCGCCCTGTCCGGGCATCGACTCGGCCCACGCGCGGCCGCGGTGGCGCTCGGCGATGGTGCGCACGGTGAAGAGGCCGAGGCCGTGACCGGGGAACTCGCCGGGGCGGTGGGCCTGGCGGAAGGCCTCGAAGACCTGCACCGCGTACCCCGGCGGGAAGCCGACGCCGTTGTCGCGCACGCAGCAGACGATCTCGCGATCGCGGGCCTGGCTGTGGACCTCGATGCGCGCTCCGGCGCGGCCGCGCGTGAACTTGAAGGCGTTGTCGATCAAGGCCGAGAGGGCGATGCGCAGCAGCGCGGGGTGACCTTCGACCTCATGCGGCGCGTCGACGACGACGGCGATCTCGCGCTCGGGCTCGGCCGCTCGGGCGGCGGCGATCGCCTCCCAGGCGAGCGCGTCGAGACGCACGCGCTCGCGGTGGAGCGGCGCGCGGCGGACCTCCGTGAACTCGAGCATCGCGTCGAGGATGCCGCTCATGCGATCCGCGGCCCGGATGACGCGCTCGAGGACGTCGGTGCCCGGCGCCCCGAGCGCGGGGGCGTGGTCCTCGAGCAGCACGCCGGTCAGGCCGCCGATCGTGCGCAGCGCCGCCCGCAGGTTGTGGGAGGCGGAGTAGGTGAAGACCTCGAGCTCGCGGTGCGCCGTCTCGAGCTCCTCGAACTTCTGGGCGAGCTGGTCGGCGACGAGGCGCCGGTACTCGCGGTCGAAGCCCTCGCCGAGCGGCGCGGGGGCCGCGCGGCGGTCCTCGCCGAGGATGTCGGCCACGGTGCGCAAGAGCTCGGCGGGCTCGGTGGGCGACTTGAGCACGTTCACCGCGCCGCCGGCGACCGCCAGGGCGCGCACGCGCTCGTCGTCGTAGGTGCTCGTGCGGAAGACCACGGGCGTCGCGGCCACCTCGGGATCGGCGCGCAGCTGCCGCAGGAACTCGAACCCGTCCATCGTCGGCATCACGAGGTCGGAGATGATCAGATCGGGGCGCTCCTTGCGCACGCACTCGAGCGCCTCGGCGCCATCGGTCGCTTCGATCACGCGGTGGCCGGCGTAACCGAGCAGCGTCCGCAGGAACTGCCGGTTCGAGGCCCGGTCGTCGACGACGAGGATGGTCGCCATCGTCAGCGCAGGAAGCCGTCGACGTCGGCCCCGAGCGTCTCGATCCGCAGAGGCTTGTCGAGGCGGCCGTCGAAGCCCGCGGCGTCGATGCGCGCGCGCTCGGCGTCGGTGGCGGCGGCGCTGAGCGCCACGACGCGGATGCCGGCGGTGCGCGCGTCGGCCCGCAGGCGGCGCAGCACCTCGCAGCCGTCGATGTCGGGGAGCTGCACGTCGCACAGCACGAGATCGGGCACGTCGCGGCGCGCGAGGGCGAGGCCGCCCTCGCCGTCGGACGCGGCGGAGGCCACGTGACCGAGCGACTCGAGGAGGTAGGTCACGAGGCGGCGCCCGACGGGGTCGTCGTCGATGACAAGGATGCGCGCGCCCATGGGTCAGCCCTCCGGCAGCGCGAGGGTGAAGACGGTTCCACCAGACGGCCCGCCGCCGACCTCGATCGTGCCACCGATCAGGTCGGCGAGTCGCGCCGCGACGTACAGCCCGACGCCGGGTCCCTCGCGATCACGGGTGGCGCGGACGCCGAGCGGCCCGAACGGCCGGAACAGGCGCCTGCGATCCGCCGGCGCGATGCCGGGACCGTCGTCGGCCACCGTCACGCCGCGGCCCTCGATCGAGAGTCGGACCGAGCCGCCGAAGCGCACCGCGTTGTCGGTCAGCTCTTCCACGATGCGCCGCACGAGGCGGGCGTCGGTCGCGACGGTCCCGGAACCCTGCACGTCGATGGGGACGCCACGATCGGCCGCCGCGTCGCGCGCTTTCGCCGCGACGTCCTCGAGCAACGCGCGCAGATCGACGGGGGCGCGCCGGTGGTGGAGCTCGCCGGCCTCGATCTGCGCGACCTCCACCAGCCGATCGATCAGGCGCAGCAGGTCGCGGGCGCTGCCGCGGATCGCGCCGAGGTGCTGCTCCTGGTCGGGTGTCAGCGGGCCGGGCAGTCGCAGCAGGAGGGTGCCGGAGAAGCCGAGGATGGCGTTCAGCGGCCCGCGCAGGTCGTGGGCGGCGCGGGCGAGCAGGCGCGACCGCTCGTCGGCGGACAGGTCGGCGAGGCGCTGGCTCATGGGGCCTCCTGGGCGCCGAGCGCCTCGAGCGTGCGATCGACGGCCTGTTCGAGCCGCTCGAGCAGGGCCGCGCGACGCACCTCGTCGGCGCGCGCTTCGCGCTCCAGTTGTTCGGTCGCGGCGACGACGCGCTTGAAGCCGAGCTGCAGGCCGCTGCCGCGCAGGCGGTGGGCCCCGGCGCGCAGGGCCTCGGCGTCGCCGTCGGCGGCGGCCCGGCGCAGGCGCTCGCGCGCGGGCGGCCACTCCGAGGCGAAGACGCCGACGAGCTCGCGGAACAGCTCGGGCGCGTTCGGCGGGATGGCGGGGGCGTCGAGCAGCGGCGGCTCGGGCGCCGGTCCGATGAGCGCCGGTCCGGTGGATGCGGCGCCGGGTTCGGCCAGCGAGGCGGGGGGCGCGCTCTCGCTCGTGCGGGCCTCGGTCCAGCGGTAGAGCACCGCCCCGAGCGCCTCCATGGTGAACGGCTTGGCGAGGTAGTCGTCCATGCCGGCCGCGAAGCAGCGCTCGCGTTCGCCCGACAGCGCGCCGGCGGTGAGGGCGATGATCGGCGTGCGCGGGCCGCGTTCGAACGACCGCATGCGCGCCGCCGCCTCGTAGCCGTCCATCACCGGCATCTGGCAGTCGAGCAGGACCGCGGCGAAGGGCGTCCGCCGCGCCAGCTCGACCGCCTGCTTCCCGTCGGGCACGACCTCGACCGCGAAGCCGAGCTTCTCGAGCATGATCGTCGCCACGCGCTGGTTGACGACGTTGTCCTCGGCGAGCAGCACGCGGCCGCGCGAGGGGCCGAGCCGGAAGCGCGGGCCGGTCGGGCGCGTCTCCTCGTCGTCCTCGTGCGCGAGGCCGAGGGCGCGCGCGAGCGCCTGGCGCAGGGTGTCGCGGCGGACGGGCTCGCGAACGCGCAGGGCGTTCGGTGGGTGCTCGCCGTTCGCCTCGGGCAGGCCGAGCGGCACGAGCAGCACGCAGGGCGTCGCGCCCGTGCGCAGGGCCGTCGCGAGCGAGGCGCGGGCGATCACCGCCTCGGGCGCGCGCCGAAGCGCCGCGTGGGCGGCGGCGGCGTCGTTGACGATCTCGACCTCGACGCCCCATTCGGCGAGCAGCTCGGCCAGCATGGCGCCGAGCACCGCATCGTCGTCGACGAGCAGGACGCGGCGCCCCGCGAGCGAAGGCTCGTCCCGCGGCGGCGGCGCCGTACGCACGGCGAAGCGCGCGGTGAACCAGAAGGTGCTGCCCCTGCCGGGCTGGCTGTCGACGCCGATCTCGCCTCCCATCAGGGTGCACAGGCGGCGCGAGATGGCGAGGCCGAGGCCGGTCCCGCCGTAGCGGCGCGTCGTCGACGTGTCCGCCTGCTGGAACGCGCTGAAGAGGCGGCCCTGGACGGCGGGATCGATGCCCACGCCGGTGTCCTCGACCTCGAAGCGCAGCCGAACCGCGTCTTCGGCCCGCTCGACCGGGCGCACGCGCACCGTCACCCGCCCGCGCTCGGTGAACTTGATCGCGTTCCCGAGCAGGTTCACGAGGATCTGGCGCAGGCGCGCCGGATCGCCGCCGAGGCGTTCGGGCGCGGCGGCGTCGACGGAGGCGGCGAGGTGCAGGCCCTGGGCGGCGGCGCGCTCCGCGAAGAGGTCGACGGCGTCCTCGACCACCGCGCGCAGGTCGAAGTCGACCTCCTCGAGCTCGAGCTTGCCCGCCTCGACCTTCGAGAAGTCGAGGACGTCGTCGAGGAGCGCCAGCAGCGCCTGGGCCGAGGAGCCGATGGTGCCCGCGTACTCGCGCTGCTCGCTGTCGAGGCGGGTGCGCAGCAGCAGGTCGGACATGCCGATGACGGCGTTCATGGGCGTGCGCAGCTCGTGGCTCATGTTGGCGAGGAACTCGCTCTTGGCGCGGTTCGCGGCCTCGGCCACCTGCTTGGCGCGTTCGCTCTCGTCCCGCCGGCGCGTCGAGAAGGCGATGAGCAGGCCGGCCAGCACGCCGAACGCGACGATCACCGCGCCGACGACGAGGGCGGCGACGCGGTTCGCGCGCTGCTCGGCCTGGACGGCGGCCTTCGAGAACCAGGCCACCAGCGCACCGGTCGTGCCGCCCTCCGACACCACGGGTGTCTCGACCCGCAGGAGCCCGTCGTCGTCGCGGGTGCGCGTCGCGGTGAGCGCCGTGCCCGGCGGCGCCGGCGGCGGGCGGCCGCGCGCGAGCACGACGAAGCGGCTGCCGTCGGCGCGGAAGAGGGCGATCTGCACCACGTCCGGGTCCCGCGCCGCGCCGTGGAAGACCGAGCGGACGAGGGCCTCGTCCTCGAACTCGAGGGCGGCGGCGACGTTGTTCGCCATCAGCTCGGCGACCGCCGCGCCCTTGGCCCGCAGCGACTGCAGGAGCGCCTCGTTCTGCTGGGACGGGAAATACAGATACTGCGCCACGGCCAGGGCGGAGAAGAGGGCGGCGATCGGCAGGACGATCTTGCGCCACATGGCGTCACTCCACCCGCGTCGCGATCCGCAGGAGGCTGGCGCTCAGGCGTACACCCTCGCGCTCGCAGGCGCGCGGGTTGACGACGAGGCGGGAGCGCAGGCCCTCGAGGTAGACGCCGGCGCACAGGCCGCGCTCCACGAGCTCGCGCCGGCCGGCGACGGTGAACACGCCCGCGCCGCGTGTGACGGCGGTGATGGCGGGGACGCGGTCGAGCAGCTCGGGCGAGACGAAGAGCACGGTGGCGCGCAGGCGGGCGACGAGGTCCTCGAGGCGCTCCGGGCTGCTGTAGGCGGCGGCGGTCGCGCGCACGGGCAGCGGGGCATCCGCGCGCGCGAGCGCGTCGACGAGCTCGAGGGCGCGACGCTCCGCCCCAGGCACAGCGCCGTCGAAGAGCACCGTGATGCGCAGCTCGGCCTCGTCGCGGTTGCGGTCGTAGAGGACGGCGCGCACGAGGACGGCGGCCTGGCGCTCCGGCGACAGCGCCCCGCCCTCCGGCGCCTCGATGCCGGTGACGACGGCACTGGCGCTGGCGCCGACGACGGTGACGACGCGGAGGCCGCCGGTGGACCCCTCGGGCACGTAGCCGATGGCGGACGTCGACGACTGCACGGTGTCGCGCATGAGCGAGGCGGACGCCACCTGCCGCGGCGCGAGCGGCGCGCCGCGGATGCGCTGCTGCACCCAGTAGTTGGTGAACTGCTCCGGCGTCATGCCGAGCACGCTGCGGTCGAAGCGCTCGCGCGTCGGGTGGTCGGCGGGCAGCACGAGCGGCTGCCACTGGCCGGCGAGCGACGTCGGGCGACCGAGGTACAGATCGCGCAGGTCGTCGACGCCGACGCGTGACAGGCGTGCCTCCTCGGCGACCACGACGGCCACCCGATCGTCGGCGGCGGCGGTGGCGGCGCACAGCGCGAGCGCGAGCGCGAGGAGGGGGACGCTGGCGCGCATCAGAAGGCCACCGCCAACTGCAGGTCGAAGTAGTGGGCGTCGCCGAGCGCGAAACCGAGCGGCTCGCGGCCGGTGATGTCCCAGAGGCGCGTGTAGGAGCCCTTGAGCACGGTGTGCGGCGTCGGCCGCCAGTTCAGGCCGCCCTGCCCCGAGAGCAGCCGGCCGAACACGCCCGTGCCGCCGCCGCCGCCGCCGCCGACGTCGACGATGTCGATCGCCGCGAAGGGTCGCAGGTCGATCGGTTCGAGTGGCAGCCGGTACGCGCCGAGCAGGTAACCGCCGAAGGTCTCGCTGTCCGGCTGCGTGCCGCCGAGCAGCGGCTGGCGAGTGCGCTTGCCGTCCTCGAAGACGGTCAGGCCGTAGAAGCCCTCGAGGTACACCTGCCAGCGCGCCCACTCGCCGCGGAGATCGATGCCGAGCGCCGTCTGGTCCGCGGAGATCGTCTGCCGGCGGTCGAAGCGGAGCGGCGTCAGCTCGAGGCTGCGCTCCGTGTCCGACAGCGTGCCGCGCCAGGCCGCGGCGCCGAGCTCCCAGTTCGTCGTGCGCTCACGGCGGCTGAGAGAGAGACGCGCGCCGAGCGCCTTGTCCGCGTCGAGGTCCCCCTGAAGCTCCACCGGGCTGCGACCGTTCGTCACGTACAGGGCGTACTCCACCGAATGCCAGCCGAGCGGGAGCGCGCCGAAGACCTGCACGCCGAGCTGCTGCGTGGGAAACGGCGCGGAGAGCACGGCGAGCGGCGGGCGCGCCGCGATGAGCACGGGCGTGCCGTGATCGACGTTCCAGACGCCGAACGGGGTCAGGAACACCCCCACGCGCAATCCGAGGCGCTCCGAGGGCGTCCAGTCGACGTGGGCGCGCTCGATGCCCACACCGCCCCAGAAGAAGCTGCTGCCGGAGACGGGATCGCCGACGCGCGTGCTCGTCCGCGCGAACTGCGTGCCGAGCTGCTCGCTCGTGAAGGCGTTCACCTGCCCGTTGGGCTGGAAGGTGAAGCGCAGCTCGGTCAGCACGCGCCAGTCGTCCTCGGGACGGAAGTCGAAGTAGAGGTTGAGGTGGCCGAAGTACAGCGCGGGCGGGTTCTCGGAGCCGGCGAGGATCGACGACTCGCTGAACGCCTCGACGTAGAAGACGGTGAAGTCGGTGAAGCCGTAGACGTCGAAGCGCGACGCCTTCGTGTCCTCGCCGTTCTCGACGATGAGCGACGAGAGGCGGCGGTTCTCGGCCTCGATGGCAGCCAGGCGCGCTTCGAGATCGGCGAGCCGCAGGTCGACGTCGGGATCGCCCGGCGGGAGGGGGTCATCGTCGTCGGGGGTGGGCGCGGCATCGGGCGCAGGCGGTCCGGCGTCGGGCGCAGGCGATCCGGCGTCCGGCGGAGCGTCCTGGGCGCGCGCCGTCCACGGCGCGAGGCAGAGCAGCAGCAGGAGCGCGCGCATCAGCCGCCCTCCGCCGGGAGGCAGGCGGTGGCCCCGGACACGGGCGCGCAGGCGAAACCGGCGGGGCAGACCCCGCCGTCGCCGCCGCAGCCGGTCGTGGTACAGACGCCGCCGTCGCTGCCCTCGGGCCGCACGCAGGACAGGCCCGCGCCGGCGCACCCGCCGTCCGGTGCGCAGGCGGCGCCGAGGCCGGCGTCGGGCGTGCGACAGATGAAGTCCTCGACCAGCCGGTCACCGGGATCGCAACGCGGATCCTCGAGACACCCGGCGAGCGCCAGCGAGACGAGCAGCGAGATCGGTCGGCAACCCCCCATGTCGCGACAGACGATCGGCCCGGAGGTGGGGTTGCGGGGGATTCCCCGAATCGGTGCGCTTCAGGCGGGCGGCTCGCCCCGCGCGATCCAGGCCTGACGCGCGGCGTCGGCGGCGCCGTCGCGGGGACCGTCGCAGAAGAGCGCGAAAAGACTATCGATCTGGCCGGCGCGCGGCGCGCGGCCCGAGGCCTGCCAGACGCGCCACGCGCGCTGGACCGCCGCCCGGCCGCCCTCGCCGAACGTGGCCGAGACGAAGCGCGACATCGTCTCGCGGCGGCGTCCGATCGCCGCGGCGGCGTCGCTGACGCTGAAGGCGTGAGCGGCGAGCAGGGCCAGCAGCTCCTCGGGGGTGGGGGGCCAGACGGGGACGGGCGGTCCGGCGGCGCTGGCGGGAGCGGACGGCGGGGCGACGGGCGGCGACGCCGGCGGGGCGCCGCCCCGCTCCGCGTGGGACGCGACGAGCGCCGGCGTGAGCGGCTCGCCGAGCGAGAGGCGCGCCGCGAGCGTCTCGAGGCCGCGCACGTTCTCGACCCACGAGGCGAGCAGCAGCGCCTGCGCCACCTCGACGTTGCGCACCGGCGGCGCGCCGGTCGCCGCGAACATCGCCAGCAGGTCCTCGCGGCGCTCGCGCAGCGGCGGCACGACGAGCTGGCCGACGACCATCCGGCTCAGCAGGTCCTGGCGGAGGGTGCCCGTGGCGGCGAGGCGGAAGACGTCGCGGTTGGTGGCCGAGATGAGCCGGCACTCGGTGCGCAGGCGCTTCGTGCCGCCGACGGGCAGGTAGCTCGGCTCGAGCGGGTCGAGGGCGTCGAGCAGCTTCGCCTGGGCGAGCGGCGGCAGGTCGGCGAGCTCGTCGAGGAAGAGCGTCCCGCCGCGGGCGCGCGTCAGGAGACCCGCCTGCTCCTTCACGGTGGGGATGAAGCCGCCGACGACGCCGAAGAGCGTCGCCTCCTCGAGGTTCACGGGGATCGCGCTGCAGTTGTGACCGACGAACGGGCGGTCGCGGCGCGGCGAGAGCTGGTGAACGAGCCGCGCGACGCGCGTCTTGCCGGTGCCCATCTCGCCGAGCAGCAGCACGGGCTCGTCGCTCTCGGCGAGGCGCAGGACGCGCCGCCAGAGCTGACACATCGGCCAGGAGCGGCACGAGAAGTCGTCGGGCGGGGGCGCCTCGAGCGGGGTCGCGTCGCCGACGCCGACGACGAACAGCGATCCGCCGATCTGCAGGACGGCGCCGGGCAGCGCGCGCACGGCGCCGGCGAGGCGGCGGCCGTCGACGAAGGTGCCGTTGCGCGAGCCGAGGTCCTCGACGATGACGCCAGGGTCCCCGTCGGGCGCCGGGCGCAGGCGCGCGTGGCGGCGGCTGAGCCAGCCGTCGTCGCCCACCGCGAGGCCGCCGGGGCCGTCGGGGGCGCGCCCGACCTCGAGGCCGGCGCCGATCGGCAGGACGGCGTCGACGCGCGCCGAGGGGGCCTCGCCGAAGACCCAGCGCACGTACACGGGACCTTGCGGGGCGGGGCCGCCGTCGAGCAGGCCGCCGCGGGGGCGGGTGAGCGTCACGTCGGTCATCGGGCGAAGCATAGACGCATCACGCGCCCGATCACACGCGGTCACGTCCCCACACGCCGCCGGAGGACCGCGCCCCACGCGGCGCTGGGGCCGCGACGGTGGCACGACGGTTGCGATTGGGGTCCGCCCGAACCGATGGGGAGGCGAACATGAAGCGCGCGATGGTCAAGGTGCAGTGGGTGGTGCTGGCGGCGGCGCTGGGGGCGTGCGGCGAGGCGGCGCCGGGCGACGAGGCGTGGGCGACCGACGAAGCGGCGATCGTCGAGGGCAGCGCGGAGGCGGCCGGCGTTCTGCGCGTCGCCAACACGCTCGACTTCGCCACGCTCGACGTGGACGTGGGCCTCGACGCCCGCGCCGCGCGCAACATCGTCGAGCGGCGCGGCGCCGGCTACCCGACGCTCGCCGCGCTCGAGGCGGTGCCGTACGTCGGCGACATCGCGATCGGCCGGATGCAGACCTACGCCGAGCGCCAGGGCTGGATCGAGGCCGCCCCGCCGCCGCCGGAGGGCGCCGTCATCGTGAACGGTGTCGCCGAGGGCAGCGCGGAGGCGCGGGCCATCCTCGGGCTCGCCAACACGGCGCCCGCGGCGGTGCTCGACGTCGACGCCGGCCTCGACATCCGCGCGGTGAGCCACATCGTCGCCCGTCGGCCCTTCGCGGACCTCGCCGCGCTCGACGCCGTCCCGTACGTCACGGCGACGGCCTTCCAGCGGCTGCTGGCCTACGCCGGCACGGCGGCGGCGCCGCCCGCGCCGCCGGCGCCGCCCGCCGGGCCGCCGTACCAGGACACGCCGGTCGTCCTCGGCGTGCGCGAGGGCAGCTACGAGGGCCTCGCCCTCTTGCGCGTCGCCAACGAGGCGACGCTGGCCCAGCTCGACGACGACGCGGGCCTCGACGCCCGCGCGGCGAAGGCGATCTTCCACACGCGCGCCGCGAACGGCGCCTACCGCACCCTCGGCGCGCTCGACGCGGTGCCGAACGTCGGCCAGGCGGCCTTCGACCGCATGCTCGCCTACGCCCGGCAGCACAACCTGCTGACGCGCTGCGGCGACCGCGTCGTGCAGCCGGTCATGGAGCAGTGCGACGGCGGCGTCGGCTGCGACGCGCAGTGCCGCTTCACGTACCACTGCGGCGACGGCGCGCTCGAGGTGGGCGAGCAGTGCGACGACGGGAACGCCGCGAGCCGCGACGGCTGCAGCGCCCAGTGCCGGACCGAGCTCCTGTACGAGAGCGCCGACAACCGCAGCATCGACACCGCCGACGACCTGCGCACCTTCCGCGAGGTCGCCGGCCGGCTCGACGGCGAGGGCGACCGCGCCTACATCCGCTTCACGCTCGACCGCCCGACGCGGGTGCGCATCGACGTGGCCGGCGGCGACACCGACCGCTGCGTGTGGTTCGGATTCCTGAGCCCGGTCGGCGTCTACCACAGCGACCTGTTCGACCCGGACGCGCAGATCCGCGACGCGAACGACCGTCCCATCGCCTCGTTCGACACCAACTGCGGCCGGCGCGCGCCCGACCTCGCCGGCTACGACATGAACCAGCTGCTGCAGCCGGGCACCTACTACCTGCGCCTCGAAGGTCAGGACGTCGGCGGCGGCTGGGACTCCGAGTACCGGATCGGCTACAACGCGCGGTTCGCGTTCGAGGCCGCCGGGCCCGTGTGCGGCAACGGCCGCGTCGAGGCGCCCGAGGCGTGCGACGACGGCAACCCCGCGAGCGGCGACGGATGCAGCCAGCAGTGCGCGGTCGAGACGCTGGCCGAGGTGGAGCCGAACGACGCGCCGCAGGGCGCGCGGGCGCTCGGGACGTACGTGTTCGCGAGCGGCGACATCCACCGCGCGGGCGACGAGGACTGGTGGGCGGTGCACGTGCCGGCGGGCGGCGGCCTGCTCGCCGAGGTGAGCGACGGCGCGGGCGGCTGCGACTTCGACGCGCGCCTGGAGGTGTTCGACGCGGCGGGCGTCCAGATCGCCTGGGACGACGACGACGGCCCCGGCTACTGCCCGCGGCTCGACTCCGCCCGCGACCCCGCCGTGCGTGCGCTCCCCGGCGGCGTGTACACGCTGCGCGTGCGGCATGCCGACGCGCGCCTCGTCGGCGCCCCGTACCGGCTCGAGGTGCGCGTCCGCTGAGCGCGCCGCGATCACGCGCGATCACGCCCGCTCACGTCCGACGCGGTGCGACCGCCCTCGCCGGCCGCACCGCCGCTGCCTCGTCCCGCTGGCACGCCTGTTGCGATGATGCCCCCGTCCCCAGCACCCGGAGGAACCCATGCGTTACGTCGTCGCCTGTCTCGCCGCTGTCGCCCTCGGCGCCTGCGAATCGTCCAACAGCCAGTTCGCGCCGCTCGCGGACGCCGCGCCCGCCGGCGATGCGGCCCCGGCGCCCGACGCGGGCGGCGCCGGCGGTCAGGGGGGCGCCGGCGGAGAAGGGGGCGCCGGCGGCATGGGCGGCGAGGGCGGCGCCGGCGGCATGGGCGGCGAGGGCGGCGCCGGCGGCATGGGCGGCGAGGGCGGCGCCGGCGGCATGGGCGGCGGCGACCCCCCCGAGTGCGCCGAGGGCGCCGAGAGCCGCGTGCCCTGCGGGGTGAACGACCGCGGGACGCGCCGCCGCTTCTGCCGCGACGGCGCCTGGGTCCTCGACGGCGCCTGCGAGGACGTCGACACCTGCGCCGAGGGCGCCACCGAGACCGAGGCGTGCGGCGAGCAGGGCAACGGCACGCGCAGCCGCCTCTGTCGCGACGGCCGCTTCAGCGCGTGGAGCGCCTGCGACGACCCCGACCGCGTCTGCGAGGACGGCGCGGTCGAGCAGGTCCCGTGCGGCCTGAACCGCCGCGGCACGACCACCCACGGCTGCGTCGACGGCCGCTTCGGGCCGTTCGGCGAGTGCGCGGATCCCGACGTGTGCGTCGACGACGCGGTCGGCCGCGAGGCCTGCGGCCTGAACGAGCGCGGCGCCCGCAGCCGCACCTGCGTGGAGGGCGTCTGGGGCGACCTCGGCGCCTGCGACGACCCCGACGCCTGCGTCGACGGCGCCGCCGAGGCGGTGCCCTGCGGCCGCAACGAGAACGGCCGCAGCACCCGCACCTGCGTCGAGGGCCAGTGGGGGGGGTTCGGCGCCTGCGTCGATCCCGACGAGTGCACGAACGGCACGACCGAGGCCGATCCCGAGCCGTGCGGCATCGAGGGGCGCGGCGAGCGCGCCCGGACGTGCGCCGACGGCCGGTGGAGCCCGTACGGCGCCTGCGACGACCCCGATCGCGTGTGCGCCGACGGCGAGCGCGAGTCGGTGCCCTGCGGCGTCAACGGGCGCGGCGAGCAGGTCCGCGAGTGCGTCGACGGCCGCTGGGGACCCCTCGGCGAGTGCGCGGACGACGACGTCTGCGTCGACCGCGCCGAGCAGTCCGAGCCGTGCGGCCGCAACGACCGCGGCCGCCGCGTGCGCACCTGCGCCGACGGCGCCTGGGGGGCGTGGAGCGCCTGCGACGATCCCGACGCCTGCGTCGACGGCGACACCGAGGACCACGCCTGCGGCCGCAACGGGCGCGGCACCCGCACGCGCGCCTGCCAGGACGGCCAGTGGTCGGCGTTCGGCGCGTGCGCCGATCCCGACGTCTGCGTCGACGGCGCCCGGCAGGAGGAGGCCTGCGGCGCGGGCGGCGCCGGCACGCGGGCCCGCGCCTGCGTCCAGGGGCGCTGGGCGGCGTGGGGGGCCTGCGTCGAGCCGGACGGGCGCTGCGATCCCGCGCTCGACGCGCACTGCCGCACGTGCACCGACGCCCACGAGGTCAACGACCGCCCCGACGACGCGCGCCAGGTCCAGGCGGGCCAGGTCCGCAACCTGACCGCCTGCAACGACGTCGACCCGCGCGACTACTACCTGCTCGTCATCGACCGCCCGCAGTACATCGCCGTCCGCGCCGTCTGGACGGAGCGCCCGTCGGACCGCCGCCTGGGCATCGACCTGCTCGACGCCCGCGGCCTCGCGATCCTGCCGTCCTACGGCAGCGCCACGAACCTCGAGGGCGACGCCCGCGTGAACGGCTACCTGCCCGTCGGCCGCTACCACGTCCGCGTGACCGCGCTCGAACGCGAGGTGCCGTACCGTCTCGAGGTGACGTTCGAGCCCATCCCGCTGTGCCCCTTCGAACCGGTGGACTGCGTCGACTGCAGCGACGCCTTCGACGGGAACGACCGCCTCGCCGCCGCCGTGCCAATCGAGGCCGGCCAGCGCTACACCGACCTCGAGGTCTGCCAGGGGGCGGACGACTGGTTCCGCTTCGACATCGACGGGCCGTCCCACGTGCGCGCCGAGATCACGACGACGCGGCGCGGCGGGACGCAGTCGGTGTGGGTGTTCGACGGGGACGGGCAGCGGCCGTTCCACATCGGCGGCTTCGACGGGGCGGGCCGGCACTGGATCCAGGGCGAGATCAACCGGCGGATGACGGTGTACGTCCAGGTGGATGCCGGGACGGGCGCCGCGCGCTACGACCTGCAGGTCACCGTCACGCCGCTCGCGCCGGCGGCCTGCGCCAACGGTGTCGACGACGACCGCGACGGGCGCGTCGACCTCGCCGACCGCGGCTGCCTGAACGCGCTCGACGACAGCGAGGTCGATCCGGCGATGCGCCCCGAGTGCGGCAACGGCGTCGACGACGACGAGGACGGCCGACCCGACTACCCGCAGGACCCGGACTGCGTCTCCGCCGGCCATCCGGTCGAGGAGCGTCCCTGCGTCGCCGACGTCGAGGTCGTGCCGGTCGACGAGAGCGGCCGCTTCGAGGTCGACACGAGCGGCGCCCCCGACCTGCTCGGCGCGAGCTGCGGCAACCCCACCGGCGGCGAAGTGGTCTTCGCGGTGCGCCTCGACGCGCCGGGCGAGGTCGTGGCCGAGGTCGTCGAGGCCTCGTTCGACACCATCCTGTCCGTCCGCAGCATCTGCGACGTGACGGCGTCGAGCCTCTCCTGCAACGACGACCTGGCCCCCGGCAACCTGCGCTCCCGCCTCGCCCTCGAGCTGCCCGCCGGGCTCAGCCTCGTCGTGCTCGACGGCTTCGGCGGCGGCCGCGGCCGCGCCGTCGTCGACTTCACGCTGCCCTGATCACGCGCTGTCACAGTCAGTGCCCCTGCACGCGCAGGCGGATGACGCCGTGGTGCTTGTCGCCGCCGATCGTGATCGGCAGCTCCGCGTCGAACGGCGTCGCCGCCATCTCGCAGTTCAGGTCGATCTGCGTCGTGATCCAGCCGTGGTCGTCCCCCCAGAAGTCGAGCTCGTCCACGTCGACGCGCACGCCAATCGGCACCGTCTGCCCCACCGGGATCCGGAAGAAGTCGCCGAAGGACGCGCCCACCTCGTTCACCGCGTTGTGCTTCACGAGGTAGGCCATCGTCTTCGTGTAGCCGCGGTACACGTCGAAGAGTCCGACCTCTCGGAACGAGTTCCCGTGGGCGCTCGCCAGGTAGTCGGTCGTGAACGCGAAGACGAAGCGCCCGTCCTTGTCGCCCGTCGAGCTCGACAGGTGCGCGAAGCTCCAGAAGTCGAGCTCGAGGTCGCAGGTGGCCGGCGGGGGCGGCTCGGGGATGACCGCGCACGCCTCCTCCGGGTTGGCGAGCGTCCGGCGGAACACCACGTCGACGTCGTGCTGCCTGTTCCCCTTGGCGTTGCGCAGCTCGATGCTCGTGCTGAAGGCCGCCGCCGCCTCGTCGGGCGGGCAAGTCAGCGTCAGCGGCACCGTTGTACCGCCGTACTCGTGCGCGGTCGTGATCGTCCAGCTCGTCGGCCAGAGCGTGACGATGTCGAGCTCCGTGGCCGTGATCTGCATCGTGGGCTCGACGGTCTCGCCGCATGGCACCTCGACGGTGCCGAGGCCGTAGGTGCGCGCCTCGGTGTCGTCGAGCTCGACCCACATGGAGCCGTCCGCCGAGGGCAGCACCGTCGACCCGTTGCCGTGCCCGAGGTCGGTCGTGAAGCGGAACTCGCCGCGTTCGTCGGCGCCCGGCGCCGCGGTGTGCGTGACGTCGAGGCCGTCGAACGCGAAGCGGCACGCGTACTCGGCGGGCGCCGGGGCGCAGAAGTCGGCGTTCGTCGAGCGCACGCGCGCGTTCACGCCGACGCGGTGCTTCACGACGCCGTTGTCCTGCGCGAGGTCGAGCTCCATCCCGACGTCCTGGTAGCCGAGCGCCTGCGCCGGCGGGCACGTCAGGGTGACCGTCTTCGTGAGGGCGCCGAACTCCGAGCCCACCGAGTCGCGCTCGAGCACCTGGACGGTCAGCGGCACCTCGTACACCGCGCCGCACGGCACGGTGAAGCTCTCGAGGTCGAGGTCGAGCGACCCGCGCTCGCCACGCTTCACCCGCGCGGAGTCGCTCACGTTCACCGGGTACTTGCGGCCGAGCCCCTCGGGCACCTTCGCGACGACCTCGAACTCGCCGCGCTTGTCGGTGCCCGGGCCGTCGATGTGCTTCAGCGAGTCGACCGACAGGTGGAACGTGCACGGCGACAGCGCGCCCTCGGCCGGGATCTCGTCGCAGGCCAGCGCCTGGTTGTACGGCCGGAAGAGGATCACCACGTCGACCGCGTGCTTCACCGTCCCCGCGGGGTTGGCGAGCTGCAGCGTGAAGGTGCGCACGACGTCGCCCGCGTCGGGCTGGCACTCGAGCCCGACCGACGTGTGCAGCGTCGCCTTCTCGTCGGGCTGGGCGAACCCGAAGATCCACCAGTCGTCGATCTCCCGGGCTCCGAGCTCGAGCGCCGCCTCGATCGGCTCGCCGCACGGCGCGAGGAGCGTGCCCATCGCGCCGTGCACGGACATCGTCTGGTCGACCGCGACCTCGCTCGACGAGAAATCGAATCGTTCCGCGGGGTTGCCCTCGACGCCGAAGGTGAACGAGAACTCGCCGCGCGCGTCGCCGGCGGGGGCCTTGCGCGGGGTGAACGACACGAACCGCACGTCATACGCGCACGGGATCTCGCTGCTGCGGAGCGTCGGCGGCACCTCGTCGTCCGGCAGGCGGCGCGCGACGGGGAGACGCTCCCGGCGCGCCACGTCGAAGGCCGGCAGGTCGTGGCCGCGCGACAGCGCCCACGCGTAGCTCTCGTGGTCCGTGGCCGGCGCGTCGACCGGCGGCGCGAGCGCGGCGGGCGCGGCGGGCAGCGCCACCGGCGGCGGCGGCGGCGGCAGGTGCATCGCGACCACGCCGGCGCTCGTCGGTTGGCCGGCGACACGCAAGTGCAGCCGGTACGCGCCCGGCTCCAGGTGGGCCAGCGCCACCGTCTTCACCTGGCTGCAGAGGCGGTCGTCGCTCTCCGGGTCCGTGAACGCGTCGAACGGGACGAGCGCGCCCCCCTCGTCCTCGATGGTGAGGACCGCCGCGCGGTCGACGGCGATGACGAGCGGCCGCGCCAGCTCGACGGTCAGCAGGACCGTCGCGCCGCGGCCGCCGCCCTCCGGCTGTAGCGCCACGTCGACGCGCGCCTCGCCCGGCTCGACGAGCGCCATCAGGAGCTGCGGCTCGCTCGACTTGGCGACCGGCGCGTCGCGGTCGACGCCGATCCACGCGCCGGGGGCCTTCGTGCGGACCTGCCGGTCGGGCGAGACCGGGCGGATCGGCTGGTACAGGAGGTCGCAGAGCCGCTCGCCGAGCGTCGGCGCCGGCGGAAGCACCGCCACGGCGGGCGCGGCAGCCATCGTCTCGGCGCGGCGGTAGGCGAAGTTCTTGTCGGCCACCCGGTCGAGCGGCCGCGCCTCGATGCGGGACTGCGCGAGCGCGGGCGAGGCGGCGAGCGCCAACGCCAGAAAGAGCAGCTTCATCGGATCTCCTGCAAACTCTCGGAACGATTCACGTTTCACGGAAGGCAGCCCGGACGGCACTCGCGGATCGCGTCCTCGGCGAGCGCGTCGCACTGCGCCGGATCGCGGCCCTCGTCGTGGCACCGGATCCACACGGCCTGGCCCCGGCGGTGGCAGTCGCGCTCGCACGCGGAGTCGCCGCACGGACGGCGGCAGACCGCGTAGCTCGCGAGCGCGGCCTCGGCGCAGCGCTGCGGATCGTCGCCGTGCGCCACACACGCGGCGAGCGCGTCGATCGCGCCGCGGTGGCACGCGGCGCCGCAGTCCTCGATCGCCGCGCACGCGCCGCACTCGGCGTCGCACGCCTGCCCGTCGGGGCACGCGTCGAGGCACACCCCCGCCGCGTCGCGCCGGCAGGCCGCCGGCGCCGGCTCCACGCACCGGCGGCAGCCGTCGTCGCACACCTGGCCGCCCGGACACTTGCCGAAGCACACCCCGTCGCGCTGCTGGCACGGGTAGATCGCGCCGGCGTCCACGCACGAGGCGCACCGCGCGTCGCACACCCGGCCGTCGGGGCACCCGTTCAGGCAGACGCCGTCCTCGAAGCCGCACGGCGCGTCGACGCACCGGCCGCAGTCGGCGTCGCACACCTGGCCCGCGGGGCACGCGTCGTGACACACCCCCGCCGCATCGCGCCGGCACCCCGGCGCCGGCGCGTCCGGGACGCAACCGAGACACGTTTCGTCGCAGTGCCGGCCGTCGGGACACGCGTCGAGGCAGCGGCCGTCGCGGCTCTGGCAGGGCAGCGTCGCACCATCGGCGACGCACCCGCGGCACTCGTAGTCGCACGAGAAGCCGACGGGACACTCGTTGAGACACACGCCGCTCTCGCGGTCCCGCCGGCAGCGTGGCGCCGGCTCCACCGGCTCGACGCAAACCGTGCAGCTCTCGTCGCAGCGTTGCCCGCGCGGACACCGGTCCAGGCAGCGGTCGCCGTCGGCGCGGCAGGCCGCCGGCGGTCCGCCCGCCTCGACCTGGCACGTCGACGAGCAGCCGTCGCCATCCACCGTGTTGCCGTCGTCGCAGCCCTCGACGTAGCGCGGGCTCTCGCTCTGCTGCACGACGCCGTCGCCGCAGCACGGTCCGGCCTCGACCACCATCTGCACCGGCGGGCACTCCTTGCGGAAGTACTCGACGCGCGGGGCGCACACCCCGCCGGCGCAATCCTCGCCGACGACGCGCCGCGCCCGGCAGGCGCCGTCGACGCAGCGGTCGCCGGCGTCGAGATCGCAGTCGGCGTCGGCCGCGCACTCGCAGCGCGTCTCCGCCGGGTCCTCGAAGCGCGCCTGGAAGCACGCGTCCACCCGCTCGAGCCACCGACGGCCGACGTCGAACAGGAAGAACGGCACGCCGCTGTCGTAGTCGCGCAGGTACGGCCGCATCGAGGCCAGCGTGTACTGCAGCTCCGCCTCCATGGTGACGCTGCCATCCGGGTGCTGCACCGGCACCGTCACCGGATCGAACATCTGGTCCAGGTCGAAGATCGGTCCGTGCGCCGGGTGGTCGAACACGAGGTACGGGAACGCCGCGGCGAGCCGCTGCGCGTACACGTCGGCGCCCGCGTCGAGGCAGCCCCACACCGCCAGCATCTCGTCGTTCATCTCGCCGCACGGGAAGGTGTGTTCCTGCCCGGTCCGCGGGTCGGTGTAGCGGCAGTCATACGTCTCGAAGGTGCCTTCGAGGCCGCCGAGCCATGTGTTCCAGAGCTTGCCGTCGACGCAGAGCTGCTGCTGGGCCCAGATCTCGAGGCCCACGTCGTAGCCCCACTGCACGGTGTCGGTGACGCCGCTGATCAGATCGTCCGGGGTGTTCGGCGCAGGGTCCTCGACGTACGCCGGCATGTCGTCCTTGCACCAAGCGATGAAGGTCGCGAGGTCGCCGGCGTTCGGCGCCGCCCAGTCGTCCGGATCGCGCACCGCGGGCGGCAGGGCGTCCCAGGCGGGCGACGGGTTCTCCGGGTACCGACAGACGCCGCTGCTCAACAGACCGCACGCCGCGCGCGGCGACACACCGCCCGCCTGCAACGACGCCGGGGCCTCGGTCGGCGAGATCGGGAAGCGGTTCGTCACGCCCGCCCCCGGGTCGGAGGCGCCGCACATGTGGTGGTAGCGCGCCTCGAGGCCCGGCTGGTACCAGGACTTGTAGGTCGAGCCGAGGTCCCACACGTCGGCGAGGTCCAGCAGGCGCCACTTGCGCTCCTTGCCGAACAGCTTGAACGAGGCCTCGACGTAGAGCGCCGCCTTGAAGCGCGCGAGGAACAGGATGTTCGACAAGGCATACGACGAGATGGCGTGCATGGGCGCCATCACGTTGCCCATGCCCCAGACGATGGTCTCCGCCGTCGGGATGCCGTGCGGCGGCACGCACTTGCCGGCGTCGCACACCCGGTCGCCGGCGCAATCGGCGTCGTCGGCGCAGGCGGTGACGCACGCGCCCTGGTGGCACACGCGGCCCGCGGGGCACGCGCCGCCGGCGCCGCACACGCACGACTCGACGCTGCACCGGCCGTCGTCGCATGTCTCGCCCGGAGCGCAGTGGTCGTCGGTGACACACCCGCACGCGCTCGGGAAGCCATGGGTGAGCGGGCTGCAGCCATCGCCTTCCCAGCCGCTCACCTGCTCGTCGATCTCGGTCCGGCAGCCATAGGGCACGAAGCGGCCGGGGACGGCGCCCTCGCGCCACGCGAACGGCACGTGCAGCGAAGGCGTCGAGCCGACCTCGCCGCCGCCGTCGAGCGATCCGATCGGCTGCCCCTGCGCGTCGGCGCCGCGCGGACACGCGCCGGGGCCGGCGGCGCCCACCACCATCAGCGGGTAGTCGGCCCAGGGCGCGTCGGCCCACGGCCCCTGCCCGGCGAACCCGAGCGCCTGGTTGTCCGCCGCCGGCAGGTAGCCGAAGTTGAGGCACCAGCCGTTGCCGACGCACTTCTCGCGGTCGCGGAACTGCGCCGCCTGGCTCTCGGCCTGCTCGAGCACCCACGCCGTCCACGCCGGCGCGTGCGGCCCCTGGGCGTCGACGAGCAGCGCAGGCACCATCTGCGACTCGGCGCCGAGCCGCAGTCCGCCGCGCGGCGCCTCCCGCGGCAGCGCCGCGTGGCATCCGGTCGCCTCTTCCGGGCGCTCGCAGCCGGCCTCCGTGAGGTCGTGCACGACGCGCCCGTCGGGATACACGCAGTACCCGTGCTGCTCGCACTCCGACAGGCCGGTCACGTTCAGGATCTCGGTGCTGAACCGCGCTTCGCACTGGCTCTCGGCGCAGCCCAGGCCCTCGTTCCACTGCGATTCGAGCTGGAATCCGGCCACTTCCGGATCGGAGAGCAGGTCGCGGATGCGTCCGACGAGCCCCGGGGCGATGCCTGCGGGGATCTGGTCGAGCGCCTCGAGGGCGTCCTCCCGCGTCTCATGCGGCAGGTTGAAGTAACCGCAGTGCTCCTCGGTGATCCCCGTCCAGTCGTCGATGCAGAACCCGACGCCGTTCACGTGGATGCAGCACGAGTTGCGCGTCTCGGCCGGCTCGCAGGCGTACGTCCCGCTCGACGCGGGCGCGCCGTCCTTGCCGACGAACGTCGTGTTGCCGCAGACCTTGCGGTGCACCTGCGCCCAGACCGGCTCGCAGGGCGCGTCGCGCGGCGGGTTGCTCTGCGTCAACAGATCCGAGAGCGCCGCGTTCAGATCGACGATGCCGCCGAAGCCTCCGGGCTCGATCTTCACCGACAGGCCGAGATCCGCGCCGGCGCCGATGCGCAGCTTCCAGAGCTTGAAGCCGAGGAAGGCGGTCACGCCCACCTCGGGCTCGACGTAGGCGGTCGCGCCGTCGTCGGCGCTCAGGTCGTCCGCCTGGAACGGGTGCATGTCGCGCCGGAAGTCCTCGGGGCCGAGCTGGTCGGCCGGCGCGAGACGGGCGTTGATCTTGTCCTGGATCTCCTGCCGGAACTTGTTCGTGTCGTGCAGCCACGCCACGCCGGCGGCGAGCCCGAAGTACGGCGTCGCCGTCAGCACGCCGGGGATGATCGGGATGGTCGGCAGGTCCCAGCGCCGGGGCTCCATGTCGAAGTTCAGGTTGAGGCCGGCGCTCATCACCGCCGTCGACCGCCCCTCCCACGGCGCCGCCGCCGCGTCCGGCCGCGGCCACGTCGCCGGGCTCGCCGGATCGCCGTACGACGCCGGGAACAGATCGCGCAGGATGAAGTTGCCCCACCCGATCTGCCCGCCGCTCGCGAGGCTCGCGAGCTCCGACTGGTCCACGAGGTGGAACACATCGTACTGCTCGACGTCCGACAGCGGGATGGTGGGCGAGTCGATGCCGAAGGGCTTCTGCGCGTTCCAGAAGCGCCACCCATCGATCTGTTTGTTGATCTCGATGGTCGGCGCGAGGCTCAGCGCGCGTCCGAACGCCTGCACCGCGAAGCCGCCGCTGCGGAACTGGGCGCGGTGCTTCTCGCTGACGTTGTGCGAACCATAGCGCGCGCCGATGCTCACCCGGCCGTTGCCGAGGTTGCCCATCTGCGCGAACACACCGTGGCCGGCGTATCCGACGCACATGTGCAGGTCCGGACGCAGCGTGTCATAGCCGCCGAGGTGGTAGCCCTCGGTGAACAGATCCACGTAGGCGAACAGCTCCTCGAGCAGCTCGTTGAGATTGGCCAGCGCGGTCGCGGCGTCGCCGAGGGCGCCGAGGGCGGCGTCGATCGCGTCGAGGAACGGGCTGTCGCCCATGTTCAGCTGCGCGATCTGGTCGAGGAAGCCGATCTGTTTCAGGACGAAGAGCGCCGCGGCGCCCGCCGCCTTCGGATCGCGCAGGAAGTCCACCGGAAACCACAAGAAGACGTCGCCGTGGTCTTCGCAGTAGTCGGTACAGGCGTTGCGGCGCACGCGCGCGTAGCAGCCGTCGAGCGCGCCCTCGATCAGCTGCTGCACGGGCGCGAGCAGCTGGGCCTGCACCGCCGCGAGATCGAGATCGCCGAACTGGTCGCCGAGTCCGGTGCCCGCCTCCACGAGCGCGCCGCCGTCCGCCGCCGACTGCAGCGCGCCGAGGATGTCGTCGACACCCCCCAGCACGATCCCCTGGATGGCCGCCGGCAGGGCGTCCAGCAGGTCGAGCGCCGCCTGCAGGTCGGCCAGGTCGACGGCGGTCCCGGCGATGGCAACCTGCAGGTCCGCCTCGAGATCGGCGCGCAGCTGCGCGGTGAGGGACTGCGCCATCGCGAGCGCCTCGCTCGCGGCGTCGTAGCTGCTCGTCACCGCGTCGATCACCGTCTCCGCCGAGTCGATCACCGCCTGGACCTCGGTGGTCAGGCTGGCGACGAGCGCCTTCACCTGCGCGAAGTCCACGCAGTCGTCGGCGGGCTGCGTCTCGGGGCAGGTCAGGTCGTCGATGTCGTCGACCTCGCGGAAGATCTGCCAGAGCGCCTTCACGTCCTGCCAGATGCGGCGCAGGCTCGGCGAGGCGGTCGGGTCGAGCAGCGTCGCGATCTCCTGCCGGACCGTGGCGAAGTCCATCGCGATCTGCGCGCGCAGGTCGTCGTAGGCGGCCTGCATCGCGGCGACGTAGTCGGCGACGTTTGTCGAGATGGCGGCGGCCGCGTCGATGCCGGCGGCGGTCGCCGCGGCGGCGTTCACCACCTGCTGCACGTGCGCCTCGACGATGGCCTCGAGCCCGCCGACCACCCCGTCGGGGGCGCCGTCGACGGCGGCCACCGCGTCCTCGAAGCGGTCGAGCAGGAGCTGCAGTCGCGTGGTCAGGATCTCTTCGAGGATGTCGGCGAACGGGCCGGCGAGGCCGCCCGACGCGTTGCCCGCGAGCTCGGCCACCGACGCTTTGGCGTTCTCCCAGATCTGCTCGGGCTGAAGGCTGCCGCAGGCGTTGCAGATGCAGTGACCGAAGACCTGCCCCGGGTCGAGCAGGTCCTCGGTGGCGGCACCGAGATCCGCGGAGCGCACGGCCTCGAGCTTCTCGGTCGCCTTGCCGACGATCGAGATCAGGAGCTTCATGCTCTTCAAGACGTTGAAATTGTTGGAGATCGTCTCGTAGTCCGGGTAGCCGCTCTCGCCGTCGGGCGCCGGCAGCACCTGCGACCAGAGGGGGCGCGCCGGGGCGTACGGATCGGGATCGCACGCGCCGGGCACGCCGGGCGCGCCGCCGCCGCCTTCGCCGCCCGCCCCGCCGGCGCCGCCCGCCCCGCCGGCGCCGCCCATGCCACCGCCAGCCGCGGCGTCCGGGCCCATGTCGGGCGTCGACGGCGCCGCGTCCGCGGCGGGATCCCCGCCGGCGCCGTCGTCACACCCCGACGCGAACACCAACGCGAAACACAACGACGTGGCGAGGCGCCACTTCGCGATACACATCTGACCCCCCGGTCCCCGTTCCTAAACGATCGTTTAGAAACCTATCAGACCTCCCCGTATCCGCCGCAAGGCGGGCTTGACGGGGCGGAGACCGGGGCGCACGGTGCGCACCATGCCGCGCGACGCGACGGACACCCGGGAGCGCATCCTCGAGGCCGCGACGCAGGCGTTCGCCGCCGCCGGCTTCGCGGGCGCCTCGGTCCGCACCATCGCCACCGCCGCCGGCGTCAATGTCGCCACCCTCGGCTACCACTTCACCGACAAGCGCGGTCTCTACGCGGCGGTCGTCGCCCGCTACTTCGAGCGCATCGCCGAGACAGCGCGTCCCGCGCCCGACGACCCGGACTGGGTACGCACGCTGATCGTCGCCCTGTGGCGCAGCATCCGCGCCGAGCGCGAGGGCCTGCGCGTCCTGCTGCGACACGCGCTCGACACCGGCGCCCTCGACGCGGCGGCCCCACGCGCGGGCACCGCCCTCTTCGCCGAGGAGGTCGTCCGCCGCACCGGCATGCCCGCCGCGCGCGCGCACCTGCTCGTCACCTCGTTCGGCTACCTGCTGAGCCGCTTCGCGGTGAACACCGACGCCGAGCTGCGGCGCGTCACCGCGAGCGACGACGCGGAGCGCGTCCTGCTCGAGCACCTCGTCGAGCTGGCGACACGGGCGATCGAAGGGCGCGCGTCGTAGTACGCTGCGCGGCGATGCCCCGAGACGCCGCGCTGCTCGCCACCCTCCAGGCGACCCTCGCCCCCCACGCGGCGACGCTCACCCGCGCGCCCGGCGCCACCATCCGGCCGCTGCCGCCCACCGACTCGATCGCGTCGCGCCGCCTCGGCGACGTGCTCCACCGGCTGCGCGACGACGCGGCGCCCCTCGAGCTCGAAGAGGAGCTGGGCCGCGGCGGCATGGGCGTCGTGCGCCTGGCGACGCAGCGCGCGCTCGGCCGCAAGGTGGCCGTCAAGCAGCTGCGGCCCGGCGCCGGCGACGAGCCGAGCGCCCTGCGTCTGCTGCAGGAGGCCTGGATCACCGGCGCCGTGGAGCACCCGAACGTGGTGCCCATCCACGACGTGGACTTCGGCGGCGCCGACGGCCCGCTCGTCGTCTTCAAGCGCATCGAGGGCTCGCCGTGGTCGCAGCTGCTCGCCGATCCCGGCGAGGTGCGGCGCCGCTTCGGCATCGAGGACGCGCTCGAGTGGCAGCTGCGCACGCTCATGCAGGTCTGCACGGCGGTCCACTATGCGCACAGCCGCGGCATCCTGCACCGCGACCTCAAGCCCGAGAACGTCATGATCGGCGAGTACGGCGAGGTCTACGTCGTCGACTGGGGCATCGCCGTGAGCATGCGCGACGACGGCGGCGGGCGCCTGCCGCTCGCGCGCGACGTCTGTGGCCTCGCCGGCACGCCCGCGTACATGGCGCCCGAGATGATGGCCGGGGACGGGGCGCAGCTCGGGCCGCACACCGACGTCTACCTGCTCGGCGGCCTGCTGCACGCCCTCCTCACGGGGCGGCCGCCGCACCGCGGCGCGACCCCGCTCGAGCTCGCGCTCGACGCCCTGCGCGCCGACCGCGAGCTGCCGCCGGACACGTCGACCGAGCTCGCCGCCATCTGCCACCGCGCGCTCGCGCCGGATCCGGCGGCGCGCTTCGAGAGCGCCGACGCGCTGCGCCACGCCCTGCAAGCCTTCCTCGACCACCGCTCGTCGGACGGCCTCGCCGCGCGCACCGAGGCCCGCCTCGTCGACCTGCTGGCCCGCGTCGCCACGCCGCGGGGAGGCTTCGAGGAGCAGCTCGAGATCTACCGGCTCTTCGGCGAGTGCCGCTTCGGCTTCCGGCAGGCGCTCGAGTCGTGGCCGGGCAACGCGCGCGCCGCGGCGGGCCTCGAGCGGGCGACACGCGCCCTCGTCGAGCGGGAGCTCGCCGTCGGCAACCACGAAGCGGCGTCGGCGTTGTTGGCCGAGCTCGAGCGTCCGCCCGCGGACCTCGTCGAGCGCGCGGCCGAGGCCCGCCTCGCCGCCGAGGCCGAGCGACGGCGCGTCGAGGCGCTGCAGCGGCTCGCCACCGACCTCGACGCGCGCGTCGGCCGACGCATGCGCGTCACGTTCGCCGCGGTCATGGCGCTGCTGTGGATGGCCCTGCCGGTCTGGCGCCTCGCCACCGGCACCGAGCCCGAGAGCTACGCGTCGATGATCCGCTCGCCGCTGCTCTTCGCCCTCGTGGCGCTCGCGCTCGCGGTCCTCGGCCGCCGCACGCTGCTCTCGAACGCGTTCAACCGACGGGTGGTGGCGACGGTCGTCCTCGCGCTCTTCGCGCAGACGCTGCTCAACGTGGGCAGCGCGCTCGGCGGCCTCGAGATGATCCGCGCGCAGATCCTCGGCCACTTCATGGGCCTGTGCTGCACCGGGGTGCTCGCGGTGACGCTCGTCCCCCGCCTCTGGCCCGCGGCGCTCACCTACGGCGCCGGCTTCTTGCTGGCCATGGCGCGGCCCGAGCTGCACGGGGCCGCCTCGGTGGCCTGCAACTCGATCATGGCGCTCAACGCCTGGATCATCTGGGGCCGCCGCGCGTGACCGCCGGCGCGGCCCTGGCGCTGACGCTCGCCATCGAGGTGCCGATCGCCGTCCTCGCCGGCGGGCGGCCGCGGACGCGCGTCGTCTTCGCCGCGCTCGCCGCCTCGCTCTTGACGCACCCGCTGGCGTGGTGGGCCAACACCGCGATTCCACTGACATTTCCGGTGCGCGCGGCACTGATCGAGGTCGCGGTCGCGCTCGTCGAGGCCGCGCTCTACCGGACGCTCGTGCCACTGCCGGCGTGGCGGGCGCTGCTCACGTCGTGCCTCGCCAACGGGGCGTCGTTCGGCCTCGGGCTGTGGCTGGCGTGAGGACCGCCAGCAGGATGGGGAGCTCGACCCAGGCGTGCACCGCCGCGAGCGCGCCGTAAGCGCGGCGCGCCCCGGCGAAGTCGTGCGCGAAGGCCGCGAGGCCGCCGGCGCCCGCCAGCGCGATGCCGGCGACGAGCCAGCGCGGCCACGCGCCCGGCTGGTAGCGCGGCAGGACGCGGATCACCGCCGCGTGGTGCATCCCCTGGGCGAAGGCGATCGCGGCGAAGGCGTGGAGCGCCCACGGCCGGTCGTGCAGCGCCGCCGGCAGGAACGCGCCGAGGTGCGCCGCCAGCGGGCCGGCGCCGAGCGGATCCAGCTCGGGCGCCGCCGGCAGCGCCGCCGTCCACAGTCGCCACGGCAGCCCGCTCGCGATCAGCAGCGGCAGCGCGACGAACACCGCCAGGCCGAGCGCGAGGACGCGGCGCCGCCCGTCGGCCTCGGCGAGGAAGCCGAGCGGCGTGAGGTTGTGCAACACCGCGAAACACAAGAGGGTTTCGAGCGGGGCCAGCGCGGCGCCGCCGGCGACCGCCCCGACGAGCGCGAGGCCGACGACGACCGCCCCGGCGCCGCGCCGCGCGAGCGCCGGCAGCGCGACGGCCGCGAGGGCGCCCGCGAGCAGCAGCTCGGCCGCGGGCGGCGGGGACACGAGCCCGGCCGCCTGTGCGCCCCGCAGGCCGAGGACCGCGAACAGCAGGGCCGCGACCGCCGCGCGCGCGGCGGGCGCCGCCTGCGGCGCGAAGCGGGCGCCGACGTAGCGGAGCTCGGCGAGGACGTGCGGCAGGCCGAACAGCGCCAGCGTGCCGGTGTAGGTCGCGAGCGGCGCGGCGACGGCGGCGACGAACAGCGCCGCCACGAGGAGCGCGCCCGGGATCACCTGCGGCGGCGGCTGCGCGCGAGGCCGAAGGCGAGGAGGCCGCCGCCGAGGAGCGCACCGAGGCCGAGGCCGCCGGGCGCGCCGGGCGCGGCGAGGCAGCCGGTCTTCGTCGGCGGCGCGGTGGTGCCGGGGGCGGGCGCGGCGCTGCCGGGGGCGGGCGCGGCGCTGCCCGGCGGGGGCGGCGCGAACTGCCGCTGTTGGCTCGGCGGCGGCGGCGGCTCGCTCGGTGGCGGCGGCGCGCCGCCCTTGCAGCGCAGGCACGGGCTGCACACCGACCGCGGCGGCACGCCCTGGCTGTAGTCGTTGCGGCAGCACTCGGCGTCCTGGCAGGTGCCGCCGCTGCAGGCCGCGCCGCGCGCCTTGCCGTCACACTCGGCCTCGTCGGGCGCGATCACGTCGGCGAACGCCGCCGCCGGGAAGAGCCACATCAGCGTGAGGAGCTTGCGCATCCGCCGAGACTGCCCCACCGCCCCAGCCCTGACAATGATCCTGCGGGGCGGGCTGCCCCGGCGCGCTCCGCCCGGCAGCGCGCCGGGGTTGGCACGGCGGATGCCTCACGTCGCCGAAGACATCGGGAGGCGCCCCATGCTCAACCCCATCGAGCTCCTCAAGGACGATCACGAGAAGGTGAAGAAGCTCTTCGAGCAGATCGCCGACACGAGCAACCAGGCCGAAAAGACTCGGGAAAAGCTGTTCCTGACCATCGAGAGGGAGCTGCGCGTCCACACCACGATCGAAGAGGAGATCCTCTATCCGGCGCTGCGCCAGGCCGCGAAGAACGACGAGCAGCGCCGCCTCTACTTCGAGGCCGTCGAGGAGCACAAGGCCGTCGACCTGCTCCTCCCGAGCGTGCGCGAGGCCGCCTTCGGCACGAACGAGTTCGCGGCGAAGGTGAAGGTCCTCAAGGAGATCGTGGAACATCACGTCGAGGAGGAGGAGGGCGAGATGTTCCCGCTCGTGAAGAAGCTCTTCTCCCGCGAGCAGCTCGCGGAGCTCGGCGAGCGTCTCGACGCGCGCAAGAAGGAGCTCATGGCCGAAGGGAGCTGAGCGATGCGGTGGCGCGGGCGCGCGCAGAGCCGGAACGTCGTCGACCGTCGCGGCAGGCGCGCGGCCGGCGCCATCGGCGGCGGGAGCATCCTGCTCGTGTTGCTGTACATGCTGCTCGGCGGCGATCCGACGGCGCTACTCGGCGGCGGCGGCCCCTCCGCGCCCCCCACCGGGCAGCACGCCGCCGATCAGCGCGAGTTCGTGGGCGTCGTCCTCGCCGACACCGAGGACGTCTGGCACGCGCTCTTCCGCCAGTCGGGCGCCACCTATCGCGAGCCGAAGCTGGTGCTCTTCACCGGCAGCGTCGCCTCCGCGTGCGGCTCGGCCTCGAGCGCCGTCGGCCCCTTCTACTGCCCCGCCGACGAGCAGGTGTACATCGACATGGACTTCTTCGAGGACCTGCAGCGCCGGCTCGACGCGGGCGGCGACTTCACGCAGGCCTACGTGATCGCGCACGAGGTCGGCCACCACGTGCAGCACCTGCTCGGCACGAGCGGCCGGGTACAGGCGCAGCGGCAGCGGCTGAGCGAGACGGAGGGCAACCGCCTCTCGGTGCGCCTCGAGCTCCAGGCCGACTGCTTCGCCGGCGTCTGGGCGCACCAGACGCAGCGCCAGAAGCAGGTCCTCGAGGCCGGCGACATCGAGGAGGCGCTCAACGCCGCCGCCGCCATCGGCGACGACCGCCTGCAGCGGCGCAGCGGCGGCCAGGTCGTGCCCGACTCGTTCACCCACGGCACCTCGGCGCAGCGGGCGGAGTGGTTCCGGCGCGGCTACGAGAGCGGCAACCCCGCCGCCTGCGACACCTTCGAGTCGCTCGGGCTCAGATGAGGGGCGGCAGGTCGAGGCCGACGTAGATCTCGTCGAGCGGCAGCGCGATGCCGAGCGCCGAGAGCTGCACGTCGCCGGCGTCGGCGTGGACGGTGAGGATCCACTGTCCGCTGTCGAGCCGGCGGAAGTGCTCCACGAGGCGCCGCGTCTGCGCGACGAGGACGTACTCGGCGAGGTCCGGCAGACGGCGGTACTGGGCGAACTTCGCCCCGCGATCGAACGCCTCGGTCGACCCGGAGAGCACCTCGAACACGACCGTGGGGTTGAGCGCCGAGCGCCCGTCCTTGAGGTGCAGCCGGATGGGGCCCGAGACGACCGTCACGTCGGGACACGCGAAGAACCCGGTCTCGGCCACGTGCACGCGCAGGTCGTGCTGGTACACGCGGCAGGGCTTGCCCTTGAGGCGGCTGCGGAGCTCGCCGCCGATGTTGGTGGCGATGAGGGCGTGCTCCGGCGACTCGGCGGCGATCGCGCGTCGCTCCTCGTGCTCGAGCTGCGCCGCCCGCTCGAAGGCCAGGTACTCCTCCTCGCTGAAGTTCGGGAAGTCCGCCCTGTTCATCACCGCCTCCGTCGTCGGATCATGGCCGAGCGCGCCCCCGGCGGTAAAGCGGCATCGGTGTTCACCTGAGGACGTCGCACAGCACGGCGATCTCGGCGGCGACACAAGCGTGCAGGTCGCCGCCCTCGAGCGCGGCGCGCTCCCGCTCGGGGATGACGCCCCAGGTGTACGTCTCGACCTCGAGGTGGGCCGAGGGCGCGGCGCGGACGGCGGCCTCCCACTCGGCGCGGGTCGTGCCGAGGCGCCCGTCGCCGCGCCACCAGATCGGCACGTGGAAGTGGCAGCGCCACGCCTCGGCGTCGAGCCACTCCGGCGCCGGGTCGCGCAGGTCGGGCAGGTCGAGCGCGCGCAGCAGCGAGCCGTCGCGGCGGCGGGCGACGACCTGGTGCAGGTAGCGCGGCTCGTCGAAGCGCAACAGCGCGGCGCGGGCCTCGGGGTCGCCCGGGGTCGCGAGGTGCAGCGCGCTCGACACCTGGACCTTGCCGACGACGACGCCGGCGTCGGCGAGGCGCGCGAGGCTGTCGGCGGCGTCCTCGAAGTGGAGCGCCTGGTGGCAGCAGTCGTAGCAGAGGCCGAGGAAGTCGCGCTCGGCCGCCGTGCTCTGCAGGCGGCGCCCGAAGAAGCGGAGCGCGTCGTCGGTGGTCTCGAGCGTCGTCCACGGCTCGGGCTCCAGGCACAGCCGGACGCGCACGCCGGTCGCGGCGGCGATGTCGGCCAGCCCCTCGGCGGCCTGCCGCAGGTGCCCCGCCATGCGCGCCTCCGCCTCGTCGCCCGTCGCCACGCCGCGGAAGCAGCCCGACACGGTGCTGATCGTGCGCTCCGCCGGACCCGGCAGCGCCGCCAGCGCCCGCGCGAGCCGCAGCGTGTAGGCCACGCGCTCCGCCTCGAGCCACGACGGCGCGTACACCGCGGCCTTCACCGCGTCGGCGGCGAAGTCCCCGTACGGGAAGCCGTTCACCGTGAAGACGTAGAAGCCCTCGCGCTCGCACAGCACCGCCAGCGCACGGACGCGTGCCGGATCGGCGTCGAGCGTCGCCGCCGCTTCGTTGCCGAGGCGCAGTCCGAGCCCGAACGGCGCGTCCGGCGACACGCGCCGCTTCACCTCGGCCACGTGCCGCACGAGCGTGCCCTCGATCGCGTCGAGACCCTCGCCGGGGTGGACGTTCGTGCAGTAACCGACGTGCAGGTCACCGAGTCGCATCGTTTTCCGTGCAGCCGTGGTTCACGTGCACAGTGTACCGGTTCATGAACTTGCGACCTCAAGCGCCCACCCTGCCGGTGGTCCTCGGCCCCGAAGCCATCCAGCGCATCGCCGCCACCCTCGAGACGGTGGCGCCGGTGCTGCAGCACACCCAGTACCGCGTGCGGTCCGACGGCGGCATCGACCTGTCCGACGGCGCCGGCGCAGAAGCGCTCGCCGCGCTGCGCGGCGCCGTCGAGCACGGGCTGCCGCCGCCGGTACGCGAGCAGATCGGGCGCCACAGCGGCCTCGGCTGGGACGTGTTCTTCGGGCACGTCGTCGGCTTCTGGTTGCCGCAGCAGGGCACGCTCGGCTTCCTGCGCGCGCTCGTCGACCGCGCCGCGCTCCACGGCGTCGTGCTGGCGCTGCACTGGAACCGCGACCGCGTCGTGCCGGCCCAGCGCCTCCCCGCCGGCCTGGGGCCGCTCCTCTGGGGCGGCCTCGTCGGCGTGGCGCTCGGCGTGCTGCTCGTCCGCTGGCGGCCCTCCGACTCCATCCTCGGCCTGCTCGCGGTCGCCGCGGGCCTCGCCGTCGGTCGCGCGCTGCAGCGCACCACGACGCGGCGCCGCTGCGGCGACCGCCTGTGCCGCGCGCCCATCCCCGGCCGCGCCGCCGAGTGCCCGTCCTGCGGAGCGCGCGCCGCGTGAGGGACGCGCTGCTCGCCTGGTACGACACCCACCGCCGCGACCTGCCCTGGCGCCACACGCACGATCCGTGGGCCGTCTGGGTCTCGGAGGTCATGCTGCAGCAGACGCGCGTCGAGTCGGTGATCGGGTACTGGCAGCGCTTCCTCGCGCGCTTCCCGACGCCCGCGGCGCTCGCGGCGGCCCCGCTCGACGACCTGCTCGCGCTGTGGGCCGGCCTCGGCTACTACGCGCGCGCCCGCCACCTGCACCGCGCCGCGCAGCAGGTGGTCGAGCGGCACGGCGGCGAGATTCCCAATGATCCCGAGGCCTTCGGCGCGCTCGCCGGCGTCGGTCGGTACACGTGCGGGGCGGTCCTCTCGATCGCGTTCGGGCGCGCGCTGCCGGTGGTCGACGGCAACGTGGAGCGCGTGCTCTGCCGCGTCGACCGCATCGAGGAGGACCCGCGCGCGCCCGCCGTCTCCCGCCGCCTGTGGGCGCAGGCGGCCGCCCTCGCGGACGGGGAGCGGCCCGGCGACCTCAACCAGGCGCTCATGGAGCTTGGGGCCACCGTGTGCACGCCGCGCGCGCCGCGCTGCCTGCTCTGCCCCATCCGGTCGGCGTGTGGAGGCGCCGACGTCGCGGAGCGCCTGCCGCTCAAGGCGAAACGCGCCGCCCGGCGGACGGAGCACCGCGTCGCCGCCCTCGTCCGCGACGCGCGCGGCGTCTGGCTCGCGCGCCGCCCCGACGCCGGTCTGCTCGCCGGCCTGTGGGAGCTGCCCTCGGCCGACGGCCTCGACCCCGCCGCGCTCGGCCTGTTCGTGACCGGCGAGGCGCGTATCGTCGAGCACGCCTTCACGCACCGCCACTGGACGCTGCACGTCTACCCGGCCGAGGGCGTCCCCGCCGGCGCCGTCCACGTGCCCTACGGCGCGCTTGCCGACGTCGCCCTGTGCGGCCCCGCGCTCAAGGCGCTGCGGGCGTTCGACGTGCCCGGCGCGCCCCGCCGTCGCGGCGCCGGCCGGTGATCCGCTTCGTCGCCGGCGGCCTCGCGGCGCTCACCGTCACCGTGCTCGGCAAGTACATCCCGTTCTGCCCGCTCGGCCTGCCGCCGACCGCCGCGTTCGGCGTCGGCGTCGGCGTCGCGATCGCCGCCGGCGTCTGGGCGGCGGTCCGCCTCGGGTGGCGCGCCCTGCTCGTCGTCGCCGCGCTCGCCGCCGCGCTGCCCGGCCTGCACGCCGCCCGTCCGCGCGTCGAGCGCCTCGCGCACGCGCTGCTGATCGCCCTCAACGACGACCCGCTCGCTGATCCGACGAACCCGTTCCTCACCGTCGCCGTCGAGCGCCACCCCGACCGCACGCGGTTCGTGTTCTTCGACGAGCCGCTCGCCGGCGCCTCGTCGCTCGTCTACAGCGCCGAATCGACGGCGGGGTTGCCGGAGGGCTCGGTCGACGTGCCGATCGTCTACGACGCGCACTGGTCCTGGCAGCAGGCCGAGCGGCTTTAGTGCCTAGTTCGCGACGGCGGGCCGCTCCGCCTCTTCGATGGCCTCGACGCGGTCGCACGCCACCTGGTGCCGCCCGCCGAAGTCGCGCAGCTTCGGCACGTCGCGTTTGCAGGCCTCGGTCGCGTAGCGGCACCGCGTGTGGAAACGGCAGCCGGGGGGCGGGTCGATCGGCGTCGGCACGTCGCCCTCGAGCACGATGCGCGGCTTGCGGCGCCCCGGGTGGTCCGCCGGCACCGCGCTCAGCAGCGCGCGTGTGTACGGGTGCTTCGGATCGCGGAAGATCTCCTCGCGCGTCCCGATCTCGACGATCTGGCCGAGGTACATCACCGCCACGCGGTCGCAGAGGTGCTTCACCACCCCGAGGCCGTGCGAGATGAAGAGATACGAGAGCGAGAGGTCCTTCTGCAGGTCCTTGAGAAGATTGAGGATCTGGGCCTGCACCGACACGTCGAGCGCCGAGACCGGCTCGTCGCAGACGATGAACTTCGGCCGCGGGGCGAGCGCGCGCGCGATGCCGATGCGCTGCCGCTGGCCGCCGGAGAACTCGTGCGGGTAGCGGTTGACGTAGTCGGGGTCGAGGCCGACGCGGTCGAGCAGGCGCTGGACCTCGCGGCGCACGGCGTCCTTGCCGCTGACCACGTTGTGGAGCTCGAGGGCCTCGCCGATGGTCTCGTGGACGGTGCGGCGCGGGTTCAGGCTGCTGGCCGGGTCCTGGAAGATGATCTGCATGTGCTGGCGCCATGGCCGGAGCTGGCGCCGCGTCAGGCCGCGGAGGTCGTGGCCCTCGAAGCGGATCTCGCCGCGCGTCGGCTCGATGAGGCGCAGGATGCAGCGGCCCGCCGTCGTTTTGCCGCAGCCGCTCTCGCCCACGAGGCCGAGCGCCTCGCCCGCCGCGACGTCGAGATCGACGCCGTCGACCGCCTGCACGTGTCCGACGACGCGCGGGATGACCCCGCGGCGAATCGGAAAGTGCTTGACCAGGCCGCGGACGCTCAGCAGCGGCTCGCTCATCGGGCCTCCGGAACCGAGAAGGGTCCCGGAGCATAGCAGAACCGCAGGGAAATCAGCGTTCGGCGGGCGGGCGGCTCACCTGGACCCTCGCGCCGTCCTCGCCGGCGGCGCAGCGCAGGAGGACCGGTCTGTCCGCGCCCTCGTCGAGGGCGAGGCGCAGGACGAGCAGTCCGTCCTCGCGCGGCACGGCGCGCGCCAGCAGGCGCCCGTCGGCGTCGAAGGCGGCGAGCGTCGCCGATCCCGTCTCGACCTGCGCCAGGCCGACCATCGACTCGCCGGTGGTGCCGAGGAACCACCAGGCCTCTTCGTGGCGCTCGACGGTGGCCGCGACCGGCGTCCCAGTGAGCGCCCCGAGCCCGGCGGCATCGGGCGGGCGCCGCTGATCCGGCGGCACGAGGTTCCGGATCTCGCAGTCGGGATCGAAGTCCGGGGCGACGCAGTCGTCGCTGCAGGTCAGGTCGAGGTCGCAGCCCTGGTAGTCCTCGATCTCGGCCCACGCCGGGACGACGTGCCCCGTGGAAGGCCCGCCGGCGTCCGGGGCGCCGAACACGGCGCTGTCGACGTCGCCCGTGATCGGGTCGGAGCTGATGCCGCAGCCGGCGAACGCGAGCGCGACGATCGTCCCGATCCTGTGCATCCCCATGCCGGCCCACCTCGAAATACGGCATGCTGACCGTACTTTCACCGGCCGGATCCCCGCAAACCGTTGAGCATCGCCGAAGACGACCTGAAGATCGGCCTCGCGGCGCTCGAGCGCGGCCTGCTGACGGCGGCGGAGCTGCTCGATCTGGCGTGGCACCTCGGGCGCGCGCGCCCCGGCAGCGCCGACATGGCGGCGCTGCTCCTCGAGGGCGGCTTCGTCACGCACGCCGAGCTGCCGGCGCTCTGCGTCGGGGCCACGGGGCAGAGCACGCTCGCCACGCTGGCGACGCTCGGCGCCCTGGCGCCCACGCAGCATTCGCTGCCGCCGCTGATGACGCCCTCGCCGGGCGACGGCGAGCGGCAGGCGCTGGTGGATCCGATTGGCGAGTACGGGCTCGACGGCGATCGTTTCCGGCGGCGCTATGTGCAGGGCGAGGAGATCGGCCGCGGCGGCGTGGGGCGCGTGACGAGCTTCCGCGATCTGCTGATGGGGCGCACCGTGGCGATCAAGGCGCTGCACGACCCGCGGGCCGGCGGCACCGCGCTCGCGCGCTTCCTCGCCGAGGCGCGCACGACGGCGCGCCTCGAGCACCCCAACGTGGTGCCGGTGCACGATCTCGGCGTGGGCCCCGACGGCGCGCCGTACTTCACGATGAAGCGGGTGCGCGGCCGCTCGCTGCGCCAGGTCCTCGACGGCCTCGAGCGCGGCGAGGAGGCCGAGCGCTTCTCGCGCTACCGCCTGCTCGGCCTCTTCGCGCAGGTGTGCATGGCGGTCGACTACGCGCACTCGCTCGGTGTCATCCACCGCGACCTCAAGCCCGAGAACCTGATGGTCGGCGACTTCGGCGAGGTCTTCGTCATGGACTGGGGCATCGCCCGGGTCCGCGGCGCCGCGCCCGAGCCCGAGCCCGCGTCGGGGACGCTGTCCTTCGACAGCACGCCGGTGACGCTCGCGGGCACGATCTTCGGCACGCCGGGGTACATGGCGCCGGAGCAGGCCGCCGGGCAGACCGACGCGCTCGGCCCGCAGACCGACGTCTGGGCGCTCGGCGCCATCCTGTACGAGCTGCTGACGGGCCGCCGCACGCACGAGGCGCCCTCGCCGCTCGCGGTGCTCGTCGCCACCGTGCGCGAGGACGTCGTCCCCCCGCGTCAGCGGTCGCCGCGACGCGACATCCCCCCGGACCTCGAGGAGATCTGCCTGCGCGCGCTCGCCCGCGATCCGGCGGGGCGCTATCCGACCGCGCGCGCGCTCCACGAGGAGCTCGAGCGGTACCTCGAGGGTACGCGCGAGCGCGAGCGGCGCGAGGCCGAGGCGACGCTGCTCGTCGAGGAGGGCCGCGAGGTCCGCTGGTACATGCGCACGCTCGCCGAGGAGCTCGTCGCCGTGCGCGAGCGCCTGCGCCAGATGCCGCCGCTGTCTGGCAACGACCCGGTGGAAGTCAAGCGCGAACGGTGGTCGCTCGAGGACCGCGGCGAGGACCTCGAGCGCGAGCGGCAGCGCGCCTTCCGCTGGGCCGAGGCGAAGCTCGTGCGCGCCACGGAGCTCGTCCCCGGCCGCGCCGACGCGCGCCTCGAGCTCGCCGAGATGCACTGGCAGCGCTATCGCCAGGCCCGCGACGCCTTCGACCACCGCGCCGCCGAGGAGCACCTCGAGGCGGTGGCGCGCTACGACGACGGCGCCTTCGCGACGCTGCTCGCGCCCACCGTGCCGCTCGATCTCGAGACCGATCCGCCGGGCGCCGAGGTGGTGCTCTTCCGCTACGAGGCGCGCGACCGGGTGCTGGTGCCGGTGGCCGAGCGCGTGCTCGGCAGGACGCCACTGCGGGGCGTGCCCGTGCCCACCGGCCGGCGGCTGCTCGAGATCCGGCACGCCGGGCGCCGGGCGGTCCGGCTGCCGGTGCTGACGGACCAGGGCGACGCGCTGACGTTCCGCGTGCCGCTGCCGACCGACGCCGCGCTCGGCGAGGGCTTCGTGTACGTGCCGGCGGGGCCGTTCCTGCGCGGCAACGACCGCGAGGCGCTCATGCCGGCGCCGGCGGCGCGCACCCGGCTCGAGGCGTTCGCCATCGCGCGGTATCCGGTCACCGTGGCCGAGTACTTCGAGTTCCTCGCCGATCTGTCATCCGACGAGGCCCGCCGGCGGGCCCCCCGCGAGGAGACGGGCAAGGCGCTGCTCGGCCCCGACGCGGGCGGCCGCTGGACGACGCCCGCCCGCGACGCGGACGGCGACCTGTGGCATGGCGACTGGCCCGTGGTGCACGTCCACTTCGACGACGCGCGCACCTACGCTGCCTGGAGGAGCGCGCGCGACGGCGCCCGCTACCGCCTGCCCACCGAGGACGAGTGGGAGAAGGCGGCGCGCGGCACCGACGGACGCTTCTTCCCGTGGGGCGACCACTTCGACCCCGCGTGCTGCCTGATGCGCGACACGGTGCCCGGGCGGCCCAGCCTGCACCCGGTCGGATCGCGGCCCGCCGACGAGTCGCCCTACGGCGTGCGTGACATGGCCGGCGGCGCCCGCGCCTGGACGGACTCCTGGTACGAGCCGGGCCAGCGCGCGCTGCGCGGCGGCGCGTGGAACCTCTACGCCAACTTCTGCCGCGCCGCGAGCCGCTGGGGCATGAGCCCCAACCGCCCGCTCGCGAACACCGGCATCCGCCTCGTCAAGCAGATCGAGTAGGCATCCTCGGATTGCGGGGCGCGCCGACCCGTCGCATGCTGCGGCCGCGCGTGGCGAGGGCTGGGATGCGATACGAATGCTTGTGGGCGGTGGTGTGTCTGCTGGCCGGGTGCGAGGGCGGCATGGGCCGCGGCGGCGACGCCGGCCTCTCGCCGGACGCCGGGCTCGGCGGTCCCGACGGCGGCGGCCTGGTGGTGCGCCCCGACGACGGCCCGCCTCGGCGGCCGGCGGCCTGCCCCGGCGACCGGCAGATCGCGCTCGTCGTGGGACGCGCCTGCCCGATCGACCGGAGGGCTCCTTGGTTCACCAGCCAGATCCTGCAGATCGGCGACGCCCGCTTCTGCGCCTACACCTGGACGGACGGCGGCGCGAACCCCGACCCGGACCTGTTGCCGTTGCGGGGCGCACAGCCGGACTGCCACGTCGTGGCGGCGCAAGCCTCGCCGGAGGACGTCCGCGCGTCGCTGGCGCCGGCGTTCCACGCCGCCTTCCTGCAGGCCGCCGACGCGATGACCGAGCTGCCGCCGGCCTCCGGCGCGCTCGGCGGGACGGTGACCGTCGCGGTCATCGACACGTGGGCCGACGAAGAGGCGCCCGGCGCGACGAACCCCGTGCGGACGTTCCATGGCCAGGCCATGGCCCACTTCATCGGCGGCCTCACCGGCGCGCGGTCGGGCGCGGGCCTGGGTGCCGACAACGGCCTCCGCCTCGACGCACGCCGCGCCCTCGACCTCTTCGTCCCGGAGGACGGAGAGCGGCCGGTCGTGGTCGGCGAGGGCGACGGCCACTTCGGCTATCAGGGTCGCCTCGCCGAGGAGATCGCGCGCGCGGTCGCCGAGGCGCCCGCCGGGCCGCGACAGCGCCTCGTGATCAACCTGGCCGTCGGCTGGAACCCGCACTGGGGCGGCCTCGACGAAGGGATGCCCCTCTCGTCGGCCGTGGTCCTCGCCGCGCTCGTGCAAGCGCGCTGCGCCGGCGCGGCGATCTTCGCGGCGGCGGGCAACAGCAGCGGCGGCCAGGCGGGCACGACGGGGCCGATTCTGCCGGCGGCGTGGGAGCAGTGGACCGTCGACGCCGCCATCGAGGCGCTCGGGATCGAAGACGTGGCCTGCCCGCTGTCGGCGGACGAGCGCCGGACGTCGCTCGTGTTCGCCGTCGGCGGGCTCGACTACGACGACCAGCCGCTCGCCAACGCCCGGCCCCAGGGCCTCCCGCGCCTCGGCGCGACGGCGTTCTACGCGTCGGCGGACGTGAGCGGGCGGCTGTTCGCGGGGCCCGCGCCCGTCGCCACGGACTTCTTCACCGGCAGCTCGGTGTCCACGGCGGTCGCCTCCGCGGCGGCGGCCCTGTCGTGGCGCTATCGCCCGGCGCTGTCGGCCTCGGCGCTCCACACGCTCGTCCTGCGCGCCGCGATGCCCGTCGGCCCGCGCGCCGACTTCTGCCTCCGTCCGCCCTGCGGCGAAGTGCGCCGCGTCTCGGTGTGCCGCGCCGTGGAGAGCGCGGTGGAGCGCAGCCTGCCGTGCCGGGACCTCGGCAACGGACGGGCCGTGCCGCCGCCGCTGACGGCGAACCTCGGCGCGAACGTCCGGCCGCCCGACCGCCGGACGGAGTCGAGCTGGGCGGCGGCGCGGCGGGTCTGCGACGTGCGCTGGCTCAGGGCCGGCGTCGGACAGACGGTGGGCCAGCCCTGCCCGGACCTGCGGCACTACGACGGTCACATGGTGCCCTGGGCGGTGTCGCCGCAACCGCAGATCAACGGGTGCGACGTCTGCAGCCTGCAGCGCGCGAGCAGTGGCGGGTGGACGTTGTTCGTCGGCGTCAGCGCCAAGGTGTCGTCGCTCGACGGGCCGATGCTCGTCCTGCCGGGTGGCCAGACCATTGACATCGGCAAGACCTACCGCACCTCCTCGCTGACAGGCGGAAAGTTCTATCAATTCAACGGCTTGCCCATCTCGAGCGCCCCCTCTTCGGCGTCGCTCGTGTACCGCGTCTCGGCAAGCACGGGCACGTGGTCGGCCAAGGCCCCCCTCTACATCAAGTTCTGAATTCGGCGGCCCCGTGTCGGAATCCGGCGCGGGCGAGCGCCGCACGGGCGGAGCACGCGCCATGGACCGAGCGACGTCGCGAAGTTGTCCGCCGCCCGAGCCCGCGACTAGGCTCTCGGGGCGGCGGGGTCAGGAGGCGGGCGGGTGCGGGCGAACTACGCGCGAGACGACCAGGACGCCGAGCGCGAGGCGCGCGAGGCGCTCGGTCGCGGCGACCACCGCGCCGCGCTGGCGATGCTCATGCGCGTCCACGGCGAAGCGATCTATCGCCACTGCCGCGTCGTGCTCCAGGACGACGACCTCGCCCACGACGTGCTGCAGACCGTCTTTGTCCAGGCCCACCGCGATCTCGGTTCGTTCGGCGGTCGCTCGAACCTGCGCGGGTGGCTGTTCGGCATCGCGCGCCACCGCTGCCTCGACGCGCTGCGCAGCCGGCAGCGGCAGCGGCAGCGGCACGTGTCCGATGAGGGCGCGCTCGATGTGGCGGCGGACCCCCGCGCGGGTGTCGAGGCGCTCCTGGCGGCGGGCGACGACGCCGAGCAGCTCGAGCGCTGCCTGCGCGAGCTGCGCCCCGACATCCGCATCGCGGTGCTGCTCCGCTTCCAGGAAGGCATGTCCTACGAGGAGATGGAGCGCGTGTGCCGCGAGCGCTCCGACACGCTGCGCGCGCGTGTCGTGCGCTCGCTGCCGTTCTTGCGGCGCTGTCTCGAGCAGCGGGAGGCGGCGACATGAGCGCGTGTGAACGCTTCGAGCGCGAGGGCCTCGCCGCCCTCGACGCCGGCGAGGCGCTCGATCCCCACTTCGACGACTGCGCCGAGTGCCGCGCCGCCCGCGCGGCCCACGCGCGGCTCGCGGCGGCCCTGCCGCGTGTCGGCGCGCGCTACACGCCCCGCGGCGACTGGGAGGCGCGCGTCCTCGCCGCCGTGGCCCGCGAGCGGCCGTCGCGCGGTCGTCTGGTGGCCTGGCTGGCGGCGGCGCTGGTGGCCGTCGCGGCGGCGGTCCTGCTCTTCCCGCGCGGCGCGGCGGAGCTGCCGGTCTACGGCCTGTCGGTCTCCGCGGGCGAGTCGCCCGTGCGCAGCGGCGACACCGTCCAGGACGCGCCGGTGCTTGGTCCGGGCTCGGCGCTGACGGTCGTGCTGCAGCCCGAAGGCGCGGTGACCGGACCGGTCGCCGTCGGCGCCTGGGCGCTCGGACCGGCGGGCCTGCGCGCGCTGGCCGCGGCGCCCGAGGTGGCGGCGTCGGGTGGGGCGCGGGTGCGCGTCGAGGCCGGCGATCCGGCCCTCGTCGCCGGGCCGATCACGCTCGTCTTCGCCGTCGCGCCCGCCGGCGCGCAGCCCGACGCGGCGGCGGTGCAACGCGCGCTCGACACCGGCACGACGGACGGATGGCGCCTGCTCCGCCAGCCGGTGGTGGTCCGCGGCCCGTGAGCGCCCGCCCCCTCGGGACGCCCGCGCTGTTCGGCGAAGCGCCGGTCCGTCGCCCGCGGTGTGGTGCCGCCGCACGCGGGGCCTCTGCCCGAGCCGCGACACGAGGCGCCCGTTCGTCGATGGCGCGCCCGCGGCGTGGTGGGCCGCCCCGCCGGCCCGCGCGCGCGCCGTGAGCCTGCGCCCCGCCGTCGCGCTGTCGATCGCGGCGCTGGGGTGCGCCGCCCCCGACCCCGGGCCGCCGCCGCTCCCCCTCGCCGTGGAGTTCGCGGGCTGCGCCGCCGTCACGCGCGGGCCGGTGTGCGTCCCGGCACCGGACCGTCCGGTGGTGCTGTGGGTGTCCGCGCCGCCGGGGGCGACGTTGGAGGTGGCCCCCGGCGCACCGCCTTCGGAGTCGGTGGCGGACGGCGCGCGCTTCCGGGTCGCGGTGCCCGACGGAACCGCGGCGGTGACCGTGCGCGCGACCGCCGGTGCCGCGCGGGGCGAGTGGCGCCTGCCCCTGGCCACGACGACCCCGCACGCCGAGGTGGCTGCCGCCCGCGCCCTTCGGGCCGGCGGCAAGGCCGCGGAGGCCGCGGAGCGCCTCGCCGCGGCGCTCCCCGCGCTCCCGCTCCCGGCGCGCGCCGAGGCGCTCGGCCTGCTCGGCCGGCTCGAGCACGGGCGCGGCCGCCCCGAGGCCGCCTACGCGCACCTGCGCGAGGCGATCCGCGCCGGCGTCGAGGCGGGGCACGTCTCGCAGCCGGCCGACGACGCGTTCGCGCTGGCCTACTTCCTCGTCCACGACGCCCGCCGGCTGGACGAAGCGCGGGCCGCGCTCGACGAGGTGGAGCCGCTCGTCGCCGCCTACCCCGAGGGCGCGTCACGCCTGCCCTACTACCGCGCGGTCGTCTCCCAGGAGGCCTGGGACCTGCGCGCCGCCCTGGCGCAGGCCGACGAGGCGGAGGCGCGCGCGACGCGACTCGACGTCCGACGGATCCGCGACTTTGCGCGGCAGACGCGCGCCGGCGTCTTTCGGCAGCTGGGGCGCCACACCGAGGCCGTCGCCGTGCTCGAGTCGCTGCGCGCCGACGCCCCCGCCGCGCCGCCGTGCGACCGCGCGCAGCTGCTCAACAACCTCGGTTGGGCGTACACGCTGGCGGGCGGCGGCGATCCCATCCCCCTGCTCGAGGCGGCGGTGGCGCTCTACGGCGGCGAGTGCGGGCGCCCCGCCGACGAGGCCAACGCGCGCGTCTCGCTGGCCACCGCGCAGCTCCGCGCCGGCCGACCCGCGGCGGCGCGCGCGCAGATCGAGGCCGTGCGCGCGAGTCCGCGCCTCGACGCGTTCGTGGCGCCCTGGCTCGAGGACCTCGAGGGCGAGTTGGCGCTCGCCGAGGGCCACCCCGAGGCGGCGATCGAGCGCTTCGGGCGCCGGCTCGCCGATCCGGCGACGCCGCCGGAGCTCGTGTGGCGGGCGCACGTGGGGCTCGGCCGCGCCCACCGCGCCCGCGGCTCGCTCGCCGAGGCGGCGGCGGTGCTCGGCCGGGCCGAGGCGCTCGTCGAGGCGCTGCTGCTGCGCGCGCCGCTGGCGGAGGGGCGCGGCGCTGCGGTGTCCGAGCTCGAGGCGGGCACACGGCTGTACCTCGACGCTCTCCTTGCGCTCGACCGGCCCGCGGAGGCGCTGGCGGTGGCGCGGCGCGCGAGCGCGCGGTTGCTGCGTCACGCACAGCGCATCGACCGCATGCGCGCACTGCCCGAGGGCGATCGTCGGCGGTGGGAGCGCGCGATCGGCGAGTACCGGCGGCGCCGCGCCGCCCTCGAGCAGGCGGCCACCGAGGACTGGCAGCACCCCGCCCCGGTGGCGGCGCGGCGCCGGGCCGAGCGCGCCGCCGACGAGGCCACGCTGCGGCGCGCGCTCGACGAGGCCCTGTCCACGCTGCCGCGCGAGCCGGCGGACGCGGCGCTCTCGGTGCCCGCGCCCGGCGAGCTGCTGCTCGCCTACGCCGCCCTTCCGGAGGGCTGGGTCGGTTTCGCCGCCGACGAGCGCGGGGTCGTGGCGCGGCGGCTGCCCGCCGTGGATCCGCGCGCCCCGGCCGACACGCTCCTCGCGCCGTTCGCCACGCAGATCGCGCGCGCCGCCCGCCTGCGCGTCCTCGCGCCGGCGGCGCTGCGCGACGTCGACTTCCACGCGCTGCCCTGGGGCGACGGCCCGCTGCTCGCGCGGCTGCCAGTGGCCTACGGCGCCGACCTGCCACCGTTGACCGCGGGCGCGCCCCACGGGCCGGCGCTCGTGGTGGCGGATCCGCAGGACAACCTGCCGGGCGCGCGCGCGGAGGCCGAGGCCGTCGCCCAAGCGCTGCGCGCCCGCGCGCACGGGGTCGTGGTGCTCGCCGGGGCCGCGGCCTCGGGCGAGGCGGTGCGTGCCCACGCCGCGCGCGCTGCGGTGCTGCACTTCGCCGGGCACGCGGTGTTCGCCGGCCGCGAGGGCTGGGACAGCGCCCTGCCCCTGGCCGATGGCGCGCGGCTCGGCCTCGGCGACATCCTCGCGCTGCCCGCCGTGCCGCCGCGGGTCGTGCTCGCCGGCTGCGAGACCGCCCGCACCGACGGCGGCGGACGCGGCGAGGGCATCGGCCTCGCCCACGCCTTCCTGAGCGCCGGCGCCCGCGAGGTGCTCGCCGCACCGCGCCCCGTCCCCGACGCGCTCGCCGCCCGCCTCGCCGGCGCTCTGCACGCGCGCGCCGACGCCGACCTCGCGACGGCCCTGCGCGCCGTCCAACTCGAGCTGCGTGCCGCCGGGGAGCCGGAGTGGGCCGTCTTCCGCGTGCTCGTGCGCTGAAAGGCGGCGACGCCGACGCCCGTCGCGCACGGCGGCGCCAACACATTGAAATCACTGAAATTTCCGGCAAGGGGCGAACGCGCCGGAGGTCGGAAGGAAGCCGACGCGCGGGGGATCAGGCGCGCCGGCGGCGCCGCACCACCACCAGGCCGGCGGCGACGAGGGCGAAGGCCCAGGGCGCGGCGGCGCCGTCGACCGCGCGGCAGCCGCCGCCGCCACCGCCGCCACCGCCCTTCACGCTGAAGCGACGCGTCGCGGAGTGACCGCTGGCGGTGCCCTTCTCGTCGTAGGCCACCACGTACCAGGTGTACGTCGCGCCGGCCTCGAGGCCCTCGGGGATGGCGTTGCGGCTGCTGCTCCGGGGCGTCTTGCCGCACGTCGTGCCGCCTTCGATGCAGAAGCTCGCCTCGTAGCTCACCTTGGTGCGCTCGGGATCGTCGACCTGCGTCCAGACGAGCGCCACGTCGGCGTCGACGTCGGCCCCGTCCGCGGGTGCGATGAGCGCCGGCGCCGGCGGGGGCTCCTCGGTCGCCGAGACGAAGAACGTCGCCGAGGCCACGTCCGAGTTGACCTCGCCGTCGGTGGCGAAGACCTCGAGCGTGTACCGCGCGTTCTCGGCGAGGCCCGCCTCCGGCTGCCAGCCGGCCTCGTCGCCGTCGGGCGCCAGCGGCTCGGACTTCGCGGTCTCCTGGCCTGCCTCGTCGCGCAGCGTGAACACGTACTGCACCGTGGGGCTGTCGAGGTCGACGCTGCCGCCGGCGATGAACGTCGGGCGCAGCTCGGTGACGGTCGCCTCGTTCGTCGGGAACCGGATCTGCGGCGTCGAGGGCTCCTGGTTCGAGGTGTTCACGGTGAAGGTGCGCCGCTCGCTCGGCGCCGACGCCTCGCCCTGCTCGTCGCGGGCGACCACCTCCCACGCGTACACGACGTTCTCGATGAGCACCGCCCGCGGCACGAACTGCACGACGTCCTCGGTCAGCGTCCCGCGTTCGCTCGACTCCGGCGTCGCCGTCCCGTTCTCGTCCAGCCGGAACAGGTTGAACGTGTAGACGAGCTCGTCGCCGTCCGGATCCTCGGAGGGCAGCGCCTCGAGCGCCGGCTGCAGCTCGGAGACGACCGCGCCGTCTTCGGGCGAGCGCAGCACCGGCGTCGTCGGCTGCTGGTTGGTGGCGTTCGTCCGGAAGCTGCGCGGCAGCGACCATTCGCTGTGCGCCGTCGGGGTCGTCGCCCTCGCCCGCCACCAGTACCACGTGTCCTCGAGCAGCAAGCCCGCCGCCGGCTGCCACACCGTCGGCGCCTCGCCCGCCGCCTGCGGCACCGGATCGCTCGTCACGAACGCCGTCCCCGCCTGGAGCGCCTCGAGGCTCTCGTACAGCTCGAACACCAGCGACACCTGGTCGCCGCCGCCCACGTTGGTGACGGTCAGCATCGGCTCGAGCGTGCGGACGCGTTCCCCGTCGTCGGGCGCGAGCGCCTCCGGCGTCGACGGCCCCTCGTAGGTGAAGGGATCGGTGCCGTCGCGGAACTCGGTCGCGTTGTCGCGGCCGTCGCCGTCGATGTCGCTGGTGGCGTCGTTCGGATCGGTCGGATCGAGGCACACGCCCTGCGCGTTGCACGTGCGCCGCTCGTACGTGTCGGGCAGGCCGTCGCCGTCCTCGTCGAGCGGCAGGACCATGACGCGCAGCTCGCTCGTATCGCGGCCGCCGTCGCCGTCGTCGGCGCGCACGCGCAGCGTGAGCGGGCTCGACAGCGCGTCCTGGTAGGTGGGCGTCCACACGAACCGGCCGGCCTGGGGATCGATCTCGACGCCCGGCGGCGGGTCGATCAGCGACCAGGTGATGCGGTCGTTCGCGAGCGCCGGATCGTCGGCCACCATGATCAGCCCGTACGGCGTGCCCTCGACCGCCGGCGGCGCCTCGGCGATGTCGACGATCGTCGGCGCGACGTTGGTGATGATGACCTGCGCCTCTGCCACGCTCTCGCCGCCGTCCTCGTCGCGCGCGGTCAGCGTGGCGAGGAAGCGCGCGTCGTCGGGCGCGCGCACCGTCTGCTCCAGCTCGGCGTTGCTCTGGATGTCGGCCTCGCCGTCGCCGTCGGTGTCCCACAGCAGCGTGACCACGTCGTCGCCGCGCTCGTCGACCGTCGCGCGGAACACCAGGTCCTCGCCCTCGGCCACCGGCGAGTTCACCCGCAGCGTGATGCGCGGCGCCACGTTGCGCACCTCGACCGGCGCCTCGACGGTCGCCGTGTCGGTGCCGTCGTCGACGAGCACCACCAACGTGTACATGCCCTGGTCGGCGTACACCGCGTTGATCTCGTCGTGATCGAGGCCCTCGAGCTCGAACACGCCGTCGCCGTCGAAGTCGTACGAGTAGCGCAGCTCATCGCCGCCGGGATCCTGCGCATCGACGCGCACCGCGATCTCGGTGCCCTCGTCGCCCGGCGACTCCACCTCCACCGTCGCGGTCGGGGCCACGTTGCGCACGACGACGCGCGCCTCGAGCGACGCCGCCGCGCCGACGTCGTCGCGCACCCGCACGCGCAGCGTGAAGACGCCCTCCTGCGCCAGCGACACGTCGCGGACGGCGTCGCGGGAGTTGATGATGTCGAACGCGCCGTCTCCGTCGAGGTCCCAGTCGTACAGCAGCGCATCCGCGCCCGGATCCTGAGCCGTCACGCGCACTTGGAAGACCTGCCCCTCGTCGACGAACTCCGGGGCCTCGATCGACCCCGTCGGCGGGCCGTTGACGATCTCCACCTCGGCGACGGCCACCGCGAAGAGACCGGCGTCGTCGCGCACGCGGACGCCGACCGTCTTCAGCCCCTGCTGCATGAAGGTGTGCTCGACGAAGTTCTCCTCGGCGTCGCTGACGTCGTCGGCGAAGTCGCCGTCGTTGTCGAGGTCGAACGAGTAACGCAGCGGATCGTTGCCCGGATCGTTGGCCACCACCTCGATGCGGATGACCGAGCCCTCCTCGACCGGCCCGGTGTCGCGCACGGCGACGATCGCCGGCCGGGCGTTGAGGATGGAGAGGTCCTCCTCGCGGGTCACGCGGAGCCCGGCGTCGTCGGTGACGCGCACGCGGATGGTGTACAGGCCGTCGCTCGGGAAACGCGTCTCGACCTGCTCGAGGCCGACGCCGGCCCGCTCGAACACGCCGTCGTCGTCGAGGTCGTACTCGAAGTTCATCGGGTCGTCGCCCGGATCCTGGGCGACGACGTTGATCGTCACCAGCGCCCCCTCGGGCGCCGGCGTGTTGCTGATGATGTCGAAGACCTGGGGTGCCCCGTTGCGGACGACGACCTCGAACTGGCGGACCGACGAGCCGCCGTCGTCGTCGTGGGCGCGCACGGCGGCGGTGTAGTCGCCGTCGGCGAGGTAGCGGTGCTGCCAGCGCGCCACCTGCACGCCGACCTCCTCGAAGGTGCCGTCGCCGTCCCAGTCGAAGTCGAACGCCACCTGGTCGGCGCCGGGCTCGACCGCCTGGACCTCGACCTGGAGCTCGCTGCCCTCTTCGATCGGGGAGTCGGTGATGACGCCGTCGATGCGCGGCGCCACGTTGACGACGACCACACGCGCGGCGTCGACGTCGGTCTTGCCGCCGGCGTCCGTCACCCGGACCCTCACCTCGTAGACGCCGTTGTCGCGGAACGTGGCGAGCGCGTTGGCGCCCGCGGCGTCGTCGAACTCGCCGTCGGCGTCGAGATCCCAGAGGTACTGCATCGGCTGCGCGTCGGGATCGACGGAGCCGACCGCCGTGAGCGCCACCTGCTGCCCCTCGGGCGCGTTGTAGGGGCCGCCGGCGTCGGCCACCGGGGCGGCGTTGCCGGGATCGACGTCGAAGTTGAGGATGGCGCGCCGCTCGTCGTCGGTGAGGCCGAAGAGCACATCGGTGGGCATGCCGAGCAGGTTGCCGACCTCGGCGACCGCCTCGCCGCGGTCGGCTTCGTGGGTCACGGCGGTGAGGAAGGCGACGGTGGCGCCGGCGTTCACCGTGACCTCGCGGAACTCCCACGCGAAGGCGGCCACGTCGTTGGGATCGGCGAAGCGCAGGGACACGCGCGAGGGCGTCACGCGCGCGCCGGCGCCCTGAAGGAGGTGGCCGAGCGCGCCCGCGCCGCCGAAGGCGTCGTTGTCGTCGGTCACGACCCAGCGGTCGCTCACCTCGACCTCGGCGTCGTCGTCGCCCGTGCGTCGCACGGCCGTCTGCGCCGCCGAGCCGAGCCGTCCGATGCCGGCGCCGGTGCTGCCGATGCGCACCGACACGGTCACCGGCGCCGCCCCCGGGTTGGTCAGCAGGTCGAGGTAGCGCACGAAGCCGTTGGCCTGGGCGGGTCCCGCGCCGGGCACGAACACCTTGCGGCGGACCTGCAGACCCGCGCGGTTCACCGCGGTGAGCGCGCGCTGCCGGCCGTTGAGCTCCTCGGCGGAGGCCTGCCCGCCGGCATCATAGGTGTCGGCGGCTTCGCAGGCGCCCTCACAGTCCTGGCAGACCCGCACGCACAGTCCCGGCCACCCGGCGAACGCCGCGGGCGCGGTGAGCTGTCCGCCGGAGCGGTCCTGTACGGTGAACTGGGTCCCGTTGGCCGCGGTGAGGACCACCTGCGCCGAGGCAGGGAAAGCCATCAGCCACAGGATGGCCGCGAACGACGCGCGCATGCTCCTCCCCCATCGAAGGCGTGCCGAACGGCAATCTAACACGAGACCCCGAGGCAGATGGAGAAAGCCCGACCCCCTTGGGTCGAGGGGGTCGGGCTCGGGAAGCGTGCGCTGCGGGCTGCCAGACCGGCCGGGGGTCACGGCCGGGGGGTCTTCCGGCGACCCCGCGCGACTTCATGGAGTACCCAGCACATCGCCCCTCCGGGCCGCAGGGTGAGCGGAAATGTGAGGTGTGACGTCGTCGCGTCGCGGGCCCGATGCGTGAAACGCCCGGATTCATTGGGGTTTGCGCCTGGGTCGATCGCGACCCGGAATTTCACGTCGCGCTCAAGTACGCGAAATGACGGCCGATGTGCGGATTGCGGGGTTCAGCGGTTGCCGACGGCGACGGCCAGGTCGAGGGCGCACTGGGCGAGGGCGCTCGTCAGGCCGCGGCGGATCCGGTCGGCCCTCGCCTGCAGCGCGTCGCAGCGCGACTGCAGCCGCTGGCGCTCGGCGGCGAGCGCGGCGTAACGCGTGCCCGAGCGGGTCTCGGCCTCGGCGCGCTGCACCATGACCTCGGCCCGCGCCTCGGCGAGGCGCTCGATGTCGGCGAGCAGGCGGTCGCGGTCGTCCTCGCGGCTCTCGTTGCGCTGGCGCGCGCGCACGTTGGCGTTGAGGCGCGAGATGTTCTCGGGGCTCAGCAGGCCCTGCAGGAGCGAGGTCGGCGCCGACTTCAGCGTCGCCAGCGTCGCCATCAGCTGGTTCGCCGGGGTGTCGCCGTCCTCGAGCGAGCCGGCAAGGTGGCGCTCCTCGATGCGGAGCTGCTCGATCTCCTCGCCGAGGCGCTCGTCCTCCTCGATGAGGCGGCGCAACACCACGTCGGCCGCGTCGAGCTCGGCGGTGACGTCCGCGAGGCGATCCTCGTGCAGCGCGAACTCGGTCTCGATGTCGATCAGGCGTTCGCGCAGCTCGTCGAGACGGTCGAGGCTGCGCGCGAGCGGCGACGGCATCGTCCCGGCGGACCAGCGCCGCGACACCTCGTCGCGCAGCACCCGCTCCACCAGGTCGAGGTTCGGCGGGCCGCCGGAGCGGCTGTCGTGTCGCGACGCGCTCTCGATCGAAGAGGTGACCAGCGTGCGCGCCCCCTGTGGTCGCGCCGCGTCGCCGTCCCGCGCGAAGGGCTGCAACGCCGCGGCGAGCTCGTTCGCCGACTGGTAGCGCTGGCGCGGATCCTTGGCGAGGCAGCGCAGGATGACCTGCTCGAGCTCGGGCAGGATGGCGCGGTTGAAGGCGCGCGGGCGCGGCGGCGGCGTGAAGCAGTGGTGCTCGGCGAGCTCGCCCGCGCCGCGGCCCTGGAACGGCAGCCGCCCGGTGAGCGCCTCGAACAGGATCACCCCGACCGCGTAGATGTCGGTCGCCGGCGACACCTCGAGGTCCATCGCGACCTCGGGCGGCAGGTACTCGGGCGTGCCGAGCACCACCCCGCGCACGGTCATCACCAGCGGATGCGGCGCCTGGCCGAGCAGCTTGGCGATGCCGAAATCGAGCATCTTCACGCGGTCCTCGGCGTCGTCCTCGCGGACGAGGAACACGTTGTCGGGCTTGATGTCGCGGTGGATGATCTCGAGGTCGTGGGCCTTCTGCAGGGCCGCCAGCATCTGCACGACGATGCGCAGCATCCGGCCGACCGGCATCGGTCGCACCTTGGCGATCAGCTCCGAGAGCAGCAGGCCCTCGAGGTACTCCATCGCCAGGTAGGGGAGGCCGTCGGGCGTCATGCCGAAGGCCGAGACGCGGACCACGTTGGGGTGGTCGATGCTCGCGATCGCGCGCGACTCCTGCTCGAGGCGGCGGTCGCCGTTGATCTGCTCGGGCAGATCGGCGAGCAGGATCTTCAGCGCCGCGGGCTGCCCGGTGAGGCGCTCGCGCGCGAAGTACACGACGCTCATGCCGCCGCGTCCGAGGACGCGCTCGAGCACGTAGTCGCCGACGCGCTGGCCGATGCGGCCGTCGGAACCGGACCCCATCGAGGGCTCCCTCAGGGCGTCAGACGCGCCACGCCATCGTCGCTGCGGACCCAGATCTCGTCGCCCGCGATCTGGATCTCGTGCACGGCGACGCCCGGCAGGCCGTCGACGAGCCCGAGCACCTGGAACGTCCACTCCGCGCCGCTGCCGGTGCCGACCGCGAGGCCGGCGGGCGTGCCGACGACGATGCGGCCGTCTCCGAGCGGGGCGAGCGCCGTGATGCGGTTCACCGGCAGGCCGCGGCCGGCGTCGAAGGCGACCGTCGTTCCCTCCGCGTCGCGGCGGAAGAGCCCGTCAGCCGTGCCGATCCACAGCGCGCCCTCCGAGGCCAGCGCGACGGCGTGGACGTCGGCGTTCGCGAGCCCCTCGGCCGCGGTGATCTTCGTCCAGGCGTTGCCGGCCACGTCGAAGACGCCCACGCCGGCCGCGGTGGCCGCGTAGAGCTTGCCGCCGGCGTAGAGCACCTGACGCACGTCGTCGTCGGGCACGCCACCGCCGGTGCCGGCGCGGTTGAACGAGCGCACGCTGCCCATGGCGAGGCGCATCACGCCCTTCGACGTCGCGATCCACACCGAGCTGTCGCTCTCGACGGCGATGTCGCGGAACTCGGCGCCGACGAAGGCCGGGATGCGGTCCGGTCCGAGCGGCAGCCACTGCCCGCTGGCGATGCGGTGGCCGATGCCGGCGTCCTTCAGCGCGCACCAGAGGTCCGCCTCGGCGGCGTCGCAGGCCACGGGGAGGGCGGCGAGGTTCGCGCGATCGAAGGGCTCGAGGCCGCCGCCGGCGTTGATGCGGAACATCTCGGGACCGCCGGCGCGCGGCGAGACGAAGAGCGGCCGCCCGTCGAGGTCCCGCGTGAGGTGCGCGTCGGTGCCGTCGCCGGGCAGGCCGCGGACGACGTCGCGCGTGATCGTCGAGGCCCCGTCGAGGACCGTGAGGCCGCCGGGCTCGTCCTGGCTGCCGCAGACCGCGAGGAACATCTCGCGGCCGGCGATCTCGAGCCGGACCTCGCCGATGCCCGCCGTGGAGATGAGGCCGGCGCTGCCGGCGTTGTACAGGCGCGCGCGGGCCGCGATGTCGGCGGCGTCGCGCAGCGGGTCGTCGCCGGTGCGGCGCACGAGGACGCCGTCCATCTGCTGGCGCCCGGCGAGCAGCACCCAGAGGTAGGTGCCATCGTGGGCGACCGCGCGGACCACGTCGGTGCCCGCGGCCTCGGGCCACCCGCCGTTGACGCGCCGCAGCGTCGACCACTGGCCGCCGCCGTCGGGCGAGCGCACGGCCACGCCGCCGCTCGTCCCCGCGTAGACCTTGCCGTTGGCGACGACGACGTCCTGCACGCGCGGCTCGGGCAGCCGCCCCCCCTGCGTCGTGGTGGGCGCGATGAACGCCCGCGCGTCGTCGCTGTAGGTGGTCAGGCCGAGCGGCGTTGCCGCCCACAGGAGCGTCCCGTCGTAGGCGAGCGCGCGAATCTCGTTGTGCAGGAAGTTCGCGCCCACCACCTCGGCGGTGAACGTCGTCCAGTTGCGCTCGATGTCGCGGCGGGCGAGGCCCGCGCCCTGGCTCGACACCCAGATCTCGCCGGCGCGGCCGACCGCGATGTCGGTGATCGGCGCCCCGGGCAGGCCGTCCGCAGCGACGAGACGCTGCACGAACGTGCCGTCGGGGCCGAGGATGCCGATGCCGCCGGTGGTACCGACCCACACCTGGTCTTCGCCGACGGCGCGGATGACCGACACCTGTCCTGCGGGCAGCTGGCCGCCGCCGAGCGGCTCGAGCGTGCCGTCGGGCCGGTGGCGCAGGAGGCCGGTGTCGGTGCCGATCCACAGGTCGTCGCCGACGCGGGTCGAGGTGGTGACGCAGTGCGGCGCGAAGTCGGGGCCGGGGGTGAACGACGCGAAGTAGCCGTCGACGCCGACGATGCCGCCGGCGGTCGCGGCCCACGTCGCCGCCTCGGCCGTGCCGGCGAGGGCGCGCACGTCGTCGGACGGCAGCAGCGCCGCCCCCGCGGGGAAGAGCCGGCCGGCGTCGTCGACGCGGCGCAGGCCCTCGTCGGTGGCGAGGTAGCGGCTGCCGGGGTGCGCAGCGAGGTCGCGCGCCTCGAAGCCGGGGTACGAACCGCCGGGCAGGGCCGCGCCGTTCGCGTCGACCGCCACCGCGCCGCCGGCGCCGAGCAGCCAGATCGTGCCCGCGGCGTCCTCGGAGACATTCAGGAACTCGTCGCCGACGGCGAAACCCGCCAGCTTCGCCTCCACCGCGCCCGCCGCGACGCGGGCCACGCCGGCGGCGGTCGCCGCCCAGACGCGCCCCATGCCGTCGACGTGCAGCCCGCGGACGTCGGCCGAGCCGAGCGCGTCGGCGCCGAGCTGCCGCCACCCCTGGGCGTCGAGCACGTTCAGGCCCTCGTCGGACGAGACGAAGACCGTCCCGCCGGCGTCGACGGCTACGTCGCGCAGCGACCCGCGCGGACCGCCGCCGACGTCGCCGGCGCGCATCGAGAAGACGAAGCCATCGGGCCGCTGGACGACGAGCCCGCGGTCGGTGGCGAACCAGCGCCGCCCGTCGGCGTCGATCGCGGCGCCGCGCACGCGATTGCCGGCCAGCCCGGCGGCGGTCGTGAGCACGTCGACCTGCTCGCCCTGGACGACGACGGCGCCGCCGCTCGTGCCCGCGGCGAGCACGCCGTCCCGCAGCGCGAGCGCGTGGGCGTCGCGGGCGTAGGTGATCGACTCGAAGCGGCTGCGGCACGGCGTGACCGCCTGGTCGGGGTTCGCGACGAGCGGGCAGCTGTCCCCCTCGTTCGGCACGCCGTCGCCGTCGAGGTCCGCGGCGCAGGCGGCCGCGTCGCCGCCGGGGTTCGCCGTGCCGGGGCAGCTGTCGCGCCAGTCGGCGACCGTGTCGCCGTCGTCGTCTGGATCGCAGGCGTCGCCGAGGCCGTCCGCGTCGCCGTCGCGGTTCACGCGGTCGGGGTGCAGCGGGCAGGTGTCGGCACCGTCGGCGAGGGCGTCGCCGTCGCTGTCGCTGCGCAGCGGGTCGGTGCCCTTCTGCATCTCGGCGGCGGCGTCGAGGCCGTCGCCGTCGGCGTCGGTGTCGCACTCGTCGCCCTCGCCGTCGCGGTCGAGGTCGAGCTGGCCGGGGTTGGCCACCGTCGGGCAGTTGTCGTCGGCGTCGGGCACCGTGTCGCCGTCGCCGTCGCCGTCGCACGCGTCGCCCTCGCCGTCCCCGTCGCCGTCGGCCTGGTCGGGGTTGGCCACCGCCGGGCAGTTGTCGCGATCGTCGGGCACTCCGTCGCCGTCGGCGTCGGGACCGGTCGCCGCGTCGGGCTCGACGCCGCCGTCGCCGCCGGGCACGAACGAGTCGCCGCCGGGCGGGCCGCCGTCGGTGGCGGCGTCGCCCGTCACGAACTGCACGTCGGGCCCGCCGTTGTCTTCGAGGTACTGGTCGAAGTCGAGCGAGCACCCCGCCATCAGCGGGACCAGCACGACGAGGTTGCGGGCCTTCATCAGAACGTTCCCCCGAGCTGGACGGCCGAGCCGCCCTCGGTCGGCGCGATGCCACCGGTCATGCCGCCGCCGCTGCCGCCGCTGTCGTCGAGCAGCCACCACACGAGCCCGCCGACGATGGCCGCCCCGCCGACGCCGTAGAGCACGTTGGTCGTCATCACCAGGCTGTTGCCCGTGTCGACGTCGCTCGGGTGGATGGCCTCGCCGTCCTTGCGCTTCGTCTCGAGCTGGTCGTGCAGGCTGGCGGCCGACAAAGCGGTGAAGACGCCGCCGCCGACCGCGGCGACGCCCGCGCCCATCGTCACCCACGGCCAGATGCCGGCGCTGCCGCCGCCCCCGCCGCCGCCGGCGTAGTCGTCGGGATCGCCGCCCTCGGGGATGAGCGAGACGACGACGTCCTTCGTCTCGCCGCCCCGGACCGAGACCGTGCCCTTCCAGGTGGCGAAACCCTGCTTCATGACGACCACCTCGTGGTCGCCCGCCGGCAGGCGCAGCGGATCCTCGAGCGGCGTCTTCCCGATGCGCCGCGAGCCGACCATGATGTCGGCGTCGCGCTCGGGCACACGCAGGTTCACGGTGGCGACCGCCCCCTTCGGCAGCAGCTGCAGGTCGAACATCGCCGGCGTGCCGGCGATGACCTCGACCTTGCGCTTCGTGGGCTCGAAGCCCTCCTTCTCGGCGATCAGCGTGTAGCTGCCCGGGAAGAGCTTGAAGGTCAGCGGCGCTTCGCCCATGGCGCCCCGCGCCTTGTCGTCGACGAAGACCAGCGCGCCCGAGGGCTCGGTGTTGACCGTGACGTCCTCGTACTGGCCCTTCAGCGACTCCTGCAGGTCGGCGACGCGCCGGGCCACCTCGGGCCGCTTCGGCGAGTCGGGGACCGCGTCCATGAAGCGCTGGTACCACGTGACCGCCTCGACCTGGTGGCCGGCTTTGTCGTGGCACGCCGCGATGTTGTACAGCAGGTTGCCGAGCGGCTGGACGTTGAAGGCCTGCTCGAACAGCCCGGCGGCCTTGTCGTACTCGCCCGCCTGGTAGGCCCGGACGGCCTCCTGGCGGATACGGTCGTACTCGGGATTGGTCTCGCCGCCCGCATCGTCCTGGGCGCCGGCCCCCGTGGGCACGGCGAGGAACAACGTAGCCGCGAAGAGGAAGCGCCTCCCCGATCGCACCGCCCGACCTCCGTTCGCGGCCGCCCCCCCCGCCTTCGCGTGGCAGACGACCGACTCGCTCGGTGAGGGCCCGATCCTACGAGCGTGTGGGAGGGCGTGGCAACAACGCGTACCGACTACTTGAGCGTGAACTCGAGCTCGACGGCGCCGACGGTGATCACGTCCTTGTTCTTGAGGAACTGCTTGGTCACGCGCTGGCCGTTGACGAGCACGCCGTTGGTGCTGCCGAAGTCGGCCAGCTCGAAGCGGTTGTCCTGGATCTTGATGCCGGCGTGCCGCTTGGAGACCGACTTGTCGAACAGGATGATGGTGTTGCCGGTCGCCGAGCCGATGTTGCTCAGGCTCTCCTTCAGGAAGAAGGTGCGGCCGTTGAGGTCGCCGACGCTGACGACGGTGAGGCGGCCCTTGTGGGGCAGGGCCTCGCAGTACTGACAGACCTTCCACTCCGGCGGGATCATGTTGTTGCACTGCGGGCAGGGAGCGAGCTCGGGCCCCTCCTCTTCCTCCTGCTCGTCGTCGCGCCGACGCACGAGGTGCACGGTCAGCCGGACGAGGAAGTACAGCAGGACCACGCCGACGAGCGCGCCGCCGCCGATGAGCAGCCACTTGAGCAGGTTGCTCTTCTTCTGCGGCACGGGGGCGATGAGGGGCTTGCTCGCGTAGGGCAGGTTGTCGTGCTTGACCTCGACCTTGAAGCTCGACTCCTTCTCGTCGTCGAAGTCGTCGGGCAAGAACGTGACCACGTGCTGCCCGAGCAGCTCCGCCTTCGTGTGGTCGAAGAACGTCTCGACGTCGGGCCCCGTCTCGGCGAGGCGGTAGGTGCCTCCGGTCGCGTGCGCCAGGGCCTGCAGGCTCTGCAGGCTGTCGGGCGTGATGATCTTCGCGGCGATCACGTTGACGCGCACGTTGCGGCTGCGGGCGAGCTGCTGGAGCTTCAGCAGCAGCGCCTTCGTCTTCGCGGCGTCCGCGGCGTTCTTGTCGCCGCCGTCGCTCACGACGACGAGCACGCGGTTGGGTCCGATCGAGGTGTAGTCGGCCGGGAAGAAGTCGAGCGCCTTCTCGATCGCCTCGAAGAGCGGGGGCGTCGTCCCGGCGACGGTCCGCTCGCGCAGGAAGCCGACGGCGGCCTCGTGCTGCGGGCTGAGGCCGCCGGTGGCCTCGACCACGTCGGTGAAGGTGACGAGCGCGGAGTGGTCCCGCGTGCGCAGCCCGTTGATCAGGTCGGCGGCGCCCTTGCGCGTGTGTTCGAACCACCCGTCGGCGAAGACGGTGTCGGCGGCGGCGACGATGGCGACGGAGACGCCCCGATCGCTGTTGGAGAGGCGCTTGACGGTGAGCTTGCCCGTCTTCTCCTGGCCGTCGATCTCGACCTTCCAGGCGGCGGCGTCCTCGACGACGATCGGCTTGAGGTACTTGTCGAGCAGGCTCGCGTAGAACGTGAACTCGCCGTCGGGCGCCTTCGCGGTGTCGACCGCGTCGAGGCGCAGGAGGGTCGCGCCCTGGAGGTTGACGTCCTGGGCGCCGGCCACCGACGCGAGGAGGAGGGCGGCGAGCAGCAGCGACAGACGACGCATCAGTACAGTGCCTTGAACCGCAGGTCGGTCCGCCCGAGGCGGAGCGTGTCGTTGTCGACCAGCTCCTCGCGGGTGACCTTCTTCCCGTTGACGAAGGTGCCGTTGGTCGACTCGCTGTCGACGACCTCGTACTTGCCGTCCTCGAAGCGGACGACCGCGTGGCGAGAGGACAGGTACTCGTCGGTGATCACGACGTCGTTGTCGGCGGCGGCGCCGAGCGAGTTCTTCCCGGCGAAGATGCGGAAGTCGAGGCCCTTCTGGTTGCCGCTCATGACGACGACCCAGCCCACGAGCTCGCGCTTGGGGCCCTTGAGCTGCTCGATGTCGATCGCGACGGTCTTGTTGCCCTGGATCATCGGGCCGCCGGACGGCGGCGCGGCGGGCACGGGCGGGCCGCCCGCCGGCAGCGCCGTCGGTCGAGACGGCGGCGCCGCTCCGGCGCCGAGGGCCGTGCCGCAGTAGGGGCAGACCTCCCAGGAGGCGTCGACCTCGCGGCCACAGCTGCCGCACGCCGGCGCGGCCTCGGCGGCCTCCTTCTTGCCGAAGGGCCACCAGCCCTTCTTCTCTTTGGGCTTCGCCGCGGGCTTCGACTTCTGGCCGGACTTGGACACCGCGTTGTTCACCGCCTGACGGGCCTTGGCCTTGGCTTTGTACTCCGCATTGCCGACGCGGCCCTTGACCTCGCTCTCGATGCGGCCCTGCACCACGTCTCGCGGATCGCGCATGGCTCCCGACCTCGCCCCTGGACGGCGCGATGATCCCCCACGGGGGGCCCGAGTGCAAGTCCGCGCAGGTCTTGAGAGTTCAGGGTGGGTCGACGAGGTACTCGACGGTGACGGTGCCTCCGGGCGGCGGGTGGTCGACCACGACGCCCACCCCGCGTCCGCACGCGGCGAGGTCCAGCCGCCACTCGTCCGGGTCGAGGCGCCGGCCGCCGGCCAGGGCGCGGCAGCGGCCGCCGGGGGGCGTCTCGCGCGCGCAGCTCGAGTACGCGCGCACGGCGTAGCGGTCCGGATCTTCGGCCTCGGCCGGCGCGCAGGCGCCCACCGCACCGCTCGCGTCCGCCACCAGGCACGCCGGTGGGGCCGCGAGGCACGCGACGAGCGGGTCGGTCACCGGGACGGCGGATCCGAAGAAGCTGCGGAAGCCGGCGTCGAACTGCGCGCCGGCGTCCTCGTCGCAGATGCGGCAGGGGGAGGGTCCCTCGCCGGGCCTGCGCGGGCCGCAGCCGTGGTCCCCGAAGGTGGCGGCGAGCTCGGCGTAGCGGCGCCCGGAGAAGGCGACGCCGGTGGGCGACTCGCAAACGGGGCGGTGCGGGCCGACGCACGTCCCGCCCGGGCAGCAGACGGACGACGACAGGCCGGGGTCGAACTCCGGCGACTCGGGATCGCAGCGCGGCTCGGCCACGCCGGGTACGTACTCGACGTCCTCGCCCGACGCGGTGACGTCGCGCGGACCGACGTAGGCGAGCACGAACACGTCGTCGGCCGGGCTGCGCTTGAGGTTGGCGAGGAACGCCTCGTAGTCGGCGACCGGCGTCAGCGCGTCGCGGTGCCAGACGCAGTTGCTGTTGTCGGCGCGGCTGATGGTGCAGCGCTCGGAGAAGCAGCGCTCCGGCGCCATGCCTTCGCACTCGGTCATCAAGCAGGCGCGCGCATCGCCGCCGGGGCACAGCCGCGCGTCCCGGTAGCCGTCCGGCACGCCGTCGCGGTCGGCGTCGCCGGGACCGTAACGGCAGATCGCGCGGAGCGAGGCGTTCGCGTTCAGGCTCGGCGCCGAGCAGTCGTCCTCGTCGCTGACGATCACCACGGCGAGCCGCGCGTCGGGCCGCAGGAACTCGGGCGCGTCGGCGTCGCCGCGGTCGTAGCTGCACAGCGTGTCGTACCGGCCGTCGACGCAGCAGCGCCCGAACGCCTCGGCGTTCGGGCCATCGCACGAGAGCGCCGTGCGGACGGCCTCGAGCCCCGCCTCGAAGCCGTCGCCGCTCGTCCCGAGCGTCGTCAGGCACCGCAGCTGCTTCGCCAGCGTCACCGCGTCGGCCCGCACGTCGTCCGCGCCGAGGATCGTCGGCAGCGCCCCCGCCTCGATCAGCGCCTGGCAGTCGGCCGTGTCCGGCGCCCTCGGCATGCCCGAGTCGGGATCGACGCAGTTGAGCGCGGGCTCGGGCGGCGCGGGCCGGCGCAGGAAGCGTCCCGCGGCCCCCTCCGAGCGGAAGTCGGTGCTCACGACGGCGATCCGGTAGTCGACGTCGGCGAGCGGCAGGTCGACGGCGGCGCGCTCGAGCGCGTCGGCGAGCACGCCCTGCTCCTCGCACATCGAGCCGGAGTCGTCGACGACGAACAGGACGTCGAGCTTCGGCGCGGCGGGGCGCAGGAAGACCTCCCGGCGCAGCGCGCCGAGCGCGCGCCCTTCCTCGGTCGCGCGGCACTCGCCGCCGTCGCAGCGCATGTCGCCGGGGCAGTCGCCGTCGCCGCCGCAGACCGGCACGCACACCGCGCCCGGCGCCGGCCCGCACAGGTCGTCGAACGCCGGCTCGCCGGCGGCGGCGCACGCCCCTTCGCCGCAGGCATCGTCCGCGGCGCACGGCCGCGTGCAGATGCCGCAGAGGCACGCGCTGCCTTCGGGGCACCGGCTGCCCTCGGCGGCGCAGTCGCCGAGCCAGTGCGTCTCGCTGCCGGTGGAGGGCTCGACGCTCAGCGGGGTGTCCTTGTTGCAGCCCGCGAGCAGCGCCCACGCCGCCACCCAACGTCTCATGCCTCGTTCTCCTCGCGCAGCGTCTGCCCGACGTAGAAGATCACGCGCCGCGCCTCGTCCGGCGGCGCCCCCGCGCCCGCATTGTGGCCGTCGACACGCACGCGCAGGTCCGAGACCCGTGCGCGCGTCTCGCGCAACAGACCGTACACCTCCTCCTCGAAGGGATGCCCCGGCCAGACGTCGAAGCCATAGGTGCTGCCGCCGATGCGATCGTCCGGCCGCGCCTGGTTGGCGCCGCGACGGAGCTTCGTACACACGGCGGTCACGAGCGCCTGGTAGTGGTCGAAGAGGGCCGCCTCCCATCCCGCCGGGGTGCCATAGGGCACGATGCACGCGTCGCAGCGGAAGGCACCGGCAACCTCGACGACGCGCCCGTCGGCAACGAGGCGGGCGAGCGCCGCGTCGAGGGCCGCGTCGTCCATGACGAGCGCGGCGGCGATCTGGGCGCGCGTCGCCGGCTGGTAGCGATTGACGGCCACCCAGACGAGCGCGGCGTCGCCCTCGGCGCGATCGCCGGTGCCGAGCTCGTCCGGCGACGCGGCGCGATAGACGGTGCGGTCGCCGCGCCCGGACTTGAACACCAGGCCCGACTCGACCAGGTCGTTGAGGACGCCGCGCACCGTGGCCTCGTCGTCGTAGCGGAAGCGCTGCATCACGTCGCCCCGCGGGACGAGGCCGCGCTCCTGCACGAAGCCGAGCACGGCCTCCCACAGCGTGCGACCGCGGTCGGTGGCGCTCTCCGACAGGCGCTGCACACGGCCGTGGTAGGTGCGCAGCGCCATGCCGAACATGTCGGCGATGACCTTGCCGCCGACGCCCTGCCCGCGCAGCGCGCGCACCAGGTCGAGGAAGACCTGGTCGGCGACGTGCGCCAGCGGCGCGCGGATGCCCGCCGAGGTCGCGAGCTGCGCGATGAGCACCGTGGTCTGGCGGACGACCGCGTCGATCAACGACGAGACGTTCATGTCGCTCCCCTTCGAGAGACATGGTGCACCGGCGGCGGGCGCGCGGGGGAGTGCTCGATCGTGCACGCCCTCCGGGAGGCACTCGAGGGCCCTCCGGCCACCGTTCGCGGTCGCCGGGAGGCACCGACGTGGCTTCCCGCCTGCGTCGGGCCCCCTCAGGGCGCGAGGTAGTGCGTGCCGCGGCGCGCGCCGCGCTGGACGAGCGCGCCCGCCTCGACCCACGCGGCGAGACGGCGTCGCGCCTCGTCGGCATCGCAGGCGAGCGCCTCGCGGACGGAGGCGTTGGTGAGACGCCCGTCGGCGGCGAGCCGGGCGGCGACCGCCGCGGGCAGGGGCGACGCGGCGGCCGTGGGGGGCGGCGCGGCGGCCGTGGGGGGCGCCGGCGCGTCGGTGACGAGCGCGAGCTTCGGCGCGCGGGCGCCGGGCCCCTTCGCCGCGGGCGCCCCCGGCTCGGCCGCGAACACCGCCTCGAGGTCCTCGCGCGTCAGCGCGTCGACCAACAGGCGATCCGCGTCGACCGTCGCCTCGAAGAGCGCGCGCTTGCGGTCCTGCAGCTCGAGGATCTTCTCCTCGACCGTGTCCCGCGCGACGAGCTTGTAGGCGATCACCGGCCGCGTCTGCCCGATGCGGTGCGCGCGGTCCGTCGCCTGCGCCTCGACCGCCGGGTTCCACCACGGGTCGAGGTGGATCACGTGGTCGGCGCCGGTCAGGTTCAGGCCGGTGCCGCCGGCCTTCAACGAGATGAGGAACACGGGCGGGCCGTCCTCGCGGTTCCAGCGCGCCTGCAGCTCTCCTCGCTCCCGCGTGCTCCCGTCGAGGTACAGGTACTCGACGCCCATCGCCTCGAGATCGGCGGCCACGAGCTTGAGCAACGACGGCCACTGGCTGAAGACGAGGGCGCGGTGCCCCTCCTCGACGAGCTCGCCGAGGGTGTCGCGCAGCAGCTCGAGCTTGGCCGACGCGCCGACGCCGCGCGCCTCGTCGAACGGGAGCAGGCGCGGATCGCAGCACGCCTGGCGCAGCCGCATGAGCGCCTCGAGCACCTGGATGGTGGCGCGGCCGACGCCCTGCTCGGCGACGCGCCCCAGCACGCTGTCGCGGTACGTCTCCTTGACGCGCTCGTAGAGCCGGCGCTGGTCGGGGCCGAGCTCGCAGTACAGCACCTGCTCGGTGCGCGGCGGCAGCTCGGTGGCCACCTCGCGCTTGAGCCGGCGGAGCACGAACGGCCGCGTGCGCCGCTTGAGCGCCGCGAGCGCGTCGGCGTCCTGCTCGCGCTGCACGCGGTTGGCGTAGCGCTCGGCGAACGCCCGGCGGCTCCCGAAGAAGCCGGGCATGAGGAACTGGAAGATGCTCCACAGCTCGAGCAGGTGGTTCTCGAGCGGGGTGCCGGTCAGCGCCAGGCGGTGCTCGGCGTCGAGCTCGCGCGCCGCCTGCGCGATCTGGCTGTCCGGGTTCTTGATGTGCTGCGCCTCGTCGAGCACCGCGTAGCGCCAGTGCCGCCCGAGGATCGCCGCGTCCTGCCGGAGCAGCGCGTAGCTCGTCACCACCACGTCGACGTCCGCCGGCACCTCGCCGCGGCCCGCGCCGTGGTGCAGGTGGACGCGCAGGTCCGGCGCGAACCGCCGCGCCTCGCCCGCCCAGTTGTGGACCACCGAGGTCGGGGCGACGACGAGCGACGGCGGGCCCTTGCGATCGCCGTGCGTGTCGAGCAGCAGCGCCAGCGCCTGCAGCGTCTTGCCGAGCCCCATGTCGTCGGCGAGCACGCCGCCGAGGCCGAGCGCGCGCAGGAAGACGAGCCAGCGGAAGCCGTGGTGCTGGTAGGGGCGCAGCTCGGCGCGCAGGCCCTTCGGGAGCGGGCGCTCCGGCACGCGGTCGACGGCGGCGAGGCGCGCGGCGACGTCGCGCCAGCGGTCGCGGTCCGCCGAGGGCGCGGCCTCCTCGAGCAGCTCGGCGGCGAGCGGGGCGGCGAACGCGCCGAGGCGGCCGCGGCGCCCCTGCTTCATGTCAAGCAGCTCTTCGAGGTCGTCGGCGTGCCGCGCGAGCCACGCGCGCGGCAGACGGACGACGCTGCCGTCGGGCAGCCGGTGGTAGCGGTCGCCGCGCCGCCACGAGGCGAGCACCGCCGCCGGCGCGACCTCGGCGCCGTCGGCGCCGAAGCCCACGTGCAGGTCGAACCAGTCGACGCCCGAGCTCAGCGCCGTGCGCGGGGTGAGCGTGCCGCGCAGCTTGCGCTCGCGGAGGGAGTCGTCGACGAAGACCTGCCAGCCCTCGAGCCGCTGGGGCGCGGCGAACAGGAAGTCGAGCGCGTCGTCGCCCTTCAGCGGCGGCGTCCCGGGCAGGAGCGCCTGCAGCGCGGCGAGGGCCTGCGCCTCCGCCCCCGGATCGCGCTCCACGAGCGTGCCGTCGGCGGCGCGCATGAGCGCCACCCCGCCGACCGCGGGCACCTCGACGTCGCCGTACCCGAAGCGGGCCTCGACGTGCAGCGCGCCGTCGGCCTCGCGCAGCATGAGGCGCGGGCGCGGCTGCCCCGAGGCCACCGCCAGCTTCTTCGTGTGCAGCCGCACCGGCACCGGCGCGCGCAGCGCGAACGCCTCGACGAACGTCTCGACGTCCTCGGGCGGGACCTCCGGGGGCTCGAGCCCGATGGCTTCGAGCGCGCCGGTCGGCAGGTCCGGGGGCAGCGGGCGCAGCACGTCGTCGCGGCCGAGCGCCCAGCCCGTCCCCACGCGCAGGATGGCGCGCAGCTCGCCCTCCGCCCAGCGCAGCCGCAGGCCGCCGTCGCGGCGCTCGGTGGCCTCGAGCGCGGGCGCGAACGGGGTCTTGTCGACGCGCACCGGACGATCCTCGAAGACGAGCTCGGTCGCCTCGCCGAGGCGCGCCATGAGCTCGGTGTCGAGGCGCGCCACGGCCTCCTCGAAGCGCGACGACTCCGAGTAGCGGTAGGTCGTGGCGTGGGCGAGGAGGCGCCGCTGCTCGGCGAGCAGGCAGATCGCGCGGTCGCCGGCGGGCAGATCGCGCACCTGCCGCTCGATCGAGGCGAGCGACTTCGGCGCCGGCCGGGGGGCGAGCGGCCGGCCGCCGCGCTTCGCGGTGCGCACGAGCTGCAGCTCGAGGTGGCCATGGGCGAGCTGGTCGTCGCTCGCCGTGGGATCGGCGTGCAGGACGCAGCGGATCCAGCCGCGCGGGCGGTCGTCCTCGGCGGCGGTCGCGGCGGTCGCGGCGGTGCCCATCTGCGCGGCCCACAGCCGCCACGCGGGCATCTGCAGCAGCTCGCGCTCCGCGGGGTCGGTCCAGGCGAGCGCGAGCGCCGCGGCGACCACGTGCTCGCAGCCCGATGCGCAGCGGTCGCAGCGCGCGTACGCCAGCCCGCCGTAGCTCGCGCCGTACTGCGAGAACGACACGATCCCGCCGCCGTTCGCCGCGGTGCCGACGAGGATGACCACCTCGTTCCCGCGCAGGTGGGCGACGACGTGCGTCGCGAGGTCGCGCACGCGCGCCCAGCGCTCCTTGGTGAAGCGCGGCGCCCGCACGTTCAGCTCGAGGAGCGACGCGGAGGCCATCGCCGCCTCCACGCGGGCGTCGGCGGGCACCCCCAGCGTGAGGGGGCGGTCCTGTCGAGTCGGCAGCTCGATCCGCATCGGGGGCGCAGGATGGCCGCGACCCGCGCGCCGACGCAAGGCCGCTTGAACATCCGCGCCGCCGCCGCGTCGGCACTCACGAGGACGCTGGGGGCGGAAATGCGCTGGAAGACGTGGCTGCTGGCGCTCGCGACGGGCGCATCGGGATGTCAGGACCTGTCCGCTTTCGTGGCGGCGGCACGCGGCGGCGACGGCGCGGGCCTGTTGACGGACGACGACGCCTTCCTGCACCTGCGGCGCGATCCGACGCGGGCGGCGCCGACGGACCTCGGCGCGGTGATGGGGCTGATCGACCGCGAGATCGCCGGCGATGACGGCGAGGTCGACGACCCGGCCCAGCAGGCGCTGCTCCGCAAGGTGGCCCCCGCGCGCCAGGCGATCGACGAGGGCGGCTACCAGCGGCTCGAGGCGGCGCCGGCGGCGGCGCGTTCGGGCGACGCCTGCGGCTGGGACTTCGATCCGGGCCGGCTCGAGGACCGCCACCTCATCCCCGGCGCCGACCGCATCCCCGTGCGGAACCAGGGCGGTCGCGGCACGTGCGCGGCGTTCACCGGCGTCGGCGCCGTCGAGTACGCGGCGCTCCGCGCGGACCCCGGCCTGCGCACGCTCGACCTCTCCGAGCAGCGCTTCTACTTCAACTCGAAGCCCGAGTGCGCCGCCCCCGGGGCCTGCGACGCGCCGTACAGCGAGGGCTCGTGGTACGGCGTGGGCTTCGAGCACTCCGTGGCGAGCGCGCGCCCCGACCTCCCGCGCGAGGACACCTGCCCCTACCAGGCGTTCCCCGGCGACAACGACGTGTACCCGCAGGGCCCCGGCTGCGAGGAGGGCGCGGTGAAGCTGACCGAGGTCGGCACGTGGTGCGGCGTGGGCGAGCTCGTCGAGGTGCTGAACCAGGGATACGCCGTGCCGTGGGCGAGCCCGCTGTCGTCGAACTGGGAGTCCAACGACGGCCTGATCACGAAGCGCGACTTCACGGCGGCCGGCGAGAGCATCCACGCCGGCGGACATGCGTACCTGATCGTCGGCTACCGGCGGCTGCCCGAGATGCCCGAGGAGGGCGGCCTGTGCTTCATCGTGAAGAACTCGTGGGGCCTCGGCTGGGGGGCCGGCGGCTACAGCTGCATGACCCTCGCGTGGATGAAGGCCGTTCAGTACCGCGACGGCGGCGAGTTCATCGAGCGGGCGCACCCCTACGTGCGGGCGGTGGCGCTCGGCGAGGGCGGCGCGCCGGCGCCCGAGCCCGAGCCGGCGCCCGAGCCCGAGCCGGTGGTTTTCCGCGAGACGCGCGTCCTCGGGCCCGACGAGGCGATGTACGTGCTGTACGCGGCGCAGCGCGGCGACGAGCTCCTGCTCCGCGGCGACGACGCGACGGCCGAGCCGCTGCGGGTCGCGCTCGACGGCGACCGGCTCGTCTACGACGGCGACGTGGTCGGCCGGCGCGACGGCGATGCGCTCACGCTGTGCACCGGCGAGTGGGCGGCGCTCTGCGCGCTGCGCTATCGCGACGACGACGGCCGGCTGAGCGTGCAGTTCCGCGACGAGGCGCTGCGCGCGGTCAAGGCGTGGGAGGTGGCGCCGACGCGCGGCCACTGGGAGGCGATCGCCGGCGGCCTGGACCTCTTCCGCCCGCGCGACCTCGGCAGCGTCGAGTTCCTGCTGAACCCGGAGACCTACGTGCGCCTCGGCGGCGGCGTCCCGCTGCGCCTGTCGCTCGACCCCGGCGACGACCCGCTGCGCTTCGACCTGCGTCTGCAGGGCGTCACCGTGGGCCGCCTCGACCTGCTCGACCTCGCGGGCACCGACCTGTGCGGCGGCGAGTTCGCGGGCGTCTGCCAGATCGTGCGCGGCGAGCGCCCCGTGATCGTGCCGCGCAACGGACGCAAGTGGCGGTGAGGCGCGCCCGCCGTGGCAGCGCCGTTGACCGGCCGCCGCGACGGTGCTCGGATCGGCCGGTGACGACCCCTCCCCTCCACGGCTGGCCGAAGCGCCTCGTGGCCGCCGGGCGGCTCACCGCGACGCAGGCCGCCGCGGCGGCGCAGGGCGACGGCTGGTGGGGCGAGCGCCTCGAGCCGTTCGTCGACGCCGACGCGCTCGCGCGCTTCATGGCCGAGGCCGCCGGCCTGCCCTACGCGGAGCCGGCGCCCCCCGACGGCGAGCTGCGGCGCCTGCTCGACGACGACTTCCCGCACGTCGCGCCGCTCCGGCTCGACGGCGGCACGCTGCACGTCGCGGTGCGCGAGCCTTACGACTACGGGCTGCTCGACCGGCTGTCGGCGTACACCGGCTGCGAGATCGCGCCCGCGATCGCCTCGTGGCGGCGCATCGCCGCCGCGCGGGAGGCGCCGCCGGAGCCGCCGGCCCCGCCGCCGCCGCGCCGCTGGCGCGTCTTCCCGGCGGCCGATCCGGCGCGCACGGCCGCCGAGGTCGTCTTCGGGGACGACGGCCTCGAGATCCGGAGCGAAGTCGCGGCGATGCGCGCGCTGCTGGCGTACGTCATCGGCGATCCGCTCGGCGTGCGCTTCGACGACGACCGCCCGCTGCGCGGCCGGGCGGCGGCGGTCCTGGCGACGTTGCACCACGCGTACCCCGCGTACCGCGCGGAGCCGGTCGCGTGACGACGTTCGCCGCCGACGCGGCCGCACACGGCCTCGCGCTGGGCGAGCCGCTCGGCGCCGGCGGCTACGGCCGCGTCTTCGCCGTCACCTCCCAGTCGTTCGGCCGCTGCGCGCTCAAGGTGCCCGACGTCGCGCCCGCGCCGCCCGAGGAGCACCCGGACGTCGTCGCGCACGGCCACGGCCCGAACCGCATCACGCTCGTGTCGGCGACCGGCCCGTTCGTCCTCCGCGCGCCGCGCACGATCGAGGAGGCGGCGGCCCTGCTCGACGCCGCCTGCCGCCGCCAGCGGACGCACGGCGCGCCGCTCCCCGTCCTGCACCGCGTCTACCGCCTCGGCGGCCAGCTGGCGGCGCTGATGGAGCGCATCGACGGCCCGCACCTCGGCGAGCTGCCGCCCGAGCGCGCCCGCGCGCACCTGCCCGCGCTCGCCCGGGCCGTGCGCGCGCTCCACGCCGGCTTCGGACCGCACGGCGACCTCAAGCCGGCGCACGTCCTCCTGCAGGGCGACGCGGTGCGTTTGATCGACCCGCTCGTGGGCGACGGCGCGGTCGGCTCGATCGGCTACGCGCTGCCGATGCCCGTCACCCACGGCGACACGGGGCGGCTCCGCGACCTTGTGGCGCTCGCCGCGATCGCCGCCGAGCTCCACGGGGCGCGCCTGCCGCTCGACGGGCGCGTGGTCTACCGCCTCGCCAACCGCGGGAACGGCCGCTTCGGCCGCGGCGCCGACGCGCGTGCGCTGCGCGGCGAGGTGGAGGCCGTCACCGAGGGCCTGCCGTGCGCGGCGTGGATCCGCGACGTGCTCGGCACCGCGCTCGACCTCTTGCACGACCCGCGGCTCGGCGCGCCGGACGCTCCCTGGTGCGACGCGATGCTCGACGCGCTCGCCGGCCCCGCCGCGGTCGCCTTCACGCTGACCGTCGTCTCCGGCCCCGACGGCCGCCCGGGCGACCGCCGGCCGTGGGTCCTGCACCCGGAACGCCCCCTCACCATCGGCCGCAACCCGGCCATCGCCGACATCGCGCTCCCGGACCGCTCGATCGGCAGCCATCGCCCCTACCGCCTCGAGCTGCGCGGCGGCGATGTCGTCCTGCGCGGCGAGGGCGCCGCCCATCCGCCGGTCGTGCGCGGCGTCGCCGGGCCCGTCCACGTGCTGAAGGACGGCGACCTCGTCGCGCTCGGCGCCTTCGTCCTGCGCTTCGAGCGCTGAACGGCGCCGGCCGCGGGCGCTCTTCGGGCACCTTGCAGGAAGGCGCGAGATGCGCGGTCCGGTGCGATCGGCGCGCGCCCGCCGGTCGCGGTGGGGCGCTCGCGGCCCCCGGTCAGTCCTCGCGGAGCTTGCGCCAGAGCGTGGTGCGGCCGATGCCGAGGATGCGCGCGGCGTCCGCCTGGCGGCCGCCGCAGGCGTCGAGGACGCGGCGCACGTGCTCGCGCTCGACCTCGGCCAGCGTGCGCAGCGGACCGTCGACCGGCGCCGGGGCCGGGTCCAGCACGTCGTCGGGCAGGTGACCGACGTCGACCTCGGCGGCGCCCGCGAGCACGGCGCCGTGGAGCGCCGCGTTCGCCAGCTCGCGCACGTTGCCCGGCCAGCGGTGGGCCAGGAGCGCCCGCTCGGCTGCCGGCGTCATGCGGCCCGAGTGCCCCGCGCGCTCGAGGAACATGCGGACGAGCGGCAGCACGTCCGCGCGCCGCTCGCGCAGCGGCGGCACCCTCAGCGTGAACACCTTCAGCCGGTAGTAGACGTCCTCCCGGAAGCGCCGCTCGGCCACCGCCTGCGCGAGGTCCTGGTGCGTGGCGCAGATCACCCGCACGTCGACGCGCGCCGCCCGCGACTCGCCGACGCGCCGGACCTCGCCCGACTGCAGCGCACGCAGCAGCTTCGCCTGCAGCGCGAGCGGCATCTCGGCGATCTCGTCGAGGAAGAGCGTGCCGCCGTCGGCCTCCTCGAACAGGCCGGCGCGCGCGCCGACCGCGCCGGTGAACGCGCCGCGCGCGTGCCCGAAGAGCTCCGACTCGAGCAGCTCCGCCGGCAGCGCCGCCACGTTCACGGCCACGAACGCCTTGCCCGCGCGCGGCCCGTTGGCGTGCAGCGTGCGCGCGATCACCTCCTTGCCGGTGCCGCTCTCGCCGAGGATCACCACCGACGCGGCGGCGGCGGCGATGGCCGCCGTCCGGCGGAGCACCTCGCGCATCGCCGCGCTCTCGGCGACCACCCGCGACGGGGTGGCCGGCTCGTCGGCGACGGGGCGCAGCTGGCAGATCTCGCAGAGGCCGTCGCAGTGCTCGTCGGGGGTCACGTTCCGCTCCGTTTCGCTTTGAAACGTACAACAGGGCACGCCGCCGGGAAATGCCGGACGGTCGACGATGGCACGCGCGCTGCACAAGTGCTCGAATCAGGAGGTTTTTCGATGATCCCCGCCCTCGACCGCGGCGCCACCGTCGCCCGTATCGTCGCCGACCACCCGCAATGCGCCCGCGTGTTCACCGCGCACCACATCGACTTCTGCTGCCGCGGCAACGTCACCGTCGCGCAGGCCGCCGCCGAGCATGGCCTCGACCTCGCGGCGCTCTTCGCCGAGCTGGAAGGCGCGCTCGCCGCGCGGTCCGAGGGCCCGGACGTGGGTGCCCTGTCGACGCCCGCGCTCATCGCGCACATCGTCGACCGCCACCACGCCTACCTGCGCGAGGCCCTCCCGCGCATCGCGGCGCTCGCCCGCCAGGTGGCGCGTGTCCACGGCGCCCGCGAGCGGCGCCTCGTCGACCTGACCGGCACGCTCAAGGCGCTGCGCGACGCGCTCGAGCCGCACCTCGACGAAGAGGAGCGCGAGCTCTTTCCGCTCCTGCTCGATCCGGCCGCCGACCGCGCGCGCGTGCTGCGCCTGCTCGGCAACATGGGCGCCGAGCACCTCGCCGTGGGCCGGCAGCTCGAGCAGATCCGCGCGCTGACCGACGACTTCGCCGCCCCCGCGGACGCCTGCACGTCGTTCCGCGCGCTGTGGGACGAGCTCGCGCACCTGACGGACGACGTGCTCCGCCACGTCCACCTCGAGAACCACGTCCTGCGCCCCCGCTTCCTCGGCCCGGTGCACCGCTACATGACCGCGGACCACGCCCGCCTCGAGGCGCTGCTCACGCAGGCGGTGGCGGATCCCGCGCGCTTCGACCACGACGCGTTCGAGCAGTTCCGCGCCGGCCTGCTGCGCCACATCGGCGTCGAGGAGAAGATCCTGCTGCGCGACGCGCGCGAGCGCCGCGGCGGCGAGCCGCTGCCGATCGCCGTCCGGCTGCGCCGCGACCACGGCGCCCTCGCCGCGCTCATGGTGCCGACGCCCGACGCGGCGCTCGTCGCCGAAGTGCGCTCCATCCTGCGCGCCCACGACCCGCTCGAGGAGGAGCCCGGCGGCCTCTACGAGCTGTGCGACCTGCTCGCCGGCCACGAAGCGGAGCTGCTCGCCGCCCGCGCCCGCGGCGCGCCCGACGTGCCGCTCGCGCCGCACCAGGACGGCCCGCGCGTGCACCGGCGGGCGGCCACCGCGCTCGCGGCGATGGGGCGCGCCTGACAGGGTGGTCCCCGGATCAGAGCGAGGACCTGGGCACCTTTGTCGAAGCTCTCCCCCGCCTCGGCCGAAGCCAAGGGACACGTCTCCGGTCTCCGCCCGCCACGGGACGACCGTCCTCCGCAGCGAATTCGCCACCGCGCGCCAGGTCCGCCTTCCGGCCTGTCTCACAGCCGGGCAGACTCTCGTCCCGGGCAAGGAGGTGAGACATGACATCGAAGATGGTGCTCGACCGGCAGCGCTCCGCGTCGAAGGTGATCCAGGCGGCCGAGGCGCAGTCGACCCTGGTCGCCGAACGCATGCGCCCGCTGCTCGTCGCGGCGCTCGGCGCCGACGCGGACAGGGTCGACACGGGCCTGCTGCTCCGCGCGATGGGCATCCTCGTGCGCGACGCCGCCGCGCGGCTCGTCGCGGCGGACGAGGCGCACGGGACGGAGCTCGCGGACGACGCGGCGCCGCGGGCGGAGCGCGAAGCGGCCGCCGGCGACGTGTACGCGCTGCTCATCGACCTGCGGACGTCGGTGCGGGCGGCGCTCGGCGACGCGGCGGCCGCCGAGCTGGGGTTCTCCGGGGTGACCCCGCCGGACCCGCTGGCGCTGGCCCTCCTCGGGAAGGCCGTGCTCGCGCGGCTCCCCGGCCTGCGGGGCCGGCCGTCGCGGTCGCGCGGCCTGACCTTCGACGCGGCCGCCGTCGAGCAGGCGCTCGCCGTGCCGCTCGCCCGCCTGAACGCGGCGATCGAAGCCACCGCGCGTGAGGCGAAGGAGGCCGAGGTGACGCTCACCGCGAAGCAGCGGGCGATCGACACCTACGACCGCACGTTCGCGGGCGCCGCGGCGGTGATGACGGCGCTCTTCCAGGTCGCCGGCGAGGACGAGCTCGCGGCGCGCGTCCGGCCGTCCGTCAGCCGCCCGGGGCGCACCCGCGCCGACGTGGAGTCCGACCCCGAGCCCGCCGCGCCCGTGAACTGAACCCCGCCCGATCGCTCCATCCGCCGATTGCGCCCGCGAAATCGCCGCCCGATCGCTCCATCGCGCGATACCGCCGGTCCCGCCCGCGCATCGTCGCCACGAACACCTCGAGGCGCGCCACCTCCCCGAGCAAGGCCTCCGGACCCGGCAGCCCCTCGTCGATCGCGGTCGCCTCGGCATGCCCCGGAAGCCAGCCGGAGGCCACCGCCATGCCGACACATGCCTGCCTGGGAGGGCACGCGGCGGACCTCGAGCATGTGGAGGAAGACGAGGTCGTGGGTCGTGACGACGACCTGCCGCGCCGTCGCGAGCTCCGCGAGCCGGGCGGCGACGACGCGCCGGCGCAGGTGGTCCATGGACGAGACGGGGTCGTCGAGGAAAGGCAATGATGCGACCTCGATGACCCCATTTCCGGACGGGCGGCTACGCCGCCGCCCGCGTCACTTCGGCTGGTAGAACCACATCTTGAAGATGTTGATGTCTCGGTCGGCCGTCTCGAGCATCTGCTTCACGGTGATGATGTTCGTGCTGATGTACTGGGCGGGGATGACATACGGCCAGTTGCGCCAGCGGTACTTGCGGTCCTGACCTTCGCAGACGAGCAGCTGCGGCAGGCGCTGGCCGTTGACGTGCACGCTCGCCTGGTAGTCGCCGTGGACGTAATCCATGCGGCGGATCATGACCAGGTCCTGGTGCGGCGTGAGGTTGCGCACCTTGAACTCGGAGTAGCCGCCCTCGTGGGCGATGCCGCGGTCCTCGATCGTGGCGCCGTCGGGGTAACGCAGCTTCTGGCGGGTGCGGTAGGTGTCCTTCGCCTCGCGGATGACGAACTCGTGGTCCGTCTCGCTCTGCGGGTCGAGCACGTCGATCGAGTCGACGAGCGCCCACTCCTTGCCGTCGACGATGATCGTCTCGGCGAACTCGTCGGACTTGACCTTCAGCTCCTCGAAGGCGATGCCGCCCGGGAGCGTGCCCGGCGTCCCCACCGTCTGCGCCTTGGGGGCGTTCTCCATCGCCTTGACGACGATGTCGTCGGCGCGGATGAAGTCCCGGGCGAGCGTGCTCATGCTCTCGCAGGCCTTCATCTGGTAGGTGATGACGTTCTCGAGGCCCTCGTCGGTCCGCCGGCGCTCGGCGACGAGGCCCCGCAGGATGTCCACGTTCTTCTTGAAGCCCGTGAACTCCTTGCGCGCCGACAGATCGGGCACACGCGCCTCGACCTCGTCGACGACGTCCCACTCGAGCTCGGCGATGGTCGCCAGCAGGTTCCACACGTTCGCGTGGTCGACGTACGCGGTCTGCACGAGCATCTGCAGCGTGATGACGGCGTGGTGCGCGTCCTGGGCGGCGATGATCTTCTTCACGCGCGCGAGGTGCGACAGGATGCGCCGCTGCGCGTGCAGCGCCTCGGCGAGCCGCAGCTTCAGCAGCGGCGACAGGCGCGCGCCCGCGATGCCGGCGGCGGGGATGAAGCGCAGATCGATCTCGTTGGGCCCCGGGGCGAAAGGATCCCGCGCGTCGGTCACCCGCTTGGCGCCCTTCTCGAGGATCACCCGCGCCAGCTCGACTTCGTGCTGGATGTCGGGCTCCACGATGCTGAACTCGATCTTGTAGCCCTCTTCGACGCGCCGGTGGCCCTGGTAGTCCAGGTTCTCCTTGTAGGCGATGAAGTCGGTGGGCTGCTCGACGTAGCGCAGCACGATGTAGATCGTCTGCGGCAGCTTGAAGTCGGCCGGGTTGATGGTGCGGATCTGCTTCTCCGGCACGAGGATGTCGTTGCCGGCGCCGTCGATCGCGTACCCGCTGCCGATCTCGAGCGACAGGTCGCCGCGGCCACGCGACAGCACCCGCAGCTCGTCACCGTACCCCGCCACCACTCCGGGCGCGTGAAAGCAGCGGTTGTGCAGCTTCCGCTTCTCGACGTGGTACCGCTCGGCGTCGTTCCAGTCCTGCTCGGTGGTCAGGAAGCCCTTGAAGAAGTTGATGCGCTTGAAAGGCATCTGGGACATGGCTCACTCGCCCTGGTTCTCGGGGGTTGCGGACTCGTCGACCACACGCGCGTCACCCACGCCCACGCGCCCCAGCCCGACGACGAAGGCTTCGAGCTGCTTGTTGCTCTTCACGGCCTCGAACGTCAGGTGGTACGCGGTGTGCGCCGGCTTTTCCATGCGAATGATGTCGTGGATCTTCAAGATGGTCTCGTCGCTGGCGTCCTTGAAGGCCGCGGGGATCTCGATCATGAAGCAGTGCGCCAGGTTCACCGGCGACAGCACGATCGAGTCGAGGCCGATGCGCACGCCGCCCACGCGGAAGCCCTTGTAGGGCCACTTGTTCTCGTAGATGCGCGGCTCGACGCCGGTGAACAGCGACAAGAAGAGCTTCAGGCCGCGCACGGTGCCGCGGTAGCCGTACAGCTCGACCGCCTGGCGGATGAGCTTGCGCTTCTTCTCCTCGGGCCACTCCTGGTCGATGGCCAGCGCCACCCACCCGGCCAGCCACGGCAGGAACTCCTTCGGCGTCTCGAGCGGATCGAAGTAGCGGTGGATGTGGCCGATCCGCCGCTCGAGGTCCGCGAAGACGTGGTCGAAGATCCACAGGAAGTCGCGGAGATAGTGGAGCCCGGGCCGGTCGGACTTCTGGAAGACCTGCGGCAGGTGGTGCAGCAGGCTGCGCCGACAGACGGTCAGCGTGATGACCTCGTCGACGGCGACGAGGGCGCCGGGCGGCGGGTCCTGCGCGATGACCTCGTCCTCGGGTCGGTAGTCCTCCTCGTAGCGGAGGCGGATGCCGCGCTCGGGGAAATCGACGTTGCGGAGCATCAACGCCGCGTTCTCGAGCAGGATGCCCTTGACCTCGGGCATGCGGATCGTGCGCGCGACGATCGGGCGGGGCTGGGCGACCATGGGTTAGAGGAACGCCTCCCGCGGTTTCTCGATCACCGTCACGTCGACGAGGTGGACCAGCTCGTCCGGCCGCAGCTTGATCTGCTCGACCTGCTGCTTCTGGTCCTCGTCGAACAGACGGATGCGATGCACCACGTCCACCCCGTCCACGCCTTCGATGACGTGGTAGAGGTCGAGCTTGAGCACGTTGCGGCCGAACGGCCACCCGCGGGCGTTGCGGCCGCCGACGATGGGATGGAGGAACGTGCGCAGGCGGTCCTCGATCGCGTTGCGCAGCGCCTCGGACGACCCCGACGTCTTGCGCACCACCTCGACCTCGATGCTCACCTCGCAGTAGCGGGGCTTCGCCACGTGGACGATGGTCGTCAGCAGGCGCCGCTCGTCGAGGAAGTGCTTGACCCGGCGCAGCAGCTCCGTCGACGGGATGAGCTTCTCGCGCAGGTCGCGGTGGTGCTCGTCCTGCTTGGGGACGACGACGACCGTGACCTCGCCCTCGCGGCCGAGCGTCGGCAGGCAGCGCGCGCGGGCGATGCCGTTGCTGGCCTGCAGCGTGAGCCACTCGAAGTCTTCGGCGGTGACGGCGCGGTTGCGGCTCTTGATGACGTGCGGGCCGCGCGCCTTGGCCTCCTCGACCGTCTCCTGGTCGCTGCCGCCGCCCGCCGGGAACGGGTTGCCGACGCCGGCGATGTGGGCGATCGCCTTGCGCATCGCGACGATGGCGCCCGCGGTGACGTTGCCGCGCGCGCCGCCGCCGATGCGGTAGCTCTCGGCGACCACGTTGGCGGTGCCCGCCGGCGGGATGAAACCCTTGCGGCCGTCGCCGAACCGGACCTCGCCGCTGATGCGGTCGACGACGTAGTGCCGGCTGCGCGACCCGGAGCCGTAGAAGCTCTCGACCTCCGTCCAGCGCACCCAGCAGCCCGCCTTGCCCTGGTCGTCGATGGCCTCCGGCCCGTGGAGCCGCTCGATCTCCATGCGCTCTTCGAGGCCGGGGGCCTCCTTCTCGCGCACCCGGATCGCCTGCCCCTCGAGCACCGGGCCCTGCGCGAAGCGGAACTTCTGGTTCGGCGTCCCGTCGGACGACCCCATCACCTCGCCGCGCACGGTGGTGTGGTGGTAGCCGAAGCCGGCGTTCAGCAGGATGTGCGTGATGCGCGGCATCTGGTGGTAGCCGCCCATCTCGAGGCGCGCGCGCACCCAGTGCAGCGCCTCGCCGAAGCGCTTGCTGGGCTTGTGGTCCTCCGGGCCGATGAACTGCAGGAAGCCGCTCTCGGTGAAGGACCGCGTGCCGTCCTCGGGCGCGAGGTCCACCCACTTGCGCCCGTTCCAGTACTCCCAGACGACGCGCTGGTCGGCGGCGAGCGCCTGGTCGCGCTCGGCGTAGTACTGGCGCAGGTGCTCCGCGTGCCGGCGGTCCTCCTCGACCGACGTCTTCTCGGTCATCTGGAAGTACACGCGCGTCGGCGCGTTCGGGAACGCCTTCTCGAAGCCGAGGTAGAGCGCCGGGCTGTCCTCGGTCGACGGCTCGAACGCCTGGAACACCTTGAGCGGCGTCCGCGACGTCATCGAGTGGTCGAAGAACGCGAAGTCGTTGTAGGTCAGCACGTGGTCGACGGGCTGATCCTCTTCGGTGTAGCGGATGGTGAGCTGCTTGACCCAGGGTGGCCGCAGCGGCCGCTCGTCCCGCCAGAGCCACCGCTCGCCGTCGAGCTCGTACTGCCCCGGCACGCCGTAGTCGCCGCCCTCGATGCGGGCGCGCAGCCACGCCCCCGGCTCGCCCTGGATCTCCGACTCGGCGAGGTCCTTGGGTCGCCGGAAGCGCACCTCGCCGCTCGCGGTGAAGGCGCTCGTGCCGTCGATGAAGTCGATGTCGGGCGCGCTCTGGGATCCTTCGGGCGTGGCCCGCCCGAAGGGGACCCACTTCTTGCCGTTGAAGTACTCCCAGACGATGACGAGGTCCTCGCTCGGCTGCGGCGGATCGCGCAGGCGGGCGTCGGCGAGCTGCACGTCGACGCGCACGATCGAGCCGGCCTGCGTGGGCAGCGAGCCCGGCAGCAGGTACAGCGCGTGGTCGGTGCGCGGCTCCTTGCCGAACGGGGCCCAGGCGCGCGTCAGATCGACGGTGAGATAGACGGCGCTGTCGATGTTGACGTAGGCCGACTGCGGCGCGACGCCCTCACCGAGCACCTCGACGCGACCCACGACGGAGTCGATCACCGTCTCGTGCGGATCGGGCGGCGCCTCGACGAGCCGACCGCGAATCCAGGGCGCCTTGATGCCGTTGAGGTCCAGCGGCTCGATGGCGTCGATGCCTTCGAAGGCGATCGCGCCCTCCTCGACCTCGACCTGGGAGCGCTGCAGCTCGCGCCAGCGGCGGCCGTTCCAGTACTCCCACTCGAGCAGGTCCACGAGCTCGCGGCTCCCCGCGGACGCGACGCGAATCACCAGGATCGAGTCCTCGCCGACCTGAGCGAACCGCGGATCGCCCAGATAGAGGCTGCGCTCGATGTGGTTCACCCCGCGGAAGACCTCGAAGCCCTCGACGCGGCGCCCGTCGATGAGCGGCGTGCAGTCGGCGTACTCGTCGCTCACCTGGGTGTAGCAGCGCAGGATCTTGTTGTCGGTGACGAGCAGGTCCTCGCTCGTCTCGAACACCACCGGGTCGTCCTTGCCCGTCGGCACCGTCGAGACCGGCGTGCCCGCGGCGATCCACGTGGGCGGCGCGCCCGGCACCAGGTTGAACTGCAGCAGCGCCCGCGCGGGCTGCGGCGCCTGCAGGCGCACGCCCATGAGGTTCAGGAACGCGATGAAGTTCTTGTCGGTGACCTTGTTGAGCCGGTAGATGGCCATCTCGGTCATCCACGCGAACAGCTCGATCAGCGTGATGCCGGGATCGGACGGATTGAAGTTCGTCCACTCCGGGCAGTACTGCGGAATGAGCCGAATCGCCTCCTCGACGATCTCACGGTGCGTGCGATCGTCCAGGTTCGGGACCGGGATCATAGATCCTCCTCACGGCGCAGATAGAACGGGTACACCAGGTTGTAGTGGGAGTTCGTCGCGCGCACCGAATACTTGATGTCGAGCAGGAGCGTGTTGTCGGCGTCCGGATCGGGCCGGCAGTCGACCTCGACCTCGCGGATGCGCGGCTCCCACTTGATGAGCGCCTCCTGGGCGTGGAAGGCGACCAGGTTGCGTGTGTGCGCGTTGTTGGGCGCGAAGAGGTAGTCGTGCGCCCGGCAGCCGAACTCCGGCCGGTACAGCCGCTCGCCCGGCGCGGTGCCCAGGATGATGCGGATGCACTCCTCGATGTTCTCTTCGTGGGCCGACAGCGACGTCCCGCCGGTCCCGTCGACCCCCAGCGGAAAGCGCAGCCCCTTGCCGAGGAAGCTCTTGCTCACCGCACCCTGCCTTCGAAGGCTTCGCCGCACATGCGGCAGTGAATGCGCACGTGCGGATCGTCATAGAACACATCGTCGAGCGGCTCACTGCAAAAGGGACAGCGCAGCCCCGAACGACGCCCGTTCATCACCGCCTCGACGAGGTCCATCCAGGTCGCGAGCCCGTCGTAGTCGGCGCCGCTGGACGCCGGCAGCCGCCAGCTCCAGTCCTCGTCCCGTTGCGGCTCGGCGGCGGGAGGGGCGGGCGAGGTCGCAGGCGGCGGCGCGGTCGTCGGCGCGGGCACCGGCGGCGCGGTCGTCTGCGGCGCCTCGACGGCGGGCGCTCCCTTCTTCGCCTCGGCCTGCCGCTTCATCAGCGCGTCGGCTTCGGCGTAGAGCCCGTCGTCGCGTCCGTAGCCGAGCGCCCCTTCGAAGCCCTCGCCGCAGCGCGGGCAGCGCACCCGCACGTTCGCGCCCTGCTTGCTGGTCTCGAGCGGCCGCGCCCCGCACATCGGACACGCGTGACCGGTCAGCCGCCCGTTGGCGACAGCTTCGACGACCTCGTACCAATCGATGAGTCTGGATTCGTCCATTCGATGGCTGGCGACGGAACCGAGCGACTATAGCAGCGCGATCCTCGGGTCACCAACCACAGCGTTGGGCCACGAAGCGGGTCGTGTAGCCACCGCCGGTCTGGACGTTGGACGTGAAGGCGTGGGAGACCGACTCGACGAAGTACGGGCCGTCGAAGCGCTCGCCGACCCGAGAGACCTCGACGATGCCCCCGGGGTGGATCCCGGCGAACCCCTGGACCTCGATATCGGCGCGGATGAAGGTGCGGGCGTATTCGTTGAGCTTGGTGAGCGCGATCTTGTCGGCCTCGTCCTGCTTGAAGACCTTGTAGTCGACGAGCTGGCGCTCGGTCTCGCCCCACTTCTGCTTGACGGTCTCGGTCGCCGAGGCGTCGTCGCCCATCTTGTCGTAGAGCTGGCCGGCCTTGGCACGCCCCACGATCTCCTTCTTCTGGCTGGGATCCCAGCCGCGGACGACCACTTCGGAGACGACACGCGCGAGCGACTGCCGGCCGTCGAAGCGCCGCAGGTGGACCTCGTCGCCCGTCAGGTTCGGCTTCTCGTAGACGGCCTTGACGATCGGCTTCCCGGTGACCTCCGGCGCCTTGAAGCGCAGCTTCTTGGCGCCGTCGAGGTGACGGATGTGGAAGTCGAAGTCGAGCCAGGAGGCGATGCCGCGCGTGAAGTCGAGGTCCGACTGGTTGTGCTGGATCACGTACTCGCGCGAGAAGGTCGTGTCCTCGACCTCGGGCGAGAGGCCCGAGTCGCCGGCCACTTCCTTCACGATGTCGCTGAACTTGCGCTCGAGGAAGGTGCGCGTCTTGCGACCGCGGGTCATGCGGTGCTGATAGTCGAAGGCACGGATGACGAACGTGCGCGGGCCGTTCTCCTTCAGCCGCACGTGGGTGCCGATGATCTCGCCCTCGAACACCTGCTTCGTACCGCCCTCGGTGTAACCGAGGCCGATCTTGATCTGGGTGCCGGGGCCGAGATCGGCGCGCGCGTCGTACTTGCCTTCGTGGTTGTTGAAGACCAGCTCCACGCTCGCCGGCGCCTGCCGCCGCAGGTCGACGGTGATCGACTGCAGGTGGACGTCGTCGTCCTTCGGCAGCTCCTTGCCGTCGAGGTGGACCGTATATGCAGGCACCCAGTTGGCCATGGGAGCTCCCTCAGCGCAGGATCGGCGGAATCATGAGGCGGGTGCCCGGCTCGACGCGGAAGGGGTCGTCGATCCCGTTGGCGTCGGCGATGCGCCGCCACTCCGCCGGATCGTCGTACTCCTTCGCGGCGATGCTCTGCAGCGTCTCGCCGCGGCGGACCGCATGCAGCTTGGCGTGGTCCGGGCTCTCGAGCGGCGTCTCCTGCGACTGCTGCACGGCGCTGCGCGCCTCACGCAGGGTCAGCGTGCAGGTCGCCCGCACCGGCGTCCCGTCCTCGAGGAACATCGTGAACCGGTGGTTGATCGACTCGACGACGCCCTGGAACTTCAGCTTGCCCCAGGTGACGAGCACGAGCGGCGGCCGGTGCAGCGTGGCGTCGATGCGCGCCAGGCCGTGCAGCTTATCGGTGTGCTTCCGGACGTTGCTGCCGCTCTCGTACGTGTCGAAGAACAGCTCGAGGTTCAGGGTCTCGCCCTGACCCGTGGTGAACTGCATCTCCGGCGCGTCGAGGCCGGCGGACGCGTGCGGGTTCCACGGCACGCTCTTGGAGATCGCGTACTCCTTCGGGTTGAAGAGCGCGTCGATCGCCTGATTCGCCTTCGCCCCGTCGAGCGGGGTGATGCTCAGCTTCGCTAGTCCCATTCGTCCCCTCCGCTGCGCGCCGCCTCGAGCTCGAGCTCCCGCTTGAGCAGGGCGATGACCTCCCGGGCGATCTCGTCGACCTCCTCCGGGGACAGGTTGTCGTCGACCTGGCCCGACGCCAGACGGTGCCGGGCTTCTTCGTTCGTCTCCGCCTTGCGGCCCGGCCGCTGACCGGGCGTGGACCGCAGCGCCACTTCGGCGGCGCGGGCGCCGGTCTCGACGAGCACTCGGCCGGTGCGCTCTGCACCGGGCGGCGGCACGATCATCGGCCCGCGGTCGCCGAACAGCTTGCCGGCGAGGGCCGCGGCCTGGGCGGCGGGCGTGAGCGGCGCCGCCCCGGAGACGAGCGAGCCGACCTCGTCGCGGGCGGGCGCCGGCGCGCGGGGGCGCGGCGCCATGCCGCCGAGCTCCGCCTGCTTCGTGCTCGCTTTGTCGAACGCGACGAGCGCGCGCTCGACGTTGTCCGGCACCACCATGGCGCGCTCGCGCCGCACGGTCGACTCGGCGGCGGCCGGCGGCGACGCCGCCACGACCTCGCCGGGCGCGCCGGGCGCCACGGCGACCGTCGACTCCGCCGCGCTCGCGGCCGCCACCACCTCGAAGAGCGCGGCGAGGCGCTCCGGCAGCCGCGACGACGGCCGTTCGCCGATGGGCGCGGCGGCGCGGAGCGCGTCGAAGAGCGCCGGCGCGAGCCGTGGGGGCCGCGCGGCCGCCGCCGCGTCCCCCTCGACCGCCGTCCGACCGAGCAGCGCCGCGGGCGCGACGAGCGTCCCGGCGGGCTCGTCGGTGGCAGTGGCCCCCACCTCGGCCGGGCGCGCCGCGCGACGCTCGACGGCGTCGAGGAAGACCTCGACGGTCGTCGCGCGACCCACCGGGGGCGCAGCCGCCGCCGTGGGGCTGCCCGGGCGGCCGCCCGTCGGGGCGACCCCCCCGATCGGGACCTGGACGCGCCGCACCGCGCCATCGACGATCTCGAGGCGAACCGAGAGGCCGGGCCGACCGTCGATCGCGCGAATGACGGCGGTGGAGCGCGGCGCGCCTTGCCGAGCAGGCGCGACGCCTCGCTCGAGGAGGCGGTCGAGGCTCGCCGCCGTCCGGCCCGGGGACGCGCTGCGCCGCGGCGCGCGACGCTCGCCGGCCGCCGTCAGCGGGACGGCGGTCGAGGTCGTCTCCGCCGGGGCGACGAGGGATCCGACGGCGTCGACGACGCCGCCGTCGTTGGCGATCGGGAGGGACGGCGTGGCGGTGCCGATCGCGCGCTCGAGGCGCTCGGCGGCCCACATCGCCGCGCGGAGGCCGCCGCTCAAGGCGCGCTCGTCGAAGCCGATCGTCGAGACGCGCTCCCACGGCGTCTGCGAGGGCGCGCTGGCCGTCGGGACCGTGGCCGGAAGTGCGATTCCGTCGTCGAGACGCGGGCTTGCGTGTCGAGCGCCCGCGCCCTTCCGCGGCGCCTCGAGGCGCGGCGCACGCGCGGCAGGCGCCGGTGCGAGGCCGATGCGGACGAGGAACGCCTCGAGCGCGCTCTCCGGGGCCGGCGCGAGCGGACGAGCACCGGGCGCCGAGGCGATCGGCGCACCGAACGCCCGCGGCGCGGCGGTTCGGGACGACGCGTCGCCGGAGATCGTCGGCGGCGGGGCGGTGAAGAGGCCCGGCGTCACCTGGCCGGTGCGCCGCGTCGGGCGAGGCGACGCGGCGGCGCCGGACGCCTCCGCCGTGGGCGCCACCACGGCGACCGGCTGGACGAGGTCGCCCGCCGTCGCATCGTCGACGACGCGGGACGCGCGCGGCGCGGCGGCGACGGACGCCCCCATCGCGGCCTCGCGGTCGCCCACGAAGGCGAGCAGACGGGCGAGCGCTGGGACCTCGGCGGCGGCGCCGAGACCGGAGATCATGGGGCGCAGGCCGGCGAGGAGCGGCGACGTCGCGCCCGCCGCGAAGGCCTCGGCGACCGCCTGCGCGACGAAGCGCGTCGAGGGTCGGCCGCCCTCGGCGGGCGCGCCGAGCCCGCCCGCGACCGACGGCGCGGCGCCGGGCAGGAACGCGCGGCCGAGGGCCGAGGCGGGGACGCGGGCCGGAGCGGCCGTGCCGTGGATCGACGCGAGGAACGCGGCCGAGCGGCCGAGGCCGGCCGGCGCCGCGCGTCCCACGCCGGGCAGCGCCGATGGGGCGGACGACGTCGGCGTGGCGACCGCCTGGCCGCGGGCAGTGGCGGGCGCATGGACCCCGGCGGGGCGACGCGCCGCTGGCGAAAGCGACGCCGCTGCCGTGGGCTGTGCGCCGAAGAGGCCCGGCCGGGCGGCGGAAGCCCGCGTCGCCGCTGCGGAATTCGGAAGGCCGATCCGGGCTGCGAACGCCTCGAGCGGCGTCGGTGCGACGAACGCCGCCTCGTCGAGACCGCTCTCCGCGGCAAGGCTCGCGTCGCGGGTCGCGTCCGGCGCCTGCCACCAGGCGCGCGTGGGGAGCGACGACCCGGCCCGCGCCGGGCGCGCCGGTCCGGCGCCGTCCGGGCGCGTCCCCACGGCGGGGCGAGTCCCCGACGCGGAGGGCGCCGCGAGGACGCTCGGCGCATGCGACGCGGTCGCCCGATGCAGCGCTCGCTCGGCAGACGCGCTCATCGAGGCGGCTGCGGCGACAATGCCTGCCGGCACGATGAGGGCGGCCGTGGCCGGCAAGAAAGGTCGGGTGACGGTGCCCGCCGAGGGCGCCGGGGACGCGGCGTCGGCGAGGCGACGCCCGGCTATGATGGCCGGCGCGGGGGCGCGCGACAGCTCGCGGGTGGCGTCGAGCGCGCGCGCCGAGCCGCCGGGCAGGGTCGAAGCGCGGGGCGCCCCCGGCGACGCGGGCCGGACCGTCGGTTGCGCCGCGAGCCCGAAAAGGGAGGGCGCCCGCGTCCGGGACACGAGCGGCTGTTCGCGGGCGGCGGCCGGCGCAGGCGCTTCGATCGGCGACGGCTCGACGAGCACCGTGTCCGCGACGTCGAGGGCGGCGTCGAGCGTCGCCGTCGGCTCGCGTGTCGACGCGCGCGCCGCCGTCGTCTCGCGTGCCGGCGCACGCAGCACGCGCGAGGCCTCGAACTGGCCGCCGAGGGTGCTGGCCGCGTCGGCGACCGCGCCCGGCGCGCCTGCGCGGCGCTCGGCGGGACCGGCGATCGCCGCGAGCAGCGCGTCGATGTGCCGCTCCCAGCGCCCGGGCCGTCTCGTGGTGCCCGCCTTCGGCTTCGTCGCCGGAGCGGTGCCGCCGGCAGCCGGAGCGACGAGCCACACGCGGGCGGGCGCCGCCGCCTCGGGCTCGCTGCGGGCGGTCAGGTCGTCGGCGAGGCGCTCCGCCGCGCGGGCTGCCGGCGCGATCACCGACGCGGGCGCCCACGACGGCGACGGCCCCTGCTCGACGAGCACGGCCCGCCGCTCGCCCTGGACCACGCTCGCCCGCGCCTCCGGGAAGCGCAGCAGCGAAGCGTCGATCTGGCCGGCCCGACCCATCGACCGCGGATACGGGCTGAGCGCCTTCGCGCCCGACGGTCGCCAGCGCTCCATCGGCTCGGCGCGCGGGGTCTCGAACAACGTCCACGGCGCGGAGGGCTCACGCGCCGCGGGCACGGCGAACATGCTGCCGCGCCGCCGCCGCACCTGCTGCACGTCGGCGCCGGTCAGGCCGCTCACGTGCTCCACGGGATCGACCGGGATCACGAACGTGTCGGGCGTGTCGTCGCCGAGGTCGTCGTAGCCGGGCCGGGTGCCGTGGCCGCGCACCATGGCCTCGAACGCCGCGGGGTCGACCACGTCGAAGCCGCCGGCGGCGTTCGCGGGCAGCGTCCACCTTTCGAGGAGCGCGTCGGCGAGCGGCGTCGGCCCGGCCTCCCGCGCGCCGCCGAAGTCGAGGTAGCGACCGCCCAGGCCACCCGCGAACGCCTCGAGCGCCTGCGTCAAAGGCGAGGCGGGGGTCGCGAGGAGCTCACGAACGCGAACGTCGGCGCCGAGATCCATGGCTCACCTCACCCGCGCGTGATGCCCTCGTGGGCGATCTCGATCGACTCGACGAGCAGGGCGCTCTGGGTGGCGTCGAGCTCGGGCCCCTCCCACTTCACGGGCCACGCCCGCGTGAAGTTCCAGCGCGCGATCTCGCTGCCGTCGTCGTTCAGCAGCACGATGCTGCCGTTCTTGCGGCCCACCTTGCCCGGTGTCTGCGAGAAGTCGCGGTGCCAACCCTCGAGCAGCCGGTTGTCGACGTAGCCGACCTTCAGCGTGAGGTTCGGGAAGCGACCCTGACCCGGCAGCTTGTGGAGCCGGTCGTTGACGCCGCCCTCCTGGTGCTCGACGGCTTCGATCTCGTGGTTCAGCCCGCCGACGCTCTGGAAGTGCGCCAGCGTGAGCCCGTCGACCTCGACGAGGAAACGGAACTTGCCGTAGGGGCGGGTGCTGGACTGCTGGGGCACGGCGTCACACCTCCTCCTGCTGCGCCTCGTTCTCGAGGCGTTGCGACAGGTGGAACACGATGAATTCGACCGGTCGGGTCACCGCGAGGCCGATCCGAGTGACGAGCATACCGCGGTCGACCTCTTCGCGGGGGTTCGTCTCACTGTCGCACTTCACGAAGAATGCGTCTTCCGGGCGGTCGCCCGCCAGCATCCCGCGCTCGCGAAGGCCCATGAGGAAGCCGACGATGAAGCGCGTCAGCCGCTTCCAGAGCGCGGGCGCGTTCGGCTCGAAGACGGCCCACTGCGTGCCGTGCTCGATCGTCGCGGCGATGGCGCTGACGGTGCGGCGCACGTTCAGATGACGCCACTCGGGATCGCTGCTCGCCGTCCGGGCGCCCCAGACGCGCAGGCCACGGGGACCGAACGGGCGCAGGCAGTTGATGCCGGCCTGGTTGAGCGAGGCGAGGTGGCTGTCCTGCAACAGCACCTCGAGGTCGACGACCCCCTCGAGCACCTCGTTGGCGGGCGCCTTGTGCACGCCATGGCGGCGGTCGCTGGCGGCGAAGATGCCGGCGACGTGCGCGGAGGGCGGCACCTTGCGGCGCTTGCCGCCCTCGAGCACCACCACCCACGGGTAGTAGAAGGCGGCGTGGGCGCTGTCGAACAGCTGACGCCAGTGCAGCGCGTCCTCGAAGTCACCGCCCGGCGGCATGTCGAGGAGCGCGAAGCGATTGGACGAGCGCTCGCACAGGGAGATGGCCGCCTCCTGTACGACCTCGATGTCGCGCGGGCTGCGGAACCGCTTGCTGTGCATGTAGGCGGCCATCAGGTCGGGCATCGCGACGAGATCGCCCTTGGGGAACTCGACGAGCCCCATGAGGCCACGACGATCGCCGGGTCCGCGGTCGTGCCCGATGAAGTCGTCGGGCCCCAGGTCGGAGACGCCGTCGCTGCCGCCGCCGAGGCGCGCGTCCGCCAGATCGGCGGGCAGTGACAGCGCCGGCGGGGTGTCCGGACGCAGCGCCTTCACCCGCACGAGGCGACTCTGGTCGTTGATCGTGCGCTCGATGAAACGCGGGCTCGCGCCCGAGGTCGACAGACGCTCGAAGCGCTCGCTCCGCTCGTGATCGCCCACGGACAGATCGACGGTGCGCGTCTTGACGTACGTCGGCGCCCCGGACGCGAACGCGTGGATCAGCGGATCGCGGAGCTGGATCACCTTGCCTTCGACGCCGCCGACCTCGACCCACTGCTCGTTGTTGCGGTCGGAGACGTGGATCAGGGTGCCCGGCGCCAGGCCGTGCGTGCCCTTGACCTGGATGTGGGTGGCCCCGCGATCGGCGTCGCGCGTCAGGAACGTGCGCGGCGAGTCGGGCGACTCGCGCACCGTGACGCGCAGGTCGTTGCCCCAGGTGCCCTGATCGAGGGCCTCGACGGCGAGCACCGGCTGACCGGCGCGGTCGAGCAGGACGACCGACGCCCGACGGGCGACGTCCTCGCCCGGCTCGCCCTCGAGGCGGGCGACGCGGAGCACGAAGCACTCCTCGCCGCCGTTGCCGAAGAAGCCCTTCAGGCAGGTGGTCAGGAACGTGTCGTGGACCGGCTCGCCGAAGATCTCGAGGAATCGGTCCTCGCTGGTGATGCGGACGGGCGCGTCGAGGGGGCCACGACGCGTGATGCCGAGGAACACGGGCACGCCGGTGCGCCCGAGCTCCAGCGGGGGGATGCGCTGCTCGCTGGCTTCATAATAGATGCCGGGGGCTCTCAGCTGTGCCATCCCGGAATTCTCACACGCTCGACGAGTCGGTCATCGCCGCGACTCGTTGATCTGCTTGTTGATGGACGAGATCTCCTTGATCCAGAGCTGCCTCTCCCGGTGCTCCATCGCGAGGATGTCGTCCAACGACCAGTGAAAGTGATAAGCGATGTAGGCTACCTCCTGGAAAATACGCTCCAGGGGGTAGCTCACGATTCCCCCAGGTCGACCCCCATGTCGATCTCGAACTTGTGCCCGCACGCCGGGCACGCCGCGTTGATCTTGGCCGACCCTTCCTCGTTGACCCGCCGGTAGAACTCCTGCAGGTAAGCGAGATCGGACGAGAACAGCCCCTCGATCACCGCGGGGTTGATGCTCTTGAGCGTGCCGAGCTTCTCGATGACGCGCGACAGCAGGATGATCACCAGATACGCGCGGTTCTGCTGCACTCGGTAGTCCTGCAGCGGCGCGATCTCGTCCTTGGCCGTGGCCAGGCGCATGACCCCTTCGCGGTGCAGCACGCCGTCTTTGTCCACGAAGCCCTTGGGCAGCGTGAACGCGAACTCGGTCTGGAATGCCATTTCGTATCCCGGTTGGAACGGAAACGCCGGGCCACGAACGTGCGCGACCCGGCGCTCTCACCCGGCGCCCGAAGGCGCGCGGCTCCGGCTCACGCGCGCTCGAGGCGCTCCACGGCGAGCTCGACCTCTTCGGCCATCGTGTCGCTGCCCTTGCCGTCGAGCTCGAAGCCCTTCCACTTGCAGGGCCACGCCTCGAAGAAGTTGTAGCGCAGGACCTCTTCGCCCTTGTCGTCGCAGAGGATGACCGAGCCGCTCTTGCGGTCGACCTTGCCCTCGACGACGCCCTTGCGCCACTTCCAGAGCTCCTGGTTCGTCACGTAGCCGCGCTTCAGCGTGATGTTGCTGTACTTGGTGCGGCCGGGGCGCTTGCGCAGGATGATGTCGTCGCCGTCCTGGTACTCGACCACCTCGGTCTCGCTGTCGAGGCCAGAGACCGCCTTGAACGCACCGACGGTGACGCCCTCGATCTCGACCTTGAAGTTGAAGTTACCGACGTGATCGTGCGGTCGCCTTCCAATCGCCATGGTCCCTACTCCGTGTTGGCCGCGGCAGGAGGAACGTCCCCCTCCGCCCCCTGGTCAAGGCGCGCGTCACCGGTGACGCGCGCATGTCACCCTTCAGCAGAGTCGCCCCCGGTCGGCATCTGGCCGATCCGGAAGATAACAAATTCGGCCGGCTTCGTGGGGCACATGCCGATCTCGACGATGAGCTGGCCGGCGTCGATCACCTCCGGCGGGTTGGTCTCCTCGTCACACTTGACGTAGAAGGCCTGCTCCGGCGTGTCGCCGAAGAGCGCGCCGTCCTTCCACAGACGGAGCAGGAACGCGGTGATGTTGCGCGTCACCCGCTTCCACAGGGTCTTGTTGTTCGGCTCGAACACGACCCACTGCGTCCCCAGCTCGATCGAGTGCTCGACCATGTTGAAGAGCCGGCGGACGTTCACGTAGCGCCATTCGGGATCGCTGCTGATCGTGCGGGCGCCCCAGACGCGGATGCCGCGGCCGGGGAACTCGCGGATGCAGTTGATGCCCTTGGGGTTCAGGATGTCCTGCTCGCCCTTGGTGATCTGATACTTCAGGCCGAGGGCGCCGCGGACGAGCTCGTTGGCGGGCGCCTTGTGCACGCCGCGCTCCGCGTCGGAGCGGGCGTAGATGCCGGCCATGTGGCCCGAAGGGGGCACGAAGATGTTGCCCTTCTTCGGGTCGTAGACCTCGATCCATGGGAAGTAGTACGCGCACTGCTTGCTGTCGCGCGGCTTGACGTTCGTGAGCTTGTCGACGCCGCCGTCGATCGTCTCGGGGCCGTCGAGCACCGCGAAGCGATAGCGCATCTTCTCGCAGTGTGTGAGCACCGCGTCCTGGATCGCCGGCTCGGTCTGGCCGGGGGCGACGACGATGGCGATCTCGTCGATCTCTTCGAAGGCGTGCAGGCCGGTGCGCTGACCGGGGCCCTTGTCCTCGCCGATGTACAGCGCGGCCTTGCCGGCCTTCTCCTTGCCGACCTCGGTGCCGACGTTCAGCACGAAGCAGCGGGAGCCGCCGTTGTTGAAGAAGCCGTAGACGGCATGGGCGAGCGCGCCGGCGTCCTCGAAGTCGCCGAAGTGCTTGGTGAACGTGCTCCAGTTCGTCACCAGGATCGGCTTGTTCAGCGGGCCCTTGCGGCTCTCGCCGATGAACCCGGCCGTGCTCGTGCCCACCGCCTCGATCGGCTTGGACGAGCCGGGGACCTCTTCGACGTATACACCTGGCGACAGATACTCGGGCATTGCCTCTTCCTCCCCGCAACTTCCGTGCGGCCCGGTCCCCGGCGCGTCGCCCGGGGAGACTCGTCAAGATTGAAAACTGATCCTGCGATCGCTGACCCGCACCATCTCGGGCGACCGACGCGGAGAATGCAAGGCCGTTCGACAGCGGTACGCCACCGCCGGGCGCAGGTGCTCGCCGAAACCTCTCCACATGGACATCAGGAATTCGACCGAGAGGTCTTCGATGGCGCGCACCGGGATGCGCTCCTGCGGATCGAACGCGTCGCCCTCGAGCGCCACGCCTTCGAGCACCGGCGTCGCAGCGAGCGCCCGGATGGCGGCGCCGAGCAGCTCCTGCTGTTCGGCGTCGTCGTCGGCCCACGCGCTCACCATGTAGTCGAGGCCGAGCAGCAGGGGCGGATCCTGGTAGTACTCCACGATGCGCCCGTCGGGCTCGATGCGGTTGACCAGCATCGGCAGCTCCTCGCGCCGCTCGGAGAGCACGCCCACGCGGTACAGGTAGACTCCGAGCGCGGGGAGGCGCGTGAACTTCTCGCGGACGGGCGGCCCGGTGACGACCTGGATCGTGCGGTCGAGGATGGCGCGCACGCCGTCCTCGAGCGCCGTCGCCAGCGCCTCAGACGTCTGGCGGACGATCCGGTGTTGGGCCACAGTCATTCCATCCCCAACGCGCCATCCCCGACGCGATGGCTCGCGGCAGCATGCCAGCGGGCCGCGATTCCCGCCAAGGAAAAACTCCGCCAGGCACGCGCCGTCTGGGCAAGCGGGTCGCCGGCGCGCGGGTTGACACCCGTCGAGGCGCGATGTTAGCACTCGAAGCGCCGACACCTTTGGGAGAGCGGACCCGATGCCCGCAGGCCGCCTTCCGCTGCTGGCCCTGGCGGCCTTCGCCACGGCGTGCGGCGGCAACGTCGAGGTGAAGCCCGACGACAACTCCGGCGACGACTACGACCGCTCGGGCGCGCAGGAGCTGTTCCTCGACAAGCTGGTCGACGACTACATCGATGCCAAGGCCGGCGACTCGACCGACTGGAAGTTCTTCAAGGTCAAGTCGCGCGGCATCCTCGAGCTGACCGTCTACTGGGACGACTACCGGGACATCGAGTCGATCATCGACGTGCGCGATCGCTTCGGCGCCCTCATCGACTCGCGCCGACACTCCGACGAGCTCGAGAAGGACAAGCTCGACCTGCGCGTCGAGCCCGGCACCCACTTCATCCGTCTTTTCAGCCAGAAGGGCGCCAGCGTCTACACGATCGAGGCCACCTTCCAGCCGTTCGACCACAAGGCCGAGGACGTGGTCCCCGAGGCCGTCGACCTCGGCGACGACGGCGGGCTCGTCGACCCGATTCCCGAGCCGGTGGCTCGGCCCGAGCCGCGGACGGGACGCGGCGGCGGCGGCGTCAAGCCCGGCCGCACCCGGCCCGTCGTGACGCCCTCGGCCTCGCCCGACGACGGCGCCGACGAGCCGGAGGGCCGCACGGTCTCGGGCACGATCATCCGCATGATCCCGGGCAAGGGCGGCGGCACGGTCCTGACGTTGAACATCGGCACGGCCGACGGCGTCACCCAGGGCGTGACGGGTCACATCCTCGACGACACCGGCCGCAAGCTGAAGGGCGCGGCGGTGAAGATCATCAGCGCCGCCGACAAGACGGCCCAGGCCCAGACCAGCCTGTCGGCGGAGAGCATCGCCCACCGCCGGCGCGTGAAGTTGATCCTGCCATGAACGCCCGACTTTCGAGCATCGCCCTCCTGCTCTGCGCCGGCTGCGGCAGCGTGGCGCCCTCGGTCGACGGCCAGAGTGAAGGCGACCAGGCGCGCGACCTCGCTCGCGCCGTCTTCCTCGACCACACCGTCACCGATCGCCTCGACGGCAACGGCGGCGACAACACCGACTGGAAGTACGTCGACGTGGTGGAGCAGGGCCGCCTGCGCATCACCGTCAGCGTCGACCGTCCCGACAACCTCGACGAGGGCGAGGTCACGTTCCACGACGAGTTCGGCGGACTTCTGAAGCGCATCCCGGTCGACTCGAGCGAGAACATCTACAACTTCGAGCTCGAGGTCGAGAAGCTCCCCAACAAGTTCTTCGTGCGAACGTTCGCGAAGCGCGGCGCGTCGCCGTACACGGTCGGCGCGCGACTGACGCCCCCGCCTCCGCCTCCGGCGCCGGTGGTTTCCCCCGAGCCGCCGCCGTCCGATCCGCCGCCGCCGAAGGTGGTGTCGCGTCCGCCGCCGCCGCCGCCGAAGGGGACGGTGGTGCGCCCGCCGCCACCGCCGCCGCCGAAGCAGCCCGATCCGCCGCCCGCGCCGGCGTTCGTGACCGGCGACGTGATCCGCGTGATCCCCGCCGACGACAACCAGTCGGTGACGATCTTCATCCGCGTCCACGGCGACGCCAAGGTCGCGAAGAACGCCGGCGGCTGGGTCCACAAGAAGGGCGGCGGACCCATCGACAACGCGCGCCTCACGGTCACGTCGGTCAGCGGGCAGATGGTGCAGGCCGTGGTCCGCCAGCCCCCCGGCCGGTTCAGCGGGCCGCTGACCGTCAAGATCGACGGGGGTTGAGCGACGAGCCCGACGAGACCGAGGCAGGCTGGACGCTGACGGTCGACCCGGGCAGCGATGGCTGTCGGGTCGACCGCTTCGTGGCGCAGCGCATCCGTCGCCTCTCTCGCAACCGCGCCTCCCGACTCGTCATTCTCGACCTCGACGCGCCGTCGCGCGGGCCGCTGAAGAAGAGCGCGCCCGTCCGGGCGGGCCAGCGGCTGCGGGTGGAGCGTCCCCTGCCCGACGCCGACGCCGCGCCGCCGGTCCCGCGGGTGCTGCACGCCGACGCCGAGCTGCTCGTGCTCGACAAGCCGGCGGGCCTCGCCACACATCCGACCGCGAGCCGCTTCGTCGCGACGGTGACGCGCTGGCTTCGCCGCGAGGGATACGCGGCCGAGCCAGCCCACCGGCTCGACGTGGAGACCTCGGGGCTGTTGCTGGCGACGCGCACGCCCGAGGCCGCCCGCCACCTCAAGGCAGCGTTCGCCGCGCACCGCGTGGAGAAGACGTACCTGGCGCTCGTCGAGGGGCAGCCCGCGGCCGACGCGTGGGAGGAGACGGCGCCGCTCGGCTTCGACGCGGCGAGTCTCGTCCGCCTCAAGATGGGACGCGGCGCGCTCGAAGCGCGCACCGCCTTCCGCGTCGTGCGGCGCGGTGCGCGGCGGGCGCTCGTCGAGGCGCGGCCGCTCACCGGTCGACAGCACCAGATTCGGGTGCACCTCGCGCTCGCGGGCCTGCCGCTCGTAGGCGACAAGCTCTACGGGCCGGACGAGCGCCTCTTCCTCGCGAGCCTCGAGCGGCCGCTCACCGCGGACGAGCTCGCGCTGCTCGGACACCCGCGCCAGGCGCTGCACGCATGGCGCGTGGCGCTGCCATGGCGCGACGGCGCGACGCGGCGCTTCGAGTCACCGCTGCCCTCCGCCCTCGAGGAGCTGCTCTGAGAGGGTGTTCCCATGAAGATGTCGCCGCGAGCGGACGGATGGCCGAGCGAGCCCGTGGCGCCGACCGAGGACGGCCGCAGGCGTGCCCGAAGGCAGGTCGAGTCTGCGGCCGGCCCCGACCGGCCACCGCCGCTGGCTCCCACAGGCGAAGCCGCGGTCTCGCGGTGGCGAGTCTGCCCGAAGGGGTCGGTCGCTGCGCTGCGCGCGGCGCACTTCGGTCTCGACGTGCATCATGCACGCCTCCGACCGAAATTCGCCTTGCTCCTGGCTGCGACGCGGTCGTTGGGCGGCCTCGTCGACGCCGAAATGGTGAAACTCCGGTCTGACAGCGGCGGGCGTCCGCGCCTTGCGCCCACCTTTCGCGCCGGCTAAGGTCGAGGTATGCGTCGCACGTCCCTCGCTTCGACCGCCGACCGCCGTCCGCACGCCGCGGACCGGTCGCGTCCGTGCGCGCGCCCCGATTTCCTCGCCACGCCGGCCTGACGGGTCGGCCGCGCGGCGCCCGACCCCTCCCCCAGAGCTCCGCACCATCGCCCGCGGCCGATCCCCGCCGGATCGCTGCCCATTCACTCGCTCAAAGGACCGAACATGACCGTCAACCCGATGCCTCCGATCATCGTCACCGACACCGACGCCGAGCGCCTGCGCACGACGCTCGAAGCGCACACCTCCACGCGCGACGAGCCACTCGTCGAGCGCCTCCTCGAAGAGCTCGACCGCGCCACCGTCGTCTCCGCCTTCGCGGTGCCGGCGGGTGTGGTGACGATGAACTCGCGGGTCGTCTACCGGGACCGCGACACGAACGAGGTGCGTACCGTCACGCTCGTCTACCCGCACGAGGCCGATCCCGCTCAGGGCCGGCTGTCGGTGATGGCGCCGATAGGCGCGGCGCTGCTCGGCCTGCGCGCGGGGCAGAAGATCACCTGGCCGCTGCCGGAGGGGCGCACGCGGACGCTCGAGGTCGTCGCGGTCACCTGGCAGCCCGAGGCGGCGGGTGACTTCACTCTCTGAACGCGAGGATCGCTGGCAGCACCTCGTCGCCTGCGCGTTCGCGCTCCGCGAGTCGCCGGACGACCTGGCGCCGCTGCTGTCGAGCCTCGCCGAGGTCTTCCCCTCGAGCCTCGACCCCGTCGACGACTTCGAGGGATACGCCGTGCGCCGCTTCGTGCTGGCGCTTCGCGAAGCCGTCGATCAGCGAGCGAACGGCCAGACGAGCGGGATGCACACCGTGAGGAGCGCCAGCGCGAGCACCGTCAGCGGGGTGCCCACGCGCACGAAGTCGCCGAACCGGTAGCGCCCCGGGCCGGAGACGAGCCCCGCCGAGGGCTCGAGCGGCGTGAGGAACGCGCACGACGCGGCGAGGCACGTCCCGACGGCGAACGGGCGCGGATCGACGCCCAGGTCGACGGCGGCGTGCACCGCCACCGGCAGCATCACGAGCGCCACCGCCTGGTTGCTCATGGGCACCGACAGCGCCACGGTGCGGATCATCACGAGGCAGAGCACGCCGCGCGGACCGACGAGGTCGGCGAGCGGGATGAGGGTGCGCGCGACCGCTTCGCCGGCCCCGCTCTTCTCGACGGCGCGGCCCAGCGCGAGCAGGGACGCGATGAGGATGATGATCCGCCAGTCGATCCGGAAGGCGGTCCGCGGGGCGACGCAGCCGGTCGCGATCATGAGCAGCATCCCCGCGAGGCCGGCGACCGCCGGCGGCACGACCTCGAGGCCGGCGACGGCGACGGCGGCGGCGAAGATCGCGACGGCCAGCGTCGCCCGGTGATAGCGGGGCCGGCTGTACTCGACGGTGCCGAGGACGGCGAGATCGCCCTCCTCGGCGAGGTGGCGGATGCGCCGCTCGGACCCGCTGAGCAGGAGCACGTCACCGACGGCGAGCGGGAGGGACCGCGGCGGCTCCCCGGCGCCCTCCGTCGCCGGCGGGTGCGGTCGGTCCAGGGCCGGGTACCGGTGCAGCGCCAGCACCAGCAGGCCGAAGCGGTCCACGAAGTGGAGGCCGCGGACGGAGCGGACGACGAGCGGCGACGTCGGCGGCACCCACGCCTCGACGACGACGTGCGAGCGGTCCTCGCGCGCCGTGAACTTCAGCTCGCCGCGCAGGCCGAGGCTGCGCAGGCTGCGCACCTTGTGGATGTCGCCGAGCCGACAGCACCGCCTCGCTCACGAACTCGCGATCGCCGCCGGCGCCCTCCGCCGCCTCGTCGGGGCGGACGGGCAGCAGGCGGTGGCCGAACAGCACCAGCACGGCGATGGAGGCGGCGGCGAGCGGCAGCCCCAGCGGCGCGAGCTCGGCGAACCCGAGCCGGGCGAGCCCGAGCGCCTGCATCTCGGCGCTGACGACCAGGTTGGTCGAGGTGCCGAAGAGGAAGATCGTGCCGCCGAGCATCGAGCCGAACGCGAGCGGCATGAGCAGCCGCGACTTCGGCAGGCCGACCTGGGCGGCGGTGGTGATGGCGATCGGCAGGAATGCCGCCGTCACCGCGGTGTTCGAGGCGATGGAGGAGCAGGCGCAGACGGCCAGCAGCATGGCGGCGACGAAGCTGCGCGGCCCGAAGCGGGCGAACGCGGTCAGCCGCCGCCCGATGAGGCGCATCACGACGGTGGCCGCGAGCCCCTCGGTCATCGCCAGCAGCGCGAAGATGAACATCACCGTCTGGCTGGCGAAGCCGGCGAGGGCCTACTCCGCCGTCAGCAGGCCCGACAGGACGAGGACGACGATCAGGGTGAGGGCGCTGACCTCCATCGGGATGCGCTCGATGGCGAACATCACGACGGCGAGCACGACGATGAGCAGCGCGAGGGCGACCACGGCGCGGCTCCCGACCCGACCTGCGGGTGAGATTCCGCAGGCGAGCGCGTCAGGGCACTTCGGGCGCCTCGGGGACCCCTTCGGGCGGCGTCGCGCCCCCGGTGGGATCGGACTCCATCTTCTCGAGCATCTGGAGCATCTTCAGCTTCTTCTTCATGTCCTCTTCGTCTTTCTTGCGCTTCTCCTCCTCCTTGCGCTTGGCGTCCTCTTCGGCCTTCTTCTTGGCCTTGGCGTCTTCGCCGGCCTTCTCCGCCTCGTCGTCGACCCACTGGTCCTTCGGCACCTCGCCGTAGACCAGGATCACGTCGTACTCGCTCGGCCAGTGCAGCGGTTTCTTCTGTACGAAGCCGAGCTGCAGCTGGCGGCGGATGTCTTCGGCCTGACGATCGAAGCCGGGCTTGAAGTAGATGAACGTCGCCGTCCGCGGATTGCGATCGGCGCCCACGTTGGCGACGGGCACGTTGTTGGCCTCGAGCCGCTTCTTGAACTCGAGGACCTTCTTGTTCCCGTCGGGGCCGATGCCGTTGAGGATCTGGATCGCCGCCGTGCCCGTCAGGTCCTTGAAGGCGGCGTAGCCACGCAGCGAGCGGAAGCGCCCGTCCGTCGCCGCCTGGCGCACGAGCGCCCGCGCCCGGTCGCTGTTGATGGCCTTCATGCGCGCCAGGTACTCGACGGCGGCCTCGGGCTGCTCGAGTTGGACGAAGGCCGAGGCGGCCAGGTAGAGCGGCTCGGCGAACGTGGGATCGGCGTCGGCCGCGATCAGCAGCTCGCTGACGGCCTCGGGCAGCTTGCCCTGCTGCATCAGCGACTTGCCGCGCTGGGCCGCGGCCTTCGCGGCGCGCGCGTCGGGCTGGCGAACCTTCTTCGCCGACGACGGCGCCGGGTCCTCCTCGGGCGCGGGGTCCGGCTCCATCGCGACGGGCGCCGCCTCGGGCCGGACGACGCGCACCTCCTCGTCGGGCCGCCCCTCGCGGGGGATCGCCTTGCTCTCGGAGCGCAGCTTCTTCGGTCGCAGGCCGAGGCGCTTGAGCGCCGACAGCGCCATGACCGCGTCGCGCTCGCTGCCCTCCTGGTAGAGCTTGTCGAACGCCTCGTTGGCGACGGCGCGGTCGTCGGTCGAGGCCTGCGTCACGTCGCGATACATCTCCCATTTCTGCACGCAGTCGCGCAGCTTGCCGAGCGACGACGTGCGCCACTCGCGGAAGATCTCTTCGCATTCCCCCCGGTTGCGCTCCCACATCTCCTGGGCGGCGGCGGGCGACGCCATCACGAAGAGCGCGAGCAGCAAGCCACGACGCATGTCGAACCCTCCCATCAACGTCCCTCGGGTCTACCACATCCGGCGGCCGTCCGGCGATTGACACCGCCCGGGCGACGCTGGTACACGCTGCGCTTTCCGAGGCGGAGAACGGGTTGAGCGCGTCGTTTCCGAAGGGGTCACGAGGCGCACCCGACCGGGTGGCCGCCGTGATCCCCGCGCGACGCGGGTCGACGCGCCTGCCCGAAAAACCGCTGGCCCTCCTCGCCGGTCACCCCCTCGTCTGGCACGTGTACCGCGCGGTCGCCGCGAGCGCCGTCGTCGACGAGGTCCTCGTGGCCACCGACGACGCCGCGATCGCCGCCGCGGTGACCGAGCGCGGCGGCCGGGCGGTCGTCGTCGACGCGCCGTGCGCCTCCGGCACGGAGCGCGTCGCGCACGCCGCCGTGGAGCTGGACGCGCGCTTCGTCCTGAACGTTCAAGGCGACGAGCCCTTCGTCGCCGACGACCTGCTCGCGCCCCTCGTGGAGCGCCTGCGGGCCGGCGCCGACATCGCCACGCTGTGCGCGCCGATCGACGCGGAGCGGCGCGGGGCGCGCTCCGCGGTGAAGGTAGTGCGCGACGCGGCCGGAAACGCGCTCTATTTCTCCCGCGCACCGATCCCCGGCGAGCTGCACCTGGGGCTGTACGGGTTCACGCGGCAGGCGCTGGCGGCCGTGGTCCGGCTGCCGCGCGGGCGACTCGCCGCCGCCGAGGACCTCGAGCAGCTTTCGTGGCTCGAAGCCGGCTGGCGCATCGCGGTGGCCAACGCCCCGCGCGCGACGATTTCGATCGATACACCCGAAGATCTGGCCGCCGCCCGGGCCCGTCTCGAGGCGGCTCCCGTGAGAGCATGAACGTCAAGCACCGTCCGACCAAGCACATCATCGTCACCGGCGGCGTCGTCTCTTCCATCGGCAAGGGCATCGTCGCCGCGTCGATCGGCGCCCTGCTCGAGGCGCGCGGCCTGAAGGTCACCAACGTCAAGCTGGACCCGTACATCAACGTGGATCCGGGCACCATGAGCCCGTACCAGCACGGCGAGGTGTTCGTCACCGACGACGGGGCCGAGACCGACCTCGACCTGGGGCACTACGAGCGCTTCACGTCGGCGACGATGTCCCAGAACAACAACGTCACCACCGGGCGCACGTACCTCAACGTCATCGAGAAGGAGCGGCGCGGCGACTACCTCGGCCGCACGGTCCAGGTGATTCCGCACATCACCGACGAGATCAAACGCTTCGTGAAGGAGGCGGCGAAGGGCTTCGACGTGTGCATCTCCGAGATCGGGGGCACCGTCGGCGACATCGAGTCGCTGCCGTTCCTCGAGGCGATGCGCCAGCTCAAGGTGGAGCAGGGCCGCGGCAACGCCCTCAACGTGCACGTGACGCTCGTGCCGTACATCCCCGCCGCCCGCGAGCTGAAGACGAAGCCCACCCAGCACTCGGTGCGCAGCATGCGCGAGATCGGCATGGAGCCCGAGCTGCTGGTCTGCCGCTGCGACCGGCCCATCCCGAGCGACGAGAAGGAGAAGATCGGGCTCTTCTGCAACGTGCCCGCCGAGGCGGTCATCACCGGCCTCGATGTGTCGAGCATCTACGAGGTGCCGCTCAGCCTGCACCGCGAGGGCCTCGACCGCCTCATCATCGACTACCTCGGCATGTGGGCGCAGCAGCCCAAGCTCGAGCGCTGGGAGCGCATCCTCGCGACGATGCAGGACGCGCGGCGCAGCGTGACCATCGGCGTGGTCGGCAAGTACGTCGACCACGTCGACGCCTACAAGAGCCTCCACGAGGCGCTGCTGCACGGCGGCATCGCCCACGAGGCGCGCGTCGAGCTGCGCTACATCGACTCCGAGGACGTCGAGGAGAAGGGCGCCGCCACGCTGCTCGAGGGCGTGGACGCGGTGCTCGTCCCCGGCGGCTTCGGGATGCGGGGCATCGAGGGCAAGATCGCGGCGGTGCGCTACGCCCGCGAGGGCCAGCTGCCCTTCTTCGGCATCTGCCTCGGCCTGCAGGTGGCCACGATCGAGTACGCGCGCAACGTCTGCGGCCTCGCCGGCGCGAACAGCCTCGAGTTCGACCCCAAGGCGGAGCACCTCGTCATCCACCTGATGGAAGCGCAGAAGAAGGTCACCCAGAAGGGCGCGTCGATGCGGCTCGGCGCCTACCCCTGCCGGCTGAAGGCGGACACGCTGGCGGCGCGGACGTACGCCGCCGAGGACGTCAGCGAACGCCACCGCCACCGTTACGAGGTCAACAACCGCTACCGGGAGGCGCTCGAGGCGAAGGGCCTCGTCTTCAGTGGCCTCTCGCCCGACGGCCAGCTCGTGGAGATGGTCGAGCTGCCCGACCACCCCTGGTTCCTCGGCTGCCAGTTCCACCCCGAGTTCAAGTCGAAGCCCTGGCAGCCGCACCCGCTGTTCGCCGGCTTCGTCGGTGCGGCGCTCGATCACCAGGCGAAGCGGGGCTGAGCGTGCGCCCCTGGGACGCGCGGCCGTTCTTCGTCGCCGGGCCGTGCGTCATCGAGTCGCCCGGACAGCTGCTCGAGACGGCCTCGGCGCTCGCCGCGCTCGGCCTGCCGCTCGTCTTCAAGGCCAGCTTCGACAAGGCGAACCGGTCGAGCGCCGACGCATACCGCGGGCCGGGCCTCGAGGCCGGCCTCGCGGCGCTCGCCGAGGTGAAGGCGCGCACCGGGCTGCCCATCCTCACCGACGTGCACGAGCCGTGGCAGTGCGCGCCTGCCGCCGAGGTGGCCGACGTGCTGCAGGTGCCGGCGTTCCTGTGCCGTCAGACGGACCTCGTCGTCGCCGCCGCGCGCACCGGCCGGCCGGTGAACCTGAAGCGCGGGCAGTTCCTCGATCCGCGGCGGATGGGGCTGCTCGTGGAGAAGGTGACCGCCGCCGGCGGGACGGCCTGGGTGACCGAGCGCGGGACGACGTTCGGACACGGCGACCTGGTGCTCGATCCCCGCGCGCTCGTGTGGATGGCGGCGAGCGGCGCGCCCGTGCTCTACGACTGCACCCACAGCGTGCAGGCGCCGGCGGGTGAGGACCGCGCGACGGGCGGGCTGCGCGAGATGATCCGGCCGCTGGCGCGGGCGGCGGCGGCGGTCGGCGTCGCCGGGTTCTACGCCGAGGTGCACCCCGATCCGCCGCGCGCGAAGTCGGACGCGGCGACGCAGCTCGCGCCCGATGAGCTCGCGCGGCTCGCCGCCGAGGTGCTGGCGATCGACGCCGCGCGCCGCGCCTGAAGCGCTCCGGCAGGCGCGCGTCGCTTGTCGGACGCCGCGGAGGTCTGCCGGACCGTCCGCGACACCTTCCGCGCCATGTCGGAGGCCCGCCGGTTCGCGCGCGATGCTTGCCGGGCCGTCGCCAGGCCTTGTCGGCGCGCTCCGGAGCTTTGTCGCGCGGTCGCGAACGCCTGCCGGGGCGCCGATCGCGCCTGCCGGCCCTTCCGGCAGGCTTCGTTCGCGCTCGGCAGGCTTGCCGCGCCGTCCGGCAGGCTTGCCGCGCCGTCCGGCAGACGTGCCGCCCGGTCCGGAGAGACCGCCGCGACCGCTGCGCCCACCGATTCGACCGCCACGCCCGCCGACATGACCGCCGCGCCCGCCGACATGACCGCCGCGCCCGCCGACATGACCGCCGCGCCCGCCGACATGACCGCCGCGCCCGCCGACGCGCCCGCCGACATGACCGCCGCGCCCGCCGACATGACCGCCGCGCCCGCCGACGCGCCCGCCGACACGAACGCCGCGACCTGCGCCGCCGAGCCGCCGCGCCGGGCGAGGCCGCGCCGGGCATTGCGTCCCGCCTGCGCGCCGGCGTATGTCGGGACGCGACGAACCGATCCCCGGGAGCCGACGTGTCACCCGAGCCGGCGCGACGACGCCCATCCGTGCGCCGACGCCTCCGCGCCGCCACGCGGCCGGCCCGCCACACGCTCGCCTACGTCGCGCTCCGGGCCTTCGTCGCCGCGCTGCGCCTGCTCCCGCTGCACGCCGCCCTCGCCGCCGGCGCCGGCCTCGGCCGCCTCGCCGGCCTCTTCGCCCGCCGCGACACCGCGCTCATGCGCGCCAACCTCGTCCACCTCGAGGCCCCGCCGACGCCGGGCGCCTGCTGGGCCGACCTCGGCCGCCGCCTCGCCGAGCTCGCGCTCGCCGACCGCGTCCTGCCGCGCTTCGACGTCGACGCCACCCCGCTGCGCGCGGCCCTCGCCGAGGGACGGGGCGTCGTCGTGGCCACCTGCCACCTCGGCCACTGGGAGCTGATGGGCGCCGCCCTCGCCCGCGCCGGCGTCGAGGTGCGCGCCGTCGCCGCGCGTCCCCGCCCCGGACCGCTCCACCGCTGGCTCGCCGCCGAGCGCCGCCGCCTCGGCGTCGTCGCGCTCCCCCCCGGCGGCGGGGCCCGCGCCGCCGTCGCCGCGTTGCGCCACGGTGCCGCCGTCGCGCTCTTCGTCGACCAGTCCACCGGCGAACGCGGCCGCGACGTCCCCTTCTTCGGCTGCGAGGCGCCCACCCCCGCCACCGCCGAGCGCCTGCTCGCGCTCACCGGCGCCCGCCTGCTCTTCGCCTGGACGCGCCGCGAGCCGGACGGCCGCCACCTCGTCCGTTTCGAGCCGCTGCCCACGCCGACGCTCGAGGCGCTCACCGCCCGCGTCGAGGCCCTCGTCCGGCGGGACCCGGCGCAGTGGGTCTGGCTGCACGACCGGTGGCGCGCCCGGGCGCACCGATGCAGGCGTCGCGCCCATTAGGGTTGTGAACGCGGCACGCGCCTTGCTAAGGTCCCAACCGTGCACTGCGCTCGCGCCACCACCGCCGCTCCCCGCCGCGCCCCGGCCCTCCTGGCGCTCGCCCTCGTCGCGGCCCAACCGGGCCAGGCGTCGCTCGACATCCGCGCCGACCGCCTCGAGCTCGACCAGCCCGCCGGTCTCGCCCGCTTCGAGGGCGGCGTGGTCGCCACCCAGGACGACGTCGAGCTGCGCTGCGCCCGCCTCGTCGCCCGCTACGACGCGAAGGGCGAGGTCGGCGAGGTCGTCGCCGAGGGCGACGTGCGCGTGAAGAGCCGCGATCTGGCGGCGACCGCCGGCCGCGCGAGCTTCGACCGGGCCGCCGGGGTGCTCACCCTCACCGGCGATCCGGCGGTGACGCGCGGCCAGGACCACCTCCGCGGCGAGACGATCCGCTTGTGGCCCGACAGCGGCCGCGTCGTCATCGAGCAGGCCCGCGGCCGCCTCGTCGTGCCGCGCATCGCCCGCGACACGCTGACGAAGGCGAAGGGAGGCGCGCCGTGAGCGAAGGCCTCACCGCCATCGGCCTGCACCGGCGCTTCCGCCGCCGCACGGTGGTGCACGACCTCAGCCTGCGTGTCGCCCCCGGCGAGGTCGTCGGCCTCATCGGCCCCAACGGCGCCGGCAAGACGACGACCTTCCGCATGCTCGCCGGCCTGCTGCGCCCCCACCGCGGCACCGTGGCGCTCGACGGGCGCGACGTCACCGGCTGGCCGCTCTGGCGCCTCGCGCGGCGCGGTCTGGGTTACCTCCCGCAGCAGCCGACCGTCTTCCGCCGCCTCAGCGTCGCCGCCAACGTCGAGGTCGGCCTGCGCCCGCGGCGCCTCGGGGCCCCCGAACGCCATCGGGTGCGCGACGCGCTCTTGACGCGCTTCGGCCTCGACGCGCTGCGCGACGCCCGCGGCGAGACCCTGAGCGGCGGGGAGCGCCGCCGCGTCGAGGTCGTCCGCGCCCTGGCGGCGGGCCCACGCATCCTTCTGGTGGACGAGCCGTTCGCCGGCCTCGACCCCCGATCCGCGGCCGGTGTGGCCGACGCCCTTCGCGATCTCGCGCGAGCGGGCGTCGGGGTCCTGCTGACCGATCACGACGTCCGGCAGACCTTGGAGGCCTGCGATCGGGTCTATATACTCAACGCCGGAACGCTCCTCATGGAGGGCGCCCCAGACCGCATCGTCGCCGACGAGCGCGCAAGGGCCCTGTACCTGGGCGAGCGTTTCGTCTTCGCGCGAGAGAGCGAAGGACCAAGATGTCGCTTGAACTGAAACAGGAAATGCGGCTGTCGCAGCAGCTGGTGATGACGCCCCAGCTGCAACAGGCGATCAAGCTCCTTCAGCTTTCGCGGATGGACCTCGTCGACGTCGTGCGCAACGAGCTGATGGAGAACCCACTGCTCGACGAGGCGAGCGAGATCAGCGCGACCGCGGCGAAGATCGACACCGTCGCCGAGCTGCAGAAGAAAGAGGCGCAGAGCGACACCACCACCGCGTCCGACAATCAGGGCGTCGACCGTGCCCGCGACCAGATCGACTGGGAGGCGTACATCGAGAACTACTCGAGCCCCACGCCCGGTCTCGGTCCGCAGCGGCTGCGCGAGGACGATCTCCCCGGCGTCGAGGCGACGCTGACGCGTCCGTCCACGCTCTTCGACCACCTGATGTGGCAGCTGCAGCTCTCCGACTTCACCGACCAGGAGCGCGAGGTCGCCGTCGAGATCATCGGCAACATCAGCGACGACGGCTACCTGAAGGATGTACCGCTCGAGACGCTCGCCGAGGTGACCGGCCACGACGTCGAGTACGTCGAGGAGGTCCTCGAGCTCGTCCAGCAGTTCGACCCGATCGGCGTCGGCGCCCGCGACCTGCGCGAGTGCCTGCTCATCCAGGCCCGGTTCTTCGAGCACGGATCGATCGTCGAGCAGATGATCGCCAACCACCTCGACAAGCTCGAGAAGCACAACTATCAGGCGATCGCCAAGGTGATGGAGATCGAGCTCGACGAGGTCGTCGAGGCGGCGCGGCTCATCGCCAACATGGAGCCCCGCCCCGGCCGCCCCTTCGAGAGCGAAGAGCCGCGCTACATCACGCCGGACATCTACGTGCGCAAGGTCGACGGCGAGTACGTGACCGTCCTCAACGAGGACGGCATGCCGAAGCTGAAGATCAGCAACTTCTATCGCAATGTGCTCAAGAGCAACTCGAACGGCGACACCAAGAAGTACGTCACCGAGAAGCTCAACTCGGCGCACTGGCTCATCAAGAGCATCCAGCAGCGTCAGCGCACGATCGTGAAGGTCACCGAGAGCATCGTCCGCTTCCAGCGCGACTTCTTCGAGAAGGGCGTCGAGCACCTCAAGCCGTTGATCCTCCGCGACGTGGCCGACGACATCGGCATGCACGAGTCCACGGTCAGCCGCGTGACGAACAACAAATACGTGCACACGCCGCAGGGCATCTACGAGCTGAAGTTCTTCTTCAACTCGTCGATCAACAAGACCGACGGCGACAACCTTGCGTCCGAGGCGGTGAAGAGCAAGATCCGCGCGCTGATCTCGAACGAGGACGCCAAGGACCCGTACAGCGACCAGACGCTCGTCCAGCTGCTGAAGAAGGACGGCATCAAGATCGCGCGCCGTACGGTGGCCAAGTACCGCGAAGTGATGGGCATCCTGCCGAGCTCGAAGCGCAAGCGACTGTTCTGAGGCGGCTGATTCCGAGGGAAGAGGGGAGCGCGTTTTTTTCATGCGGATCACGGATTTTCTCGACCGCAACGCCGTCGAGGCCGATCTGCGCGCGTCGAACAAGCCGGGGGTATTGCGGGAGCTGACGGGCCTCATCCTGCGGGTGAAGCCCGATCTCGACCCGAACGAGCTCGTCGAGACGCTGCTGCAACGCGAGAAGCTGCAGAGCACGGGCATCGGGGACGGCGTGGCGATCCCCCACGGCAAGTCGGCGGCGGTGCCCGAGATCGTGGCCTGCGTCGGCCGCAGCGTCGGCGGCGTCGACTTCTCGAGCCTCGACGGCCTGCCCACACACCTCTTCTTGACGCTGCTCGTGCCCGAGTCGAGCCACGGGCTGCACCTCAAGGCGCTCGCCCGCGTCTCCCGCCTCCTCAAGGAACCGCGCGTGCGGCAGGCGCTGCTCGAGGCCGAGGACTCGGCCGCCATGTACGACATCATCGCGCGCGAGGACGCCCGGTTGTAACACGCCGAGCCTCTCGCGCCGGGCCGTGAGCCTGAACGTGGACCCGCCGACCGCGTCCAGGTTCACGGCGAACGGACCTCGTAGCGCGCCGGAAGGGCAGTGCATGGGGGACACCCTCCCGGAGGTGACGGTCGGGGAGGTGCTACGGACGCGCGGCATCGCCGGCCTCTTCGTGGTGCACAGCGGCGACGCCGGCCTCGGGCGGCCCGTCCGCAAGCCCGCCTGCCAGCGCCTCGGCGTGGCCCTCACCGGCTACACCGACCACGTCGATCCCGAGCGCATCCAGATCGCCGGCAACGCCGAGAGCGGCTACCTCGGGACGCTGAGCCCCGGGCATCGGCACGAGCTGCTGGCGCGCCTGCTCGAGACGGGCTTCGCGGCGGTGGTGGTGACCTCGGGGCACGCGCCGCCGCCCGAGCTGCGCCCGCTCTGCGACGCCCACCGGGTGGCGCTCGTGACCACCGCGCTGTCGTCGGCCGAGGCCGTCGCCCGTCTCGACGAGCTGCTCCACCGCCGTCTCGCGCCGCGCGAGACACGGCACGGGACGCTGGTGGACGTTTACGGCATCGGCGTGCTGTTGTTGGGCAAGAGCGGCATCGGCAAGAGCGAGGTCGCGCTCGAGCTCGTCGAGTCCGGGCACCGCCTCGTCGCCGACGACGCGGTGGTGCTCGCCCGGGAGGCGCCCGACATGCTGATCGGCAGCGGCGAGGAGCTCGCGCGCCACCACATCGACATCCGCGGGCTCGGCATCCTCAACGTGCGCGACCTCTTCGGCGCCGCCGCCGTCCGCGAACGCAAGCGCGTCGAGCTCGTGGCGGAGCTCGCCGAGTGGTCGGCGGGTGACGAGGGCTTCGACCTGCTCGGCATCGACGACCGGCGCATCGAGCTGGTCGGCGTGCCGCTCGCGCACGTGCGCATCCCGGTGCGACCCGGCCGGTCGCTGAAGGTGATCATCGAGGTGGCCGCCCGCAATCTCCTGCTCATGAGCCAGGGCACGCACGCCGCGCGCGCGTTCAGCGAGCGGCTCAACCAGCGGCTGACCCGCGCGCGTCCGATGCTCGACGCGACGGCGGGCACGCCCGCCACTCCAGAGGCGGATCGTGAGTAACGACGAGGCCTTGCGCCTCATGGTGGTCACCGGGCTGTCCGGCTCCGGCATCACCACCGCGCTCAACGCGCTGGAAGACGAGGGCGCCTTCTGCATCGACAACCTGCCGCCGGCGCTCGTGCCGCGGCTCATCGAGCTCACGCGCGACGCGAAGCTCCAGCGTCACCTCGCCGTCGGGCTCGACGCGCGCTCGGTGACCGACTCGCGCGACACGCTGCGCATCCTCCAGCACATCGAGGAGGCGGGCGTCAACGTGACGATCCTCTTCCTCGAGGCGAGCGACAGCGTGCTGCTGCGCCGCTTCAGCGCCTCGCGGCGGCCGCATCCGCTCGGGCGCACGCTGTCGATGTCGCTGCCCGAGGCCATCCGCGCCGAGCGCCAGGCGATGCACCCGTTCCGCGAGGCGGCGAACCTCATCGTCGACAGCTCGGACATGAACGTGCACGAGCTCAAGCGCCGCGTGCGCGCGCTCGCCGCCGGCGACGCGCCCGAAGGCCTCGCGCTCGCGGTGGTGAGCTTCGGTTTCCGCTACGGGCTGCCGCCCGAGGCCGACGTGGTGTGGGACGTGCGCTTCCTGCCGAACCCGCACTTCATCGAAGAGCTGCGGCCCCGGACCGGCCTCGATCGGGCCGTCGCGGACCACGTCCTCCTGCACCCGGCGACCCGCTCGTTCCTCGAGCAGTTCTTTCCGTTGTTGGAGGTGGTCCTCCCGGAGTACGAGCAGGAGGGCAAGAGCTACCTGACGGTGGCCGTCGGCTGTACGGGCGGGCGGCATCGGTCGGTGGCGATCGCCTGTGCGGTCGCCGAGAGGCTGCGGGGCCTGGGCTATGCGCCCTCGGTCCGCCACCGGGACATCGACAAGGAAACGACATGATCGGCGTGGTGATCTGCACGCACCTCAGCCTGGCCGAAGCGCTCATCGCGACGCTCGAGATGATCGTCGGCGAGCTGCCGGCCGCCGAGGCGGTGTCCGTGCGCCCCGGCGACTCCCAGGACGACGTGCGGCGACGTCTCGGCGAGGCGATCGCCAAGGTGGACGACGGCGACGGCGTCGTGGTGTTGTGTGACATGTTCGGCGGTACCCCGGCCAACCTCGCCATCCCCATGTTGAGCGAGCGCGTCGAGGTGGTGACCGGAGTCAACCTGCCGATGCTCCTGAAGCTGTACACCCATCGCGACAAGCCGCTGGCCGAGGTGGCGACGTCGCTGTGCGAGCACGCGCGCCAGAGCATCCACGTCGCGGGGGACTTCCTGCGCGGGGCGAAGGGAGGCGGCGCGTGAACCCCTTCTATCGCGTCGACAACCGGCTCGTGCACGGCCAGATCATCGCCACGTGGATGCCCTATCTGCGCCTGCGACGGTTCATCGTGCTGTCCGACACGGTGCCCGACAACACGCTGCAGAAGACGATGTTCCGCATGGCGATCCCGCAGGAGATCGTCTTCCAGGCGCTGCACCTCGCCGAGGGGGCCCGCTTCCTCGCCGACCGCCACTACGGCGCCGACCGCACGATGGTGCTCGTCGAGTCGGTGGCCGACGCGGTGCGCCTCTTCAACGGCGGGCACCCGTTCTCGGAGCTGAACATCGGCAACGTGCACCACGGGCCGGGCCGCCGGCGCTTCACCAACGCGGTGTACCTCAGCGACGACGAGCTCGAGCAGCTCGACGGGCTGATGAAGAAGGGCTGCCGGGTGGAGATCCGCAGCCTGCCGACCGAGACGCCGATCCTGCTGAACGCGAGGGAGAAGCGCTGACGTGGACGTGGGCGCATTCGCGACGGACATCGGGCTCGTGACCGTGGCGGGGAGCGCCCTCGGTCTCGACCGTCGCGCCGCCTTCCAGGTCATGGTCTCGCAGCCGATCGTCGTGGTGCCGGTGCTCGGGCTGCTGCTCGGGAACCTGCAGGTGGCGGTGTGGCTCGGCGCGGTGCTGCAGCTGCTGTGGATGTCGTCGCTGCTCGTCGGCGCCAGCGTGCCGCCGAACGAGACGGTGGCCTCGGTGGCCATCGGCGGCATGGTGCTGATGTTCGGGCGGCACGTGCAGCCGATCGACATGCCGGTGCTGGCCCTGGCCATCCTCATCGGGGCGCCGCTCAGCCACGTGGGGCGCTGGGTCGACGTGTCGCTCGACCGCGCGAACCTGCACCTCGCCGACCTGGCCGACGAGGCGGCCCGCGCGGAGCGTCCGGCGCTGCTCAACCGCCTGCCGCTGATCGGCCTGCTGCGGACCTTCCTCGCGACGGCGATGATCGTGGTGCCGGCGGTGCTCGCCGGCCTGGGCCTGCTGGCGTGGCTGCGGCCGCTGTTAAGCGGCGCGCTGCTGCGCAGCTTCGAGGTGATCGCCGTCTACTTCATCCCCGCGCTCGGCATGGCGGTGTCGCTGTCGACGGTCCGGCGCCGGCGCGCCCTGCTGCTGGCGGCGGTGGCGTTCGCGACGGTGTGGTTCGCCACGTGGCAGATGGAGATGCGCTGATGGACGCTGGGACGCCGCCCATGCGGCGCACCGTCGGCCAGCTGACGCTGGTGCGCATGCTGTGGCGCAGCTTCTTCTTCCTCGCCGCCACCAACTACGAGCGCATGCAGAACGTGGGCTTCGCCTACTGCATGCAGCCTGCGCTCACCCGCCTGTACGAGGGCGAGGCCCTCAAGCAGGCGATGCAGCGCCACCTGCAGTTCTTCAACACCCACCCGTACATGGCCAACGCGCTGCTCGGCGCGACGGCGCGCCTCGAGGAGCAGGTGGCCGAGGGCCGCCTGCAGCCGGAGCAGGTGCAGAGCTTCAAGACCTGCATGATGGGGCCGATGGCCGCCATCGGCGACAGCTTCTTCTTCGCGAGCCTCAAGCCGTTCGCGGCGGCGCTCGCGATCGCCGGCGTGCTGAGCGGGGAGGCGTGGGCGCCGCTCGTCTTCCTGCTCCTCTACAACCTGTTCCACCTGTCGCTGCGCATGTACGGCCTGTGGGCGGGCTACCGGATGGGCGAGCGCGTCTTCGAGAAGCTGTACCGGATCGACCTCGTGCAGTTCTCCGACCGCAGCCACTACCTCGCCGGCCTGTGCCTGGGCGTGGGCGCGGGGCTGCTCGGCCGGGAGGCGATGCGCTCGAAGGCGACGCTGGGCCAGGGCCTCGAGCCGCTCCTCTTCACGGCGCTCGTGTTGATCTTCTTCCAGTGCATCAAGCGGAGGATGTCGCTCCTGGGCCTGCTGTACGGCTCGTGCGCGCTCTGCGTGGTGGTGATCCTGATCTTGAACGCGGCGTATCCGCTGCTCTGACGAGCGAAGGAGGACGAGCTTGGCGTCCGGCAGTGCACCCGACGGAATCAGCCGCGAGTTCGTGATCGCCAACCAGCTCGGACTGCACGCCCGCGCGGCGGCGACGCTCGTGCGCGTCGCGAGCCAGTACGAGGCGGAGGTCACCATCCGCAAGGGAGACCAGGCGGTCAACGGCAAGTCGATCCTGGGCATGATGACCCTGGCGGCGGCGATGGGCACCCCCATCGTCGTCACCTGTAAGGGCAAGGACCAGGAGAAGGCGATGGCGGCGATCGGCACCTGCATCGAGAACAAGTTCGGCGAGGACTGAGGCGCGCCGTGGCGAACCGGCCCCCCCGCAAGAAGCGCCGCACCGTCGTGCTGCAGGGCATCGGCGTCTCGCCGGGTTACGCCATCGGCCGCGCGCACCTCGTCGACCGCCGCCGCCTGCGGGTGCCGAAGTACCACATCACGCCCGGGCGCATCCCCGCCGAGCTCGAGCGCTTCGAGCTCGCGCTGCGCGCCAGCGAAGAGCAGATCCGCGACATCAAGGGCAAGCTCGAGAGCGCGGGCGAAGAGCACTTCCTGATCCTCGACGCGCACCAGCTCATGCTCAAAGACGAGATGCTCGTCGAGGGCACGCGCCAGCTCATCCAGGACCAGGCGGTCAACGCGGAGTGGGCGCTCAAGAAGATCCTGCGCAGCATCAAGCGGATCTTCGACAACATCTCCGACGAGTACTTCCGCGAGCGGCGCTCCGACGTCGACTTCGTCGGCGACCGCATCCTGCGCAACCTGATGGGGTCGACGCAGCCCAACCTGAGCCTCGTCGACTCGAGCAGCATCATCGTCAGCCACGACCTGTCGCCGGCCGACACCGCCTTCCTGCTGAAGACGCCGGTGCTCGGCTTCGCGACCGACGTCGGCGGCAAGACGAGCCACACCGCGATCATGGCGCGCTCGCTCGAGCTGCCCGCGGTCGTGGCCCTCGAGCGCATCTCCGAGCTCGTCGGTAGCGGCGACATGCTGATCATCGACGGCTCCCACGGGACGGTGCTCGTCAACCCGTCCGAGGACGAGATCCGCAGCTACCAGTCGCTGCAGATGGGCTACTCGACGCGGCGCGCCCAGCTCGACCTGCGGCGCGACGAGCCGGCGATCACCCGCGACGGCTTCCGCATGGGCATCCAGGGCAACATCGAGCTCGCCGAGGAGGCCTCGATCGTGCTCGGGTACGGCGCCGAGGGGGTCGGCCTGTTCCGCACCGAGTACCTCTACATGAACCGCGAGACGCTCCCCACCGAGGAGGAGCAGTTCGAGCACTACCGCACCGTCCTCGAGCGCTGCGGCGACGCCGGCGCGACCATCCGCACGCTCGACCTCGGCGGCGACAAGTTCATCACGCCGCTGCGCATCAGCCGCGAGATGAACCCGGTCATGGGCCTGCGCGCCATCCGGTTCTGCCTGCGCGAGCAGGGCATCTTCCGCACGCAGCTGCGCGCCATGCTGCGCGCCAGCATCTACGGCCACCTGCGGATCATGTTCCCGCTCATCAGCGACGTGACCGAGGTGCGTCAGGTGAAGAAGATCGTCGGCGAGTGCCGCCAGGAGCTCGCCGCCGAAGGCCAGCCGGTCGCCGACGACATCCCGCTCGGGATCATGATCGAGCTGCCGAGCGCGGCCATGATCGCGGATCTATTGGCGAAAGAGGTCGCGTTCTTCGCCATCGGCACCAACGACCTCATTCAGTACACGCTGGCGATCGACCGCGCGAACGAGCACGTCGCCCACCTCTACCGGCCGCTGCACCCGGCGCTCTTGCGCATGCTCGACCGCATCGTGGGCGCGGCGAAGGCGGCGGGCATCCCGGTGAGCATGTGCGGCGAGATGGCGGGCGACCCGTTCTACGCGCCCATCCTCGTCGGCCTCGGCCTCGACGAGCTTTCGATGAACGCGGTGAGCATCCCGCTCGTGAAGTCGGTGCTGCGGGCGCTCGTGCGCAGCCGTTGCGTCGAGCTGCTCGCCGAGGTGATGCAGCAGACCGAGACCGACGACATCACGCGCATCGTCGCCGAGCGCCTCGAGCACATGCTCGACGGCATGATCCCGCCCGAGGTGTTCCGGCCCGATCCGCGGCAGGCCTGACGCCCGCGGCGTGATAGTCTGGGGCGATGATTTCACTGCGAATTCGGTCGGCCCTCCTCGTCGTCATGGCGATCGCCGCCCCCTCGATCGCCGCCTTGGCGAAGGAGCGGGTGCCGCCCATCGTCGCCGCGCTGCAGAAGGGCGATCAGGCCGCGCTGACGAAGATCCTCGCGAAGAAGCGGATCGAGGACCTCTTCGCCCGCACGCCGGCCGACGGGGCGGAGCCGGGGCTCGGCGTCTTCGCGCTCGCGGCCAAGAGGGGCGATCTGGAGTCGCTCCGCGCGCTCATGGACGCGGCGGACGCCCTCGGGATGAAGGTGCCGCAGGACGCGTTCGAGCTCGTCGCCGCCCGCGGGCCTCTCGAGGCGGTCGACCTGTTCGTCGAGCGCCGCGTCAAGCGGCGGGACCTCGCTCTCTTCGCGGCGGCGAAGGCGGGCCGCGTCGAGGTGCTCGAGCGCCTGCTGGCGGCCCCGCCGGACCCCGAGGCCCACGTCTCCGAGCGACTCGACGGGAGCTCCTCCGTGCCGCACCGCGCGCTCGAGCAGGCGGTGATGGCGAAGCAGGAGGCGGCGGCGCTGTGGCTGCTCGGGAAGGGCGCCAACGCGGAGTACGGCGACGGTGACGTGAAGCTGCGGATCTTCGAGCTCGCGCTGGCGAGTGACCTGCGCGCGCTCGTCGAGACGCTGCTGGCGCGCCCCTGGCCAGGCGGGGCCGACCCGCGGCCGACGCTCGCGCTCGTGTCGGCCGTGACGCATGGCGACGTGGCGTGGGTGCGGGCGCTCCTGAAGCTCGGCGCGGATCCGCAAGGAATTCCGGAGGCGCCGGACGCGAAGGCGTGGGCGCGGTCGCGCCGGACGGTGCTGCTCGTCGTGGACGCCGATCCGGCGGCCGGCGAGGCGGTGCTCGACGCGCTCCTGGCCGCGGGCGCGAAGCTCGACGTCCGCGGCCCCGACGGGAACCACGCGCTCGGCAAGGCCATCCTGCAGGGACGGACCGGCTGGATTCCGCTGCTCCGCCAGCGCGGGCTCGAGCCGGAAGCGCGGCTCTTCGACAACGCGCTCGCCTGCGCCGTGGGCAGCTCCCATTGGGGCGTTCCGAGCATCAGCGGCTGCGACGGCGAGAAGGCCCGGATGCTGCTCGATCTCGGCGCGCCGTTCTCCGCGAACGCGACGGACGAGCGGGGCCGCACCCTGCTGGCCCGGGCCGTCATGAGCGGCCACGAGGCCCTGGTGCTGCGCGTCCTCGAAGGCCGGGACCGGGTGGCGGACCTCCCCGACCGGCAGGGCTACACGCTCCTGCACTACTGCGCGCGCTTCGGCACGGCGGGGATGGCGCGCCGGCTGCTCGCGCTGGGGGCGGATCCGAACGCGCGTTCCCACGACGATCGCACCCCGCTCGACATCGCCAGCGCGCCGCTCGGACGGGCCGACGTCGCCGAGGTGCTGCAGGCGTGGGCGAGCCGGGACGCGGCGATGCCATGACCCGCCTCCGCGGCAGGCTTGACGCGACGGGTCGCCGCGGCTATGGTCTCGCGCCTTTGCTGTTTCTTCGAGGAGAGTGAGCCATGGGTGCTCGTCCCGCCAAGCTGGCTATCCGTGCCGACCGTGAAGCGGGCAAGGTCAAGGCCTGCCCCGCCTGCGGCAACCCCAAGATGCAGGTCGTGAAGTTCGTGCGCCACAGCCGGCCGAGCGGCCTGTTCTGGATGTGCGACAAGTGCGGCAACGAGACCCCGACCAAGTAAGGTCGCGCCTCTTCGCCGCGCCCGGCCGGGCGCGGCGTTTCCGCCCCCCGAGGTTCAGAGTCCGATGGTGAGCGGCTCGGCCACGAGGTCGTAGTCCGTCGCCTGCCGCACGACCGCCTTGATGATGCGGCCCGGTGCAACGCCCTCGGTGTTCGACAGCCAGGTCTTGCCGTCGATCTCCGGCGCTTGCTGCGCCGTACGCCCCACCCACACGAGGTCGCTCTCGTCGCTCGTGCCCTCGACGAGCACGTCGACCGGCCGGCCGACCATCTCCCGGTTGATCTGCCGGGCGATGCCGCGCTGGTGGTACATCAGCTCCTCGAGGCGCGCCTGCTTGACGGCCTCGGGCACCTGGCCGGGCATGTCGTAGGAGGGCGTGCCCTCCTCGTGCGAGTAGGCGAACGCGCCCACGCGCTCGAAGCGGCCCTCGTCGAGGAAGGCGAGCAGCTGGCGGAAGTCGGCGTCGGTCTCGCCGGGGAAGCCAACGAGGAACGTGGTGCGGATGCACAGCGCCGGCAGCTTCTCGCGCAGCTCGCCGACGCGCTTGCGGATGACGTCGCCCCGGGTGCCGCGCGCCATGCGCTGCAGCACCGGATCGGCGATGTGCTGCAGCGGCATGTCGAGGTAGGGCGCGATCTTCGGCTCCTTCGCCATCAACTCGATCAGCCCCTTCGGGAAGCTGCGCGGGTAGGCGTAGAACAGCCGGATCCAGTGGATGCCGTCGACCTCGGCCAGCGCCTCGAGCAGCGCGGTGAGGTTCGTGCGCGGCTTGAGGTCGTAGCCGTAGGCCGTCAGGTCCTGCGCGATGAGGTTCAGCTCGACGACGCCCTTCGAGGCCAGCTCGCGAGCCTCCTGCACCACCGAGGCGATCGTGCGGCTGCGCTGCGGACCGCGCAGCGTGGGGATGATGCAGAACGCGCAGGCGTTCGAGCAGCCCTCGGCGATCTTCAGGTAGGCCGTGTAGCCGGGCATCGAGTTGACGCGCGGCGCCTCCCAGTCGAAGTCGCGCCGGTCGGGGCTGCCGACGGCGATACGCGCGTCGCTCTCGCCGCCGATCAGCTTCGCCACCGTGCCGAGGTCGTTGGTGCCGACGAAGTGGTCGACCTCGGGCATCTCCTCGGCCAGCTCGGTCGGGTAGCGCTGCGAGAGGCACCCGGCGACGACCAGCTTGCGCAGCTTGCCGTCCTCCTTGAGCTGCGCCATGTCGAGGATGGTGTCGATGCTCTCCTGCTTCGCCTCGTCGACGAACGCGCAGGTGTTGACCACCACCACGTCGGCCTCCTCGGCGTCGGCGGTGACGACGAACCGGCCCGCGGGCAGGCCGGCGAGCATGGTCTCGGTGTCGACGCGGTTCTTGGGGCAGCCGAGGGAGACGAAGTGGACGCGCTGGACGGGCGGACGACTGGTCAAGGGGCGGACCTCTGCATGTCGGTGATCACCCGCACGCCTTGCGGGGGCTGGAACTTGAAGCCCTCGTCGGGCAGGCCGAGGTTCGTCTGCACCGCGCCGAACCGCACGTGGTTGGTGTTGCCCACGGGGTCGACGACGGTGCTGGCCATCACGGCGAAGGTCTGGCGGTCGACGAGCAGGCGCAGCGACTTGTAGTCGCCCTCGTCGCGCTTCGGGATCAACTCGACGAGGTAGTGCTTCTCGTCCGGCGCTTTCAGCAGCTTCGCGTCGAACTCGGCGGAGAGCTTGCCCTCGCCGGTCATGAACGTCAGCGCCACCGGCAGCTGCGACTTCGCCAGGTCGCGCTTGAAGGCCTGGCTCGCTTCGGGCTCGTAGACCCACAGCGTGGCGCCGTCGGACTTGAACTGCTTGCGGACCGGCTGCTGGTAGTCCCAGAGCATCATGCGCGGCTTCTTGAAGAAGACGACGCCGCTCGAGGTCTGCGACCGGTCGTGGACCTTGTAGGTGTAGGTCTGGGTGAACTGCGCCTTGAGGTCCTTCGTCGTGGCGTAGAAGTTCTGGATGCCCTCGACGACCTGCGCCGCGTCGGGGGCCGCGGCCTCGGCGGCCGCAGGGGCCGGCGCGGCCGGTTGCAGCGCGGGGGCGCCGAAGAGGGACGTCCAGATCAGGAACAGGGCTTTCATCGCCGCCTCCATAGACTTTCGCGAGCCAGCACGTCAACCGGGACGGACCCCGAGGAACTGCCATTCAGGGACGGACGAAGACGACCACGCCTGCGAGTTGCGCCCCGACCTTGGCGTGGCCTAGTCTCTCCCGCATGTCGGAACGGGGGGGACACCCGCGCATCGACCGCCTGCCTTCCGAGGAGGCGCTCGCCGAAGACGACCGGCATCACACCGTCGAGGTCGCGATCGACTCGGCCACGAGCCTGATCCACCTCGACAAGTGCAAGCTGGTCGTCGTCGACGGCCCCGACCGCGGCAAGGAGCTGGTGGTCGCCAAGCCGATCGTGCGCATCGGCACGAACGAGAAGTGCGACCTCGTCCTCAGCGACAACACGGTCAGCCGATTTCACTGTGAGATCCGGCACATCCGTGACGAGTACCTGCTGGTCGACCACGACTCGACCAACGGCACCTACGTCGGCGAGCTGCGCCTGCGCGAGGCGTACCTCTATCCGAACTGCGAGATGCTGGTCGGCAACTCCCTCGTGCGCTTCATGCCGCTCGTCGAGGAGATCCCCGTCTACCCGATCGCGCGCAACCGCTACGGCTCGCTCATCGGCTCGTCGTCTCGCATGCGCGCCACCTACGGGATCATCGACAAGGTGGCGCCCTCCGAGCTGTCGGCGGTCATCGAGGGCGAGACCGGCACCGGCAAGGAGCTCGTCGCCCGCGCGATCCACGAGCGCTCGCGCCGCGCGCGCGGTCCGCTCGTCATCTTCGACTGCTCGGCGTTCCCCGAGAACCTGCTCGAGTCCGAGCTCTTCGGCCACGAGAAGGGCGCCTTCTCCGGGGCGATCCGCACGCACCGCGGGGTCTTCGAGCGCGCCGAGGGCGGTACGATCTTCTTCGACGAGCTCGGCGAGATGTCGGTGGCGCTGCAGCCGAAGTTCCTGCGCGCGCTCGAGAGCGGGGAGATCCGGCGCGTCGGCGGCGAACGCACCATCCGCGTCGACGTGCGTGTGGTGGCCGCCACCAACCGCAACCTCTCCACGCTCGTCGAAGAGGGCAAGTTCCGGCAGGACCTCTTCTACCGCCTCGCCAAGGTGCGCATCGAGCTGCCGTCGCTCCGCGACCGGCTCGAGGACCTCGGCCTGCTCATCGAGCACTTCATGCAGGAGCTGCGGCAGCGCGACGAGTCGGTCGTGGCGCGCGGCTTCGCGCCCGCGGTGATCGACGCGCTGCGCACCTACGACTGGCCCGGCAACGTGCGCGAGCTGCGCAACGTCGTCGAGCGCGCCGCGACCTTCTGCGAGACCGACGAGGTGCAGGTCGACGACCTGCCCGGCGAGCTGCGCGCCCGCCTCGGCCACGCCGATCTCGCCGGCCGCGTGCTGCCCGTCCCCGCCATCCAGCCCGGCGAGAACCTGAAGGACGCCAAGGAGCGCATGGTGGCGCAGTTCGAACGCGAGTACCTGCTCCAACTGCTCGAGCGCCACAATCAGAACATCAGCCGCGTCGCCCGCGAGGCCGGCATCGACCGCCGCCACGTGTACCGGCTGATGAAGAAGTACGACATCGAGCTCCCCGACCGCGCCGACGAAGAGTGATCACCACCCTCCTCGCCCTGGTCGCGCTGCTCGAGCCGCGCGTGATGCCGCCCTCAGTCCCGGGCGCCATCGAGGTCGACGCCTTCTTCGACGACTGGAACGGCTTCACCTCGTTCACCTTCGGGCACCTCGTCTCCGGCGATCTCACCGGTCCGAACGACCTCGCCGGCACGGTGAACGTCGCCTGCGACGGCGCCACCTTCTTCGTCGGGGTGCAGGTGAAGGACGACGTCCTGCAGCCGGGCGCCGGCCGCGGCGGGGACCGCCTCGCCCTCGTCTTCGCCATCGACGGCCGGCGGCGCACGCTCGACGTGGCGCTCAACGACCTCGAGGGCGCCCGCGCCGCGACGATGAAGCTCGACGGCAAGGCGGTGCCCGACGGCCGCCTGTCGAGCACCACCCGCAAGGACGGCTGGGCGGTCGAGCTCTCGCTGCCCGTGGCGGCGCTGCCCGGCATCACCGCGGGATCCTTCGGCTTCTCGGCGGTCGTGAGCGACGTGGACCACGACCCCACGAAGACCGAGACCGTCATCGCCACCGCGCCGGCGGGCGGGCCGCCCAACCTGCGCTTCGACACGACGGCCGGCCTCTTCGACCAGTACCTCGCCGAGCGGGGCGCGCTCGCCGCGGAGTACGGCCGGCGCCGCACCGACGTCAACGGTGACGGCGCGCCCGAGGAGGTGGTCGTCAACGCCGCCGACGTCGTGGTGCTCGGGCGGGGCCTGCCCGGCGGGGCGATCTACTTCTACTTCACGCACGCCTGGGGCGACGGCTCGACGCTTCAGAACCTCGAGCTGCGCGACGTCGACGGCCAGCCCGGCCACGAGATCGTCGTCACCCACTCGCGCTGGGTCGTGCCTGACGAGCTGCGCGTGGAGATCCTCGAGGTGTACGGGGTGCGCGACGGCTTCCTGAAGCGCATGTTCGGCCAGAAGCTCGCCGAGGAGCGCCCCCGCGAGCAGGCGGAGCTGCGCTCGAGCCTGCGCTTCGTCGCGCCGAACAAGCGCGGGGAGCCGCACCGCATCGCCGTCTCGCCCGCCACCGTCACCGGCCTCACCCGCGAGACGTGGTCGCCCGCCGAGACCGGCCGATCCTACGAGCCCATCCCCCTGCCCTGGGACCAGGACAAGCCGAAGGACGTCCTCTACGAGCTGCGCGACGACGTCTGGCTCCGCCGCTGATCTCGAACTTCGGCGTCGACGAGGCCGAGCAACGACCGAGTCGCCGCAAGGAGCAAGGCGAATCTCAGTCGAGGGCGTACTTGATGCGCGTCGAGGGCCGGTCCCGAAGATGGCGGAACTCGAGGCGAATCACCGCTCCGGTGGCGCCCCCGCGAGCCGCCGCGGTTCACAGCATCTCGGCTTCGAGGAAGAACGCGCCGCCGGGGTTGCCGATGTGGTCGACGACGATGAAGTAGGCGCCGGGCTCGACGGCGGCCTCGAGCACCTCGGTGCCGCCGCCGGCGTTGGCGTCGACGCCGGCCACGCACGAGTCGTCGATGGCGGCGCAATCGCGCACGAGCTGCAGGATGGGGTTCACGGCGCCGGCGTCGGGCGTGACGCGGACGCGCAGTCGGCCGGCGCGCGGCACCTGTACCGAGAAGACCTGGTCCGGACCGGTGGTGATGCGGTCCGCGGGACAGCGGGTGCCGGCCACGTCGTTGCGCCGCCCGCCGACGGCCTCGGTCGTGCCGACGAAGCGCGCCGGCAGCGCGAGCGCGATGGGGTTCTCACACGCCTCGCCGTCGGCCGTGGGCCGCGCCGACACCACGAACGGCCCGCCGCGCCCGACCACGCGCGCGTCGACGATCAGCCAGAACGTGTCGCCGCGCGGGAAGGCGATCGACCGCGCCTCGGGCCGGCCCGCGGCGTTCGTGTCGCGGCCGGCCGTGGGCAGCACGCAGTTGGCGACGTTCTCCTCGGTGCACGCCGTGCCGACGAAGAACATCGGGTCGAAGTCCCCGGCGAGCGGCGCCACGCCGACCACGTAGTTGCCCGCGGCGGGGATCACCACCCGGAAGACCTGGTCGTTGCCCGGCGAGTTCGCGAAGCACGTGCTGCGCGCATAGTCGCTGGCGAGCATCGCGGTGTTGCCGGAGACCGTATCGCCGAGCGCCAGGAGCGGCGCCTCGCGGCAGTCGTCGCCGGAGCACGCGCCGCCCTCGTCGGTGAGGCCGTCGCAGTCGTCGTCGCGTCCGTTGCAGCCTTCGGCGCCCGAGGCGTCGCGGGAGCCGCCGGGCTCGGTGCTGCAGTGGGCCGCGCCGTCGTCGTCGCACTCGACCACGCCGGCGCCGCAGATGCCACGCCCGACGCACGGCTGGCCGAGCGCGAAGTCCTCGTCCGCGCGCCCGTCGCAGTCGTCGTCCAGCATGTTGCACGCCTCGGCGCGTGAAACATCGGCGGAGCCGCCCGCGCGCGTGCTGCACACGACCGCGTCGCCCGGCCCGCACTCCTGCTGCCCGGCGGGACAGACGCCGATGGCGCCGCACGCGTCCCCGAGCCCGAGGCCCTCGTCGGCGCGCCCGTCGCAGTCGTCGTCGGCCGCGTTGCAGACCTCGACGCCCTCCTCGGACTGCGTGCCGCCGGGATCGGTGCTGCACCGGCGCGTCCCGTCCGGCGCGCACTCGGTGACGCCGCGCCCGCAGCCGCCCACGCCGTCGCAGGGATCGCCGACCCCCTGGCCCTCGTCCACCGTGCCGTCGCAGTCGTCGTCGCGGGCGTTGCAGGCCTCGGGCACCGCCTGGTCCGCGGCGCCGCCGGGCTCGGTGCTGCAGCGCGCCTGCCCGCCGTCGCCGCACTCGAAGACGCCTGCGCCGCACGCGCCCTGCCCTGCCCGTCGCAGGCCTCGCCGAGCCGGAACCCCTCGTCCACCGTGCCGTCACAGTCGTCGTCGCGCCGGTTGCAGGTCTCCTCGCGCACCGTGCTCTCGGAGCCGCCGTCGTCGGTGGAGCAGATCGCGCCCTCGCCCCCCTCGGAGCACTCGACCGTGCCCGGTCCGCAGCGGCCGACGCAGTCGCGGCCGAGCCGGAAGTCCTCGTCGACGCGCCCGTCGCAGTCGTCGTCGGCGCCGTCGCAACGCTCGGCGCGCACCTCGGTCCGGCTGCCGCCGGGATCGGTGGAGCAGCGCGTCTGGAAGTCGTCGCGGCACTCGACGCGGCCCTCGCCACAAGCGCCCACGCCGTCGCAGGGGGCGTCGACACCGAAGCCGTCGTCGACCGTCCCGTTGCAGTCGTCGTCGGCGCCATTGCAGACCTCGGCGAGGGGGCCGATCTCGCCTTCGCAGGGGCCCCACGCGCCGTCTTCGCCGCAGACGCGTCGCCCGCGGCGGCACCGGCCCATGTTGCTGCCGCAGTCGTCGATGGCGCCCACCTCGCAGGCCATGGCCGCGTCGGGCCGCGCCATGTCGGCGACGGCGGCGTCCGTGGGCACCGCCATGTCGGCCGACGCGCCGTCGGGCGTCCCACCATCCGGCGCCGTGCCGTCGGGCATCGCGCCGTCGGGCAGGGCCCCGTCCCTGGCCGCGTCCGCGGCCGGCAGCACGTCCGCCGCCGGGGCCGCGTCGCGCTCCGGCTGGACGCAGCGGTCGCTCCGGCACTCGAGACCGCGCGGGCAGCCGCCGCCGCACTCGCCGCCCGCGTCGCCGTCGCCCGAGGCGCACCCCGAGAGCAGCACCCCGAACCAAGCCGCTCGCCAGCTCGACCGCATGTCCCCTCCGCGGCGCATCATACGACCGCCCGGCGTGGCGACCGCAACGCCGCCGTTTCACCGCGGCGAGCCGTTGACACCGCGGACCGCACCTGATATGTATCCGCGTCCCGTCGGGCGGCTATTGCCGATATAGCTCAGCTGGTAGAGCAGCTCACTCGTAATGAGCAGGTCGTCGGTTCAAGTCCGACTATCGGCTCCCCGCCCGACGGCCCTATCCTCTTCTTCACGTGATCACCCCTCTCCTCGGTTGGTTGTTCTTCGCGACGGCGGCCCCCGGCCTGTCGACGGTCGTGCTCGACCCCGGCCACGGCGGCGCCAATGAAGGTGCGCTCTGCCCGCACACCGGCCAGCACGAGAAGGTCTACACGCTGCAGATCGCTCAGGCCGCCGCCGAGCATCTCCGCGCCGCGGGCGTGAAGGTCATCCTCACCCGCGAGGACGACCGCGACCTGGCCCTCGCCGACCGCGTGCGGCTCGCCAACGACGCCGGCGCCGACGTGCTCGTCAGCATCCACCTCAACTCCTCGCCAAGAGCCGGCCCGGTGGGCCACGAGACCTATTTCCTGAGCCTGTCGGCGAGCGACGAGGCGGCGCGACGCCTGGCGCTGTTCGAGAACGACGGCGCCCCCGTGCCCGAGGAGCCCGCGCCCTCGGCGCAGGGTGACCTCGCCGCCATCCTGATGGACCTCGGGCAGACGCAGGCGCACCACGACGCGCAGGCGCTCGCGGCGCACCTCGTCCGTCGTCTCGCGCCGCGCACCCCGTTCCCGGCGCGCGGCGTCAAACAGGCCCCGTTCGTGGTGCTGCTCGGGGCGAAGATGCCGGCGGTGGTCACCGAGGTGGGCTTCATCAACCACAAGGACGAGGGCCGCTACGTCACGAGCGACGCCGGCATCGCCGCGGTCGCGCGCGGCCTCGCCGAGGGCATCCTCGACTTCGGGCGCCTCGTGAACGCCCCCCGCGAAAAGAGGAGCGAGAAGTGAAGCCTCGTCCCGACGGCCGCGCCCCCGCCGCGCTCCGGCCCATCGCCTTCGAGATCGGCGTGCAGCGCACCGCCCCGGGCAGCGTGCTCGTCCGCTGGGGCGACACGCACGTGCTCTGCTCGGCGGCCTTCGAGGACCGCGTGCCCCCGCACCGCCTCGGCACCGGCGGCGGCTGGCTCTCCGCCGAGTACGGCATGCTGCCTGGCGCCGGCGCCCAGCGCGTCAAGCGCGAGCGGCCCAACGTCAGCGGACGCACCGCCGAGATCCAGCGCCTCATCGGCCGCAGCCTGCGCGCCGTCTTCGACATCGACCGCATCGGCGTGCGCACCCTCTGGGTCGACTGCGACGTGATCCAGGCCGACGGCGGGACGCGCTGCGCCGCGATCACCGGCTCCTGGCTCGCCACCCGCCTCGCCCTCGAGGACCTCAGCCGGAAGGGCCACATCGCGCCCCCGAAGGCGGAGCGCGTGGCCGCGGTCTCGGTGGGCGTCGTCGGCGGCACCGTCGTCACCGACCTCTGCTACGCCGAGGACTCCACCGCCGACGTCGACCTGAACTTCGTCGCGACGCCGAAGGGCATCGTCGAGGTGCAGGGGACGGGCGAGGGCCGACCGTTCGGGCGCGTGCAGCTCGACGAGATGCTCGACCAGGCGATGGTCGCGGTGAACCAGCTCTTCGCGCTGCAGCAGGCGGCGCTCGACGCGGCGGCGGCGGCCCGGTGAGGCTGCTCGTCGCCACCGGCAACGCCCACAAGCTCTCCGAGTTCGGCGAGCTGCTGCCCGGAATCCCGCTCGTCGGCCTCGACGCCTTCCCGCCGGCGCCGGAGCCGGTCGAGGACGCGCCCGACTTCGCCGGCAACGCGATCCTCAAGGCCCGCGCGGCGTTCGAGCGGACGGGCGCCCCGACGCTCGCCGACGACAGCGGCATCGAGGTCGCCGCGCTCGGCTGGGGCCCCGGCATCCACTCGGCGCGCTACGTGCCGGGGACCGACGCCGACCGCCGCGCGGCGCTGCTGCGCAACGTCGGCGACGCCGAGGACCGCCGCGCCCGCTTCGTCTGCGTCATCGCCGTCGCCGGCCTCCCCGAGGGCCTGCCGCTGCCTGGGGGGTTGGAGCGACGCGACGGCTGCGTGCTCGCCCGCGGCGTCGTCGAGGGCGAGATCGGCTTCGAGGAGCGCGGTGCCAACGGCTTCGGCTACGACCCGCTCTTCGTGCTGCCGTCGGGCCGCACGACCGCCGAGCTCTCCTCCGAAGAGAAGCACGCGGTCAGCCATCGCGGCCGCGCCGCTCGGGCCATCCTTCCGGTCTTGCGCGCGCACTTCGGCGCGTGAGATCGGCGGCGTCGGCGCGTCTCGTGCGCCGGAGGCGACGATGCGCGCGACATGGCTGGTGCTGGCGGTGCTCGCCTGCGGGTGCGGACAGGACGCCGAGCGTGGCGCCGGCGGCGGCGGACCCCCGGGCGACGCGGTGCCGCCCGACGGGCACGCGGGCGACGCGGTCGCGCCCGACACCGCGAGGGATGGGGCGCCCGGCCCGGAGCCGTGCGCCGGCGAGGGCACCGTCGTCGAGGTCGACGGCATTGCGTACTGCGCCCACCACGACGTGGCCCGCTTCACGTGCCCGCCTGCCCTACCCGTGCGCCGCGCGTTTCGGGGCGTGGCCCTCTGCAGCGACGCGCCCCTCGACGACATCGCGGCGCGCGCCGTGGCCGAAGCCGCCCTGCGTACCGGTCGCGTCCTCGAGGCGCGCACCATCCTCCGCCTCACCGTCCCCGACGAATGGCGAAGCGCGCCCGGAGCGCCCGCCGGCCGGCAGATCCCGATCCAGGTCGCGACCGAGACGCCGTCCAACGTGAACTGGGCCACCCCCGACGGCGCGCCGTTCCTCTGCGAGCGCGCGTTCGACCGCTTCGAGGTCGAGCCCGACGGTCAGCGCCTGCGAGTCACCGCCTGGGACCGCCTCCGCTGCGCGCCGGACGTCATCGGCTACGGCCTGGTCGAGGAGGAGGCGCTGCCACTCGAGCTGCCGCCCCAGGCGCCGGGCCGCCGCACGCTCTCCGCCATGGACGGCGCCGTCGTCGCCCCGCTCGTCGTCGACCTCGCCGCCGCCTGCCCCGATCGCAAGCCCGCCGCCGAGTGCTTCCGCGGGGCGTGGTTCGCCGAGTGCGGCGGCGCCGGCGCGCCCGGCCTCTGGTGCCACGCCGACGGCGGCGTGCGCTGCCTTTGGGCCGACTGCCCGCCGCTCGACTACGACCGCGCGGTCGAGTGCGGCGCCGAGCTCTACTGCCCCACGCCCCACATGGCCTACGGACCCGAACCGTGGGACCGCGACCGCGCCATGGACCTCGCGGTCCGCGTCGACGGCACCCTGGGTCCCGAGGCGGCGGCCGTGACCTGCGCGGCCGAGTCCGACCTGCGGATGCTCGCCCCCCTCTGCACGGCGCCCGAAGCGGCCGTCGCCGTCCACCGCGCGCCCACCGCCGACCACACCGACTGGGCCCTTCCGAGCCTGGTCGCGGTCGAGATCTGGCGGGAGGGCGGCATCAGCGCGGGCCGGCTCCTGCGTCTCGAGCTCGACGTCGAGCGCTCCCGCGCCCGCGTCTGCCTCATCGACACCAGCGACGGTGGCGCCGACGGCCCGCCCGCCTGCGCGACGACGGGCGAGGTCGTCCTCGACCGCCTCCCCGCCACGCCCGACGACGTCGCCGCCCTCTCCGGAGCGCTCCACGCGGAGTTCCCGGCGTTCCCGCTCTCCGCCTCGAGCGAGCCGTCCGTGATGCGCGCCCTGGTCGTCGACGCACGCTTCTGACGACGAGACGTTGACGGCGCCCGAAACGCGGCTATCTTCTCGCTCTGTCGTCCGGTCCCCGGCCGCTTTGGACTTGACGTCGGGTCGAAGCCTCGCTAGCTTGCGTCCGCTTTGGCCCCCGAACGGGGTGTAGCGCAGCCTGGTAGCGCGCCAGTTTTGGGTACTGGTCGTCGGAGGTTCGAATCCTCTCACCCCGACCAGCTGCGGTTCCGAAGCGCTCTTTGAAATCGGGTCGGTCGAGGTCGCTCGAATGGGGCCATGCGGCGGCTCGAGCGCCTGTAGCTCAGCTGGATAGAGCAGCGGCCTTCTAAGCCGCCGGTCGGTGGTTCGAGTCCACCCAGGCGCGCCAACTGCGGTGGATGTAGCTCAGTCGGTAGAGCATCGGATTGTGGTTCCGAGTGTCGCGGGTTCGATCCCCGTCATCCACCCCACCTTCACCCCGCCGAACCGCGGGGGAGTGTATGCGCGCCCGTAGCTCAGTTGGATAGAGCGTCGGACTTCGAATCCGCAGGTCGCAGGTTCGATTCCTGCCGGGCGTACCCGTGGGCCATTAGCTCAATTGGCAGAGCAACGGACTCTTAATCCGCAGGTTGGAGGTTCGATTCCTCCATGGCCCACCCACTTTCCCTTCGCGGCCTCTTCCGCCCTCCCCTCGCCCACATTCCGGGCCATTAGCTCAATTGGCAGAGCAACGGACTCTTAATCCGCAGGTTGGAGGTTCGATTCCTCCATGGCCCACCCATTGATCCATCTTCGGCGAGGATGGCGGAACTGGTAGACGCACTGGATTTAGGCTCCAGCGGTTCATCCGTGGGGGTTCGAGTCCCCCTCCTCGCACCGATCGATCATCGTCTCCATCCACGCACCGGGGGGCGCTCGGCAGGGGGCCGAGCGACAGCGCCCCGGTCTGCGCCACGCCCGCGCGACCGGCGGCCCCGTGTACTCATCTCATGGCGAACGCCCGCAGGGGCGCACGGCGAAACGTGGCGGACATGCAGGTACAAGTCGAAGATCAGGGCCCCGTCAAGAAGCGGGTGAAGGTCACCGTTCCGGCCCAGCGGGTCGCGCGTCAGTTCTCCACTGCCTACAACCAGCTCGCGCAGAAGGTGGCCGTGCCCGGCTTTCGCCGCGGCAAGGTCCCGCAGAAGTTCCTCGAGCAGCGCTACGGCGCCCGCGTCGCCGCCGACGTCGCCCAGGAGCTGATCGACGAGGGCTGGCGCCGTGCCCTCGACGACCACGGCCTGATGCCCGTCAGCCGCCCCGAGATCGAGGCCGGCCCTGCCGCCCCCGCCACCGACTATTCGTTCGCCTTCACCGTCGAGGTCCCGCCGAAGATCAACGTGCTGCCCTACGATGGCATCGCCGTCGAGCAGACCGAGTGGAACCTCCCCGAGGACCGCGTCGACCACGAGCTGACGCACATCGCCGAGCACCAGGCGAAGTTCCAGGACGTCAGCGACCGCGACGACGCCCGCCAGAGCGACCTCGTCGTCATCGACTTCAAGGGTTCGATCGACGGCGTGCCCTTCGCGGGCGGCGAGGGTGAAGACAACGAAATCGAGCTCGGCTCCGGCCGTTTCATCCCCGGCTTCGAGGACCAGATCATCGGCCACAAGGTGGGCGAGACCTTCGACGTGAAGGTCACCTTCCCCGCCGAGTACCCGATGGCCGACTACGCCGGGAAGGACGCCGTCTTCGCCGTCACCCTCAAGAAGATCCAGCAGAAGGTCGTTCCCGAGATCGGCCAGCCGCTCGCCGACGCGCTCGGCGAGGAGAACATCGACAAGGTGCGCGAGCAGGTTCGCAAGAGCATGCAGGCGCGCTACGACCAGCAGTCCGCTCGGGAGGCGCAGGAGGCCATCCGCAAGGTCATCGCCGGCCAGTACGACTTCGAGCTGCCGCCCTCGATGGTGCAGGCGGCGCTCGACGACCACCGCCAGCAGATTGTTGCCGAGGCCCAGCAGGCCGGGCTCGACGCGGAGACGGCGCGCTCGAAGGCCGCCGCCGACCTCGAGGTGGCGACGCCCGAGGTGCTCGGCCAGCTGCGTGCCCAGCTCGTGCTCGACGCTATCGCCGACCGCGAGAACGTCTCCGTCGAAGAGCGCGAGCTCGGCGCGATGATCGAGCAGATGGCGCGGTCAATGGGCCAGTACGGTGCGCGCGTTCGCCAGATGTATCGCGATCCCTCGCGGCGCGCGAGTCTCCGCGCGCGTCTGCGTCAGGAGAAGGTCCTTGAATTCCTTCTGACGAAGGCTACCGTCACGAAGGTCTCCAAGGACGTGCCCGCCCACGACCACGGCCACGCGGAGGGAGCTGCCGAATGAGCAAGCCCGACTGGTTCGACTTCGTCCCGCGAAGTCTGATCCCCACGGTCGTCGAACAGACGCACCGCGGGGAGCGCGGCTGGGACATCTACAGCCGCCTGCTCAAGGATCGCATCGTCTTCCTGGGCACGCCGATCAACGATCACGTCGCCAACGTGATCATCGCGCAGCTGCTCTATCTCGAGAGCGAAGATCCCGACAAGGAGATCGCGCTCTACATCAACTCGCCGGGTGGCGTCATCACGTCGGGTCTCGCGATCTACGACACGATGAACCACGTCAAGTGCCCGGTGAGCACGATCTGCCTCGGCCAGGCCGCCTCGATGGGCGCGTTCCTGCTGTCGTGCGGCGAGAAGGGCCGGCGCTTCAGCCTGCCCAATTCGCGCATCATGCTGCACCAGCCGCTCGGCGGCGCGCAGGGCCAGGCCAGCGACATCGAGATCCAGGCGCGCGAGATCCTGCGGCTGCGCGACCGGCTCAACAAGATCCTCGTGTTCAACACGGGACAACCGCTCGAGCGCATCGTGACCGACACCGATCGCGATCGCTTCATGAGCGCCTACGAGGCGAAAGAATACGGCCTCATCGACGAGGTCATGCGCCGCGGCGGCCCCTCTCCCGAAGAGCTCGAAGGCTAGCCGCGGCCCGGAGGAGGTCGCTTCTTGGCCGACCGGAGAAAAGACGACAGCAAGGCCAACCTGAGCTGCTCCTTCTGCGGCAAGTCGCAGAAGGAGGTCAAGAAGCTCATCGCCGGCCCGAGCGTCTACATCTGCGACGAGTGCATCGCGCTCTGCAACGACATCATCGCCGAAGAGGTCGAGAAGGGCGACGACGTCACGCAGCGCATCGCCGTGCCCAAGCCCAGCGAGATCAAGCGCATCCTGGACGAGTACGTCATCGGCCAGGAGAAGGCGAAGAAGATCCTCGCCGTCGCGGTCCACAACCACTACAAGCGCATCGAGATGCGGGTGGGCCGCGACGACGTGGAGCTCCAGAAGAGCAATATCCTGCTCATCGGGCCCACGGGCAGCGGCAAGACGCTCCTCGCGCAGACGCTGGCGCGCATCCTCAACGTCCCGTTCTGCATCGCCGACGCCACCAACCTCACCGAGGCGGGCTACGTCGGCGAGGACGTCGAGAACATCATCGTCAACCTGCTGCAGGCCGCCGATCACGACGTGGAGAAGGCCCAGAAGGGCATCATCTACATCGACGAGATCGACAAGATCAGCCGCAAGTCCGACAACCCTTCGATCACCCGCGACGTGAGCGGCGAGGGCGTCCAGCAGGCGCTGCTCAAGATCATCGAAGGCACGACGGCGAGCGTGCCGCCGAAGGGCGGCCGCAAGCACCCACAGCAGGAGTTCTTGCAGGTCGACACCACCAACATCCTGTTCATCTGCGGCGGGGCCTTCACGGGCCTCGATGAGATGATCGGAAAGCGGGTCGGCAAGTCGATGATGGGCTTCGGCGCCGACGTCCAGAGCAAGGCGAACAAGAACCTCAGCCAGCTCCTCGCGGCCATCCAACCCGAAGATCTCATCAAGTACGGCATGATCCCGGAGTTCATCGGCCGCCTGCCGGTCACGGCGACGCTCGAGGAGCTCTCCGAAGACGCGCTCGTCGACATCCTCGTGAAGCCGAAGAACGCGCTGGTCAAGCAGTACAAGAAGCTGTTCGAAATGGACGGCGTGAACCTGAAGTTCACGCCCGAGGCGTTGACCGCGATCGCGCGTCAGGCGCTCAAACACAAGTCGGGCGCCCGCGGCCTGCGCGCCATCCTCGAGAGCGCCATGCTCGATCTCATGTACGAGATCCCGAGCGCCGGCAACATCAAGGAAGTCGTGATCAACGAGGAGACGATTCTCCGCCGGGAGAAGCCCCTCATGCTGGTGCAGAAGGACGCGGCCGAGCTCGCCTGAGCCTGTCTCGCACCGGGAGCCTCATGTTCTTCAAAGGCGACAACGACAAGGGAGGCAAGTCGGCCGTGCGTACTTTGCCGCTGCTGCCGCTGCGTGACATCATCGTCTTCCCGCACATGGTGGTGCCGCTGTTCGTGGGCCGCGAGAAGTCCATCAACAGCCTCGAAGAAGCGATGGCGTCGGGCAAGGACCTGATCCTGGCCGCCCAGCGGCAGGCGAAGACCAACGACCCGAAGGCCGAGGACATCTTCTCGGTCGGGACGATCGGCACGATCATCCAGCTGCTGCGCCTGCCCGACGGCACCGTGAAGGTGCTGATCGAAGGCAAGCGGCGCGCACGCATCCGACGCTTCCTCGAAGTCAACGACCTCTTCCGCGTCGAGGTCGAAGAGATCCAGGAGACGACCGACAAGAACGCCGAGATCGAGGCGCTCATGCGCCAGGTCCACGCGACGTTCGAGAACTACGTCAAGCTCAACAAGCGCATCCCGCCCGAGATGCAGGTGGCGGTGAGCAACATCGACGACGCCTCGAAGCTGGCGGACTCGATCGTCGCCCACCTCAACCTGAAGCTCACCGACAAGCAGGTCATCCTCGAGACCAGCGATCCCGTCACCCGCCTGGAGAAGCTCCTCGAGCTGATGCAGGCCGAGATCGAAATTCTCCAGGTGGAGAAGAAGATCCGGACCCGCGTCAAGAAGCAGATGGAGAAGACCCAGAAGGAGTACTACCTGAATGAGCAGATGCAGGCCATTCAGAAGGAGCTCGGCGAGCGGGACGAGTTCAAGAACGAGCTGCAGGAGCTCGAGGAGAAGATCAACCGCAAGAAGATGAGCGACGAGGCGACGGCCAAGGCTCGCAAAGAGCTCAAGAAGCTCAAGATGATGAGCCCGATGAGCGCCGAGGCCACCGTCGTCCGCAACTACATCGACTGGATCATCTCCCTCCCCTGGGACGAGATCACCGAGGACAAGAAGGACATCGCCGAGGCCGAACAGATCCTCGACGAGGACCACTACGGGCTGAAGAAGCCGAAGGATCGCATCCTCGAGTACCTCGCCGTGCACGGCCTCGTCGAGAAGATGCAGGGTCCCATCCTCTGCCTCGTGGGCCCGCCCGGGGTCGGCAAGACGTCGCTCGCCCGGTCGATCGCGCGCTGCATGAACCGCAAGTTCGTGCGGCTGTCGCTCGGCGGCGTGCGCGACGAGGCCGAGATTCGCGGCCACCGCCGCACGTACATCGGCGCGCTGCCCGGCAAGATCATCCAGAGCCTCAAGAAGGCCGGGACGAACAACCCGGTCATGCTGCTCGACGAGATCGACAAGATGAGCACCGACTTCCGGGGCGATCCGGCGTCGGCGTTGCTCGAGGTGCTCGATCCCGAGCAGAACACCTCGTTCAACGACCACTACCTCGATCTCGACTACGACCTGTCCGAGATCCTGTTCATCACGACGGCGAACATCCGGCATGCCATCCCGCTGCCGCTGCAGGACCGCCTCGAGATCATCGAGCTGTCGGGCTACACCGAGTTCGAGAAGCTGCAGATCGCGCGGCGGCACCTCGTGCCGAAGCAGCTCGAGCGCAACGGCATCGAGAAAGCCCACGTCGACTGGACCGACTCGGCCCTGCAGCTGCTGATCAACCGCTACACGAAGGAGAGCGGCGTCCGCGCCCTCGAGCGCGAGATCGCGAGCGTGTCCCGCAAGGTCGCGCGCGACGTGCTCAAGGCGGTCAACGAAGGCACGCCGATCGAGGGCTTCGAGCTCAACGTCACCACGCGCACCATCCAGAAGTACCTCGGCGCGCCGCGCTTCAAGTACGGCCAGGCCGAGGGCGAGCAGCGCGTGGGCCTCGTCAACGGGCTCGCCTGGACGCCCTACGGCGGCGATCTGTTGCAGACCGAGGTGTCGGTGGTGCCCGGCAAGGGCAAGCTGACGATCACCGGCCAGCTCGGCGAGGTGATGCAGGAGAGCGCGCGGGCGGCCATGAGCTACGTGCGCAGCCGCGCGGCGGACCTCGGGCTGCCCGACGACTTTTATCAGAACGTCGACATTCACGTGCACTTCCCCGAAGGCGCGATGCCCAAGGACGGGCCCTCGGCGGGCGTGACGATGGTGACGGCGCTCGTGAGCGCGCTCTGCAAGATCCCGGTGCGGCACGACGTGGCGATGACCGGTGAGATCACGCTGCGCGGTCGCGTGCTGCCGATCGGCGGGCTCAAGGAGAAGACGCTCGCGGCACGGCGCGGCGGCATCCGGACGGTGATCGTGCCCAAGGAGAACCGCCAGGACATCAAGGACATCCCGCAGCCGATCCGCAACGCGCTACGCATCGTCCTCGCCGAGCACGCCGACGAGGTGCTCGAGGTGGCGCTCGCCCATGACGGGTCGCTCTGGAAGGGGCGCGAGGCCCGGCGCATGGACGAAGCGGCGCGGCCGCCCCTCCCCGAGGGTCACAACCCGCCGCATGCATAGCCGCGTCGTGGCCTCGAACGCGCGAACCTGATATCAATCCCCCACCGGGCGGGTAGCTCAGTCGGTAGAGCAGCGGCCTTACATGCCGTCGGTCGCAGGTTCGAGTCCTGTCCCGCCCACCGACTTCACCTAGGGGGGATACGCGTGCGCCTGATCTGCGCGCTCCTCGTGATCGCCGCGCTCGCCTCCCCGGCGTGGGCCCAGAACCGCAACTGCAACCGGATCGCCGGCTTCGAGGAGAAGACCGCCTGCTACCTCGAGCAGCAGGTGGTGCCGATCGTCAACGACATCCTCGTGATCCTCGACAAGGGGCCGCGCTACCTCGCCAAGCGGCTGCCGGCGATGCAGGCGATGGGCGATCCCGGCGCCCAGATGGACCTGGTCAAGCTGGGGGACTTCAGCGTCAGCGTGGGGCTGATCAGCGGCGTCTATCGCGACTTCAACGACATCGGCGAAGACTTCCAGAAGATGCCGAAGACGCTGCCGGACCCGGTGCCCATCCCGGCGGCGATGATCGGCGTGCGCGCGGCGGTCACACCCGACCTCGAGGTGGCGCTGCGATACGGCTTCTTCCCCGAATTCCAAGCGGAGTCGCAGGGTTACCTCATTCGCGGCACCACGAGCATCTACGGTGCCCGCGGCCGCTTCCGCGCGCTGCGCGGAGGTGGCGCCGTGCCCACGCTCGTCAGCGTCGCCGACGTCAGCTACTTCACCGGCTCGATGGACATCGGCCGAAACTTCACGTTCGACCTCGGCAATACGCGCGAGATGCTCGGTGACGAGAACGCGCGCCTGCTCAACGAGGCGATCAACCAGGAGCTCGGCGAGCGCGTCCTCGAGGGGGCCGAGCCGATCGACGTGGGCCTGTTCTTCAAGGGCGCGCCGATCATGGGCTGGGACATCTACCAGCTCAGCCTCGAGCAGCGGGCGGTGTGGGATGTCTCGTGGTGGCAGCCCTACCTCGGCCTCGGCCTCGACCTCGCCGGTGGGCACGTGGACTCGGGCATCCGCGGCTTCAATGCCGACATCCGCGCCATCGGTCCGAACAAGATCCTCGAGGCGGCGAAGCGGCACGACAAGCGACCGTCGCTCGTCGACATCTTCCCCGACCACAACGTGACGTGGGAGTCGGTGGCACCGCGCTCCGTCAGCGGACGCGCCATCGCCGGCATGGAGTTCAACATGGGGCAGGCGATGCGGCTGGCGCTCGAGGCGCAGTTCGACTTCGCCTCGTACTCAGGCATCGGCGGCTTCGCGCTGCGGTACGCACACCGATGAGATACCTGCTCGTGATGGCTTGGGTCGTGGCGGGCTGCTCCGAGAACCCACTCGACCCCGACAAGAAGGGCTGCATTCAGACGTCGGCCGGCGAGATCTGCGCCGGCGACGACGTGCCGAGCGGCGGCGGCGGCCCCGGCGGCGGCGGCGTGGAGGACCATGTCCTCGAAGGTCTTCGGGGCCGGTGCCGAGCGGCGGCGGCGGCCCCGGCGGCGGCGGCCCCGGCGGCGGCGGCGAGGTGCCCACCTGCGACCAGGTCTGC